>NZ_JAINVH010000032.1 GCF_020400825.1 Streptomyces sp. HPF1205
GGTGAACTACGGCAACGGCGGCACCAGCACCGGCGGGTCGTCCGGCCCGCTGCACGCGGTGGGCGCGGGCAAGTGCCTGGACGTGCCGAACTCGACCACCACGCTGGGCACGCAGACGCAGATCTACGACTGCAACGGCCAGGCCAACCAGAACTGGACGCACACCTCGTCCAACCAGCTCACGGTCACCCTCGGCGGCACCCAGCTGTGCCTGGACGCCTATGCCAAGGGAACCACCAGCGGCACCAAGGTGGACACCTACAGCTGCAACGGCCAGACCAACCAGCAGTGGCAGTTGAACTCCAACGGCACCATCACCGGCGTCCAGTCCGGCCTGTGCCTGGACGTCACCGGAGCCTCCACCGCCAACGGCGCCCTGGCCGAACTGTGGACCTGCAACGGCCAGTCCAACCAGCAGTGGACCCTCGGCTGACCTGAACGGCGCCACTTCGTGGCCGGTACGCGCCGGCCGCGGGTCGTGGCGGGCCGCCGGGGCGCGAACGCCCGCGCCCCGGCAGCGGTGAGAGGCCCGCGCCACGGGCCTCTCACCGGATCACTGTCCCCCACCAGTGAGGCAAGCTGATGACGAACCACTCCGCGGCGCCGGCAGCCGCGCGCGGCGGGTGCGCGGCGGTCGCCGCGATCCGCCGGGACGCGACCCGCCCGTCGTCCGACGGGCCGATGGTCCCCCGCGGCAGCGGCCGGCCGGGCCGGGCCGCCCGCGACGCGCGGACCCGGCCCCGTACCAGGGTCGAGACCTGGACGAGCGACGGCGGCGACGGGCGGCAGCGGCCTCCTGGAACACCTCCCGCGGGCGGACGGCCCGCGAGCGGACGGCCGTCGACGGCGAGCGGCTCCCGGGCCGTCCTGGCGTCCATGACGGCCCGACGACCGGCGGCCCCAGCCCTCGGCACGCCCCGTACGCCCTGACGGCTGCCCCGGTCCCCACGCCCGGTCGGAGCGACTCCCGCGGCATCCAGGCCCATCCGACCCACGACCGCGGCACACACCGGAAGCGGTCGCGCGGTCGGGCCCACGGTCCGACGGGAGCCGACCCGACCACCGCTCAGCCCCACCCCGCGTTGTGCGATCCGCTACCCCACACGAAAGGCTCCCACATGTCCGATTCTTCCCTTCCGATCAGCCGGCGTCGGTTGCTGGCGTCGGCGGCCGGCGCGGCCACGGCCTTCGGTCTGCTGCGGTTCGCCCCCGACGCCGCGGCCACCACGGGCCCCAGCAGCTACTCGGCCAGTTGGTCGTCGGTGGACCAGCACCCGCCGGCCCCGGCGTGGTTCCAGGACGCCAAGTTCGGCATCTACTACCACTGGGGTGTCTTCAGCGTTCCCGCGTTCGGGAACGAGTGGTACCCGCGCAACATGTACATCTCGGGCTCGAACGAGAACAACCATCACAAGGCCACCTACGGCGACCCGTCGGTGTGGCCGTACAACTTCTTCATCGACGGCGGGCGTGACAAGTCCGGCAACTTCGTGCAGTTCGCGCCCAAGCTGACCTCGGCGGGCGGGAACTTCGACCCCAACGCCTGGGCAAGCCTGTTCAAGGCCGCCGGCGCGAAGTTCGCCGGCCCCGTCGCCGAGCACCACGACGGTTTCTCCATGTGGAACAGCCAGGTCAACCCGTGGAACTCCGTCCAGCGCGGTCCCAAGCTGGACCTGGTGAACCTGCACGCCCAGGCCATCCGCGGCCAGGGCCTGAAGTTCATGACCTCGCTGCACCACGCGTACCACTTCAACGGCTACTACGACCACGTGCCGGCCCAGTCGGACCCGACGCTGAAGATCCTGTTCGGGCAGCAGGGCACGACCGCGGAGAACCTGCTCTGGTACAACAAGCTCATCGAGGTCATCGACGGCTACCAGCCGGACCTGATCTGGCAGGACTTCGACCTGAACCTGGTGCAGGAGTCCTATCGCCTGCAGTTCCTGGCGTACTACTACAACAAGGCCGTCGCCTGGAACAAGGACGTCGTCGCCACCTACAAGGACGGCCTGGACAACAAGGGCGAGGTCTTCGACTTCGAACGCGGCGGGCCGTCGGGGCTGATGACGCCGTACTGGCTGACCGACGACAGCATCTCCTCCTCCAGTTGGTGCTACACCGTGGGCATCGGCTACTACACCACCCAGGCCCTGCTGCACGCGCTGATCGACCGCACGGCCAAGGGCGGCACGATGCTGCTGAACATCGCGCCCATGGCCGACGGCACCATCCCGTCGGGACAGCAGACCATCCTGCGCGGCATGGGCGACTGGCTGAGCCGCAACGGTGAGGCGATCTACGGCACCCGGTCGTGGTCCAGCTACGGCGAGGGCCCCACCGCCATGGGCGGCGGATCCTTCAGCGGCCCCAAGGCCGGCGTGGCCCAGGACGTCCGCTTCACCCGCACCCAGGACAACACGGTGCTCTACGCCACCTCGCTCGGCTGGCAGGGCGGCACCATGACCATCACCACCTTGAACTCCAACCAGTTCAACATCAGCACCCTGACCAGCGCACAACTGATCAACAACGCCGCGGGCAGCTACATCAACCTGCCGACGCCGACCCAGGACGCCTCCGGCCTGCACCTGACCATGCCGTCCTCCAGCGCCCCCTTCAGCGCCCTGGCGTACACCGTCAAGCTCACCTTCTCCGGGCAGATCCCGGCGCTGGGCAGCGGCGGGACCGGCACCGGCACCGGCTACGTGAAGATCGCCAACGTCACCACCGGGCTGGTCCTCGACAGCGGCGGCAACGTCTCCTCCGGCTCCAACCTCAAGCAGTGGAACTACGACGGCAGCACCAACCTGCAGTGGCAGCTGGTGGACCTGGGCGGCGGCTACTACCGGATCGTCAACCGCACCAACGGCATGGTCGCCGACAGCTGGGGCAACACCGCCAACGGCGCCCCCGCCCGCCAGGCCGCCTGGAACGGCGGCAACAACCAGCAGTGGTCGCTGAACAACCTCGGCAACGGCCGCTACCAGATCATCAACCGCGGCACCGGCACCGCCCTCGACGGCGCCGGCCTGACCTCGGCCGGCTCCACCGCCGAGCTGTGGGCGCCGAACGGCAGCACCAACAACGAGTGGACCATCACCGGAGTGTGAGGTCCGGCGGGGGTGGCGCCGGCCGGCGCCGCCCCCGTTCTCCCCTCGCGGACCTCGTACCCGAGGAGCAGGGATGTGCTCCTCGGCCGCGCGGCCGCGAAGACGCACACCCATCGGCTTGGCGGCCACCGGCCGTCAAGCCGATGCCGTTCCCCAAGACTTCCCAGGACAAGGAGCGATACGACCATGCACCGAATGTGGTTGCGCCGCGTGCGGCGCGCACTCGTGGGGGCGGGCGCGGTGGTGGCCCTCGCCGCCGGTGTCCTGACCGGTACGGCGGCCACGTCGCAGGCGGCGACGCAGCAGCCGTGCGACATCTACGCGGCGGGCGGTACGCCGTGCGTGGCGGCGCACAGCACGGTGCGCGCGCTCTTCGGCTCGTACAGCGGCAGCCTCTACCAGGTCCGGCGGTCGTCGGACAACACGACGAAGAACATCGGCGTGGTGACGGCGGGCGGCCGGGCCGACGCCGCCGCGCAGGACTCCTTCTGCGCGAACACCACGTGTGTGATCACGACGGTGTTCGACCAGTCCGGTCACGGCAACGACGTGATGTACCAGGGTCCCGGCGGCGCCGGCGGCTCCGACACGCCCTCGAAGGCGACCTCGGAGTCGCTGACCGTGGACGGCGGCAAGGTGTACTCCCTCTACATCAACCCGGGCAACAGCTACTGGCGCGACGGCCACCTCACCGGGATTCCCACCGGCAGCGCTCCCCAGGGCGCGTACATGGTCACCAGCGGCACGCACGTCAACGGCGGCTGCTGCTTCGACTACGGCAACAGCGAGACCGACCGCAGGGCCGACGGGGCGGGCGCCATGGACGCCATCTACTTCGGCACGAGCTGCTGGTTCGGCGGCTGCTCCGGCTCCGGCCCCTGGGTGCAGGCCGACCTGGAGTACGGCCTGTACTCCGGCGGCAGCCAGTCCTGGAACTCCAACCAGCGGGCGTTCACCAGCAAGTACGTCACCGCCATGCTGAAGAACAACGGGACGTCCAGGTTCGCCCTCAAGGGCGCCAACGCGCAGTCCGGCGGCCTGACCACCCTGTGGGACGGCTCCCTGCCGCCCGGCTACAGCCCGATGAAGCAGCAGGGCGCCATCATCCTGGGCAGCGGCGGCGACTGCTGCAACGGCAACACCAACCTGTCCCAGGGCACCTTCTACGAGGGCGCCATCGTCGCCGGCTACCCCTCCGACGCCACCGACAACGCGGTGCAGGCCAACATCACCGCCGCCGGATACGGCGGTTCCAGCGGTGGCACCGGCGGGACCTCGGGTCCGCTGCACGCGGTGGGCGCGGGCAAGTGCCTGGACGTGCCGAACTCGTCCACCACACTGGGCACGCAGACGCAGATCTACGACTGCAACGGCCAGGCCAACCAGAACTGGACGCACACCTCGTCCAACCAGCTCACGGTCACCCTCGGCGGCACCCAGCTGTGCCTGGACGCCTACGGCAAGGGAACCACCAACGGCACCAAGGTGGACACCTACAGCTGCAACGGCCAGACCAACCAGCAGTGGCAGTTGAACTCCGACGGCACCGTCACCGGCGTGCAGTCCGGCCTGTGCCTGGACGTCACCGGAGCCTCCACCGCCAACGGCGCCCTGGCCGAACTGTGGACCTGCAACGGCCAGTCCAACCAGCAGTGGACCCTCGGGTAGCCATCCCCGCGGGCCATGTCCGCCAGTCCGACGGGACCGCCCCCGGAGCCGGCAAGGGCTCCGGGGGCGGTCCCGTGCCGTCCCACGGGCGTGCCGTCGTACGGGCGTGTCCGCGCGGGTGTGCCGCGTCCTTCACTTGTGCGGCCAGTGGGGCCGCCGGGGGTGGGAGGGGCCGCGGGGGCGGGTCGGGCCGGGCGGCCGGGGCTGCGAGGGCGGCCCGCCCGGGTCCGGATGCGCGGGGAGGTCGCCGGGCGGGTGCAGCCCTTCCTCGGAGTACCGGGTCGCGGCGATGGCGTCGACGGTCTGCTCCTCGGTGAAGGTCTCGGAGCCGGGGATGTGCGGCACGTATCCGATGAGGGTGCCGTCGCGCACCACCTCGGCGTCCAGTCCGGCGGCCCCGTCGGCGTTCCACAGGGCCTCGCTCCCGTCGGGGATGACCACGCGGATCCCGAACTCGTACACGCCCTCCTCGGCGCGGTGGGCCATGATGCCCCGCGTACGCAGGGCGGACACGATGCGGTCGATGCGGTCGGGTTCCATGGCCGGGCATCCTCCTCGGGCGGCCTGCCGTCGGCGCCCGCCCGGAGCGGGCACCCGCCCCCCCTCGTCTCCACGGTACTGCGGCCGTCCCGGACCCCCCACCGGAAGCCGCGGGACCCGGGGCCGTCTGAGGCGGACCGCCGGGGGCCGTCCGCCTCAGACGGCCCGCTCGAACCAGGTGCCCTGCTTCCCGCCGAGGTCGGCCGGATCCGCCGGGCCGACCGGGACGAAACCGGTTTTGGCCAGCACCCTTCGTGAGGCGATGTTCTGGTGCGGCGCGGCCGCCCGCAGCCTGCGCAGGCCGTGCCGGCGCGCCGCGAAGGCGCACAGCTCCGTCACGGTCGCGGTCGCGACCCCGCGCCCGGCGGTCTGCCGCGCGACGCGGTAGCCGAGCACGGCGGTGCCGTCCTCGATGTCGTACAGGTTGAACCTGCCCAGTACGGAGCCGTCCTCGTCCAGGAGCAGGTAGAAGACGCAGATGCCGCTCTCCTGCTCGGCCAGCAGGTCGGCGTACCGGTCGTCGAAGGCGGCGAAGTAGTCGTCGCCGCGGTCCGTGATGTGGGCGGCGAAGTAGTCGCGGTTGGCCAGTTCGAAGGCCAGCACCGCCCGGGCGTGGTCGTGGCGCAGCCTCTGCAGTTCGGGCATCCGCCGACCGTACCGCCGGGCCGCGCCCGCCCGTCCACCGGGCCGCGCCCGTCGGGTGAGCCGTAATCGAGGAGCGGGCCGGGTTGGCACGGTGATAGGGAAGGCGGCATGGAGTTCTTCTGCTACCACCGCGACCGGCCCGGCTCGTCGACGCTGCGCGACGAACTGCTGGAGGAGCACTGGTCGTACATGGACCGGTTCGGGAAGGAACTGATCGCCCGCGGCCCGACCTTCACCGACGACGACGTGCCGACCGGCAGCGTGCACATCGCCGACCTGCCGGACCCGGCCGCCGCCCGCGCCTTCGCCTTCGACGAGCCCGGCTACCAGGCCGGCGTCTACCGGGACGTGCTGCTGCGCCGCTGGCGCAACATGCTCGGGCGCACCATGTGGGACTTCCCGGGCGGCCGTACCGGCGGCAACCGCTACCTGGTGCTCGGCCTCGGCCCGGCCGGGGCCGGAGCCGGGGCGGAGCCCGCCGTGCCGGACGACCGGGACGAACTCGTCGCCTACGGACCGCTGCTGTCCGACGACGGGGTCACCTGGGTGGGGACGGCGGCGCTGGTCCGCGCGCCCGACCCGGACACGGCACGCGCGGTCCTGACCGCGGACCGCGGTGCCGGCCCGTACGCCGGAGTCGAGGTGCACAACTGGGAGTTCGGCGGGCGGCGGTAGGAGAGCACGGGCGCCGCCGGCCGGCCCCGGTCGCCGGCGCGTCCCGTCAGGGAGCGGTGAGCGACACCGGGCTGACCCGGAACATGCCGCAGACGCGCAGGCGGTAGGTGATGAGCGCGGAGTTGCCGCCGGCGCCGGGCGGGAAGACCCGGATGAACGAGGAGGGCGGCCGGCACCTGGGCCCGAAGCCCTGGTTGTTGGTACGGATGGTGGCGAACGCCTTGTGGCCCGTGCGCACGGTCACGGTGGTCACCGGACGGTTGAAGCTGCGGCGGGCCGGGAACGTGATCGGGCGCTTGCCCTGGTCGAGCAGGACGACAACCGGATAGCCGCGCATCACGCAGTTGTGCGGGTTGACGTTCTGGAACTGGATGGGGACGAAGACCGACCCCGCGCCGGCCGTCACCCGGCCGATGGACAGGTGAAGGTCGCTCACCTGGCAGTTGGGTACGGGCGGTGAGGCCTTGGCGCCCTGGGCGCCGTCGGCGGCCTGGGCACCGGTGGCGCCAACGGTGGCACCGGTGGCGGCGAACAGGGCGGCGGACGCAAGGACGAGCGCCCGCCTGGAAATGCTGGTCATGTTGCACTCCCGTCCGGATCGACAAATGCCCAAATACCCGTCCAATTTACGTCTTCCGCCGCACAGCGGCATCGCGGGCACGAGTGGCGCGGCGGACCCGAGCGCGGTATGGGCGGCGGGCGCGGCCCTCGCAAAAGGCGAGGTGGGCGCGGCGCGGGCGGCGCCCGGACGGCCTCCTCCCGGCCGTCAAGCCGCGGATGACGCGAGGACCCAGGGTGCGGATCGCGGTACGCAGGGTGAGAGCGGGGCGGGGCGACGGCGGTGCCGGCTCGCGTCGTGCCGCGGGCCGGTGGACGTCCCCGGACGCGGCACACCGGCGTCCATTCGGCGCCCCGGACCGCCACGGAAGTCGCCGCCGCCACCGTCGTCGCCACTTGGGCCCCCGCGCGGGCGCCGCGCCCCGCGTCATAGGCGTCGACGTCTGACCGCCCCTTATGATTCGTCCGACCACTACGGGCGGGCGGCTCGTCCGGTACGGGCGGGCGGGACGGATGGGGGTGGGTGCGGTGCGCGTGCCGCGGGAACCACAGGAACCACAGGAACCACAGGAAGCGGAGGCGGGAGCGGCGGCGCAGGCGCTGGAGCTGGCCTACGACGGGCCGGCGGCGATCTGGGCGGAGGCGCTGCCGGTGGGCAACGGCAGGCTCGGCGCCATGGTGCACGGCACCTGCCCGGTGGAGCGGATCGACCTCAACGAGGACACCTTCTGGTCCGGCCCGGGCGACACGGACGTGCCCGAGGTGCCCGAGGGGCTGCTGGCCCGGGCCCGGGCACAGGTACGGGCCGGTGAACACGTCGCCGCCGGGCGGACCCTGACCGCCACTCAGGGCGCGGACGCCGAGGCCCTTCAGCCGGTCGGCACCCTGGAGATCGAATTCATCGGATCACCCGCCGCCCCGGCTTCGTACCGGCGCTCGCTCGACCTGCGCGACGGGGTGGCTCATGTGGTGCGCGGCCAGGCGGCCGGGCACCACGTACGGCAGCAGGTGCTCGCCTCCGCGCCGCACCAGGTGGTCGCGGTGCGGCTGGAGTCGGACGCCCCGGAGGGCCTGCACCTGCGGGCGCGGCTGACCACGCCTCAGCCGCGCTCCCGGTTCCGCGCGCAGGGCCCGGGAGCGGTGGCGCTGCTCCTCGCCGCGCCCCGGCACGTGGTCCCGTGGCCGCGCCGCGACGGCGTGCGGTACGAGGACGACGAGACGCGCTCCGTACGGGCCGCGGCGCTGCTGCGCGTGGACGCCGAGGGGGCGGGGGCGACCACCGGGCAGGACGACGGGCCGGGTGAGGGACCAGGCGGCGGGCCGGACGGCGGGCCGAGGGTCGCGGGCCCCGCGGTGACGGTGCGCGGCGCGAGGGCGGTGACCGTGTACGTGGCCGTCCGTACCGGCTTCGCGGGTGCGCTGACGCCTCCCGTACGGGACCCGGAGGAGTGCCTCGCCGAGGCCGCGCGGGACGTGGCGGCGGCGCGGGCGGCCGGGTGGAGCGGGCTGCGCGCGGCCCATCTCGCCGACCACAGGGCCCTCATGGACCGCGTGACGCTGCGTCTCGACGACGTGGGGCCGGTGCCCGGTCTCCCGGTCGACGCCCGCCTGTCGCGGCGCGCCGCCGGGGAGCGCGACGAGCACCTGTGCGTGCTGGCCTTCGCCTTCGGCCGCTACCTGCTGGCCGCGTCCTCCCGTCCCGGAACGCAGGCGGCGACCTTGCAGGGCGTCTGGAACAGCGAGGTGACGCCGCCGTGGAACTGCCAGTACACGGTGAACATCAACGCGGAGATGAACTACTGGCCCGCCGAGACCACCGCCCTGCCCGAGTGCCACGAACCGCTGCTCGACCTGGTCACCGGGCTCGCCGAGGCCGGCCGGCCCGCCGCGCGGGGCATTTACGGCGCCCGCGGCTGGACCTGCCACCACAACACCGACCTGTGGCGGATCACCGTACCGGTCGGCAAGGGCCTGGGCGACCCGATGTGGTCGCAGTGGCCGATGGGCGGCGCCTGGCTGAGCCTGCACCTGGCCGAGCGGTGGCGGTTCGGCCGGGACGTGCGGTTCCTCGCGCGGGTCGCGCTGCCGGTGGGCGCGGACGCGGCCCGGTTCGTGCTCGACCTGATGGTGCCGGACGCGGACGGGTGGCTGGTCACCTCGCCGTCGACCAGCCCGGAGAACCGGTTCGTCACCGCGGACGGCCCGGCCAGCGTGGTCGAGGGCAGCACGATGGACCTGACCCTGGCGCGGGAGCTGTTCGCGTTCCTGCTGGAGGCGGAGCGCGAACTGGCGGCGGCCGGCCTCGCGCCGTCCGCCGAGGACGCGGCCGCGCTGGAGGAGGTGCGCGCGGCCCTGCCGCGGCTGGCCCCCCTGCGCGTCGGCTCCGACGGCAGGCTGCTCGAATGGCCGGGCGAACGCGAGGAGGCCGAGCCGCACCACCGGCACGTCTCGCACCTGGTCGGCCTCTACCCCGGGCGGATCCTGGCCGGGGACGGGCGGTTGCGGGACGCGGCGCGCCGCTCGCTCGAAGGCCGCGGGGACGCGGGCACCGGGTGGTCGGTGGCGTGGAAGACCGGCCTGTGGGCGCGGCTCGGCGACGGCGCGGCCGCGCACCGGCTGCTGGGCGAGTACCTGCAGCCGGTCGGCCCCGGGCTCTCCGGCGGGTCCTCCTCCGGCGGCGGGGTCTACCGCTCGATGCTGTGCGCGCACCCGCCGTTCCAGATCGACGGCAACTTCGGCGTGACGGCGGCGATCGCCGAGATGCTGCTGCAGAGCCACACCGAGTACGAGGGCGCGCCCGTGCTGGAGCTGCTGCCCGCGCTGCCGCCGCGGTGGCCGGCCGGGCGCGTGACCGGTCTGCGGGCGCGTGGCGCGGTCCGCCTGGCCGAACTGGTATGGGCGGACGGCGCGGTGCGCTCCGCGCGGGTCGAAGCGCTCGCCGACACCCGCGTCGAGGTGCGCTGGACGGCTCCGACGGGCGAGGCCCGCGCTCTTCGGCTGCGCCTGCGCGCGGGGGAATGGGCGGACGTGCGCTGACGGTTCGCCTGCCGGCGGGGAACCGGGCCGACTGCGGCCAGGTGGGCGGACCCTGCCTGCGGCCGGTGGCCGGGCCACTTGCGGCCGGTGGCCGGACCCCTGCCTCCGCCCGTGGCCGGAAGCCCTCGCGGCCGGTGGCCGAACCGCGAAAGGGGCTGCCCCTTGCCGCCGGTGGCGACCTGCCGCACCGTGCCGGCTGGTCGCGCAGTTCCCCGCGCCCCTGGGTACTTCCGGCCGTACCGGCCCCGAAGACGCGTCGCCCCCACCGGCGCGTAGTGGCCCGCGGTGCCGCCGTCGCCCTCGGCTCGGCCTACTTGGAGAAGCCCGCTGTCAGGCCGGCGATCAGGGGGCGGCGGGCGAGGGCGAAGAGGGCGACCACGGGCAGGGTGGACAGGACGACCGCCGCCATGGTCGCCGGGACGTCGATGCCGTACTGGCCGCGGTAGAGGGTCAGGGCCAGCGGCAGGACGGCCTTGTCGGGGTTCTGGGTGAGGATGAGGGGGAAGAGGAAGCCGTTCCACACCTGCAGGCCGTCGTAGACGGCGACGGTCACCAGGGCGGGCCGGGCCAGCGGTACGGCGAGCGACCACAGCACACGCCAGTCGGACGCCCCGTCCACCACCATCGCCTCGAACAGCGACCGCGGCACGTCCCGCAGGAAGGTGACGAGGATCAGGACGGTGAGCGGCAGCGCGAACGCCGCCGAGGGCAGCACGACCGCGAAGAGGTTGTCGTACATGTGCAGCCGGATGATCAGCAGGTAGACCGGGATGACCACCGCCTGCAGCGGGACGGCCAGGCCCAGCAGGAACAGCCGGAAGTACATCCGGGTCCAGCGCCCGGTGCCGCGCACGATGACGAAGGCGGCCAGCAGCCCGGAGGCGACGGTCAGGGCGAGGGTGGCCGCGGTGACCACGGCGCTGTTGAGGAGGTAGGTGGAGAAGCCGTTGTCCAGGACGGTCCGGTAGTTCGCCAGGGTGGGGCGGTGGGGCACCGTCAGCGGGCCCGCGGTGACGTACTGGTCACGGGCCCGCAGGCTCGTGACGACCACCCAGTAGACCGGGACCAGGACGACCGCGGTCCACAGCAGGGCGGCGCCGCCGGTCGCGGTACGGCGCAGGGCCCGCGCGGCGCGGCGCGCCCGGTCCGCCGTCCCGGCGTTCACACGCCCTCCTGACGGCTGTCCATCCGGTGGAAGCCGGACAGGCGGGTGGTCAGCAGCGACAGGCCGAGGCCGATCACCACGAGCAGGGTGGCCACCGCGCTCGCCCGGCCCATGTCGTGCGCCTGGAAACCGGTGAGGTACATCGCCAAGGGCAGGACGCGGGTCGCGGTGCCCGGGCCGCCGGTCCCGCTGGACAGGACGAAGATCAGGTCGAAGGAGGTCAGCGAGCCGACCAGCACGAGCGTGGTCGAGGTGACGAGGGTGTACCGCAGCTGGGGCAGGGTGATCCGCAGGAAGCGGGCGCACGGCCCGGCGCCGTCGATGGCGGCGGCCTCGTACAAGGCGGCCGGGATCTGCCGCAGCCCGGCCTGGTAGAGCAGCGCGTGGAAGGGGACGAACTGCCAGGCGATCACGAAGACCACCGTGTAGAGGGCCAGGTGCGGCGAGCCCAGCAGCGGCCGGGCCAGCCAGTGCAGGCCGGGGGTGGTGCCGAGGCCGAAGGCGGGGTCGAGCAGGGACTGCCAGGTCAGCCCGACGGCCACGGCGGACAGCAGCAGCGGCAGGAACCACAGGACCGCGAGAAGCGACCGCCACCGGCCGCGCGGGGCCTGGAAGAGGCCGAGCGCGAGCGCGAGCGGGGTCTGGACGAGCCAGCTCACCGCCATCACCTTGACCGTGAGCCACAGGGCCTGCCAGGTGGCGCCGTCGGTGAGCACGCCGTGCCAGTCGGCGCCGCCCGCCCAGCTCAGCGGGCCGAGCCCGTCCCACCGGGAGACGCTGAGCGCCGCCACGCCGGCCAGCGGCACCAGCGCGAACAGGCCGAAGAGGATCAGGGCGGGGGCCGCCATGAGCACCGCGCTGCCGCGCCCGCTGCCCCGTCCGCGCCGCCCGCGGGCCCGCCCGCCCGGCGCGGACCGCGCGGACCGCGTGCCCTGCGTGACCCCCGCGGCCTGAGCCGCCTGCGCGGCCCGATCGCCCTGCACGGCCTCCGCGGCCCGTACCGGCGCCTGCGGCGACCCGGGCCGGCGCCCTCGTACCACGGCCGCCATCACGGCACCTCGCTCATGGCCGCGCCGAACTCCTCGGGCCGGATCTGTCCCAGCAGGGAGCGGTCCACGCCGGTCAGCACCGGGTCGGCCCGGCGCGAGGGCAGGTCCTGGTCCCAGGAGAGCTGGAAGCCGGGCGCCTTTCGCACCAGGGCGTACACGAACCGCAGCCAGGCCCTGTCGGGCGTGGCGACCGCCGCGAGCTTCGGCTCCAGGCCGGTGACCGGCGGTACGCTCCCGGCGGCGAGGTAGGCGTCCTGCTGCGTGCCGTTCATGACGTAGTCCTTGAGGAAGGCCAGCGCCGCCGCCTTGTGGGTGCTCGCCGCGTTGAGCGACAGGTAGTTGGCGGGGCCGCCGACGAGGTCGCCGGGCTCGCCCCTGCCGCCGGCCACGGTGGGGAAGGTGGTCCAGCCGAGGCCGCCGCCGGAGACGAAGGAGGGCGCGGCGGCGGCGATGTTGGCGTACTCCCAGGTGCCCATGACCTCCATGGCCGCCTTGCCGGTGTAGAGCAGGGCCGTGGCGACGCCTTGGTCGTACGTCATGCCGGAGGCGTTGCCGCCGAAGGCGCCGGCCCTGGCGAGGGTCTGCAGGTCCCGGTCGGCCTCGGTGACCGCCGGGTCCTTCCAGGCGGAGGCGTCCCCGGCGGCGATCCTGGTGAAGACCGACGAGCCGCCCACCCGGTCGAGCAGGTACTCCATGTACATCAAGGTGGGCCACCTGTCGTTGGCCGCGAGCGAGAGCGGCACGACGCCTCTGGCCTTCAGGACGCGCACGTCGGCGAGCAGTTCCGCGTACGTCGCCGGCGGCCGCAGCCCGGCGGCGGCCATCACCTTCTTGTTGTAGTAGAGGACGACGGGCGCGAGCCCGTTGCACGGCACCCCGTAGACCTTCCCGCGGAAGGCGGCCGAGCGCATGACGGCCGGCATGAACCGCCCGGCGCCCACGGCCGCCGGGGGCAGGGCGGCCACCTTCCCGGCGCCGACGTAGTCGTCGAGGGCCCCGCCGCCCCAGTTGAAGAAGAGGTCCGGGGCGCGGCCGGCACCGAAGGCGATCCGCAGTTTCTGCTTGTAGTCGTCGTTGGCGTACAGCCGCAGTGTGATCTTCTGCCGCGGGTGGTCCTGGTTCCAGGCGGCCACGGCCCGCGCGAGGATCGTCTGGTCGGACAGCGCCCACAGCGTGAGCCCGCGCGCCGGGGAGCCCGCCGCCGCGCTGCCCGCCGGCCCCGCGGTCCCGCACCCGGCCGCCGCCAGGAGCGCGGACACGGCGAGCAGGGCCGTACGCACGCGGGTACGGGTACGGGCACGCGTGCGGCCATGGGTACGGGCGCGTGCGGGGACGCCGGGGGATCTGATCACGTGCATGGGTTCCGCTCCTCGTCGGTCCGGTTCGGTCCGGTTCCGTCAGGTTCCGTCAGGTCCGGCCTGGGTCCAGTCCGGCCCGTTTCGGCCCGGTCAGGTCCGGCCCGGTCCGGTCCGGCCGGACGTGCGCGTCCGCTCATCGGACAGGCGTGCAGACATGGTCCGCACACGCCGGACAAGGAAGAGGAACGCCCTGGTCACAAAATCCTTTCGCCTGCCGGCCGGGACCGTTCCCCGGGCCTTCTCCGTTAGGCTCCGGCTCATGGCGAGAGCACGGTTCATCGCGCTGACCACCGCGATCGTGGTCCTGGGGGGCGGCGCCGCGGCGATCGTCGAGGTGTCGCAGGGCGGGGGCGGCGGTCACGGCGGCCGTGCGGGCGGCGGCCCGGTGGACCCGGCCCGGCTCCAGTCGGACATCGCGGCGAAGCTGCCCGCCGGGTGGACCGACACCGTCGACCGCAGCGGCGACACGGTCAATGTCCGCCTGGTGCACGAGGGCGGGACGAAGGAGCTGCTCGCCGCGATCCACGCGCACAAGATCGTCGACCCGGACGAGCCCGAGATGATGCGGCTGCTGCCGGCCGACCTGTCGGACACCGGCTACCTCATCCACTACTCCGACACGAAGGACAAGGGCACGCTGCTGCGTGTGGCGGCGGGCAAGGGGCACCCGGGCCCGCATCCGGTGCTGGTGTTCGCGAGCCGGGAGTTCATCGCCGCCGAGCTCGCGCAGGCGCCGCCGTTCACCCCGACGGCCGTCGTCGTGCCCCTGCCGTGAGCCGGGCCGCCGCGCTCAGCCCAGCACCCGGTCCAGGTTGAAGGCCGCGCTGATCAGGGACAGGTGGGTGAACGCCTGCGGGAAGTTGCCGAGCTGCTCGCCGGTGGGGCCGATCTCCTCGGCGTAGAGGCCGACGTGGTTGGCGTACGTCAGCATCTTCTCGAAGGCCAGCCTGGCCTGCTCGGTGCGGCCCGCCCGGGCCAGGGCCTCGACGTACCAGAAGGAGCAGATGGAGAAGGTGCCCTCGGTGCCGCCCAGGCCGTCCGGGCTGGCGCTCGGGTCGTAGCGGTAGACCAGCGAGTCCGAGACCAGGTCGGCGGTGAGGGCGTCGAGGGTGGACAGCCACTTGGGGTCGGTCGGCGAGACGAACTTGGCCAGCGGCATCATCAGCAGCGAGGCGTCCAGCACCTCCCCGTCGAGCCGCTGCACGAACGCGCCGCGCTCGGCCGACCAGCCGCGCCCCATTATCTGCCGGTAGATCGCGTCGCGGGTCTGCCGCCAGCGCGGCAGGTCGGCCGGCAGGCCGCGGTGGTTGGCCAGCCGTATCGCCCGCTCGATCGCCACCCAGCACATCAGCCGCGAGTAGATGTAGTGCTGCCGGCCGCCGCGCGACTCCCACACGCCCTCGTCGGGCTGGTCCCAGTTGTCGCACAGCCAGTCCACGACCACGCCGACCTCGTCCCAGCGGTCGCTGCTGATCGCCCGGCCCCACTTGTCGTAGAGGTAGACGGAGTCGATGAGCGCGCCGTAGATGTCCAGCTGGAGCTGTCCGGTGGCGGCGTTGCCGACGCGTACGGGGGCGGAGCCGAGGTAGCCCTCCAGGTGCGGCAGCTCGTACTCGGGCAGGTCCTCGCGGCCGTCGATGCCGTACATGATCTGCAGCGGGCCGCCGGCCAGGGCGCCCGTGGAAGCGCTCGCGCGTTCGGACAGGAAGTCCATGAACGCCTCGGCCTCGCTGGTGAAGCCCAGCCGGAGCATGGCGTAGACGCAGAAGGCGGCGTCGCGGATCCACACGTAGCGGTAGTCCCAGTTGCGCTCGCCGCCGATGCGCTCGGGCAGGCTGGTGGTGGGGGCGGCCACGATGGCGCCGGTCGGCGCGTAGGTGAGGAGTTTCAGGGCCAGCGCCGAGCGGTGCACCATCTCGCGCCAGCGGCCGTGGTAGCGGGACTGGTGCAGCCAGCCGCGCCAGAAGCGGACGGTGGTCTCGAACTCCTCCTCCGCCTCGGACTGCGGGCACACCCGGGGCAGCTCCGCCTCACCCGCGCCGTCCCCGATCCGGTCCAGCGTGAACACCGCCGACTCCCCCTCCAGGAGCTTGAAGCGGGCGAAGGCGTCCTGGCCGTCGCACTCCAGCGGGACGGTCGCGGTCAGCGCCATGGACAGCGCGGAGGAGCGGAACACCACGGCCCGGCCGTGCGACTCGGCGGTGTGCCGGAGGGTGCCGTAGCCGAAGCGGGGGGCGACGCGCGCGCTGAAGGGGAGCGTGCCGCGTACGCAGATGACGCGGCGGATCAGCCGGTGCATGCCGCTGTCGCCGTCCCCGCGGTCGCCGTCCCCGCGCGCCCGGCGGCCGTCGCCCCCGGCCGGACCGCTCCCGGCCGGATGGCCACCGGCCGGATCGTCCACGACCGGCATGAAGTCCTGGATCTCGGCCACGCCGTCGGCGGCGAAGAAACGGGTGATCAGTACGTTGGTGTCGGGGAAGTAGAACTGCCGGGTCCTGGCCGGCACGTCCGCGCTCAGCGCGAAACCGCCGCCCCGCTCGGCGTCCAGGATGCCCGCGAAGACGGCGGGCGAGTCGAAGCGCGGGCAGCAGTACCAGTCGATGGTGCCGTTCGTGCCGACGAGCGCGGCCGTCCGAAGATCGCCGATCAGTCCGTGCTCGGCGATCGGGAGGTACCGGGCGGACGGCTCGCGCCCGCGCTCGAATCCGCCCGGCTCGAAGGTCATCGCCGGTATGTCATCGCGGCTTTTCCGCGGCGGCGCCCGGTCGGCACCCGGTCAGCGCCTGCGGCCGGTGGTCGCCGACGAGGTCGCCGACGTGTCGAGCACGCAGTCCGAGCCAGGGAAGATCTCCGTCTCCCGGCCGTCCTCGTACCGGACCCGGTACGGAGGCTCGCCCTCGCGTCCCAGCACCTCCAGCACCTCGGCCCGGTGCTCCGGAGTGCCCACCGTGTGCCCTGTGAAGCGCAGCACGTCGCCCTTGTGCACCTGCATGGTCCGCTCCCCTCGCGCAGCACGTGCGTCCTGTGCGGTCGTGGAAGACCTCTTTGTCCGAGGGTACGCCTGTACGACCGGTACGACCCGGCGAGCGCGGCGGCGTCCGTACGGGTGCTTCGCGGCGCGGCTCCGGGGTGCGCCGGTGGACGGGTGCGTCAGTGGATGCCGTGGCGGGCCAGCAGCGACGCGAAGGCGGACGCCGTGAAGAGGGAGTTGGCATCGCTGCCGGTGACCGTGGTGCCGTCGATCTTCACGGTGGGGGTGCCGGTGGCACCGCCGGCGAGGAACGCGGCCTCGGAGCGGTGGACGAAGGCGAGGTAGCGGTCGGTGGTCACCGCGGCCTTGAAGGCGGGTGTGCTCAGCCCGGGGACCTGGCCCGCCAGGCTGAGCAGGGCGGCGGTGGTGAAGCCGTCGGCCGACTCGGGCGGCTGGTTGGCGTAGAGCACGTGGTGGTACGCGGGGAAGCGGTTCTCCTGGACGGCCGCGCGCAGGGCGTTGACCGCGCGGTGCGAGCCGTCACCGCCCGCGGTGCTGTCGATGAACGACGCCAGGACGTAGCGCAGCTGCACGGTGCCCGCCTTGGCCAGCGCGAGGAGCTGGGCGTCGTTGGCGTCCTCGAACCGCTTGCAGATCGGGCAGCGCGGGTCCTCCTCGATGGTCACCGTGTGCTTGGCGGCCGGGTCGCCCACCACGATCGTGGTGCCGTCCGCGGCCACCACCGAGGGCAGGCCCCCGGGGGGCGGGGGCGCGGTGGTCGGCGTCTGGGGCGGCGGCGGGGGCGGGGAGGGGACCGCCGTGGGGTTCGTGGCGCCCGTGGCGCTCGCCGAGGCCCGGCCGCCGGGCCGGGCGGCGTCTGTGTGCCCGCCGCTGCCGCCGCTTCCGCCCGAGCCGCCGCAGGCCGTGAGCGCGAACGCCATCAGCGCCGCCACCGTACCCGCCGTCATCGCGCCCACTCGCGACCGCCGCACCGCGCCCCCCGACTCCCGCCCGCCACGCCCGACTTGCGGCCGGCACGCCCGTCCTGCCGCTCTGGCCGCGACCCTACCGGAAGGGGCGAGGCGGCGGAGGACGGTTGCGAGCCGGTCGTGTACCGGCTACTCGTATGCCCGCCGGTCGCGGACGGGCGGGTCGCGTACGGGCCTGCCGGTCGTGCCGTCGACGCGCCCGCTTCCCGGCGAAGGCGGGCGGGGGCGGCGGCGGGCATCACGCGAGGCCCCTGGTGATCGCCGACGATCGCGGGCGGTCACGGCAGGGTGAGGACGCGCGGCCCCTCCTCGGTGACGGCGATGGTGTGCTCCATGTGGGCGGCGCGGCTGCCGTCGACGGTGCGCAGGGTCCAGCCGTCCGGGTCGACGCGGTACGCGCCGCTGCCGCCCGCCATCAGCATCGGCTCGATGGCCAGGGTGAGGCCGGGCCGCAAGGGGAAGCCGCGCCCGGGCCTGCCCTGGTTGGGCACGTGCGGGTCCTCGTGCATACGGCGCCCGATGCCGTGGCCGCCGAAGTCGGCGGGCATGCCGCAGCGCGCGGCGCGGGCCACCGTACCGATCGCGTGCGCGATGTCGCCGAGGCGGTTCCCGGCCGTGGCGGCCGCGATGCCCGCGTCCAGGGCGCGCCGGGCGGCGGAGACGAGTGCGGTGTCCGCCGGCCTCGGGGCGCCGACGCAGAACGTGATGGCGGCGTCGCCGGTCCAGCCGTCGAGTTCGGCGCCGCAGTCGACGCTCAGCAGGTCGCCGTCGCGCAGCCGGTAGTCGCCGGGGATGCCGTGGACGACCGCGTCGTTGACGGACGCGCAGATCACCGCGGGGAACGGTACGGGCGCGAAGGACGGACGGTAGCCGAGGAAGGGCGAGCGGGCACCGGCCCGGCGCAGCACGTCGCGCGCCACCTCGTCCAGCTCCCGCAGGCTCACCCCGACGGCCGCGGCCTCGCGGGTGGCGGCCAGCGCGTTCGCCACGACGCGGCCGGCCTCGCGCATCGCGTCCAGGGCGTCGGCGCTCTTGATCTCGACCATGGGGGTCTCCTCGACGGGGTCACCGTGTTCCAATTCTTATACCGGTATTAGTATCACGTGCATGGTACGTACTCCCCTGACCCCCGAGGAGCGGGCCCGCGGCGAGCGCTTCGGCACGCTGCTGCGCGAGGCCCGCGGCGACCGCAGCATGCCCGAGGTGGCGGCGGCGGCCGGTATCTCCGCGGAGACGCTCCGCAAGATCGAGACGGGCCGCGCCCCGACCCCCGCGTTCTTCACGGTGGCCGCCCTGGCCTCGGCCCTCGGCCTGTCCCTCGACACCCTGGCCGCGGCCTGCGCCCAGCCGTCACCGGACGACCGGACGCAGCCGCGCGAGGCGGCGGCCTGACCCCCGGCCCGCCCCGCGCGGCGCGGGCGGGTCTCAGGTCTCCTCCATCCGCCGGCCGGTGAGTTCGTAGCTGTGGCCGCCGGGGTGGCCGCCGTACTCGCAGCACCCCTCGCCCGCGGGCGGCGGCCCCACCGCCGGGCAGTCCGGCAGCACGACCAGCCGCACTTCGCCCTCCGGGCGGCTCCAGCGGGCCCACACGGCTCCGGTGTCGCGGCCGGCCAGGTGCATCACGTGAGCGTGGTGCTCCCCGGTGGCGTGCGCCTGCAACGAGCAGCGCAGATCCCGCTCGACGTCCTCCACCGCTGCCGCCCCGCCCGGGGCGAACCCCATGGCCACGGGCACGAGGTACGCGGGCAGCCGCGCCCGCCGCCCGCATACGCGCGCGGGCGCCGAGCACTGCCAGCTCTCGTCGATCATCAGGCCACCCTGATCAAGGCCCAGACAGCCTTGCCCTCGTTCCCGTGGAGCGTTACCCCCCATTGCCCGTCGGTGAGCACGTCCACGAGTGCAAGACCCCGGCCGCTCTCGTCGTCCTTCCCCGCCCTGCACGGCCGCAGTCGGACACCGGCACCATCGTGCACCTCGACGCGCACGGCGTCTTCCAAGCGGAGGAATCGCGTCTCGATCGACCTTCCTCGCGGCGAATGGCCATGCCGAACCGCATTGGTCACAAGCTCGGAGAGCACGAGTTCCGCGGTGCTCGCCAGATCGGCGAGGTCCCAGGCAGCGAGGACGCGACGGAGTTCGCTGCGTGCCGATCCGACGCAGTGAGCCTGTGCGGGCCACGTCCGCACAACCTCCGTCCCGTCCGCGCGCGACTGGTCGACGGGCTCTGGACGCCCTTTCCCCACAGGCGGGTCATGCAAGTCGATCGGGTTCACGGTGAATCACTCCATTGGTGCGTGCGGCCTGTCCGGGCGATTCCCAACGCTTTCGCCTCTTCGGCCGGCCTGGAAGTGTGTGCCGACGCCGAGTGAGCGTGTGCGTTTCACACATCGTGTGAATGCGCGGCGGCTAGTCTCGGTCGAGGGTCGGCAGTGAGGGGGTCGCATGGAGCCGAACACATTGCTGGACGCACTGCTCGATGAGGCAGGCATGTCCCGTGCCGGACTGGCAGCACGTGTCAACAGCCTCACGAAATCACGGGGGAAAGCCACCCGATATGATCACGCCTCGGTCATCCGGTGGTTACGCGGTCAGCGCCCGCGGGGCGCTGTCCCCGACATGATCTGCGACATCTTCACGGAACAGTTGGGCCGCCCGTTTTCGCACGACGACATCGGCATGGGCGAGCCCCTGTCGGTCGACGTGCCGAGGGGTGGGCTGGCCGCTTTCATCGACAGGTCAACGGCTCTGTGGCGTGCGGACGAGCAACAACGATCCGATGTACGGGAGGCGTCCACGATTGACGGCCTCGCCGCAGTGGCCCCCGTGTGGGAATGGGAGAACCCGCCGGAGGACACCGACGTGTCCCGCGAGGGAACATCGCACGTCGGGGCGCCCGACATCGATGTTCTGCGTACGGCACGCACCCACTACGAGCAGATGTACCGCAAGGTCGGCGGTGTAGCGGCAAGGGACCGGATCGTCCGCTTCCTCACCGGAGATGTCGCACCAGTGCTTCGCGGTTCGTACTCGGATGCGGTTGGGCGGGAGTTGCACCGTGCCGTGGGCGGCCTGGTGTCGATCGCCGGGATCTGCGCCTACGACAGCGATGCGCAGGGCTTGGCCCAGCGTTATTTCCATCAAGCGCTACGTCTTGCCAAGGCCAGCGGCGATCGGTCGTTCGGTGGCTACGTCATCGCGCTGATGGTCAACCAGTCCGTTTTCCTCCGTGAATACCGACAAGCCGTGGCATTCGCGGAGGCAGGCCTGCGGACCGCCGGCTCCCACATCTCTCCTGCCTTGGCCACCGACTTGTACGCGATGCAGGCGAAGGCGTTCGCACGCATGGGCGACCAGATCAATGCCCATCGCTGTATGGCGCTCGCTGAAACGGCTGCCGGACGGATTCACCCGGGCGACGAACCGGAGGAGACCGGCTATGTTCAACCCGGCCTTGTGGAAGCCCACTTGGCAGAGGCACTGATAAGTCTCGGTGACATGAGCCCTGCGCAGGAGTACGCCCACGAAGCCGTACGTTCGCAGGCGCACGCCCGTGGGCGCGTACACCGACTGGCGACCCTCACCAACGTACAGCTACGCAGCGGCGAGAACGAGCAGGCAGCCGCCACCGCGGCCGCGATGGTCCGTGAGGCCCGCGGCATGGAATCCCAGCGCTTGAGAGACCGGCTGATCTCGGTCCGGCGGTCCTTCGCCGAGCATGGCGGAGCGGCGGCCAGGGACACGACAGAACTGATCGACGAGACTCTGCGCCTGCCGCTGTAGCGTGGGCTGCGCCTGGGACAGTGCCGAGCCCCAGCGCGGAAGGCGGCCGGGTCGTGGCAGCGTGGAAGAACCTTGGAGAACGGACCGTTTACGAGAACCCCTGGCTCAGGGTGAACCTCGCCGACGTGGAACTGCCCGACGGCCGCCACCTCGATCACTATCTGCTCCGGCAGCGGCCGGTCGCGCTGGCCACGGCCGTCAACGAGAAGAACGAGGTACTCCTGCTGTGGCGGCACCGGTTCATTCCCGATTCCTGGGGGTGGGAGATCGCCGCCGGGGTGGTCGAGGACGGGGAGGACGTACAAGAGGCGGCCGCGCGGGAGATGCTGGAGGAAACGGGATGGCGGCCTGTACTGCCGTTGCGGCATTTGCTCACGGTGGAGCCGTCCAACGGACTGTCCGACGCGCGGCACCACGTCTACTGGGCCGAAGGAGCGGAGCACGTGGGCGATCCCGAGGACGACTTCGAATCGGACCGCCGTGCGTGGGTGCCGCTCAAGGACATCCCGGAGCTTGTGGGGCGCGGCGAGATCCGGGCGTCGAACACCGCGGCCGCCCTGCTTTTGCTGCACCACATGCGACTGGGCTGAGCACAACCTGACCGGCCCCGAGCCCGGCTGCGGGGCGGACCGGGCCGAACTGCCCGCGCGGCAGCGCGAGACCGACGTTCGAGACGGTCGCGAACCGCGGAGTCGGCCGGGGCCGGCCGGGCCGGGCGTGGGAGCGTGGAGGGCCCGGGGAGTCGGGAACTCCCCCATAAGAAAGAAAAGGGAGCACCGTGGCCCACCCGCACGCCGATGGACGGCCCGCCCCGCAGGAACCCGCCGTCCGGTCGATGACCCTGCTCGTCGCCGCCGTCATCGTCCACGACGCGGCGGCCGGGCGGGTGGCGCTGCTGCGGCGCGGCGAGAACGCGCGGTTCGCGCCCGGGAAGTGGGACCTGCCGTCGGGCAAGAGCGAGCCCGGCGAGCCGGTCAGCGGGACGGCCGTACGGGAGCTGCGGGAGGAGACCGGGCTGCTGGTGGAGCCCGGGTCCCTGGAGGTCGTCCACGTCGTCCACGGCGCCTGGGGTGTCGAGGCGCCCGGCGGCTTCCTCACCGTCGTCTTCGCGACCCGCGCGTGGGAAGGGGAGTTGGAGAACCGCGAGCCGGGCAAGCACGCCCGGGTGCGCTGGTTCGCCACGGACGACCTCCCCGCCGATTTCGTGCCCAGCACCGGGAGCGCCCTGCGCGGCTACCTCTCCGGCGGCCCGCGGCTCACCCTGCGCGGCTGGCACTGACCGGGCGGGCGGCCACCGGGCCGTAAACCCCCCTCACGCCGTGCCGAGTTCCCCGCGGGCCGAGGCCACCCAGGCCGCGACGCCCGGGGAGTCCGAGTCGCGGGCCAGGTCCGCCGCTTCGTCGAGCAGGGTCGCGGCGTCGTCGGGCCGCTCCTGCTGGGCGGCGAGGTGGGCGAGGCCGATCAGGTTCGCCGCGACCCCGGGCAGGAAGCCGAGGTCGCGGCGCAGCCGGGTGGACTCCTCGAGCAAGGACCGCGCCTCGTCCAGCCGGCCGGCCATGTGGGCGGCGAACCCGAGGTGGCGCAGCGCGTAGGACATGGTGAGACGGTCCTCGGCCCGGGTGGCGAGCTCCAGGGAGCGCTCGAAGGAGGGCAGGGCCGTCTCGTCGTCCTCGCGCACCACCTGGTGGTACGTCCCGATCCAGAACAGCGCCTCGCCCTCGCCCCGCACGTCGCCCAGCCGCCGGTAGAGCGCCGCGGCGCGCTCGAAGAGCTCCAGTTCGGCCGAGGCGTCCAAGCTCCGGTCCGCCAGGAAACGGGCGTGCACCAGCCGGCCCCGGGCCAGGGCGACATCGGCCTCGACCGCGTCCAGCCCCTCGTCGGCGGCGGGCAGCACCCCGGCGTCGCCCCCGAAGACCGCCCGCTCGTAAAGGAGTTGGGCCCGCTCGATCCGCTCGTCCACAGTCATGCGGCGATCCTACGCAGCCGGGTACGCGGGGCCGCGCGCCGCCGGCCGCCACCGGGCGCCCCCGAGGACCGCCCCGCCGGCGCCCCCGTACCCGCCCCTGCCCGCGCCCGGCCGCCCGGCCGCCCGGCCGCCCGCCGAAGAATTCACCCGGAAACCCCTTCGGGGGAACTGTCTACGCGCGTATCTTGGGCCGGATCGCGCGCGCCCGCGAGGGCGTGACGCACCGTCGCATGCCGTGAACGCCAACGGAACGCGGGCAAGCCCGCGCAACCCGCTCCGTACGAAGGAGAAGCCCCGGTGCCGCACCCCTCCGAGGACACACCCACCCCCGCAAGACCCGGACCGGCAACCCCGGCGGCCCAGGCCGCCCCGGTGACCCCGGCCGCCCGCCGAAACGGCAGCCCCGCCCTCAAGAAGCGGCTGCTGCCCGTCGGCATAGCCGGCTCCCTCGTCCTGGCCGCGCTCGGCGTGCACGCCGCCGTCGCCACGCCCTCCGCGGACGCCGTGATCAGCGAGGTGTACGGCGGCGGCGGCAACTCGGGCGCCACGTACACCAACGACTTCGTGGAACTTGCCAACGCCGGTGCCGCGCCCCTGGACCTGAGCGGCTACAGCGTGCAGTACCTGCCGGGCAGCCCCACCGCGAGCTCGAAGTGGCAGGCCACCGCGCTGAGCGGGACGCTGGCCGGCGGCGGGCGGTACCTGGTGCAGGAGGCGGCCGGGACCGGCGGCACCACCGCGCTGCCCACACCGGACGCGACGGGCACCGTCAACATGTCGGGGACGACCGGCACGGTCGCGCTGGTGTCCGGCGCCGACCCGCTGACCTGCCTGACCGCCGCGGACTGCGCGGCCGACTCGCGGGTGAAGGACCTGGTCGGCTTCGGTACGGCGGTCGTCCACGAGGGCGGCGGCCCGGCGGCCGGCGCGAGCAACACCGCGTCGGTCGCCCGCAGTGCCGCCCTGACCGACACCGACGACAACGCGGCGGACTTCACCGCGGGCGCACCGACCCCGCAGAACTCGGCCGGGGGCGGCACGCCGACGACACCTCCCACGACGCCGCCGAGCACGCCCCCCACCACCCCGCCGACCACGCCGCCGAGCACCACTCCCCCGGTCGCCGCCAGGATTCACGACATCCAGGGCCCCACCCGCCTGTCGCCGCTCGCGGGCAAGGCCGTCACCGGCGTGACCGGCGTCGTCACGGGCGTACGCGGCTACGGCTCGTCGCGCGGCTACTGGGTGCAGGACCCGCGGCCGGACGACGACCCCCGTACCAGCGAGGGCATCTTCGTCTACACCGGCTCGGTGAGCCCGGCCGTGGCGGTCGGCGACAGTGTGAGCCTGGACGGCACGGTCTCGCAGTTCTACCCGGGCGGCACGGGCATCGGCGGGCAGTCCGTCACCGAGCTGACCAAGGCGAAGGCGACCGTGGTCTCCAGCGGCAACCCGCTGCCGGCGCCCGTGGTCCTGGACGCGGCCGACGTGCCCGACGCCTTCGCGCCGAGCGCGGGCGGCGGCAGCATCGAGTCGCTGCCGCTGCGGCCCGCGGACTTCGCGCTGGACCTGTACGCGTCGCTTGAGGGCATGAACGTGGCGTTCTCCGACGCGCGCGTCGTGGGCGCCACCGACCCCTACTCCGAGTTGTGGGTCACGGTGAAGCCGCGGCAGAACCCGACCAGGCGCGGCGGCACCGTGTACACCGGGTACGACCAGCCGAACTCCGGCCGCTTGATGGTGCAGTCGCTGATCCCCCTGGCCACCCAGGCGTTCCCCACGGCCGACGTGGGCGACACGCTGGCCGGGCGGACCGAGGGGCCGCTGGACTGGAGCCAGTACGCCGGCACGTACGCCGTTCAGGCGCGCGCGATCGGCACCGTCGAGGATGGCGGCATCGCCCCCGAGGTGACCGCGAAGGCGCGGCCGGACCAGGTGACGGTGGCCACGTACAACGTGGAGAACCTGGCGCCCTCCAACGATCGGGCGAAGTTCGACCGGCTGGCCAAGGGTCTGGTCACCAACCTGCGCTCGCCCGACATCGTGGCGCTGGAGGAGATCCAGGACAACGACGGCGCCACCGACGACGGTGTGGTGGCCGCCGACAGGACGCTCACCGAGCTGACCGGCGCGATCGCGGCCGCGGGCGGCCCGCACTACCAGTGGCGGGAGATCGACCCGGTCGACGACAAGGACGGCGGGCAGCCCGGCGGCAACATCCGCCAGGCGTTCCTGTTCAACCCCGACCGGGTGTCCTTCACCGACCGCCCGGGGGGCGACGCGACGACCGCGGTGGGCATCACCGGCACCGGCAGGAACACCGCCCTGACCGCCTCCCCCGGCCGGATCGCGCCGGACGACCCGGCCTGGACCGACAGCCGCAAGCCGCTGGCGGGCGAGTTCACCTTCCGCGGCCGCACGCTGTTCGTGATCGCGAACCACTTCGTCAGCAAGGGCGGCGACCAGGGCGTCGACAGCCGCTTCCAGCCGCCGGTGCGCGGCTCGGAGGTCCAGCGCATCCAGCAGGCGATCGTGGAGCACGACTTCGTGCGGCGGCTGGAGCAGGCGGACCCGCGCGCGGACGTCGTCGTCCTGGGCGACCTGAACGACTACCAGTTCTCGCCCGCGGTCCTCGGCCTCACCGGCGACGGCGAGGTCCTCACCGACCTGGTCGACACGCTGCCGCCGCGCGAGCGCTACTCGTACGTGTACGAGGGCAACTCCCAGGTGCTGGACCACATCCTGGTCAGCCCCAACCTGCGCCACGACGTGGACTACGACGTGGTCCACATCAACTCCGAGTTCGCCGACCAGACCAGCGACCACGACCCGCAGGTGATCCGCCTGGAGCCGTAGCCGGCGCGGCCGCCGGCCCGGCGGCATGAGCGAGGGCCCCGGCATCCGGATCCGCCGGCCACGACGTCACGTCGGCGGCGGTCCGGTGCCGGGGCCCTCGCGGTGCCAGGTCCCTCGCGGTGCCGGGTCTCGGCGGTTCCGGCGACTCGGCGGTTCCGGCGGCTCGGCGCCCACGGGCGCCGGGCCGTCAGTACTCCTCCACGCCCGGGCCTTCCTCGACCTCGCCCATCCTGGCCTTGATCACCGGGGCGATCAGCAGGTCGTAGACACCGACTCCGATGACCGCACCGGCCAGCGGGCCGACGATGGGAATCCAGAAATAATGATGGAACCATTGGAATGTTCCCGGTAGGGCGATCGCGTCCCAGCCCTCGGCCCAGGTGAACAACCGGGGGCCGAAGTCACGGGCCGGGTTGATGGCGTATCCGGAGTTGGTGCCGAAGGTCAGACCGATCGCCACGACCACCAGGCCGATGAGGAACGGGTGGAGATTCGACATCGGGGCCGTGTTGCGCGTGTCGATGAGCGCGCAGATCAGCATGAGCAGCAGCCCGGTGCCGATCATTTCGTCGAGGAACGGACCCCACCAGGAATTCCCGAAGTACTGGGCCGGGAATGTGGCGAAGATGGAGTACGTCGGCAGCGACTTGTTCCGTGGGATGCCCGCCTTGGACTCGGCCGAGTCGATCGCCCAGTGGTAGGAGGCGTAGACGAGGGCGGCGGCGACGAAGGCGCCCGCGAGCTGCGCGAACCAGTAGGGGATGATCTTCTTCCAGGGGAAGTCCCGGCGGACGGCGAAGCCCAGGGTCACCGCGGGATTGAGGTGGGCGCCGCTGATGCCGCCGGCGACGTACACGCCGAACACGACGGCCAGGCCCCATCCCCAGGAAATGATGAGCCAGTTGGGGGCACCGAACGGAACGCTCTGCCGCCCCGAACCGGGGAGGCCGACGACGGCGACGGCGACCGATCCGACGCCGATCAGAATCAGAACAAAGGTTCCCAGGAATTCGGCGAGCATCTCACCGCCGATTCCTTCTCGATAACCGCGTCGACGCGCGATGTGCTCAGCCATCGGCTCTCTCCTTGGTCGGCATGGAAACAGACCTACCGCTTTCCGGCGGTCCGCGCATGCACGAGGGACGCCATCGGAGTGAACCGTTCGGCGAGTCGCCGTCACATTCCCCCGGGCGGCCGGAACCGGGTTTCCGCCACGGCCGGTTCCGGCCGCCGGGGGGGCGCGGGTGTCAGACGGTCAGAACGATCTTCCCGGTGACGTGGCCGCGTTCGCTCTCGCGATGCGCCTCGGCGGCCTGGTCCAGCGGGTAGACGCGGTGGATCACGACACGCAGCTTGCCGGCCGCGAACAGCGCCAGCGCCTCTTCGAAGGCGGGCCGGTGGCGGGGCTCGTCGGAGGCACCGGAGCTGAAGTGGACCCCGAGGCGGGCGGCGCCGGCCGCGTCGGCGATGGTCACCACCCGCTCCTTGCCGCCGGTCAGCTCGATGGACGCGGCGAGCGCGTCGCCGCGTCCGGCCCCGTCCATGGCCGCGTGGACGCCGTCGGGGGCCACCGCCCGCACGCGGTCGACGAGCCCGTCCCCGTACGCCACCGGGATCGCCCCGAGCGAGCGCAGCAGGTCGTGGTTGGCCTCGCTCGCGGTACCGATCACGGTGGCGCCGCGGGCGACCGCGATCTGGACGGCGATCACGCCGACCGCACCGGCCGCGGCGTGGACGAGCAGCGTCTCGCCGGGCCGCAGGGCGAGCAGTTCCAGTACGCGGTACGAGGTCTCGGCCGCGACCGGCAGCGCCGCGGCCTGCTCCCAGTCGAGCGGGCCGGGCTTGAGGGTGGTGACGGCGGCCGGGGCCAGCGCGTACCCGGCGTAGGAGCCGGTGGCCGTGGGGCCGAACACCTGGTCCCCGAGGGTGAGGCCGGTGACGCCCTCCCCGAGCGCGTCGATCACGCCGGCGGCCTCGACGCCGGGGATGTGCGGGAAGTCCACCGGGAAGACCTGCCGCAGCGAGCCGTCCCGGATCTTGCAGTCCAGGGCGTTCACGCCGGCCGCGCGGACCGCGACGCGCACCTGGCCGGGTCCGGGCTCGGGCAGCGGGAACTCCTGGCGGCGCAGGACGTCCGCGGGGCCGAACTCGCTGTAGGCGACGGCGGCCATGGACGTCGTGGGCGCCGTGGGCGCCGTGGACGCTGGTGACTGGCTCATGTGGCTCACGTTTCCTCGGAAGTCGGGGGCGATGAGATGACCGGTTCCAGCATGGACGGGTGGGCGGGCCGGTGGGCCGCTTCCCGGCGCGCACGGCGTTTCCGACGCGCCGACGGCGGCGAAGCGGACCGAAAAGGCCGACACGCCCGGGACGGACACATGAAAAGGAAATGCGCACACTTAGCCACTGTTTACAAGGCAGGTGGCGCATATCACCCGCGATTCACCAAGCTCGTGGCCCATTATGTCTGGAATGCGGCAGACGCGCGTTTGCCTCTACCCCCTCCGACGTGTCACAGTCGATGTCAACGGCGGCCGATCGACCCGGGCTCCGCCGTTCCACAGGCGCCGCGGACACACCCCCCCTGTCGCGCGGCGGTTCCGAAGAGGCCCTCCCGCGTCATCCCCCCCCGATGCGGAGGGCCTCTTCTTGTGCCCGCGCTTCCCTCACCCGCCCCCGCGTACCGCGCCGGGCGGCGCACTCAGCGGTCGGCGGAGACCCGCAGCTCGAACCAGGTGGTCTTGCCGCGCGGCTGGAGGTCGACCCCCCAGCGGTCGGAGAGCGTGTCGACCAGGAACAGCCCGCGCCCGCTGATGTCGAGCGGCCGGACCGGCAGCAGGCACGGCAGCGCCCGCGAGGGGTCGCGCACCTCGACCCTGATCCAGCCGCGCCGCCGCGGCATCCGCAGCCCGAAGGTGCGCGCGCCGGTGTGGCGTACGGCGTTGCCGACGAGTTCGGAGACCAGCAACTCGACGGTGTCGCCGAACTGGGGCAGGCCCCACATCCTGAGCACGGAGAGCGACAGCCGGCGGGCGGTGGCGGCCGACTCCGGGCGGGAGGTGAGGTGGACCTCGCGGGCCGACGGATCGCCGAGCAGGTCGAGCGCGGTGACCGCGGCGTCGTCGGCCGGGATCGGCGTCACCCGCGCGACGCTCTCCGCCCGCTGCGACTGCTCAGATCCTCCCCGGCCCGCCATGTCCTTCATG
Source organism: Streptomyces sp. HPF1205 (assembly GCF_020400825.1). GTDB lineage: Bacteria > Actinomycetota > Actinomycetes > Streptomycetales > Streptomycetaceae > Actinacidiphila. The sequence goes on from NZ_JAINVH010000032.1 coordinate 29,573, forward strand.
ATGGCCGTAACGGCGGTGCCGCGCGGGGTAACCACCGGAATTGATGACACCGGATCAGGCCATGTACCGGCCGCCTGTCGCATATGCCGGCAGCACCTGCGGGCGTCGGCGACCCCGCCCGCCCGGGGAGTCGCGCAGGCCGTCGCGGACACGGAGAGTCGCCGAGTCGTGACACCGGGGAGTCGCGCGGGGTTCCCCGAAAGTGCCGCCACGACCCCATCGCTACTCTCCGTCATGCCCTCACCCGAACTTGGCCTTGCCGGGGCCCTCCTCCACGAAGCTGCGCATGCCGGTCTCGCGGTCGTCGGTGGCGAACAGCGCGGCGAACAGGTGCCGTTCGAGGGCGAGCCCGGTGTCGAGGTCCGCGTCGAGCCCCTTGTCGACGGCCTCCTTGGCGGCCCGCAGCGCGTACGCCGGCCCGCGCGCCAGCCGCTCGGCCCAGGCGCGGGCGGCCCCGTACACCTCCTCGGCGGGCACCACCTTGTCGACCAGGCCGAGCGACAGCGCCTCCGCCGCGTCCACCATGCGGCCGGTGAAGACGAGGTCCTTGGCCCGCGAGGGGCCGATCAGCCGGGCCAGGCGCTGCGTGCCGCCCGCGCCCGGGATCAGGCCGAGCAGGATCTCGGGCTGGCCGAGCTTGGCGTTCTCCGCCGCGATCCGGATGTCCGCGCACAGCGCCAGTTCGCACCCGCCGCCGAGCGCGTAGCCGTTGACGGCCGCCACGACCGGCTTGGGGATCCGCGCCACGGCGGTGAACGCGGCCTGCAGGTCGCCCGCCCGCAGGGCCATGTCCTGGTAGGACATGGCCCGCATCTCCTTGATGTCCGCGCCCGCCGCGAACACCTTCTCGCCGCCCCACACCACCACGGCCCGCACCTCCGCCCTGCGGGCCGCCTCCTCGGCGACCTCCTTGAGCAGGTCCTGGGTCCGCGCGTCCAGCGCGTTCATCGGCGGCCGGTCCAGCCGGATCGTCCCGACACCGGCGTCGACTTCGAGGGTTACTGTCATGGCCGGAGAGTACGCCGGGCGACGCCCGGCGACCGCCCGAGGGTCACAGGGCCGAGCCCGCCACCCACTCCTGCCAGGTGAGGTTCCAGCCACCCATCCCGTTGTCAGGGGAGACGGTCGCGTCGTGGGAGTTGACGACCCGGATCGGGTCCCCCACCAGGGAGTGGGTGAAGAACCAGCCGGCCGGCGTGTCCGCGCTCCCGCCCTTGGTGTCGCGCAGGCCGATGCAGCCGTGGCTGACGTTGGTGGCGCCGAAGACGTCGGGCGGCGACCAGTAGTTGCCGTGGACGAAGGTGCCGGAGCGGGTCAGCCGCATCGCGTGCGGCACGTCGGGGATGTCGTACTCGCCGCCGAAGCCGACCGTGCGGCTGTCCATCCGGGTCAGCGCGAACTTCTCGGCGATGACCATGACGCCGTTGTACGTGGTGTGCTCGGGGCTGCCCGCCGAGACCGGGAGGGTGCGGATGACCGTGCCGTCGCGCCGCACGGTCATGATGTGGGTGGCCGCGTCGACCGTGGAGCGCTGGTCGCGGCCGATGGTGAAGGCCACCGTGCGTACTTGCGTGCCGTACACGCCGGGCGCGGCGCGCACGTCACGCAGCCGCAGGGCGAGGGTGACGTGGGTGCCGGGGCGCCAGTAGGCGGCCGGCCGCAGGTCCAGGCGCCGGTCGCCGAACCAGTGGCCCACCACCCGCACCGGCGGGTCGGACGTCACGGTGACCCCGCGCTCGACGGCGGCGCGCTCGATGACGGGCCGGTTGAACCGCACGGTGATGATCATCCCCGTGCCCACGGTCGCCCCGTTCGCGGGCGTCGGGAAGCCGATGAGGTCGTCCCTGGGCACGAGTGTGGTGAAGGTGGTGTGCCTGGCGGTCGCGTGGCCGTCGGCGTCGACGGCGTAGGCGTCCACCGTGTACGGGGTGGCCGGCAGCAGTGCCGCGTCCGGGCGCCAGGTGCGGGCGTCCGGGGAGACCGTGCCGGGCACCGCGGCGCCGTCGCCGCTCTGCACGGAGACCTCGGTGAGGGTGCCGCCGGTGACGGTGACCGCGAGCGGGCCGGCCGGCGGCACGTCCTTCGCGCCGTCCTCCGGGCTGACCGCGATGACCGCCCGCGAGTCCTGCGGGCGCTGCGCCCCGGCGGTGGCGGCGGGGACCGGGGGCGGGACCCGCTTGCCGTCCGAGCCGAACCCGGGGCCGCAGCCGACCGCGACCACCGCGCCCAGCACCGTCCCCAGCATCGCGCCCCACACCGCGCCCGTGCGTCTCGCCGCTGTCCTCACGCACCCACAACGACGCCGCACCCGCCGGGGAAACGCGCCGCCTGACCATCGCCGCTTCCGGAGGGTGACGCACCACCCCCTGGTGGGAAGAATGCCGGGAAGGACACGGCCCGCCGGCGGGCACGGGACGCCCGCGCGGCAGCCCGGGCCGGGTCCTTGCGCCGGCGAGCCGCGGGAGGCAGACACGTGTCCGAGACGGAGTCCGGCGCGGCCGGGCGAGCCCCGCGAGGCCCGTCGGGGCCGGACGGTGCGAGGGCGGCATGAGCAGGATGCAGCCACCCGAGCCCGGGGTCGCCGTGCCCCCTCCCGGCCCCGCGGAGGCCGCCCCCGCCGGGGGGCCGGTCGCGGTGCCGGGCCCGCCCCGCCCCCGTACCGCGGGCGGGGGCGGCCCCGGCCGAGCGGTTTCCGCGCGCACCCGGGAGGCCACCGTCCGGCCGGGGGCGCCGCATCCGCTCGGCGCCCGTTTCCGTACCGGCCCCGACGGCGCCGCGGGCACCAACTTCGCGCTGTGGGCGGCCGGCGCGGAGTGGGTGGAGGTGTGCCTGTTCGACGAGGACGGCGGCGAGACGCGGGCGGCGCTGACCGAGCTGACGCACGAGGTGTGGCACGGCTTCGTGCCGGGGGTGCGGCCCGGCACGCGGTACGGCTACCGGGTCGGCGGTCGCTGGGACCCGTGGACCGGCGCCCGCTGGAACCCGGCGAAGCTGCTGCTCGACCCCTACGCGCGGGCGGTGGACGGCGAGTTCCGGCTGGCGCCCGAGGTGTACGGGCACGTGCGGCACTGGCCGGAGGCCGGCGTGGCCGACACCGTGCGCGACGACCGGGACTCGGCGCCGTACGTCCCCAAGGGCGTGGTGGTCGATGACGACGACGACTGGCAGGACGACCGCCGGCCCAAGACGCCCTGGTCGGACACGGTGCTGTATGAGCTGCACGTGCGCGGCTTCACCATGCGCCACCCCGGCGTACCGCCCGAACTGCGCGGTACGTACGCGGGCCTGGCCCACCCGGCCGCGGTCGAACACCTGACCCGGCTCGGGGTGACCGCGGTCGAGCTGATGCCGGTGCACCAGTTCGCGCACGAGGAGCACCTGGAGCGGCAGGGGCTGCGCAACTACTGGGGCTACAACTCGATCGGCTGGTTCGCGCCGCACGCCGCCTACAGCGCCTCCGGGACCCGCGGCCAGCAGGTGGGCGAGTTCAAGCGGATGGTCAAGGCGCTGCACGCGGCCGGGATCGAGGTGATCCTCGACGTCGTCTACAACCACACCGCGGAGGGCGGCGAGGGCGGCCCCACCCTCAGCCTGCGCGGCATCGACAACCGCGGCTACTACCGGCTGGCCGCCGACCCCCGCCGCTACACCGACTACACCGGCTGCGGCAACACCCTGAACGTGGTCCAGCCGCACGTGCTGCGCCTGATAACGGACTCCCTGCGCTACTGGGTGACCGAGATGGGCGTGGACGGCTTCCGCTTCGACCTCGCCGCCGCGCTCGCCCGCTCGACCAACGACGTGGACATGCTGTCCCCCTTCCTCACGGTGATCGGCCAGGACCCGGTCCTGCGCCGGGTGAAGCTGATAGCCGAGCCCTGGGACGTGGGTCCTGGGGGCTACCGGGCGGGCGCGTTCCCGCCGCTGTGGACCGAGTGGAACGACCGCTTCCGCGACACCGTGCGGGACTTCTGGCGCGGCGCCACCGACGACGTGCGCGACCTGGGCTACCGGCTGTCGGGGTCCAGCGACCTGTACGACTGGGGCGGCCGGCGCCCGTACGCCTCCGTCAACTACGTGACCGCCCACGACGGCTTCACCCTGCGCGACCTGGTCTCGTACAACGGCAAGCACAACGAGGCCAACGGCGAGGAGGGGCGGGACGGCAGCGACGACAACCGCTCCTGGAACTGCGGCGCCGAAGGGGAGAGCGACGACCCGGCGGTGACGGCGCTCAGGCGCCGGCAGATCCGCAACATGCTGGCCACGCTGCTGCTGGCCACCGGGGTGCCGATGCTGGTGGCGGGCGACGAGATGGGCCGCACCCAGGGCGGCAACAACAACGCCTACTGCCAGGACAACCCGGTCGGCTGGGTCGACTGGTCGCTGCTCGACGACCCCTCGTGGGCGGGCCTGCGCGACCTGGCGGCCCGCCTGATCGCCCTGCGCCGGGCGCACCCGGTGCTGCGGCGCGGCGGGTTCTTCTCGGGCCTGGCGGCCGGCGCGGAGGGGCTGCGGGACGTGGCGTGGTTCGCGCCCTCGGGGCGGGAGATGACCGGCGAAGACTGGTTCGCGCCGTCCGCCACGCTGGGGATGTTCCTGTCCGGGCGGGACATCCCGCAGCGCGACGCCCGCGGCGAGCCGGTCCTCGACGACAGTTTCCTGCTGATCGCGCACGCCCACCACCGGCCGGTGTCCTTCACGCTGCCGGGCCCGCCGTGGGCCGGCTCGTACGAACTGCTGCTGGACACGGCCCTGGAGGAGCAGGCGGCGCCCCCGGGGACGGCCGTCGCGGCGGGCACCGAGGTCCGGGTGGGGGCGCGGTCGGCGCGGCTGTACCGGGTGGGTGCGCCGGGCCCGGACGGCGGCGGACCGGGCGGACCGGACGGACCGGACGGTCGCAGGACCGGTCGGGGCGGCCAGGACGGCCGAAGCGGCCGGGGCGGCCGGGGCGGACCGGGTTCCGGCGGGAAAACGAGGTGAGCGCTGTCGGTGCCCGGCCTTACTGTCAGGGGTGATGCCTGCCACGACCCCTGACTCCGCGCCCGCCGTCCGCTCCCGGTCGGTCATCCGGTCGCTGCTGCGCCTGTGGCCGTACGTCAGACCCGTGCGGCTGCGGCTCGGGCTGTCGGCCGTGGTCGCGGTCGTGGCGTCCTGCATGGCCCTGCTCATCCCCCTGGTGCTCAAGTGGATGGTCGACGGCCCGATCCAGGACCACGACACGGCCGGGGTGTGGCGCGGCGGCCTGCTGATGCTGGGGCTGGGGCTGCTGGAGGCGGGACTGTTCGGGGTGCGCCGTTGGCTGGTGGCCAGGCCCCTGGCGGGGGTCGAGGCGGCGATGCGGGCCGACCTGTACCGGCACCTCCAGCGGCTGCCGGTCGCCTTCCACGACCGCTGGGCGTCGGGGCAGCTCCTGTCGCGGGCCACCATGGACCTGCAGATCCTGCGCATGTTCCTGGCCTTCCCGCTGGTCTTCCTGGTGGTCAACGGCGCCACCATCCTCATCGGCTTCGCGATCCTGTTCGCCCAGGCGTGGCTGCTGGGCCTGGTGCTGCTCGTGCCGGTGATCCCGCTGGTGGTCCTGTGCTCGTACTTCGAGACGCGGTACGCGCTGGCCGCCCGTACGGCCCAGGACCAGGCCGGCGACCTGGCGACCGTGGTCGAGGAGTCGGTGCTGGGCATCCGCATCATCAAGGCGTTCGGGCGGCACCGCAGCCAGGCGCGGGCGTTCCGGCTGCAGACCGGGCGGCTGTGGGACACCGAGATGCGCAAGGCCCGGCTGCTGTCGGACATCTGGGCGGTCATCATGACGCTGCCGGAGCTGGCGATCGGCGCGGCCCTGGTCGTCGGCGTGCTCCGGGTCTCCGACGGCCGGCTGTCGGCGGGCACGCTGGTGGCGTTCCTGTCCACCGCCCTCACGCTGCGCTGGCCGGTGGAGTCCATCGGCTTCCTGCTGGCGATGAGCAACGAGGCCTCCACCGCCGCCGACCGCTACTTCGAGGTGATGGACCACCCGGAGGCCGACGTCTCGGGCACGGAGCCCGAGGAGGACCGGGGCCAGGACGGGCTGCGGATGAGCGGCGTCCGCTTCCGCTACCCCGACGCCCCGGCCGGCACCCCGGACCTGCTGCGCGGGGTCGACCTGCACATCCGGCCGGGCGAGACGATGGCGCTGGTCGGCGCGACCGGCAGCGGCAAGACCACCCTGACGGCGCTGCTGCCCCGGCTGCACGAGGCGACCGGCGGCCGGATCACCCTGGACGGAGCGGACGTCGCGGGCCTGCCGGTGCGCCGGGTGCGCGAACTGCTGTCGGTGGCCTTCGAGGAGCCGACACTCTTCTCCGCCTCGGTGCGCGAGAACGTCGCCATGGGCGCGGGTCCTGCGGGCGTCACCGAGGCCGACATCCTGCGCGCCCTGGACATCGCGCAGTGCGACTTCGTGACGAACCTGCCGCAGGGCCTGGACACCCAGGTCGGCGAGCAGGGGCTGAGCCTGTCCGGCGGGCAGCGGCAGCGGCTCGCGCTGGCCCGCGCCGTGGTCGGGCGGCCCCGCTTCCTCGTCCTGGACGACCCGCTGTCCGCGCTCGACGTGCACACCGAGGCGCTGGTCGAGGCCGCGCTGCGCGAGGTGCTGCGGGAGACCACGGCGCTGGTGGTCGCCCACCGCCCCTCCACCGTGCTGCTCGCCGACCGGGTGGCGCTGCTGTCGGACGGCCGGATCACGGCGGTGGGCACGCACACCGAACTGCTGCGGGACAGCGCCGAGTACCGCTGGATGATGTCGGGCGCGTCCGGCCCGGGGGATCCGCTCGGACCGCCCGGTCCGCAGGGCGGGCGGACCCCGCTGGAAGGGAGCAGGACCCGATGACCTCCGTCGCCGAGCAGACGGCCGAGCGGCCCCCGGAGGAGGACGGCACGCCGGGCGCCCCCGGGGCCGCGCCGGACCCCTTCGACCAGGACGTCCTGCCGGCTCCGAAGAACGCCCAGCTCACCTTGCTGCGTTCGCTGCTGAGCCCGCACCGCGCCAGGCTGTGGCTGGCCACGGCGCTGCTGCTGGTCCAGCAGGCGGCCGTGCAGGTCGGCCCGCTGCTGGTCGCGTACGCCATCGACCACGCCATCCCGGCGGTGCGCCACGGGCGGCACGGCCCGCTGGTCGCCGTCGCCTGCGGCTACCTCGGCTGCGGCCTGGCGGCCGGGATCCTGCAGCGCGCCTTCATCCGCACCGCCGCCCGTACCAGCCAGGACGTGCTGGTCGACCTGCGCGGGCGGATCTTCCGCCACGCCCAGTCGCTCAGCCTGGACTTCCACGAGCGCTACACCTCCGGGCGGCTGATCTCGCGGGCCACCTCCGACGTCGAGTCGATCCGCGAGCTGCTCGCGGAGGGCCTGGAGGAGCTCATCGAGGTCGTGCTGTCCGCGGTCTACATCTCGGTGCTGCTGCTGGTGCTGGACTGGAAGCTGGGCCTGGCCACCATGGTGTCGTTCGGGCCGCTGTACGTGGGGATCCGGAGCTACCGGCGCCGGTCGATGGTCGCGTACCGCAGGCGCTCGACGGCGACCGCGGCGGTCATCGTGAAGTTCACCGAGACGATGAACGGCATCCGGCCGGTCAAGGCGTTCCGCCGCGAGGAGCCCGGCGACGCGGCCTTCGAGGAGCTCAACCGCCGCCACGAGCGGGCCAACGGCGACGCGATCCTGGAGATGGCCAGGTACGTGGTGGGCTCGCGGCTGATCGCCAACGTCACCATCGCGGCGATCGTGCTGTGGGGCGCGTACCGGGTGGCCCAGGGCGGCATGGCGCTGGGCGTGCTCGCCGCCTTCGTGCTGTACCTGCGGCGGCTGTACGACCCGATCGACCGGCTCGGGATGTTCCTCAACTCCTACCAGTCGGCGGCCGCGTCCCTGGAGAAGATCGCCGGGCTGCTGGCGCAGCGGCCGGGGGTGCCGGAGCCCCGGCAGCCGCTGCCGCTGCCGGAGCGGGCGGCCGGGCAGCCGGGCCGCGAGGTCGTCTTCGAGGACGTGCGGTTCGCCTACCGCACCGGCGGGGAGGTGCTGCCCGCCTTCGACCTGCGGCTGCCGGCCGGGCAGACCGTGGCGGTGGTCGGCGCCACCGGCGCGGGCAAGTCCACGCTGGCCAAACTGCTCGCGCGCTTCTACGACCCCACCAGCGGGCGGGTGCTGCTCGACGGCGTCCCGCTGCGTGACCTCGCCCCCGCCGACCTGCGGCGCGGCGTGGTCATGGTCACGCAGGAGGCGTTCCTCTTCTCGGGGACCGTCGCCGACAACATCACCATCGGGCGGCCCGACGCCACGCGCGAGGAGGTCGAGGCGGCGGCCAAGGCCATCGGCGCGCACGACTTCATCACCGCCCTGCCCGACGGCTACGACACCGACGTCCGCAAGCGCGGCGGCCGCATCTCGGCCGGGCAGCGCCAGCTCGTCGCCTTCGCCCGCGCCATGCTCGCCGACCCGGGCGTCCTGATCCTGGACGAGGCCACCTCGTCCCTGGACGTGCCCGGAGAACGCGCGGTCCAGCACGCCATGCACACCGTGCTGCGCGGCCGCACCGCGGTGATCATCGCGCACCGCCTGTCCACGGTCGAGATCGCCGACCGCGTCCTGGTCATGCGTGCCGGCCGGATCGTGGAGGACGGCCCGCCGGACCGGCTCATCGCGTCCGAGGGCCACTTCGCGGACCTGCACCAGGCGTGGCGGGACAGCCTGGTGTGAGCGGGTGACGCCGGGCGGGCGACGCGAGCGGGCGGGCCGGTCGGCCGGTTCGCGGCGTCACCCGAACGGCGTGGCCGGTCACCCGTCCGGCGGTCGCGGCCCGGGCCGAAACCCCAGCGGGCGGCCCGAGTTCGGGTGTTTTGCCGGGTTTCTCCGGTGTGGGGTGATCGGTCCGCGGGATCCGCGTCCGTACAGTGCGGGTGCGAACACTGCCCCACCCTGTAGGAGAGAACATGGCAACCGGCACCGTGAAGTGGTTCAACTCGGAGAAGGGCTTCGGCTTCATCGAGCAGGACGGCGGCGGCTCCGACGTCTTCGCCCACTACTCGAACATCCTGGCCAAGGGCTACCGCGAGCTGCTGGAAGGCCAGAAGGTCGAGTTCGACGTCACCCAGGGCCAGAAGGGCCCCCAGGCGGAGAACATCCGCGCGGTCTGACCCGGGACGCGACACGTCCCACGGCCCCGGTGGCACACGGATCGCGTGTGCCACCGGGGCCGGTGCGTGTTCCCGGGACGCGAGGGTCAGCGCAGGACGCCCGCCGTCATCCCCTCGGCCTCGGCCGGTACGGCGACCAGTCCCAGCTCCGCCGGGGTGGCCAGCAGCGGGTGCGAGGGCAGGACGCGCACGGTGTAGCCGAAGGAGCCGGTGCGGTCCAGGGTGAGCGTGCCCTCGTACGTGTGGCGGCCCGAGACGTCCGGGCGGGCGGTCGGCTTGAGCGCGACGATCGCGGGAGCGGTGATCCGGTCGCCCGCGTCGACCCGGCCGGACAGCAACTGCACCTCCACGTCGGCGGGATCGAGGCCGCCCAGGGTGACCTGGGCGCGCAGGGTGAGCGTGGAGCCCAGCTCCGGCGCCCCCTCGGCCGGCCCCTCGGTCGCGCTGGTCTCCACGTGGTCCACGCAGACCCCCGCCCAGTGCCGGCGGACCCGGCGCTTCCAGGCGGCCAGGTCGGCCGCGTGCGGACCCTGTATGGCGCGGTGGGATCGGGCGGCGGGGGCGTACAGCCTGGTCACGTAGTCGCGGACCATCCGGCCGGCCAGCACCTTGGGGCCGAGGCCGGCCAGGGTGTGCCGGACCATCTCGATCCAGCGCTCGGGCAGCCCGTTCCTGCCCTGGTCGTAGAAGCGCGGGGCGACCTGGTTCTCCAGCAGGCCGTAGAGCGCGGCGGCCTCCAGTTCGTCGCGCCGGTCCTCGTCGGTGATGCCGTCGGCGGTGGGGATCGCCCAGCCGTTGTCACCGTCGAACCACTCGTCCCACCAGCCGTCGAGCACCGACAGGTTCAGGCAGCCGTTCAGGGCGGCCTTCATCCCGGAGGTGCCGCACGCCTCCAGCGGGCGCAGCGGGTTGTTCAGCCAGACGTCGCAGCCGGGGTAGAGCAGCCGCGCCATCCGCATGTCGTAGTCCGGCAGGAAGACGATGCGGTGCCGCACCCGCGGGTCGTCGGTGAACTTCACCAGTTCCTGCACCAGCCGCTTGCCGCTGTCGTCGGCCGGGTGGGCCTTGCCCGCGACCACGATCTGGATCGGCCGCTCGGGGTGCAGCAGCAGCTCCCTCAGCCGGTCCTGGTCGCGCAGCATCAGGGTGAGCCGCTTGTACGAGGGGACCCGGCGGGCGAAGCCGATGGTCAGCACGTCGGGGTCGAGGACGGAGTCGGTCCAGCCGAGCTCGGCCTCGCCCGCGCCGCGCTGCCGCCAGGAGGCACGCAACCGGCGCCTGACGTCCTCCACGAGCTGTTCGCGCAGCTCGCGGCGCAGCTCCCACAGCCTGGCGTCCGGAATGTCCGCGATGACCCGCCACGACTCGGTGCCGCCGACGGTCATGGCGTCCTCGGCGGCCTGCTGGCCGGCCTGGCGCGCGGCCAGCCGCTGCACCTCGGGCGCCACCCAGGTGGGGGCGTGCACGCCGTTGGTGATGGACGTGATGGGCACGTCCTCGGGGTCGAAGCCGGGCCACAGCCCGGCGAACATCCCCCGGCTGACCGCCCCGTGCAGGGTGGACACGCCGTTGGCCCGCTGGGCTAGCCGCAGGCCCATGACGGCCATGTTGAACAGGTTGGGGTCGCCGCCGCTGTGGGTCTCCAGGCCCAGTTCGAGGATGCTGCCGACGTCCACGCCGGGCAGCTCCCCGCCGTCGCCCAGGTGGCGGGCGACCAGCTCGCGGTCGAACCGGTCGATTCCGGCCGGTACGGGGGTGTGGGTGGTGAACACGGTGCCGGCCCGGACCGCCTCCAGGGCGGCGTCGAAATCGAGCCCTTCCTGGGCCAGTTCCCTTATCCGCTCCAGGCCGAGGAAGCCGGCGTGGCCCTCGTTGGTGTGGAACACCTCGGGGTCGGGGTGGCCGGTGATGCGGCAGTAGGCGCGGACGGCCCGGACGCCGCCGATGCCCAGCAGCATCTCCTGCAGCAGCCGGTGCTCGCTGCCGCCGCCGTAGAGCCGGTCGGTGACGTCGCGCTCGGCGGCCTGGTTGCCCTCGACGTCGGAGTCGAGCAGAAGCAGCGGCACCCGCCCGACCTGGGCCTTCCAGATACGGGCGCGCAGGGAACGGCCGCCGGTGAGGGTGAGGCCGATCCCGGCGGGGGTGCCGTCGGCCTCGCGGAGCAGGGTCAGGGGCAGGGAGTTGGGGTCGAGCACCGGGTAGTGCTCCTGCTGCCAGCCCTCCCGGGACAGGCTCTGGCGGAAGTAGCCGTGCCGGTAGAGCAGGCCGACGCCGATGAGCGGGACCCCGAGGTCGCTCGCGGCCTTGAGGTGGTCGCCGGCGAGGATGCCCAGGCCGCCGCTGTACTGCGGCAGGGCCGAGGTGATGCCGAACTCGGGTGAGAAGTAGGCGATGGCTGCCGGCAGGTCGCTCTGTTCCTGGTACCACCGTGGGTTGGCCAGGTAGTCGGCGAGGTCCTCGGAGGCGGCGTCGAGCCGCCGCAGGAAGCGGCGGTCGGCGGCCAGGGCCGCCAGCCGCTCCTTGGACACGCCGCCGAGCAGCCGTACCGGGTCGCCCTGGGCCGCCCGCCAGCCCTCGGGGTCGACACTTCCGAACAGTTCTCCGGTCTCCTGGTGCCATGACCAGCGTAGGTTCTGGGCCAGTTCCCCCAGCGGGCGCAGAGGTTCCGGCAGGACGGTGCGCACGGTGAATCGACGAATTGCCTTCACACCTTCGACCGTAGCCCCGCGAGCAGGACGTCTGCGGGCTCTCTCCGCGATCTGCTGGTTCAAACGCTCGAACGGCGGCTCATTGAGGCGAAACGGGGCGGCGAGCGGGCGCCGGTCGCTTGCGGGACAGGGCGCGCACATCTGAGGGAACCGGTGATCGGCCGTGCGCGGCGCCCGATCGGGTGCGATCCTGGTGGCTTGAACGAGACGAGGCGCAGGGGGCTCTTGTGGGGCTCCGCGGCCCGTGGGGGCGCACGCGGGGGCGCATGTGGGGGCGCGTTCGGCGCGAAACCGGGGGGCATTCAGGACATGAGCCGCACTCCCGCGGGGGGCGCGGATTCGGGCTTCCGTGACGTGCTCCCGAAAGACCGTCATGCGGGTGGTTTCGCGCGTAGACCGGGGAGCACTCTGAAGAGTGTCCGACACCGCGCGCGGCCGCCGCGATGGCCACAGACCCTCCCGCCCTCCGCCGTCAAGCCTCCGGCGCCCGCCACCCGGGTGAACGCGGACCCGAGTGGCCACGCGGGCAGGCTCCGATGGCCAAGAACAGGTAAAAAGAGCGGGGGCCGACATCCCGTCTCCCGCTCTTCCGGGAACCCGAACTGCCAGGTGAGGAAATGATCGGTCGTATTCCCGTGCTCGATGTCCGCCCAAGCGTGGACTGCGGCCGCCGGCCGGCGAAAGCGGTGGTCGGCGAGACGTTCCAGGTGACGGCGACAGTGTTCCGTGAAGGGCATGACGCCGTCGGCGCCAACGTCGTGCTGCGCGACGCCGCCGGACGGTCCGGCCCGTGGACGCCCATGCGCGAACTGGCCCCCGGCACCGACCGCTGGGGCGCCCTCGTCACGCCCACCGCCGAGGGGCGCTGGACGTACACCGTCGAGGCCTGGTCGGATCCGGTCGCCACGTGGCGGCACGCCGCCGGCATCAAGATCCCGGCCGGTATCGACACCGAACTGGTGCTCACCGAGGGCGCGCTGCTGTACGAGCGGGCGGCCGCCGGGGTGCCGAAGAACGACGGCCGCGCCGCGGTCCTGGCCGCGGTCGACGCGCTGCGCGACGCGACCCGCCCGCCGTCGGCGCGGCACGCGGCGGCCCTGGTGCCCGAGGTGGTCGCGGTGCTGGACCGGCACCCGCTGCGGGAGCTGGTCTCCGCCTCCCGCCCGATGCAGTTGAACGTCGAGCGGGAGCGGGCGCTGTTCGGTTCGTGGTACGAGTTCTTCCCGCGGTCGGAGGGCGCGGTGGTCACGGAGGGCGAGCCGCCGCGTTCGGGCACCTTCCGCACCGCCGCCGAGCGGCTGCCGGCGATCGCCGCGATGGGCTTCGACGTGGTGTACCTGCCGCCGATCCACCCCATCGGCACCGCGTTCCGCAAGGGCCCCAACAACAGCCTGTCGGCCGGCCCGTACGACGTGGGCTCGCCGTGGGCGATCGGCTCGCCGGAGGGCGGGCACGACGCGGTCCACCCGGACCTGGGCACCCTCGCGGACTTCGACCACTTCGTGGCGCGGGCCCGCGAGCTGCGGCTGGAGGTCGCCCTGGACTTCGCGCTGCAGTGCTCACCGGACCACCCGTGGGTCGCCAAGCACCCGGAGTGGTTCGCGCACCGGGCCGACGGCAGCATCGCCTACGCGGAGAACCCGCCGAAGAAGTACCAGGACATCTACCCGATCGCGTTCGACGAGGACTTGGCCGGCATCGTCCGGGAGACCCTGCGGGTGCTGCGGCACTGGATGAACCACGGGGTGCGGATCTTCCGCGTCGACAACCCGCACACCAAGCCCGTGGTGTTCTGGGAGAAGGTCATCGCCGACATCAACCGCACCGACCCGGACGTGATCTTCCTGGCCGAGGCGTTCACCCGTCCGGCGATGATGAACACCCTCGGGCAGATCGGGTTCCAGCAGTCGTACACGTACTTCACCTGGCGCAACGGCAAGGACGAGCTCACCGACTACGTGCGGGAGCTCAGCGGCGAGCCGGCGGCCTGGATGCGCCCCAACTTCTTCGTCAACACCCCTGACATCCTGCACGCCTACCTGCAAAGCGGCGGGCGGCCGGCCTTCGAGACGAGAGCCGTGCTCGCCGCGACGCTCTCCCCCTCCTGGGGGGTCTACGCGGGATTCGAACTGTGCGAGGCGACCCCCGCACACCCCGGCAGCGAGGAGTACCTCGACTCCGAGAAGTACGAACTGCGGCCGCGCGACTGGGCGGCCGCCGAGGCGGCGGGCCGCTCCCTGGCCCCGCTGATCAGCACCCTCAACCGGCTGCGCCGCCGCCATCCGGCGCTGCAGCAGCTCCGGGACATCACCTTCCACCACGTGGACAACGACGCGCTGATGGCCTACTCCAAGCGGCGCGGCGGAGATGTCGTACTGGTGGTCGTCAACCTGGACCCGTTCCACACCCAGGAGGCGACCGTGTCGTTGAACATGCCAGAACTCGGCCTCTCCTGGCACGAGTCGTTCCCGGTGCGCGACGAGCTCACCGGTGAGACCTACCACTGGGGCAGGGACAACTATGTGCGCCTGGAGCCGGGCCGCGCACCCGCGCACGTCTTCTCCCTGCGACCGTCTCCACCGATCGGAGGGTCACTCAGTTGATCGTCAACGAACCCGTCCCTGACACCTTCGAGGACACCCCCGCCAAGGACCGTGATCCCGACTGGTTCAAACGGGCGGTGTTCTACGAAGTCCTCGTCCGCTCCTTCCAGGACAGCAACGGCGACGGTGTGGGCGACCTGAAGGGCATCACCGCCAAACTCGACTACCTGCAATGGCTGGGCATCGACTGCCTGTGGCTGCCGCCGTTCTTCGCCTCCCCCCTGCGGGACGGCGGCTACGACGTGGCGGACTACACCGCGGTCCTGCCGGAATTCGGCGACCTGGCCGACTTCGTGGAATTCGTGGACGCCGCCCACCAGCGCGGCATGCGCGTGATCATCGATTTCGTCATGAACCACACCAGCGACCAGCACCCGTGGTTCCAGGCGTCCCGCAGCGATCCCGACGGCCCCTACGGCGACTACTACACCTGGGCCGACGACGACAAGCAGTTCGGCGACGCCCGCATCATCTTCGTCGACACCGAGACGTCGAACTGGACGTTCGACCCGGTCCGCAAGCAGTACTACTGGCACCGCTTCTTCTCCCACCAGCCGGACCTGAACTACGAGAACCCGCAGGTGCAGGAGGAGATCCTGGCCGCCCTGAGGTTCTGGCTGGACCTGGGCATCGACGGCTTCCGGCTGGACGCGGTGCCCTACCTCTACCAGCAGGAGGGCACCAACTGCGAGAACCTGCCGCGCACCCACGGCTTCCTGAAGCGGGTGCGCGCGGAGATCGACGCGCACTACCCGGACACGGTGCTGCTGGCCGAGGCGAACCAGTGGCCCGAGGACGTCGTCGACTACTTCGGGGACTTCCGCAAGGGCGGCGACGAATGCCACATGGCCTTCCATTTCCCGGTGATGCCGCGCATCTTCATGGCGGTCCGCCGCGAGTCGCGCTACCCGGTCTCCGAGATCCTGGCCAAGACCCCGGCGATCCCGGCGAACTGCCAGTGGGGGATCTTCCTGCGGAACCATGACGAGCTGACCCTCGAAATGGTCACCGACGAGGAACGCGACTACATGTACAGCGAGTACGCCAAGGACCCGCGGATGCGCGCCAACATCGGCATCCGCCGCCGGCTGGCCCCGCTGCTGGACAACGACCGCAACCAGATCGAGCTGTTCACCGCGCTGCTGCTGTCCCTGCCCGGCTCGCCGATCCTCTACTACGGCGACGAGATCGGCATGGGAGACAACATCTGGCTCGGCGACCGCGACGCGGTGCGCACCCCCATGCAGTGGACCCCGGACCGCAACGCGGGCTTCTCCTCCAGCGATCCCGGCCGCCTGTTCCTGCCGACGATCATGGACCCGGTGTACGGCTACCAGGTCACCAACGTCGAGGCGCAGATGAGCTCGCCCAGCTCGCTGCTGCACTGGACCCGGCGGATGATCGAGATCCGCAAGCAGAACCGGGCGTTCGGCCTGGGCTCGTTCACCGAGCTGCCGTCCAGCAACCCGGCGGTGCTCGCGTTCCTGCGTGAGGACGGCGACGACCTCGTGCTGTGCGTGAACAACTTCTCCCGGTTCGCCCAGCCCACGGAGCTGGACCTGCAGCAGTACGCGGGCCGGCACCCGGTGGAGCTGATCGGCGGGGTGCGCTTCCCCGCGATCGGCCAGCTCCCGTACCTGCTCACCCTCGCCGGCCACGGCTTCTACTGGTTCCGGCTGCGCAAGGACCCGTCCTGACGACCGGGGGGCCGACGCGACGCCGGCCCCCCGTGGCGCCCCTTCGCCGAGTAGTTCGCCGAGTAGCGGGCCCGACGCACCTTTGGCAGTATCCAGAAGTACCCCGGCAGCACCCGACGGCCACGCCTCCGCCACCACACGGGGGACCCGGCCGGCCGGCCGACACGCGCCCGGCACCGGAACGTTACGCCGGCGAGTCCGTACGGCGGTTTCCTGTCACCCGCCCGGGGCAGGCTCCCCGTGTCGCCGGACAGCCCGAACCCGCCATCCGGGAGGCTGGCGCCCCTGCCGTTCGCACGTTCGGGCAGGTGGCGCGACTCCCCGGGGAAAGGACGTCATGTCGGACAGCTCCTGGACCCGTGTTTCCTCCACCACCGGCCGTGCCGTGGTGCCCGGGCTGCTGCGCTCGCTCGACCCGCTGCTGCGCGCCTGGCTGCCGCGGCAGCGCTGGTTCGCCGGGAAGGGCCTGCCGATCGGCGGGTTCCACCTGACCGCGGCCACCGAGCTGGTGCCGCCCGGCGGGCGGCTCGGACCGCTGGGCCTGCTGCACGTCCTGGTCGACGTCGAGCAGCCGGGCCGGTCCCCCGACTGCTACCAACTGCTCCTCGGCGCCCACCCGCTGCTGCCGTCCGCCCTGGTGCGCGCCGCCCTCGGCCCCGCGGTCGGCGGCCCGTACGACGGCCTGACCCTCTACGACGCCCCGCACGACCCGCGGCTGGCCGCCCTGCTGCTGGAACGGCTGCGGATGCCGGGCCGGATCGGCCGGCTGCGCTTCACCACCGAGCCGCGCGCCCAGTTCCCGCCGGGCCTGACCCCGCGCGTGTCCACCGCCGAGCAGTCCAACACGTCGGTGGTGTACGGCGACACGTACATCCTGAAGCTCTTCCGCCGGGTCTCCCCCGGCACCAACCCCGACCTGGAACTGTCGCTGGCGCTGGCCAGGGCCGGCTGCAAGCGGGTGGCGGAGCCGGTGGCGTGGTTCGAGGCGGACGCGGCCGACGCGGCCGACTCGTCCGACTCGGCCGGGGAGGGCGAGCCGATGACGCTGGGCGTGCTGCAGCGGTACCTGCCCGGTTCCACCGACGGCTGGACGCTGGCCCTCGCCTCGGTCGCCGAGGACGGCGACTTCCGGCAGGAGGCGGCCGCCCTGGGCCGGGCCACCGCCGAGGTGCACGCCTCGCTGGCCGCCGCCCTGCCCGTGCACCGCCTCGGCGGCGCGGCGCTGGAACGGCTCGCCGCCGCGATGACGCACCGGCTGGAGGAGACCGCCGCCGAGGTCCCCGCGGTGCGCCCCTACGCGGGCGCCCTGCGCTCGGCGTTCGACGACCTGGCCAAGCTCGGGGCCGGCGCCGGGACGGCGGGCGCGGTGACCGCCCAGCGCGTCCACGGCGACCTGCACCTGGGCCAGGCCCTGCGCGGGCCGGACCGCGAGTGGGTGCTGATCGACTTCGAGGGCGAGCCGGCCCGGCCGCTGGCCGAGCGGCGCCGGGCGGCGCCGCCGGTGCAGGACGTCGCGGGCATGCTCCGCTCCTTCGACTACGCGGCCCACCACAGCGGCAACGGGCCCTGGGCGGCCCGCCACCGCGACGCCTACTGCTCGGGCTACGCGCAGGTGTCCGGCCACGACCCGCGCGAACAGCCCGTGCTGATACGGGCCTTCGAGACGGACAAGGCGGTGTACGAGGCCAGGTACGAGGCGCGGCACCGTCCCGCCTGGCTGCCCATCCCCCTCTCGGCCCTGGCCCGCCTGGCCGCCGCGGGGCCGGTATGAAGCCGGTCCGAAGCGGCCTGCCACCGGTACGCAGCGGTACGAGCGGGCGTGAAGCCGGTATGAAGGCGTAAGGACCGGGGCGCGCCCCGCACCACCGACACGAACCCCCGAGGAGAATCCGCCCGTGACCCCGCGCACACCCGAAACCCCCTCCGGCCGCACTCCCGAGGCGACGGCGCGCGGCTACGACGCGACCACACCGCGGCCGAAGGCGTCCGGTACCGCCCCGAAGAAGGCCGCGGCCAGGAGGGAGGCCGCTCCCGCGCACGTCGCGGCCGGTGCCACCGGGAGCAGCCTCGACCCGCGCGAGCGGGAGCGGCTGCTGGGCGGGGAGCACCACGACCCGCACTCGCTGCTCGGCGCCCACCGGGAGGGCGGCGCCGTGCGGTTCCGGGCCCTGCGCCCGTACGCGCGGGGCGTGGCCGTCCTGGCCGACGGGATGCGGGTGGAGCTGGAGCCGGAGGGCGACGGCCTGTTCTCCGCGCTGGTGCCGCTGGCGGAGATCCCCGCGTACCGGCTCGCGGTGACGTACGAGGACGGGGAGCACGTCGTCGACGACCCGTACCGGTTCCTGCCCGCGCTCGGCGAGCTCGACCTGCACCTGATCGGCGAGGGGCGGCACGAGGAGCTGTGGCGGGCGCTGGGGGCCCGCGTGATGGAGCACGGCGGGGTGCGGGGCACGCGGTTCACGGTGTGGGCGCCGAACGCGCGGGGTGTGCGGCTGGCGGCGGACTTCACCTACTGGGACGGCACGGCGTTCCCGATGCGGTCGCTGGGCGCGACCGGGGTGTGGGAGCTGTTCGTGCCCGGCGTGGGCGCGGGCACCGCGTACAAGTACGAGATCGCCACGCGCGGCGGCGGGCGGGTGACGAAGGCGGACCCGATGGCGCGCGCCGCCGAGGTGCCGCCGAGCACGGCCTCGATCGTCACCGAGTCGCGGTACGAGTGGACCGACGAGGAGTGGATGGCGCACCGCGGCGACGTGCCCGTCCACCGCGCGCCCTTCTCGGTGTACGAGGTGCACCTGCCGTCGTGGCGGCCGGGCCTGGACTACCGGGAGCTGGCCGAGCAGCTTCCCGCGTACGTCAAGGAACTGGGCTTCACGCACGTGGAGTTGATGCCGGTCGCCGAGCACCCCTTCGGCGGCTCGTGGGGCTACCAGGTCACCTCGTACTACGCGCCGACCTCGCGGCTGGGGTCGCCGGACGACTTCCGGTACCTGGTCGACGCCCTCCACCGGGCCGGGATCGGCGTGATCATGGACTGGGTGCCGGCCCACTTCCCGAAGGACGAGTGGGCGCTGGCCCGGTTCGACGGCGAGCCGCTGTACGAGCACCCGGACCCGCGGATGGCCGAGCACCCGGACTGGGGCACGCTGACCTTCGACTTCGGCCGCACGGAGGTGCGCAACTTCCTGGTGGCCAACGCGGTCTACTGGTGCGAGGAGTTCCACATCGACGGGCTGCGGGTGGACGCGGTCGCCTCGATGCTGTACCTGGACTACTCGCGCGAGCCCGGCCAGTGGACGCCCAACGCCCACGGCGGCCGGGAGAACCTGGACGCGGTCGCCTTCCTGCAGGAGATGAACGCGACCGTGTACCGCCGCTGCCCCGGCGCGGTCACCATCGCCGAGGAGTCCACCGCCTGGGACGGCGTCACCCGCGCCACCCACCACGTGGGCCCGACCGGTTTCGGCGGCCTCGGCTTCGGCCTGAAGTGGAACATGGGCTGGATGCACGACTCGCTGCAGTACGTGCAGCACGAGCCGGTGCACCGCAGGTACCACCACGACGAGATGACGTTCTCGATGGTGTACGCGTACAGCGAGAACTACGTGCTGCCGATCTCGCACGACGAGGTGGTGCACGGCAAGCGGTCGCTGGTCAACAAGATGCCCGGCGACTGGTGGCAGCAGCGCGCCACCCAGCGCGCGTACCTGGCCTTCATGTGGGCGCATCCGGGCAAGCAGCTGCTGTTCATGGGCCAGGAGTTCGCGCAGGGCGCCGAGTGGTCGCACGACCACGGCCCGGACTGGTGGCTGCTGGACGAGACCTACTCGGCGGCGGGCGACCACCGCGGGGTACGGGACCTGGTGCGCGACCTGAACGCGGTGTACGCCGCGACGCCCGCGCTGTGGCAGCTGGACACCGACCCCGCGGGCTTCGAGTGGATCGACGGGGGCGCGGCGGAGGACAACACGTTCTCCTTCCTGCGGTTCGGGGCCGACGGCGAACCGCTGCTGTGCGTCAGCAACTTCTCCCCCGTGGTACGGCACGACTACCGCCTGGGCACGCCCGACGAGGTGTGGACGCGGGTGCTGAACACCGACGACGCGCGGTACGGCGGCAGCGGGGTGGCGGTCGACGTGCCGCTGAAGCCCGAGGCGACGCCGTGGCACGGCCGTAAGCACAGCGTCCGGCTGACGCTGCCGCCGCTGGCGACGGTGTGGCTGCGGCCGGCGGAATGACGCGGGGCCGGGGCGGCCTGAGGCGGCCGGCCGCCTCAGGCCGGTTCGATCTCGCCGGGCCGCCAGGTCTGGTCGAACCAGCTTTCGAGCGGGCCGTACAGCCGCAGTATGACGAACCATCCTTTGCCGGGCACGGTGCGGATCCAGTTCGCCTCCCTGCCCGCCGGCGGGGTCGGGCCGAAGTGGACGATCGTGTCGCCGTTGGCCTCCGCCCGGACGTCGCCGGACAGGCTGTTCACGCTCGGGTAGGGGTCGTCGGTGCGCAGCAGTGAGCGGGTCTGCGGGTCGTAGACGTTGACCGCCCAGAAGTCCTCTGCCGGGACGTCGCGCGGCAGCCTGAGCGTGTAGCTCCTCGCGCCGTCGAGCCACGCGCCGGTGGAGTCCTCCGCCGTGTAGGCGTACTGCGATCCGGCCCCGACGGCCGCTGCCGCCATCGCCGGTGAGGAGGCCGTCGCGAAGTAGTGGAACACCGCCCGGGCGTCCAGCAGCCGGGCGCCTTGCGGGGACAGGAACTCGTGGCTGCGCGAGGGCCACGGGTTCTTCCAGGAACTGCCGGAGTAGAGGTAGAAGGCGGGGTCGCGCGGCTTGAAGGCCAGCGTCCGTACGATGCCCGCCGCGATCCTGGCGGCGGTGTCCAGGATCGCGCGCATGCGGTCGTCCGGCCGGAACGGCGTGCCGTGCACGATGCCGACCGAGGCGAGCTGCCCGGCCAGTTCGCTGTCGAGCGCCTCGGGCGGTTCCCCCTGGACGAGGGTGTCGATCTCCTCGAAGAACGAGAAGTCGTTCGCGTGGATCGTGTTGAAGTCCGCCTCGGCGAAGTCGACGAAGCGCTGCTCGGGCGGGTCCGCCGCGGCCGAGAGCGGATGGACGCGCGCCTGGAGCAGGTTCTGCGCGCCGCCCAGCGCTCGCATCAGCACCCAGCAGGAGAAGGTCGCCGGCCGCGCGACGACGTATCCGTCCGGCACGTCGCCGTCGTAGCCCGGGGGCAGGAAGAGGTACCTGCCTCCTTCTCCCTTGTCGGGCCCGGCGATGCCCATGTCGATGACGTAGCGCTGCCACAGGTCGTTGACGAGGCACAGCGAGTCCGGCGGTGACTCGACGACGGTGGGCCCGTCCTCGTCGAGGGCCAGGCAGGTCATGCCGTACGTGGTCTCCGTGTTGGCCGTCAGCAGCATCGGTGCCGAGCCGCAGCGCGTGGCCGTGTAGCCGATCGTGCGGGAGTCGACGCCCAGGCCGCGCAGTCCTCGCCGCATCGCGACCATCGAGGCGCCGGGCACGCAGTTGAGGAACACCTCGATCCCGCGCAGCAGGTCCAGGGCGTCGTAGCTGCGGGTGACCGCGTCGGGCAGCGGCATGCCGTCGAAGAAGTCGAGCGCGCCGAAGACCGTCTCCACCCGGTCCGGGACGCTGATCGAGGCAAGGGCCGCGGCCGTGGTGCCGGGGCCCGGGCCGTCGCTCGTGTGCGGCATCGCGTACCTCCTGTGCGGGTCGTCCCCTCCGGTCCGTTCCGGTCCTCAGTCCGCCGCCTCGATCTCGCCCGGGCGCCAGGTCCTGTCGAAGAACGGCGGCAGGGGGCTGTAGAACCGCAGGACCACGAACCACCCGCGGCCCGGCACGGTCCGGATCCAGTTGCCCTCCGGCACGCCGTCGGGCCGGCCGGGCCCGAAGTGCAGCGTGGTCGTGCCGTCGGCGTCGCGGACCGCCGCCGGGCCCGGGTAGTCCTGGCTGCCGGCCCGGGGAAAGCGCTGCGGAGTGTCGAGCATGGAGCGGGTCTGGTTGTCGTACACGGTGCACGACCAGAACCTGGCGGCGGGGATGTCCGGCGGCAGCGCCAGGCGGTAGCGCCTCGCGCCGTCCAGGGCCTCGCCCCGCCGGTCGGCGAACGCGAACACGTACTGCGAACCGATGCCGGTCAGACGCGCCGTGAACGCCGGGCTGATGCCCACGCCCAGGTACCACCACCACGACCGCAGGTTGAGCTTGCGGGCGCCGTCGCTCGCCCGGGTCTCCACGCCCCGGTCGGTGATGTCCGCGGGCGGGGTCATGAAGTCGTGGCCGGACACGAGCAGGCCGTTGAGCCACTGGGACCGCGGGCCGTAGTAGTGCGCGCCCTCGGCCGGGCGCGGGCGGCAGGCCAGGGTACGGGCCGTGGCGTTCCCCACCGCCGCCGCTTCGGCGAGGATCTCCCGCATCCGCGCGTCGGGCCGGAAGGGCCGGCCCTTGGCGATCCCGACCGCGGCCAGCGCGCCAGCGATCTCGGGGTCGAGCGCCTCGGCCGGCTGGTCGTGCACGAGCTCGCTCGCGAGGTCGAAGTACGTCGCGTCCGCGGGCGGGATCATGTCGACGGCGAGCCCGCTGCCCTCGACGAAACGCGGCGCGTCGGCCTCGCGCAGGCCGGCCGTCCAGAACCGCGGGGTCAGCGGCATGGGCGGCTCGGTGCCGCCGGTGACGATCGGCGCGAGGCCGGTCCCGTACAGCCCGTGGACGTAGCGGTAGAGGCGCAGCCCCCGCTTGACGCGCTCGGCGACCGGCGCCGGATCGCCGTCCTCCAGGAACGCCCGCCCGACCAGGACGAGCCGGGTGGTGCGCGCCACGCGCGTGAAGAATCCCCCTTCGGGCAGCGGGCCCCGGTAACCGGGCGGCACGAAGAGGTACTTGCCGCCCGTCCCGCGATCGGGTCCCGGCAGCCCGGGGTCCTCGACCCAGCGGAACCACATGTCGTTGACGAAGCAGAGGGTCAGGGGCGGCACCTCGACCACCAGCGGCCCCTCGGTCAGGTCGAGGAACGACAGGAAGTAGACGGTGTCCGCGTTGCCGGTCAGCACCAGCGTGCGGGCGTCCATGAACCGCGAGAAGAGCAGGACGTCGTGGTCCAGGACGCCCGCCTCGTGGAAACCCTTGCGGGCCGCCCACAGGCTGACGCCGGAATAGGCGTCGAGGAACGCGCTGACCGCGCGCATGCGGTCCAGGTGGTCGTAGACGCGGTCCGCGGTCTCCTCGGTGGGCATCCCGAGCGGGAAATCCCAGGTGCCCAGCCGCGTCTCGACCCGCTCGGGAGTCGAGATCGCCGCGATGGCCCGCGGTGACGTCCGTGCGGCTTCCTGCAAGGAATCGCTCCGTTCTCGCGCCGAGGCCCCCGGGCTCCCGTCCTCCTCGTCCTCGGAAGTCCTTGCCGACCATCGTCCGCGCCCGCCGCCCGGCCGCAACCGGCGCCGCGCCGATCGAGTGGCCCGGGGCAGGCGGGCGGGGGGGCGCGTCGCCGGAAGGCCGGCGTCAGGCCGGCTGCCATGCCCGGATCAGGTCGGTGGGGCCGTAGAGGGCGGCGGGACCGGGGGCGGCGGTGCCGGTGCGGGAGACGGCGATCAGGGGGGTGGCGGCTGTGGCGCCCGGGACCGCGAGGGCGTCGCGGGCCAGCGCGGCGAAGTCGTGGGAGTCGAAGGCGGCGTTCTCGTGCCATTTGATGGAGCCGACGAAGTGGACGGCTCGGGCCGGGGCCGCGCGGTCGGTGCCGACCAGGTCGACCTCGGGGTTGTTGGTACGCGGCCACCAGCCGCCGACCTCGGCGGTGTCCGGCCAGCGGTCGTCGGGCAGCAGCCGGGCCAGCGCCTCTCGGACGACGGGTTCGATCGCGCGGCCGCGCCAGGAGGTCCAGCCCCGCTCGACGGTCTCCGCCAGGCGTGCCCCCCGGCCGCGCTCCACCTCGGAGATGCCGCGCTCCAGGAAGGCCAGCCAGAACCGCAGGTAGGGGTCGGCGACACGGTAGCGGCGGTCCCGGTCACCGGGCCGGGTGGACAGGGGCGTGTCGACGGCGACGACGCGCCGCGAGGTCAGCCGAGCGAGCACGGGATTCAGCGAACCGGCCGCCAGCGGCTTCTCACCGGAACCCGATTTTGCCGCGATGGAGCTGAAGGTGCGCTCGCCCGTCCCGATCACCGACAGCACGTGCCTCGCCTGGAGTTCGGCCGGGAACTCCGCCGCCAGCGAGCGCTCGCCCGAGACGAGCAAGGGTGAGGTCGGGTCGTCCAGGGCGCGCCGCAGGAAGTCCGTACGGCTCTCCCCCTCGCGCCATTCCTGGCAGATCAGCGGCAGCCCCCCGGTGACCAGATGGGCGTCGAAGGCGTCGGCGGGCGGCAGCCCGGTCATCGTCATGACCTCGTACGGGGTGAGCGGCGCCAGGACCATTTCGACCGCTCGCTGGTGGAACGGCCGTCCGTACTCGGACAGTTGCTCCATCATCGCCAGGTCACTGCCGATCAGGACCAGCAGAACGGGTTTGCCGCTCAGCGCCCGGTCCCACGCCGTCTGCAAGGTGCCCTCGGCCACCGGGTCCGCCTCGATCAGCCACGGCAGCTCGTCCACTACGACGATGCTCGGCTCGTCCTCGGGCAGCACCGCCGCGAGCAGCCGGAACGCGGCGTCCCAGGTGGCCACGGACTCCACGCCCGCCAGCAGTTGGCGGCCCGGCAGCGCGGAATCCCGCAGAGCGGCGAGGAAGCCGGCCCGCTCCTGGGCGGGGGACTCGCCGCGGGTCGCCTGATAGACCACGTACGGCACCCCGGCGCGTTCGCAGAAGACGTCCACCAGCCGTGACTTCCCCACCCGGCGCCGCCCCCGCAGCAGCAGCGCCCGGCCCCGCTGGTCTCCCCGCCCCTCCCGCACCCAGTCCAGGTGGCGTTCCAGCATGGCCAGCTCGCGCCCGCGCCCCACGAATCCGGCCATGAACTACCTGCCTTCTCTGACTCAACCAAAGTTTACTCAAGTCAATTTTACTCTACTTGAGTTTAGTCAACTAGAATTGAGTAACCGGGAGTAGCGAGTCAAGCCCTTTCCGTGAGACCCCTCAGAAGACCGACTCCGCCTCCTCCATGCGGTCCTCCGGGACGGTCTTGAGGTGGGTGACCGCGTCGGCCAGCGGGACCATGGTGATGCGGGTGCCGTGCAGGGCGGTCATGTGGCCGAAGGCGCCCTTGTGGGCCGCCTCCACCGCGTGCCAGCCGAAGCGGTTGGCCAGCACCCGGTCGTAGGCGGTGGGCACCCCGCCGCGCTGGACGTGGCCCAGGATGACCGGCCGGGCCTCCTTGCCCAGCCGCGCCTCCAGTTCGCGGGCCAGGGTGGTCCCGATCCCGGCGAACCGCTCGTGGCCGAACTTGTCGATCTCGCCGACGCCGTAGTCCATCGTGCCCTTGGCCGGGTGGGCGCCCTCGGCGACGCAGACGACGGCGAACCGCTTGCCGCGCGAGAAGCGCTCCTCCACCATCGCCACCAGGTCGGCCGGGTCGAAGGGCCGCTCGGGCACGCAGATGCCGTGGGCGCCGCCCGCCATGCCGGCCTCCAGGGCGATCCAGCCCGCGTGCCGCCCCATGACCTCCACCACCATCACCCGCTGGTGCGACTCGGCGGTGGTCTTGAGCCGGTCGATCGCCTCGGTGGCGACGGTGACGGCGGTGTCGAAGCCGAAGGTGCGGTCGGTGCCGCTGATGTCGTTGTCGATGGTCTTGGGCACGCCGACCACGGGCATCCCGGCGTCGGACAGCATGCGGGCGGCGGTCAGGGTGCCCTCGCCGCCGATCGGGATGAGGACGTCCAGGTCGTAGGAGGCCCGCAGTTCCTCGGCGTTGTCGGCGGCCTCGCGCAGCCGGCCGCGCTCCAGGCGGGCCGAGCCGAGGATGGTGCCGCCGCGGGTGAGGATGCCGCTGACCGAGTCCAGGTCCAGCGGCCGGAAGCGGCCCTCCAGCAGGCCGCGGAAGCCGTCCTCGAAACCGATGACCTCGTCGCCGTGGCCGGTCAGGGCCCGGTGGGTGACGGAGCGGATGACGGCGTTCAGTCCGGGGCAGTCGCCGCCCGCGGTGAGGACTCCGATACGCATCAGGGGTTGCTCTCCAGACTTCCCGTGCCAGGGCTCGCGCCCGCTGACGATCCGCGGCCGCGCGCCGGGGCGGAGGTGCGGTCCACCGGCACGTGCCCCGCGCGGCCCCGCCCATTCACGGCGACCTCGGCACCAGCGTGCACTCCGTGATCCGCCCGGCGAGATAGTCGTCCACATTGCGGACGGTCGCGGCGATGATCTCGTCGACCGCCTCCTCGGTGAAGTACGCCTGGTGCGAGGTGACCAGCACGTTCGGGTACGTCATCAGGCGGGCCAGCACGTCGTCGGTCATGACCTCCAGCGACTTGTCGTAGAAGAAGACCCCTGCCTCCTCCTCGTAGACGTCCAGGCCGACGCCGCCCAGCCGCCCGTCGCGCAGCGTGGCGACCAGCGCCGAGGCGTCCAGCAGCGCGCCGCGGCCGGTGTTGATCAGGATCGCGTCGTCCTTCATCGCGGCCAGCCGCCGGGCGCCGACCAGGTGGTGGGTGGAGGGCATCAGCGGTACGTGCAGGCTGATCAGGTCGGCCTCGCGGAACAGCCGGTCCAGCTCGACGTACTCCACGCCGAGCTCGGTGCACTCGGGGTTGACCGCGATGTCCCAGCCGAGCATGCGCATCCCGTAGCCGCGGGCGATCCTGGCGAAGGCGGTGCCGATCCGGCCGGTGCCGACCACGCCGACCGTGCGGCCGTGGAAGTCGCGGCCGAGCAGCCCGTCGAGGCGGAAGTCGAAGTCGCGGGTGCGGCTCGCGGCGCGCACGATGCGCCGGTTCAGCGCCGTCGCCAGCGTCCAGGCGAACTCGGCCACCGCGTACGGGGAGTAGCCGGTGACCCGGGCGACGGTCAGGCCGAGGCGCTCGGCGTGGTCGAGGTCGATGTTGTTGTAGCCGGTGGAGCGCTGGGTGACCAGCCGGGTGCCGCCGCGCACCAGGCCTTCGAGCACGGCCGCGTCCAGCACCGCGTTCACGCTGGTGGAGACCGCTTCGAAGCCGGTGGCCAGCGGCAGCGTCTCGGCGTTGAGCGAGGTCTCCAGGGCCCGCAGCTCGTGCCGTCCGGCGAAGGCCGCCGCGAGCCGCGGCCGCTCGTCGCGCTGCACTCCGGTCGCCAGGATCTCCACCGCACCGCCTCCTCGGTCCGCCTGCGCTCACTCTACGTGCACACCGCCGCTGTCCGGGGGAGCACACGGGCCGAAACCCCCCGCACGGGGACAGTGGGGGCTCGGGGAGCGTGGGCGGCGCGCGCACGTTAGCGTCGGACGTACGCACGCCCGTAGGCCCGTTCGGCCCACGCCGCTCGCACAGGCGCGGCCGGACGGACGGCAGACGGACGACCGGACAGATGCAGGGAGCACAGGGGTGACGCGCAGCGTCTATGTCACGGGGGTCGGCCGCGGGGACGGCCGCCAGGTGGTGGAGCTGGGGGTGATGGAACTGCTCACCCGGCAGGTGGACCGGGTCGGGGTCTACCGCCCGCTGGTGCACGACGCCCCGGACCGCATCTTCGCGCTGCTGCGCGCCCGCTACCGCCTCACCCAGGACCCCGCGACGGTCTACGGGATGGGGTACGAGGAGGGCGCCGCGCTCCAGGCCGAGCAGGGCCAGGAGGCACTGACCGCGCGGCTGGTCGAGGGGTACCTGCGGGTCGCCGAGGAGTACGACACCGTGCTGATCCTCGGCTCGGACTTCGCCGCCACCAATCTGCCCGCCGAGCTCGGGGTGAACGCGCGGCTGGCCAACGAGTGCGGCGCCTCGGTGCTGCCGGTGATCGGCGGGCGCCACCAGAGCGCCGAGTCGGTGGTCGCCGAGGTCCGCAACGCCCACCACGCCTACACCAACCTCGGCTGCGACGTGATCGCGATGGTCGCCAACCGGGTGGACCCGGCGGTGGCCGAGGAGGCGGCCGGGCAGCTTCGCCGGACCCTGGACGTACCGGTGTACGTGCTGCCGGAGGACGCCGCGCTGTCCGCGCCGACGGTCTCGCAGATCGTGGAGACGCTGGGCGCCGAGGTGCTGCTCGGCGACGACGCGGGGCTGGCCAGGGACGCGCTGGACTTCGTGTTCGGCGGCGCGATGCTGCCGACCTTCCTGCCCGCGCTGACCCCCGGCTGCGTGGTGGTGACGCCCGGCGACCGGGCCGACCTGATCGTGGGGGCCATGGCCGCGCACTCCGCCGGCAGCCCGCCGATCGCCGGGGTGCTGCTCACCCTGGACGAGAAGCCGCCGCCGCACATCCTGGCACTGGCCGGCCGGCTGGCCCCCGGCACGCCGGTCCTGGCGGTGCCCACCGGCTCGTTCCCGACCGCCGCCGAGCTGTTCGCGCTGGACGGCAAGCTGGGCGCGGGCACCCCGCGCAAGGCCGAGACCGCGCTGGGCGTGTTCGAGACCCACGTCGACACCGCCGAGCTGACCGCCCGGCTGTCGGTGGCCCGCTCGGCCCGGGTCACGCCGATGATGTTCGAGCACGCGCTGCTGGAGCGGGCCCGCGCGGACCGGCGCAGGATCGTCCTGCCGGAGGGCGGCGAGGAGCGCATCCTGCGCGCCGCCGAGGTGCTGCTGCGCCGCGGGGTGTGCGACCTGACGCTGCTCGGCGACGAGGACGCGGTCCGCAAGAAGGCCGCGGACCTGGGCATCTCGCTGGACGACGGGGCCGTGACGCTCATCGACCCGCAGACCTCGCCGCTGCGCGACCGCTTCGCCGAGGTGTACGCGAGGCTGCGCGCCCACAAGGGCGTCTCGTACGAGCTGGCCTACGACGTGGTCGCCGACGTCTCGTACTTCGGCACCCTCATGGTCCAGGAGGGCCTGGCCGACGGCATGGTGTCGGGCGCGGTGCACTCCACGGCGGCCACCATCCGCCCGGCCTTCGAGATCATCAAGACCCGCCCGGACGCGGCCATCGTCTCGTCGGTGTTCTTCATGTGCCTGGCCGACAAGGTCCTGGTCTACGGCGACTGCGCGGTCAACCCGGACCCGGACGCCGAGCAACTGGCCGACATCGCGATCCAGGCGGCCGGCACCGCGGCCCGCTTCGACGTGGAGCCGCGCGTGGCGATGCTCTCGTACTCCACCGGCACCTCGGGCACGGGCGCGGACGTCGACAAGGTGCGGGCGGCCACCGAGCTGGTACGGGGGCGCCGCCCGGACCTGCTGGTGGAGGGGCCGATCCAGTACGACGCGGCGGTCTCGCCCGTGGTGGCGGCCACCAAGCTGCCGGGCTCGGCGGTGGCCGGGCAGGCGACCGTACTGGTCTTCCCGGACCTCAACACGGGCAACAACACCTACAAGGCGGTGCAGCGCTCGGCGGGCGCGGTGGCGGTCGGACCGGTGCTGCAGGGGCTGCGCAAGCCGGTCAACGACCTGTCGCGGGGTGCCCTCGTGCAGGACATCGTCAACACCGTCGCCATCACGGCGATCCAGGCGCAGGGGGACCGGGCATGACGGACGCAACGGACACGACGGACACCACGGACGCGAGCGGTACGGGCGGGGCGGGTGGTACGGGCGGGGCGACCTGGGTGCTGGTCCTCAACTCCGGCTCCTCGTCGGTGAAGTACCAGCTGCTGGACATGGCGGGCGAACGGCGGCTGGCGTCCGGGGTGGTGGAGCGGATCGGCGAGGAGGGCGGTGTCGCCGACCACGCCGAGGCGCTGCGGCAGGCGTCGGCGGAGCTCAAGGAGCGCGGCCTGGGCCTGGACTCCCCCGCCCTCGCCGCGGTCGGCCACCGGGTGGTGCACGGCGGCACCCGCTTCACCGAGCCCACCGTGGTGACCGACGAGGTGCTCGCCGAGATCGAGAAGCTGGTGCCGCTGGCGCCGCTGCACAACCCGGCGAACATCACCGGCATCAAGGTCGCCCGCGAGCTGCGTCCCGACCTGACGCAGGTCGCGGTGTTCGACACCGCCTTCCACTCCACCATCCCCGAGGCGGCGGCCCGCTACGCCATCGACACCTCGGTCGCCGACCGGTTCGGCATCCGCCGCTACGGCTTCCACGGCACCTCGCACGCGTACGTCTCCGCCGCCACCGCCGCCCTGCTGGGCCGCGACCCCGCGCAGGTGAACGTGATCGTGCTGCACCTGGGCAACGGCGCCTCGGCGTCCGCGGTGCGGGGCGGGGTGTGCGTGGACACCTCGATGGGGCTGACCCCGCTGGAGGGCCTGGTCATGGGCACCAGGTCGGGCGACATCGATCCCGCGGTGGTCTTCCACCTGGAGCGGGTAGGCGGTATGAGCACCGACGAGATCGACACGCTGCTCAACAAGAGGTCGGGGCTGCTCGGCCTGTGCGGCGCCAACGACATGCGGGAGATCGGCCGCCGCATGGGCGAGGGCGACGAGGCGGCGCGGCTGGCCTTCGACGTGTACGTGCACCGGCTGCGGCGGTACGTGGGCGCCTTCACCGCGGTGCTGGGCCGGGTGGACGCCATCGCCTTCACCGCGGGCGTCGGGGAGAACTCGGCGGCCGTGCGGGTGGCCGCGCTGGACGGCCTGGAGGCGCTGGGCATCCACGTGGACCCGGTACGCAACGCGGTGCGCGGCTCCGGGCCCCGGCTGATCTCGGCCGACGGCTCCCCGGTGGCCGTCGCGGTGGTGCCCACCGACGAGGAGCTGGCGATCGCCCGCGATACTTACGCCTTGGCCCGCGCGTGACCGACGCCGCTCAGCGGGGCCGGCAGCCCCGGACAAAATTCCGGACCGGAACAAACGGATAGGATAGCGCCCATGCGCCGAGCCAAGATCGTCTGCACCCTGGGACCCGCCGTCGACTCGTTCGACCAGCTCAAGACGCTGGTCGAGGCGGGCATGAACGTCGCCCGCCTCAACTTCAGCCACGGCAGTCACTCCGAGCACGAGGACCGCTACCAGCGGGTGCGCAAGGTCGCGGCCGAGACCGGCCGGGCGGTCGGCGTGCTCGCCGACCTGCAGGGCCCCAAGATCCGGCTGGGCAAGTTCGCCGACGGACCGGTGGAGCTCGTCGCGGGCGACGAGTTCACCATCACCACCGAGGAGGTCGCCGGCGACAAGCACCTGTGCGGCACCACCTACAAGGGCCTGCCCGGCGACGTCTCGCAGGGCGACCCGGTCCTGATCAACGACGGGAACGTGGCGCTGCGGGTCATCGAGGTCGACGGCCCCCGGGTGCGCTGCCTGGTGGTCGAGGGCGGGGTGATCTCCGACCACAAGGGCATCAACCTGCCCGGCGCGGCCGTCAACGTGCCCGCGCTGTCCGAAAAGGACATCGACGACCTGCGGTTCGCCCTGCGGATGGGCGTGGACATGGTGGCGCTGTCCTTCGTGCGCGACGCCAAGGACGTCCGGGACGTGCACCGGGTGATGGACGAGGAGGGCCGCCGCGTCCCGGTCATCGCCAAGGTGGAGAAGCCGCAGGCGGTGCGGAACATGGAGGACGTCGTCATGGCGTTCGACGCGGTGATGGTCGCGCGCGGCGACCTCGCCGTGGAGTACCCGCTGGAGCAGGTGCCGGTGGTGCAGAAGCGGCTGATCGAGCTGTGCCGGCGCAACGCCAAACCGGTGATCGTGGCGACCCAGATGATGGAGTCCATGATCACCAACTCCCGCCCCACCCGCGCCGAGGCGTCCGACGTGGCCAACGCCATCCTCGACGGCGCCGACGCGGTGATGCTCTCCGCGGAGTCCTCGGTCGGCAAGTACCCGGTGGAGACGGTCAAGACGATGTCCCGCATCGTCGAGGCCGCCGAGGAGGAGCTGCTGCGCCGGGGCCTGCAGCCGCTGGCCCCCGGCAAGAAGCCGCGCACCCAGGGCGGCGCCGTGGCCCGGGCCGCCGCCGAACTCGCCGACTTCCTCGACGCCAAGACGCTGGTGGCCTTCACCAAGTCCGGCGACACCGCCCGCCGCCTGGCCCGCTACCGCGTCCCGGCCCCGGTCCTGGCCTTCACCACCGACCCCTCGACCCGCAACCAGCTCGCCCTGACCTGGGGCGTGGACGCGTTCGTGGTCGAGCACGTGGAGACGACCGACGAGATGGTCGCGCTGGTGGACCGGGAGATGCTCAAGCTCTCGGAGTACGCCAAGGGCGACACCGTGATCATCACGGCCGGCTCCCCGCCCGGCGTCCCGGGCACCACCAACCTGGTCCGCATCCACCACCTGGGCGACATGCCGCACTGACGCCCGCCGGCCGGCCGCCGCCGCCCGAGCCGCCGTACGGCCGCGGGATGTCCCCGCCGTACGGCTGCCGCCGCGGAAGCAGCGGACGCCCCGGCCCGCGAAACGCCGAGCGGCCCGGACCCCCGTGCTTCACGGGGTACGGGCCGCGCTGCGGTTCGTGCGGTGTCGCGGTCGGGCCGCGGGTCAGGGCCGGCCCGGGAGGACCTGCATGCCCGGGACGTGGAGGTCGCCGCCGAACTGGCCGGCCTGGACGACGGTGACGTGGGTGAAGAACAGCTCGGGCAGCGTCAGCGGCGGCGGGGCCTTGGGCGTGAACGTGATGGGGATCAGGCCCAGCAGGTTGCCGCTGAGGGACTCGGTGTACATCGTCACCGTGCCGTTGCGGATGGTGGACGTGGAGCCGGGTGCGGCCTTGACGAACGTGTGGCCGCCATTCGGACCGTTCACGGTCTGCCACAGGTCGTCGATGTCGATGCCGGTCGCGGTGAACTTCAGCACGTCCTTGACCTTGCCGCTCCAGGTGCGCACCTGGACGATGCCGTCGTACTGCAGGCCGTGCAGGGTCAGCTTGGAGCTCTTCAGGGTCCACGGGTCGTCCGGCAGCAGCGGGATGCCGCCCTCGACCTGGGCGTCGGCGAGCGCCTTCGCGTCGTACGTCGGGCAGGGGTAGGACTGCGAGCCGCCAGAAGCCGCTGTGGAGCCCGTGGGGGTCGCCTTGGGCGTGGCGGTCGCGGAGGTGCCCGCGAGGTCCTTCACGGTCTTGCTGAGGGTCTCCGCGGGGCTTTTCCCGGTCTGCTTCGGCGTCGCCTTCGGGGTGGCCGAAGTACCGCTGTCCGGCGCGGACTTCGCGGGCGCCGACGGCGAGGGGCTCGCGCTGGGGGCGGGCGCGCTCTTCGTCGGGGACGGCGACGGGCTCGGCGTCGTGGGCGACGGCGACGGCGCGGACTTGTCGGTGCCCAGCAGGCCGCCGAGCAGGTTGCCCAGGCCCAGCGGGTCCAGCGGGTTGGTGGTCGAGGAGGACGAGGGGGCCGATGAGGTCGTGCCGGACGTGCCCGACGTACCCGTGGAGCCCGAGGAACCACCGGCCGGCGACGGACTGGCGCTCGGCTTGGGCGCGGCCGTCGTCGTCGCGGGCTTGGGCAGCGCCTTCTTCAGCGGGCTGTCCGCCGTCGGGCTCGGCGAGGCCGACGGGCTCGCCGACGGGGACGGGGTCGCCTTGCCGCCGCTCCCGTCCGTCGAGCTGTCCTTGCCCGCGCCCGACGCCGACGGTGACGGGGTCGCGGTCGGGGTGTCCGTCTGGGAAACGCAGGGCCCGGCCTTGAACTTGCTCTTGGGCATCTCGTCGGCCTGGGCGAGGTGCGGCGTGAAGCCCATGCCCATCAGGACGGCCGTCGGCATCGCCGCCAGCGCCACCGCCTTCCCGGCGGGGACGTGCAGCTTGGTCAGCAGCGACTTGCGGGGGGCCGCGTGGCGCGGCCCCGAGGGCGCCCCGTTGCGGGCTCCGTCGCTCTCGGCCGGCTGAGTTTGGTCACCCAGCACGGTGCCTCCCGTTCTTTTCGGTGGTCTCTTCGTCGGACCGTGCTCCCGCGTGCACCGGTTCGGGTGCCGTGAACGGCGCCCCGCCCTGGGCCGGTACGACGGGCCCGGCGGGCGGCGCCCCGGGTTCCCGCGCGTCGCCGCCGGAGTCCGGGGCGGCGCCCGGCAGTTCGGCCTTGTCGCCCGGGTCGTCGGTGGCCGGGACGCCGGGCGCCCAGGCGACGGCGAGCGCGCCGCCGAACAGCGCGAGCAGGAAGCCCAGCAGGAAGCCGCCGAAGTTCGACACCACGAGCGAGACGAGCGCGAGCAGGATCGAGGCCACACCGGCGAAGATCCGCACCTGGCTCTGGAACCACATGGTCAGGCCGAGCACGAACAGCAGGACGCCGATGATGAGCGAGCCGGAACCGGCCGTGGTCGCCATCCTGACGGTCAACTGACCGAGCGTGAGGTTCGCGTACGGGAAGTACGCGATGGGCAGGCCCGCGAGGCAGGTCCACAGACCCGCCCAGAACGGGCGCTGCCACCGCCAGTGGCGGAAGGTCAGCCGGGCATGGCGGAGACGGGCACGCAGTCCTGTCGACTCGGCGCTCATGGAAAACAGCTCCCTGGGACTGGCTTGGGTGTACGTCATGGGGTGACCCGGGCGAGCCGCATCCCGCGCGGCCCGCCCGTGACCACTCCGGCGGTGCCTAGTAGCACTCGACCTTGGAGCCGGAACCCATGTGCAGGCGCAGGCTGAGCCCGGCCAGCTTGAAGGTGCCGGCGCTGGTCGCCCAGGCGGTCTGCTTGACATCGGTCAGGTCGGCGGACGCGGCCTCCTGGGCGAAGGAGCCCGGGTCGGTCTTGTCGCCGGGGCCGATGCCCGGGCCCTTGGTGCTCTGGCCCGCCGCGACACCGATGTTGATGTCGTTGAACGTCGCGTCGGCGTCGAGCTGGTCGAGGTCGATGTAGAGGTTCTTGGCCTCGACCGTCTTGCCGCCGTTGCCGGCGGTCAGCTTGAGCGTGACGTCACCGATCGGCGTCGGGACGACCACCGACTGGCACAGCCCGGTGATGTCCGCGCTCTTGAACGCGGACACGGCGACCGGCACGGGTCCGTGGCCGCTCGGCACGTCGATGTTGCCGTACTGCTCGAACCCCTCACCGTGCAGCGTCTTGGCGGTGACCTTGAACTGCTGGCCGGAGACGGCGAAGGACGCGGCCAGCGCGCCCTGGGCCAGCGCCACGCCAATCGCGGCGGTGGCCGCGACACTCGGCACCATGACGACGGCGAACCGCTTCCATCTGGTACCGCCACGAACGAGTGACTCCATACTTCCTCCTTCTCGGACGTACATCTCCGGCCCGGATCATTCGGGTCCTGGCCTGGGATGGGAGAAGTGCTACGTCCTCGGGAAGGAGAGCGCCGGGGATCGGCGGCCCGTCCCTCCCGCGGGAGGTGTGGACGGCGCCGTCCGGATCATCGGCGATCACCCCCGAGCGACAACCACTGGCCACGCTCTTCGCGCAACCTGCGGGACAGGCTCCGTACGGTGCCGTCCGGGGACGGGTCCATGACGGGTCCACGGGCGGTGACCGAGACGGAGACCCCCCTGTCCCGGAGCCATGGCATATGCCAGGGACTCCCACTCGGCGGGGACCCGCGGCCGTGGCGCCGACTGGCGGCCGGGCTGTGGCTACGGACCGAGCTTGGCCGATCGTGGTCCATTCCCGGCCGGTGCACAAGGGGGTTCATTACCAGCGAGTAACGGTCCGGAGTCGCAGGCAAGATCACCACGGTGCGTTGCCTCACTCAGCGTGACAATCACTCCGGTGAGCAATCCCGGCATCGGTCGCGATGTCCGGACGAAGCGGGACAGGTTTCTTACCCGAAGTAACAGCGACCGCTATTTATCACGGTTTGATAAACAGCGGTCGCCGTGTCGTCAAATCAACGTCCCGGTCAGAACAGAACCCTGGCCAGAGCGGTACGCGCCGAAACCACCCGGGGGTCGTCCGGGCCGATGACCTCGAACAG
Source organism: Streptomyces sp. HPF1205 (assembly GCF_020400825.1). GTDB lineage: Bacteria > Actinomycetota > Actinomycetes > Streptomycetales > Streptomycetaceae > Actinacidiphila. The sequence goes on from NZ_JAINVH010000032.1 coordinate 65,553, forward strand.
TTCGAGCAGCCGGAGCCTGACCTCGTCACGCTGCTCGCCCGCGGTGCGCCGTACGGTGTCGACCAGCCGGCCGAAAGCGTCCTCCACGTGACCGCCCACCAGGTCGAGGTCGGCCGCGGCCAGCTGGGCGGCGACGTCGTCGGGGCGGTCGGCAGCGGCGGCCCGCACGGCGGAGGCGTCGGCGCCCTGCACCCGGCTGAGCAGTTCGGCCTGGGCCAGACCCAGCTTCGCCTCGGCGTTGGCGGGCTCGTCGGCCAGCACGTTCTTGTACGCCTGGACGGCGCCGCCGAGGTCGCCGGCGTCCAGCGCCTCGTGCGCGGCGGACAGCGCGAGCTCCTGCGGGGTCGCCGGGCGCGGCGGCGCGGCCTCGGCCTGCTGCGCGGCGGCCCCCGGGTCGATCTCCGGGCCCACGATGCCGAACCGCTGCTCGGCGACCGCGATCAGCTGGTCGAGCACCTCGGTGACCTGGTCCTCCGGCGCGGCGCCCTGGAAGAGCGGCATGGCCTGCCCGGCCAGCACCGCGAAGACCGCGGGCACGCCCTGGACGCCGAACTGCTGGAAGAGCAACTGGTTGGCGTAGACGTCGGCGGTGGCGAGCACGAACCGGCCGCGGTACTGCGCCGCCAGGCGCTCCAGCATCGCGTTGAGCTGCTTGCTCTGCTCGGCCTGGTCGGCCCAGAAGCTGATGACGACGGGCGCCTCGGACGAGCGCTGCAGGACGTCGCTCTCGAAGGTCGCCTCGGTCACCTCGATGACGAGCGGGGAGGCGGCGGACGGCCCGGCACCCGGGCCGGCGTCCTGGCGCCGCGCCCTGGCCTCCTCGGCCTTCGCCTTGGCCTCACTGGCCGCCTTCAGCGCGGCGAGATCGACCACGCCGCTCATGGACATGTTCCTAGGCTGCATGAGGCCAATCCTCCCCCCTTCCGGGGCCGGGCGTGCACGGACCCGGGATCCCCGCCTGGCTGGCGGGCCCTGCCGGCCTCGTGCCACCCCCGCGCACGCACCCATCAGGTGGACGCGCGGTGCCGGTCACGTCTGGTGTCGTCCGGTACGGATCCCCATCCGCACGTCTACCTGGTCGTCGTGGTCGTCGTCGCGGGTCGCGGCGGGTGGTGCCGCCGGTTTTCGCTACGGGTCGTAGCGTAACTGGCCGGTAGCATCGCCCGCGTGGCCGTACGGCGTGATTCGGATCACTCGCCGACCCGGCTACCGGCCGGTATGGTCCGGCCTATGCCTGCCGTGTCCCCTCACAAACGCGCCGGACGCCCCAGAAGTGCCCGGGCGGACCGCGCGATTCTGGAGGCGACCCGCGAGGCGCTGGCCGAGCTGGGCTGGGGGCGGCTGACGCTGGGTGACGTGGCGGCCCGCGCGGGCGTGGCGAAAACCACCCTCTACCGCCGCTGGCCGGGCAAGAACGAACTGGTGGTGGACGCGCTGGCGGCGCTGTTCGAGGAGCGTCTCGACCTTCCCGACCTGGGCAGCCTGCCGGCCGACGTACGCGGGGTGGTACTGCGTTTCGGGGAGCTGCTGACCATGCCCGAGACCAGGACCGCGCTGATGGCGGTGGTCGCCGAGGCCACGCACGACGACGCGCTGCGGCGGCGCATCCGCGAGGCGATCGTCGACCGGCAGAAGCACCTGGTGCTCGTCGGCCGCCGGCGGGCGCAGAGCCGCGGGGAGTTGCCGCCGGACGAGGGCGGTCCCGACCCCGGGGCGGACGACATGATCTTCGACGTGGTGGCCGGTTCCGTGCTCCACCGGGCGCTGGTCAGCTCGCAGCCGGTGGACGAGGAGTGGGCCGAGCGCCTCGCCGTGCTCCTCGTCGCCGGCATCGCGGGCCGGCGCCCGGCGGACCCGCGCGCCTAGAGTCGCGGGGCCGCGGGGCCCCCGCGGACCTCAGACCTCCACCTCGTGGTCCGCGTACGGCGCGCGGTCCTCCGCGAAGTGGTCGAACTCGCCCGCCATGACGCCTTTGACGAACGCCTCCCACTTGGCGGGGGTGGTCACGGCCACCACGTCCGGCTGCTCCGTCTCACGGATGTAGATCATCCCGTCGTCTCCGACCGTCGCTTCAAGGGACACGAAGTTCCTTCCCTGGTGGGCCTGTTGTTCGTACGAGAGTACGAGGCCAGACCGCGCGGGGCGCATGCCGGAACCGGCACTTCCGGCGACTGCCGGAGGTCGGCGCCCCGCCGGAAGCGGAACCTTCCGCTCAGAACCTTGCCGGTTCGGTGTAGGTGCCCCACTCGGCCCGCAGCGCGCCGCAGATCTCGCCCAGCGTGGCCTCGGCGCGCACCGCGGCCACCATCGGCTCGATCATGTTCGCCCCGCCCCGCGCCGCGGCCACCATGGCGTCCAGGGCCGTGCGCACCGCCGCGTCGTCGCGCCGCGCCCGCCGCTCGGCGAGCGTCCGCACCTGCTCGCGCTCGACCTCGTGGCCGACCCGCAGGATCTCCAGGTCGCCGGTGACGGAACCGGTGTGCCGGTTGACCCCGACCACCGCCTTCTCGCCCTTCTCCAGCGCGGTCTGGTAGCGGAAGGCGGACTCGGCGATCTCGCCGGTGAAGTACCCGTCCTCGATGCCGCGCAGGATGCCCGAGGTCATCGGGCCGATCGGGTGCTCCCCGCTGGGCACCGCCTTCGCGCCCAGCTCCTTGATCCTGGCGAAGATCGTCTCGGCGTCCGCCTCGATGCGGTCGGTGAGCGCCTCCACGTACCAGGAACCGCCCAGCGGGTCGGCCACGTTGGCGACGCCGGTCTCCTCCATCAGCACCTGCTGGGTGCGCAGCGCGATCTCGGCGGCCTGCTCGCTGGGCAGCGCGAGGGTCTCGTCCAGCGCGTTGGTGTGCAGCGAGTTGGTGCCGCCGAGCACCGCCGACAGCGCCTCCACCGCGGTGCGCACCACGTTGTTGTACGGCTGCTGGGCGGTCAGCGACACGCCCGCGGTCTGGGTGTGGAAGCGCAGCCACTGCGCCTTGTCGGAGGTCGCCCCGTACACGTCGCGCATCCAGCGGGCCCAGATCCGCCGGGCCGCGCGGAACTTGGCGATCTCCTCGAAGAAGTCCAGGTGCGCGTCGAAGAAGAAGGACAGGCCCGGAGCGAAGGCGTTGACGTCCAGGCCGCGGGACAGCCCCAGCTCCACGTAGCCGAAGCCGTCAGCCAGGGTGTACGCGAGCTCCTGCGCGGCCGTCGAGCCCGCCTCGCGGATGTGGTAGCCGGACACCGACAGCGGCTTGTACGCCGGGATGCCCGCCGCGCAGTACTCCATCAGGTCGCCGATCAGCCGCAGGTGCGGCTCGGGAGCGAACAGCCACTCCTTCTGGGCGATGTACTCCTTGAAGATGTCGGTCTGCAGCGTGCCGTTGAGCACGGCCGGATCCACGCCCTGCCGCTCGGCGGCGACCAGGTACATGCAGAAGACCGGGACCGCGGGCCCCGAGATGGTCATGGAGGTGGTGACGTCGCCGAGCGGGATGTCCCGGAACAGGACGTCCATGTCGGCCGCGGAGTCTATGGCGACCCCGCAGTGGCCGACCTCGCCCAGCGAACGCGGGTCGTCGGAGTCGCGGCCCATCAAGGTGGGCATGTCGAAGGCGACCGACAGGCCGCCGCCGCCCGCCTTGAGGATCATCTTGTACCGCTCGTTGGTCTGCTCGGCGTTGCCGAACCCCGCGAACTGCCGGATGGTCCAGGTGCGGCCCCGGTAGCCGGTGGGGTGCAGTCCCCTGGTGAAGGGGTACTCGCCGGGCCAGCCGATGCGCTCGAACCCGGGAAGCTCGGTTCCGGGCGGTGGCCCGTACACCGGCTCGACCGGATCGCCCGAGAGGGTGGTGAAGTCGGCCTGCCGCTTGTGGGCGGAGTCGTACCTGGCCTGCCAGCGTTGGCGGCCTTGCTCGATGCCGTGGGCGTCCATGGGACAAATTTACTAGGACGTCCAACTAATTGTCGATGCGGGGCGCCCGCCCGGGTGAGTGAGCATGGTCTCAGCGGGCCGGAGGCCGCCGGGGGGACCTGGGCCGGCTAGGCCTTGACGGGCTCGCCCGCGTCGGCCGTGATCACCTTGGGGCCGAGCTCCCGGGTGACGCGGCGCTCGACGAAGAAGGCGGCGGTCGGAACGGTGCCGGCGAGCAGCACCCACGCCATCCGGCCGATCGGCCACTTCGCCTTGGAGCACAGGTCGAAGGCGAAGACCAGGTAGACGACGTAGAGCCAGCCATGGGCGAAGCCCACGGCCGTGGTGAAGGTGCCCGCCCCGCTGATGTCGAGCGCGTACTTGCCGATGACCCCCAAGGTGAGGGCGATCAGCAGCACACCGGTCACATAGGCCATCACGCGGTAGCGGGTGAGCACGCTGGATTTCATGGCAAGCAGCCTAACCCGAGGCGATTCGCCCCTGGATGTCAGCCCTCCTCGAAGTCCCCGGCCGCTATCCGCAGCGGCCTGAGCAGGGCGAAGATCTCGCCGCACTCCTCGGAATCGTAGGCGCCCAGGCCGAAGTCCATGGCGATCAGGTCGCGGGTGGCCGCCTCCATGATCTCGCGGCCCTTGTCGGTGATCGACGCCAGGGTGCCGCGGCCGTCGTTGGGGTTGGGGCGCTTGGCGACCAGGCCGGCGGCGACCAGGCGGTCGACGGTGTTGGTGACCGAGGTGGGGTGCACCATGAGGCGTTCGCCGATCTTGGACATGGGCAGCTCGCCGGCCTTGGAGAAGGTCAGCAGGACCAGCGCCTCGTACCGGGCGAAGGTGAGGCCGTACGGCCTGACGACCGCGTCCACCTGGCCGAGCAGGATCTGCTGCGCTCGCATGATCGAGGTGATGGCGGCCATCGAGGGCACCTCGCCCCAGTGGCGGCTCCACAGTTCGTCCGCGCGGGCGATGGGGTCGAAGGGCAGGCTCAGGGGCTTTGGCACGGCCCCGAGCCTACCCGCCGGTCACATACCGGTCTAAGACGTCTCACGAGGCGAGCGCGCTGAGGGCGTGCCACTGGTCGGCGGAGAGGTTCCAGTCGCCGTACCCGTTGCCCTTGTCGACGGTTCCGCGGGTGGAGCCCGAGGTGATCACCAGGTCGCCGCGAGTGGCCCGGTCGAAGAACCACTTGGCGTCCACGGTGTTCATGCCGATGCAGCCGTGGCTCTTGTTCTCCTTGCCCATGTACACGGCGTTCCAGGGCGCGGCGTGGGTGTACGTGCCGGAGGTCGTGATGTTGACGGCCCAGTGCACGTCCTTGTCGTAGAAGTCCGCGGAGTCCTTGGAGGTGGCGATGTTGACCGAGGAGGAGGTCATCCGGACGGTGGACTGCTTGCTGATCACCACCATCTGCCCCTCCCAGGTGGGGAAGCGGGACTGGCCGGCCGAGATCGGGAAGGTCTTGACCGTCCGGCCGTTCTCGGTGACCCGCATGGTGTGGGCCTTCAGGTCCACGTAGGAGATGCGGGCGGTGCCGATGGAGAAGGTGTCGTGGATGTCGCGGCGCAGGTAGCGGCCGCCGCCGGTGTCGATGCCGGACAGCTTGGCGGTCAGGGTGACCTTGGTGCCGGGCTTCCAGTAGGCGTCCGGGCGCCAGTCCACCCGGTCGTAACCGGTCTGGGTGGTGACCCAGCCCCAGCTGCCGGGGGTGGACGGGGTGGTGGTGACCGACAGTGCCCGCTCGACGGCGGCCTTGTTCGCCACCGGCTTGTCGAACTGCAGGGAGACCGGCAGACCGACGCCGACCACGGCGTTGTTCAGCGGGGTCGGCGTGACGCCGTTGACCTTCGCCGCGGTGACCGTGTGGAAGGTGCTGGTGGCCTGGGTCTGCTTGCCGGAGGAGTCGGCCGCGGTGACCTTGACGGTGTACGCGGTGCCAGGGGTCATGGTGCGGTCGGAGGTCCAGGTGTGCTTGGCCGCGTCCAGGGCGCCGGTCACCTCGATCGGGTGAACACCGTCCGAGGCGTCGCCGTCGGGCGTGACGGTGACCGTCCGCAGCGTGCCGCCGGCGACGGTCACCTTGACCGGCGAACCGGGGCTGACGGCGGCGGCGTTGGCGGCGGGCGTCACGCTGATCCGGGCCGAGGAGCCGGAGGAGGGCGACGTGCCGTCCTTCCCGGACTGCGAGTCGGCGGATTTGCCGTGGCCGCCGCACGCGGTGGCGCCCAGGGCAACGGCCAGCAGCACCGCGGGCGCGACGAGCGCCCGCGGTCGGAGGATTCGTATACGGGTCACGGCGTCTGCATCCTTGTCAGCAGCGAATCACGGTACTGACTTAGTCGCTTTTCCGTCTCCGCGGGTTCCAGTCGCCCGATGTGACGTGGGACGCGCGGGACCCGGCCCGGGATCAGCGACCGCGCTCGTCGCGCAGGTGGGCCACCACGGGCAGCATGGCCTCGCGGTACGCGGCGAGGTCCTCCGGGCTGAGCAGCTCGATGAAGTGGGCCCGGACCGAGGCGACATGGTGGGGAGCGACCTTGCGCATGGTCTCCCAGCCGTGGTCGGTGAGGACCGCGTACAGCCCGCGGCGGTCGGTGTCGCAGTTCTCCCGGCGCACCAGGCCCACCGTCTCCATGCGGGTGATCTGGTGCGACAGGCGGCTCTTGGACTGCAGGGTGGATCTGGCCAGGTCGCTCATCCGCATCCGGCGGTCCGCGGCCTCGGAGAGGTTGACCAGGATCTCGTAGTCGTTGTTGGTCAGGCCGAAGGGCTGGAGGTCGCGCTCCAGTTGGTACATCAGAAGCCGGCTGAGTTCGAGGTGGGTCCGCCAGGCCCGCTGCTCCTCGTCCGTGAGCCAGTGGGTGACGCGTTCCGCGGTCTCGGTCTCCATGACGGGAATTCTACCGGTCGTTGAACCGGAGATGATCGCGAGGGTAGCCATCCGGTCACCGAGCGGAGTACCCGGCACCCGGCACGCCGGGCCCCGCCGACCCGGGAATGCGGCCGGGTGCCGCGCCGGGCGGCGCCGCGGTGGCCGCCTCGGCCATCAGCACCTCGGTGGACTGCAGCAGCACCTGGCCGGCCCCGGTGAACTCGAACTGGTGCTCCTCGCCCGAGGCGCCGCCGATGCCGGTCAGCGCGCGCACCCCGCCGAGGAAGCCGCGCAGGTAGCCGTGGTCGTAGTGGTGGCACGGCGAGGGGCAGTCGGCCCAGCCGACCAGCGCCTGCGGGTCGACCCGGACCGGCGGTTCCACGAAGTGCACGGCGCCGTTGGAGGCGGCCACGAACGTGCCGGTGCCGATGAGGGTCAGGAAGCCGGGGACGACCGACTGCTTGAGGGCCAGCCCCGGCTGGAAGGCCAGCAGGTTGCCGGAGCGGATGGTGAGGTTGCCGTCCTGCAGGTCGTAGGAGTTGACGTCGTAGGAGCGGTCGGCGAGCAGCAGCTTGGCCTTGCCCTCGGCGACGACCCAGTCCGCCGCGTGCAGCGGGGAGTGGAAGCTCGTGGCGACCAGCCGGTCCAGCGGGCCGTGCCCGATGGCGTGGAACCGCGCCTGCCCGTAATAGGCGATCATCTTGCCCTTCTGCAGGAACCACTGGCCGTCGAGGTCCACGCTGAAGGCGTACGGGTTGACGTTGTCGTTGGACGGCAGGGTGTACGGGTCGTGGACGACCGGGCCGCCGGGGTCGTACGAGGGCGGGGGCGGGGGCGGGTAGGTCACAGCTTCTCCTCCGACGCCTGGACGTAGACCATGCCCTGGCCGGACAGTTCGAGCTGGAACGCCTCGCCCGAGCCGCGGCCGACCAGTTCCCGCCAGCCGATGGCGGTGGACAGCTTGCTGCGCAGGTCGCCGCGGTGGGCCGCGTACGCCTGCGGGTCGACGTGCACCGGGCGGCCGGGGACGACCGGCAGTTCGACCACGCCGCCGTGGGCGAGGAACGCGGCCGAGCCGTGGCCGCTCAGCGTGGTGGTGAACAGGCCCTGCCCGGTGGCCTGGCCGCGCAGCACGCCCATCACGCCGCCCTGCGAGCCCATGAACATGGTGCCCTGCCGCAGCGAGCCCTCGAAGGCCAGCAGGCGGTCCGCCTCCACGTAGAGGGTGTCGCCGGCCAGGTCCACGATGTGCACGTGGTGGCCGCCGTGCCCGAACATCACCGTGCCGTCGCCCTCGACGGTCATCAGCGGGGCGGCCTCGCCCGTCAGCCGCCGGCCGATCATGGACATCACCCCGCCCTGGCCGCCGGTGAGGCTCGGCGTGAAGCCGACCTGGCCGCGGTAGGCGAGCATCGCGCCGCGCTGGCTGAACAGCCGCTGCCCCGGGGCGATCCGCGCCTCGACCATCTTGGAGTTGATCCGGGTGAAGGCCACTACAGCTGCCCCCCGACCGTGTTCCGCTCGCTGGGCTGGACGTAGACCAGCCCCTCGCCCTCGAAGCGGATCTGGAAGCTCTCGCCCGAGCCCTCGCCGATCAGGGTCCGCCGGCCGACCCCGGACTGGAACTGCTGGCGCAGGTCCCCGGTGTGGGCGACGTACGCCCCCGGGTCCACGACCAGCGGGGTGGCGGCGGTCACCCGCAGCACGATCGCCGGCCCGTCGGACAGGATCGCCGCCTGGCCGGTGCCCTCGACGGTGGTGGTGAACAGGCCGTTGCCCTGGGAGGCCCCGCGCAGGCCGGTGAAGGTGGTGCCGGTACGCAGGGCCGCGTCGGTGACCAGCAGGTTGCTCGCCTCGACCCACAGCTTGCCGCCGGTCAGCCGCACCAGGTTGATCTCGGTGGCGCGGTCGGCGAAATAGCAGGTGCCGTGGCCCTTGACCTGCATGACGGCCATCGCCTCGCCGGTGATCCGGCGGGTGACCAGGCCGCGCAGGCCGTCGCCGCCGCCGGTCATCTTCTTGAAGGTCATCTCGCCCTCGTAGGCGACCATGGAGCCGTTCTTCGCCTTGACGGCGTCGCCCGCCAGGTCGACGGCCAGCATCCGCGGGCCCTGTAGCCGGAGGACCGCCATGGGTCAGCGCGGGTCGTGGCCGCTGGCGGCGGGCCGGCGCCGCACCGGCAGCGGCTCCTTCTCCACGGCGCCCGCGCCGGGGGCGTACGAGTGGCCGGACGGGATCTCGCCGGCGGCCGCCTCCACCTCCATCAGGGAGGCGCTGCGCCGCTCCGCCTCGAACGCCCTGGCGCCGCCGCGCAGCCCGAACAGCCGCTTGGCGAGCAGGATGTAGAGGACGGCCAGCGCGTTGAGCGCCAGGGTGCCGATCTTGAAATAGCTGACCTTCTCGGTGAGCTCGTAGACCTCCAGCGGCAGGAAGGCCGCGGTCGCCACGACGGTGAGGTACTCGGCCCACCGCTTGGCCCACCACAGGCCGAAGCCCTCGACGATCTCGATCAGCGCGTAGGCGACCATCAGGCCCGCCACGGTCCGCAGGGTGGACTTCTTGTAGTCGAAGGTCTTGCGGATGGTCTCCACGACCGGGGAGTGGTCCAGGTCGTAGTGGAAGTGGTCGGCGAACGGCTTGAGGGCGGTCAGGTCCTCCTCGAAGAGCCTGCGCACGGCGTCCTGGGAGTTGCTGAACTTCCACACCGCCCAGGCGGCGACCAGGATGAGCAGGCCGCGCAGCAGCCGCTCGACGGCCAGGAAGCGCAGGATGAACAGGTCGCGCAGCGCCTTGCCGCGGGGTACGAGGGGCGCCCTGTCGGCCGGTCCCGAGCCGTGCGGCTCGCCCGGCACGAAGTCGCCGCAGCGCAGGCAGCGCCACACCGGGCCGACGGCGGTGGACGCGCGCAGCTTCTCCCGCAGCGCCGGCTCGTCGGGCGCGTAGGTGATGTGGCCCTTGCGGGCGCAGTGCCGGCGGTCCCAGTCGATGCTCATCGGCGTTCGGTCCCCGTGGGTCGTGGTTCGGTGCGGCTGCGGGTGTGCGCGTGCGCTGGTGTGTTCTCCTGTGCTGGGACGCTACCGCCCGGGGCGCGGTTGCCACCCCCGGACAGGGCCATCGATACGCTCCGGTGATAATGGAGGGAAGGCTTGTGATCGTGTTCACAAGCCGGACCGGGCCCGTGCGCGACATCCGGCACGCGGGTCCCCGCCCCCGTTCGACAGTGAGGTATCCGTGGACCTGAAGACCGCCGGCGCCCTGCGCAGGCTCCGCTTGGTCTCCGCCCCCGAGGCGGTGTCCTTCCTGCTCCTGCTGGTCTGCTCGGTACTGAAGCGGACCACGTCCTTCAACGCGGTGCCCGTGATGGGCATGGTGCACGGCGTGCTGTTCATCCTGTACGTCGTGTTCTGGGCCGACGCCTGGCACCGCGCCCGCTGGTCGAAGGGCCGGGCCGGACTGTACTTCCTCCTGTCGGTGCTGCCCACCGGCGGCTTCTTCGCCGAGCGCATGCTGCGCCGCGAGTGCGAGGACGCCGTGGTGGCCGCGCGCGGGGCGGCCGGGGACGCGGCGGCCGCGGCATGATCGTCGCCTTCTCCGTCACCCCGCTGGGCGTCGGCGAGGACGTGGGCTCGTACGTGGCCGACGCCGTCCGGGTGGTCCGCGAGTCGGGACTGCCCAACCGTACGGACGCGATGTTCACCTCCGTCGAGGGCGAGTGGGACGAGGTGATGGACGTGGTCCGGCGGGCCGTGGCGGCCGTCGAGGCCCGCGCGCCGCGGGTGTCGCTGGTCCTGAAGGCCGACATCCGCCCCGGCGTGACCGGCGCGCTGACGTCCAAGGTCGAGACCGTCGAGCGGTTCCTGGCACAGGAGGGCTGAGGCCCGCCCGGGGCCCGTCCGGCGCGCTCCGTCCGGCGCTGCTAGGACAGGCCGCCGGTGGCCACCGCGACGCCCAGCGCCGTGCGCTCGTACAGCACCTGGTGGCCGTAGCGGCGGGAGACCAGCAGGCCGGCGTCGCGCAGCACGGACAGGTGGGCGGAGACCGAGGACATCGCCATCGCGTGCCGGTGGGCCAGGGCGGTGGTGGTACTCGGTGCCTCCAGGCCGGTGAGGATGGCCGCGCGGCCGGCCCCGAGCAGGCGCACCAGGGCGGTCGAGGCGGCCGGGCCGGTCTCCGCCCACAGGCCACCGATGCCGCGCGCCGGGTAGATCACGGTGGGCTGCCAGGGCGGGTCGAAGGCGCTGCCCGCCTCGGGCCAGAAGAACACGCTGGGCACCAGGACCAGGCCCTGTCCGCCGGTCTCGGGCAGGGCCGCGTTCCCCGCCGCCGTCAGCGACCCCTCGGACCAGCTCAGCTTGGGGTGCAGCCCGGTGAACAGCCGCTGCATGCCGCCGTCGGCCAGCCGTCTGGAGTGGTAGGCCACGTCCGCCTCCAGGACGGCCCGCAGCCGCGGCCAGTGCGGGGCCAGCAGCGAAGTCCACACCTGCTCGTACAGCGCGGCCAACTGCCGTACGGTCCCCTCCGGGTCGGCGAGCATCGCCCGCCCGCGCCTGCCGGCCGAGGCGCCGGGGGTACGGGCGAGCGCCGCCGCGATCTGCCGCCGCGCCACGTCGGCCGGGGTGGCGCGGACCGCGGCCAGTTCGTCCTCCAGCGCGGTGAGCGGTCCCCGCAGCGGGGGGTGCAGGAAGTCGGGGCCGTGGCCGTGCTCGGGGGCCAGCAGCCACAGCGGCGCCAGGTCGAGCCCCGCCGCCGCCGCCCTCACCTGCCGCAACCAGGGCAGGTGGTAGCCGTGCCGGTCCGGCCGGGACAGGGTGCGGATGGCGCCCTGGGTCTCCCTCAGAGGTGATATCGCGAAGCGGCAGCGCAACAGGTCCTCAGCGGCAAACCGCATACGAAGCGGCATCATGCCCCCCAAGATTCGGCTGAGTCCGAAAGACTACGACGGGTGGTGCCCCTGCCACCAGTGTGATGCCATGACAACGGACAGCGAGCATCCACCACTTGGCGGAGACACCCCTTCGCCGACCGGACCGGACGACGCTCCCACCACCCACGGGAGCAAGGAGGAGGCCGGTCCCGGTTACGGCGCGGTGTTCTCCGTCCGCGAGTTCCAGCCCATCTTCGCAGCTCACGTGCTGTCCATACTCGGCACGGTCTTCGCCGAAGTGGCGCTGGCCGTCCTCGTCTTCCGGCAGACCGGCTCGGCGCTGCTGACCGCGCTGGTGTTCGCCATGGAGTTCCTGCCGTACGCGCTGAGCGGGCTGCTGCTGTCCGGCATCGCCGACCGCTTCCCGGCCCGCCGGGTACTGGTCTGCTGCGACATCGTGTCCGCGACGTGCGTGGGCGTGATGGCCGTGCCCGGCATGCCGCTGGCGCCGATCTTCGTACTGCGGATCGTGGTCTCGATGGTCTCGCCGCTGTTCATCGGCACCCGCGCGGCGAGCCTGGCCGACATCCTCCAGGGCGACCTGTACATCCTGGGCCGCTCGCTGGTGCGGATGGTCGCGCAGACCTCGCAGATCGTCGGGTTCGGGCTCGGCGGCCTGGTGCTGGTGGTGCTGCCGCCGCGCGGCGCGCTGGTGGTCACCGCGGGCACCTTCGTGAGTTCGGCGCTGCTGCTGCGCTTCGGCACCCGCAACCGGCCGGCGCGGGCGACCGGCACGGGCACGATGATGCGTCAGTCGCTGGCCTCGGCCGGGCAGTTGCTCGCCCACCCGCGGATCCGGGCACTGCTGCTGATGTGGTGGGTGCCGCCGATGTTCTTCTCCGTCGCCGAGGGCGTCGCCGCGCCCTTCGCGAACGCGGCGGGCGCCGGCTCGCTCGGCTTCGGCGTCTTCCTCGCCGCCATGCCCGCGGGCGCGGTCACCAGCGAGGTCATGGCCGGCACGCTGCTGGGGCCGGCGACCCGGGACCGCATCGCCGTACCGCTCGCGGCGGTCTCGCTGCTGCCGATGGCCGCCTTCGCCACCGATCCCCCGCTGCCCCTGGCGATCGTCCTGCTCCTGCTGACGGGGCTGTGCGCGGCCTACGCGCTGGGCATGGACCGCTGGTTCGTCGAGGAGGTGCCGGACGACAGGCGCGGTCAGGCCATGTCGCTGATGGGCGCCGGGATCATGACCCTGCAGGGCATCGGCATGGCGGCGGGCGGCGCCATCGCCGACTGGGCCCCGCCGTACGCGGTGATCTGCGGCGGCGGGGCGGTGGGCACGCTGTGCGTGCTGGGCGTCCTGCGCTCGGTCAGGCGCTCGCGGCCGGCGGTGGTGAGCACGGCCTGAGCGGCCGGCGCCACCGGGCGGCGGGAGCCGCGGGGACACCCCGGGGCCCCGCGGGGACGCGCGCGGGCGGCTACCCCTCGGTAAGGCCCGCGACCAGTTCGTCCGCGGCCGCGTAGGGGTCCAGCTCGCCGGCGGCGACGCGCCGGGAGAGGGCGTCCAGGCGCCGGTCGCCGTGCAGGTCCCCGATGCGCTGCCGCAGGGCGGTCAGGGCGATGTTCTCGATCTCGCCCGCGGCCCGCTTGCGGCGGCGGGCGTCCAGCACGCCGTGCTCCCCCGTCCAGGCGCGGTGCTTGTCCAGAGCCTCGACGACCTCGTCTATGCCCTCGCCGCGGGCGGCCACGGTCTTGACGATCGGGGGCCGCCAGTCACCGGGGGCGCGGGACTCCCCCAGCCCCAGCATGTGGTTCAGCTCGCGAGCGGTCGCGTCGGCGCCGTCGCGGTCGGCCTTGTTGACCACGTAGACGTCGCCGATCTCAAGAATGCCGGCCTTGGCGGCCTGAATGCCGTCGCCCATGCCGGGGGCGAGCAGCACGACACAGGTGTCGGCCTGGGCGGCGATCTCGACCTCCGACTGGCCGACACCGACCGTCTCGACCAGGATCACCTCGCAGCCGGCCGCGTCCAGGACGCGGATCGCCTGGGGGGCGGCCCACGCGAGCCCGCCCAGATGGCCGCGGGTGGCCATGGAACGGATGTAGACGCCCGGGTCGGAGGCGTGCTCAGACATCCGGACCCGGTCACCGAGCAGGGCGCCGCCGGAGAACGGCGAGGACGGGTCCACCGCCAGGACGCCCACCCGGCGGCCCGCCTTGCGGTACGCGGTGACCAGCGCCGAGGTCGAGGTGGACTTGCCCACGCCGGGCGCGCCGGTGAGGCCCACCACGTAGGCCCCGCCGGTCAGCGGTGCCAGCGCCGCCATCACCTCGCGCAGCTGCGGGGAGGCCCCCTCCACCAGCGAGATCAGCCGGGCCACGGCCCGCGGCCTGCCCTCCCGCGCCTGCTCGACGAGTGCGGGGACGTCCATTGCTGCTCCCTTTTTCTGGGCTCGGTTCGCCTCCGGAGGCTTCCCTTTTGTGGCTCGGTTCGCCTCCGGGGGCTTCCCTTTTGTGGCTCGGTTCGCCTCCGGGTGCTTCGACCCGGTGTCGACGGTCGACATGCTCAGTCGCTCCTTCGTCACTCCTTGCGCGTGTCTCCCTTTCGACACCAGCGCCCCCTTCGGCTCACTCGCCGTTTTTGTGGCTCGGTTCGCCTCCGGGTGCTTCGACCCGGTGTCGACGGTCGACATGCTCAGTCGCTCCTTCGTCACTCCTTGCGCGTGTCTCCCTTTCGACACCGGCGCCCCCTTCGGCTCACTCGCCCGTGGTCACCGTCAACGCACCGCACGGCGTATGGGAACCCACGCCGCTCAACACACCGCTCAGCGCGGCGGTCTCCCGAGCGGGCCGGTGCACCGCGCCGACTCAGCTCCCGGCCACCCCGCACACCTCTCAGCAGCAGGCGGAAGGGGCCGCTCAGCGCCCCCCGCACGCCTCCCGGCAGCGGGCGGAAGGGGCCGCAGGGGTGGGGGTCCGGAATGCTGCCGTGTATTTGTGGGCCGCCAGGCCCGTAAATATACGATTCCGGACCCCCACCCCGGAGGCCCCGCCCCCACCGGCACCCGGAACCGGGCACCCGCACGGGTCAGCGCGGGACCCGCACGATCAGGGCGTCGCCCTGGCCGCCACCCCCGCACAGCGCCGCCGCGCCCGTACCGCCGCCGCGGCGCTTCAGTTCGAGCGCCAGGTGCAGCACGATACGGGCCCCGGACATGCCGATGGGGTGGCCGAGGGCGATCGCGCCGCCGTTCACGTTCACCTTTTCGGGGGTCACTCCGAGATCCTTCATGGACTGGACGGCGACCGCGGCGAAGGCCTCGTTGATCTCGATCAGGTCGAGGTCGGCGACGGTCAGGCCCTCCTTGGCCAGCGCGTGGTTGATCGCGTTGGACGGCTGGGACTGCAGGGAGTTGTCGGGGCCCGCCACGTTGCCGTGGGCGCCGATCTCGGCGAGCCACTCCAGGCCGAGTTCCTCGGCCTTCTGCCTGCTCATCACGACGACCGCGGCGGCGCCGTCGGAGATCTGCGAGGAGGTGCCTGCGGTGATCGTGCCGTCCTTGGTGAAGGCCGGCCGCAGCTTGGCCAGGCCCTCGGCGGTGGTCTCCGGGCGGATGCCCGCGTCGTGCGCGATGACGATCGGGTCGCCCTTGCGCTGCGGGATCTCCAGCGGGGTGATCTCGGCCTCGAACAGGCCGTTCTTCTGGGCGGCGGCCGCGCGCTGGTGGGACAGGGCGCCGAACTCGTCCTGCGGGGCGCGCTCGATGCCGAGCCGGGTGTTGTGGCGCTCGGTGGACTCGCCCATGGCGATCTTGTCGAACGCGTCGGTCAGGCCGTCGTGCGCCATGGTGTCGAGGACCTCGATGGCGCCGTACTTGTAGCCCTCGCGGGACTTGGGCAGCACGTGGGGCGCGTTGGTCATCGACTCCTGGCCGCCGGCCACCACGACGTCGAACTCGCCGGCCCTGATGAGCTGGTCGGCCAGCGCGATGGCGTCGAGGCCCGACAGGCACACCTTGTTGATCGTGAGCGCCGGGACCGACATCGGGATGCCGGCCTTGACGGCGGCCTGGCGGGCCGGGATCTGGCCGGCACCGGCCTGCAGCACCTGGCCCATGATCACGTACTGCACCTGGTCGCCACCGATCCCGGCCCGCTCCAGCGCCGCCTTGATCGCGAAGGCGCCGAGCTCGGCCCCGGAGAAGGAGCGCAGGCTGCCGAGCAGCCGGCCCATGGGGGTACGGGCACCTGCGACGATCACGGACGTGCGTGTTGCCTGGCTGGTCATGGTGCGGCCCCTTCGGCTGAAGAGATGAGTTAACGATGGTTATCATCAATGTACTCAGGCGTAACCGCCGGGTCACGGTTCATACCGTGTGACGGCGCGCACGTTGCGTGACCACATATGCATACGGTGCACTGTGTACATGCTGACTCGGATCGACCACATCGGGATCGCCTGCTTCGACCTCGACGCGACCGTCGAGTTCTACCGTGCCACGTACGGCTTCGAGGTGTTCCACACCGAAGTCAACGAGGAGCAGGGCGTGCGCGAGGCCATGCTCAAGATCAACGAGACGTCGGACGGCGGTGCCTCCTACCTGCAGCTCCTGGAGCCGACCAGGGACGACTCGGCGGTCGGCAAGTGGCTGGCCAAGAACGGCGAGGGCGTGCACCACATCGCCTTCGGCACCGCCGACGTGGACACCGACTCCGAGGCCATCAGGGACAAGGGCGTGCGGGTGCTGTACGAGCAGCCGCGCCGCGGATCCATGGAGTCCAGGATCACCTTCCTCCATCCCAAGGACTGCCACGGGGTGCTGACCGAGCTGGTCACCTCCGCCAAGGACCGGGGCGGGGACGCCGCCGGCCACGCGGACCACTGACCCGACCCCGCGCGGCCCGGTAGAGTGGCCGGGCCGGCCGGGGTGGGCGGCCGGGCGCCGCTGAGCCAGGCTGCGCCCGAGTACGCTCCCGCTCCGCGGCGTTGATCTGACACCATTCTTCGTACAGCTCTGTCGGCTCAGTTGCTCCGCCGCGACGACAGCGGTGGCCGCGGCGGGGCGGCAGCGACGGAGAATCTCACCCGGTTGGCGGGTGAGGACGCCAGGAGACGGATGGGACCGCGGAGTGCGGGGCAACGACAGCTACCGGGCTAATGACAGCTACCGGGCTGACGACCACCTCTCGCTGCTCGAAGCCGAGATGGAACGGCTGAGGACCGAGCGGGGCAAGGCCGTCGACCACGCCGACGACCTCGGTTACCAGGTGGAGGTGCTGCGCGCCAAGCTGCACGAGGCGCGGCGCAACCTGGCCGCCCGCCCCGCGTACGACAACATCGGCCACCAGGCCGACCAGCTCCTGCGCAACGCCCAGATCCAGGCCGACCAGCTCCGCGCCGACGCCGAGCGGGAGCTGCGGGAGGCCCGCGCCCAGACCCAGCGGCTGCTGCAGGAGCAGGCCGAGCACCAGGCCAGGTTCGAGGCCGAGTGGCACGCCGAGGCGATCGCCCGGCGCCGGGCGCTGGACGAGGAGCTGGCCGAGCGGCGGGCGACCGTCGAGACGCACGTCAACGAGAACGTGGCCTGGGCCGAGCAGTTGCGCGCCCGTACCGAGTCGCAGGCCCGCCGCCTGCTGGACGAGGCCCGCGCCGAGGCCGAGGCGTCACTGGCCGCCGCCCGGGCCGAGGCCACCAGGGCGGCCGAGCAGACCGGCCAGCGGCTGACCGCCGAGGCGCAGGCCGCCAGGGCCGAGGCCGAGCAGATCCTGCGCCGGGCCAGGACGGACGCCGAGCGGCTGCTGACCGCCGCCTCCACGCAGGCCCAGGAGGCCACCACCGAGGCCGAGCAGCTGCGCAGCAGCACCCGCAGCGAGTCCGAGGAGGCCCGAGTCCGGGCCGTCGAGGCCACCCGCCTGGCCGAGGAGCGGATGCGGGAGGCCGACGAGACGCTGCGCACCGCCCGCGCGGAGGCCGAGCGGCTGCGCGACGAGGCCGCGGCGGGCGCCGCCAAGCGGCTGGCGCAGACCGAGTCGGAGAACGAACAGCGCACCCGTACCGCCAAGGCCGAGATCGCCCGGATGGTGGCCGAGGCCACCAAGGAGGCCGAGGCGGCGAAGGCGGAGGCCGAGCAGGTGGTGGCCGACGCCAAGGCGGAGGCCGAGCGGCTCAAGGCCGAGGCCGCCGAGGCGGCGAGGGCCGCGGCCTCCGAGGACGCGGCCGCGCAGCTCGCGCAGGCCGCCAGGTCGGCCGAGGAGATCCTCACCAAGGCGTCGCAGGACGCCCGCTCGACCACCAGGACCGCCGCCGAGGAGGCCGAGCGGATCCGCAAGGAGGCCGAGGCCGAGGCCGAGCGGCTGCGCACGGAGGCGGAGGCGTCGGCGCAGGAGCTGCGCGGCGCCGCCCAGGACGACACCGCGGAGTACCGGGCCAGGACCGTCGAGCTGCAGGAGGAGGCGCGCCGGCTGCGCGGCGAGGCCGAGCAGCTGCGGTCCGAGGCGGTCGCCGAGGGCGAGCGGATCCGCGGCGAGGCGCGGCGCGAGGCCGTCCAGCAGATCGAGGAGGCCGCGCGCAAGGCCGAGGAGCTGCTGGCCAAGGCGAAGGCGGACGGCGACGAGGTGCGGCAGGGCGCCGCCGCCGAGTCCGACCGGATGCGTGCCGAGTCCGTCGAGCGGGCCTCATCGCTCCAGCTCAAGGCCGAGGAGGCGCTGCGCGTGGCGCGCGCCGAGGCCGAGGAGCTGCGGGCGGAGGCCGAGCGGCAGGCCGCCGCCGTCAAGGAGGCGGCCGAGCAGGCCGCCGCCGAGCAGCGGGCCGAGGCCGAGACGCTCGTGGCGCGGATGCGCGCGGAGGCCGAGACCGACCTCGTACGGCTGCGCGAGGAGGCGCAGGCGCGGGTCGCGTCGGCCGAGGAGCGGCTGCGCGAGGCGAGCACCGAGGCCGACCGGATCCGGACGGAGGCGGCCGAGGAGGCCGAGCGCCTGCGCCAGGAGACCGCCGAGCGGGTCCGGGCGCTGCGGGAGCAGGCGGAGGCCGAGGCGGTACGGCTGCGCGACGAGGCGGCCGCCGACGCGGCGCAGACCCGCGCGGAGGGCGAGTCCGTCGCCGTACGGCTGCAGGCGGAGGCGAGCGCCGAGGCCGAGCGGCGCCGGTCGGAGGCGCAGGAGACCGCGGACCGGCTGCGCGCGGAGGCGGCGGCCGCGGCCGAGCGGACCGGGCAGGAGGCCGCCGAGGCGCTGGCCGCCGCCCAGGAGGAGGCGGCCCGCCGCCGGCGCGAGGCCGAGGAGCTGCTGGCCGCGGCCCGCGCGGAGGCCGAGCAGGAGCGGTTCGGCGCCCACCAGGAGAGCGAGGAGCTGCTGGCGGCCGCCCGCCGCCGGGTCGAGGACGCGGCGGTGGAGGCCGACCGCCTGGCGGCCGAGGCCGAGCAGCGGGCCACCGACATGGTGGCGGCGGCCGAGACGACCGCCCAGCAGGTACGGGACTCCGTGGCGGGGCTGCGCCAGGAGGCCGAGGACGAGATCGCCGGGCTGCGCTCGGCCGCCGAGCACGCCGCCCAGCAGCTTCGGGCCGACGCCCAGGGCGAGGCCGACCGGCTGCACGCCGACGCCAACTCCGAGCGGGAGCGGGCCGCCGAGGACGCCGCGCGCGTCCGCCGGGAGAGCCAGGAAGAGGCCGACGCGGCACGCCAGTTGGCGGACCGTACCGTCGGCGAGGCGATCGACGAGTCCGACCGGCTGCGGGCGCAGGCCCGCGAGGACGCCAACCGGATGCGCACCGACGCGGCGAACCAGGCCGACCAGCTCGTGGGCAAGGCCCGCGAGGAGGCCGAGCGGATCGGGACGCAGGCCCGGCAGACGCTGGCGGACGCCGAACGGGACGCCGAGCAGGCCCGCGAGGAGGCCCAGCGGATCCTCGACGAGGCACGCGAGGCGGCCAACAAGCGGCGCAGCGAGGCCGCCGAGCAGGCCGACGAACTGATCAACAAGGCCAGGGCCGAGGCACTGAAGACCCAGGCGGCGGCCGAGGAGCAGGCGGACACGATGGTCGGCGCGGCCCGTGGGGAGGCGACACGGCTGCTCGGCGAGGCCACGTTGGAGGCCAACGGGCTGGTCGAGCGGGCCAGGACCGACGCCGACACACTGCTGGCCGAGGCCCGTCAGGACGCGACCGCGATCCGCGAGCGCAGTGAGGAACTGCGCAGCCGGGTCGAGTCCGAGGTCGAGGAACTCCACGAACGTGCCCGCAAGGAGGCCGCGGAGGCGATGAAGTCGGTGGGCGAGCGGGTCGACAAGCTGGTGGCCGCCGCGACCGAGCAACTCGCCGAGGCGGAGGCCAAGGCCGCCGAGATCAAGACCACGGCGACCTCGGAGGCGAGCAAGGTACGGATCGCCGCCGTGAAGAAGGTCGAGGGCCTGCTGAAGGAGGCCGAGCAGAAGAAGGCCGAGGCCGAACGCGAGGCGGCCCGGGTCAAGGGGGAGGCACGGGCCGAGGCCGAACGCGTGGTGGCCGAGGGCAGACGAGAGCTGGAGACCCTGATGCGTCGCCGCGAGGACATCAACGCGGAGATCTCCAGGGTCCAGGACGTACTGGAAGCGCTGGAGTCCTTCGAGGCACCCAAGTCGTTCGACTCCCCGCCGGCCGGCGGGGCGAAGAGCACGGTGGCGGCGGGTGCCGGCGCGGGCGCGGTTCGAACAGGCAGCAAGCGCATCGAAGATGCTCCACTCGATTGAGCGGATGTTTTTGTTACCTCATCCGCAATGGCTCGGTGACACGCCGTCCGGGCCCCTAGGATTCCCCCTATCACCTCACCGGTCTGAATCGACAGGAACCTCATGAGCGACACTTCCTCCCCCTTCGGCTTCGAGCTCGTGCGGCGCGGATACGACCGCGGACAGGTGGACGACCGCATCACCAAGCTCGTCGCCGACCGTGACAGCGCCCTGACGAGGATCACGGCGCTGGAGAAGCGCATCGAGGAGCTGCACCTCGAAACCCAGAACGCCCAGGCCGCCGTCAGCGACGCGGAGCCGTCGTACGCCGGCCTCGGCGCCCGTGTCGAGAAGATCCTCCGCCTCGCCGAGGAGGAGGCGAAGGACCTGCGCGAGGAGGCCCGCCGCGCCGCCGAGCAGCACCGGGAGCTGGCCGAGTCGGCCGCCGCCCAGGTGCGCAGCGACGCGGAGGCCTACTCCGCCGAGCGCAAGGCCAAGGCCGAGGAAGACGGCGCGCGGATCGTCGAGAAGGCCAAGGGCGACGCCACCCAGCTCCGGAACGAGGCGCAGAAGGACGCCCAGGCCAAGCGCGAGGAAGCGGACGCGCTGTTCGAGGAGACCCGCGCCAAGGCCGCCCAGGCCGCAGCGGACTTCGAGACGAACCTGGCCAAGCGCCGCGAGCAGTCCGAGCGGGACCTGGCGTCCCGTCAGGCGAAGGCGGAGAAGCGGCTGGCGGAGATCGAGCACCGCGCCGAGCAGCTCCGTCTGGAGGCGGAGAAGCTGCGCACGGACGCCGAGCGCCGGGCCCGCCAGACGGTGGAGACCGCGCAGCGCCAGTCCGAGGACATCGTCGCGGACGCCAACGCCAAGGCCGACCGGATCCGCAGCGAGTCCGAGCGCGAGCTGGCGGCGCTCACCAACCGCCGCGACAGCATCAACGCGCAGCTCACCAACGTGCGCGAGATGCTGGCCACCCTCACCGGCGCGGCGGTCGCCGCGGCCGGCTCCCCCGCGGACGACGAGCCGATCTCGCGCGGCGTCCCGGCCCAGCAGTCCCGCTGAACCCGACCGGCGGGCCGCCTCGACCGGGCCCGCCCCGACCCGGCCGTCCCGGCCCCGGCCGCCACTGACCGGAGCCGGCCGGCCGACCGGCCAACCCTCGCCGGCCGTCGAATGTCGCAGTTCTGGAACCCCTGCCCCTCCTCGGGCAGGGGTTCCGCCGTATGTTGCTAGCCTCGCCCCCATGATTGAGTTGCAGGGGCTCACCAAGCGGTACGGGGACAAGACCGCTGTCGACCATCTGACGTTCACCGTGCGCCCCGGCGTGGTGACCGGATTCCTCGGCCCCAACGGCGCGGGCAAGTCCACGACGATGCGGATGGTGCTCGGCCTCGACCGCCCGACCAGCGGTGACGTACGGATCGACGGCAAGCACTACGCACAGCTCAGCGAACCGCTGAAGTACATCGGCGCGCTGCTGGACGCCAAGGACGCGCACGGCGGCCGCAGCGCCTACAACCACCTGCTGTGCCTGGCCCAGTCCAACCGCATCCCCCGCCGCCGGGTGGACGAGGTGCTGGAGACCGTGGGCCTGACGGCGGTGGCCAGGAAGCGCTCCAAGGGCTTCTCGCTGGGCATGGGCCAGCGGCTGGGCATCGCGGGCGCGCTGCTCGGCGACCCGGAGATCCTGATGTTCGACGAGCCGGTCAACGGGCTGGACCCGGAGGGCATCCACTGGATCCGCAACCTGATGAAGGGGCTCGCCGCCCAGGGCCGCACCGTCTTCGTCTCGAGCCACCTGATGAGCGAGATGGCGCTGACCGCCGAGCACCTGATCGTCATCGGCCGCGGCCGGCTGCTCGCCGACACCTCGATGGCGCAGTTCATCGCGCAGAACTCGCGGTCCTTCGTACGGGTGCGCACCCCGCAGGTCGAAAGCTTCCAGGACGTGCTGACCGCGGCCGGGTACCGGCCGGTGCGGGCCGACGACGGCTCGTTCGAGGTCCAGGACGCGGACCCGGCCCGGCTCGGCGAACTCGCCGCCGAGCACCGGCTCGTGCTGCACGAACTCAGCCCGCAGCGCGCCTCGCTGGAGGAGGCGTTCATGCGGCTCACCGCGGAGTCCGTGGAGTACCACGCGCACGGTGCGGTGACGCCCGGCGCCGCGGCGCCGGGGACGCCGCCGGGCGGGACGCCGGGGGTTCCGGGGATGCCGGGTGCGCCGGTCGCCGCCGGGCAGCCGCCCGTACCTCCCGTACCGCCGCCGGGGCAGGCCGCGCCGCCGGCCGAACCCGGGCAGCCGCCCGTACCGCCCGGGCAGCCCCCGCAGCCGCAGTGGGGCTCCCAGTGGCGCAACAACCCGCGTTCCGGAAAGAGGCGTTGACATGGCCGCCCCCGCCGCCGTCCTGCAGTCCGAGTGGACCAAGATCCGCTCCGTGCGGTCCACCGTGTGGACCCTGGCCCTGGCCTTCCTCGTCACCGTCGCGCTCGGCGCGGTGATCTGCCTGGTGTTCAACAACACCTGGGACAACCTGTCCGACTCCGACAAGGTGACCTTCGACGCCACCCAGACCAGCTTCTTCGGCATGACGCTGGGGCAGCTCGCGCTGATCGTCTTCGGCGTGCTGGTCATGTCCAGCGAGTACAGCACCGGCATGATCCGCACCTCGCTGGCCGCCGTGCCGCAGCGCGGCACCTTCTACTTCTCCAAGGTCGCGGTGGCCGGACTGCTGGCCCTGGTGGTCGGCATGGCCACCAGCTTCCTGACCTTCTTCCTGGGCCAGGCGCTGCTCGGCTCGCACAAGGCGCACCTCGGCGACCACGGTGTCTTCCGCGCGGTCCTCGGCGCCGGGCTCTACATGACCCTGCTGGTGCTGCTGTGCGTGGGCGCGGCGGCGATGCTGCGCAGCCCGATGCTGGGGCTGGGCATCCTGATGCCGTTCTTCTTCCTGGTCTCGCCGATCCTGGCGGCCGTGCCCAAGGTCAAGACGGTCGCCCGCTACTTCCCGGACCAGGCGGGCCGCAAGATCATGGAGGTCGTGCCGTCCTCGGACAACCACACCTCGTACGGGCCCTGGGGCGGCATGGCCATCATGGCCGTATGGGTGGCGGCGGCGCTGCTCGGCGGCTACGTCGTGCTGAGGAGGCGCGACGCCTGAGCGGAGCCTTTCGCGGGCGTCAGCGGCACGGCGTCAGTAGCGCGGCGCGTCACGGGACCGCTGGACCTTACGGGTCCGGCGGTCCTTCGCCTGCCAGCAGGCGCGGTGCCAGTGCCGCCGGTCGTCGAGGCCGTCGTACTCCCGCCAGGCGACCACGTGGGCGACGCCCGGCGGGATCTCCTGGTCGCAGCCCGGGCAGCGGTAGTGCTTGGTGGAGGCGCTGCCCGCCACGGGTCTGACCACCCAGTCCTCGCCCTGCCACTCCTCCCTGGCTCCCCCGCCGGGCACCAGGCCGCGCTCCTCACCGGCCGCGGCCGCGGCTGTGGCGCGGCGCGGCCCGCCGGGACGGTTACGTCGCGGGGACACGCGTGGCTCCTTCGCTCTCTCGGTACTCCCGCCTCTCGCGGCGGACAGTTCTTTCCAGCGTACGCGCGGTGACAGCCGGGGGCGGAAGACCCCATCTGCCGTACCCCTGCCGAAAATCATGAAAACGCGACAGAAAGCCGTGCCTTTGGCACGTGCCAGACGTTAGACGGTCAAGGAGGGAGTATGCGATGCGAGTTGGGACCTTCGTCCTCGCGGCTCAGTTCCCTGGCCAGGGACAGGCCGAGCCGCTGCACCGGGCGATACGCACCGCCGACGCCGCGGAGAGCGCCGGTCTGGACGCCGTGTGGCTGGCGGAACACCATTTCGTGCCCTACGGGGTCTGCCCGTCGGCCATCACCCTCGCGGGTGTACTGCTGGGCCGCACCTCGCGGATCGGGGTGGGAACGGCGGTGAGCGTGCTGCCGACGGCGCACCCCGTGGCGCTCGGCGAGCAGTCCGCGCTGCTGCACCTGCTGTCCGGCGGCCGCTTCACGCTGGGCGTGGGCCGCGGCGGGCCCTGGGTGGACCTGGAGGTCTTCGGGGCCGGCCCGGCCGCCTTCGAGACCGGGTTCCCGGAGTCCCTGGACCTGCTGCTGCGCTGGCTGCGCGAGCCGGCCGTCGGCGCGGACGGCCCGCGCTACCGCTTCCGTGAGGTCCAGGTGGTGCCGCGGGCCGACGAGCTGGACGGCCGCGGCGGCCCGCCCGTCGTGGTCGCCTGCACCTCGCCCGGCACGGTCCGGCTGGCCGCCGAGCGCGGCCTGCCCATGCTGCTGGGCATGCACGCCGGGGACGAGGAGAAGGCCGAGATGGTCGCCCTCTGGCGGTCCCGCGCGCTGGAGGCGGGCCACCGGCCGGAGGCGGTCGAGGCGGTCGACCACGTCTCGGCCGGTGTGGTGCAGATCGCCGACACCCGGGGCGACGCGGCCGAGACGCTGCTGAAGGCGATGCCCGGCTGGCTGCAGCAGGGGCTGGCGGCCCACCGGACGTACGACGGCAGCCGCCGCGCCATGCGCGACCCGCTGGCCTACACCGAACTGCTCTGCGCCCTGCACCCGGTGGGCCCGCCCCGGCTGTGCGCCGACCGGCTGGCGGCGACCGCCGAGCGCACCGGCATCACCCGGTTCGCGCTGCTGGCGGAGGGATCCGGCGATCTGGCCGTGACATTGGACAACGTCGCGCGGCTGGCGGGCGACGTGCTCCCGGAACTGGCTTGAATCCGTGGGGACCGGCCGGCCCGGGGAGCACGTCCTCCCCCGCCCCTTCGGGCACGGGGGTCCCCCCGGTGCCGGCCGCCGTAACCGTCCCGGGTTCAGCAGTCCCGCAACTCCGGCGACTGGTTGAGCACTTGGGAACGCAGGGAGGTGAAGTCCCCGAGGGCGCCGTCCACGGCGGGGTCGAGCGGGAAGACGGCCACCCGGTGGCAGTTCTGGAACGCCAGCCGCACCCCGAAGTGCCGCTGCAGGGCGCCCCGTATCGCGTCGCTCGCCAGCGCCCGCAGCAGTTGTCCGCGCTCCTTCTCGCTCGGCGGCGGCACCTGGTTGTCGGCGAACTCACCGCCGTCGACCTTGAGCTGCGCCACCAGCGAGCTGATCATCTCCCACGCGTAAGGGAGGGACGTCCGGACGCAGTCGACGAATTCCTTCTCGTCGACCTCGCCTCGCTCGGCCTGCTCCAGCAGGGCCGGTGAGACGTCGAGCGACATGGGTACTCCTCTCGTGACCCAGCCGTGGGGTGGCCGGGTCTGGGGGTACCCCCATGCCCGAAGGGCGTTGGGGGAGGACGAATGCCCGGAGCCGTTCCGGCGCCTCCTGTCCGGCGGCTCCGGGCTTCAACCGTAGGGGCCCGTGGTGCGCAAGCACCAGGAGGGAACACCCACAACCAGCCAACGTGCGGGGCAGGGGCCCCCGGCGGGGCGGGCGGGGGCCGGCCGCCGGACCGATGCCGGGCCCGTGCCTGGCCCGCCGCCGGACCGATGCCGGACCCGTGCCGGGCCGGCCGCCGTCGTGGGCGAATCGCGCGGAGGGCACGGGGTCGAGTAGCGTTGCCGACCATGCGCCTCGTCATCGCCCGCTGCTCCGTGGACTACGCGGGCCGGCTCTCCGCCCACCTGCCCTCGGCCACCCGGCTGCTGCTCATCAAGGCCGACGGAAGTCTGTCCGTGCACGCCGACGACCGCGCCTACAAGCCGCTCAACTGGATGTCGCCGCCGTGCAGCCTCAAGGAGGGCGAGGACGGGATCTGGACGGTCACCAACAAGGCCGGCGAGCAGTTGATCATCTCCATCGAGGAGATACTGCACGACTCCTCCCACGAACTGGGCGTGGACCCCGGCCTGATCAAGGACGGCGTGGAGGCCCACCTCCAGGAGCTCCTGGCCGACCGGATCGAGGTCCTGGGCGACGGCTGGACGCTGGTCCGCCGCGAGTACCCCACCGCGATCGGCCCGGTCGACATCCTCTGCCGTGACGCCTCCGGCGGCACCGTGGCCGTGGAGATCAAGCGCCGCGGCGAGATCGACGGCGTCGAGCAGCTCACCCGCTACCTCGACCTCCTCAACCGCGACCCCCTCCTCACCCCCGTCCGCGGCATCTTCGCCGCCCAGGAGATCAAGCCGCAGGCCCGCGTCCTGGCCACCGACCGCGGGATCGACTGCGTCGTCCTGGACTACGACGCCCTGCGCGGCATCGAGGACGACAAACTCCGGCTCTTCTGAGGGGCGTTACGGGAATACGGGGGCGTATGCAGGACGCCCGTGACGCGCTGCTGTGGAAGCTGGAGGGGCTGCCGGAGTACGACATCCGCAGCCCGCTGACGCCGGCGGGAACCAATCTGCTCGGCCTGGTCAAGCATGCGACCGGCACCGAGGCGTCCGGCTCGGCGCGACCTTCGGGCGGCCCTGTTCCCACGCTCCGGCGCAGACGGCTGATCACCATCACGTCAACGGATCACGGCAGGGCTGAACCGGCTCGGCGTCGACCGAGGTCGACCGGCCGGGGCATCGTCCGGGAGGCGG
Organism: Streptomyces sp. HPF1205; assembly: GCF_020400825.1. Lineage (GTDB taxonomy): Bacteria > Actinomycetota > Actinomycetes > Streptomycetales > Streptomycetaceae > Actinacidiphila. The sequence continues at coordinate 92,435 of NZ_JAINVH010000032.1, forward strand.
CGCCCGATCGACCGATCGGGGTGTGGTCTACCTGCTGCCGGCCGTCGCCCGAGGCTGACGCAGGAGGTCTCGCCGGGGAAGCGGCCGATGGCCTTGACCCGGCGGCGGGTCTCGCCGAAGGTCCGCTCCGCCGGATACCGCTTCTCCCAGGTGGCGATGAAGGGCACCCTACGCCCGTGATCATTTGCACCAGACCTTGGACGCGACCACCCGCAACCGGGTGAACCGATATTTTGCGGAAATAGCAAGGCTGTTTGCCGAAGACGGTAGCGCGGGGTGACAGTGCCGAT
>NZ_JAINVH010000033.1 GCF_020400825.1 Streptomyces sp. HPF1205
GGCCAGGCGCAGGGCACAACCTGATTCCCACGCGGGGCAATATCGTGATCGCGCATACGGCACATCGACGGACCGGCTCGCTCGTCGCATCGCGACGCTCCGAAAGCAAAGGGCTTCCGCGCCGAGGAACAAGGACCCCGGCACATCGACGCGAGGACTGCTGTTGGCAAGCCTCGTGGCAGCGCTCCTGGCCGCCGCTGTCGGCGCCATCAGCAGCCTCATTGCGGACAGGCGATCCGCCGATGCCTGCGGAACCACGTATGGCTGCGATTACGCTGTTTCCGTTGGGCCGCCGGACTCCACCGAACCCGCGGACGGGTCGGGGGCTGTCGGCGTTCCCAGAGGCGTGGGCCATCCCCCCCCGGGCACAGGCGCTCCCCCAAGCCCGCACGCGTCGGCAAGCGAGTACCACTACAGGTACGGGCTCGCTCAGGGCTACGCCATCGACCTGGCCTCTCACAGCGCCACCCACGGCGCGACGAACGGCACGCTCACCACGCAGAACTTCGGCTGGTGGGGCAAGGACGGCCGTGGCGGGGACACCTTGAGCATCAAGGGCTTTCCCGAAAGTGTCACAGTCCTGCCCTCGTCCGCACCGAACACGCGCGCTGCCTGCGAGGGCAACCCTCGTGCCAACGGCGACCCGAGCGTCGACGGGCTCGACCCCGGTGATCGCTTCTGCGTCATTCCCGGCGGCTTCGACGCTCTGGTCACCGTCATCGGCAATACCGGCAAGCCCGGCGGCAGCAAAGGCATTCTGACGATCGATGTCCGCGTCTGGCCCTGACCGGCACAAGGCGGTCGCGGAGCCGCACTGTGCCCGGCGTGGGGCAGGCGATGCCCACGGGTATCCGGACAAGTGGACGAATTCAACTCGGGCCGAGTACTACGGGGTCGTCGTCATCGACAATGAACCGACAATCAAGATCACAAGCGTCGCGGAGTTCGGCCACAGCGGCCCCAATGGGGCGGCTCCGCCTGACGGGCGAGCGATCGGCACCGTCACGTCCTATTGCCAGGGCATGACCTGGTGCCCGTACGAGATCAACGTCTGGCCGCCGCTTTCATTGCTCCGGCGCCGGCGGGTGCGCGTGTGAGAGCCTCGTCACATGGATGACCACTTCTCCCGTACCCTGCTGGCGCTGCGGCGGTTCATCGGTGTCCCGCTTCCCGGAACGGAATTACGTGTCCACGGCCTGATAAGCCTTCCGGAATCCGCGATCCGGGTGCTGCTCGGCACCCAGGGAGCGGCGCAGCGTCCCGTGGATCTGCCCTTGCACCGGGGTGACGGACCCGAGAAATTTCCGCCATGGTGGTATGTGACCGCGATCCGCGATGTCGCGGTCTGGATGTCCGGGCGGAACGATGCCGACGCGGAGCCGGAAGCCCTGGAGGCCGAATTTCTCTTTTCGCGGCGAATCGTCAGCGAAGAGATCAGCCCGACTCTTGATGACGCGTTGGATTTTGTCATCGCCGACCTTGTGGGTGACCCGCTTTGGCACGACGCGGCAGCGTCCATTGCGCCCGAAATTTATACCCTGGTCGGATTCAGACTGCTGAACGAGAACAGTGTCAGAGTCTATTTGCGTTACGACGCCGAGGTGATCGGCGTCGGGCTTTCGGTCCTGGATCGCACCAGTGGTCATCCGCGCAGTACGGGATGGTGGGCATCGACCAAGGTCGTGGCGATCCTGCGCGACGCAGCCACACTCGCGGCACACGTCGTACCCGCCGCCGACGATCCCTACTGCGACGCCGTATACGACCTGACGCGCTGGGCATAGGATCGCCCGCCGGGTTCGTCTCTCACAGAGCGGTTCGTTCCGCTCGGAGGCAAGGCCACCTGAGTGCGGCACTCATCAGGAGTGGTGGGGGTGGACCTCCGCATGCCCTGACCGTGCAGCTTGCCGTGGCAGGTGACGAAGAAGGGTGCCACGGGAGTCACGGCGCAGGATATGACCTTTGTTGGGTGTCATGACCTTGGGCGACTGGCCGGAGCCCGAGGTGGCGCCACAAGCGAGTTGGTTGTGATCCGCCGTCAGGGGGTCAGGACCGGGGCCTAGCGGAGAGTTGGAGCGGCTCGCCGCAAGGGCGCGTCCCCCGGGACAGAGGTGGGAGTCCGGGGCCGTGCCGTACGGGTGCCCGTGAGACGAGTCGGTGAGGCACGCCCCGGGGCGGGGCGCGTGCCGCGCGGGGACGAGCGGGGAAGCGGGCACCCTAGGCCTTGGCTTCTGGGAGCGTGCACCCAGGAGTGGGATTCGGCTGTTCAGGTGGCCTGCGCCGCGGTTGGTGTCCTAGCGTGATCGGATACGGTGCGCGCGCGGGAAGTCGCTGTACGTGGCGGGGTTGCGCGGGTGCGGGTGCGGGCGGGCGGAGTGCGACGGCCGGCGCGGGGGCGCGGCGGCCGGGTGAGGCGGTACGGGGATGAGCGAACCGACGGAACTGGTGGACGAGGCGCCCGAGAACGGCGACGGTGACGAACGGCCCCCCGGACCCGAGGCCGCCTCGGGCATCCTGCGCGTCTTCGGGCGCCAGTTGAAACGGTTCCGCACGCGGGCGGGCCTGGAACGGCCCGAGTTCGGCTCGCTGACGGGTTACTCGGTCGCGACCATCGCCTCGTACGAACAGGGCCGCCGGGTGCCGCCCCCGAGGTTCATCGACCAGGCGGACCGGGTCCTGGACGCGGGCGGCGTCCTCCAGGAGATGAAGGAGGAGGTGGCCCGGGCCCAGTACCCGGCGTTCTTCCGCGACGCGGCCCGGCTGGAGGCGGAGGCGGTCGAGCTGCACGTGTACGCCAACCAGGCCGTGCCGGGCCTGTTGCAGACGGAGGAGTACGCGCGGGCGGTGTTCGGGATGATGCGTCCGCCGCTGGACGAGGACTCCGTCAACGAGCGGGTTGTGGCTCGCCTCGCGCGGCAGGAGGTGTTCGCCAGGCGACCCGAGCCGATGATGAGCTTCGTCATCGACGAGTCCGTACTGCGACGACCGATCGGCGGTCGCGCTGTGCTGCGCGGCCAGTTGGAGCAGATCCTGCTGGTCGGACACAAGCGGACGGTTGAGGTCCAGGTGATGCCTCTGGTCAGCGAGGAGCACGCTGGACTCGCTGGCCCATTCAGCTTGATCGAGACGGACGAAGGGCGCAGGATCGCCTACGTTGAGGTTCAGAACGTTAGCCACGTACACACTGAGCGACGGCTTGTGCGGGGCCTTGAGGTCAAGTACGGCATCCTGCGTGCACAGGCACTCACCCCTCGGGCGTCGCTCACCTACGTTGAGAAGCTGCTGGGAGAGCTATGAAAGCCAAGGTACGGGAGCACGCATCTGGGCTTGTTTGGATCAAGAGCAGTTACAGCAGCGAGGAAGGCGGCGAGTGCGTGGAGGTCGCCGTCGGCCCCCATGTCGTCCACATACGGGACTCGAAGGACATAGCCCGCCCCGGCCTTGCGGTCGACGCAGAGGCTTGGACGGCGTTCGTCGGCTTCGCCGCTCAGTAAGAGACACGTCTGCCCCCGGTTCTGCACCGGGGGCAGACGCATGTCAGGCAGCGTTGGCCGCCTACGCCGTCGCCTTCTCACGGGCGGGCGGAGCCCAGCGCCCGGCGGCGATCTCGGCGTCCAGCCGCGCCTGGAAGTGCGCGTGTGCCGCCCGCATCTCGGCCTCGCGGTCGGCCTTGTAGAACGGACCCTGGTAGCCCTCGGGGGGCGTGGTGCGCTCCGGGTCGTCCAGGTGGGCCATGAGGTCGAGGTAATCCTGCTTGGTCTGGCCGTGGCCGTAACTGAAGGAGCTGGCCGCGATTTTGCGACCGTTGGCATCGAAGTATGTGGCCATTTCGAAGTCGTACAGCTGCGGATATCGGGACCTGAAGATCGCGGTGAGCTGGTCTGCGGTGATCCCGAGCCAGACGGCGACGAGGGCGTCGAGTTCCACAAGAGCGGCTCGCCGCTCGTGCTCGGTCCGGAGCGGAGTGCCGTACTGCCAGGTCGGCGTGAGACCGGCGGCGAGCGGCTTGAGGTACGGCCAGTCGGGGTTCGCCCAGTCCTCGTAGCCCGCCCAGCGGGGGTCGAACAGCTCTGCCCAGAGGGGGGCGTAGTGGCTGGTGAGGGCGTTCAGGCGGAGGGCGCGGAGGAGTAGGGCGGAGGCGAGGGGATGTTTCGGGTCAGGGGCCGGCATCTTCCTGGCTTCGCTGGTCTGGAGATGTGAGCGCCCGGCAATGCGCAGCAAGTAGTCGAGCGGTAGCGACGCCCAGAAGCCCGCATTGAGGACGGTCAGGCGCTCATCATCCAGGGCCATCGACTGCACGTTGTGGATGTGGGCAGGGCCGGGCGGAATGAGGGCAGCTTGAAGGCTGCGACTGGTGTTGAAAGGGATCATGACTCGCCAGGCCAGCCGGAAGAACGTGGTGAACGGTTTGCCGAGCCAAGTGTCCTGGGCCTGCCGATACGTCGTCTCGTCGGTGGCCCGGACGTAGTTGGTCACGGGGGTGTATGTTTCGGGGAGCTCGGTCGATGCAAGCGTATTCCAGTGCCTGTTGCTTAGGCAGGGGATCATCGGCTCCTTGGAGAAGGGGAGGGCCGCTGCGATATGGGGCCCCTGGAGAATCACCTCCGAGAGTGTGGCGACGCTCTGATTGCCCCAGCGGATCACCCCGTTCTTCTTGGCGGCTGATTCATGATATCCGCTTGAGACCATCGGCGTGTGGTCGCTCAGGGTGCTTTCGAAAGAGGCTAGTGCCTCGATCGCCCCTTGCTCGCTAATCAGGACGGGATACAGCAGCGGGGTTTGTTCAACTCCTCCCGTCGCCCCTGTAAGGGCCTGCCAACTGGCAAGCAGGGTCTTGTCCACGTGCACGACGCGGTCGCGGTGCGGTCGGATGTCCCACGAGCCGTTGTTCCTGATACCAGGTGCAGGGCCTTGCCCGTCATGTGCTAGCGAGCCGGGAAGGACCTCGGCGTCGCGGAGTTCGCTGAGATGCAAGAAGCCAGGTTCTTGTGACGCGCCGTAAATGTGCATCCCGAATTGTTGAGCCCAGTCTAGATCGGCGAACGCCCATTGTGCCGAGTTCACGAAATGCGCATGAACACGGAGGTGCCGGTATGCCGCAGCCCGGATAGTGCCCTCGCGCGCGCCGGCGAAATGCGTGTCCGGGTGGATCAGACCAGCACTGCCGTGAGGTACGATCTGCTGCCACACCCGAGTCATGAAGGCCCGATAGAGGTCGCCCTGAGTACCAACCAGTAGCGGATAGGTGGCCGGGCTGCCCAACGTGCTCACTGACCCGGCATGAATGGCCAGCTCGTTGAGCAGGAAAGCCTCGCCGCCCGCATGCGAAGCCAGTAAATCGTCCTTCCGGAGCCGCCATTCCGCCGCGCTTGGTTTTTCCGCAAGCACGAACCATGGCTCCAACTCTGCAAGTACCTGGTCCTCGTACCACTGCGGCCGCACCCACGGCGGGTTCCCCACCTGCAACTCGAACCCACCCCGGGCGAACACCTGCGCGAACTCCAGCTCCCAGTGGAAGAAGCCCTGCGCCCGCGCCACGTCCCGGGCCGCGCCCGCCCACAGGAACCGGCCCTCCAACGACTGGAACCGGTCCATGCCCATCCACTCGGGCAGCTCGTCCTCGTACCGGGACAGGTCGTCGAGGTCCTCGAACGTCGACACCAGCGACTCCTTCGGCACGTCCTGCGTGCCCAGCAGCGCCTCGGCGAAGTCGATCCAGTCGGTCAGGTCGGCGAGGGCGATGACGTCGCGGCGCCCGCCCTTGATCTGCTCCTTGTGGTAGCCCGCGCGGCGGCGCGAGACGGAGTCCCGCGTCAGCGTCATCTGTTGCGGCTCGGCGGCGAAGCCGGGCAGCGCGTCCGCCTCCCAGGTCAGCAGCACATCATCGCCGCCGCTCTCCTCACCGTGACGACCCCCCTCAGCAGCCGCGTCACCCTCGTCACCCCCGGCGCCCGCGCGCGCCGCCTCCAACTCCGCCGCCCGCGCGGCCAGCGCGCGGGCCCGCGCGTACCGCTCGTCCGTACCGTCGAGCAGCGCCGCGTTCCGGACCGGCCAGAACCACAGCGCGCACCACGTGTCCATGAGCGTCTTGAGGCGCCAGTAGGGGGTGTCCTCCGCCGTGAGGTCGGCGAGGATCGCGTCCCGCTGGACGGCGGTCTTCGGGCGGCGCAGCCAGTCGTCCTCGGCGCCCCACACCCGGATGTCGCGGGAGATGTCCCGCTCCGACAGTTGCAGGCGCCGTACGACCAGGCCCCACAGGTACTCGGCGCGGCGGGCCAGGCCCTGGAGGCGGGCCGTCTGCTTGGGCGTCGGGGACTTGGTGACCGCCTTCCGCCAGGCGGCCAGCGCCTTCGACTCCGCCGGGGCGAGGGCCTTCGCCTCCTTCTCGGCGGCGACCGCTCCCCACTCCTTGGCCGGGAGCAGGAAGTGGTGGACCGCGCCTTCCGGGTGGGGCGTGCCCGCCAGCGCGTCCGCCAGGGGGAAGCGTTCCGGGGTGGTGCCCAGCCAGCCGCCCTTCTTGAGGCGGTCGGCCGCGTACACCTCGCGCCGGCCGCCGATGAGGGAGTTGCCGCGCCGCAGGTGCAGGCCGAACCAGGGGGCCTCCATGCCGGGGTGCATGGTGTTGAGCCACAAGGAGACCTCGGCGAGTTCCACGGCCGTGTCGTTGAGGTCGACGCCGAAGGAGTTGTGCAGCGCGATGTACGCCTTGGCCTTCTGGAGTTCGACGGCGTACTGATCGGTGTCGACCGACCGGCCCAGCTCGGCCTGCCGCCGCCGCAGGTACTCCGCCGCGACCTGGTTGATCGCCTCGTTGAGGAACGCGCCCGAGCCGAGGGCGGGTTCGCAGATCCGCCAGTCCAGGAGGTCCTTGGCCCGCGTGGCGTCGGTGAGGAGCTGCTGGAGGGCGAGCTGCACGGTGACCCGGGTCAGCGACTCGGGTGTGTAGTACGAGGCGGAGGTCTGCCGGTCGCGGCCGGAGAGGCGGTAGACGAACGTGCCCGGCGCGTGCCGCACGCGCAGGTCCTCACCGGTGTGCCGGTCCCGGCGCCGTACGAACACCGAGTCGTCGTAGTCGGCGATCCTCGACGCGGGCACGAGCCAGGAACCGTCCTTGGGGTCGCCGTGCCGGGCGACCTCGTACAGCTCCTCGCCCGCGATGAAGCCGCCGTACGACATCAGGCCCTCGTAGACCGCGCCGAGCTGGTTGATGCCGAGCTGCGCGTACGAGATGAAGCCACCGCGTTCCCCGCGCCTGCCCTGCGTGATCATCAGGCTGTGCAGCACCTGGTGGAGGGTGGCGTTGCGCAGCCGGGTGTCGAGGAAGCGGACGGACTCCCCGCGGGCCAGGGCCTCGTCCGAGTCGTGGCGGGGGTCGGGGAGGGTGTCCGCGCCGATCAGGCGGATCGCGTCGCGTTCGAACAGTTTGCTGTGCAGCGGCTCGAAGCGCAGGCCGAGGTCCTCGCTGATCCGCGCGTCCGCCGTGGCTGCCGCTTCTGCCGTCTCCGCCGCGTCCCCCGCTTCTGCCGTGTCCGCCGCCGCGTTCCCCGCGTCCGCTCCGGCTGCCTCCACGCCGTGCGTGCGGCGGGGTCGGTAGCCGTCCTGGACCTTGCGGAACAGCAGGTCCAGGGACTCGTACAGGTAGAAGCCGTTCCGGGCGGTGTCGCTCACCGGCTCGCGCTCGGCGACCAGTTCACCGAGCCGGCCGAGCCCGTACCCCTGCTGGTACTCCGGGTAGTCGGCGGGCAGGATGCCCAGCTCGGGGCGGGCCTCCGCGTACAGCAGGAACAGGATCCGGTAGAGGTAGCGCAGCGACTCCCGGGTCAGCCGGCGCCCCAGTTCGGGGAGTTCGCCGATGTCCTCGGGGCGGACGCCCTGGTCGCGCAGCCGCTGGAGCACCTCGTTGGCGATCAGCTCGACGCTCTTGCGCAGGCCGTCGCGCAGGTCGCCGGAGACCCCGACCGCGTGCTTGGCGGACTTGCCGACGAGTTCGGCCAGCGGGTTCTCGCCGCCCTCCTCGGGGGCGCGCAGTGAGTCCGCGCCGAACAGCGCGGCCACGGTGTCGAGTTCGCCGCCCGGACGGGTGTCGTTGCGCTGGAGCGCGGTGTCCAGGGAGACCCCGAGGTAGCGTCCCTCGCCCCACACCGCCCGGTCGGCCAGGACGATCACGCCGCCGCCGAGCAGCAGCACGTACCGGGGCGGTTCCTCGCAGGCGAACAGGAAGGAGGCGAGCTTGGCGCCGGTCTCCACCGGGTGCGGGCCGTCCAGCGGCACCGGTTCCAGCAGGCGCCCGCGGCCCTTCGGATCGAGCGCGGCATCGGGTTCGGCGGCCCAGCCGCAGTCCAGCGCGACCAGGCCCTTCTCGGCGTGGGCGACCGGCACCTCGTACGCCTGGCCCGCGCGCACCACGGACAGGACGCGCGGCTTCGCGTCGTAGCCGAGCGCGCGCAGCACCTCGGCATTCAGGGACCGCACCTGTTCCCGCCACTTCGGCTCGCGGTAGGTCAGGCGGTCGTCGTCGGTGTCGCGGACGGTGATGATGCCGTCCTCGTCCTCGGGGAGGGCGAAGGAGGAGCGCGCGCGGAAGTAGTCCCGGCGCAGCGCCCGCAGTCCCGCGCGCGGGGTCACCGGGAGCACGGCCCGTGCCCGGCCGGGCACGGGCGCCGGGGACGTCGCCTCCTCGGTTCCGCCGTCTTCCGCAGCGGGCGGATTCGCCTCCTCCTCGCGCTCCTTCCACTTCTGCAGCAGGTCCGACCTCAGATCCTTCGGCAGCACCTCGGCCAGGTAGTGGGCCGAGAAGTAGTCGCCGCGGTTGACCAGGGAGTCGTACGTCATGACAGGGCTTCTCTCGGAGGGGCACAGACCGGGGTCACAGGGCGGCGGGCGGCGGCGACCAGCGGAAGGGGGACGGTGAGGCGGGGGACGATTCGGCCGCGGGGGACGGCGCGGCGGACAGGGAGACGGGGGGCGCCGCGTCGCCGCTGCCCCGGCCGGCGCGGGTGCGGGCGCGGGTGCCGGCTTCGGCGCCGGGGTCGGCTCCGCGGTCGGTGCCGGCTTCGGTGCCGGCTTCGGTGTCGGGGACCAGCACCGCGAGGACGCGCAGCAGGGGCCTGCCCGCCGTCAGCAGTGAGTCGGCGAGACCGGCGAGGCGTTCGCGGGTGCGGTCCCCGTCCAGCCTGGGCTGCTCCCAGGCGCCGAGCCGCAGCTTGTACTCCTCGACGGGCCGCCGCAGCGGTTCGTCCCAGGCGTCGCGGTGGGCGTTGAGGAACGCCTCGGCCGTCTCCAGGACGCGGGGCAGGGCCGCGTACAGCGGCGCCGGGTCGCGGTAGCCCCGCTTGTTCGCCATGGCGGGTCCGACACCGGCACGCCGCAGCAGGGACACCATGTCGTCGACGGCCAGCCCCTCCCCGGCGGCCTCCCGCCAGGTCACGCCCATCCACTTCACGACCGTGGGCCGGCCCAGCTTGTTGGAGTACACGCCCTGGACGAGGTGGACCGGCTCCGCCACGTTCGCCGTGATCATCGGCGCCTCCTGGCGGCCGAGCCCGACCAGGACCTTGTCGGTGAGCCATTCGACGACCGGGTGCAGATCCGTGAGCAGGGAGATCTCGGGCCAGCTCGACGTGGACGACTGCCGGGCCCGCTGGAGGGAGTGCTCGGCGAGACGGCGGTTGAAGGTCACCAGCAGCCGCTCCCGCAGCCGCTGCTCGCGCAGGTAGTCCGAGGGCAGCGCCTTCAGACGGTGGACGAGCTCCGCCGGGGGGCGGAAGGAGATCAGCCCGGACTGCTCGTCGCGGTCCAGGTCCAGCCGGTCGCGGGCGTCCGGGTACACCTCGCGCAGCGCCTCGTCCACGAAGTGGGCGGTGGAGTCGAAGAGGCGGGGCAGCACCGGGCTCGCGTCGGCGCGGGCGGCGGGCGAGGGGGCTGCGGTGGGGGCGGCCGGTGCTGTGGGTGAGGGCGCTTCGGTGGGGGCCGGTGCTCCGGTGGAGGTCGGTGCTGCGGTGGGGGCCGGGGCGGCACGCTCGTCGGCACCCGGGTCCTGCGCCGTGTGCGCGGTCGCGTCCACCGAGCCGAAGAAGTCGGCGAGGAAGTCCTCCAGGCCGGCGTCCTGCCCCTCCGTACCGGCGCGGGGCGTGTCCAGGGACTCGTCGACGGTCCTGCCGTGCAGCAGGTCCCGGATGAGCGACCTCTCCTCCGCCTCGGCCCGGTACAGGCCGGTCACCGCCTCCGCCGTGCCCAGCGAGCGGTGCGCCTGGTCCTCACGCTCCAGCAGCCGCTCGGCCACCGCCGTGTCGTCCTTCGCGCCCGCCACCCCACTGGTCAGGATCAGCGCCCGGAACTCCGGCGGGCGGGCCTGCCCGTACCGGTCGATACGGCCGTTGCGCTGCTCGATCCGGATCAGCGACCACGGCACGTCGTAGTGCACGAGCTGGTGGCACTGCCGGTGCAGGTTGACGCCCTCGGAGGCCACGTCGCCGGTGAGCAGGACCCGCACGGGCGTGTCGGCCAGGCCGAACTCCTCGACGCGGGCCATCTGCTGCTCGTCCGACAGGCCCCCGTGCATGACGCGGACGCAGTCGCGGGCCGCGCGGCCACGGAAGCCGAGGGCGGCGGGCAGCACCCCGGCCAGCCACTCCAGGGTCTGGACCCGCTCGGAGAACACCACGACCCGCGTCTCGCTGCCGGGGCCCACCCCGATCTCCTCGCGCAGCAGCCGCACCAGGGCGGCGAACTTCGCGGAGTCCGCCTCGGTGAGGCCCGCGGCCAGCTCCGACAGCCGGCGCAGAGCGGCGAGTTCGGGCTCCGCCCCGGCAGCGCGCCGGTCCTCGTTCTTCTCCAGCGCCTTGTCCAGCGCCTTCTCCAGCGTTCTGATCCGCGCGGAGACGGTGGCCCGCAGCGCGGCGGGGGAGGAGAGGAACGACTTCAGCAACGTGTAGGGGAAGAGGGGAACCGCGCTGACCGACGTGCCGCCGTCACCGGGCAGCCAGACGGCGGCCAGTTCCTCGAAGATCCGCTCCTCCGCGGGGCCGGCCGGGCAGTGCACGGAACGGGAGGGACCCCGGTCCGCCCACTGGCCCTTCATCTGCTCGCGGACCTCAGGGCTGATCTTCGTCCGCCGGATGAACAGGTGCGCGATGTCGGCCGCGCGGTAGTTCTCCGCGTCGCGGATCGCCACCGGGTCCAGGAGGCGGATCAGTTCGGCGAAGGACTTCGCGTCGCCGTTGTGCGGGGTCGCGGAGGCCAGGATCAGGGCGTCCGTGCGGGGGGCGAGGGTGCGCGCGAGCTGGTTGCGCAGCGAACCGCGGTTGATGAGGTTGTGCGACTCGTCGATGACGACCGCGTCCCAGCGGATCTGCTCCAGGTGGTGCCGGTACTGGTCGGTGTTCTTCAGGGTGTCGATGGAGACGATGACCCGCTTGAACGAGGTGAAGGGATTGCGCCCGGCCGGGATCTCCCGCTGGATCCGCTCGATCCCCACCGAGTCCAGCCGCACCAGCGGGATCGCGAACCGCGTCCACAACTCGTGCTGGAACTGCTCCAGTACGTGCTGCGGGGTGACCACCAGGATGCGCTCGCCCCGGCCGCGGCGGATCAGCTCCGCCAGCGTCAGGCCGATCTCCAGCGTCTTGCCGAGCCCCACCACGTCCGCGATCAGCAGCCGCGGGCGCAGATTGGCGCCCGACAGGGCGAGCTGGGCGGGGCGGCGCTGATAGGGCAGCGGGTCCATCAGGAAGGAGTCCGCCAGGGCCAGGCGGTGCTCCGACTGGGGCAGCGCGGTGCGGCGCAGCACCGCCTCCAGGAACAGCCGGGAGCGGCGGTAGTTCGGGGAGTCGTCCATGACGAGCGTGGTCGCCGCCGGGTCGAGCAGTTCGATGCGGTCCAGGCCGGAGAAGAACACGGCCTCCTGGTCGCGGACGAACTCCGACACCCCGGTGACCTCGATGCGGGTACCGTCGTCGGACGTCGGTACGGAGCTCCTGACCAGCCACTCCTCGTCCCGCACGACCACCAGGGCGCCCGCCGGGTACTGGTCCTGGTTCCGGCCCTGGCCCTGGTTCCGGTCCTCGTTCCGGTCCTGGCCCTCGTTCCGGTTCCGGTCCTGGTTCCGGTCCCGGCCGTCCATGGCACCGGCATCCTCCGCGACGGTTGGGACGGCGGTCACCGGTGTGCCTCCTGGAGCGGGTCGGTCGGGCGGGCGCGGCCCTCTTCGGGGCCCGCCCATTATCGCGGGTGCCAGGGGGCGTACGGGTCAGAAAGGTGTACTGGCCGCATACGCCTCACGCAGCCGCCGGGCGGTGATCCTGGCCTGCGCGGAACTGCGCGGGGAGGGCCGGTCCGACCCGCCGCTCCTTTGTCCCCCGGACGCGCGGCCGGGGGACAAAGGAGCGGCGGTTCGGGCGGGGGCCGCGTCCTGGTCCGGCCCGGCGGGCCCGGCCTCGGCCCGGGCGTCGGAGGCGGGCGTGGCATCCGTACGGGCTCGGGCTCCGGCTCCGGCTCCGGCGGACGGCTCCGGCGCAGCGCCGGCCGGTGAGGAGGACGCGAGCGGACCCGGCTCCGCGCGTACGTGCGGTCCGGACGCGGGGCCGACGGCGAGGAGGTCGTCCAGGATGTGGGTGGGGGCGGCCGTGTACGCGGTGAGCCGGCGGCGTGCCTGGGCGACCTTCAGCCCCTGCGCCTCGATCAGGGCGCGGCAGCGCCGGACGACCTCGGCGAGATCCGGCCGGTCCTGCGGGCGGTGGGCCAGCATGCCGGTGAGCAGGGTGACGAGTTCGTCCGGGGCGCCGGACAGGTCCGGTGCGACCGCCGGGTCGGTGACCTGGTGGAACAGCAGGTGGATGTTGTCGGCGCGGTAGGGCGGATGGCCCGAGGCCGCGAACAGCAGGACGGCGCCGAGCGCGTACACGTCGACCGCGGGCGTCAGGGGCCGCTCGCCGTTCGCCTGCTCGGGCGGCATGCAGGAGGGTGTGCCGACGACGGTGTGCGGCGCGGTCAGCGACACGGTGGACTCGGCGAACACCGCGAGGCCGAAGTCGATCACCTTCGGCCCGTTCGGGCCGAGCAGCACGTTGGCCGGCTTCAGATCACGGTGCAGCAGACCCTGACGGTGAACGGTGGCCAGGGCCTCGGCGAGGGTCGCGCCCAGCGCCGCCGTCAGCAGCGCCGGCAGTGGGCCGTGGGCGGCCACGTGCCGGCTCAGGTCGAGACCTTCGACGTACTCGGTCGCGAGCCAGGGGCGCTCCGCCTCCGGGTCGGCGTCCAGGAGCGCGGCGATCCGGGCACCCCAGATGGTCTTGAGGATCTCCACTTCCTGCGCGAACCTCATGCGCGTCTCGGAGTCGACCACGGACGGTTTGATCACCTTCACGGCGGCCGGTTCCCCACCCGGCGACTCGCCCAGATACACCTGGCCCATCCCGCCCTGCCCGATGCGGCCGAGCAGTTCGTACCCGCCCAGCTCGGTGGGATCTCCGGGGCCGAGGGGGGCGATGTGCACGTGGGGTCTCACTTTCGGCACGGTCGAACGGGGGCGGGCAGCCGAACGGGGGCGGGCCGCCCCTGCCAAGCTAGCCCACGCCACGAGGGAAGGGCATGCCACTCGGCTCAGGTGACACGGGCGAACCCTGATCCGGGCCGTGGCGAAGGCACGACGGATCCCCGGAGTGGGTGCGGCGCCGGGCATTGGGGGAGCGGCGGCCGTGACCAGGCTGCGGATCGTCAAGTTTCCGGGCACGGAATGTCAAAGACACCGCTCACGGTGCGCTGCAAAACTCTCGATGCCGGATCCGGTGTCACCCGAATTGCTCTGGCGTTTATGACGGGGCCATGAATTCGTGGCTTATCCATACATCTGGAGGAAGTATGAGGAAGAGCGTGGGGGCCGCGGTCATCGCGGTGCTGTCCGCGGGCGGTCTGCTTCTGGGGACGGGGGCCGCGCAGGCAGCCGGGCTTGACATCCCTCGTACCGTGACGACGGACGGCAACCCCGGCGGGTCGGCCGAGTTCAAGAGCTACGGCGACATCCTCGTCGCCTGCGACAACCAGTCGGACGGCTACGGAACCCGTGCGACGCTCTACAACAGCGCGGGAACCGTACTCAAGACGGCCACTGCCTACGACAACGACCCCAGTTGCGTCGGGAACTACGCGGACCTCCCGGAGGGGCTCGGCGTGCGGCTGACCGTGTGCCTCTACAAGGGCGGCATCTACACGTACTTCTGCCGCACCTCAGCGTGGGGCGTGTCCTGACCGGTCCCCGTGACGCTGCCCCCGCCGCGGAAGGCGGCGGGGGCCGACCGGGTACCGAGTTCGCCATGTTCGGCCTGGACGTCCCTGTGTGGGGAGGGTCAGCGCCAGCCGAGGTCCGGGGCGACGTGGGTGAGGATGCTCTCCAGGACGTGGGCGTTGTAGTCCACCCCGAGCTGGTTCGGAACGGTGAGCAGCAGGGTGTCCGCGGCCTGGATCGCCTCGTCCTCCTGGAGCAGCTTGACCAGTTCGTCCGGCTCGGCGGCGTACGAGCGTCCGAAGATCGCCCTGGTCGTGTCGTCGATCATGCCGACCTGGTCGCGCGAGTTGCGGTCGCGGCCGAAGTAGGCGCGGTCCGTGTCGCTGGTCAGCGCGAAGATGCTGCGGCTGACCGACACCCGCGGCTCGCGCTCGTGACCGGCCTCCTTGTACGCCGCGCGGTACGCCTCGATCTGCTTGCGCTGCTGGACGTGCAGCGGCTCGCCCGTCTCGTCGTCCTTCAGCGTGGAACTCTGCAGGTTCATCCCCAGCGTCGCGGCCCAGACCGCGGTGGCGTTCGAACCGGAGCCCCACCAGATCCGGTCGCGCAGCCCCTCGGAGTACGGCTCGACGCGCAGCAGCCCCGGCGGATTGGGAAACATCGGCCGCGGGTTCGGCCGCGCGAAGCCCTCGCCCTCGATCACCTTGAGGAAGGCTTCCGCGTGCCGCCGGGCCATGTCCGCGTCGGTCTCGCCGTCGGCGGGCGCGTACCCGAAGTACCGCCAGCCCTCGATCACCTGCTCCGGTGACCCACGGCTGATGCCCAGTTGCAGCCTGCCACCCGAGATGAGGTCGGCGGCACCGGCGTCCTCCGCCATGTACAGCGGGTTCTCGTACCGCATGTCGATCACGCCGGTACCGATCTCGATCCTCGACGTCCGCGCTCCGATGGCCGACAGCAGGGGGAACGGACTGCCCGCCTGCTGCGCGAAGTGGTGCACCCGGAAGTACGCGCCGTCCATTCCCAGCTCCTCGGCCGCGACCGCGAGGTCGATCGACTGGTGCAGGAAGTCGGCAGCGGAGCGCGTCCGCGAGTGCACACTCGGCGACCAATGCCCGAAGGAGAGAAACCCGATCTTTTTCACATCTTGTTACAGCGTTGGACAGCCTTCTCCGATTCCCGGCCGCGGCAGGTCACGAGGACGAAGAACCCCTCGACGTGGAGTGGTCACCCAGCCTCTACGAGTCGCAGCGGTGC
Organism: Streptomyces sp. HPF1205; assembly: GCF_020400825.1. Taxonomy (GTDB): domain Bacteria; phylum Actinomycetota; class Actinomycetes; order Streptomycetales; family Streptomycetaceae; genus Actinacidiphila. Next base: position 15,479 of record NZ_JAINVH010000033.1, read on the forward strand.
CCGCGGGCACGCAGCCGCAAGGCCCGGGCTACGACGGTTGCCCCGGGGCGAGGTAGTACCAGTCCTGATAGTCGTTCTCCCCATGGGCGTTGCAGCCGTTCTCCGGATACCCGTAGGTGTCCCCGTGGCCGCCGTCGAGGCACACGCGGTACTGGAAGTTGAAGTAGTTGAGGTAGCCGGCCGCACTCCGGGTGCTGGCCCATTCCTGATTGGGCGCCTGCGTACAGGTCCGCGGAGACACCTCCTTGCTGCCGACGACCCCACCCGGGCCGATCTGGTCCAGAACCGTGAGGCACAGGTTCGTCGACGTGTTGCGGATCTGGACGTTCGCGTAGGCGTGGTTCGGGGCGTCGGGGTAGACGGATTCGAAATTCCACAGGCCGGCAGCGCCCCAGTTCGGCCCGCAGTAGTCGATGAAGCTGCCGTTCACGTCGATCGCGCACGCCGGACCGTCATTGCTTTCCGCCAGGTTGACCAGCTGCTGATTCTCGACCATGATCGCGGCGTTCGCCGTCCCCGTCACTCCGACGAGGGCGGTGGCCGTCATGGCGGCGACGGCGAGTGCGGATCTGGACAGCGCCTTCATCATGCGGTTCCCCTTTTCAGCTGTTCATGCGCCGGAGCGCTTCGTGCGACCACTGTCTCCGTGGGGGCTGTCGGGGGCCAGTTTTCCGGTCAAGTCCGGTCAAGTCCGGGCAGGTCACAGCAGGTCACAGGCTGCGTTGGGTCGCGCAGGTCCCGGCTCGTCGGGGAGCCGGCACGGTGCCGGACGGGCGGCGGCCCCGCTCCGGCACCGTGATCGCGGAGGTCAGCCCGTGGCGCAGGACCGACCGTTCAGGGTGAAGGCGGTCGGCGGCTGATCGGCACCCGTGTAGGAGGCGTTGAAACCGAGGGTGAGGGTCGCGCCCGGCTGGATGACCCGGTTCCAGGAGAGGCCGGCCGCGGTGACCTGGCTGCCGGTCTGGGTCCAGGCCGCGCTCCAGCCGTTGGTGATCTGCTGGTTGCCCGGCCAGGTGAAGCCGAGGGTCCAGTCGGTCACGGGGTCGGTGCCGGTGTTGGTCAGGCCGATGGTGGCGGTCAGGCCGCTGCCCCAGTCGCCGGCGGCGTACCTGACCTTGCAGGCGCCCGTCGAGGTGTCGGCCGGCCGCACGGTCACCAGGGCCGCCGTGTACGGGGCGAGGGTCTGCGCGGTGGCGGTGCCGCGGGGCGCCGTGCTGATCCCGTTGCCGGGCGGCTCCAGTACGGAGGTGTCGGGGGCGCCGGCGGCGGGCGTGAAGCCCGCGTAGTCCAGACCCACGGTGTAGGTGGTGGCCGGATCGTCGTTGACGAGCATGACCTTCACCGAGCCGTCGGCGGACTTCACCGCGTAGGCCTGCACCAGGGGCTCACTGGAGGCGGCCTTGACCACGGTGTCGCCGGGCCGCAGGAAGGCGCCGGCCAGCTTCAGCCCGTAGTACGCCGGGAAGGGGGTGTCGGCCGCCGGTTCGCAGACCGGCTGGTCGCCGGAGGTGCCGCAGGACGCGTCGGACAGGACGCCGTAGTCGCCGTAGGAGGCGGTGCCGTACAGGTCCGAGCCGTTGTCGCCGCTGGTCACGATGCCGTTGTGGAGCTGCCACCAGTCGACGTTGGCCACGCCGCTGCCGATCCATCCGGCGTAGTCCTGGACCGCGTAGAGGGCGTCGACCTGGCCGACGGTCTGCTTGCCGGGGTTCGAGGAGACGGAGTTGGTCTCGGTGAGCATGATCGGCAGGTCGGCGGTGCCCGCGTACTCGGCGAACTGCGAGCGCAAGGTCGCGGTGATCGACGGTATCTGCGCGGTGTCGGCGAGCAGGCCGGCGTCGGTCGGGCCGGGCGGGGTGACGTTGCTGGGGTTCTGCGGGTACCAGTGGACGTCGGCGAAGTCGGCGGCGGTGCCGAGGCTCTTGAGGGTGCTCAGCACGGTCTGGTTCCACGGCTGCGGGCTGCCCGGCGCGGTGACGCCGTCCGGCCAGCTGCCGGGCGCGGTCAGGACGACGCCCACCTTGATCGTCGGGTCCACGGCCTTCATCGCCGCGATGTACTGGGCGGCGGTCTCGGCGTAGACCTCCGGCCCGCAGGTCGTGGGCTGGGCGGCGGGCGGGAAGGTGCTGCCGCAGTGCTCGTCCGGCTCCCAGTAGGCGTTGTAGGTGTCGTTGCCGTACACCTCGTTGCCGATCTCCCAGTACTTCACGCCGTACCCGTGCTGGACGTTGGCGTACCGCACCCAGTCCGCGGCGACCTGGGCGCCGGTCTCCTGCGGGGAGCGGGTCTTGCCGAGCGTGTCGCCCGTACCGTAGTTGACCGTGATCATCGGCTCGCTGCCGGCCTGGCCCGTCATGGTCATGAACTGGTCGAAGTCGGCGGCCTGCCGCTGCCCGGACAGGACGTCGGTGTTGGTCTTCCAGTCGTAGGAGTCCGACGAGGTGCCACCGGGGAAGCGCATGACGCCGATACCGGCGCCCTTGACCAGGCCGGGCACCGCGGCGTCCGTCAGTTTCCCGTCGTACGTCGAGGCGTTCAGCCCGATCGCCGTGGACGGGACGGTGGCCGACGTGGTGCCGGCGTCGACGCTGACGGAGGCGGTGCCGGTGGCGGAGGCGGTGGCGGTGGTGGTGCCGGAGGCCGCGGTGGACGCCGTATGCGCTGCTGGTGACGCGGCGGACGCCGTATGCGCGGCGGGTGACGCGGCGGCCGGCATCGCGGCGAGCAGCAGGGCGGCCGGTACCGCGAGTGCCGCCGCGCCGGCGCGGCGCAGCGACAGCCGGACGGGCGCGGGCGCGGGTGCGGGTGCGGGTGTGGGGGGATTGCGCATCAAGAATCTCCTCGTGGTGCCGGGCGCGCCTCGGGGGAGGCGGCCCGGCCAGGTCGACTGCGCGCTGTGGGAGCGCTCCCACAATCCCGCACCACGATGAGGGGCCCCTGGCGTGCCGTCAAGGAGCACGGGCGGCCGACGACGGCCCGCGCGCGACCGGCTGCCGCCGCCCGGCGTTCGGGGACAGGGGCCCGGACACGTTCCTGCGGGGCGACAACCGGGTGGAACGGGGCGGGTCCGTCGACAATTGCCTCGACATCGGTCGCGGTGATGGGGGACCCTTCGCGCGATGACCAGAATCGACGACACACCGCCCGCGTGGGACGAGCGCACCCAGCTCACCCACTTCCTCGACTACGCACGCGACACCGCCCGCGCCAAGTGCGAGGGCCTCTCCGCGGAGAACGCACGCAGGGCGCTCCTGCCGGGTTCCCCGCTGATGACCGTGAGCGGACTGGTCAACCACCTCCGCTGGGTCGAGTACTACTGGTTCCAGGTGGTCTTCCTCGGCGAGGAGGACCAGGGTCCCTGGACCGAGGAGGACCCCGACCGCGAGATGCGTATCGCCGTCGACTTCCCGCTCACGCGGTTGCTCGACGAGTACGCCGAACAGAGCGCCCGCTACCGCGAACTGGTCGCCGCGAACGGCCTGGACCAGCGGGCCCGGCGAGCCGTCCGCGACGGCCTCCACGTCGACCTGCGCTGGATCCTCCACCACCTCATCGAGGAGACGGCCCGCCACAACGGTCATCTGGACATCCTGCGCGAGATGCTCGACGGCACGACCGGCAGTTAGTGCTCCGACCGTGAAGGTTCACCGGTTCCTGCGGCAGCCCAGGCGGCGGCGACCAGGGGGCGGTGGAGATCAGCGCGCCGGACGCATGTGCCGATGGTGAGTTCGCCGGGGCCGGACGGGGTGGGGACGACGTGGAGCCGGTTTCGGATGCTGCAGTGCTGTAGGACGAGGTCGGGGATGATGCCGGTGCCGTAGTCGAGAGCGACCAGCGTGAGCAGGGCTTCGTGTCCGTCGGCCTCCGCGGCTATGCGCGGGGTGATGCCGAGGCGGCGGAACCACCGGTTGGCGATGTCCCGGACCAGGCCCTGTCCGGGGAGCACGAACGGCTCGTCGGGATCCGGAAGCGCGCTTGACCGTGGTGGGTCGGCTCGGACGAGGACGAGGGGGGTGTGGGCGACGGTGCGGGCAAGGAGGGTGGCCGGAACCCGGGAGGGCAGGGCTGCGACGGCGAGGTCGGCCTCGCCGTCGTCGAGGAGCGCGAGGGCGGCTGCGGCGTCACCGGTCCGCACCGAGATCTGCACCCGGGGATGGGCGTCTCGTAGCGGTGCGAGCAGGTCGGGCAACAGACTCTGGCAGGCGGTGACCGAGGCGAACACTCGTAGTCGTCCGCCGAGTTGGTCCCGTGTGAGGTCGTTGTCGCGGTAGCGGTCCCACAGTTCCAGGGCTTCGGCCGCGTAGTGGTGGAAGCGGTGACCGTGCTCGGTCAGTGCGACGCCGTGTGGACCGCGGTCCAATAGCCGATGCCCGGTAGAGGTCTCCAGCCGCTGCACGGTACGGGACAACGTAGCGGGGCTGACGTGGCAGTCCGCCGCGGTTCGGGTGAAGCTCAGCGTGGAGGCGAGATGGAGGAAGAGCCGGTACTGGTCGTGGTCCTGCATCTTTCACCTTCCGGAACGCCATGCTGCGGATGTCGCTGTTGCCGCCGGGTCTGCCCGGACCCTACAAACGGGTCATGTCACGAAGCGAGAGCACCCGTCACCGCCCCGCATGGTTCTTCCGCGAGTACGAGCCTGTCGGCATCGACCTGGGCAGCGCGGCCGCGGTGGCCGCCTACGACCGCAACCAGGGCACCGACCCGGACGCCGACGACACCCTGCTCGACCGTCTCGGCGTCGTCGCGGGCACCCGCCTGGTCGACTTGGCCTGCGGCACCGGCTCGCTGGTGGTCCAGGCCGCGGCACGCGGAGCAGAGGCCCACGGCGTCGACGTCTCGGCGGAGATGCTGGCCTTCGCCCAGGCCAGGGCGGAACGGGCCGGTGCCACCGCGCACTGGCACCGGGCCGGATTCTTGGACTACGCCCATCAGGCAGGGCCCGCGGACGTGGTCACCACCAAGTCGGCCCTGCACCAGCTGCCGGACTTCTGGAAGCAGCAGGCGCTCATCAACGCGGCCGGCATACTGCGGCCGGGCGGCACTTTCTACCTGTGGGACGTCATCTTCAGCTTCCCGCCCGCGGACGCCGCTGGGCATCTGCAGCGGTGGCTCGACACCGCAGGCCGGCCCGAGGGCCGGGGTTTCACCCGGGCGGACTTCGAGGCGCACGTTCGGGAGGAGTTCTCTACATACGCCTGGATCCTGGAGGGCATGTTGCACCGGGCCGGCTTCGACATCATCTCGCGTGCATCCCGCACGCCGACGCACGGTGAATTTCTCTGCCGCCGCCGGTAGCTTCTTCCGCTTCCGGTCGGCTGAGGATCCTGGCTGGTCAGCCTGTATCGGCAGGAGGGCGTCCGCCCCAGCGGATGCCCTTCTCTCCGCGGATGCGGGCGCGTTCGCGTCGCTGGGCGGCGAGGACGTCGGGGTGGCGGGCGTTGTTGTCGCGCCAGTGCAGGTCTCACGATGTTCCGATCTCCATGCCTATGTGGCCCGCCGGGTCGGCCATTCTTCCGCGCTGTTTCCGGCCGCGCTCGGGGCACTTCACGATGAGCGCCGATCCCCTGGCCGACCTCGTACTAGGACGAATCCAGGACGGACCAAGGCCTCGTGACCGTAGCGTCACGTCGGGCGATCGGGGGCGATGGCTCGGGGCCGAGTTCGGCGAGAGCCGCTGTGAATCCGGAAGCCCCCGCCGCTCGGCGCCAACTGGACCAACCAGCTGCCCCGGTAAGGGGCCGCTTGATCAAATGGACCGACCGGAGATCACGTCAGGAGCTTTTGACGAAGGGCTGAGGCCAACCTCCTGACCTGCAACAACGCCCCGGCCCAGTGACACGCCAGGTCACCGTGCCCACCGGTGTTTGCCCAGCTCACAGCCCAGATCCGCGGACTGCGTCGACGCGGAGCCGCGGAACGCAGGATTGACGACAAAAGGGCGCTGATATTTTTTCCGCGCCCATGAGCAGATGACCGGCGCAGAATCTCATGGCCATCGATCCAGCCATTCGGGAAGAGGTTATTTCATGACCACGGGGAAACGCTTGACCCTCGCTGCAGCAGGCATCGGTTCTGTGCTCGCGGCGGCGCTCCTGACCGCGACGCCTGCCACGGCGGGCGGCTGTAGCACGACGTACAGCAACACCTCCGCCTCGGCATCGTGCTCGGGATACACGAACACCGGCACGTTCCGGATTCACGCCACCTTCTGCAGCTACTACGACGGGTGCTACACCTTCGTCGGAAACTGGGCCTTCCTGGACGGCGGAACCTCCACCGCCACGGAGTCCGGGATGCAGTCGCCGCACTACTCCAGCTCCTACATCGAAGACGGCCCGGCCGGCGGCCGCCAGCCGAGCGGTCAGCCCGTCGGCTGACCTTCGATCGGCGGATCGGGCGAGATCCGGCATGACCGTGGTCCGCGAAGCGCACCGCTTCGCGGACCACGGCTGCATCGGAGGCTTGGATCGGCCGTACAGCCACGGCTGGAAGACCCGTGCGCGGCGAGCGCCCGGCGTCCCGCTCGGCGAGCGCGACGAAATCCAGGTCTCGCGGTCGCAGGCGGGTGGCCTGCCGCCCCGGCCGGGCGCGTCGGCTGCCGCCCCGGCTGCCGCGTCGCGGACGGTGGCCGCGCCGACCGGCCGGACACCAGTGATGACCAGCCCCACCCGTGCCATGGCCCCACGCACGGCGGCCACCGCGGGCGTGCTCGCGCGCTATGCGGTGGCTATGCGGTGGCAACGCCCAGGAAGCGCAGCACCGCCAGGACGCGGCGGTGGTCGGCGTCGGCCCTGGGCAGGTCGAGCTTGGTGAAGATGCTGTTGATGTGCTTGGCGACCGCGCTCTCGCTCACGACCAGCTCGGCGGCGACGCCGGAGTTGGACCGGCCGCCCGCCATCAGCTCCAGCACCTCCCGCTCGCGCGGTGTCAGCCGGTCGAGCGGATCCCTGTGCCGGCGTACCAGCAACTGCGCGACGACCTGCGGGTCGAGCGCGGTGCCGCCGGCCGCCACCCGGCGTACCGCCTCGGTGAACTCCTCGACGTCGGCGACGCGTTGCTTGAGCAGATACCCGACGCCCGAGGTGTTGGCGGCGAGCAGATCGGCGGCGTACCGCTCCTCCACGTACTGCGACAGCAGGAGCACGGCGGTACGCGGGTACTGGCGGCGGATCACCAGCGCGGCACGTACTCCCTCGTCGGTGAAGCCGGGCGGCATGCGCACGTCGACCACGGCGATGTCGGGCCGGTGCTCCTCGACGGCTGCCAGCAGCCCTTCCGCGTCGGTGACCTGCGCGCACATCTCGAAGCCGGCCGCCTCCAGCACCTTGACCACGCCGATGCGCAGCAGGAGGGAATCCTCGGCGATCACGGCGCGCACGGCAGCTCCACGGTGATGACGGTCGGGCCCCCGGCGGGGCTGCGGCAGGAGAACGTGCCGTCGACGGACGCGACGCGCTTGGCGAGCCCGGCGAGCCCGGTGCCGCCGACGGCCGCCGCGAGATCCGCGCCGCCCGCTCCGTCGTCCGCGACGACCACCAGCAGTGTCTCCCCGATCCGCTCCACCGTCACGTCCGCCCTGGTCGCCCGGGCGTGTTTGACCACGTTCGTCAGGGCCTCGGAGACCACGAAGTACGCGATGGCCTCGACCGTGGGTGAGGGGCGCTGCGGCAGGTTCACCGCCACGCGCACCGGGATCGGGAGGCGGGCGGCGACCCCGGACAGCGCGGCGTCGAGGCCGCGGTCCTCAAGGACGGCCGGGTGCAAGCCGCGTACCAGGTTGTTCAGCTCGGTGATCGCCTCCTTCGCCTCGCGGTGCGCCTCGTCGATCACCTTGCGGGCGTCCGCCGGCAGGTCGCCGAGGGTGGCCCTGGCCAGGCCCAGGTTGACGGCGAGTGCGACGAGGCGCTGCTGCGCGCCGTCGTGCAGGTCGCGCTCGATCCGCCGCCGCTCGGCGTCGGCGGCGTCGAGCACGCCGGCCCGGCTCTCGGCGAGGTCGGCTACCCGGCGGGCCAGCTTCTCCGTGCGGCTGGGGCCGAGCAGGATCTCGGCCGCCCGGGTCTCCAGCCGCACCAGAGCGCCGGTCAGCCGGGGCCCGAGGAACAGCAGGGCGAGGCCGCCGGCGGTGATGTACGCGGCCTGCGTGGTGTATCCGAGGTCGGTGACCCGCCACTGCGGGGGCAGCGCCCAGATCCACACGTAGAGGGAGGCGGCCACGAGAGCGGCGGCCCACACGGCGAGGACGGCCAGGTCCAGGACGGCGAGCAGCGGACCCGCCACGGCGTGGTAGCAGACCTGCCGCCACAAGGCCCGCGTGGTCAGCCGGCGCACCGCCGACGTCCAGTCGCGTCCCGGCCCGGGTACGGCGGGACGCGGCAGGTCCTCGCCGACGAGCGCCCGGTAGCGCCGCCGCTGCCCGGCGGTCAGCAGGGGTGTCACCACGAGCGTGAACAGCACGGGCAGCGGAGTCAGGGCCCACGCGAACGCCGCCATCGTGCCGGCCAGCCAGAGCCACATCGGCACCGCGGCGAGATGGAGCGGCAGGCCGGCCGCCACGAGCGCGGTCCGGCGTCCCGCCCCGCGGAACGGCCGGCCCGGCACCAGTTGCGGCCACGTCGTGAATTGCATGCGTCAAACGCTAAAGCCGCAGGCCATCCCCGTGCCATGACGCTCCCGCCCGGTTCGGGGCTGCACTTTTCTCCACCCCGGGTCGGAACCCTGCGTGACTGACGGCGCCCTGGTGCGCGGCGGAGGGTGGAGCACGTGACGGGGAGAGCCGACGGGGAGCGGGGGAAGACGATGCGTCAACTGACGTTGTGCGACGGGGAAGTGGCCGGCGCCGAGGGCTTCGACCGCGCCGAGGGCTTCGACCGGGCCGAGGTCGTCCCGCTCCACGGAGAGGCGGAGGAGCCGCGCCCGGCGCGGGGCATGCGGCGGGCCGGGCGGCTGCTGGTCGCCTGCGGGCTCGCCCTGCTGCCGTGGCTGTACGTGCTGGCCACCGGCCTGCCGGCCACCGCGACCGCGGCGCACTGGCCGGTCGCCTGGGTCGGGCTCGACGCGCTGGAGGCGCTCGGCCTGATCGCCACCGGCCTCCTCGCCGCCCGCGGCGACCGGCGGCACGCCCTGGCAGCCGCCGCGACCGCGACGCTGCTCGTGGTGGACGCCTGGTTCGACACCACGACCGCGGCCCCGGGCGGCGACTTCGCCACCGCGGTCGCCATGGCGCTCGGCGCCGAACTGCCGCTCGCCGCGCTGTGCGGCCGGCTGGCGCTGCGGGCGCTGCGCCGGCCCGCGTGACGCCGACCGCCCGACCGCCCGACCGCCCGGCCGCCCGGCCACCCGTCCCCCGAACGCCCCACCAGGTACCACGGACCGAATCGATCCACCGGAGAACACCATGCACCGCATCACCCCCGCCCCCGTCGCCCCGATCCAGGGCCGGACCCGCTGGGCGGTCGCCGCCGGCGTCGGCGCCGCGTTGGCCGCCGCCTGGTGGCTGGGCGACACGGCGCCCTATCCGTACGCCCAACGCGGCCTGCTCGACGTGCCGTTGCCGTTCCTGACCGCCGACCGGATGGACGCCGTACTGCGGCCGCGGCCGCGGGAGCGGATCCTGGAGATCGGCCCGGGGACCGGCCTGCAGTCGCTGCACGTCGCCCCGCAGCTCGGGCCGGAGGGACGGCTGGATGTGCTCGACATCCAGCAGGAGATGCTCGACCACGTGATGTGCCGCGCCGAGCGCGACGGTCTGGCGACGATCAGGCCCACCCGCTCGGACGCGCGCGAACTCCCCTACGCCGACGGAACATTCGACGCCGTATACGCCGTGACCGCGCTCGGCGAGATCCCCGAGCCGGATCGGGTACTGCGCGAGGCGGCACGGGTGCTGGCACCAGGCGGGCGGCTGGTGATCGGCGAGTTCTTCGACCGGCACTGGATCCCCTTCGGCCGGCTGCACCGGCTCGCCGACACCGCCGGCCTCCACCTGACCGAGCGCCGCGGTCCGAGCCCGGCGTACCTCGCCCGCTTCCGACCCTGTGCAGCCCACGCGCCCGTTCGCCAAGGCGAGCACCTCGCCGACGGCGACCGGGACAACGACGACGGGAATACGACGGGGACGGCAAGGCCGACTATTGGGTGCTGAACGACAACGGCTCGGCGGACATCCGGCTCAACACCGGTACGCCCGACTGGTCGGCCCAGGGGCGCATCGCCGAGGGCGCCGGCACCGCCGGCCTCGGCGACTGGATCGTGTTCGCCGACGTCAGCGGTGACGCCCGCGACGACTGTCCGCTCCTGACCGCGACCGGCGCCGTCGACGCCTGGCTCACCGTCCACGCCTACGGCCTCCACCTCGTGCAGCCGTGCGGGCCGCTCGGGCGGCCGGGAACAGGGTCCGGCCGGCGCCCGTCCCCGTGAGGCACCCGAGGGTGCCCGCCATGGACGGGAGCCGGCCGGCCGCCGGTCACATCGTGCAGGTGAGGGCGGGTGCCGCACCTGAAAGGTACAATCCTCAAACAGAGCGACCGCTCTCGTCATCGCCTCGTGCTCGCGTCGCCCGCACCGGGTCCGCCGTCCCTGGAGGCTCGAACCATGAGCGTGGCCATCGACTCGGCGGACGCGGCGGACGCGAACCACGGCGAGGTCTTCGTCGGGCGCCGCGGCGAGTTCGACCGGCTCGCGGCGTGTGCCGCCGAAGCGCGCGGCGGGCAGGCGTGGCTGGCGGTCGTCGAGGGCGAGGCCGGCATCGGCAAGAGCGCTTTCGCCCGCCGGGTGGCGGCCTCACTGACGGATTTCACGGTCCTGTGGGCGACCGGCGATCCTTCGGAGACCGACCTTCCCGGCGGTGTGCTCGGCCAGCTGACGCGGCGAGTGGACCGCGACCTGGCGGCCCGGTTCCCGTTGCTGGCGCCGGACGGCCCGGCAGGGGTGTCACCGCACGCCATCGGCGGGCAGTTGCTGCTGCTGCTCGGCGCGCTGCAGGAGTCCCGGGGCCCGGTCGCGATCGTCGTCGACGACGTCCACTGGGCCGATCCGCTGTCCCTGCGGGTGCTGGGATTCGTCCTGCGCCGGCTCTGGGCGGACCGGGTGCTGACCGTTCTGCTGACCCGGCCGGACGCGGAGCACACCGTCGAGACCCTCGACAGGCTGGTCCGCTCCCTGGAGCGGGCGGTGCGGGTCGGGATCGGCGGACTCGAACAGGACGACGTGGACCGGATGGCCCGCCGGCTGCTGGACGTGCGCCTGACACCGGGGCTGGTCCGGCGTCTGCACGGCTACACGAAGGGCCATCCCCTCCACCTGCGGACGGTCCTGGCCGAGGTGCCCGTCGAGACGCTCCGCGACGAGGAGGCGGAGCGGTGGCCGGTTCCCCGCACGCTGCGGGTCGGGATCAGGACGCTGCTGGACCGCCTCCCCCCGGATTCCGTGGCCCTCCTGGAGGCGATGGCCGTACTGAACGTACGGCTTCCGCTCGCGGCCGTCGCGCAGGTCGCGGGGCTCCCGGACCCGGCCCGGGCCCTCATGCCGGCGCTGACGGCCGGGCTCGCGCAGTGGTGGCCGACCGAGTCCCAGAGCCCCGTCGCCATGGTGCACGCCCTGCAGCGGGACGCGGTCTACGAGGCGATCGACCCCGAACGGCGCCGCGCCCTGCACGCGGCTGCCGCCGACGTGGTCGGCACGGCCGCGGCCTGGGCCCACCGAGTCGCCGCGGCCACGTCCGCCGATCCCGTTCTGGCCGCCGAGCTGGAGCGGTCCGGGAACGCCGAGGCCGTCGCCGGCCGCAACGCGCTGGCGGCCACACGACTGCTGTGGGCCTCCTCGTTGTCCGGCGATCGCGCGGACCGGGAGCGGAGGTTGGTGACGGCCTGCGCCCAGTCGCTGCTCACCCTGCAGCCGGTGGCGGCCGTGAAGCTGAGGACGCAGGTCGAGGACTGCGCGCCCAGCGTCCTGCGCACGTGCGTGCTCGGCGTCATGGACCTGCTGGACGGCCGGTTCGCCGCCGCCGAGGCACAGCTCACCGAGGCGTGGCAGGAGGCGCTCGCCGACCCGGATTCGGGCTGGGTCGCGGTCCTCGCAGGAACGTTTCTCTCCGTCATCACCATCCGGCACTGCCGCGGCGCCGAGACCGTGGACATAGCCGGCAAGACGCTGGCGATCGGCGACCTCGACCCCGCCATGTCCGACTTCACGCGCGCGGTGCTGGCCACCGGCCGGATGTGGGACCAGGGGCCGGGCGCGGCGTTGCGGGACGTGGCGCACCTGCCCGCCGACGCCGCCGAGGCCGCGGACCACCAGCTCGCGACGCTGGCGACGCGCGGGGTCATGCACCTGTTCCTGGGCCGGCTCCACGCGGCTCGCGCGGACCTGGCGACGGTGGGGCGGCGCGACCAGCAGGGCGCGGGGTCGAAACTCAGCCATCTGTCCCTCTCGCTGCTGGCGATCGTGGAATACCTGTCGGGCGACTGGAACGCGAGCGAGTCCGCGACGGACCGGGCGCTGGCGGTCGCCGCGATCCAGGACCACGTGCTGGGTGACGCGGCCGCCTGGTTCGCGGCCGTGTGCGTCGAGGCGGGACGTGGGCGGTGGGACGCCGCCCAGCGCCATGTCGATGCCCTGTCCCGGATGACCGAGGCGCTGGGATCGCCGCCGGCGGAGACCGTCTACGCCGCGCTGGCCCGGGCGATGGTGGCGCAGGCCCGGGCCGACCACGCCGCCGTACTGGTATCGCTGGAGCCGCTGCTCGACCGCACGGTCGTCGACGGGTACGAGACGTTCCGTGCGCGCTTCACGCCCTTCCGGCTGTGGCAGCAGTCGCTGCTGGTCGAAGCGCTCATCGGAACGGGGCGGCTGGCAGCCGCCGCCCTCGCCCTCGACGACTTCCGGCGGGGCTACGACGGAATGGGCTACATGCGGGTGGTCGTGGCCCGGCTCAGCGGCCAACTGGCCGAGGCCCAGGGCCGGCCGCGCGAGGCGCTGGCGATCTACGAGCGGGCCGTCGCGCGAGAGCCGGAACACGGCGGCGACACCGCCCCCCTGTTCCGCGCGATGCTGGAGCACAGCTACGGCAGGCTTCTCGTCGCGACCAACTCCGGCTCCCGGCGCGAGTCCGCCCGGTGGTTCACCTCGGCCCACGACCGGTTCGGCGCACTGCGGGCGGCACCGTTCCTGGAGCGCTGCGACGCGGACCTGGCGGCGATCGGGCTCACCGCCCCCGCGCGAGCCGGCGGCCGCGTGCTCGCCCTCACCGAGCGGGAGCTCTCGGTGGCGCACCTCATCGCCGGCGGGCGGACGAACCTGGAGGCCGCGGCGGAGCTCTACGTCAGCCAGAAGACCGTGGAGTACCACCTGTCCAACATCTACGCCAAACTGGGCATTTCGTCCCGTCGTCAGCTGGGGGACGCGCTGCGGGCCCGGCAGCCGTAGCCGGGCCGGCGACCGGACTAGGGTTCATCCCCAGGGACCCCCGGCCGCCTGGGTGCTTGTCTGGACGGGATGGCTGAAAACCCTCCCGCCGGGGCCCGTACCCGCCGGATTCCGCTCACCGGTCGACACGAGGAGCTGCGAGTCCTCGCCGACCTGGTGGCAGGCGTCCGCGACGGCATGAGTTCGGCGCTGGTCCTCGTCGGCGAGCCGGGCATCGGCAAGACCAGGCTGCTCGACCACATGGCGGCGACGTCGACGGACCTGCGGGTCGTCCGCGCCGCCGGGACCGAGTCCGAGGCGCGTTTGGGCTTCGCCGCCCTGCACCGCTTGCTGCGCCCGCTCGCGGGCGGCATCGACGCGCTGCCGGCTCCGCAGCGCGAGGCCCTGGCGTCGGCGTTCGGGCTGCTCACCGCGCCGCCGGCCGATCGCTACCTCGTCGGCATGGCGGCCCTGACCCTGCTGGCCGACGCCGCGTCCGCGCAGCCGCTGCTGTGCCTGGTCGACGATGTGCAGTGGCTCGACCGCGAGTCGCGCGACGCGCTGGCGTTCGTCGGCCGCCGGCTCGGCGCCGAGGCCGTCGGCCTCGTCGTCGCCGGCCGCGAGGAACCCCAGGGACCCGGTGCGTTCGAAGGGTTCACCGCACTGCCGGTCAACGGCCTGGAGGACACCGACGCGCACGAGCTGCTCGGACGCAACGTCGCCGGGCGGCTGGACCCGGCGGTGGCCGCGCGCATCGTGGCCGAGACCGGCGGCAATCCCCTGGCACTGATGGAGAGCGTCGACGCGCTCGGTCCCGCCCACCTGGCGGGGACGGCACTGCTGCCCGAGCCGCTTCCGGTCGGGGCGCGGCTGGAGACCCACTTCGGGCGGCTGGTCCGCACACTCCCCGACGAGACACGGACCTTCCTGGTGCTGCTGTCGGCCGCGCCGCCGGACGACGCGCTGACACTGTGGCGCGCCGCGGGGGAGCTAGGTGTTCCCGCCAGGGCGGCCGACGCGGCGATGGCGGCGGGCGTGCTCACCCAGGGCCGCCGCCTGGAGTTCCGGCACCCGCTCATCCGGTCGGCCGTGTACCGCGGAGCCGACGCCGCCGAGCGCCGCCGGGCCCACGCGGCGCTCGCCGCGGTCAGCGATCCGGTCCACAGCCCCGAACGCCGGGCCTGGCATCGCGCCGAGGCGACGATCGGGCTCGACGACGAGGTGGCTCGCGAACTCGACGCGGCTTCGGAACGGGCCCGGGCCCGGGGCGGCTATGCCGCGTGGGCCGCGTTCCTGGCACGTGCGGCGGAACTGTCGGTGGCCGACCGGGCGGCCCGGCTCGTCGAAGCCGCCAGGGCGCACCTCGTCCTCGGGGACCCCGTCACCGCGCAGGCCATGCTCGATCAGGCCGAGCCGCTCCTGGACCGCGGTGACCCGGTGCTTGGCGCCCGGGCCCTGCACACCAGGGCGACCACCGACATCTACTTCGAGCGGGTCGGGGGTCTCCCGTCGCGGTTGCTGGGGGCGGCCGGCACGGTCGCCGGCACCGATCCCGCCCTGGCCCGGTCGATGCTGCTGGAAGGGCTCGTGGCGGCGTTGTCAGGCGACCAGGACACGGTCTCGCGCGCGCGGTTCGGTGCGGCGGTCCTGGCCTCGCCGGCCGTGCGGCCGGCCCCGTCGGACAGCGCCGGGCTCCTCCTGCGGGGCTTCTGCCTGCGGATGACCCGCGGCTACCCGGCCGCGGCGCCGGTGCTCCAGGCAGCGCTCACGGCCATGGGCCGGGACGGTGAGGCGGCCGAACACGGCGTACGCCGGGCGATGCTCGCTCTCTACGCCGCCGACGAGGTCTGGGACGACGCCGGCGGAGCGGAGGCCGCAAGGCTCGTCGAAACGCACGAGCGCCGTATCGGCGCCCTGGGCGCGCTGCCGTCCACGCTGGTGGTCCGGTCCACCTGGGAACTGCGGGCCGGGCGGTTCGCCGCGGCCACGGCCTGCCTCGACGAGGCCGAGGACCTCGCGGCCGTCATCGGACAGCCGTCGGGCCTGGCCTTCCGGGTCGAGATGCTGGCGTGGAGCGGACAGGAGGCCCGGGCCCGGGCCGCCGCGGACGTCCTCGTACGCGACTTGGTGACGCGCCACGCGCACGGCGCCCTGGGCGACTGGGCCCGCCACTGCCTGGCCGTGCTGGAACTCGGCCTCGGGCGTTACGCCGAGGCCGCGGCCCGTGCGCGCGTGGCCTTCGTCAACGACAACGCGGGAGCCGTCGCCCGCGTGCTGCCGGACCTCGTCGAAGCCTCGGTACGCTGCGGCGACCACCGGACGGCGAAGGAGGCCCTGCGGCGGCTGGAGGAGCGCGCGCCGGTGGCCGGCACCGCGTGGGCGCTGGGACTGCTGGCCCGCAGCCGGGCGCTGATGTCCGACGACGACCAGGCCGAGGCCTTCTTCGCGCAGTCCGTGGCCCTGCTCGGCCGCACCCGGGTGCGAACGGAGCTGGCGCGGACGCACCTCCTCTACGGAGAGTGGCTGCGCCGGTGCAGGCGCCGGGCCGACGCCCGGGCCGAGTTGCGGACCGCGCACGGGATGTTCGCGGAAATGGGGGCGGCCGCCTTCGCCGAACGCGCCCGGCTCGAACTGCTGGCCACCGGCGAACGCGCGCGGAAGCGGACGGTGCGGACCGAGCACGATCTGACACCGCAGGAGCGGCGAATCGCCGGACTCGCCGCCGGCGGGTCGACGAACGCCGAGATCGCGGCTCGCCTGTTCATCACCCGGTCGACCGTCGAGTACCACCTCAACAAGGTCTTCCGGAAACTGGACATCACCTCCCGGCGGCAGTTGCGCTCGGTGCTGGGCACGGAGGGCTGAAACCCGGCGTGTGCTCGCCGGCCCGGGTATCGGCGACGTGCCCACGGATCGGCGGTCCCGCGGCGATCCCGCGGCGACCGGCCGGGACCGCGGCGACCGGCCGGGACCGTACGCGGTCCCGGCCGGTGGACGGGTCGAGATCTCGGATCAGGCGGTGCCTCGCGCAGCCGCCTCCATGAGCTCCGGGGCCGCTTCGGGGTGGCGGCTCCCGGGGCGGGTCACAGCGTCGGCGGGGGCCCGCTGACGCGCAGGCGGAAGGCCTCGGCCGAGCCCACGAGGGCCGCCAGGTCGAAGGGCGGCGGGGCGCCCCCGGCCTCGGCTACCGGGGTCCCGTTGGCCTTGAACCACTCCTCTATGAGGGCCGGGCTGAAGACGACGGCCAGCCGCGCCCCCTCGGGGGAGCGGACCAGGTAGCTGTGCGGCACGCCGCGCGGGCCGTGGGCGACCTGCCCCGGTGTCAGGTCGTGGCGCTCGTCGCCGACGAAGAACGACACCTCGCCGTCGAGGACGAACCAGAGCTCCTCCTCGTTCTCGTGCACGTGGAACGGCGGCGCGTGGCCGATCGGGTCCGAGAACTCCATGAGGCTCATGGCGTTGCCGGTCGCGGAGCCGGGGAGCAGGACTCGTGCCTGCCCCCCGAGGAACCAGAACGGCTCGCGCTCGGGTGTGTCCTCGAAGGCGGGGAAATTCTTGATCACGGTCGTTCCTGGGGTTGTGGGCGGTTCAGGGGCGGCTGAGGAAGCCGAGCAGCATGGCGGTCAGCTCCGCGGGGTGTTCCTCGTAGATCCAGTGGCCGGAGTCGGGGACGACCACGCCGGTGACGTCGGTGGCGTACTGCCGGACCTGGTCGCCCTCCGCTTTGCCCAGGCTGCCCGAGGCTCCGATGGCGAGCACCGGCATCGGAAGCGGCGTCTTCCGGAACCGCTCGTCGTCGCGGATGTCCTGCGGGAACACGCGGAACCAGGCGAGGCTCGCCTCCAGATGGGCGGGGTCACGCAGGTAGTGGGCGAACACGCGGATGTCGGCCGGGCTCACCGCGCCGGGGACGCCCTCGAAGCCCCCGATGAAGCCGGCGGTCCAGGCGACCTCACGACCCTTGATCATGTCCTCCGGCAGGCCGTCGGTCAGGTTGAAGAACCCGAAGTTCCACACGCCGGGGCCCCGCGCGGTCAGCGAGGGGATCGTGTAGATGCCCGGGTCCGGGATCGGCGCCTCGCTCAGGACGAGCTTGGTGACGGTGGCCGGGTACTGGGCGGCGTAGGAGTAGGCGACCATCGTGCCGATGTCGTGGCCGACGATCCGCACGTCGCGGTCCTTGCCGAGCGACGCCAGCAGCGCGTGCAGCTCGGCGGCCATCGTCTTCTTGTCGTAGCCGGAGCGCGGGGCGTCGCTCTGCCCGGCTCCTGGCAGGTCGGGGGCGACGACCGTGTAGTGCTCGGCGAGGGCGGGCATGATGCCGTGCCACTCGTACCAGGTCTGGGGGTAGCCGTGGATGAGCAGCAGCGTCGGTCCGTGGCCGCCGATGACGTAGTGCAGGCCGATGCCGGCGACGCGGGTTCTGTGCTCGCTGAACCCGGCGGGCATGCGCTCGCCGGCGGACCTGGCCGACACGTGGGGTGCGTGGCCCGCGGGGGTTGCGGAGGCCGTGATCGTCGCCGCGCCCATGGCGACGGCCACGGCGAGGGCTGTGCCGAGCAGGCGGCGGTTTCCGGGCAGGGGGAATCTCACGAGTGACTCCAGGCTGGGACGGGCGGAGGGTGGCGGAAGCCGGTGCGGCCTGACGGCGCCCGGGATCAGAGGGTGTCGGTCATGCCGCCGTCGACGGGGAAGTCGGCGCCGGTGACGTTGCCCGAACGCCGGCCGGCCAGGAACACGACCAGGTCGGCCACTTCGGAGGGCAGGGTGAAACGGTGGGTGACGGCCTGGGCCGCGGCGGCCTCGGCGACAGCGCCCGGATCGAGGCCCAGACCGGCGCCGACGGTCTCGGCCACCCCGCCCGAGCCCTTCCACAACGAGGTCTCGACCGGCCCCGGGCTCACCGAGTTGACGCGCACGCCCTGCGGCCCCACCTGCTTGGACAGCGCCTTGCAGAAGCTGGACAGGGCCGCCTTGGCGGCGCTGTAGTCGATGACCAGGGGGTCGGGGAGCCGGGCGTTGACCGACGACACGGTGACGATCCGGCCGTCGCCGGTGGCGATCAGGTGCGGCAGCGCGCTGCGGGTGGCCCTGACGGCGGCCATGACGTTGATCGTGAACGTCCAGTCCCAGTCCGCGTCGGTCGTGGCCAGGAAGCCGTCGACCCGGGGCCGCACCGCGCCGACGTTGTTCACCAGGACGTCGATCCCGCCGTGCAGGTCGGCCGCCGCGGCGACGAGCGCGCCCGGGCCGTCGGGGGTGGACAGGTCGACCTCCACGACGGTCAACTCGGCGCCCCGCTCCACCAGGTCGTCGAGTGCCTCGGTACGGTTCCTGGTCCCGGCGACGACGCGGGCCCCGGCCGCCAGGAGGCCCTCGGTGACCGCCAGGCCGATGCCCCGGCCGGCGCCGGTGACCAGGGCGCGCTGACCCGTCAGGCCGAGATCGAAGGCGGGAGTGGTCATCGCGGGGTCTCCAGGTTCTGCCGCCCCAGCCACGCCAGGGCCGCGTCCGCGACCTCGTGCCAGCCGCTGTCGATCGTCAGCGAGTGCCCGCGGTCGGGGAAGGTCATGAACTCGGTGACGGCCTCGGAGTGCCGGTACTGCTTGAGCGTGGCGCGGGTGACGGTCTCGGGGACGGTGTGGTCCTTGCCGCCGGACATCAGCAGCATCGGGCCGCGCCCGGAGTTCGCGGTGTCGACCTTCGCCGGCGAGTGGGGGTTGAAGTTCGCCGCCGCGGCCTCGAACAGCGGCTTGCCCGGCGCGGGGATGGCCCACCGCGCGTACAGCGCGTCGGACTCCTCCTGGGACAGGGCGTTGCCGAACGCGAAGCGGAACTGCTCGGCGGTCAGCGACACGGCGCGGTGCCTGTTCGCCGGGTTCTTGAACACCGGCAGCGTCGCCCGCAGCGCGGACAGCGGCAGCGGCAGGACCCCCTTGATCTGGGCCGCGTCGACCGCCACCGCGGCCGCGGCGAGGTCCTGGCCGAGAAGCTTCTGGGCGATCATGCCGCCGAAGGAGTGGCCGATGAGGATCGGCGGCGTGTCCATACCGCGGATGATCGCCGCGTAGTGGTCGACGACGTCGTCGATGCCGTGGTCGGCGATGCTCTCCGGGTTCTGCCGCGCCTCGTCCACGGTGTCGGGGTCGCCGGGCCAGCCCGGCGCGGACGGGTCGTAGCCTTCGCGGCGGAAAAGGTCGATCCACGGCTGCCAGGACGCGCTGTGCAGCCACAGGCCGTGGATGAAGAGGACCGGAATCGAGCGGGGCATGGCTGTCGGGCCTTTCTCGGGAGCGAAACCGGCGGATGCCGGTCAGCGGACGCAGCCGCGGGTCAGAGGCGGACGCGGGAAGGGCCGGGCGGCCCCGGGCCGACGCCTGGGCTCCGCCACGGGCACGGATGTCATCGGGACTCCTCGCGACGGCCGGGTACTGCCACCAGGACACCACCCGGCCCCGTCCCCTCGTACCGTGGAAAGACCCCAGTCACGGTGCTGCCCCGGCCACACGGCACGACTGGGGACCGGCCCCGAAGCGGAACCGGCCGCGAACGTCGGGCCCGGCGCCCGGCGCCCGGCGGTCTGCGGTCCGGTCTTGAAAGCCGAAGACCCGCTCGCTCTCCCCGAGGGACAGCGAGCGGGTAAGGGTGGGGCGGGGAGAATCATGTCACCGCAGAAGAGTCAAATGCCCATCGATGAGGTGACGTTCGAACATCTCGATCCAGAAGCCGCACTGGTGCTCGGCTGCGAAGTGGTGCTCGGGGTGGACGGCACGGGGGCTGAGTGACTGGACCGCTTGGCTCCGCTCGGTGAAGGGGGGCCAGTACGGGTCCCTGGGGCCGTTGGGGTCGCCGGCCCGGGCGAACTGCGTCCAGTAGCGCGCCATCGTGTCGGAGAGCGCCTGCTGGGCCGGGGTGAAGGGCGGCCGCCTGGTCCGGCCGAAGGGATCCACGTAGCTCTGGAAGACGTACATGACCTCCGAACCGTGGAAGGCGCCCAGGCCGCCCTGGCCCGGGGCGTACGGGAGCGGTCTGCGATCGTTGAACTCGTAGGCGTAGACGGGCTGGGACTGCGTGCGCTGGAGATAGGTGTTGGCCCGGTGGACGGCGCACGAGAACATGCCGTCGCCCACGGCGGTGCTCAGGGCCCGGTCCGGATCGCCGCCGTAGGCCGAGAGCGGGTAGTGGCGCATGACCGCCTTGGCCGCATTCGGGCCGAAGTGGTGGACCAGGGCGGGGAGGTATTCCTGCGGCCGGAGCGGGTTGTCCTGGTAGCCCTGGATGATGAAGGTGGTGCCCTCGTCGTGGGTGGCGCCCGCGAGCACCGGCATGTGGTTGTACCTGCCCTCCCGCAGGGCGTCGTCGATCGGCAGGGGCAGGAGCGGGGCACCTTGGGCCGCGTGCCATTCCTCCCCCTGGTAGTGGACGACGGCCGCCACGGGCATGCGGCGCAGGCAGGCGGCCGCGTTCTTCGCGGTACCGCATCCGATGTCGTGAGCGATCCTCGTGCCCTGTTCCTGGGCGGCGCGCTGACTGGGCGTCGGATCGATGCAGACGCTCTGCGCGATCGCCCGCTGGAAGAGGCCGGCGGCGGTCGGGGAGGTGAGGTTCGCGCAGACGCCGGCTCCGCCGGCGGACTCACCGAAGAGCGTCACATCGCGGGCGTCACCGCCGAAGGCCGCCGCGTTGCGGTGCACCCAGCGCAGCGCGGCCTGCTGGTCCATCAGGCCGTACTGCCCGGAAACGTGGTCGGGCGACTCCGCGGCCAGTGACGGCAGGCCGAGGAAGCCGAGGGCGCCGAGCCGGTAATTGATGGTCACGACGACGAAGCCGCGGGCGGCCAGCGCGCTGCCGTCGTAGAGGCTGCCGGCCCCGTAGATGTCGGAACCGCCGTGGATCCACACCATCACCGGCCGCGGCGAGGGCGCGGGTCGCGCCGGCGCGTAGACGTTCAGGTAGAGGCAGTCCTCGCTGCCGACCGCTGTCCCGCCGGCCCCGGGCTGAGGGCATTCGGCGCCCGCGGCGGTCGCGGACCGTGTCCCGGACCAGCGCGGAGCCGGCTGAGGCGGCTTCCAGCGCAGCCTGCCGACGGGCGGCGCCGCGTAGGGAACCCCGAGGAAGCGCTCCACCCCGTGCTGCTCGATGCCGCGCAGGCCGCCCTGCTCCACCGTGACGACCGGCGCGTGGGCCGCGGCCGCGGGTGCGGGAGCGGCGCCCAGGACGGCGGTGACCAGCGCCCCGGCAGCGGCGGCGGCACGCAGCCTGCTCCAGCCTTTGCGGCCTCGCCGGCTTTTGCGGCCTTCCTGGCCTTCCCGGCTTTTCCGGCCGAGTCGACGGTGCGGCCGCTCGGCGGGATCGGCGTCGACGAGTGCGCGTCTGTGTCTCATGCGCAGCAGTATGGGATAGCGGGGAAATATCCATCCAAATAGGTGTCAAGTGGCGTGAAGGGTTCACCCGCGCGGCAGTGAGGTGGGCCGACCCTGTGCCGGAGGTGCCCCGAGGGCGAACGCCTTTCGGATCGTCTTCGCAGGCCCTCGACCCCAGCGTTGAACGATGGCCGGAACGTTTCGTCCGACCGCTTCGTGACGCTTTCCGCGGGAACCGGAAGGGGCGGTCCGGCGTGGTCCGCGGTGGAGCGGCTGGGGGGCCGCCCCGACGGGAGGGGAGGCGCGGATGAGCGAGCCGTGGGGGTTGAGCGGGCCGGAGTTCCTGGGGGTGTACGCCGAGGCGGTGGCGGCCGCGCACCTGCTGACGGCGGTCGCGCGGCGCCTGCTCCGGCGCGGCGGGCCGGACCCGCGGGTCATGCCCGATGTGTACACGGTGGCCGTGGGGGCGGGCGGCCGGGCGCGCGTGGTCGACACGGCGGTGAGCGGCCTGGTGGAAGCCGGGCGGGTACGGGCCAGCCGGGACCACCGGATCACGGTGGCCACCTCCGAGGCGGCGGTGGACGCCGAGGTGGACGCGGGCGCGCACGCGGGCGCGGGCAGCGGAACGGCGGCCGGGACGGGTGCGGGCCTCGGCCCGGCCGCGGGCGGGCATGCCGGTGACGCGCCGGCCGGGGCGGCCGGCGGCGTCGCGGCCGGTGACCCGGCCGGGGACCGCGTCCAGGAAGCGGTGCTGACGCACCTGCGGAAGGTGCGGACCACGAACCTGCGGGGGGCGCGGCGCCTGGCCATGGACTCCGCGGCCGTTCTGGCGGTCGAGGAGGAGGCGGTGCGCGGCGGGATGCTGCTGCCGCCGGGGCGGCGCCGGGCGGCGCTGGCGGCCGGACTGCTGCTTCAGGCGGCCGTCCTCGGGCTCGGCGTGGCCCGGCTCGTCAACGGCGTCCGCCTGCACCGGCCGGTCGGCTTCCTCTTCCTCTTCCTCCTCGTCAGCGCGGTGCTCGCGCTCGTCTCCGCGACCAGGACGCCCCGGCTCACCCGGGGCGGCGAGCGGTGGCTGGAGCGGATCGTCAAGGTGCGCTCCCGGGTGGGCGAGGCGGGTTACGGCCCGCACGCGCCCGAGGGCACGTCCGTGCCGGAAGCGGTGTTCGCCGTCGCCGCGTTCGGGGCGGCCGGGGTGGCCGATCCGGGGCTGCGGGAGGCGCTGTACGGGGGGATGAGCGCGTCGGCGTCCGCGGGGTCGGGGAGCGGAGGTTACGGCGCAGGAGCGTGCGGCGGCGGAGGAGGGTGCGGGGGCGGAGGCTGCGGCGGGGGAGGGTGCGGGGGATGACCGAAGGGAGCGGAGGGGTGCCGGGAGGTGCGGTAACCGGGGGCGCCGGGCCCGGCACCGGTGTGCCCGGCGCCGGTGTGCCCGGCGGCGCGATGTGCGGCGCCGATGTGTCCGGCGCCGGTGTGCCCGGCGGCGCGATGTCTGACGCCGATGTGTCCGGCACCGGTGTGCCCGGGCTCGGGTACGGGATCGGGTGGCGGCCGGAGATCGACCTGACCGTCGAGCGGCTGCCCGGCGTGGACTTCGTGGAGGTCATCGCGGAGGGGCTGGCGCCCGCGCGGCTTCCCGCGTCCCTGCCGGCCCTCAGGGAGCGGGGCGTCCCGGCCGTGCCGCACGGCGTCTCGCTGTCCCTCGGCGGGGCCGAGCGGCCCGACCCGGGGCGGCTCGCCCATCTCGCGGCCTGCGCGCAGGCGCTGGGCGCGCCGCTGGTGAGCGAGCACATCGCGTTCACGCGAGCGGGCGAGTTCGAGGCGGGGCACCTCCTCCCGGTGCCCCGCACACGGGACGCGCTGGCCGTCGTCACCGAGAACATCCGCATCGCGCAGGACCAGTTGCCCGTACCGCTCGCCCTGGAGAACATCGCGCCGCTGCTCGCCTGGCCCGAAGAGGACTTCACGGAGGGGGAGTTCCTCTACGAGGTGGCCGACCGTACCGGCGCCCTCCTCCTGCTGGACGTGGCCAACCTCCACACCGCCCGCGTCAACCTCGGGCTCGACCCGGCCCGTGTCCTCGCCGCCCTCCCGTTGGAACGGCTCGCCTACGTCCACGTGGCGGGCGGCGTCGAGCGCGACGGCGTCTGGCACGACACCCACACCCACCCCGTGACCGAGCCCGTCCTCGCCCTCCTGACCGACCTCGCGCGGCACGTCGGCGGGTCGTCCTCCCGCCCTTCCTTCCCGGGCGTCCTGCTGGAACGCGACGGCGCCTACCCCTCGGACGCCGGCCTCGCGGCCGAACTGGCCTCGATACGTCAGGCGGTGCGTGCCGGTGGACGCTGACGCGGCCCGCGAACGGCTCGCCGCCCGGCAGGAGGTGCTGCTCATCGCACTCGTCGCCGGGGGCGCCCCGCCGGAGGGGTTCGACCCGGCGCGGCTGCGGGTCCAGGCGCAAGCCCTCGTGGCCAAGCGCCGCCGAGTCGCCGCGGCGCACCACCCATGGCTGACCGAGGCGCTGGGCCCTCCCCGTTACGCCGCCCTTTTCGCGGAGTACGCCCGCGAGACGCCGCTGCGGCCCCAAGGCTCCGGACACGCCGACGCGGAGGGCTTCGAGGCGTACGCACGGAAGGTGGGGGCCTTGCCGGCGCCGGCACGGTGGGCGTTCCTCCGGCGCCGACGCTGACCATCACCTGGACGCCGGGTCAGAAGAACGTCTCGCGGGGGTCGATTCCCACGCCGTACTCCCACAGCACCGAGTGGCGCAGGGTGCCGTTGCCTTGGCCGGACCACAGGTTGAAGGCCCATCCGTCGACGGCCCACAGGTCGTTCTTCAGGTCGCCGTCGGCGTCACCGACGGCGAACAGCCGCCAGCCGGCCGGAACCCCGGTGGCCAGCACGAGGCGTGTTCCGTAGTGGCCGCGGCCGTCGCCGGGGTAGAGCCACAGGCGGCCGGAGGTGTCGCGGGCGACCAGATCGTCGTGCTTGTCGCCGTTGAGGTCGCCGGGGCCGGTGAGCGCGCTCATGGTGTTCCAGTTGCTGCCCACGGCGCGGCGCGGGCCGAGCCCGCCGTGGCCGGTGCCCGGGTAGAGCCACAAGGTGCCCGACCGGTCGCGGGCCACGAGGTCGTTGCGGCCGTCGCCGGTGAGGTCGCCCACGCCGGCGAGCGCGGTCATGGCGTTCCAGCCGCCGCCGATCCGTATCCGGGTGCCGAGCCGGGTGACCAGGCCGGGGTAGAGCCACAGGGTGCCCGAGCGGTCGCGGGCGAAGACGTCCTCGCGGCCGTCACCGGTGAAGTCGCCGTGCCGGACCAGGGCGGTCATGGCGTTCCAGCCGCCGCCGAGGTCGACGGGTCTGGGGTCACTGCCGCCCGGGAGCACCCACAGGTGGCCTTCGACCGAGCGCATCAGGGCCTGGCTCTGGCCGTTGTCGAGAAAGGAACCGAAGGGCTTGGGGGTCCCCAGGGGGTCGTCGTACGGGCGGCCCCAGTCCACGTACTGGTGGCCGTCGCCGCACTCGTGACCGGTGGGGGCCAGGCGGACGGAGCCGAAGTGGTCGCGCCAGTTGGCCGTGGCCTCACGCGCGTCGTCCCAGCCGTAGTCGGCGCCTTCGGCGGGACCGGCGCCCCAGGGCGTGGTCGTGTAGTACGCGGAGGTGGCGGTGTAGCCCGCCGACGGGTACAGGCAGGAGTAGTCGGCGGTGCGGTTGGCCCACGAGGCGGCATGCCGGCCGGCGGAGCCGAAATCGCGCTGGGAGCTGCGGTAGGCGGTGAGGGAGCCGGTGCCGTCCAGGCCGGTGAAAAGGCAAAAATCGCCCTTGGGACAGCGGTCCATCCCGGCCGGTTCCCACGCCGACGCGGGCGGGGCCGCGGTGAGAGTGCCGACGGCGAGGGCGCCCAAGGCCGCGCCCGCCGCGATGAACCGTCCGAGAATCCCCACGTCAAACCTGCCCTGTGCTCGCGGGTGCGGCCGGTCGCTCCCGGCCCGTATGCCGGGCATAACGCATCGTCCCCCCCGGCGTGATCACGCCGAAGCTACCAGTGGGACGCGCCCGCGATCCAGCGGCATCCCGGCTCGCGCCGGGGGAGCCGTGGACCCGTGGGGGTGCCGCGGCCGTGACGTCATGGCCGATGGCTATCGCCACAGGTATTGGACGCTCCGCCGCACCGTGGCCGAGGATCACGTCGACCGACGGAACAAAGGCCTTGGAGGAGACATGTCCGTGTCGGAGCGGATGGAGCGCAACCGGCTCGTGATCGAGGAGTTCCGCGCCGCCGGCGGAGTGGTGGGCGGTGACTTCGCGGGAGTGCCGCTGCTCCTGCTCACCACGACCGGTGCGCGCAGCGGGGAGCCCCGCACCATGCCGATGACCTATCTGAGGGACGGTACGAGGCTGGTGGTCTTCGGCGCCAACGGGGGCCGGCCGCGGCACCCGGGCTGGTACCACAACCTGCTGGCCGATCCCACCGCCCTCGTCGAGGTCGGCACCGAGGCGTACCGGGTGACGGCGAGTGTGACCCAGGGCGCGGAACGCGAACGGCTCTGGGCCCTGCAGCTGCCGCACACCCCGTACTTCGAGGACTTCCAGGAGCGGGCCGGGCGCCCGATCCCGGTCGTCGCGCTGACCCCGGCCGCCTGAAAGACCCCGGCCGCCTGAAAGACCCGGACCGACTGAAAGACCCCGGCCGACTGTAAGACCCGGGCCCGCACTAGTCAGTTGAGCTACCTACTCAGGGGTGCTAGCGTCTCGCCGCGTGAGCAGCCCGTCGTCGGAGCAGCGCGCCCAATGGCTGCGCGGAGTACTGGACTTGTGCATCCTCGCGGCCCTCGCGTCCCACGAGTCGTACGGATACGAGCTCTCCCGGATGTTCGAGGCCGAGGGGCTCGGCGTGATCCCCGGCGGCACCCTCTACCCGGCGCTGACCCGGCTGCGCGGCAGCGGCCTGGTGACCAGTACGTGGCGCGAGCCCGTGTCGTCCGGTCCGGCGCGCAAGTACTACGCCCTCACCGACAAGGGGCGGGACGTACTGCGTGAGGGCGGGCTCGCCTGGCTGGAGTTCACCGACCGGGTGGCCGGGATCCTACGTAAGGAAGACCTACCGTGAACAACAGTGAGTGGCTGGAGCGGCTGGCGGGTGAGCTGTGGCGGCGCGGACTCGACGGAGCCGCCATCGGGCAGGCGGCCGCGGAGGCACAGTCGCACCTGCTGGAGAGCGGACAGCCCGCCGTGTCCGTGTTCGGTCTTCCCGAGACGTTCGCCGCGCAGCTCGCCGGCGGCCACACCCGGGGCGGCGGCCTGGCGGCACACGTCCCCGCGCCGCCGCCCCGGCCCGCCGCGCCCGACCGCCTGACGGCGCGTCGGGTGGGCAAGCGCTACGGCCGCCGATGGGTCATGCGCGGTGTCGACCTGACCGTACGCGCCGGACAGGCGGCCGCCGTCGTGGGCGCCAACGGCACCGGGAAATCCACCTTCCTCAGGATGTGCGCGGGCCTGGAGGCCTGTGACGAGGGGCAGATCACCGTCGACGGCTCCATCGGCTTCTGCCCGCAGTACGGCGGCACCCTGGACTTCCTGCACCCGCTCGAACACTTCGTCCTGGTCGGCGCCGGCCGCGACCTGCGGCGCGGCGCCGCACGGCGGGCCGGTCTGGAACTGGCCGCGCGGCTGGAGTGGAACGCCGGGGAGCCCGTCCAGGCACGGCACTTGTCCGGCGGCACCCGGCAGAAGCTCAACCTCGCGCTCGCCGGGATCGGCGAGCCCGACGTCCTGCTGCTCGACGAGCCCTACCAGGGCTTCGACCACGGCTCCTACCTCGACTTCTGGCAGCAGGTCTGGCGCTGGCGCGACGAGGGCAAGGCCGTGGTCGTGGTGACGCACCTGCTGGAGCAACTGGACCGGGTCGACACGGTGCTCGACCTGACGGAGGAGACATCGTGAACCCGACCAGGACCTGGACGATCACCGAGACCAACCTGCGGGACCTGGTCCGCCGCCGCGGGGTCCTCGTCCTGCTGTTCCTGGTGCCGCTGGTGTTCTACGCCGGCCGGCGCGGGGACCACACGGGGCAGTCCGTACGGTTCCTCCTGCTCGGTCTGGCCTTCACCATCAGCACGGCGGCGCTGTTCGCGTCCTGCGCGCTGCGCTCGCTCGAACCCCGGCTGCGGCTGTCCGGCTACCGCGCCGCGGAGCTGAGCATCGGACGGCTGGGGGCCCTGCTGGCCGTCGGCCTGCTGGTCTGCGTTCCCTACCTCGGCGTCGTCGCCGTGGACCTGCACCCGGACCGGCTGTCCGCGATCGCCGCCGCGATGGTCCTCACCGTCGCCGTGGCAGCGCCGCTCGGGATGCTCCTCGGCGCGGTGGTGCCGCGCGAACTCGAAGGCGCCCTGCTGCTGATGGCCCTGGTCGGAGCGCAGATGATCACCGACCCCGGGGCGTCCGCGGCCAAAGCGCTGCCCTTCTGGTCCGCCCGGGAGCTGGCGACGTACGCCGTCGACCACACCGGTGCCGACTACCTGCGCCGCGGCCTGCTGCACGGCGCCGGCTGCGCCGTGGTCCTGTTCACCGCCGCGAGCCTGTGCACCGCGGCCAGGCTGCGCGCCCGCCGCGGAACCTCACCGGGCCGGGCCGGCCACGCCCGTGCCTGAAGCACGCCACCGGCCGTCCCGCCGGCCGTCTCCGCCGGTCGTCCCCGCCGGGTCGGTGGTTCCGACGTCACCCGGCCCCACGCGGGACGTGCCCGGTACGCGGTGAGGCGTACCGGGCACGTCGTCGGCGGGCGTGGCCGCCCGCAGGTGCTGACGGTGAATCAGAAAAGGCTGCCGTAGGCGTTCCAGCCCGCGGTGCCGATCTCCACGCGGCCCTTGAACGTCGAGCTGCCGGTGTGGCCGGTGGCGCTGTAGCGGTAGAGCCGGCCGCCGGAGGTGACGGCGACGATGTCGGCGCGGCCGTCACCGTCGAGGTCGCCGGGCGCGGCGAGCTTGGTGTACGCGTTCCAGCCGCCGCCGACGTCGATACGCGACCTGAACGGCGAGTAGCCGTTGCCGGTGCCCAGGTAGAGGTACAGGTGGCCGTTGCCCGCGCGGGCGACGATGTCGGCGTACCCGTCACCGTTGATGTCACCGGCGCCGGTGATCTGGTTGTACCCGCCCCAGCCGGGACCGACCTTGACGCGGTTGTAGAACGACACGTCGCCCCTGCCGCTGATCAGCCACAGCACGCCGCTGCCGTCCCGGGCCAGCACGTCCGAGTGGCCGTCGGCGTTCAGGTCGCCCGGGCCCAGCAGCTTGTTGTAGCCGCCCCAGCCGCCGCTGATGGCCACGTTGCCGGCGTCGTCGCGGTAGAGCCAGCCGTAGTACACCTCCAGCAGCGGTTCCTCGTCGTGGTCGGTGAGGGAGGTCGGGCTGAACAGCTTCGCGCCCTTCCAGCCGCCGGCCTGGCCGTACTGGTACCGCTTGCTGAGCACACCGGTGTTGTAGCTGTAGTAGTAGTACAGGTTGCCGCCGGAGGTCTGGCCGAACAGGTCGTTCTTGCCCCACACCGACGTGTGGCCCTGCCCGGCGATCACGCGGTCGTTCCAGCCGCCGCCCACGGGCCGGCGTCCGGTGAGGCCGCCCTTGCCGGTGCCCTCGTAGTAGTAGAGGTTGCCGGCGGCGGTGCGGGCGAGGATGCCGCCCACGGAGTCCACGTCGTCGCCGAAGCCGACGAGCTGGTTGAAGACGCCGAAGCCGTAGCCGATCTTCACCCGGGCGGACAGCGGGTCGGCTCCCGTGCCGCTGAAGGCGTACATCCACAGGTCGCCGTTCAGGTCGCGGGCGACGAGTGTCTGCACGCCGGTGGCGGTGATGTCGCCGGCGCCGATGAGCTGGTCGTAGCCGCCGAAGCCGCGGCCCACTTTGACGCGGGCTGCGAACGGCGCCATGTTGCTGCCCGTGCCCCTGTACAGGTACAGGTCGCCGGACGGCGTGCGGGCCAGCAGGTCGCCCCAGCCGTCGCCGTTGGTGTCGCCCACGGCGGTGACCTGGTTGTAGATCTGCCAGCCGGGGCCGGTCCACTCCGGCGTGCCGTTCTCGAGGGAAGCGGCGCTGTCGAACATCTCCATGCGGCCGGACTCGGTCAGGCCCAGCACCTCGTCGCCGGAATGGGCGTCGGTCAGGTTCCCGGGCGTGAGCACGTCGCGGTACTGGGTCTCGGAGACGCCCAGTGAGATCCACTTCTTCTGGGCACTGCTCAGCACGCCGATGGCGTTGCTGTCCTCCTGGGTGATGATGTCGCCGTGGCCGTCCCCGTCGTAGTCGTACCGCGGAGTGGTCGTGGCGGTGCCGGCGGCGGCCGACGAGAACGGCCGCGTGTGCGTGGGCGGGGTGAACGTCGGGTGCGCGGTGCCTCGCGGCGCGGCGCCGCTGCCCGCGCCGGTGGCGCCGACGTTCGCGCCGATGGTGGCGACGTTCGCGCCGATGGTGGCGACATCGGCGCCGGTGGCTCCGGCGTTCGTGCCGGTCTGCGCGAGGGCGGTGCCGACGGGGCCGAACACCAAGGCGCCGGCGGCCAGCACACCGGTCGTGCAGACCGCCAGCAGGCGGCCGCCACGGCGCGCACGCGAGCGCGCCGAAGAAGAGAACATGAATCCCCCCACAGGATCGTGATGATGCGCCGCGCGGTGGGCGCGGGAAGGACCAAGGCGAGCAGGTGTCATCCGCCCGAGTCAAGGAAAGCCGAACCTGCCGGCAGTGCCGAACCTGCCGGCAGTGCCGAACCTGCCGGCAGTGCTGAACCTGCCCGCACTGCCCGCTGCCGACAAGGAGGCCGGGCCTCCAGGCGTGTGACAGCAGTGCACACAGTACGCGCTCGTGTCGCCCGCGCAACTTCCTTTCGTACGACCCGTACGTCCCGTAAGCGGAACTGAAACCGGGGGCAAGCCGGGCTTGCTGTCGCGGGGGCGACGCCGCTGCCACGCTCGAATCATGACGACGACACAGGACACGATCCCCCGCCGCGGTCGCCGATCCCACCTGTGGTCCGGCGGGGTACGGGCCGCCGCCCGGGTCGTGGCGCACACCACGACCACCGTGGTGGCCGCGGCGCTGGGCGTGGCGGCGGTGGCCGGGTGGAGCACTCCCGTGGCCCTCGCCGGCTGGACCACGGCCGCGGCGGCGGGCGCCGCCGGCGTGCTCGCCGGGACGCTGCGCGTGGTCCTCGGTACCGACGTGCCCGCCGACCGGGAACGGGGCCGACTGCTCCTCATACTGCTGACCTCCGTCTTCACCTGGGCGTTCATGGCGACCTCCGCGATCTGCCTGAGCTGGTTCTGCCACGCCCACGCGCTCGACCGGCACGCCACCCTCAAGGTCCCGGCGACCGTCTCGGACTGCGAGAACCGGGGCGACAGCAACGAGTGCACCTACCACTGGCTCGCCGGCGACCGCGCCTACCGCTCACGGGACACCGCGGACCGGGCCTGGCCGGACGGGCACCGCGTCACCGTACCGATCGACCCGGCCCACCCCGGCCGCCAGGCCGTGGTCACCCGCGGCTACTGGGCGGCGTGGATCGGGGTCGCGGTCGGCGCCCTGGGCACGCCCTTCGGCGCTGTGACGGTGTGGGTCCTGGAATCCGACCTGGGCGGGATGTGACGCGGTTCCCCCTGCCAGGATGGGAGGCGGCGGGGCAGGACGCCACGGCGACTGGGGGCGGAGTGGAACTCGATCCGAAGCGCTTGCTGATCCTGCGCCACATCGCCGACAGCGGCGGTGTGGCCGCCGCCGCCCGCGTCCTCGGGCACACGGCGTCGGCGGTGTCGCAGCAGTTGCAGCGGCTGGAACGGGAGGCCGGCGTGCCGCTGGTCGACCGCAGCGGCGGGCGGGCCGAACTGACCGCGGCCGGACGGCTGCTGGCGCACCACGGCGGCCGTATCGGCACCGCGCTGACCGATGCCGCCCGCGACCTGCGGGACCTGACCGGCCGCGCGTCCGGCCCGGTCACCATCGGCGTGCCCGGCCCGGCCATCGGCTACTTCGCCACCACCGCGCTCCATCTGCTCGCCGGAACCCACCCGGCGATCACATCCCGGCTCGTCGAGGCCGACCGTGAGGAGGGCTTGCGAACGCTGCGCCTCGGTGAGCTCGACGTCCTGGTGATCGAGGACGACAGCGAGGCCCCGACCCCGCTCCCACCGGGCGTCGCCGCGCGGATGATGCTGGAGGACGAGTACCGCCTGGTACTCCCGGACGGCTGGGAGACACCCGCGAGCCCCGCCGGGCTGACCGGGCGACCGTGGATCGGCGCCCCCGCGGGCTCACCGCGTGACCTGGCGTTCCAGCGGCTCGCCGCGGAGCACGGTATCGCGCCCTCGGTGCGGCACGTCGCCGCCCACCGGTTCGCCGTGTACAGCATGCTCGCCGCCCGGCTCGGTCCGGCGATCCTGCCCGCGTACGCCGCCGCGCTGATCACCCACGGCGGAATCACCGCCCTGCCCGTCCCCGGCCGCTACCTGGTCCGCTCACTGCGCCGCACCGGCCCTGACGCGCCCCTCCCCGCCGCAGAGGCAGCGGCGGAGGCCCTGCAGACCGCGCTGCTGCACAGCGCCGAATCCCTTGTCGCCCGCGGCATGACCTCCGTCGAGCCACGTGTCTCCGCCCTGCGCGACCCGAGCACCTGAGAACCCGTCCGTCCCGAGCCCACCGACGCCGTCGCGGCCCGACTCGCCGGAGCGCACCAGCACGTCACCGCCCGACTCGAGCAGCGCCCGGCCGTCGTCGGCAGTCACACGACGCACCGGCCGCATCGCTCCAGCCGCTTGACGTCCATAGGAGCATCCGTAGGCTCCCCCTCCGTGACCGAAACGACCACTCACGTCCTGGGCGACAGCCCCCGAGGGCAGCAGATCCTCTCCGTCTTCGACACCGCCTTCGGCGCGCTGCTGGCCGCCGATCCGGCCGCGTTCCGGACGAAGTTCCGGAAGATGGCGGCGTCCGCGTTCGCGTTCTACCGCGGCACCGCCTGCCTGTTCTACGCCGACCTGGAACGGGAGGCCGACGGGGCCGGGGCGCCGGACAGCGGCCCGTACCTGACGCCGAGAACCGCCCGGGTGTGGATCCACGGCGATCTGCACGCGGAGAACTTCGGCACGTATCTGGCCGCCAACGGGCGGCTGATCTTCAACGTCAACGACTTCGACGAGGCGTTCGTCGGGCCGTTCACCTGGGACCTGCAGCGGTTCGCCGCCTCGGTGGCGCTGATCGGCTACGGCAAGGCGCTCGCCGACGACGTGATCTCGCACCTGGTGACGGTGTACGCCGACGCGTACCGGGAGCGGATCCGGCTGCTGGCCACGGGTGAGCAGGTGGCGCCGCTGACCCTGGACACCGCGCGCGGGCCGCTGCTGGACGCGCTGCGCGACGCGCGCATGCGGACCCGGGTGGAGCTGCTGGACTCGATGACCGAGGTGGTGGACCACGACCGCCGGTTCACGGCGGGCGGCGGCGCGATCGAGCTGGACGCGGCGACGCGCGAGGAGGTGCTGGCGGCGTTCGAGGCGTATCTGGCGACGCTGCCGGAGTCCGCCCGGATACGGCCGGACAGCCACCGGGTCAAGGACGTGGTGGGGCGGCGCGGGGTCGGCATCGGCAGCGCGGGCCTGCCCTCGTACAACCTGCTGCTGGAAGGGAACACCGACGCGCTGGAGAACGACGTCGTCATCTACATGAAGCAGGGGCAGACACCCGCGGTGTCCCGGCACGTCACCGATCCCGCGATCCGCGGCTACTTCCGCCACGAGGGCCACCGCACGGTGATCTCGCAGCGGGCGCTGCAGGCGCACGCCGATCCGTGGCTGGGCTGGACCGAGCTGGACGGGGTGGGCCAGCTGGTCGCGGAGGTGTCACCGTACGCGGTGGACCTGGACTGGTCGGACCTGGACGACCCGGCACAGATCGAGGCGGTCGTCGCCGACCTGGGCCGGGCGACGGCGACGATGCACGCCGCCGCCGACGACGAGAGCGGCCACTCGCTGGTGCCGTTCTCGACCGAGCGCGCCATCGACGAGGCCATCGGCGACGACGGGGCCGGCTTCGCCGCGATGCTGGTCGAATTCGCGCACGCCTACGGCTCGCGGGCCCGCGCGGACCACCAGATCTTCGTGGACCTCTTCCGCAACGGCCTGATCCCGGGCCTGTAGGCCGCGCGGGCCCACGGCTGACCGGCCGCGCTACGGGCCGGTGGCTGACGGGCCCGCGGCTGACCGCCCGCGCGACGGGCCGGCGGCTGACGGGCCCGGGCTGACGGGCTGCGCTACGGGCCGGCGGCTGACGGGCCCGCCGGCCGGATCCCGCTGGCCGGATCCCGCTTGCCGGATCCCGCCTGCCGGATCCGGTCGGCCGGGCCCGGCGGGGGCCGTCAGCCGTGGGCCTCCCGCACTCTCGCGGCGGTACGCTCGGCGAGCTGGCGGATGCCGTTCGCGGCGTTCTCCGCGAGGGCGGCGAGTACGGTGTCGGCGTGCGTGAGGAGGGCGCGGGCCTCCTCGGGGCGGCCCGCGTCGGCCAGGGCGAGGGTGAGCCGGTAGTGCTCCTCGGCTATGTACCGGCCGAGGTTGACCTGCCGCCAGTGGCGCACTGAGTCGTCGCCGGGGGTGGCCAGGGCGTCGCGCACGGCGGCCAGGCTGTCCGCCGCCTGCGGCAGCAGGCCCGCCTCGCGCTCCAGGCGGGCCAGGGTACGGCGGGCCGAGGCCCGGTCCCATGCCGTCTCCTGCAGGTCGGCGCACAGGCGCTGGGCGCGCAGCGCCTGGGTAAGGTCGCCGAGTTCCTCGAAGTCCCGGGCGAGGGTGCTCAGCGGGGCCGTGGTCAGGGCGCGGGGCTTGTCGGGGCGGCGGAGTCTGCCCTGGTCCATGACGATGTCGTCGAGTTCGCGGATCAGCGCCACTCGCGCGAGCTCCGTCATCCCCTGGGCCAGCGCCAGGCCGGTCCATGTGGAGACCGGCTCGTCCGACGGGTCCGTCCCGAACATCGAGTCGTCGAGCCCGCGCGCCCACTGCCGCAACTCGTCCCCGGACGCGCCCGGTTCCGGCATGCCGGCCAGGCCGCACGCCGTGTCGAAGTCCGTCTCCCGCACCTCCCGCAGCAGCGGCAGATCCGCGGTGTCCCCGCGCAGCCCCACCAGCACGGCGGCGAGCCGCAGTTCGTCCGTCATCGACGACCGTGTCTCGTGCCGCAGCAGATGCCGCAGCAGGTCCAGGTCGCCCTCGGCACGCTCGAACTGCGCGGCCCGCAAGGTGGTCCGGCGCCGCACGGGGTCCTCGGCGACGTCACGCCATGCCGTGCGGTCGCCCTGCCGCAGCCGGGCGAGATCGGCGCGGCCCGCCGCGAGCACCGGCTCCCACAGCGGGGGACCGGCCGGGCCCATCCCCTCGTACGCGCACCCCTCCTCCGCGTTGAGCAGCAGGAAGTCCGGCTCGGTGCGCAGCAGCGCGGCACGCAGCCTGCCCACCAGCTCGACAGGGGAGCGTTCCGGGAAGCCCAGCGCCGCGCGGAGCTCGGCCCGCTCCTCGTCGATCCCGTAGTACTCGCGCATCTCGTCCTCGGACTCCGCGACCCACGCCAGGATCTTCTCCTCGTCGTCGTCCGGCGACAGGTGCGTGCAGTCGCGCCAGCCGGGCAGGCCGATCACGAGCTCCAGGGCCTCGTCGACGCCGGAGCCGATGATCCCCGCCGACCCCTCCGAGTCGGCGTAGAGCACCGAGCCGTCCGCGCACACGAAGTACGAACCGCCGGTGTCGTCCCCGGCCACGATCTCCAGCGGCCCGCCCGAGGCGAGGCGGACCTCCTCGACATGGCCGTGGGCGGCACGGTCCAGGTCGAACCCGAAGGGATTGGCGGCCAGTTCGGCCAAGCGGCGGTCCCGGCGCAGCAGCCGTAGCGCGTGATCGGTCATGTCACAGAACGTAACACCGCCCACTGACAACGGCCCCTGGCCCTGCGGGCAGCCGCGACGAATCGGCCGGCACCGACCGGCACGGGCACCGGTATACGTGGCTGCCGATCCACTGCCGTGCGGCGCGCACCCGCACGCCGTGACCGCCGGGACCGGCCCTCAAGCAGGTTCCCGCGAGGCCGCTGCCCGCCGGTCGGCATCGCGTCCCCGTCCGGCGGGCAGCCCTTGAGCACCGGCCGGACAGCAGGTGAGCACCGGCCACTGGGCGGCGAGCAGCGGCGAAGGGCGTCCCCTCCCGGACGCCCTTCGCCGCCGTCCCCCCCGGTTCCCCCGGTGACGTACGCGGTTACGGGTGCCGCGACGTGCCGGAGCCGTGGTCTAGAACTGAGGGTCGAGCTTGGATCCCCACGTGTAGGTGCCGCTCGAGCCCGTCAGGTGGAAGCCGCTGTCGTCCTGGAGCAAGGCATCGGGATGGCCCGGCAGCGACAGCAAGGAGTCCTGGTCGTACGCCAGATCGGCAGGCACCTCCAGGCAGTCCTCCCAGTAGTAGGTGCCCTTCGCGAGGTAGATGGTCCTGGTCGGCCCCGTGTACCCGCCCAGTACCTGGGACCACTTGTAGGTGCCCTCCGCGAGGTAGATGTTCCGGTGGTGGCAGCCGGGCGAATGCCCGTAGCCGGGGAACTGATCCAGGTACTGGTCGACCGTGTCGTAGGCCGTGGCGGCGGCCGCGGTGGCGGGTGCGGCGCAGAGGGCACCCAGCGCGAGCGCGGTCGCGGCCACGCCCAGAGCCGCACTTGTCATTCGTCTGGCCATGGTCTTCTCCCTGTCGGTCAACTGCGCACAGTGGTCCGGTCCAACGGGTGCGGAACGTCTCCCCGTGGCACACCCGCCGGGCGGCGGTTCCTCTGTCGAGGCGTACGGGTTCGCGTCGGCGTAGGGACCGGCAGGCGCGTTCCGCCGGGCCGCGGTCCCCGCCGGCCGCCGCCGTGACGCCGACGACCCGGCGTCCGAAGTGAGTGTGGCAGCGCCCCGCGAGCGGTGTCCTTGACCAGCGATCGCGGTGATTTGACGATCCGTGCTCAAGCCCCGCACGGCGCGGAGGGGGCGCCCCCCGAGTCCCGTCCCGCGGACGATCGCTGCGGGAATCCGGGTCGTCCGCGATCCGGCCTGGATCCGCCCCGTCCGACGGCCAAATCTGCGGCAGACTTGAACCAAGAACTGTCAAAGGCGGGGGGCGGCATCGAACGTGCCGGGCGGCCGACGACGCGCAGCGGTCCATCGGTGCCGGCGACGCCCGGCGTCGCTGGGCGTCGCTGGGCGTCGCTGGGCGTCGCTGGGCGGGCGGCCCGGGCAGGCCGCGGGATCGCCACCGCGCGCCGGACACGGCGGCTGAAGGCGCGGGGCCGGGGCTCGGCGACATGGGACTCGGCGACACAGGGTTCGGCGACACGGGGTTCGGCGGCACAGGGTTCGGCGTCCGGGCCGTCGGCGGGCGCGTGACCGTACGCCGCCGACGGCTTCGTACGGCCGCCGGCGCCCGGTGGGAACGCGTGGCCGTACACGGGGTGAGGGAGGACTGTGCGTCAGGAACTGTTTCGGAGCAGGGACCTGCCGGCGGGGGAGCGGCTGGCGGCCGCGCACGAACTGTTCGGCCGCGGCACGCTGCCGATGCGGCTGGCGGTGCCCGCGGGCGCGGACTTCGAGGCGACGGTGCGGCACGTCGACCTCGCGCCGCTGCGGGTCATGGAACTGGCGGTGACGCCGGCCGCGGTGGTGCGCACCCAGCGGCTGATCCGGCGGGGTGACCCGGAGCTGCTCTCCGTCATCCTGCCGCTCGACGGCGATGTGGTGGTGGCCCAGTCGGGGCGCGAGACCGCGGTCGGGCGGCAGCAACTCGCCCTGTACGACAGCTCGCAGCCCTTCGAGATACGGTTCGCGGGGGCCCGCGGAAGGACTCAGGTGGTGTCCGCGCACGCCCCTCGCGCCCTGCTGCGGTTGCCACTCGCCCGGATCCGCGGGGTGCTCGCCCGGCCGCTTCCGGCCGGCACCGGCTCGGGCTTCGGCGGCCTCCTCGTCCAGCTCCTGACCGACGTCACCGGCCCGGGCGAGACCTACCGGCGGACCGACCTCGGCCGGCTCGGCGGCATCGCCCACGACCTGATGACCGCGCTGCTCGCCCACCACATGGACGCCCAAGCCGCCATGCCGGACGACACGCGTCACAGCACACTGCTGCTGCGCATCGACTCCTTCATCCAGCAGCACCTCGCCGACGCCTCCCTGACCCCCGGTGCCGTCGCCGCCGCCCACCACATCTCCGTCGGGCACCTGCACCGCCTGTTCAGTCCCCGCGGTGCCACGGTCGCGGCGTGGATCCGCCGGCAGCGCCTGGAAGGCGCCCGCCACGACCTGGCCGACCCCGCCCTGCGGCACGTCCCGGTGCACCGGATCGCCGCCCGCTGGGGCTTCACCGCCCATCCGACGTTCACCCGCGCCTTCCAAGCCGCCTACGGCACCTCGCCCCGTGACTACCGCCACCACGCGGCAGCCCCGCCCGGTACCTTCCGGCCCCGCCCGGGCGGTCCCGTCCAGGACCTCGCGGGGTAGCCCCCAGGGCGACCGTTGGCCGCAGGGCACAGGGTGAACGCCCGGCCGCCGACGGCCCGCGGGTCGATCCCGAGGTCACCGTCGGCGGTGGCGCCCACCGTACCGCCGTCCGCGGGCGCTTGGGAGGCTGAGGCTCGCAGCAGCGAGGAAGCCGGTCGTGGCCCCTGCCGGGCGGCGGGAGCAGCCTGAAGGCATGCGAGAAGGGGAGCACCTCACGGCCGGGACACCGGGCGGCGGCCCGGTCGCGGCGGCCGTACGGTTCGCCGGCGGGCCGACGGCCGTGCTGGACGTGGCCGGGCTGCGGCTGCTGGCCGACCCGACCGCCGACACCCTCGCGGCCGTGACCGGCCCGGCCCGGCGCCCGGGGGCCGGCGGCCCCGGGGTGATCCACGTCGTCCTGCTGTCGCACCTGCGGCACACCGACGGCCTCGACTGCGACGAGCGCCGCCTGTTCGCGACGGTGCCGCTGACGCTGACGACCGCGCAGGCCGCGATGCGGCTGGGCCGCAACGCCACGGCTCTGCCCGCCTGGTACCACCTGACGCTGGAGCGGCCGGACGGCGGGCGGGCCGAGGTCACGGGGATTCCCGTCGGCCACCACCGGTCCGCTGGCGGCCGGGGCGCCCGCGAGGACGAGGCGGGGCCTGCCACCGGTTTCGTGCTGAGCGGTACGGACCTGCGCACGGTCTACCTCAGCGGCGGCAACACCTCGCCGGAGGTCTTCGACGCCGTGGCGCGGCGGTTCGGCCCGATCGACCTGGCGCTGCTGCCGGTCGCCGTCGACGACGCCCCCCTGCGGGACGGCGGCCCGGCGCCCACCGGAAGCCGGGCAGCCACGCGAGGGGTCGCGGAAGCGGCCATGAAGGCGGCCGAGAACGCGGACGCGGAATCGGCCATGAAGGCGGCCGAGGAAGCGGCCGCGCAAGCGGCCATGAAGGCGGCCGAGGAAGCGGCCGCGCAAGCGGCCGTAAAAGCGGCCGAGCGGCTTGGTGCCCGCCGGGTCGTACCCCTTCCCTGGCGGCCGGGCCGCCGCCCCTCCGCGGCCCACCCGCCGGGCATCGCCGAGGACCACGCCGTATGAGCACGCCATGAGCATGTCCGCCGGCGGTGCGCACATCGCCCTCGCGGTACGGAGCACCGGCCGCGCGCGGTTCGTCCCCGCGGACGACCCGGACGAACGCACCTGGGAACCGTGGGCCACCACACCCAGTACCGAGTGAAGCAGGAGACCGAGATCATGAGCAGGACCTTCCTCATCACCGGCGTCAGCAGCGGCCTGGGCCGCGCCTTCGCCCGGGAGGCACTGGCCGGCGGGGACGTCGTCGTCGGCACGGTCCGCGATCCGGCGCGGGCCGGGGCCTTCGAGGCGCTCGCCCCCGGGCGTGCCTTCGCCAGGCTGCTGGACGTGACGGACGACGCCGCCGTCGTGGCGGTGGTCGACGACGTCGAGCGCTCCGTCGGCCCGGTCGACGTGCTGATCAGCAACGCCGGGTACGGCCTTGAGGGCACCGTGGAGGAGTCGAGCATGGCCGATCTGCGGCGGCAGTTCGACGTCAACGTGTTCGGCAGCGTCGCGGTCGTCAAGGCCGTTCTGCCGTACATGCGGCGCCGCCGCCGGGGCCACATCGTCACGCTCTCCTCCATGGCGGGGCTGACGGCACTGCCCGGCGTGGCGTTCTACGGCGCGAGCAAGTTCGCGATGGAGGGCATCGCCGCCTCGCTGGCGCAGGAAGTCGCCGGGTTCGGCATCCACGTGACCTCGCTGGCGCTCGGCTCCTTCCGTACGGACTGGGCCGGTCGCTCGATGGTCCGCGCTCCGCGCACGGTGCCGGACTACGACGACGTGTTCGGCCCGCTCCGGGCCGCCCGGCAGGCGAAGGACGGCAAGCAGGCCGGTGACCCGGCGCGCGCGGCCAAGGCCCTGATGCGGGTGCTCGACAGCGACAAGCCCCCGGTCCACCTCGTACTCGGCAGCGACGCCGTGCGCCTGGTCGAGCAGGGACAGCGGCGGCTGGCCGACGACCTGGCCGCATGGTCCGACCTGTCGGCCTCCACCGACTTCACCGACTCCACCGACTTCACCGTCGACGACGACGCCGCCGACCCTGCCGACCCTGCCGACCCCATGGACGACGTCACCGCCGCGGACGGGACACCCGCCACCGACTGACGGACGGGCCGCGCCCGTCCGTTCCCCGCGCCGAACGGCGCCCACCCGCAACGAGCCGCGCACCAGCGGCGATTGGAGTCACCCCGTGCATACGCCGGCCGCACCGCGTACCCCCGTCCCCGTCGACTTCTGGTTCGACCCGGTGTGCCCGTGGACGTGGCTGACGTCCCGGTGGATGCTGGACGTCGCCACGACCCGGCCCGTCTCGGTGTCCTGGCACGTCATGAGCCTGTCCGTACTGAACGAGGACCGGCTGGACGAGCTGCCCGACCGCATCCGTGTGCTGATGGGGCAGGCGTGGGCCCCCGTACGCGTCCTGACGGCGGTCGAGCTCCTCCACGGGCCGCAGTGGCTCGAACCGCTCTACACCGCCCTCGGCACCCGCTACCACCTGCGGCAGGAGCCCAAGACGCGGGC
The DNA here is from genome assembly GCF_020400825.1 of Streptomyces sp. HPF1205. Lineage (GTDB taxonomy): Bacteria > Actinomycetota > Actinomycetes > Streptomycetales > Streptomycetaceae > Actinacidiphila. The sequence goes on from NZ_JAINVH010000033.1 coordinate 56,354, forward strand.
CACGCTGGAAGCCGCCCTGCGGGAGACGGGGCTGCCGGTCGAGCTGGCCGACGCCGGCGACAGCGACGCTTACGACGAGCAGCTGCGGGCCTCGCACCGGCGCGGGATCACCCTGGTCGGCCAGGACGTCGGCAGCCCGATCATCGCCGTGCCCGGTCCCGATGCCGGCGGCGACCCGATCGCCTTCTTCGGCCCCGTCGTGACCCCCGCGCCCAAGGGCGAGGACGCCGCCCGGCTCTGGGACGGCGTGCTCGCCGTCGCCTCCACGCCGGGCTTCTACGAGATCAAGCGCACCCGCACCAGCGGGCCCGACTTCGGCTGAGCCGGCCCGGTCACCGGCCCGGTCACCGGCCCGGTGGCCGACCTTGGCGTACCGCGGGGGCTCAGTACCGGGCGCCGACCGGGGCCGGGATGCCGTCGAGTTCGGCGAGGTCCGCCGCGGACAGGCGGACGTCGGCGGCGCCCGCGTTGTCGGCGAGGTACTTCGGGGTCTTGGTGCCGGGGATCGGGACCACGTGCGGGCCCTGCGCGAGGAGCCAGGCCAGGGCGACCTGCGCCGGGGTGACGCCGATCCGGTCGGCGACCTCGCGGACCCTGGCCGCGATGCCGAGGTTGGCCCGCAGGTTGTCCTGCTGGAAACGCGGCAGGCGCCGCCGCTGGTCGTCGCGCGGCAGTTCGTCGAACGAGGTGAAGCGGCCGAGCAGGAAGCCACGGCCCAGCGGGGAGTACGGCAGCAGGCCGATGCCCTGTTCCCGCAGGTACGGCAGGACCTCCGCCTGGACGTCGCGGGTCCACAGCGAGAACTCCGACTGCACGGTGGTGACCGGGTGCACGGCCTGGGCGCGCCGGATCTGCTCGACGCTCACCTCCGACAGGCCCAGGTGGAGGGCCTTGCCGGCCGTGACCGCCTCGGCCAGGGCGCCCCAGGTCTCCTCGATCGGGACCTCGGGGTCGACGCGGTGCAGCTGGTAGAGGTCGACATGGTCGGTGCCCAGGCGGCGCAGGCTGGCGTCGATCGCCTCGCGGACGTGCTCGGGCCGGCCGTTGGGCCGCACCAGCGGGGAACCGCCCGGCCCGCCGGTGGGGTCGATGGCGACCATGCCGACCTTGGTGGCGATCACCGCGCGGTCGCGCCGCCCGGCCAGCGCCCGGCCGACCAGTTCCTCGTTGGTGAAGGGGCCGTAGACGTCGGCCGTGTCGATCAGGGTCATGCCCAGGTCGAGGGCCTGGTGGATGACGGAGATCGAGGTGGCTTCGTCGCGCGGGGTGGCCATGTCGTACGCGAAGCTCATGCCCATCGCGCCAAGGCCGATGATGCCGACCTCCGGCCCGCGGGTCCCCAGGGTGGTGTGGCGCATGTCGTGTCCGCTTTCGTCTCGGATCGGATGAGGGTGCTCTCGCGGTGCTGCTTGAGGCTGTCCGCGGTGCTGCCTGCGTGCTGCCCGCGGTGCTCGTGCGCCGCTCCCGCGCTGCCCTGCCACGGTCGCCCGCCCGGGCGGCCGGTGGCAGGGCGAGCGGTGCGGGGGAGCGGCGTTCCGGGGAGGGATACGGCCCCCCACGACCTCTCCACGCAGGTCAGCGGGCTGGCACACTGACAAGGTGAGTCCTGAGCAGCACAGCAACGACCTGGCGGGGTTCCTGCGCGCCCGGCGCACGCAGCTCACGCCCGGCGAGGTCGGCCTGCCCGCGGGACCCGGGCTGCGGCGCACCCCGGGCCTGCGCCGCGAGGAGCTGGCGACCCTGGCCGGGGTCAGCATCGACTACTACACCAGGCTGGAGCGCGGCAAGGAGACCCGCCCGAGCCCCGCCGTCGTCGACTCCCTGGCCCGCGCCCTGCGCCTGGAGGGCGACGAGCACGAGCACCTGCGGCGGCTCGCCGCCCGGGCCGCCCGTACCGCCCCCGAGCCGCCCACCGCGCCCAGCCGCACGGTACGGCCGGGGGTGCGGTTGCTGCTGGAGAACCTGCGGCCGGGCCCCGCCTACGTCCTCAGCCGCACCCTGGACGTCCTCGCCGCCAACCCCGGCGGCCTGCACCTGTACGCGGGCATCGAGAGCTGGCCGGCCGCACAGCGCAACCTCGCCCGCTACTACTTCCTGCACCCCGCCGCCCGCGACCTGTTCCCCGACTGGGAAGGCCAGATCCGCGGCTGCGTGGCGCGCCTGCGGGCCCTGGCGGGCACCGAGCCGGACGCTCCCGACCTGGCCCGGCTCGTCGGCGAACTGCTCCTGAAAAGCCCCGACTTCGCCCGCCTGTGGGAGCGCTACGACGTCCGCGCCCACCGCCCCGGCACCAAGCGCTTCCACCACCCCCAGGTCGGCGACATGACGCTCGGCTACCAGTCGATGCGGCTCGAAAGCACCGCCGGCCAGCGCCTCGTCGCCTACTACGCCGAGCCCGGAAGCCCCGACCACGACACCATGCTGCTGCTGGAGATGCTCGGCACCCAGGAGGGCACCGGGCCCGCGGGCCGTGCCGCCACCGGGGCGCTACCGGAGCACCGGGCGCCCCGGGAGCGCTGACGAGCGGCTTCCCCCGGCCCTGGCCCCCGACCTCCTGGCCCCCGACCTCCCGGCCCCCTCATGTCCGGGCATCCGCGATGGCCGCGCGCAGCCGCTTGAGCGCGGTCACGAACAGCTCGGAGAAGGTGGGGAACGGCTGGATGGTGTCGCTGAGCACGTCGATCCCGACCCGGGCGCGGATGGCGAGGGTGGCCTGCTGCAGCCACTCGCCGGCCTCGGGCCCGAGCGCGTGGGCGCCGGTGATCCGCTGCCCGTCGGAGACGAGGGTGAGGAACCCGTTCGAGTCGGCGTAGTCGCGGGCGTACGTGGCGAGCTTCGCGACTTCGTTCAGCGGCACCGAGGCCGTGAACGCGTCCTCGGCGAGACCGACGGACGCGGCTTGCGGATCGGTGAAGACCACCCGCGGGACCGCCTCGTAATGGGCCTCGGCCGGGAGGCCGGCCAGGTGGGCGGCGAGGACGTCGCCCTGGTACTTCCCGACGTGGGTGAACATCGAGATGCCGGTCGCGTCGCCCACCGCCCAGACGCCGTCGCCCGCGCGCAGGTGCGCGTCCACCGCGATGCCGTGCTCGGTGACCGTCACGCCGGCGTTCTCCAGGCCGAGCCCGTGGACGTTGGGGCGGCGGCCGGTGGCGACGAGCAGCTTGTCGCCGCGCGCCTGGGTGCCGTCGTCGAGATCGAGCACGTAGTCCTCGCCGTCCCGGCGGGCGGCGGTGGGCCGGGTGCCCAGGACGACCTCGATCCCGTCGCGGCGCAGGCACTCGCCGAGGGCCGTGCCGAGCGCACGGGGCTCACGCGGCAGCACCCGGTCGGCGCCGGCGACGAGGACGACCTCGGCGCCGAACCGGCGTACGGCCTGCGCCATCTCCACGCCGACGGGGCCGCCGCCGAGTACGACCAGGCGCCGCGGGACGGCCTTGAGCCCGGTGGCCTCGCGGTTGGTCCACAGGCCGTCCAGCTCGCGCAGTCCCGGCACGGGCGGGACGACCGGCACGGAGCCGGTGGCGACGACGATGTGCTCGGTGGTGTACGAGGCGCCGCCGACCTCGACCACGCCGGGCGCCGTGACGCGGGCGGTGCCGCGGATCAGGCGGATGCCGGCGCTCTTCAGCCAGGCCTCCTGCCCGGCGTCGGAGTAGTCCGAGACCATGAAGTCGCGCCAGGCGAGCGCCGCGTCGACGTCGACGGTGGCGTGGGCCAGGGCGGCGCGGGCGGAGTGCGGGGCCTCACCGGCGCGCAGGAGCGTCTTGGACGGGATGCAGGCCCAGTAGGAGCACTCCCCGCCGGCCAGTTCGCGTTCCACGACGGCGACCCGGAAGCCGCGTTCTGCGATCTCTCCCGCGGTGTGTTCACCGGGGGAACCGGCTCCGATGACGATGACGTCGAAGTCGGTCCTGGTGTGCGGCGTGTGCGCCATGTCGGGCCTTTCTGTGAGGGCCTGTCCCGTCCGGCTCCGTGCGGCGGACCGGATCCGCCGCACGGAGCCGGACGACCGGCTCGCCACGGTGCTCGCCGAGGCCTTCTCACCTCGCGTGACCGCGCGTCGGGGGGTGTGGGGGCTGTCGTCGTTCGCTACCGCAGGGACGCGAAGGCGGCGCGGACCTCCTGGGCCGGCAGCCGCGGCTGCTCCCAGGCGGCGAAGTGGCCGCCCCTGTCCACCTCGTTCCAGTGGACGAGGTTGCCGAAGGTCCGCTCGGCCCAGCTCAGCGGCGCCCGGTAGATCCCGGCGGGGAACACGGTGACCGCGACCGGGACGGTCGGGATGGCGACGGCGTCGAACGGACCGCCGCCGGCCTGGGCGCCTTCCCAGTACGACCGGGAGGACGAGGCGCCGGTGTCGGTCAGCCAATACAGCGAGATCGCGTTCGGCATCTCGTCGTAGGTGAAGACTTTCTCGGGCTCGCCGCCGCTGTCGCTCCACTCGGCGAACTTGTCGTAATGGTACGCCGCCATCGCGACCGGCGAGTCGGCCAGCGCGTATCCGATCGTCTGCGGGCTCTGGTTCATCATCGCCGCGTAGCCGAAGCCGTCGTGGTAGAAGTGCAGCAGCCGGTCGTAGGCGGTCTTCTCGCGGGCCGACAGCGTGCGCGGTCGGGTTCGTCAGCGGGTCGATGACCTTCCAGCAGCTCGACGGTCGAACCGGGCCGGCCGTGCGTCATCGGCAGCGGCAGGGCCCCGGCGCGCGCACCGCCGGGCAGCGCGAACCGCGCGGCGGCGGTGGCGCCGGCCGCGAGGCCCAGGAACCGGCGGCGGTCGTGACCGGCCGGGCCGGTGGTCTCTCTCGTGCCCATCGCGGACTCCTTCTGGTGAACGGCGCCGGGGAAAGGCGCGTGACGGGTGCGGTGGAGCGGGAGGTTCGTCCCTCACCCTCCGCGCCGGGCACGGCGGTCGCACCAGTGCTTCACCCCGGTCGGCACACGGGGGGATCCGGGCCCGGTGACACGTGGCACGAGCCAGTGGGACCGGGGTGTCCCACGGGGGCGAGCGCGCCGCCCCGCGCGTGAAGGTGGTCCGGAAGGCGGTCGCGCGGCCCGGGTGCAGACCCGCGGGCCCCGGACGGCAGGAGTGAGAGACGTGATGGAGAAGCCATGGACATGAAGCTCGAAGTCGTCGTGGTGCCGGTGTCGGACGTGGACCGCGCCAAGGACTTCTACACGGGGCTGGGCTGGCGGCTCGACGCGGACGTCGCCACCGGCGAGGACTTCCGGGTGGTGCAGGTGACGCCGCCGGGATCGCCGGCGTCGGTCATCTTCGGCACCTCGGTCACCACCCAGGAGCCGGGCTCCGCGCAGGGCCTGCAGTTGGTCGTCACCGACATCGAGGCCGCGCACGAGGAACTGGAACGCCTCGGCGCCGGGCCGAGCGGGGTGTTCCACGACGCCGGCGGCGTCTTCCACCACGCCGGGACCGACGGGCGGGTGCCGGGGCCGGATCCGCGGCGCAACAGCTACGGCTCGTTCCTGTCGTTCAGCGACCCGGACGGCAACGGCTGGATCCTGCAGGAGATCACCACCCGGCTGCCGGGACGGCTGGACGGCACGACCACGTCCTACGCCTCGGCCGAGGACCTGGCGGCCGCGCTGGGCCGCGCCGCGGCCGCGCACGGCGAGCACGAGGCACGCGTCGGCGCGGAGGATCCGCAGTGGCCGGATTGGTACGCGCGGTACATGGTCGCCGAGCAGGCCGGCACCGAGCTGCCCTCGTAGCCGTCCCGGCCCCCACCACCGGCCCCCACCACCGGCCCCCGCCACCTGCACCCGGCGCCCCCGGCCGGCCCTCACCCTCGCCCGGCCGCCGCGCCCCTTGCGCGGCGGCGATCGCCCGGCCGCCGCCGTGGCCGCGGGGGCCCGCACAGGGTGCTTTTTCCGCCATGTACGCGGCCGGTCCGGGTGTAGCATCGCCGCAGAAAGCCCCTCGTAGGGGTCCTGGTCGCGTGCCGGTGCGGTGCGGTGTCGAGCCGGGTTCTCCGGCCGGTCGGGTGGTGGGGATGGCACTGGACGCTGCGGGGCCGAGACTGCGGGGAAGACGCGCCGAACGCCAGGCCCTCGACCGGCTGCTGTCGGGCGCGCGGGCCGGGCGGAGCCAGGTCCTGGCCGTGACCGGCGAGGCAGGGGTGGGCAAGACCGTCCTGCTCGACGATCTCGCCGAACGCGCGAAAGACTTCCAGATCCTGCGCGGCGCGGGCGTCGAGTCCGAGATGGAACTGGTGTTCGCGGGACTGCACCAGCTGTGCGCCCCGCTGCTCGGCCGCCTGGACCGGCTGCCCGCACCGCAGCGCGAGGCCCTGGCGACGGCGTTCGGCCTGAACGCCGGGGAACCGCCCAGCCGCTTCCTCGTCGGCCTCGCGACGCTGAGCCTGCTGGCGGAGACCGCCGAGGAGCGGCCCCTGCTCTGCCTGATCGACGACATGCAATGGCTCGACCAGGCCTCGGCGCTCACCCTCGTCTTCATCGCCCGGCGGCTGCTCGCCGAGCCGATCGCGTTCGTCTTCGCCACCCGCCCGGGCGAGGGCGCGGAGGATCTGCACGGGCTCCCCGAACTCACGGTCGGCGGCCTCGGCGAGTCCGACGCCCGCGCCCTGGTGACGGCGTCGCTGCACAGCCCGCTGGACAAGGTGGTGCTGGACCAGATCATCGCCGAGAGTCAGGGCAATCCCCTCGCGCTGCTGGCGATGGCCGCCGCGTGGAACCCGGCCGAGGCCGCCGGGGGATTCGCCCTGCTCGACACCATGCGGCCCGTACACCGGATGGAGCAGATCTTCGTGGCGCAACTGCGGCAGCTGCCCGAGCAGTCACAGCAGCTGCTGGTCACCGCGGCCGCCGAGCCGACCGGCGACCCCCGGCTGCTGTGGCGGGCCGCGGCGGACCAGGGGATCGACGTCGACATGGCCGCTCCGGCCGAAGCGGCGGGCCTGATCGAGTTCGGCCTGCGCGTCCGGTTCCGGCATCCGCTCGTGCGCTCGGCGGCGTACCGGCACGCCTCGCCCGATCGGCGGCGGCGCGCGCACCGGGCCCTCGCGTCGGCGACCGACGCGAGGCTGGACCCGGACCGGCGCGCGTGGCACCGCGCCCAGGCGGCGACGGAGCCCGACGAGAGCGTGGCGGCCGAACTCGAACGGTCGGCCGGACGCGCCCAGGCCCGCGGCGGGCTGGCCGCGGCCGCCGCCTTCCTCGAACACGCGGTCGCCGTCACCCCCGAGCGGCCGCGCCAGGTGGCCCGGGCGCTGGCCGCCGCCCAGGCCAAGCTCCAGGCGGGCGCGTCGGGGGACGCCATGGCGCTGCTCGCGGTGGCGCGGACCGGGCCGCTCGACGAGCTGCAGGAGGCGACCGTGGACCTGCTCCGCGGGCAGCTCGCGTTCGGCTCGCCCAACGGCCAGGACGCGCCGCCGCTGCTGCTGTCGGCCGCGCGGCGGATGGAGGGGCTCCGGCCGGCCGTCGCGCGTGACACCTACCTGGACGCCTTCGCCGCGGCCCTGTTCGTCGGCCGCCTCGGACGTGACGTCGGCGTGACGCAGATCGCGGCGGCCGCGGCCCGCTCGCCCAGGTCCGGCGCGGAGCCGCCCGATCTGCTGCTCGACGGCCTGACGGCGGTGTTCGCCGACGGCTACCAGGCCGGGGCGGCGCGGCTGAAACGCGCGGTGGCCGCCTTCCGCGACGGCGACATGGCGCCGGCCGACGCGATCCGCCGGCTCTGGCTCGCCACCCACGCGGCGCACGACCTGTGGGACGACGACAGCTGGAAGGTGCTGTCCGAGCGTCACGTCGACCTCGCCCGGAAGGCGGGGGCGCTCGCGATCCTGCCCATCGCGCTCAGCGCCCGCATCGGGCTGCACCTGTTCGCCGGTGAGCTCACGCTGGCCGCGACGCTGGTGGAGGAGGCCGACGCGGTGACCGAGTCCACCGGCAGCCGGCTGCCGGCGTACGGGGCCGCCGCGCTGGCGGCCTGGCGGGGCAGCGAGGCGGAGGCCGCCCCGCTCATCGAGGCCGCTGCCGAGGGCGCCGTCAAGCGCGGCGAGGGCCTCGGCCTGGCCATCGTGCTGCACGCCCAGGCCGTGCTCTACAACGGCCTCGGCCGCTACGACGACGCCATGAAGTCCGCCCAGCAGGCCGCCGCCCACGGTCAGGAACTCGCCTTCGCCACCTGGTCGCTGGCGCAGCTCGTCGAGGCCGCCGTCCGGTGCGAGCAGTACGAGGCGGGCGCCGACGCCTTCGAGCGCCTCGCCCGCACCACGCGCCCGAGCGGTACCGACTGGGCGCTCGGTGTCGAGGCCCGTTCCCGCGCGCTGCTGGCCGACGACGACGCGGACCTCCACTTCCGCACGGCGATCGACCACCTGGGCCGGACCCGGCTGCCGATGGAACTCGCCCGCGCCAAGCTCCTGTACGGCGAATGGCTGCGCCGGCAGCGCCGCAGGACCGAGGCACGCGAATGGCTGCGCACCGCCTACGCGGCGTTTTCGGCGATGGGCGCCGAGGCGTTCGCCGAGCGCGCCCGGCGCGAACTGCTCGCGGCCGGCCAGGCGGTGACCGCGCACCGAAGGGGGACGGCCGAGAAGCTGACCGCGCAGGAGGCCCAGATCGCCCGGCTCGCGGCCGGCGGGCGGACGAATCCCGAGATCGCCGCCGAGCTGTTCCTCAGCCCGCGCACCGTCGAATGGCACCTGCGCAAGATCTTCGCCAAGCTCGGGGTCGGCTCGCGCCGCAAACTGCGCGACGCCCTCCCCGACGAGCTGCGCTCCGCCGCCGGTCACTGACCCCCGGCCCACCGTCCACTAGCCCGTGCCCCCGGGTCGGCCCGTACCCCCGGGCGGGCCCGGCGACCTGGGCCGATACGGCTCCGCCCGCGTACCGGCCGGGCGACTCGTACCACGTGCCCAGTACGGGGCCAGGGGGTTCAACCGGTTCGCCCAGGGTGCCCGGCTGCCACTGTGGAACACGGGACGGTCGGACGTGAGCCGGAGCGCCGCGGACGAGGGTCGCGCGGCCGTGGGCGCGCGTTCGTCTCATCCGGAGCGGGGAGAGGAGGACACGGTGGACCTGGGCCCGGTCTCGCGCAGTACGGCCGAGGGACTGGTCGGGCGCGACGAGGAGGTACGGCTGCTCCGGTCGTTCGTCGGCGAGGTGGCCGACGGCGGCGGGGCCATGGTGGTGTCGGGGGAGCCCGGCGTGGGCAAGTCCGCCCTCCTGGAGGTCGCGGCCGAGGCCGCGGCGCGGGCGGGTGCGCTCGTACTGCGCTTCGGCGGCGTCGAGTACCTGACGGATCTGAGCTTCGCCGGCCTGGCCCGTGTCTTCGAGCCGCTGCGCCGGGAGATCGACGCGCTCGGCCCGCCCCACCGCGACGCGCTGCTGGTGGCCCTGGGCATCACCGAGGGCACGGTGCCGGACCGCCTGACGGTCTACGGCGCGGCCCTCGCCCTGCTGCGCCGGGCCGCGCTCACCCGTCCCGTGCTGCTGATCGTGGACGACCTGCAATGGGTCGACCGGGCCAGCGCGGAGGTGCTGATGTTCGCCGCGCGCAGGCTCGGCGGCAGCCGCGTGGGCTTCCTAGGCGGCTCGCCGTCCGGATACGAGACGGTGGTCGACTCGGCGAACCTGCCCCGGCTCGCCGTCCGCCCGCTGGACGGGAAGGCGGCGGCCCAGCTGGTCGGCACCCGCTTCCCGATGCTGGCCGCGCGGGACACGCAGCGGGTCCTGGCGCAGGCCCAGGGCAATCCCCTGGCCCTGCTGGAGCTGCCGGGCTCGATCGCCGTCTCGCGGCAGGCGGGCGCGGGCACCCGCGCCGACGTGCTGCCGCTCAGCCGCCGCCTGCAGGACCTGTACGCCTCACAGGTGGCGCGGCTGCCCGAGCGCACCCGGCGGCTGCTGCTCCTGGCCGCGCTGGAAGGCGGCGGCGACCTGCCGGTGCTGCAGGCGTGCGCCCCCGGCGAGGACGTCCTCGCCGTTCTCGCCCCGGCGGAGCTGGCGCAGGTGGTGCGGATCGAGAACCGCGGACTCGGGCGCCTGGTCTTCCGGCACCCGCTGGTCCGCGCGACCGTCGTGTCGGGCGCGACCAGCGGGCAGCGTGCCGCGGCGCACCGCGTCCTGGCGCGGGCGCTGGCCGCCGAGCCCGATCGCCGCGCCTGGCACCTGGCCGAGGCGGCACCCGATCCCGACGAGGAGGTGGCGGCGCTCCTGGAGCGGTCCGCCCTGCGGATCCGCAGGCGCGGTGACGCCGCCGGTTCGTTCAACGCCCTCGTACGGGCCGCCGACCTCAGCCCCGGACCGGCCGACCGCAGCAGGCGCCTGGCCGAAGCCGCGTGCGTGGGCACGGAGGTCGCCGGTGAACTGCGCGCGTCGGCGCGGCTGCTCGTGGAGGCCCGCCGCGCCGACCCGGACCTGCGGGGATCGCTGCCGGCCGCCGTCGCGGCCTCGCACGTGCTGCTGAACCGCGACGGCGACGTCAACGCGGCGCACCGGCTGCTCGTCCGCGCGCTGACCACCGGCGCCGGCCGGGCCGGCCGCTCCGGCGGCGGCGACCGCGCGATCCTGGACGCCGTACGCACCCTGCACAGGACGTGCGTCTGCGCCGGCCGGCCGGAACTCTGGGACGGCTTCCGCACGGCCGTCGGTCACCTGGACGTGCCGCTGCCGCCCCGCGTGAAGCTGCTCGTCGACGTGTACGCCGACCCGGCCCGCGCCCGCCCCGACGCCCTCGGCCGGCTCGACGCGGAGATCCACGACCTGCACCACGAGCCCGACCCGACCTGGATCGAGCGGATCGGGGTGACGGCACTGGTCGTGGACCGCGCGACCGGGTGCCGCGCCGCTCTGTGGCGCGTCGTCGGCGACGGCCGCGACGGGGGAGCGGTCGCCTCCGCGCTCATCGCGCTGACGGTGCTGTGCCTGGACGACTTCCTCACCGGCCAGTGGGACGAGTGCGCCCGCCTGACCGACGAGGGGACGGCGCTGGCCGAGTCCCACGGGTACGAGCTGATGACCCATCAGTTCCGCATGGCCGGGGCCCTGCTGGCCGGTGCGCGGGGCGAGGACCGCACGGCGCGGAGACTGGTCCGGGACACCACCGCGTGGGCGGCGCCCCGCGGCGCCCGCGCCGTCGAGCACCTCGCCCGGTACGCCTCGGCACTGTCCGCCCTGGGCCGCGGCGACTACGAGGAGGCGTACGCCGGCGCGTCGGCGATCAGTCCGCCCGGGGTGCTGGCCCCCCATGCCCAGGTGGCGCTGTGGGCGGCCATGGACCTCGTGGAAGCCGCCGTCCGCACCGGACGTACGGCCGAGGCGCGGGCCCACGCGGCGGCGATGCGGGAGACGGGCCTGCCCGGCATCTCCCCCCGCCTGGCACTGGTCACCGCCGGCGCGGCCGCCATGGCTGCCGGCGACGACCGGGCGGGCCCGCTCTTCGAGGAGGCCCTCGCCGTTCCGGACGCCGAACGCTGGCCCTTCGACCTCGCCCGCATACGCCTGGCCTACAGCGAGCACCTGCGCCGCGCACGCGCGGTGAAGGAGTCCAGGGTGCACCTGGACGCGGCCCTCGACACCTTCCGCCACCTCGGGGCCGGCCCCTGGGCCGCGCGGGCCGCCGAAGGGCTGCGGGCGACCGGCCGCACCACGGCGTGGGCGGGCCGCGGCCCGCGGGCCGACCCGCTCACCGCGCAGGAACACCGGATCGCCGTCCTGGCCGCCTCGGGCCTGACCAACAGGCAGATCGGCGAGAAACTCTTCCTCTCCCACCGGACGGTGGCGGCCCACCTGTACCGGATCTACCCCAAGCTCGGTGTGTCCTCCCGGGTCACCCTCGGCGAAGCGCTCACCGCGCTGCCGCCGCACGCGGCCCGGTGCGCGACCGGGAACTGACCCCGGCGGGACCGACCCCGGCGGGACCGGCCGCGGCGAGACCGGCCGCGGCGGGATCGGCCGTGGCGGGATCGGCCGTGGCGGGATCGGCCGTGGCGGGACCGGTCGCGGCGGAACCGGCCGCGGAGATGCCGCGGACGCGGCCGCACGCGAAAGCCGGCCCACCCGGGCCGGCCGCCGGACGGTGCGCGTCGGCGCATGAGGCATGACGGTGCGCGTCGGCGCACGAAGCGCATGGGAGCGCGGCTACCAGTTCCGTTCGCCGCCGCGAAGCACGATCTCGTTGATCGCCACCCGCCGGTCGCGCGTCACGGCGTAGCCGATCGCGTCCGCGACGTCCCCGGCACGCAGCGGCTCGGTGCCGTCCGTCTGCCAGGCGGCGACGTCCGCGGAGGCGTCGCTCACGTGGTCCATGAGTTCCGTGCGCACCGCGCCGGGCCGGACCAGGCCGACCCGCACCCCCTCCACGATCAGTTCCTGGCGCAGGGACTCACTGAAACTGTGCAGGCCGGACTTGGTCATGTCGTACACGCTGCTCCCCGGCCTGGCGGTCCGGCCGGACGCCGAGGTGATGTTCACGATGTCGGCGACCTGGCGCGGGGACGTCGCGGCGGCGTCGATCAGGTACGGAACGGCGGCGTGCGTCATGTGCAGGACCGCGGCCACGTTGAGCGCGACCATGCGGTCCCATTCCTCGATCCTGGTGTGCAGAGCGGTGCCGAGCAGCATCACCGCCGCGTTGTTGACCAGGATGTCCAGGCGGCCGAACCGGTTCAGGGTGTCCTGCACGGCCGAGGACGCGCGCCCCGGCTCCGTGATGTCCGCCGCGATGAGGAAGACGTCCCCGCCGAGTGCCGCTATCTCGTCCGAGACCTGCCGCAGCCGCGCGCCGCGGCGCGCGAGCAGGGCGACGCTGGCGCCTTCCCGGGAGAGCCGGAGGGCGGTCGCGGCGCCGATGCCGCTGCTGGCGCCCGTCACGAGAGCGACGGCTCCGTCCAACGCCTTCTCCGTCATACCGACTGAACTCCCTCGCTCCGAAGCCACCAACGTGCCCGCGTGCCCTGGCCGGCCACCGCACAGGGCGCACACCGGTGAGCCGACCGTGGACTCATGCCCCGGCCATGCGTTCTTCCCACGCGGCGCTCGCCATGGCCCCAGACTTGTCCGTACGGGGGCCCGCACGAACCAGGGAAAGTCCCTGGTTCCCGGGCGCGCGGGTCACGCGGGGCGGACCGTCGGCGGGAACTGCGGGGAACCGTGCCGGACGCCCGGCCCGGACGCCGAAGGAGCGGCCGCCCGCAGTACGCGCCGATGAGGGCGGCCGGGCCGGGCGGCGGTCTGCAGGGCGGTCCGCAACTGCTTGCGGGAGGTGATCCCGAGCTTGGTGAACACCTTGCCGAGATGCCATTCCACCGTGCGCGGGCTGATGAAGAGACGCACGCTGATCTCCGGGTTGGACAGCCCGTCGCAGGCGAGCCCGGCGATCTGGGCCTCCTGGGCGGTGAGCTGCGTCGCCGTGTCGGGCGTGCGCTTGCGTACCGTCTCGCCCGTGGCGAGCAGTTCCCGCCTGGCGCGCTCGGCGAAGCCTTCCGCGCCCATGGCGGTCAGCATCTCGTGCGACAGGCGCAGCTGTTCGCGCGCGTGCGTACGGCGGCCCTCCCGGCGCAGCCACTCGCCGTAGAGCAGGTGGGCCCGGGCCAGTTCCACCCGCACCCGGGTACGGCCGAGCCGGTCGACCGCCTCCCGGAACAGCCGCTCGGCGGTGTCGCCCTCGCTCAGCAGCGCCCGCGACCGGGCCTCGACCCCCAGGGCCCAGTCGGTGCCGCCGGCCCGGGCCGCCTCCGAAAGGCGCGCGAGGGCGCTCGCCGCGCGTCCCGGCGCCCCGCTCCGCGCGGCGGCCTCGACCGACTCGGCCAGCAGCCACGAGGAGACACCCACCTCGTGCGGGTACGCGTCACCCTCCCGCGCCGCCGCCAGCGCCCGGTCGTAGCTCCCGATGCCGTTGCAGAGCACGGCCTCGGCCCACTTCGTGAAGGTGATCACGGTTCCCTGGCCGGCCGTCACCGCGTACTCGCCCATGGCGCCGATCAGTGCCAGCGCCCTGTCCTCCTCGGCCCGCAGCGCGAGACGGCCCAGCGCGCCGTACGAAGGGAAGCCGCCGTCCTCCGGCTCCGCCGTCGCCTGCTCCCGCCCGCCCGCCGCCGCGCCGGATCCGCCCGACCCGCCGGCCCCGCCGGACAGCAGCAGCGCCAGGGACCGCATGCCGAGCGCCGGCCGCAGCTCGCCGAGCGCGCCCGCGCCGCGGGCGAGCGTGACGTACCGCAGGGACAGCGCGTCCCAGGCGCGGTCGTCCCACAGGTGCATCGCCGCGAGGCAGGCCGGCCACAGCCGCGGCAGTTCCTCCTCCAGGGGCATGCCGCGGCCGAAGGCGTCCAGGGCCTTGCGCAGGAGGGGGGCGCCGGCCGCGTACCCGTGCGTGACATGCCCCGTCAGGCCGTCCAGCAGCAGATCGGACGCCGACGGGTCCGCCGGCCGCGGGGCGCCGCGCGCCGCCCGTGACACCTCCGCCGCGGACCAGCCCTCACCGGCGAGCCGCCCGGCGGCCATCGCGGCGGTCAGCGCGTCCAGGTACGTCGCGCGGGCGAGTCCGGAGTCGCTCTCCTCCACCTGCCGCGCGGCCTTGAGCAGCACCAGGGGCGTGTCGCCGCCGCACTCCGAAGCCGGTGCCAGACGGGCGCGCAGCCGCCGGGCGCGGGCCCGCTGCGACGGCCCCGCGGAACCGGCTTCGGCCAGGGCCAGCAGCCTGCGTGCCCGGGCGTGGGCGCCCGTGAGGATCGTGTACTGGGCCGCCGCCAGTGCCCGTTCGACCCGGCGTACCGGATCGGGCGTCAGGGTCGCGGCGCGCTCCAGCAGGACGGCTGCCGCGACCAGGTTGCCGTCCGCCCGCGCCCGGCCGGCCGCGTGCTCCAGCTCCGCGGCGACCTCGTCGTCGGGCCCCGAGGTGGCAAGGGCCCGGTGCCAGGCACGGCGGTCGGGCGCGCTGCGCCGGTCGGTGGCCTCCGCCAGCGCCCGGTGGATCTCCTGCCGGACGGCGAGCGGCGCCGCCCCGTACACCGCCGACCGGATCGCGGGGTGCTCGAAGCGGACCATGGCCCCGAACGTGAGCAGACCGGCCTCGGCAACCGGCACCGCCGCGTCGGGCGTGATGCCCAGCCGCGCGGCCGCCCGCCACACCAGTGCCGCGTCCCCCGTCGGGTCGGCCGCGGCGAGCAGGAGCAGGCGCCGGCTCGGTTCCGGCAGGTACGCGACCCGCCGCTGGAGTCCCGGTTCGGCCTCGTGCGGGCCGGGCGGCGGCGTGCCCGGCGTCTGGTAACCGCTGGCGAGTTCCGCGGTGAGCCCGCGCGACAGCTCCAGCAGGGCGAGCGGGTTGCCGCGCGCCTCGGCCAGGAACCGCTCACGCACCAGCGCGTCCAGCGGCCGGCGCACCAGGGCGTCCAGCAGTCCCCGCGCGTCGGCGTCCGGCAGGCCGCCGACCACGAGTTCGGGCAGCCCGTGGAACTCCAGGCGCTGCTCGCGGGTGACGATCACCATGAGCACCGGCCCCGGGCGCAGCCGGCGGGCCGCGAAGGCGAGTGCCTGGGCCGAGGGCCGGTCGAGCCACTGCGCGTCGTCGATCACGCACACGAGGCCGTCGCCGGCCGCCGCGGACAGCAGCGCCGGCACGGCCGCCCCGACCGCGAGGCGGTCGGGGGCGGGACCCGCCCGCAGGCCGAGGACGATCCCGAGGGCGCCGCGCTCGGGGCCGGGCAGGCGGTCGAGGCGGGGGAGCAGGGGTCCGCACAGCTGGTGCAGGGCGGCGTACCCGACATCCCGCTCCGCCCGCACACCCGCGGCCCGCACGACGGCGAACTCCTGTGCCGCGGCGCGCAGCGCGTGCTCGACCAGCGCGTGCTCGACCAGCGCGGTCTTGCCCACGCCCGCCCCGCCGCGCACCACCACTGCCGCGCTGCGCCCGCCGCCCGCCCCCTCCAAGAGCCCGTCCAGCAGGACCCACTCGCGTCGCCGTCCGTACAGCTCGACGGGCGGCCCGGGCGGGCCGGTCAGGCGGGCGAACTCCGCGTCGTCCGCGTACGCGGGGAAGCCGAGTGCCATGGGGTCTCCGTACGTC
Source organism: Streptomyces sp. HPF1205 (assembly GCF_020400825.1). Taxonomy (GTDB): domain Bacteria; phylum Actinomycetota; class Actinomycetes; order Streptomycetales; family Streptomycetaceae; genus Actinacidiphila. The sequence continues at coordinate 72,392 of NZ_JAINVH010000033.1, forward strand.
GCTGGGTACTCCTGCGCCGCGGCCGGCGGGAGAATGCCTCCACCATGTCGGCGCGCGGGGGCCGGCTGCATCGGCCATATGGCTGCGCGGCGGGGGGACGGCGTGGCGCGTGCGAGGGCGGCTTGGCGGGTGGGGCCGCGCGGCCGGGGGGGTGGTACGTCGCGTGGGGCCGGACGGCCGGGGGAGGTGCGTCGTGTCGCCCCGCGTCCCACCCCACCGCACCTCACCCCACCCACCGCGCCGCCCCGCACGGCGCTTACACGGACCCCACCGCGCCCCGGCTCGGTCACATGACCGATGCCGGGCGGCGCGAGCGGTGGAAGGCTGGGGATACGACGGCGTGCCCCGCCCCTTCCGGAGCGGGGTCCCGCCGTGACCGGCTTTCCCCGCGGTGCCGTCCCGGGACCGCGGACACCGGTGGCGTCCGCCGGGTCCCGGTGGCACCGCCGCGGCCGGTCACGGCCACCGGCCGGGGCGCCGGCACCACCTGGGAGGAGTTCGCTGTGAGGGCAAGGAACACGCGCGATCCGGCGCACGGAACGGAACGTTCGGTCATCGACCGCCGATCGGCCGGCGCCGCGGCCCCTCCCGCGGAGGAGGCCGTGATCGGCGAACTGGCCATGGCGGTGTGCCGTGCGGCGGCACGCGGGGGCCGGTCCCCCGAGGCCGTGCTGGCGGCCGTGTCGGACGCCGAGCTGTCCGCGCTGTACCTCAGGTGCGCGCACGCGCACCGCGAGCGCGCCGGCCGCACCCCGGTGGCCTGAGGGATCCCCGCCCGGCGGCGTAGGATCAGCGCAGTCCACGACCGGGCTGAATCGCCATGACCACGGACTACGACTGCCGAGGAGGCCGCGTCCCGGCAGCGGGCGACGGGGCGACGGGGCGCTGGGGGGAAGCTGTGAAGCTGACGAAGTTCGGCCACGCGTGTGTGCGGCTCGAAGGCCCCGGAGGGAGGCTGGTCATCGATCCGGGGGCGCTCACCGAGGACGCGGCCGTGGAGGACGCGGACGGGATCCTGGTGACGCACGAGCACTTCGACCACTTCGCCGAGTCCCATGTGCGCACGGCGGCCGAGGCCAACCGGAACTTGCGGGTGTGGACGGTGCCGGCCGTGGCGGAACTGCTGACCGGGCTGGGCGACCGGCTCCAGGTCGTCGGCCACGGCGACGTCTTCGCGGCCGCCGGTTTCGAGGTCGAGGCGTTCGGCACCTGGCACGGCACGACGCACCCGGACATGCCGCCGGTCAGGAACACCGGCTTCCTCGTCGACGGCAGCGTGTTCCATCCCGGGGACGCGCTGACCGTGCCCGACCGGCCGGTCAAGACCCTGCTGATGCCGGTGCACACGTCCTGGTGCCGGACCGCCGAACTCATCGACTGGGTACGGGACATCGCCCCCGCGCGGGCCGTGCCCGTGCACGACAGCGCGCTCAACGGCGTGGGCGTCGCGATGGCGGACGGTCTGTTCGGCAAGCACGGGCCCGGCATCAACAGCACGTACGTCAGGCTGGATCCCATGGACGCGATCGACGACGCCTGAGCGGGCGACGCCGGCACGCCGGGCCGCGGCCCCACCAAGGCGGGACCCGGGCGGCCGTCATCCCGCCGGATCCGTCGACGGGGAGGAGAGCGGACCGAGCGCGTCACGCAGCGCGCCCCGGGACGTGATGTCGAGTTTCTGGAAGACGTGCCGCAGGTGGGCCCCGACGGTCCGGGAGGACAGGTTCAGCCGCTCCCCGATCTTCTTGTTGCTCAGCCCGGAGGCCGCGAGCATCGCTATCTCGCGCTCCCTCGACGTGAGCGCCGCCGGCCCCAGCTGCTCCCCTTGCGACCTGGTCCGGCCGGTGGCGAGCAGCTCGCTCTCGGCCCTGGCGGCCCAGGGCCGCGCGCCCATGCGCCGGAAGGCGTCGCGTGCCCGGCCGAGCTGCTCGCGTGCGGCGATGATCGCCCGGGCGCGCCGCAGGTGCTCGCCGTAGGCCAGCCGCACGCGGGCGAGTTCGAACGCCCAGCGTTCGGCGCCGGGGGTCCGCAGCGCCTCCTCGAAGAGCGCGGTGGCGGTGCTGTCGGAGGCGGCCATGGCCGCCGAGCCCGCCGCGAGCAGCGCCAGCCGCGGCGACAGGGAGGCGATCGCGGTCTCGCGCATCGCGGCGACGTGTGCCGCCGCCTCCGACCGGCGGTTGCTGCGGACGGCCGCCTCGACGAGGTCCATGGCCACCCACAGCGCGATCGGGGTGCGGAACGCGAACCGGCCCGCCGGGCTGATGGCCGCGGCATGCCGGTACGCCTCCTCGTAGTCACCGCGCCCCAGCGCCACCAGGGTCCGGATGTGCCACGAGTAGACCTGGGCGACCCGCACGCCCCGGGGAGCCGCCCACCGGGTGATGTCGTCGGCCTGCTCCTCGGCGGCGGCGAAGTCGCCCCGGACGGCGGCCAGCAGTGCCTGCCCCCACCGTCCCGGCACCGCGATGACCTGGTACCCGAGCTCGTCGCAGAGCCGGACGCCCTCGTCGAGCAGTTGCTGCGCCTCGTCCCACTTGCTGGTCAGGAAGTCGTCGATGCCCAGCAGGATCAGCGAGTTGATCGCCGAGCCGACGGCGCCGCCCTGGCGTCCGTCGCGGACGATGCGCCACAGCGCCCGGCGCAGACCCGAGAGCCGGTCCACGAAGACCGCCGCGATGGACAGCCAGACGATCCGGCTCGGGTCCAGTTCCTCCTCGCAGGATGCGATCAGGCCGTCGAGCCGCTCCAGCACGTCCTGGCCGGTGCGGGCCGGATCGCAGAACGTGCTGATGCACAGCGACACCAGGCCGTCGCCGGCCGACCGCGCGAGGATGTCGTGGAACGGGTCCCACAGCGCGGGCCGCCCGCCGAAGAAGCACACCAGCAGCAGCGTGTGGAACGCCTCGTTCACCACCCGCTCGTCCGTGCCGCCCCGCGCCGAGAAGGCTTCCAGGGCCCCGACCAGCAGGTGGTGGGCGGTGTCGATGTCGCCCTCGCCGGTGAGCAGGATGTACGCGGCGGAGACCGCGGTGTGCAGCGGAGCGTCGTCGCCGGGGTCTGCGGCGCGGGCGGCGGCCAGCATCTCCGGCGTTCCGCGCAGCTCGCCCGTGACGTCCGCGCCGATGTACGCGGCCTCGGACAGCCGCCGGCTCCGGTCGGCGCCGAGCGGACTCAGCTCGGCGGCCCGTACGAGTGCCGAGACCGCTCCGACGGCGTCGCCGCGCCTGAGCACACGCCGGGCGACGTCGTCGAGGAGCGCGGCCACCCGCTCGTCCGGCTCGACCGTCGCCTCGGCGAGGTGCCAGGCCCGGCGCTCGGGATGGTCCGCGAGGAGTTCGGCGAGGTCGTGGTGCGCGGCGTGCCGCTCCCTGCTGGTCGACCGTCCCACCACCGCCGAGCGGATCAGGGGGTGGGCGAAGACGACGCGGCGCGGGTTCTCCTCGATCCGGATCAGCCCGGCGCGCTCGGCGGGCTCCAGATCACCGGGACCGGGTGAACCCGGGCCGGTGGAAAGCAGGATGCGCGGGTCCCCGGTGGCGTCCAGGGCCGCGCGCAGCACCAGGCGGACCGTGGCGGCCGGAAGGCCGTCGAGCCGGGAGGCGAACACCGTCCTGACCCGTCGCAGCGGGGACTGCGGCTGCGACGCGTCCGCGGCGGCCGGCCCGCCGCCGGCCGCGTCGCCGGCCAGCTCCAGCAGGGCCAGCGGATTGCCCTGCGCCTCGGCCACCAACCGCACGCGTACGCCGGCCGCGAGGCCGGGGAAGCGGGCGCGCAGCAGGTCCGCCGCCGCCTCGTCGTCGAGCGGGCGCAGCTCGTGCTCGGGCAGGCCGATGTGTGCGAAGGGGCTGTCGGCCGCCGGGCGGGCCGCCGCGAGGAACCCGACGCGGCTGCCCTCCAGCCGCTGGGCGACCCAGCCCAGCACACCGGCGCTCGCCCGGTCGAGCCAGTGCACGTCGTCCACGACGACCAGCAGCGGCCGGCGGGCGGCGACGTGGCCGAACAGGGCGAGCGTCGCCTCGGACACCTGCGTCCGGTCCGGGTCCGGGCCCACGCCGAACCCCAGCGCGACCGCCAGGGCGTCGCGCGGCCCGGGACCGAGCGAGTCCAGCTCGCCTTCGAGGGGCAGGAGGACCTGGTGCAGCCCGGAATAGGGGACGTCGGCCTCGAATTCGACACCGGCACCGCGCAGCACCGACGCCCCGGCGGCCGGCGCCATCCGCGCGGCGCGGTCCAGCAGCACGGATTTGCCGATGCCCGCGTCACCGGTCAGGACAAGCGCCCCGCCCGTTTCCGAGGCCGCGCCCAGGAACGTGCGCAGGAGACCCACCGATTTCTCCCGCCCCACCAGGTCGCCGGCTGCCGCGGAACGCACCGGCCCAGGATCGCGCACCGCATCTCCTCGATTTCCCGAAACGGCCCGTCGAAGCACCCCCCGAGGACGCCGCCGAAAAGCCTACGCCCCCGTTCGGAGGCCGGCAGAGCGTCCCGCGGGCGGCTCACGACGTGCGATGCGGTCATATGGCCGATTCGACGGACCGGCCCGCCGACGCAAGCTCGTTCCGCGCGGCCGCTCACCGAGCGGCGGCGGACCACCGAGCCCCCGAGCCCACGTACCGGAGGTCGTCTTCCGTGAAAATGCGATTGAAGCCCCTGACCGACCTGTGGGACTGGCAGGTGAAGGCCGCCTGCCGCGGAATGGACGTCACCGTCTTCTTCTCCCCCTCCTACGAACGCGGGCGGGCCCGGCACCTGCGTGAGGAGCGGGCACGCGCGGTCTGCGAGTCGTGCCCGGTCCGCGTGCCGTGCGGGCGGTTCGCCCTCGCGACGCGGCAGGACTACGGGGTGTGGGGCGGCCTCACCGAAGGCGACCGGGTCGGCCGGCCGCCCGCCGCCGCGGAGCCGGGCCCCGCTGCCGCCGGTCATCGGCGCGGACCTGTCCTGACGTCGAGGAGCACCCGCGCCCGCGGGACACCGGGCGCGAAGGACTGAGCGGCCGGCGGAGCCCCTCGCCGCCGGGTGCCGAACGGGTTCGGCACTTCCGTGACGAGGGGCTCCGTCAATTCAGCGGGATGTCCCGGACGGAACGCCGGGGACGAGGATCGAGCGCCTCAGTCACGGGTGAGGACCATCCGGAAGCGCGCGGCGCCGGACATCATCCTCTGGTACGCCTCGTTGATCCGGCTGAGCGGCATGACCTCGTTCATCGGCGTGATCCCGTGCCGTGCGCTGAACTCCATGGTGTCCTGCACGGACCGGGAGGTCCCGGAGGGGTGCCCGCGGACGACGCGGCCGCGCAGGAGCAGCTGCAAGGGGTTGATGCCCATCGGCTCGAACGTCGCGCCGATGGCGACGAGCTCGCCACGCGGCGCCATGCCGTCGACGGTGGCCGCGATGGCCTCGGAGCTGGCGGCCGTCGCCATCACGACCTTGGCGCCGCCGAGGGCCTGGAGCGCTTCGGCGACAGGGGTGGCGGCGGTGCTGTCGATGTAGTGGTGGGCGCCGAGGTGCTCGGCCAGCTCCGCCTTCTCCTTGCCCCGGGCGATGGCCACCGTCTCGAAGCCCATCGCGACCGCGTACCTGACCCCGAGGTGCCCGAGGCCGCCGATGCCGAGGACGGCGACGAGATCGCCCGGGCGGGCGGGGCTGCGCCGCAAGCCGTCGAACATGGTCACGCCCGCGCAGGCCAGCGGGGCGGCGTCGACCGCCGACAGGCCGTCGGGGATACGTGCCAGGGCGTCGACCGGCACGATGGCGCTCTCGGCATAGCCGCCGTCGTAGGCCCAGCCGGGCACCTTCAGGTTGTCGCAGACGATGAAGTCGCCCTGCCGGCACGGCGTGCAGTGGCCGCAGCTTCCGCCGAACCACCCCACCGCCACCCGGTCGCCCACCTGCCAGCCGCTGTGGACGCCCTCGCCGACCTCGGCGATGCGGCCCGCGATCTCGTGCCCCGCGACCAGCGGGAACGTCAGCCCGGGGAAGACCCCGTTCACCATCCCGGCGTCGCTGTGGCAGATCCCGCAGGCCTCCACGGACACCCGCACATGCCCCCGGCCCGGCCGCAGCACCTCCCGTTCGACGATCTCGAACGGTCCCCCGGCGACGCCGACCTGTGCGGCTCGATAGGTCTCACTCATCACGATCCCTCTCCCTTCACATGCCACCTGCTGCGATTCGCAGCTCACCACGAACCACCGCATCGCGCACGTCGAAGGGGGTCCGACCTGCGCTTGGGCCTTGCCGGCACCTCCCACGGCACTTCTCCGGCCCCCTCCTCGGCACTCCTCGGCACTCCTCGGCACTCCTCGGAATTTCTCCGGCACTTCCCCGGCGCCCGTGTCGCGCCCGCCCCGGGACCCGGCTTCCGTCCGCCCGCCCGGGCCGGTCACATGGCGCAGGGTGGCCGATCCCCGTGCGCGGGCCGGGGCGGGTGGCGGTCACCGCCGAAGGCGCAGGTCGGACCGCCGGCCGGCCGGACCGGCCGTGCCCGGGGTTCCCGGCATCCCGGACGCCGTGCCCACCCCGGCTCACCCGTCAGGTGACCGATGCTCCGGGACGCCACCGTGCACAAGAGTGGGGCCAGGACCTCGCACAACAGCTCGCGCCACAGCTCGCACAACAGCTCGCGCAACGGGAGGAGACACCCGCCATGAACGGTGATCAGTCAGGTCTTCGGGCACGCGAGGCGGCGCACGAGGGGCCGCCTGCCTTGTCCTTGCGGCTCGGCCGCGTGCTGGGCGACGACACGACCCACCCCGTACGGGCGCGGTTCCGCTTCGACCCGGACACGCCCATGGTCATCGCCGTCACGTTCATGCCGGGACCCGGGGCATCCGTGACCTGGAGCATCGGCCGGGAGCTGTTCCACCGCGGCCTGTCGCGGGGGAGCGGGGAGCAGGACGTGCAGGTGTGGCCGGCGCGGGACCTGCCGGGTCTGGCGTGGCTCATGCTGCACTCCGGCGGCGTCAACGCCCTGTTCCAGCTGCCCGTCGAGCCGCTGGCCGAGTGGCTGGCGGCAACCTACCGGGCGGTTCCGGCCGAGGCGGAGAGCCGGGCACTGGACTGGGACGCCTTCCTCGCGGAGATCCTCGGCACCCCGGGGGTGGGCTGAGCCGGGGTCCGCGGCGTGCGGTGACGCCGCGGCACGGGCGTTCGCGAGGCCGCCCGGGAACGGCCGGCTCCCGGGCGCGGAGCGCGCTCGCCGGGGCGGCGGCGAACCCGGCGCCCGCCCCGGCGGGAACGGTCCCGTCCGAGGAGGCGGTGACGCCCCGGGGCTGAGGTAACGTGCGGGGAGGGCGGCTGGCGGCGACGGCGATGGGGCGATCGTGACACATCCGGTGGACGGTCCTGGGCACGGGCGGGGGACCGGCCTGGTCGGGCGCGGACCGGAATGCGCCCTCCTGGACGAGCTGATAGCCAACGTCCGCTCCGGCGAGAGCGGGGTGCTCGTCCTGCACGGCACGCCCGGGGTCGGCAAGTCGGCGCTGCTGGAGTACGCGGAGCGGTCGGCGACGGACATGCGGGTGCTGCGCGCCGTCGGCGTGGAGTCCGAGATGGAGCTGCCCTTCGCGACCCTGCACCATTTCTGCTCGCCGCTGCTGGACCGCGCGAAGCGCCTCCCCGCGCCGCAGCGCGAGGCACTGGAGACGGTGTTCGGCATGCGCGCGGCGCCCGCGCCGGAGCGCTTCCTGGTCGCCCTGGGGGTGCTGAGCCTGCTGTCGGACACCGCGGAGGAGCGTCCGCTGCTGTGCGTGGTCGACGACGCGCAGTGGATGGACCACGCCTCGGCGCAAGTGCTGGGCTTCGTCGCCCGGCGTTCGCAGGCGGAGTCGATGGGCCTGCTCTTCGGAGCCCGCGAGCGGCCCCGGGACCTGCTCGGACTGCCCGACCTGGCGGTCACCGGGCTGCGTGACGCCGACGCCCACGCGCTGCTGGACTCGGTGACGCGTGTCCGCCTCGACCAGCGCGTCCGTGACCGGTTCGTGGCCGAGACGAGGGGCAATCCGCTGGCCCTGCTGGAACTGCCGCGCGGGCTGAGCGTGACGCAGCTCGCGGGTGGCTTCGGCCTGCCGCACGCCGACATGCTGCCGGCCCGGATCGAGGAGAGCTTCCTGGCCCGGATCGCCGACCTGCCCGACCAGACCCGGCTGCTGCTGCTGGTCGCCGCCGCCGAGCCGACCGGTGACCCCGCCCTGGTCTGGCAGGCGGCCAGCCGGCTCGGCGCCAGGCCGGAGACGGCGCTGGTGGACGGCACCGACGGGCTGCTGTCGTTCGGCGCGCGGGTGATCTTCCGCCACCCCCTCGTACGCTCGGCCGTGTACCGGTCGGCGAGGGCGGACGAACGCAGGGCGGTGCACAAGGCGCTGGCGGAGGCCACCGACCCGCACACCGACCCGGACCGCCGTGCCTGGCACCTCGCGTCCGCGGCGGCCGCACCCGACGAGAGCGTCGCGGCGGAGCTCGAACGGTCCGCCGACCGCGCCCAGGCCCGTGGCGGGCCGGCCGCCGCCGCGGCCTTCCTGCGCCGCTCCGCCGCGCTGACCGTCGACACCGCGCGGCGTGCCGAGCGCGCCCTGGCGGCCGCGAACGCCGCCTTCCGGGCGGGCGACCTGGACGCCGCGCGGGAACTCCTCGCCGCCGCCGAGCGGGACGCGGAGGAGGAGTTCCAGCGCGCCCGGGCGTATCTGCTGCGCAGCCGCATCACCTTCGCCGCCGGCTTCAACGACCAGGCGCCGCCGATGCTGCTGGCGGCCGCCCGGCGCCTGGAGCGGTTCGACATGAAGCTGGCGCGGGAGACCTATCTCGTCGCGTGGGCCACGGCGACGTTCGCCGCCTCGGACGGGGACGTGCTCACGGAGATCTCCCGGGCGGTGCGGGAGCTTCCGGCTCCCGACGGCGGTCCCGGCACCCTCGACCTCGTCCTGGAGGGCTACGCGCTGCTGGTCACCGAGGGCTACAACGCCGCACTCCCCACGTTCCGCAAGGTGATGCCCGCCCTCGTGGACTATCCCGCGCAGGACCTCCTGGCCTGGGGCTGGGCGACCTGCGGGGTGAGCTGCGCCCTGTGGGACGACCGGGTCATGCACGAGACCTACGCCAGGGCGGTCGAGGTGGCGCGCTCCGCCGGAGCCCTGACGGAACTGCCCATCTACCTCGCGTCGCTGGGGATCTCCACCGTCATGGCCGGCGACCTCGCCGCCGCCACCGCGATCGTCGCCGAATCCGAGGCCGTGGCCGCGGCGACGGGCATGCCCATCGCGCAGCACACCAAGCTCCTGCTCACGGCCGTGCAGGGCAAGGAGACCGAGGCCGCCGACCTGATCGCCGACACCATCGAGTGGGCGTCCGCGGACGGCCAGACGAACGCGGTCACGTGCGCGCACTGGGCCGCCGCCGTCCTCTACAACGGCCTGGGCCGGTACGAGCGCGCGCTGCCCGCGGCGCGCACCATCAGGCGGATCGACCAGGCGTTCGTCGCCATGTGGGTGCTGCCCGAACTCGTCGAAGCGGCGTCCCGCGTCGGGGAGGAGACGGTCGCCCGCGAGGCGCTCCAGGGGCTGGTGGACGCCGCCGGGATGTGCGACACCGACTGGGCGCGGGGCATCCTGGCCCGCTCCCGGGCGCTGCTGAGCGAGGGCGCCGCCGCGGAGGACCTCTACCGCGAGGCGGTCGAGCGCTTCGGCCGCACGCGGCTGCGCCCGGAACTCGCCCGCGCCCACCTGCTGTACGGCGAGTGGCTGCGGCGTGAGCGGCGGCGGGCCGAGGCGCAGGAGCACCTGCACGCCGCCTACGGGATGTTCGTCTCCATCGGGATGGAGGCGTTCGCCGAGCGTGCCCGCCGGGAGCTGCTCGTCTCCGGCGAGGCGGTCGGCAAGCGCGGGCCCGCGGCGCCGTCGAGCGACGAACTGACGGAGCAGGAGCGGCAGATCGCCCTGCTCGCGCGGGACGGCTTCTCCAACTCGGAGGTCGCGGCCCGGCTCTTCCTGAGCCCGCGGACGGTCGAGTGGCACCTGCGCAAGGTCTTCACCAAGCTCGCGATCACCTCCCGGCGGCAGTTGCGCACCGCCCTGCCCGTCAGCGAGTACGAGGCCACGGCCGGGTAGCCGGGCGCGAGGGCCCCGGGCGGGCGCGACGCCGGAAGCGGCCGCACACGTCACACGTCCTCGGCTCGCTCCCCCCGGCACCGCGGCTGTCCACGCGGACGACGCCGCTGAGCCGGCACCCGAGCGACCCGGGGCCGGCCAGGACGTGACGGCCGTCGCCACGGCGGGCAGGGCACGCGCGGCCCGGGACGCCGGTGGCGCCCCGGGAGCGGGCGTGCCCTGCCCGGATCCGCGGCCGGACCGGGCCGGCCGGCGGTCAGTCCAGCGCTATGACGCCGGCCTGGATCGGGGCCTGTTCGGCGTAGGGCGCGCCGGTCACGACGAAGACGAGACCGGGGCGGCGCCACGATCCCGGGCTCGTCAGCGGGATGGTGAACCGGCTGTAGCCCCTGGGCATCGGCGAGGTCAGCCGGGTCCACTTGCTGGGGTCACCGAGGTGCCGGTTGACGAAGAAGTCGGCGTCGCTGTTGGCGCTGACGACGATCGTGCCCATGGGGCCGCCGGAGTCCGACCACACCACGGTCGGGGCGGCCGAGGGGGCGTACCCGTCCTGGTCGAGGAGTGCGATCGCCGGGGACTCGCCGAACTTCTCCGGGTCCCGGGCCAGCTTGTAGCGCATGGGGTAGTAGGTGTCCGAGACGCCGTACTCGTAGGTCATGATCCACAGGCTGTGCGCCACCTGCGCGACGGTGATCATGCCCGGCCGCTCGGCGTAGACGTCGCCCACGGCGTCGTCGACGACCGGGCCCCAGTGCCGCAGGTCCCGGCTGGTCTGGTGGGCCAGCTTCTGGCCGTACTTCGGGTCGCGCTGGTCGGAGTAGTAGCAGACGAGCTTGTCGCGGTGCAGCAGCAGGAACGGCTCCCACACGGGTGTGTTGCCGTTCGTCGGGTTGGGCGGGCCGCCCTCGGCCACCGTGCTGAGGAACGTCCAGGTCAGGCCGCGGTCGACGCTCGCGTACAGCACGATCCGCGTACTGGAGGAGTCCAGTGAGTTGCCGGCGCACAGCAGGGCGCCCTTCGGGAGGCCGCCGAAGGCGCGCGGCAGCTCGTACAGGTACGGCTGCAGCCAGACCCGTCCGGCCTCGCCGCCCGCCGGCACGTTGCTCCACGGACGCCAGGTGCGGCCGTCGTCGTCGCTGCGGTGGACCGGGAACCCGCCCGGCTGCGCGAACTGCTGGTACGTCGCCAGCAGCGTCCGCGACCCGCCCGGCCGCCCCTCGCTGAGCCGCACGGCTCGCGCGTACGATCCGCCCGGGTTCGGGTCGGCCACCGTGACCGGACCGAACGGGACCTCGCCCCGCGGCCTTCCGGAGTCCGCCGGCGCCGCGACCGCGGCTCCCGCGCTGCCCAGGGACAGGGCCACGGCCGCGGCTCCCCCCGCCCCGAGGAGCGCACGGCGTCTCAGGCGCGCCGTCCCGCCGTCCCCGCCATCCGCACCTTCCGCACCGTCTGCTTGCCGTCCATCGGTGGATGCGCTCCACCGCGAATCACGACCATTCCGCATGGCTCACCTTCGCTTCGTTGAGACCGGCGGCGGGGACGTTACGCGCAACTTTGTTGCCGGGTCAACGGTTATGACGTCCGACCAGGAGTTGTTGAGGCAAAAGTTGAAAGAAAGCCGCGCTCAGAGTGCTCCCAGAGTCTTCAATTGTGCGGATCCTTGCCGTGAAGGACGCGTGGGGCGCGGGCCCGGACCCTGAGTCCGCCGAGGTGCCCGCCGAGGTGCCCGCCGAGGTGCCCGCCGCGGTGTCCGCCGAGGTGTCCGCGCCGTGCCGTGACGCCGCCTTCGCGGGGGCGCCCCCGGAATCGGCCGTGAACTACCCTTCTCCCCGTGAACCAGCCAGTGGGCGTGCCGCCCCCACCGCCGTCGCTCGGCGTGCGGGACCTCAACCGGCTGCGGGTGATCGAGTCGATCTACCTCCATCCGGGCTGCAGCCGCACCGACATCGCCCGGCGGACCGGACTGTCGCGCGGCACCGTGTCGACCGTGGCCGAGGAACTCGACCGCGCCGAGCTGATCCGCGAGTACGAGGCCCCCGAGGAGGAGCAGCGCCGCCGCGGCACCGGACGACGGCCCACGCTGCTGTCCCTCGTGCCCGGCGCGGGGTTCGCCATCGGCATCGACATCGGCCACCAGCACGTCCGCGTGATCATCTGCGACCTGGCCGGCGAACCGGTCGCCGAGCAGTGGTCGGCGGCCCAGGTCGACGAGGCGCCGTCGGCGACGCTGGACCTCGCGAACGACCTGGTCCGGCGGGCGCTGCGGGACGCGGGGGTCGCCCCGCAGCGGGTGCTCGGCGCCGGCATCGGGCTGGCCGCGCCGATCGACCCGGGCACCGGCGAGGTCAGGGCGGACGGCATCCTCCCGGGCTGGCAGGGCGTCGTCCCGGCCGCCGAGATGCGGGAGCGGCTCGGCGTGTCCGTACAACTGGCCAACGATGCCGACGCCGGCGCCCTCGGCGAGAACGTCTTCGGCGCCGGCCGGGGCGTCGACGACATGATCTACATCCGGCTGTCGGCCGGCGTGGGCGGCGGGCTCATCCTCGCCGGGCAGCCCTACCGCGGCGCCCGCGGCATCGCCGGTGAGATCGGGCACGTCTGCGTCAGGCCCGACGGCCTGATCTGCCGGTGCGGCAACCGGGGGTGCCTGGAGACGGTCGCGAGCCCTGTCGCGGTGGCGCGGCAACTGGAGCACGTCATCGACCGGCCGGCCGGCGACCAGTTGCCCGGCCTGATCGCGGCCGGCGACCGGCGGGCGCTGCGGGCCGTGGCCGACGCCGGTGAGGCCGTCGGGTTCGCCCTGTCGGCGGTCGTGAACGTCCTCAACCCCGAACTCGTGGTCGTCGGCGGCGAACTGGCCGCGGCGGGCGAGGCGTTGCTGGACCCGATCCGCGCCACCGTCCACCGGCACAGCCTCGTCGGCGCGGCCACCACGGCCAAGGTCATCACCGGAGTGCTCGGCGACCGCGCCGAAGTCCTGGGCGCCGCGGCCCTGATTCTGGCCCGTTCCCCCGCGGCCCTCGCCGAACGCATGCGCGCGGCTTCCTAGAGCCGGCCCTCGCGCCGGCTGGCACGGTCAGCGAAGGTGCTCTGCCCGTGGCGGGCGGCCGGTGGCGGCCGGGCACGACCGGTGGTGGCCCCGGCACCCGTACGAGGTCGTGCGGGCGGGGGCGGGCATGTGCGCCCACCCCCGCCCGCGCGCCGTACTTCCCTGTCGGACGGTGCCGACCGGTGTCCGACGGTGTCAGCCGGTGTCAGACGTTCGAGCAGATGGTGCCGTTGAGGGAGAAGCTGGTCGGTGCCGTTGCCAGGCCCGTGTCGACGCCGTTGAAGCCGACGCTGACCGATCCGCCGTTCGCGGCGATGGTGCCGTTCCAGTCGGCGCTGGTGACGGTGACGTCCTGCCCGCTCTGGGTCCAGGTGCCGTTCCAGCCGGACTGCACCGCCTCACCGGCGGCGGGGAAGGTGAAGGTCAGCTTCCAGCCGTTGATCGGGGTGGCGGCCCTGTTGGTCATCGTGATGTTCGCGCCGAAACCGCCCGACCAACTGCTGCTGATGGCGTAGTGGACCGCGCAACTGCTGTCGGCGGGCGGCGGTACGGTGAAGGTGAGCGGCGCCGAGGGCAGTGACGGGTTGCCGTGCGTGTCGACCGCGACCACGTCATAGGTGTAGCTCGCGCCGATGGTCAGGCCGCTGAGCGGCCACGTGGTGCCGGTCGGGCTGCCGACCAGCGTGCTGCTCCCGCCGCTGCCGAGCCGGTAGAGCTGGTAGTTGGCGACGGGGTAGGTGCCGGCCGTCGACGCGGGCCAGCTCAGGGTGCCCGTACCGGTGTTCGCGCCCGAGGTGCTGGAGGACAGGTTCGACACGGTCGGCTGCCCGGGCGCGCCGGGGGCGGTGGTCCCGGTGCCGCCGCTGCCCGGCACCTGCAGGACGGTCAGGCTGTACGGGGCGACCGTGACGGCCGAGGTCGAGGTCTGCGTGGTGCTGGTGATCTTGTTGGCGTTGTTGCCGAGGGTGTAGACGGTCGGTCCGCCGGTCGGGGTGAAGTTGTTGTAGCCGAGGTTGACGGTGTACGAGTTCGTCGGGTCCTCGTTGTCGATCAGGATGTCGAGGTTGCCGCCGTGGCGCACCGCGTGCGCCTTCACCAGCGAGTTGCTGGACGAGGCGATGACCATCGTGTCGCCCGCGCCGCCGAGCTTGGAGAGCATCTCCACGGCGTAGTAGGGGGCGAACGGGGTGTCGACGGCCGGTTCGGTGACTCCGCTGCTGTTGGCGCCGTTGGCGAACATGCCGTAGTCGCCGTAGTCCTGGGCGCCGCCCACGGTGCTCGGGGTGGTGGGCCCGTTGTGCTCGTCCCACCAGTCGACGTTGCTGACCCCGTTCTCCAGCCAGGACATGTACATGTCCGCAGCGAAGAGCCCGCCGGGCTGGGTGTCCGAGTCCACCGACGAGTTCGTCTCGGTGACCACGATCGGCACGTTGGAGGGGTTCACGCCGGCGTACTGCTGGATCTCGGAACGCAGGGTCGAGACGATGCCGGGGATGTCGCTCGGCCTGCCCAGCATGGTCGCCGCGGAATCGGTGCTCTGGGCCGGGTAGTAGTGCACGATGACGCAGTCGGTCTTGGACTTCAGCGCCGAGAGCACGGTCTGGTTCCAGGACTGCGGGTACTCCGAGTTGGTCACGTTGTCCGGCCAGTAACCCGGTGTGGTGAGCACCGCGCAGACGTGGGCGGTCGAACTGACCGCCTTGATCGCCGAGTTGTAGGCGAGGACGTTCTGGGCGTACTCGGTCGGGCCGCAGTTGTACGTCTGCGACGGCTCGTTGCCGATGGTGACCGCGCTGCCGTTCAGCGTGGACTTGCAGTGGCTGTCGGTCTCCCAGTTGGCGCCGTAGGTGCCGTTGCCGTAGATCTCGTTGCCGACCTCCCAGTACTTCACGGCGACGTTGTCGGCCGCGGCCTGCTGCACCCACGCGGAGGCCAGCGCGGTGGTGCCGCTGCCGTAGTTGACGGTGATCACCGACTGGGCGTTCGCGGCCTTCGCGGTGGCGGCGAACTGGCTGAAGGACGTGCCCGGCGCGATGTAGCCGCCGGCCACGGCGGTCTGCGTCTGCCAGTTGTAGATGTCCGAGTACGAGCCGCCCGGGTAGCGCAGCGCGCCGATCCCCGCGGCCTTGAGCAGGCCGGGGATGGGCGTGTCGTTCATGTAGCCGTCGTAGACGGCGGTGTTCAGGCCGACGCCTTCCGCGGGGAAGGTGCCGAGCCCCGCGGTGCCGTTCACGGTCACGGTGGCCGTCGAGGCGGCGGCGGCGGCCTTGGCGGCCGGGGCCGCCTTCGCGTTCGCCGCGGCCGCGGGCGTCACGGCGACGCCGCCGAGCGCCGCGGCGCCGGTCAGGAGCAGGCCCAGCGTCAGGGCCGCCCCTCGTCTCCGGTCCGTCCTCGTGCCTCTCCTGCCCGTCGTGCCTTTCGTGCCTTCCATGGGGCGCACGTCGATCTCCTTCCGGACGGACCCCGCCCGGCCGGCGCCGCGCGCGGCACCCCGGTGGACGCGGGGTGTGCCGTTGCGCGGGCGTGCGGCGGGTGAGCGGGACCACGCCTGTTGTGGGGGGTTCGGTGATCCGGCCGGCGCGGGCCGCCGGCGCACGTGGGGTACGCCGCCTTGCCGGTGGCCGGCCTGGGCGGCCACCACGGCCGGCGTGCCCGTACCGGTGACGAGCGCCGGTACGCGCGGGAGCCGTCGGTGGTGCCACGCAGGTGTGGCCCGATGCCGGTGTACGGGGGGCACGGGCTCGTGGAGCGGCCGGGGCCCGGCGCGTTCGCCGGGGTCCGCACCGCGGATGGGGGGTGAGGCGGTGGTTCGGCCCCCGACCTGTCAGGCCGCCGCCGGACCGCGTGGCCGGCGCCCGGCGCCGCCGGCGCCTCCAGGGGAGCGAGCGTCACTCGTCATATGGGGCGTAAGCATCCAAACCATCCTTGTGAGCGCTCACAATTCAAGCGCCCGGTGTGGGGGGCGGAGGTTGTCGGAAGGGGAGGCCCGATACCTGTCGTATCGAAGGGGAGCGTGGCAACAGGAGGCGCGATCGTCAAGAGCGCGTGAGGTGCGAGCGGTGGGCCGCGGCCCATCGCGGTGGCCCCGGCCGGCGGGACGCGGGCCGCTCGCCGGCCGCGGGCGGCTCAGGGGAGGCAGGCGGGGAACGACCGTACCCTGCCCCCGCGTGAGCGGCGAAGCACGGCCGGGCCGGCTCAGAGCGCGGCCGCGAACTCCACGAAGGTGGCCCACTCGGCGGGGGAGAAGGCGAGCCGCGGCCCCTCCTTGTCCTTCGAGTCGCGCACGTGGACGGTGCCGGGGCAGGTCGCGACCTCGACGCAGTCGCCGCCGTCCGAACCGCTGTAGCTGCTCTTGAACCAGGAGACGGCCACCTCGATGCAGTTGTCGCCTTCTGAGCCGCTGTAGCTGCTCTTGAACCAGGCCGGATCGGTCGTGGTCATAGCGATCCTCGCATTCGCTTCAACAGGCTGCTGGAGTCCTCGGGGGTGAGGGCCTGCGAGCGCAGTTTTGCATACCGCTGGTGGAGGACGCTGATCTCTTTCGGGTCAGAGATGAGACGGCCGTTCTTCTGGCCTTCCGAGTACGCGAACCAGTGGTTGTCGGGGGTCTCCAGGAGGGCGATGGGTCCGTCCAGGCCCGCGTGCGTGGGGCGACGGAGCGGCATGACCTGCACCTCGACGTTCCAGTGCCGCTCGTCCACGTCGAGCAGGTGGTCCAGCAACTCGCTCGTGACCTCGGTACCGCCGGTACGCCGTTCCAGCACGGCCTCCTCGATGATGAAGCTGAACGAGCAGAGCGGCGTGCGCCGGACGGACAGCAATTCTTGCCGCGCGAGCCGTGCGGCGACCCGCTCGTTCAGGACGGCTTCCTCGGGCAGCGGTGGAACGCTCAGCGACACTGCCCTCGCGTACGCCTCTGTCTGCAACAGCCCGGGTACGACCCGGCAGTCGTACGTGTAGAGGCTGATCGCGTGGCCCTCCATCCCTCTTCTTCGGAGGGAATCCCCGCCTTCAGGCGGGGAGGGAATCCGATCCTGAGTAGGGCGGT
>NZ_JAINVH010000034.1 GCF_020400825.1 Streptomyces sp. HPF1205
TCTGAGTACGAGATGACCGTACCCCCAGTCTTTGAACATGTTCAACTCGCTGTCCGCCGCAAGGGCCGTCAAGTGCCGTACGCCACAAGGGCACAGTGAAGGGCCCGGC
The DNA here is from genome assembly GCF_020400825.1 of Streptomyces sp. HPF1205. GTDB lineage: Bacteria > Actinomycetota > Actinomycetes > Streptomycetales > Streptomycetaceae > Actinacidiphila. The sequence continues at coordinate 110 of NZ_JAINVH010000034.1, forward strand.
TCCGCGGGAGGCGGAACCGGGCCCGGTGACAGGCTGGGTGACGGGCAATCAGTCCGTGGAGTAGACCGGCTCGCGATCGGTGTCGCCGTCGGAGTCCCGGGCGCCGCCCGAAGCCGCGCCCGTACGCGCACCCGGGATCGCGCCCGCGCCCGCGAACGCCGCGCTCTCCTCGGCCGGTTCGACCGCCAGGTGCGGCAGGCGCTTGTCCAGCCAGTCCGGCAGCCACCAGTTGCCCTTGCCGAACAGGTGCATCAGGGACGGCACCAGGACGGTGCGCAGGATGAAGGCGTCCAGCGCCACCGCGCCCGCCAGGCCGATGCCGAACATCGCCAGCACCCGCTCGCCGCTGAGCACGAAGGCGAAGAAGACGCAGATCATGATGACCGCCGCCGAGTTGATCACCCGGCTGGTCTCGGCGAGGCCGACCCGCACCGCGCGGGCGTTGTCGCGGCTGTGCACCCACTCCTCGTGCATCCGGCTGACCAGGAAGACCTGGTAGTCCATGGACAGGCCGAACAGCAGCGACAGCATGATCACCGGCAGGAAGGCGTCGATCGGCCCGGCCCGCCCGGCCAGCGAACCGCCCCAGCCCCACTGGAACAGCGCGATCAGCACGCCGAACGAGGCCGCGGCCGCCACCAGGTTCATCACCGCCGCCGTCAGCGGCACCACCAGGCTGCGGAAGGCGAACAGCAGCAGGACGAAGCCCAGGGCGATGATCACCCCGATGAACAGCGGCAGCTTGTCGAACAGGACGGTCGCGAAGTCCTGGAAGATCGCGGTCTGGCCGCCGACGTAGGCGTGCATCGTGGTGCCGCGTTCGACCGCCGGCACCACCTCGTGGCGCAGGTGCTTGATCAGGTCCGACGTCGCTTTGTCCTGCGGCGAGGTGGTGGGCACCGCGTTGACGAACTCGATGTCGCCGGCGTTCTTCAGCGGCACCTGGGCGGCGTACGCGATGCCCGGCGTCGACTTCAGCGTGGTGACCAGCTTGGTGACCGCGGCCTTGTCGCCGGCCGTGGGCGCGGTGGCCAGGATGGTCAGGGGGCCGTTGAAGCCGGGCCCGAAGCCGTCCGACAGCATGTCGTACGCCTTGCGGGTCGTCGTGGTCGTGGGGTTGTTGCCCTGGTCGGACGAACCGAGGCGCAGCGACAGCGCCGGGACGGCCAAGGTGCCCATGACGACGACCGCGACGAGCGCCAGCGCGCGCGGGTTGCGCTGCACGAGGGCCGACCAGCGGGCCGCCGGGCCGTTCGGCTTGGCCTCCAGCACCCCGCCTGCGGCGGCCAGCTTGCGGCGCTGGCGCCGGCTGAGCACGCGCATCTTGAGCACGCCGAGCATCGCGGGCAGCAGCGTGACGGCCGCGGCGACCGTGACCACCACGGTGAGCGCGGCGGCGACGGCCACGCCGTTGAGGAAGCTCAGCCGCAGCGTGAACATGCCCAGCAGCGCGATGCACACCGTGCCGCCGGCGAACAGCACCGCGCGGCCCGAGGTATTGAGCGAGGCGACCGCCGCCTCCTCCGGCGTCTTCCCCGCGAGGATGCCCTTGCGGTGCCTGGTGACGATGAACAGCGCGTAGTCGATGCCGACGCCGAGGCCGACGAGGGTGGCGAGCTGCGGGGAGAAGTCCGCCACGTTCATGCCGTGGCTGAGCAGGATGATCGCGAACGAGGAGATGCCGACGCCGAACAGCGCGGTCAGGATCGGCAGCAGCATGCCGAACAGCGAGCCCAGCGCCAGGAAGAGCACCACGCCCGCGGCGGCGATGCCGACCGTCTCGGCGACTTCGGGCACCGGCTGCTCGGCCTGGGCCGGCTTGTTGCCGCCGACCTCGACCTTCAGCCCCGGCGCCCTCGCGCTGTGCGCGGTGTCGATGAGCAGTTGCGCCTGGCTGTTGGCCATGTCGTTGCCGAGCTTGGTGTACGTGATCTTCGCGTACGCCGTCCGCCCGTCCTTGCTGATCTGCGCCGCGCCCGCGGGGTCGTACGGGCTGACGACCTGGCCGACGTCCTTCTGCTTGGCGACCTTGGCCAGCATCGGGGTGATGCGCTGCTTCACCGAGGCGTCGCGCACCGAGCCGGAGTCGACGTGCCACACCACCGTGTCGGCCTCGCCCGACTGCGCCGGCAGCGCCTTGTCGAGCAGGTTGAGCACGGTCGTGGACTCGGTCCCCTTGAGCGAGAAGGCGTTGGAGTACGCGTCCCCGGCCGCGCTTCCCGCCGCCCCGATACCCACCAGCGCGGCCACCCAGAAAAGAATCACCAGCCATTTGTGCCGGAAGCACCATCGCGCCACTGAGGCCACGATCACATCCCCCATCGTCCGTGCGAAGTCGCCGAAGTCCCGCGCACGTCCGCTTCCGTACACAGTCCCCCTGTGCGGTCGCGCCGTGCGGACCCGAATTGCCGTGAAGCGAATCCCTTTCAGCGTCCGTTGACCCCCCGCCGGTCTCCAAACGGATCCGGCATCTCTCAAGGAACTCCAAGGTTCGGCGGGCCGAAGCGCCCCGGGACGCCCGGATACTGGGGACATGGAAGCGACCGTGCTCATCGTCGAGGACGAACCGGGGATCGCCGACATTCTGCGGATCACCCTGAAATACAACGGTTTCACCGTGCACAGCGCCTCGACCGGCCGCGAGGCGGTCGCCGCCGCCCGCGAGCTGCGGCCCGACCTGGTGCTGCTCGACGTGATGCTGCCGGACGGCAACGGCTGGGAGGTGTGCCGCACGCTGCGCGAGGACCGGGCGGTGGCCAACGGGGCCGGGGCGGGCGGTGACGGCGACGCGGAGGACGACCTGGCGATCATCTTCGTGACGGCCAGGGACGCGCCCCGCGACGTGGTGGCCGGGCTGGCGCTGGGCGGCGACGACTACATCACCAAGCCGTTCGGGGTGGACGAGGTGGTCGCCCGGGTGCACGCCGTGCTGCGCCGCACCCGCCGCCGCGGCCCGCGCCCGGGTGAGCGGGTGCTGCGCCACGGCGACCTGGAGATGGACGAGGCGACCTACAGCGTGCGCCGGGCCGGGCAGCCGGTCGAGCTCACGCCCACCGAGTACAACCTGCTGCGGCACCTGCTGCGGCACGCCGGGCGGATCCTCACCAAGGAGCAGTTGCTGCAGCACGTGTGGCGGTACGACACCGCCGTGTCGTCCACGGTCGTGGAGACCTACATCTCGTACCTGCGGCGCAAGCTCGACCGGCTCGGGCCGTCGCTGATCGAGACCCGCCGCGGCATCGGGTACGGGCTGCGCGCCCTGGAGCCGGGGCCGGGGGCCGCCCGGTGAGCCGCCCCGGCTGCGGGTTCTGGCCCGCGCCGAAGTCGCTGCGGGGACGGTTCACCATCGCCAACGTGACGTTCCTGGCGGTCGGGCTGGTCCTCGCGGCCGCGGCGAGCATCGCCGCCACGTACATGGTGCTCATCGGGCAGATCGACGACTCGCTGCGGTCCTCCCAGGACCCGCTGCGGCAGGTCTCGCTCGCCGCCGACGGCCGGCGGCAGCTGTGCACGCTGGCCGGGCTGCTGGAGAACGGCAAGGGCGGCTCGGCGATCTCGCGCGCGTTCCAGCAGGACCTGTTCATCGTGCTGGACCGGAAGGGCACGGCCGCGGCCTTCTGCCAGGACGGGAAGACCGAGATCACGCCGGAGCAGCGGCGGCTGGCCGGGGCGGTGCCCGATCCGGTGAAGCTGGCCCGCGGCGGGCAACCGAAGACCGTGCGCAGCGGCTCCACCGAGTACCGGGTGCTGGCGACCCGGCTGTCCGACGGCACGATCGTGGTCAAGGGCATGCGGCTGAGCGGCGTCAAGCACGCCATCGGCAAGCTGCTGGTCTGGGAGGCGGGCGCGGGGGTGGTGCTGCTGGCGCTGCTGGCGGCCGGCTCGATGACCGCCGCCCGCCGCAGGCTGAGCCCGCTGGAGGACATGGTGGAGACCGCCTCCGCGATCGCCCAGGGCGACCTGTCCCGCAGGGTGCGCACCGCGCGCAACGGCTCCCTGGAGGTCACCGAGCTCAGCGCGGCGCTCAACGCCATGCTGCAGCAGATCGAGACCGCGCTCACCGAGAGCGAACGGGCCGGCGCGCAGATGCGCCAGTTCCTCGCGGACGCCTCCCACGAGCTGCGCACCCCGCTGGCCTCGGTCCGCGGCTACCTCCAGCTGTACGAGAAGGGCATGCTCGAACCCGACGAGCGGGACCGGGCGCTGAGCCGGGTCTCGGCCGAGGCGCTGCGGATGAGCCGCCTGGTCGACGAACTGCTCGCCCTGGCCCGCCTCGACGACCGCCCGGCGGCCTGTTTCCAGCCGGTGGACCTGTGCTGCCTGGTACGGGACGCGGCCGGCGACCTCGCGGTGCAGCAGCCGGAGCGGCCGATCACGTTCCTGCTGCCGGAACCGGAGGACGAGGTGCCGTGCGTGTTCGGGGACGAGGCGGAGCTGCGGCAGGTGGTGGGAAACCTGTTGGGCAACGTGCGGGTGCACACCCCCGCGGCCTCCCCGCTCACCGTGGAGGTCGCGGTGGAGGCGGAGGAGATGCTGCTGCGGATCGCGGACTCGGGCCCGGGCCTGGCCGCGCGGGACGCCGAGCGCGTCTTCGACCGCTTCTTCCGCGCCGACCCGGAGCGGGCCCGCGACACCGGGGGCGCGGGCCTCGGCATGTCCATCGTCAAAGCGGTGGTCCAGGCCCACAACGGCACGGTCACCCTCGACACCGCCCCGGGCAAGGGCCTGACGGTCCGGGTCCGGCTGCCGCTGGCGCCCGCGCCGGTCCCCGTCTGAGGGGTGCGCGGCCGCCTGCTCCTCGGGGCGTACGCGGCCGCGTACCGTCACACCGGCACGGTCGCCTCGGGCTCCACGGCGGTGAGCGCCTTCGCCCGCCGCACGCCGGGGACCGCCGCCGTGCCCAGGCAGGCCGCGCCGACCACCGCCGCCGACACGTACAGCGGCACCGCGGCCCCGAAAGCGTCCGAAGCGAGCGGCGCCAGCGCGTACCCCACCGGCATCGCCGCCAGCGACAGCAGCCAGTCGTAGGAGACGACCCGGGCCAGCACGCCGGCGGGCACGGACGCGTAGACGTACGTCTCCCACACCGGCGTGAGGAAGCCGAGGGCGCACAGCGCCAGGGCGTACGAGGCGACCAGCAGCCAGGCGGGTGCGCCGGCCGCCAGGAGCGCGAGCGGGAGGGCGTACGTGGCCAGGCCGGCGTTGGCGGCGAGGATGGGACGCTTCGGCCGGGCCCTGGAGGCCAGCAGCGACCCCAGCAGCAGGCCGACCGAGCCCGCCTGCAGCACGACGACCCAGATGCCGTCGCCGTGCGCCCTGCCGTGCACCGCCAGCGGGCCGAGGGTGGCCAGGACGGCCGCTGCCCCGTTCCACATCGAGTGCGCGATCAGGCTGGTCCAGTACCAGTCACGGGCGCGCACCTCGCTCCACCCCTCGACGAGGTCGGCGCGCAGCGACCGCCGGGGTATCGGGGTGCGGCGGACCTGGATGACGGCGAGCAGGGCGGCGCTGGCCGCGAAGGAGGCCGCGTCCAGGACGAACGCCCAGCCGGGTCCCGCGGTGAAGATCAGCGCGCCGGCCAGCGCGGGTCCCGCCAGCCGGGCCGCGTTGTTGGCCGACGCGACAAGGGCGTTGGCCCGCAGCAGCCCCTCGCCGTCCACCGTTCCGGTGACCAGGGGGGCCGCGGTCGGCATCGCGAACGCCGAGGCGATCCCGCCGATCGCCTCGGCGACCGCCAGATGCGGCAGCCGCGGGTCGCCGCCGATCAGCTCCAGGCCCACGACGAGCTGCGCGGCGCACCGCACGAGGTCGGTGGTCAGCGCGGCCTTGCGGGCGTCGAACCGGTCGGCCACCACGCCGCCGAGCGGCAGCAGGAGCAGCCTCGGCACCATCGCGCAGGCCAGCACGAGCGAGAGCGCGGCCGCCGAGCCGGTCGCCCTGCTGACCGCGATGGCCAGCGCGGCCGGCACGACGGCGTCTCCGACGGCCGACAGCGTGCGGCCGGTGAACAGCAGGCGGAAAGCGCGGTGGCGCAGGGGATGCGTCGTCATGGACACCCACGGTATTTCGGCGCCGAATCTTTCGTCAACGAATATTTTGGTGCCGAGGTATCGGCCGGTTCGGTGGGTAGGATCGGGGCCATGAGGCGCCGCGAGGAGACGCGAGAGGACACGGCCGGGCGGACCGCGGAAACGGGTACGGGGGGCGGTGCGGACGGCCGCGGGGCGGCCGGCGAGGACAGTGAGGGCAGTGAGGGCGGCGGGCGGGACTGGACCGACCTGCACGTCGAGCGCTGGCTGCCCGTACTGCCGGAGCTGGACCCCGACATCGAGGGCGCCGTCACCCGGGCGAAGGTCCTCACCGACCACCTGCGGCGGGTCACGGAGCGCTCCCTGGCCGACTTCGGCATGCACAAGCACGAGTTCGAGACACTGCACTGCCTGGCCGGGCGCGGGGGCCGCGCCGCCCCCTCCGAACTGGCCGCCGACCTCAAGATGGCCCCCGCCTCCGTCACCGGCCGCCTCGACGCGCTGGAGCGCCGCGGCTTCGTCCGCCGTACGCCGTCCGCGGCCGACCGCCGCCGCGTCGACGTCGAACTCACGCGGGAAGGGCGTGCCGCCTGGCTCGGGGCGATGGATGTGGTCGGGCACGAGGAGTACAGGTTGCTCGGCACGTTGAACGCGGAGGAGCGGCGGACGCTTTCGGATCTTTTGCGGCGCGTGTTGTTGGCCGCGGAGCGCTGAGGGGGCTCGCCGGGAGGGCCCGGCAGCCTTGTTCGGGTTGGGCGGGGGCCGTCCCGAGGGGGTGGTTGCTGTTGGTGCCGGGTCGGCGGTTGTCTGTGGTTGGTCGCGCAGTTCCCCGCGCCCCTTGGTAGGGGCGGCCAGCTGTTGTGCGGTATCCGCGGGGCTTGGTAGGGGCGGCCGACTGTCGGGGGTCGGGGCTGGGCTTTGGGGGTGGGGCGTCAGGGGGCTGCGGGCAGGGCTTGGGTCAGGAGGTGGAGGTGGTCGGTTACGGGGCCGGCTGTCAGGAGGCCGCCGGCGGGGCCGGCCAGTTCGGGGGCGGCGGGGGTCAGGGCGGTCAGGGCCCGGCGCATGGTGCGGCGGTCGTGGAGGGTGAGGGCGGCGCGGGCGGTGAGGGTCCACAGGGCTTCCTGGAGCAGGCCGGGCGGCGGGTCCGGGGTGGCGCGAAGGGCGGTGGCCGCCTCGGTGCGGCGGTCCTCGGCGAGCAGGAGCAGCGGGCGGGCCCAGGGCTCGTACGGGCCGAAGTCCGCCGCCGGTGCCGGGTCGGCCGGGCGGCCGTCGCGTACCCGCAGGCACAGCAGCGCCAGGGGCAGCAGTCCCTCCGACAGGCCGGGCATGCCGGCGCCGTCGAGCAGCGTCGCGGCCTCGCGGTATCCGGCCTCCGCCTCGGCCGCCGGGGTACGGGTGTCGGCGGCGGCCCGCATCGCCCGGTACCACCCCGTGAAGACCGCGACGAGCGGCAGCTCATGGCGTTCGGCCAGCCGGTCCGCGGCGGCGGCGTGCCGGTCCGCGCCCGGGAAGTCGCCGAGGCCGCCGCGGGCCTGGAGCCGTACGAGGTGGCCGAGGACCTCGAAGGTGGTCAGGCCGTGCCGGGCCGACAGCGCCACCAGTTCCGCGCCGATCGCGTCCCGGCGCGCGGCCAGCCCCGGCCGCTCGCAACTCTGCATGAACACGCCGTTGAGCGCGAAGGCCAGCGGCCCGGGATCGTCGAGCCCGCGCGCGAGCCGCTCCGCCAGCCGGGCCGCCTGGGGCCCGCGGGCCCCTCGTACGCCCCGGGACTCCACGGCGATCGTCGCCAGCAGCCGGGCCCGTACCGCCTCGTGGCCGTCCGGCGGGAGCGCGGCCAGGGTGCGTTCGGCGGCGGCCACGGTACGGGCGGCCTGCCCGGGGTCGTCCAGGCGCGGCCACACGGCGGGCACGTCATAGGCACCGATCACCCGCGCGGTCAGCTCCGGGTCGCCGAGTTCCTCGGCCGCCTCGGCCGCCGCCACCCTGTGTCTGCGGGCCGCGACCAGGCCGGTCCCGCCGGTCACCGCGAGGGTGCGCAGCAGGCCGACCGTGGACTCCAGCCGGGCGCGGGCGCCGGCCGGGACCTCGCGGTCGTACGCGGCCGCCGTCCGCGCCCATAGCCGCTGGGCGGCGGCCGGCGCCTGGTCGAGGCGTTCGGACTGGGCGAGGATGTCCGCCTCCAGGGCGCGCAGGGCGGGCCCCGGGTCCAGGCCGAGCTGTTCGGCCAGCAGGGCGCGGGCGCGGCGCAGGACCGCGAGCGCGTCGCCCTGGCGGCCGGCCCGGTACAGGGCCAGTGCCAGCAGCCGCCAGGCGTCCTCGCGCCAAGGGTGCTCGGCGGCGTGCGCGTCGAGGTCGGCCGCGACCTGCGCGGCCTGGCCGAGCGCCAGCCGCGCCCCGGCCCGCTCCTCGACCGCGTGCAGCCGCAGTTCGGCCAGGCGGGAGCGCTCGGCGCGGGCCCACGGCTGATCGGCGAACTCGGCGTAGGCCGGCCCGCGCCACTGCCGGAGCGCGTCCCCGAGCAGGTCGGCCGCCGCGGCCGGCGCGAGCCCCCGCGCCGCGCCCACCGCCTCCTCGAACCGCCAGGCGTCCACGGCCTCCGGTTCGGCCCGCAGCGCGTACCCGGGACCCTCGGTGACCAGCAGCCGGGCCGGGGCGCGCGGCGGGCGGTCGGGCTCCAGCGTGCGGCGCAGCGCGGCGACGAAGGTGCGTACGGCGGCCACCGCGCCCGCGGGATCGTCCGGTGGCTGCGGCCACAGGTCTGCCACCAGCCGCGACACGGGGACCACACGGCGGCGGGCGATGACCAGCAGGGCCAGCACCGCGCGGTGCCGCGGCCCCTTGAGGGCCAGCGGTTCCCCCGCGCCGTCCCAGGCCGCCACCGGCCCCAGCACACCGAACAGGACCCGCCGCACTCCCGACCACCCTTCCCTGCACGTGCCCGTGCCCTCGCCGATACTGGGCGCCACGACCTGCCCGTGCCCGTGCCCGTGCCCGTGCCCGAGCCCGTGCCCGCGCCCGTGCCCGCGCCCGCGCCCGAGCCCGTGCCCGTGCCCTCGCCAATACTGGGCGCCGCGACCTGCCCGGGCCCGCGCCGCCGCGCCGCGACCTACTTGCGCCGCCGCTATGGGCCGCGCCTGCCCGGGCGCGCGCCGTCGCCGCGACCTGCCCGCGCCGCCGCTGTGGGCCGCGACCGACCGCAGCCACGTCGTCGCCATGGGCCGCGACCTGCCCGGGCCCGCGCCCGGGTTCGGACCCGTACCCACGCCGCCGCCGCGCGCCGCGCCCGACCCGCGCCCGCGCGCCGCCGCACCCCGTACGTCTACGTGCCCCGTGCGCCGCCGTGCCCCGTGCGCCGCCGCGCCCCGTGCGCCGCCGCGCCCCGTACGTCTACGCGCCCCGTGCGTCCGCCGGCCCCCGCTCCGGCCGCGTCGCCGGTGGCCACGGGGTCGCCCACACGTCACCGTAGCGCGCTCATCGGGTGCTCATTCGGTCCCGGCACGCTGGGAGGAGTCCGTTCCCGTACGAGTGATACGAGTGAAAGGTGCCGTCCGTGCCCGCCGTCATCCCCGGATTCGAGTACCGCCGCGTCCCGGTCGCCGAGGGCGTCGCCCTCCACACCGCCGTCGGCGGTGCCGGATCGCCCGTCGTCCTGCTGCACGGCTTTCCGCAGACCCACCTGATGTGGCGGCACGTCGCCGCCGACCTCGCCGCCGACCACACCGTCATCTGCCCGGATCTGCGCGGCTACGGCGGCAGCGACAAGCCGGCGGAGGACGGGGACCCCGAGGTGTACGCCAAGCGGACCATGGCCGCCGACGTGGTCGCCCTGGCCCGCGCGCTGGGGCACGAGCGCTTCGCGCTGGCCGGGCACGACCGCGGCGCCCTGGTCGCCTTCCGGGCCGGTCTGGACCACCCGGCGGCCGTCACCCACCTGGCCTGCCTGGACGTGCTGCCGACGCTGGACATGTGGGACGCGATGCGCGGCACGTCGGCCGCGGTCGGCTTCCACCTCTACCTGATGGCCCAGCCGCCGGGCCTGCCCGAGCGGATGATCGCCGCGAGCGCGGACGCCTTCTTCGGGCACTTCCTCGACGTGTGGGCGTCCGGCCCCGGCGTCTTCCCGCCCGACGTGCGGGCCGCCTACCTGGACGCCTGCCGGGCCGCCGTGCCGTCCATCGTGGCCGACTACCGCGCCTCCGCGGGCATCGACGTGGACCACGACCGCGCCGACCGCGAGGCCGGCCGCCGGCTGGGCATGCCGGTCAGCGTGCTCCCGCAGGACTGGGGCGCCGTCCTGGGGTTCGACGCCGCCGCCCTGTGGCGGGCCTGGGCCCCCGACCTGCGGCACGGCACGCTCACCGCCGGCCACTTCATGGCGGAAGAGGCCCCCGCCGAGGTGGCGGGGGCCCTCCGGGACCTGCTGAAACGCTGACCCGCACCGCCGGACGGAGTCCGGCGCGGCGCCCCGAAGCCCGGGAGGCCCGCCAGGGCCGAGCGGTGCGAGAGCGCGGTCGAAGCTCAGATGCGCCGGGTGATCAGCGCCCGCTTGACCTCCTGGATCGCCTTCGTCACCTCGATGCCGCGCGGGCAGGCGTCCGTGCAGTTGAAGGTGGTGCGGCAGCGCCAGACCCCGTCCTTGTCGTTGAGGATCTCCAGGCGCTGCTCACCGCCCTCGTCGCGGGAGTCGAAGATGAAGCGGTGCGCGTTGACGATCGCGGCCGGCCCGAAGTACTGCCCGTCGTTCCAGAACACCGGGCAGGAGGAGGTGCAGGCCGCGCACAGGATGCACTTGGTGGTGTCGTCGAACCGCTCCCGGTCCGCGGCCGACTGCAGCCGCTCGCGGGTGGGCTCGTTGCCCTTGGTGATCAGGAAGGGCATCACGTCCCGGTACGCCTGGAAGAACGGGTCCATGTCGACCACGAGGTCCTTCAGCACGGTCAGGCCCTTTATCGGCTCGATCGTGATGGGCTTGTCCGGGTTGATGTCCTTGATCAGGGTCTTGCAGGCCAGCCGGTTGCGGCCGTTGATCCGCATCGCGTCCGACCCGCAGATCCCGTGCGCGCACGAGCGGCGGAAGGTCAGCGAGCCGTCGATCTCCCACTTGACCTTGTGGAGGGCGTCCAGGACGCGCTCCTTGGGGTCCATCGGCAGCTGGTAGTCCACCCAGCTCGGCTCCGCGGCGACCTCCGGGTTGAACCGGCGGATCCGCAGGGTGACCGTGATCAGGTGGGAGGCGGCGGACTCGGCCGCGTCCAGGGCCGCCGAGTGGCCGTCGGACGGCTGCTTGTCGAGCGTCGGGGTGCTCATCAGTACTTACGCTCCATCGGCTGGTAGCGGGTCTGCACGACCGGCTTGTAGTCCAGGCGGATCGTCTCGGCGCCCGTCGAGTCGGTCTCGCGGTAGGCCATCGTGTGCCGCATGAAGTTGATGTCGTCGCGGTTGGGGTAGTCCTCGCGGTAGTGGCCGCCGCGGGACTCCTTGCGCGCCAGCGCCGACACCGCCATGACCTCGGCCAGGTCCAGCAGGTTGCCCAGCTCGACGGCCTCCAGCAGGTCGGTGTTGAACCGCCTGCCCTTGTCCTGGACGGACACCCGCTGGTAGCGGTCGCGCAGCTCGCCGATCTTCTCGACGGCCGTCTTGATGGTCTGCTCGGTACGGAACACCATCACGTTGGCGTCCATCGTCTCCTGCAGCTCCCGCCGGATGTCGGCGACCCGCTCGGTGCCGTCCGACGTGCGCAGCCGCTCCACCAGCTCCTCGACGAACGCGGCCGGGTCCTCCGGCAGCTCGACGAAGTCGTGGGCGTGCGCGTACTCGGCGGCGGCGATGCCGGCCCGGCGGCCGAAGACGTTGATGTCCAGCAGCGAGTTGGTGCCCAGCCGGTTGGCGCCGTGCACGGACACGCAGGCCACCTCGCCGGCCGCGTACAGGCCCGGCACCACCGTGGTGTTGTCGGCGAGCACCTCGCCCTGCACGTTGGTGGGGATGCCGCCCATCGCGTAGTGCGCGGTCGGCTGGATCGGGATCGGGTCGGTGTACGGCTCGATGCCCAGGTACGTGCGGGCGAACTCGGTGATGTCCGGCAGCTTGGCGTCGAGCTGCTCCGGCGGCAGGTGCGTCAGATCCAGGTAGACGTGGTCGCCGTCGGGGCCGCAGCCGCGGCCCTCGCGGATCTCGGTGTAGATCGCGCGGGAGACGACGTCGCGCGAGGCCAGGTCCTTCATGACGGGCGCGTACTTCTCCATGAAGCGCTCGCCGTCCTTGTTGCGCAGGATGCCGCCCTCGCCGCGGGCGCCCTCGGTGAGCAGGATGCCCATCCGCCAGATGCCCGTGGGGTGGAACTGGAAGAACTCCATGTCCTCCAGCGGCAGCCCGCGCCGGTAGACCGCGGCCTGGCCGTCGCCGGTCAGGGTGTGCGCGTTGGAGGTCACCTTGAAGAACTTGCCGGTGCCGCCGGAGGCGTAGACGACCGCCTTGGCCTGGAAGACGTGGATCTCGCCGGTGGCCAGCTCGTACGCGACCACGCCCGCCGAGCGCTTCACGCCCTCGACCTCGGTGATGAGCTGGTCCAGGACGTAGAACTCGTTGAAGAACTCCACGCCCTCCTTGACGCAGTTCTGGTACAGCGTCTGGAGGATCATGTGGCCGGTGCGGTCGGCCGCGTAGCAGGAGCGGCGTACGGCGGCCTCGCCGTGGTTGCGGGTGTGGCCGCCGAAGCGGCGCTGGTCGATCCGGCCCTCGGGCGTGCGGTTGAACGGCAGGCCCATCTTCTCCAGGTCCAGGACCGCGTCGATGGCCTCCTTCGCCAGGATCTCGGCGGCGTCCTGGTCGACCAGGTAGTCACCGCCCTTGATCGTGTCGAAGGTGTGCCACTCCCAGTTGTCCTCCTCGACGTTCGCGAGGGCCGCGGCCATGCCGCCCTGGGCGGCACCGGTGTGGGAGCGGGTGGGGTAGAGCTTGGTCAGCACGGCGGTGCGGCTGCGCTTGGTGGCCTCGATGGCCGCGCGCATGCCGGCGCCGCCGGCGCCGACGATGACGGTGTCGTACTTGTGGATCTGCATGAGGGTCGCTTCCGTGTCCGGTCGCCGGCGGCTGTTAGCGGATGTTCGGGTCGAAGGTGAAGATCACCAGCGAGCCGAGCACGATGGTGAAGGCCACCGCTGTGAACAGCAGCGTCTTGAGCCAGAAGCGGGTGTTCGGCTGTTCCGCGTAGTCGTTGATCACCGTGCGCAGGCCGTTGCCGCCGTGCAGCATGGCCAGCCACAGCATCACCAGGTCCCAGCCCTGCCAGAACGGGGAGGCCCAGCGGCCCGCGACGAACGCGAAGCCCACCTTGGTGACCCCGCCGTCCAGCACGAGCTGGATCAGCAGGTGGCCCAGCACCAGGACGACCAGCACGACGCCGGACAGCCGCATGAAGAGCCAGCCGTACAGCTCGAAGTTGGTGCGGGTGGCGCGCGGCGTCCGCTTGGTGCGGGCCCGCGGCGGCTCGATGACCGGAGCGGGATTGTCCGGACCGTACGAGGAGCTGGAACCGGTCAGCTCGACGGCGTCCTTGGGGGAGACGTCTGTTGCCATGTCGTTCAGCTCCCGAACAGCACTCGTGCGGCGTGACCGAGGACCGGGTAGATCGCGCCGACCATCAGCAGGCCCCACAGCGCCATGACCGACCAGAACATCTGCTTCTGGTAGCGGGGACCGTGGGTCCAGTAGTCGACCGCGATGATCCGCAGGCCGTTCAGCGCGTGGAACAGGACGGCGGCCACCAGGCCGTACTCAAGCAGGCTGACGACCGGGGTCTTGTAGGTCGAGACGACCTTGTCGTAATCCTCGGGGGACACCCGCACCAGGGCGGTGTCGAGGACATGCACGAACAGGAAGAAGAAGATGAGGACACCGGTGACTCGATGAGCCACCCAGGACCACATGCCTTCCCGGCCGCGGTACAGCGTTCCAGCCGGCACGGAAAAACCCTCCGGGAGCGGGACAAGGGGTGCCGGCTTGTCGTGTCGGTCACGCCCGGCCGGGTACGGTCCACCGGCCCCGGCCATCGTAGCGACGCGCTGTCGGCTCCGTACCACGGGGTAGGCCAGGTGTGAGCGATCCCGCACGGTCGGGTGAAGCGGGGGTTCCAGTCCCGCCGGTGATCGCCGGGCCCTCGGTGGCCAGCCGGGTCAGCCGGGCGCGGCAGAGCCTGCGCAGCTGGTCGGCGGTCACCACGGCTTCCTCGTCCTCGTCGTGGCCGAGCCGCTCGCGCAGGCTGGCCATGGTCGCGTCCAGCACCTCGCCGGGGTCGGTCAGGTCGAGGGCGAGCAGGAAGGCGTGGCCGAACTTCGCCTCGTAGTGCGCGTGGGCGGCGCGCAGCGCGGTCCGCACGCTGGAGCCGCCGCGGTCGGGCAGCGGGGCGGGGGTCTCGGCGGCCAGCGCCTCGGCGAGGTCGCCGGCGGTCAGGTCGTACGCCGCCTCGTCGCCGGCGGCGAGCAGGGCCTCGACCGTCGGGTAGGGCCGGTGGTGGGCCACCCGGCGCGCCCAGCGGTGGCTGGCGCAGCAGGCGTACAGGGCCTGCTCGGCGGCCACGGACCCGGCCAGGTTGAGCCGGCGCAGGCCGGGGGGAGGGGTGCCGGGCGACGGACCCTCGGGCTTGGTGTCGCTGGACAGCGGCGGGCTCCTGGAGGGAATCGGGCGACCCTGTGGGGCGGATTGCGGCGGACAGCGGCTGTGTGCGCGGTTGCCGCGGTTGCGGCGGTTGCGGCTTGCGCGGGGGGCGGCGGTGGCTGCGGGCAGCCTCCACTGTACGCGTCCGATGCGCCCGACTACGCCCCGGCGCACGGGAGTTCACACGTATACGCGAAGGGGCGCGGCCGTCGTTGACGACCGCGCCCCGGACCGGGCCGCCCGGTCCGCCAGAGCTGCGAACAGAATGGGCGTCCGGTCAGCTCGCGGCGTCTGGTGCCGTGCATCGCAAGGCGCCGGTTCGTCCTCGTACTGGGCGTACTCGGACGAATCGGCAACACAGCGAGGTGCGGTGCCAGGCGTCGCGAGCAGGGCGGCCATTCTGTTCGCAGCTCTGAGGCCCCCCTCGGGCACGGGCGGCCCGGGGTCAGGACCGGTGGCTCTCCGGCGGCCCCAGGTAGCTGGGCCGCAGGCCACCGGTGTCCACCACGAGCTTGTGGAAGACCACGGTCGGGTCGACCAGCCACAGCTTCAGGACGTGGCGGCCGGGCCCGGCGATGGTGTGGTGGGTGAAGGTGAGGTTGGTGTTGTCCGAGGTGTTGCGCTCCCACTGCCTGTTCATGGTGCCGTCGTCGGCGCCGGTGGCCCGGGTGATGTTGACCGTCTGCGGGGTGTCGTCGTCGAAGGAGACCGCGTACTTCAGCCCGCCGCGGGCCAGCACGTCGTTGCGCGGCGAGAGGTAGGCGGAGACGGTGACCGGCCCGGTGGTGAACAGCGTCAGGTCGTACTCCAGCCGGGGCCCGGCGCCGCCCGGGGTCTGCGGGGGCGCGGTGACCGGCCAGGCGCGCACGCCCGAGCCGTCCCTGCCGATGTCGGGCACGGTCAGCCAGGACACGTCCGGGGTGCGCACCGCCCGGGAGAAGTTCGCGGCCTGGACCGACACGTAGCCGTCGGCCTCCACGTGCCCCACCGGACGCACCCCGCGCGGCCGGTCCACCACGGCCTGCACCCGAACCGTGGCGCCGTCCGGGCCGATCACGTCGATCGGGACGGTGGTCCGGCCGTAGGGCGCCCGCGGCCAGTCCACCGCGACCGTCACACGGACCTGCGTGTCCACCCGGCCCTCGGGCCGGTCCACGGACAGCCACCCCGCCCCGGGCCGGACGCGGTAGGCGAACGGCTCGTCGCCGCGGTTGAAGACCTCGATGTACGGAGCAGGCCCGTTGCGGTACGGGCTGAGGACCGGCAGCACCGCCGCGCCGGCCTCCTGCGGCCACCAGCGGTCCGAGCCGTCGATCGCCACCCCCATCGAGGGCCCGACGACGGGGGTGATCCGCTGCACCGCGGGGAAGATCACGTCGGGGATCGCGGCGTTGTTGATCTGCGGCTGCTGCCAGGGGGCGTCCGGGCCGTACCGCGCCACGTCGCCGTAGTCGATGTGCGGCTGCGTCTGGAAGCCCTTCCACTTGCCCCCGGCCACCTCGGTGTTGAAGCGGTCGGACAGCGCCAGGTCGTCGGCGAACCTGGCCTCGGTGACCGCCGCCAGGCCGTTGGCGGCGGCGCGGCCCTGCCCGGCGTAGAAGATGTTGGTGAACTCCGCCTGCCGCAGGGCGTACAGGTTGGCGGTCGCCTTGGTCGCGTACAGCACCAGCTCGTAGAAGGCGTCGCGGTCGGCGGCCGGCAGTTCGGCGTCGATCCGCTCGGCCCGCGCGGCCAGGGCGAGCCACTCCTCGGTGACCCGCTCCATCTCGCGGTAGGCGGTCAGCGAGAACGGCGTGGCCTGGTCGTCGTAGACGACGGCCGAGCGGTCGGTGGCGGGGTCCTTGGCCGGGTCCAGGGTGATCTTCCGGTTCAGCAGTTCGGGCTTGCGGCGGCTCTGCAGGTGGCCGTACGTGTGCAGGACCGACGCGATCTCCGCCGCGTGCGCCGGGCCGAAGTTCTCCGCCGCGTACCGCCGCCCCCACTCCGGCAGCGCCTCCACCGGCCAGCGGTCGGGCGCCCAGGCGTAGTCGGCGAAGAACTGGGTGGGCAGCTCGTTGCCCTTCAGGTCGCCGACGTTGGCCACCCACAGGGTGCCGATGCCGTACGCGAACGCCTCGTGCAACTGGTCCCACACGTTGGGCAGCGAGGCGGTGTCCACCCACTTGTAGTCGCGGCCGCCGCCGACGTAGTCGAAGTGGTAGTACAGGCCGTAACCGCCGCTGCGGGGCGGCAGCGAGGGGTCGGGGACCTTGCGGATGTTGCCCCAGTTGTCGTCGGTGAAGACCACCGTCACGTCGTCGGGGGCGCGCAGGCCGCTGTCCCAGTAGCGCTGGACCTCCTTGTACATCGTCCACACCTGCGGGACGGCGGTCACGTCCTCGCCGGTGATCTGCGCGATCAGGGTCCGCTGGGCGGAGATGATCTCCCCCATCAGCTCGATGCCGTCGCCGTCGCCCAGCGCGGTGTCGCCGTTGCCGCGCATGCCGAGGGTGACCACGCCCTCGAAGTCCTCGTCGACCATGCGCTTGATGCCGTCGGCCCAGTACGCCCGCAGCGCGTCGGCGTTGTGCCGGTAGCTCCACTCGCCCGTGCCGCCGTACGGGTCGTGGCCGGGGGTGGTGACGTTGCCCTGGCTGTCGCGGACGGCGGGCACCGCGTGCCGGTTCCACTCCTCGATGCCGCGCATCATGGGCGCCTCGTGGGAGGTGCCCATGACGATCCCGTACCGCTTGGCGGTCGCGTGGTTGACCGGATCGTCCTCCGCGAAGGCCCGGCCCCAGACCGCCGGCCACAGGTAGTTGGCCTTCAGCCGCAGCAGCAGCTCGAAGACCTTCTCGTAGAAGGCGTGGTTGAAGCCGTCCGGGTGGCCGGGGGCCAGGCCCTGGCCGAAGTAGGCAGGTGCCCAGGTGCCCAGCGCCGGGTTCTCGTCGTTGATGAAGACACCGCGGTACTTCACCGCGGGCGTGCCCTGGGTGTGGCGGCCGGGCAGCACGTACAGGGCGTCGTGCCGGCGGGCCGGCACGTCGTCCCACCAGTACCAGGGGGAGACGCCGATGCCGCGCGAGACGTCGTAGGCGCCGAAGATCGTGCCGCGCTGGTCGCTGCCGGCGACGACGAAGGCGCGGTCCACGCCGGGCAGCGGGTGCTCCACGACCTGCTCCAGCGAGGTCTCCCAGCGCCCGGCGATCCCGCTGACGTCGAGCTTGCCCGCCGCGACCAGCCCGTCCACCAGCGGGCTCCTGCCGAGGGTGCCGATCAGGACGATCTCGCGGGCGCGGGGAACCGTGTCCACGGACAGGTCCGGGCGCAGGCCGGTGACACGCTCGATGTCGTCGCGCAGGTCGCCGGCCACCCGGACCACGCCGTCCCAGTCCGAGCCGCTGACCACCAGGGGCGCCGCCTTCCCGCCCGCGACCAGCGGGAAGCGGCCGGGCCCGGGCTCGGTGGCGATGTACGCGCCCGGGTCCGTGGGGCGCGGCGCGCCGCCGTCCGCGCCCGCGGGAGCGGCGCCCGCGCCGGACTGCGCCGAGGCCCCCTGGGCGAGGGCCAGGGACGCGGGCAGCGCGGCCAGCCCCAGCCCCGCGCCCGCCTGAAGGACCGACCGGCGCCGTACGCCGCCGGGTGTGCCGTTGCTGTCCAAGACGTCCTCCGTCTGAGTCCGGGTCAGTGCTGTCGGTCGGTGCTGTCGGGCGGTGCGGGGGCAGGGCGGGGTCGGTCGGATCGGGCCGGCCGGTGTCGCTCGGTTCCGGTCGCCGCCGGTCAGGGGCGCGCCGCGAGGGCGTCCTGGACCGCGCGGAAGGCGGGCTTGGGCTGGAACGACTCGTCCAGCAGGTTCGCGGCGCCCTCACCGGTGAACACGCCCGGCACCCACGAGTACTTGTCGGTGAAGCCCCACACCGTGAAGGAGATGCAGTGCCGGGTGGCCAGGCAGCTGTCCAGCATCAGCCGGTAGGCGTCGGCCTGCTGCGCCAGCTTGGTGTCGTCGGCTGGCAGCGTCATCCGTACGTCGGCCTCGGTGACCGCGGTGTCCAGACCGAGCTTGTCGAAACGCGACATGTTGGCGGCCATGTCCGCGGGCGGGTTGTACTGGATGTCCAGGTGTCCCTGGAAGCCGACGCCGTCGATCGGCACGCCCTGCGCGCGCAGCCGCTTGACCAGGTCGTAGACCGCGTTGCTCTTCGGGCCCGTCCACTCGATGTTGTAGTCGTTGTAGAAGAGCTTGGCGTGCGGGTCGGCCTCGTGCGCCCAGCGGAAGGCGTCGGCGATGTACCCGGGGCCGAGCTTGTCCAGCCAGATCGAGTCACGCAGGGTGCCGTCCTCGTTGAACGCCTCGTTGACCACGTCCCACTGCCAGATGCTGCCCTTGAAGTGGGTGACGGTGTCGGTGATGTGCTTGTGCAGGACCGCCCGGAGCTGGTCGGCGGTCCAGTCGCCCGAGGTCACCCAGGACGGGAGCTGGTTGTGCCAGACCAGGACGTGGCCGCGGACCTTCTGACCGTGCCGCTCGGCGAACTTCACCAGCTTGTCGGCCTGGCTGTAGTCGAAGGTGCCCTGCTGCGGCTCCAGCGTGTCCCACTTCATGACGTTCTCCGGCGTCACGGTGGAGAACTGCCGGGCGGTGTCCGCCGTGTAGGTGGCGTCGCCGGCCAGCGCGTCCATGTCCACGGCCGTGCCGACCCGCAGGTGGTGGGCGGCGGCCAGGGTTCTCAGCGGCAGACCGGAGGCCGGATGGCCGGAGGGCGCGGCGGCTTGCGCGCCGCCGGCCAGGGCGAGGGAGGTGAGCGCCGCCGTGGTCACGGCGGCAGCGGTGAAGGCGCGGATCGATGTCACTGGGTAACTCCTCGAACGGGGCCGCCCGCGCGGCGGGCGGCGGTGAGGGTGGCGATGAGGCGTCGGTGCGCGAGGTCGTACGGGGTGCGGGCGCGAAGTGCGGGTGCGCGTGGCTGTGCAGGGGGCGAGCAAGAGGCGCCGGTGGGGCGGCGGCCTTTCGGAACGGGAGGTCGGCCGAGCGTGCGGCGAGCGGTGCGAAGGGTGTTCGCCCGTGCTCGCCGCGACACACATCTGTGCTGGTCACAGTGGGTGCCTTGGCCTCCGGAAGGGGCTCCGAATCTTTCTGGAACGTTTCCGAAAGCTGCGGCGCGACGTTAGGAGCGGTTCGCGGCCGGCGTCAACCCCCTTGCACGAGAAGGCGCGTGGGAGCCGGTATGTCGCGGGAGCCGGTATGCGCGGCCGCGCCCGGCTCGACGGCTACCGGGCCGCGCTGGAGTCGGCGGGCGCAGAGGTGGACGACGACCTGGTCCGCGAGGGCGACTTCTCCCACGAGTCGGGCTTCGCGCAGGGCGCCGCGCTGCTGGCCCTCGACACCCCGCCCACGGCCGTCTTCGCCTCCAGCGACCAGATGGCGCTCGGCGTCTACGAGGCCGCCCGGCGGCGCGGCCCGCGGGTGCCCGACGACCTCAGCGTGGTCGGCTTCGACGACCTTCCGCAGGCCCGCTGGTCGCCGCCCCCGCTGACCACCGTCCGCCAGCCGCCGGCCGAGATGGCCGAGGCGGCGGCCCGTACCCTGCTGCAGCTCATCGACGGCGGGACCCTGCACGTACCGCGGGTGGAACCGGCCACCCGCCTCGTCGTGCGCGACAGTTCCGCCCCGCCCCGGCGGACGGCCCGGCGCGCGACGTAGCGGCGAGCGCCCGCGCCATGCGCGTCCGCCCGGCGCCCGTGGATGGCGCGGGCGCCGGGCGGACGTGACGACGGCCGGGGTCCGCCTCCCCCCACAGGAGCGTCCCCGGCCGCCAAGATGTACGGCGTATGCGGGCCCGAAAGTGTCACTGGCCTCCGATGAGGGAGGATGATGGCAGGGCTCGAGGGGGTGGGGCAGGGCGTGGATCTGGACAGCGCGGTGAGCGCGGCACGCGACGGTGACGAGGCGGCGTTCCGCGTCGTCTACCGGGCCGTGCAGCCGCAGCTGCTGCAGTACGTCCGCAGCCTGGTCGGCCCGGGCGACGCCGAGGACGTCGCCTCCGAGGCCTGGCTGCAGATCGCCCGCGACCTGCCGGCCTTCCGCGGCGACGGCGAATCGGTACGCGGCTGGGCGGCCCGGATCGCCCGCAACCGCGCGCTGGACCACATCAGGGCCCGCGCCCGGCGGCCGGTCGCGGGCGCGGGCGTCGACGAACTCGTCCAGCTCCCCGACCGGGCCGACACCGCGGGCGAGGCGCTCGACGCCGTCGCCACCGACCGGGCGCTGGCCGCCATCGCCGCGCTGCCCCGCGAGCAGGCCGAGGCGGTGATGCTGCGGGTGGTGATGGGCCTGGACTCCACCAGCGCGGCGCGCGTCCTGGGCAAACGCGCGGGCTCGGTGCGCATGGCCACCCACCGGGGGCTGCGCCGCCTGGCCGAAATCCTCGAACCCGACGGTTCCTTCGACGGACACACGCCCGATGTGACGTTTTCCACGTCGAAGGCGCTGTGAGGAAATGACATGACCAAGCCACAGCGCCGAGACGGCGTAGCCTCCTCCGACCCGCGTCGCCTGCCACCGCCGGGCACCGGCTTCTCCGCTCCCGCGCATGGTCCCGACCGCCCGTACGCGCCGCTGCGCCGAGGCCGCCGGCACTGGCTCACCGAGCCGGTGGCCGAGGCTCTGCTGAACGGCTTCGTGCCCGGGACCGGTGACGCCGGGAGCGGCGGAGCGGCCTTCCCCGGCCCGGGCGCGGCGTCCGGCCGCGGCGTTGCGGCCTTCACGGACGGCGAGGGACCGCGCCACCTCGGGGACACCACCGGGGAAGGCCGCGGCGGCCCGGCGCGGCCGGTCGACCTGCTCCTGGCCGACGAGGCGGCCGCGCGCGCCGCCGCCCGGCTGGCCGGGGTGCTCGCCGCCGCCCGCCGCGTGCCGCCCGCGCTGGACCCGGTACGGGAGGAGGCCGCGATCGCGGCCTTCCGCGCCGCGCGCCGCGCCGAGGGCGGTACGGCCGTCCCGGCCCGCCCCGACGAGCCACGCGTGGTCGTACACCGCGGCGGGACCGGCGGCGGCACGGCGCCCCGCACCGCGGGCAGGCTGCGCCGCTCGCAACGAGTGGCCGTGGCCGCGCTCGCCTCCGTGCTCGCGCTGGGCGGGGCGACCGTGGCACTGGCCGGCGTCGGGCGGCTGCCCGTGCCGGGCGGCGGCTCCGGTTCCGATCCCGGGCCGGGGGGCAGCCGGCCGCCGTCCGCCGGCACCACCGCCACGACGGCGGGGTCCACGGGCACCCCGTCCGGCCCCGCCACCGGCACGGCGTCCCCCGTCCCCACGGCCACCGGCTCGTCCGCGCACACCGCCGACTGGTGCCGCGCGTACCTGAGGGGCGTCAAGCGCCACCTCACCGCTCCCGCGCCCGGCGTCACCTCCTACTGCCTGCGGCTGGTCACGCCGGGGCCGAAGCCGACCGGCGAGGAGAAGCGCGAGGGGAGCGGCGACGCGGGCGGGGACGCGGGCGGGGACGACGACGGGAACGGGAGCGTCGGCGGGAACGGAAACGTGAACGGGAACGCGAACGGCGGCTCGCAGAACGGCGGCTGGCAGGCGAACGGCGGCGGGAGCGGCAACGGGAACAGCGGCGGCCAGGACGGGAACCAGGACGGGAACGAGGGCGCGGCCGGCGGCACGACGGGAGGCGCGAAGGGCTCGGGGGGCGGCGGCTCGCAGACGCGCGGCTCCTCCGGCTCCTCCAATTCCGCCGGCTCGTCCGGCTCCTCCGGCTCGCAGAAGGGCGGCTCGTCCGGTTCGTCCAATTCCTCCGGCGGGAAGAGCGGCCAGGCGCACGCCCGTTCGTACACCGCCCGGGACTTCGGGGGGCTGTTCGCCGGCGCGTCCGCGCACCCCTCCCACCGGCCGGATCAGGCCGGGAAGCCGTCCTGGAGCCGGCGGTAGGAGCCGGGCGGGCCGCGCCTGTACGGGCGGCCGAGGAGGAACCCGGGCGGGCACGTGACACTTTCGGCCGGCGATGCGCTGTAGGTAGTGGACCGACTGGTCATCGGTCCCGGGGGACCCCGGTTCTCCCCGTATCGGGGTCCGCCACACAGGGCGCGGCCGGACTCTTTTCCCCCTGTCCGGCCGCGCCCGTCCCTCCCGCTCGTCCTTCCCGTCACGGCCTCCCGTCACGGCCTCCCGTCACGGCCTCGCGTCCGCCGCCGTCACCAGTAGACGACGACCTTGTCGCCCACGCGCACCTCGTCGAAGAGCTTCGCGATGGCCGCCTTGTCCCGCACGTTGACGCAGCCGTGCGAGGCGCCCGCGTAGCCCCGGGCGGCGAAGTCGGAGGAGTAGTGGACGGCCTCGCCGCCGCTGAAGAACATCGCGTACGGCATGGCCGTGTGGTAGATCGTCGAGACGTGGTTGCGGCTCTTGAACGTCACGTGGAACAGACCCTCGCGGGTCGGCGTGTACTGCGAGCCGAAGCGCACGTCCATCGTGGCCAGCACCTTGCCGTCGACCACCCATGACAGCGTCCGCGTGGTCTTGCTGATGCACATCGCGTGGCCGGTCATGCAGCGCGGGTCCAGCCGGCCGGCCGGGTGCGGGGCCGGCGCCGGGTACAGCTCCTGGTGGGTCGGTGTGCGGGTCAGCGCGGTGAGCCGGGTCCACGTGGTCCGGCTGACGCTTCCCGTCCGCGCCAGGCCGTGCCGCTCCTGGAAGTCGGTCACCGCGTTCCGGGTGACCGTGCCGTAGTAGCCGGTCGGGGTGCGGCCGAACAGGCCGAGCTGGCCCAGCCGGGCCTGCAGTTCGCGTACCCGGTCGCCGCTGGAGCCCATGGGGATGAACGCGGCCGGGCGGGCCGGCGGCGCGGTCGTGGCCGGAGCCGTCGTCGTGGGGGCCGGGGGTGTGGTCGGCGGGGCGGTCGTCGGCCGCGCGTCCTGAGTGGTCGGCGGCGCGGTGGTCGGCCGGGCCGCCGGGGTGGTCGGGCTGCCCGTGGTCGCGGCCGGCCGGCTCGGCGCCTTCCCGTCGGCTCCCGTGTCCTGCGGTCCGCACGCCGTGAGCACGGCGGCGGACAAGGCCGCCGTGACGGCCGCGACGGCGAGCGCCGCCGGAGATCTTGTGCGCACGCGAATCCCCTTCCCCCTGGTTCGGGCCAGGGCCCGGCCCCGGGCCCTGTCACCCCGTAGACACAACGTGGCCCCCCGGCGGTTGCGGTCCGCCGTTCCGGGACCCGTCCGGCCCCGGAACCGCGGCCCGCCCGCCCCGCGGCCACGGTGATACTGCCCCGACTCGCCGGGTGGGCAAGCATGGCTTTAGGCGGACCCGGTAAACACTGTGAGGAAGGTCCCAGCCCGGACCGCTGCACCGGGCGCACGCCGGCCACTACAGTCCGTGTCGGTACCTGCCGGTAACGATGCCCTGGCCCCCGGAGCAGCAGAAGCACCACAGGACGACCCCAGCCACACCCGTCACACAGTGGAGGCGTGACCATGACGCGCGAGTCGGAATCCGGTCTGCCGATCGAGCCGGTCTACGGTCCCGAGACGCAGGCGGACTGGGATCCGGAGACGAAGCTGGGCGCGCCGGGCGGCTACCCGTTCACCAGGGGCGTCTACCCGACCATGTACACCGGCCGGCCGTGGACCATGCGCCAGTACGCGGGCTTCGGCACGGCGACGGAGTCCAACGCCCGCTACCGGCAGCTCATCGAGCACGGCACGATGGGCCTGTCCGTGGCCTTCGACCTGCCCACCCAGATGGGCCACGACTCGGACGCGGCCATCGCGCACGGCGAGGTCGGCAAGGTCGGTGTCGCGATCGACTCCATCGAGGACATGAAGGTGCTGTTCGACGGCATCCCGCTGGACAAGGTGTCCACGTCGATGACCATCAACGCGCCCGCCGCCATACTGCTGCTCCTGTACCAGCTCGTCGGCGAGGAGCAGGGCGTGCCCGCCGCCGAGCTGACCGGCACCATCCAGAACGACGTGCTCAAGGAGTACATCGCCCGCGGCACCTACATCTTCCCGCCCAAGCCGAGCCTGCGGCTGATCGCGGACATCTTCGCGTACTGCCGGGCCGAGATCCCCAGGTGGAACACGATCTCCATCTCCGGCTACCACATGGCCGAGGCGGGCGCCTCGCCCGCGCAGGAGATCGCCTTCACCCTCGCCGACGGGATCGAGTACGTGCGCACGGCCGTCGCGGCCGGGATGGACGTGGACGACTTCGCGCCCCGCCTGTCGTTCTTCTTCGTCTCGCGCACCACGATCCTGGAGGAGGTCGCCAAGTTCCGGGCGGCCCGGCGGATCTGGGCGCGGGTGATGAAGGAGGAGTTCGGGGCGAAGAACCCGAAGTCGATGATGCTGCGGTTCCACACCCAGACCGCGGGCGTGCAGCTCACCGCGCAGCAGCCGGAGGTCAACCTGGTACGGGTCGCCGTGCAGGGCCTGGCGGCGGTGCTCGGCGGCACGCAGTCGCTGCACACCAACTCCTTCGACGAGGCGATCGCCCTGCCCACGGACAAGTCGGCGCGGCTCGCGCTGCGCACCCAGCAGGTCCTGGCGTACGAGACGGACGTGACCGCGACCGTCGACCCCTTCGCCGGCTCGTACGTGGTGGAGAAGCTCACCGACGACGTCGAGGCCGCGGCTGTGGAACTCATGGCCAAGGTGGAGGAGCTGGGCGGCGCGGTCGCCGCCATCGAGCGCGGCTTCCAGAAGACCGAGATCGAGCGCAACGCCTACCGCATCGCCCTGGCGACCGACGCGGGGGAGCGGGTCGTGGTCGGCGTCAACCGCTTCAAGCTGGACGAGGAGGAGCCGTACGAGCCGCTGCGCGTCGACCCCGCCATCGAGGCGCAGCAGGCCGAGCGCCTCGCCGAGCTGCGCGCGGGCCGCGACCAGGCCGCCGTCGACGCCGCGCTCGCCGCCATGCGGAAGGCGGCGGAGGGCACGGACAACGTGCTGTATCCGATGCGGGAGGCGCTGAAGGCGCGCGCCACGGTGGGCGAGGTCTGCAACGCGCTGCGCGAGGTGTGGGGAACGTACGTGCCGTCGGACGTCTTCTGACGGCTCCGGCGGCTTCGGCGGTTCCGGCGGTGGCCGGGCGGCTCGCCCCCGGGGCGGGCCGCCTTCACCGCCTGGCGTAGGACAGGACCACGTCGCTCAGGACCGATTCGATCGCGTCCAGGAAGGCCAGGGCGGAGGGGCGGACGACCTCGGGCGGGGCGCCTGCGCGGGAGTGCTCGGCGAGGTGGCGGAAGAGCTGGTCCTGGGCCCAGCCGAGCTGTGCGGCGACGAGGTGGGGGAGGGGGTCGTCCGCGGCCGCCCCGGTCTCGGCCGCCAGCGTGGCCGCCAGAGCGTCGACCATGTCGCGGCCGAGCGCGTCGAGGCGGCTCGCCAGCGTCGGCTCCGCCCGGATCATGTCCACGAAGCGGCCGAAGCCGTCGGTGAGGCCCACCATCCGCTCGTCCTCGCGGCGCAGTTCGGCCCGCAGCGCGGACAGGACCGCGCCGGCCGCCGCTTCGCCGGGCGCGCGGTCGCGGACCATCTGCACCATGCGCTCGGCGGACGCCTCCTCGGGGTAGAAGACGAGGTCTTCCTTCGACGGGAAGTACGTGTAGACCGTGTTGACCGAGACCTCGGCGGTCCTGGCTACCTCCGCGATGGTGACCTGGCCGAAACCGTGCCGCAGGAACAGGCGGGTGGCGACCTCGGCGATGTGCCGCCGGGTCCGCCGCCTCTTCTCGTCGCGCAGGCCGAGCGCGACGATCTCCTCGGCCCGGGTCGGCTCGCGCAGGCGGCCGCGGGTGATGTCGCTCACCGCACCATCGTAGGCCCTGACCCGCCTGCCCCCGCGCCCGTCCGCGCCGCCCGCAGTACCGTTCGCCGTACCGCCCGTACCCGCCCCGCCGCCCGTGTCAGCGGACCGGAACCGGCCGCGCCGACAGCAGCCGCTTCAGCCGCGGCGCGACCGGCCGCTCGACCAGCCGGTGCAGCGCGTACGCCAGCGCCAGCATCGTCGCCACGGTCACGGCGAACACCGCGGGGTCGGACAGGCTCGTGCGGTGGTGCAGCTTGTCGATCTCGACCCAGCCGAGGTGCTCGTGCACGAGGTAGAAGGGGTACGTGAGGGCGCCCGCGGTGGTCAGCCAGCGCCAGTTGACGCCCGCGATCCGCGGGACCAGCGTCACCGCGGCCACCGCGGCGAAGCCGAAGGCGACCACGGCGATCACCCCGGCCTGCGAGCGGTGGTGGAAGACGTGGGTGTGCGCGGGCGCGACCAGGTCCCCGACGGCGTAGCGCTGGCCGAGCAGGAAACCGACCGCGACGACGCCCCACGACAGGGCGTCGTGCCCGAAGCGGTGGACCAGGTACAGGCCGATGCCGCCGACGAAGAACGGCGCGTAGTCCGGCATCAGCGCCGTCTCCAGGAACGGCTGCTCGGAGGTGCCCGCGTACAGCGCGCCCGCCGTCCACAGCGCGCAGAACATCAGCACCCGCTGCCGGGTCGCCCCCCGCCACAGCACGCACACCGCGAACAGCAGGTAGAACCGCATCTCGGCCCACAGCGTCCAGTCCACGCCGAGGACCCGCTGGGCGCCGGCCGGCATCTGCAGCATGCTGACGTTGGTGATGAGGTCGGTGTTGGACACCCGCTGGTAGCCCGCGACCGCGAACACCACCGTGACCAGCAGCAGCGCCGCCCAGTACGCGGGGTACAGGCGGGTCACCCGGGAGATCGCGAAGTCCTTCAGCGAGCGGCCCCAGCCGCTCATGCAGATCACGAAGCCGCTGATGATGAAGAAGATCTGCACGCCGAGCGGGCCGTAGGAGAAGGCGCCGGCCAGGTGCGGGAAGATCTCCTTCGGCGACCTGCCCCAGGAGTGGGCGATGTCCCCGTCGCGTCCGGCGTAGTGGTACATGCACACCATCAGGGCGGCGACCAGGCGCAGCCCGTCCAGGGCGCGCAGCCGGCCGCGCTCCCGGCCGCCGCCGCGGGGGGCCGGCGGCACGGCGGCCGGCTCCGGCAGCGGCGCGGCCGTGGCGGCGGAGCCGTCCGGCCCGGGCGACCCGCCGGCTTGCGCGGGAACGTGCAGGCTCATCCGAGTGCGGCTTTCTTCAGGGCCCGGGCCCGGCGGGCCACGCGGCGGACGGTTCGGTTGCGGGGGACGAACGCCAGCCGGGCCGGCACCGCGCCGGGCAGCCCGAGCGAGGTCAGCCGGCGCCGCTTGAAGTACGGCCAGGTCTGCGGCGTCAGACGCGTCGACAGCCACGCCACGGCCTCGTCCCGCAGGTGCGGGTACGCCTGGGCCTGCATGCAGTAGCCCACCGTCCGCACCAGCGGGGTGAGTTCGGCGGCCACCTGCTCGGCCGTCGGCGGCCGCCAGGCCCGTACGGCCTCGGTGTCGGCCAGGTCGGGCAGGGCCGCGTGGACGATGGTCACCGGGACGCGGTTGCTGTTCTGGTACGGCGACAGGCGCTCCAGCAGCAGGCCCGTGCCGGTGCGCGCGACCGGGATCCCGTACAGCGCCGAGGCGGTGACCAGCGCGGTGGAGAAGCAGCCGGCCACCAGCGCCGGGCGGGAGGTGAGGTAGACGACCTCGGCGAGTACCGGGGTGTTGAGGACGGTCAGTCGGCTGCCGAGCCGCTCGGCCTCCGCGACCAGCGGCTCGGTCCAGTGCTCGGGCGCGGTCGGGTGCGGCTTGAAGACGATCTCGCGGTGACCGAGGGCGGCGGCGCCGCGCACCATGTCCAGGTGCAGCTGCTCCTCCTCGGCCACGGTGAGGATGCCCAGCGCCGACAGGTACTGCCCGAGCAGCAGCGCGGCGCCGCGCGGCACGTCGGCCAGGCTGTCCCCGCCGGCGTCCGCGGACGCCTCGGCGACCTCCGCGAGGACCTTGGTGAACTCCTCGGTCGGCACCACGGCCGGCTCCACGCCGTGCTCGCCCAGCAGCAGCGGCCGCAGGCCCGGCACCAGGTCGAGGTGCAGCAGCCGGTCGATGCGGGTGTCGACCATCAGGCCCAGCTTGTTGCGGGTCGGCCCGTACGACATCAGGCCGTCGGCGTACACCGAGATGGGCGCGCCGGTGAAGACCTGGGCGAACGACAGGGCGGGGGCGACCTGGATGGATTCCACGACCAGTTCGACGTCGTCGTCGCCGAGGTCCCACAGCAGCCGCAGGTACCGCTCCCACATGGGCACCTCGTCGGCCCGCGGGGACCAGCCGCCGGGGTGCAGCGGGTGGATCGTCTCGTTCCACGACACGACGCGGTCGAAGCGGTTGCGCAGCGCGCCGAAACCGGGGGCCTGCTCCAGACCGGGCTGGGTCTCGGGGACCGAGGCGTTGTTGCTGGTCACCAGGATGCGACGGCCGGCGGAGGGGAGGCATCCGGCGTCCAGGGCGGCGGCCAGCGTCGCGGCGCCGTACAGGGTGGAGGCCAGCAGGAGCTGGGTGCGTGCCATCAGGCGACCGCCGATCCGTCGTTGTCGGGCGCTTCCGGGTCGTCGTCGTCCACCTCGTCGTCCACCGCGGCGCCGGGCTCGGTGCCGGCCTCCGTGACGCTCGCCGCCACGGCCTTGCCCGCGGCCGTCAGCTCGGGGAACTGCTCGCTCTCCGCCTCGTCGGCCTTGGCCGGCACCCGCCAGCGCAGTCTGCGTATCCGCGCGCTGCGTTCGAGGTCCATCGAGTCCAGCGCGTTCGCCAGGACGTCCGACGGCAGCCGGCCCAGCGCGCCCGCGGCCATCGCCTTCAGCCGGCGGGCCAGCGCCGGTTCGAAGCGGTCCAGGTTGTCCAGGTGGTGGGCGATGATCGCGCAGTACGTGCGCACCGCCTTGGGCATGAACAGGTCCGCGTCGCGGTCGTCCCGCAGTTCGGCGATCACCTGGTCGAAGGAGCGGATGAAGTCCAGCTGCCGCGCGTCGCCGACCCGGGTCAGCGAACTGGCCACACCACGGCGGTAGTAGATGCCGAGCAGGCCCACGACCGCGACCGACTTCGCCTCCCGGTGCAGCCGCCAGATCCACGGCCGGTCCTCGGCGGTGCGCAGGTCCTCCGGCATGTGCACCAGCCCCTGCTCGACGATGCGGCGGTGGTAGGCGCCGGCCCACGAGTACGGGTAGTCCACCAGCGAGGGGCGGTCGGCGGGCAGGATGCACGCGCGCGGGTCCAGCCGCGCGCCGCGCCGCCCGTGCGGGGCGCGGATGACGTTGCGGGTCCTGCCGGTGCACTGGACGTGGTCGGTGCGCAGGAAGTCGACGTCCAGGTCGTCCATGGCCTCGACCAGCCGGGGCAGGTAGCCGGGGGCCATCCAGTCGTCCCCGTCCATGAAGGTCAGGTACGTGCCCTTGGCCGCGTCGATGCCCGCGTTGCGCAGGGCGGCCACCCCGCCGTGCTCGCGCCGGATGATCCGGGCGCCCGGCAGGCCGCCGACCCCCTGGGCCAGCAGTTCCGGAGTCCGGTCCGTCGAGCCGTCGTCCATCAGCAGGAACTCGAAGTCCTCGCGGGCGTTGGCCCGAAGGCTGCGCAGCGCGTCGGGTACGAACTGCTGCACATTGAAAAACGGCACGATAACGGAGAGCTTGACCACCCGCCGTACCCTATGCGGCCGCCTGTCTCTTCGGTATGACGACGACTTACATTTGGGTTAACGAAGGATGAAGGGATCATGGCCCGGCAGGGATTCGTGAACTCACAAGTCGCGGCAGTTTGTTTACCTGCGGTTGGCCCGGAGTTATCACGCACAGCGCATCGGCTTCCTATCGTCTGCGTGTGCCAAAACGTAAGCCCGGCCCCGTGCGGGTCACCGTCATCGCCGATTCGGACACCCGGTGGAAGTGGGGGGCGCTGACCGCCCGCCGCATCGGCCCCGATGTCCGGCTCGACGCGCGGCTGCTGCGAGGCCGGGCCACGCCCACCCCCCGCCAACTGGCCGAACTGGGCATACCCGCGGACTCCATGGTCGAGCAGACCGCCGCCGAGATCCTCGCCGCGACCAGCGACGAGACCTGCGACGTGGTCGTCCTGTCCTGCGTCGGCGGCACGGTCCAGGCCCTCCTGCACGGCTTCGCCCGCGCCTGGGAAGGCCGTTCGCACCGGCCGGTCGTCGTCACCGGATATGTGGGCGTCGTCTACGAGAAGCTCGCCGACGGACTGCTGCTGCGCGCCGGAGCCGATGTCGTCCTCGCCAACTCGGCGGACGACGCGGAGCGGTTCGCCGCCGTGTACGAAGGCGTCGGCTATCCCACCACCGGTATCGTCGAAACCGCGCTGCCATTTCTCGGCGGCGACCGTTACCGGCCCGACAGCGGACGGCCGTTCACCGTCACCTTCGCCGTTCAGCCCTCGGTCCCGGAAAACCGCGCCGACCGATTGCACCTGCTGCGGCGCACGGTCGAACACGCCCGCCGGCACACCGAACGCGACGTCCTGGTGAAACTCCGCAGCAAACCCGGTGAGCACACGACGCACATCGAGGAGAACCCCTACCAGAAACTGGTCGCCTCCCTCGATCCGCCGGACAACCTCAAGCTCGTCTACGGCACCATGGCGGACGTCCTGGACCGCACCGACCTCCTGGTGACCGTCAGTTCCACCGCCGCCCTTGAGTCCCTGCACCGGGGCATCCCCACCGCGATCCTCACCGACCTCGGCATACGCGAGGCACTGGGCAACCACCACTTCCTCGGCTCGGGATGCTTCGCCTCCTGGGACGAGATCGACGACGGCCACCTCCCGCAGGCCGACCCGCTGTGGACGGCCGCGCACGGTGTCGCGGGCGCCGACCCCCACGCCGCCCTGCGCTCCCGGGTGGCCGCGCTGCTCGCCGACCCCGAACTGCCGCCGCTGTCCCCGTACTACACACTGCGCACCGCCCCCGGCTACCTCCCCGGCATCCTCGCCCGCCACGGCCTGAACCCCAAGGGCGAACCGGTACAGGGCCTCGCCCCCCGCGAAGCCGGCCCCGTCCGCAGGGCGGTGCGCGAACTGGTCCGCAACTCCGCGCGGACCGCCTACCGGCAAGGCGTCCAGCGGGTGGCCCCCGTCATCCGCCGCATGGGGCAGCTGTGAGCGGCGCCCCGCGGTCCGCCGCCGGGGCCGTGCCGCGCCCGCTCCCCTTCACCCTCACCCGTAACGACCTGGAGCACACCTCATGAGCCGCCCATCCACGCCGGACAAGCCCACCGTGCTGGCCGTCATACCCGCGCGCGGCGGGTCGAAAGGGGTGCCGGGCAAGAACCTGGCGGCGGTCGGCGGGGTGCCGCTGGTCGCGCGGGCGGTCCTCGCCTGCGCCGGGGCCCGGCGCGTGACGGCGACCGTCGTGTCCACCGACGACCCGTCCATCGCCGAAGTGGCCAGGAGCGCCGGCGCCGACGTGGTGCTGCGCCCGGCGGCGATCGCCGGCGACACCGCCACCAGCGAGGCCGCGGTGCTGCACGCGATGGACGCCCACGAGGCCATGACCGGCCGGCGGGCCGACGTGGTCCTCCTCGTCCAGTGCACCAGCCCGTTCATCACCAGCGAGGACATCGACGGCGTCACGGCCGCGGTCACCGAGGACGGCGCGGACACCGCCCACACGGTCGCCCCCTTCCACGGCTTCATCTGGCGCGAGACGGCGCGGGCCGAGGCGTCCGCCACGGACGGTGTCGGCGTCAACCACGACAAGGCCACCCGCCCCCGCCGCCAGGACCGCCCCCAGGACCTGCTGGAGACGGGCGCCGCGTACGCCATGCGGGCCGACGGCTTCCGCGCCGCCGGCCACCGCTTCTTCGGCCGTACCGCCCTGGTCCGCACCGACCCCGCCCGCGTCCTTGAGATCGACGAGCCCGCCGACCTCGAACGCGCCCGCGCCCTGGCCCCGCTGCTCGACCCGGCCGCCACCACCCCGACCGCGGACGACGTGGACGCGGTGGTCCTCGACTTCGACGGCACCCAGACCGACGACCGCGTGCTGATCGACGCGGACGGCCACGAGGCGGTCACCGTGCACCGCGGCGACGGCCTGGGCATCGCCGCGCTGCGCCGCGCGGGCCTGCCCGTACTCATCCTGTCCACCGAGACCAACCCGGTCGTCGCCGCCCGCGCCCGCAAGCTCAAGGTGCCGGTCCTGCACGGCATCGACCGCAAGGACCTGGCCCTCAAGCAGTGGTGCGAGGAGAACGGCATCGCGCCCGAGCGGGTCCTGTACGCCGGCAACGACGTCAACGACCTCGGCTGCTTCGCCCTCGTGGGCTGGCCCGTGGCCGTCGCCGGGGCCCACGACGTGGTCCGCGCCGCCGCCCGCGCCGTCACCACGACCGCCGGCGGCCACGGCGCGATCAGAGAGATCGCCGGCTGGCTGCTCGGCCCGGCCCTGACCCGCTGAACCCGTACCCCCGTCCGAAGCACCCGCTCAAGACCCTCGTCCGACCCCCCGTACCGAAGACCCCGGACCGCCCCTCGCGGGGCCGCGTACCGGCACACCCCGACACAGAGGAACACCCGTGACCACAACGCTCCCCGCCAACCTCCGTGCCGTCGGCTCCCGCCACATCGGCAACGGCCAGCCCGTGTACATCACCGGCGAGATCGGCATCAACCACAACGGCGACCTGGAGAACGCGTTCGCCCTCATCGACGCCGCCGTCGCCGCGGGCTGCGACGCGGTCAAGTTCCAGAAGCGCACCCCCGAGATCTGCACCCCCCGCGACCAGTGGGAGATCGAGCGCGACACCCCGTGGGGCCGCATGACGTACATCGACTACCGCCACCGCGTGGAGTTCGACGAGGACGGCTACCGGGCGATCGACGAGTACTGCCGCAAGCGCGGCATCGACTGGTTCGCCTCCCCGTGGGACGTGCCGTCGGTGGAGTTCCTGGAGAAGTTCGACGTGCCCGCGCACAAGGTCGCCTCGGCCTGCCTGACCGACGACGAACTGCTGCGCGCGCTGCGCGCCACCGGCCGCACGGTCATCCTGTCCACCGGCATGTCGACGCCGAAGCAGATCCGCCACGCGGTCGAGGTGCTGGGCAGCGAGAACATCGTGCTCTGCCACGCCACTTCCACGTACCCGGCCAAGCACGAGGAACTCAACCTGCGGATGATCAACACCCTGCAGGCCGAGTACCCCAACGTCCCGGTCGGCTACTCCGGGCACGAGGTGGGCCTGCAGACCACGCTCGCCGCCGTCGCCCTCGGCGCGGTCTTCGTCGAGCGCCACATCACCCTCGACCGCGCGATGTGGGGCTCCGACCAGGCCGCCTCCGTCGAGTCGCAGGGCCTTGAGCGGCTGGTCCGCGACATCCGCATCATCGAGACCTCCCTCGGCGACGGCGTCAAGAAGGTGTACGAGGGCGAGCTCGGCCCGATGAAGAAGCTGCGCCGCGTCCCCGGCGTCGTCGCGGAGGCGGAGGCGGCCGACGCGGAAACGGCCGGCAGCGAGCCCGCGGCGGTCTGACCCGCACGGGCGCCGGGGGCCGGACCCGCACGGGCGCCGGGGGGCCGGCGTTCCCTTCCCCCCCGGCCGGGCGGACCAGGACCCTTCCCGAGCGCTCGTGAGTTCCTGAGCACTCCCGAGTGACGACAAAGGACGAGAAGGACGAGTACGTGGACGATCACTCCACTCCCGCACCGGCCGAGGCGTCGGGCGCCGGTGCCGCGCCCGGGCCGGCGCCCGCCGAGGGACCGGGCCGCCCGGCACCGGCCGGGGCGCCGGCCCCGGCCCCGGGGGGCGGATCCGTCCCGGACCGGGACCGGGAGCGGACGTTAAACCAGGACCAGGACCAGGACCAGCAGCGGATGCCGGACCAGGTCCCGGGCCAGGCGCCGGACAAGGGACCGGACAGGGGCCCGGACCTGGTCCCGGGGCAGGCGCCCGCTCGGGCGGGCGTGCCCGGTCCGCCGGTCGCCGGCGGGGTCGTCGCGCTCGTGGAGTCGCCCGTCCAGTTGCTCAACGTGCTGGAGTGGGCGCACGTCCGCCCGCCCGCGAGCCCGCCGGCCCCCGGCGCCCGCGACGGCGGTGCGCCCGTCCAGGCCCCCGTACCGTCCGCCGATCCGTCCGCGGCGCCCGCGCGCCCGCTGACGGTCGTCGTCCTGTCCCCGTCCGACCCGACCAGCCGCGGCCAGTTGCGCCGGATGGCCGAACTCGCCCGCGACGAGGGCGCGGTGGTCCGCTGGTACGAGGCGCGTGGCGGCCGGGGCGGGCTGGTCCGCACGGCCCTGGCACTCACGCCGCTGCTGCTGCGGGTCAAGCACCTGGTGATCGGCGACCCGTTCTCCCGGCTGGTGCAGGTGCTGCTGCCGCTGTGCCGGGCCAAAGAGCTGACGGTGGTGGACGACGGCACCGCCACCATGGAGTTCACCGAGATCCTCACCAACGGCGGCCGGCTCGTGCGCTGGCACCGCAAGGGCCGCCGCCGCGGTCCCGCCGACGCGGCCTTCGGCCTGTTCGCCTCGGCCGCCCGCCGCCGCCTCACCCCGGGCCGGGGCAACCGCCGCGTCGAACTGTTCAGCGCGATGCCCGCCACCCCGCCGCCGGGGATGGCCCTGCGTACCAACCGCTTCGCCTGGACGCGCAGCCGCTTCGGGCCGCCCCGTACCCTCGCCGGCACCGACCTGATCGGCACGTCGCTGGTCGAGACGGGCGTGGTCGACCCCGAGCGCTACCTCGCCGTCGTCAAGTCCCTGGCCGAACGCCACGGCGCCAGGCGCTACTTCGCGCACCGCCGGGAGTCGCCCGACAAGCTGCGCCGGCTCGCCGCCGAGACCGGCCTGGAGATGGTCCGGCCCGACCTGCCGCTCGAACTCGTCGCCCGCCGCGGCCCCATCGCCGGGTCGGTGCTGTCCTTCCCGTCCACCGTCGTCCACACCCTCCCGCTGGCCCTGGCCGGCACCGACGTCCACCTGACCGTCGTCGACATCGACGCCGGCTGGCTCACGGCCGCGGCCTCGCCGCGCGCCCACACCTTCCTCACCGACATCAGCCACTCCGCCCGCACCCTGCACGGCCTGCCCCCGGCGGACGAGCCGAGCCGGGCGTGATGATGCCGACGCGGACCCGCGGCGGGTCCGCGTCGAGCCTCCCCCGCGCACTCCGCGCGGTCGCGCCGCCCCGTGCGCTCCCCGGCGCCTCCGCGCAACAGCCGCGTTCCACCGCGACGTTCGCTTGCCGTCCAATCCCGCGTAACCTGATGATCATGCGGATCCGTTTAGGTGCGGGAATGGCGGCATTGACCCCCCACGTCGCGATCCTCACGACCGCCCCGCTCGACGGCGACTCGCGCGCCCAGCGGGTGGCCCTCGCCGCCCGCGAGGCCGGCTACCAGGTGACCGTGATCGGCGAGCCCCCCGCCGCACTCGCGGCCTCCAGCGGCGTGGCCGTCAAAGCGGTGACCGTGGGACACACCTTGGCGCGCCACCGTATCCGCCGCCCGCACCCCACCCTGCGCTGGCCGCTGGCCTACCGCAGCGCGGAGTCGTACGAGCACCGCACCGCCCTGCTCGCCGCCGACACCTCCCTGCTGCGCACCCGCCGGGCCGAACTCCTGCTGGTCCACCGCGTACTGCCGCTGCGCGCGCTGGCCTGGTGCGGCCATGTGCTGTCCTGGCTGCGGCACGGGGTGAAGTCGGTGTGGACGCGGGCGCGCGCCGCCCAGTACCGCGCCGCCGTGCGCCACCGCGAGACCCCCCACTCGCGCCTGGACAACCTCACCACCGAACTCGCCCGCCTGCTGCTGGGCCGCCGTGCCTGGCGCCGCCTCGACCCCGGCCTGCTGGACGAGGAGATCGCGTACGGACCGGTGCTGGACGCCGTGCGCCCCCACCTCGTCCACGCGCTCGGCCACCGCGCCCTGGGCCTGGCGATCCGGGCGGCCCTGCGCGCGGAAGCCGCCGGCCACCGGATCGAGGTCGTCTGGGACGCGCCCCCGCGTACGCCCGGCGTGACCCGCCGCGCCACCATCGCGGCCGACGCCCACGAGCGCACGTTCGCCCGCGAGGCCGACGGCGTCGTCACCGTCGGCGACCGCCTCGCCCGCGAGCTGCGCGCCCGCCACCAGCTCGCCGCCACCCCCACCGTCGTACGCAACGCCCCGCCGCTGACCGAGTACGGCGAGCACCACGCCGGCGTCCGCGCCCGGTGCCACCTGTCCGGCGACGTACCGCTGCTCGTCCACACCGGCCCCCTCGCCGCCGACCGCGGCGCGGACACCGTCGTCGAGGCGCTGCCCAAGCTGTACGACCTGCACGCCGCGTTCGTCGTGCCCGACCCCGACCACCCCGACGTGACCGCCCTGCGCGAACGCGCCGCCCGGCACGGCGTCCACGCCCGCGTGCACGTCCTGCCGTACGTCCCCGTCGCCGAGATCCCCGCCTTCCTGTCCGGCGCGGACATCGGCGTCCTTCCCGTCCACAAACTCCCGCACCACCAGGCGGTGCTGTCCTCGCGCTACTTCGAGTACGCGCACGCCCGCCTGCCCGTCGTCGTCAGCGATGTCCGCGCGATGTCCGCGGCCACCCTCGAACTCGGCAACGGCGAGGTCTTCCGCGCCCGCGACACCGCCGACTTCGTCCGCGCGGTCGGCGCGATCCTCACCAACCCCAAGCGCTACCGCAAGGCGTACGACCGCGTCGACGTCCTGCGCCAGTGGTCCTGGCAGACCGAGTCGGCCCCCCTGATCGACCTGTACGCAAGGCTCCTCGGCCCGCGGCCTTGACGTGACGGTGACCGGTCAGGCCGGCGCGCCCGCCCCGTCCCGCCCGGGTACCACCACGTCCTCGACGCGGTCCCGCGCCGCGTACATGTCCCACAGCCGGTCGGCCAGGTCCGCGCCCGTCACCACCGGCCAGGCCGCGCCGCCGCGGCCGCTCGACTCGCGGTGCGCCCGGCTGCCCTCGATCAGCGCGCCGATCAGCAGCGCCCCTGCGTAGACGCCCGATCCGTCCAGCTCCGCGTGCAGCGTATGGACGTAGTTGCGCAGGCCCGACAGCGCGACTCCGGCACCCGCCCACCGCGGCGACGGGTACGCGGCCGACGCCCCCATCGCGAACAGCAGCCCGCCCCCGCCCCGCTCCCGCATCCCCGGCAGCACCCGCCGCACCAGGGCGAGCGGCCCGCGCAGGTACAGGTCGAGCAGCGGGTCCATGGCCGCGGCGTCCAGGTCCAGCGGCCGGGTGGCCACCCCGGGGCCGACCGGGCTGTGCTCCAGCACGTCGATCGCGCCGAACCGGTCCTCGATCTCACCGGTCACCCGCAGCGCCGCTGCCGGGTCGGCGAGGTCGGCCCGGAAAGCGCCCGCCTCCACCCCCTCCCCGGCAAGGTCGCGCACCATGCCGTCGAGCCGCTCCCGGTCGCGCGCCACGAGCGCCACCCGGAAGCCCTCCCGGCCGAACCTCCTGGCCACCGCCATGCCCAGGGCCGGCCCGGCGCCGTAGACCGCGATCGTCCTCATGCCCGCTTCCACACGTTCCTCCCTGCGTACCGCGATAAGTTGAGGGGCTGCTCAAGTTGAGTCTAGCGGCCAACTTGAGGTGTTCCTCAACTTTTCCGGAAACGTAGAATCGCCGCATGGCCACCCCGCGCCCCTTGCGCCAGGACGCGGCGCGCAACCGCGAGCGTCTGGTGCGCGCCGCCCGCGACGTCTTCCGCCGCAAGGGCCTGGACGCCCCCCTCGACGAGATCGCCCGGGAGGCGGGCGTCGCGATCGGCACCCTCTACAACCGGTTCCCGACCCGCGGCGAACTGGTCGACGCGGCCCTCTCACCCCTGGCCCAGCAGGCGGTGGAGATCGCCGAGCGGGCGGCGGTCGCCGACGACCCGTGGGACGGCTTCGCGTCGTTCATGGAGGAGAGCTGCGAACTGCTCGCCGGCAACCGCGGTTACACGGACGTGCACCGCTCGCGACTGCCCGGCACTCCCGTCATCGACGCCGCCCAGCACCGCCTGGCGGTGCTGAAGAAGACGATCGTGACCCGCGCCAAGGCCGCCGGTGTCCTGCGGGCCGACCTCGAACCCTCCGATCTCGCCCTCCTCACCTGGGGCATCGCCGGAACCGCCCGCGCCACCCGCGAGGTCGCCCCCGACGCGTGGCGCCGCCACCTCGCCCTCCTGCTCGACGGCCTGCGCCCCGAAGCGGCCCACCCCCTCCCCGTCCCCCCGCTGACGGGCAAGCAGCTCCGCGGGGCGACACCCGGCTGAGCCGCCCACCCCGACGGGCGCCGCGACCGCCGACCGGCACCATGACTGCCGACGGGCGCCGTGCGGCGGAACCGCTCCACAGGTTTCCCGTGGACACTGGGGGCGGCACGGGAGAGGGGCGGTGGGGGATGCGGGTGCTGGTGGTCGAGGACGACGAGGAGATGGCGCAGGCGGTGGCCGTGGGGTTGCGCCGTGCGCGGATGGCGGTGGATCTGGCGTACGACGGGGCGGTGGCGCTGGAGCGGATGCTGGGGGCCGACCGCGAGGCGTACGACGTCGTGGTGCTGGACCGGGATCTGCCCGGAACGCACGGCGACGCCGTGTGCGCGGCGCTGATCGAGGCCCGGTGCCGCAGCCGGGTGCTGATGCTCACCGCCGCGGCGACGGCGGACGACATCGTGGACGGGCTGGGGCTGGGCGCCGACGACTACCTGCCGAAGCCGTTCGACTTTCCCGTCCTGGTGGCCCGGATCGCCGCGCTGGCCCGCCGGGCGCATCCCGCGGTGCCGCCCTTGGTCCGGTGCGGCGACGTCGTGGTGGACACCGCGCGGCGCACCGCGGTCCGGGCCGGGCGCGAACTCGCCCTCACGCCCAAGGAGTTCGGAGTCCTCGAACTGCTGCTGGCCGCCGGGGGCCGCGCGGTGTCCGCCGAGGAACTGCTGGAGCGGGTCTGGGACGAGGCCGCCGACCCGTTCACCAGCGCCGTGAAGGTCACCGTCAGCCGGCTGCGGGCCAAGCTCGGCGATCCGGCGGTCATCGACACGGTGGCCGGGGCCGGCTACCGGATCCGAGGAACCGTTCCGGACCGGCGAGTACGGCGCTGGACCCGGCCTGAAGCCTGAAAGGGCACCGCACTCGTATGCCCGAACAGCTCCACGGAACCGCCGACGGAACCGCCCGTGACACCGCCCGCTCCCAGGTACCCGGACCGCGCGGACCGCGTGGACTTCGTGTCCTGTCCGCGCTCCGCGACCGCGTCGTTCGCCCCGGCCCGCCCCGCCGTACCGTACGGCTGCGGCTGACCGCCCTGTACGGCGGGCTGTTCCTGGTGTCCGGCGCCGCGCTCCTGGCGGTCACGTACGGCCTGGTGGTCGGCGCCGTCGACCGGCCGCCGACCGTCGTGAGGCACGCGGTGACCGTGCCGCCCGGCGCGGGCGCGTACCCGGGTCCGGCGCCCGACCCGCGGACCGGTCCGGCGCCCGTCCCGACGGCCCCCCTGGACGACTCCCTGCGCAAGGACGTCCAGCGGACCGTGGACCGTCAGAAGTCCGACCTGCTGCACACCCTGCTGGTCCAGTCCGGGATCGCGCTGGGCCTGATGTCGCTGACGTCCGTGCTGCTCGGCTGGATCGTGGCCGGCCGCATTCTGCGCCCTCTGCGGACGATCACCGCCACCGCGCGGGACATCTCGGTCACCAGCCTGAACCGGCGGCTCGCGCTGGACGGCCCGCGCGACGAACTGCGGGAGCTGGGCGAGACGTTCGACGCGCTGCTGGGCCGGCTCAACCGTTCGTTCCAGGCGCAGCGGCAGTTCGTCGCCAACGCCTCGCACGAGTTGCGTACGCCGCTGGCCCGCCAGCGCGTGCTCGGCCAGGTCGCGCTGGCCGACCCCGAGCCGACCGTGGAGTCGCTGCGCACCGCCCACGAACGGATACTGGTCGCGGGCGACCAGCAGGAACGGCTCATCGAAGCGCTGCTCACCCTCGCCCGCGGCCATGCGGGCATCGACGAGCGCCGCCCGTTCGACCTGGCGCGGCTCGCCGAGGAGGCGGTCGCCGGACACGGTACGGGGGCGCGCGAGCGGCGGGTGGCGCTGCGTCCGTCCGCCGGCGAGGCCGTGGCGTCCGGCCACCGGGCACTGGCCGAGCGCCTGGTCGCCAACCTGCTGGACAACGCGATCCGCTACAACGTGCCCGGCGGCCACGTCGAGGTCACCACGGCGACGACGGCCGGCCGCGCCGTCCTCACCGTCGCCAACACCGGCCCCATCGTGCCCGAGGACGCCGTCGAGCGCATCCTGCTGCCCTTCCAGCGCCTCGACCCGGCCCGCCCCGCCCGCGGCCCCCGTACCAACCCGTCGCAGGGCCTCGGCCTGGGCCTGTCCATCGTCGCCGCCATCGCGACCGCTCACGACGCCCCGCTCACCGCGGCCGCACGGCCCGGCGGCGGACTGGTCGTCACCGTCGCGTTCCCCAGCGCGGTCGGGCAGGCAACGCAACCGTCGTGAAACCGCCCGCTCTGTAGAACTCGACCGGCGCCACCGCACCGCACGCGGCGGCGCCGATCCCCTGCGAACGACGTCGAGTTCAGGAGCGCTCCGCATGAACCGCAAGAGCGACGACACGCCCACCCGCCCGGCCCCCGCCACCGGTACGCCCGCCACCGACACGCCTACCAACGGGAGGCCGCCCGAGACACCCGCCGGCGGGCCGACGCACCGCCCGTCCGGCCACCGCCGGATCGGGCTGACCCGCAAGCGACGCGTGCTGGCCGCGACAGGGGCCGCCGTCCTGGCCGGGAGCGTCCTCGTCACCCGCATGACGGCCTTCGCCGACCCCTCGGCCACCACTACCACCACCACGACCACCGCCGACCGGCCCGCCGCCTGCGAACGGCAGAACCCGGCCCAGCCGCAGCCGCCCACGCAGGATCCGGCCCCCACATCGGTCAGCACGGTCGAGCAGACGTACTACTGCGTCTTCGGCAACTACTACGGCGGTTCGCGACTCGACGACCGCCCGCTGCTGCAGTACGCCTTCCAGGCCGTCGTCAAGGAACTGCGCAAGCGCGGGCTCGACCAGCCGGACGCCGTACTGCCAGCGCTGACCGGCGACCGCGACGAGGACTGGTCACGCTTCGCCGCGCGGCTCCAGCAGGTGCTGGACGCGCTGCCCGTCTCGGGCCCGGCCGCGGGCACGGACGGCGGCCGGGCGCTGCGCTCGTCCCTCGCGCTCACCGCGATCCAAGGGATGATCTCCGCTCTGCACGACAACCACGCCGGATACGTGGGCCCGGGCACGACAGGCGGCCCCACGCCGGCCGCACCCTCTTGGGGTCTGGGCATCAGCCTGAACATGACCACCCCGCCGGCCGAGACCGCACCGGACTTCACCGGGCCCCTCTTCCTCACCGCGGTCGGCGAGGGCACCCCCGCAGCCGCGGCCGGACTCAAGCCGGGTGACATCGTCGAATCGGTCGACGGCGTCCCGGTCTTCACCGGCGGCAAGCTCAACCCCGGGGTCGTGGACCTGCTCCACCCGGCGCCCGCGCAGCGGACCACGGTCACCATGACCGTACGCAGGCCGGTGACCGGCCGGACCCGGCACGTGCGCCTCGTCCCCGGCACGCTGCCCGCGCAGCCGCAGCCCCACGTGGACGCCCGTCTGATCGACGGCGGCATCGCCGACATCCGCTTCGACGCCTTCTACCCGGGCCTCGCCCAGGACGTCCTCAAGGCCGTCGCCGGCCTGCGGGCGACCACACCCACCGAGATCACCGGCATCGTCTTCGACCTACGCGGCAACCACGGCGGAATCGCCCAGGAAGGAAACGTCCTGCTGGGGGCCTTCGTCCACAACGCCACTGTGGTGTCCTTCTGCGACGCCGACGGCGCTTGCGTTCCGCAGCGCGTGGACGACAGCACCCCCCTGCTGCAGCTGCCCATGGTCACACTCACCGACGACGGATGCGCCTCCGCCTGCGAAGTGTTCGCGACCGGAGTCAAGGACCTGCACCTCGGCACCCTCGTCGGCACACGTACCGCAGGCGTCAACGCCGGCCCCGCCTTCCTGTACGCGCTGAACGACGGCAACCTGATCCGCATGCCCTCGCAGCACGTGGTCGGCGCGAACGGCGAGATCATCGACGGCGTCGGCGTCCCCCCGGACCACTACGCCCCGCTGACCGCGGCGGACCTGTCCGGCGGCAAGGACCCGTCCCTCGACAAGGCGGTGTCGCTGCTCACGCCGTGACATCCCGGGCCGCTGGGCCGCTGGCCGCTGGAGCCTTGGCGACGGTCTTGAACCGCCAGGACCGTCGCCGCCGTCCAGAGGCCCGCCTCCACGTTGCGCACGTTGGTGCCGTTGGTGCCGTTGGTGGCGTCGGCGGCGTTGAGGGCTGTCAGGGCTTGGCCGAGGCGGTGCCCACCTCGGCCCAGACGCACTTCCCCGGCCCCTCCCGGTCGGCCACCCCCCATCGCGACCCGGTGAGCGCGTCCACGAGCGCCAGCCCGCGCCCGCTCTCCTCGTCCGCCCCGGCTGCCCGTACCTCCGGCTTGACCTCCCTCGCGTCGTGCACCTCGATCCGCACCCCGTCCGCCCGCCGTACGAACCTGGTCCCCACCTCGCGCCCCTTGACGTGCCCGTGCACCACGGCGTTCGTCATGAGCTCCGACAGTACGAGCCCGGCCACCTCCGCGAGCGCCGCCATCCCCCATGCGTCCAGCACCCTCCCCAACTCCCGCCGCGCCCGCCCCACACTCCTGGGCGTCGCCGCCCACAGGGTGAGCACCGGGGGTGCGTCCACCCTGGGACCGCCAACGGTTCGCCGCTCGCCGACCGGCCCGGGGGAGCGGCGCTGAGGGATTGCCTGTTCTTCCATCGTGGTGCCTCCGTTGGGCCGCGCGACGGCGACCCGCGTACGTGTGCGTGCGTGCCTGTGCCGTAAGGGGAGTTGAGGGTGTGTGCGACCAGCTTCGAACACTCTGCGCGAGTGCTCGACTGCACAATGTGAGCAACTGGCTGTAAGCGTGGCACTGTTGGCGTTACGGTGGCAGGGATTGAGCCGAATTCTGACTGCCAACTTCCGGAGCGGACTTCCGCGTTCCAGCGCAGACCGGCCGCTCCACCGCGGGTCTTCTGCCGACGGGCAGAAAGGTGCTTGCCCGCGTGGAAGTCCCGCCCACAGACTGAACATCGCGCAGAGGAGTACCCGGATGATCACTGACATCGAGGCGGCGACCCCCGCCC
Organism: Streptomyces sp. HPF1205; assembly: GCF_020400825.1. Taxonomy (GTDB): domain Bacteria; phylum Actinomycetota; class Actinomycetes; order Streptomycetales; family Streptomycetaceae; genus Actinacidiphila. The sequence goes on from NZ_JAINVH010000034.1 coordinate 43,894, forward strand.
TCTGCCGTCTGCAGCTCGGCAGTGAACTGCGTCAGCTCCGCATGGCCGCCGGCATCAAGGGCGCCACCGTATGCAAGAAGCTCATCTGGAGCCCTTCGAAGCTGACCCGCCTGGAGACCGGGGAGAACGCCGCCGTCGAGACCACCGACGTGATGGGCCTCTGCGAGATCTACGGAGCCGACCCGGAGACCCGCGCGCGTTTACTCGGGTACGCGGCGGTCACGAAGACCCGCAAGGACTGGTGGGCGACGCCGGAGTACCGCCCTGTCATCGGGCCGGGATTCAGGGCGTACCTGGACCTGGAGGCGACGGCAACGTCAGTTCAGACGTATCAGTCCGAGTTCGTGCCGGGCTTGCTGCAGACCGAAGGATACGTCCACGCGATTTACCAATGGGCTGGTCGTGGGCTCCCGGACGCAGATGCCGAGCGTATGGCGGCTGTCCGGGCGACGCGTAGGCAAGTCCTCCGCCGCCCGGACTCCCCGCTCAAGTTCACGGTCATCATCAATGAAGCCGTGCTGCGCCGCCGCGTTGGGAGCGTTCAGGTCATGCGCGACCAGTTGACCCACATCGTCGATGCGGCGGAGTCCTCGCCGAACGTCCGCGTGCAGGTAGTTCCGTTCAGCGCGGGCGCTCACCCAGGGATGGACGGTTCGTTCGTGCTACTCCAGTTTCCCGAATTCCTCGCCCTGAAGCCGATGGTCTACCTCGAAAACCGCGTGGACGCTGTGGTCAAACGCAGTGACAGTGACGTCGAGCGCTACCAGGACGTGTTCTCCGACCTCCGGGCCTTTGCCTCGGGACCGCAGGAGTCCCTGAGCATGATCAAGGAAGCGATCAAGGAGCATTGATACCGATGACGATCAAGGCGGACGCGCTGACCGGCGCCCACTGGTTCAAGTCCAGCTACAGCAACGACCACGGCGGCGAATGCGTTGAGGCCGCCCGCTTCACCGGCACCGAGCAGTGGTTCACGTCCAGCTACAGCAACGCCCAGGGCGGCGAATGCGTCGAGGGCGCCCGCCTGGCCGAAGGCGGAGGGATGGCCGTCAGGGACTCGAAGAACCCCGGCGGCCCCGCCCTGCTCTTCACCCCCACGGAGTGGACCGCCTTCACGACGGCGATACGCAACGGCCAACTGCCCGCCGTCTGATCGGCCCCACCACGGCCCCACCACCGCCCCCGCCCCCGTACCGTCACCGTGCCGCCGGGAGCGGGGCCGCGGGCCACCGAGAGGTGCGGGTGGAGCGCGTGCGTGTCGACGGGCAAGGGGAGCCCGGCACTTGTACGGTGAGCCAGTCCCGCACATTCCCTCGCAACGGCGACAAACGGCAACACTTCATGACGGATGAATCGAAGGGCCCGCCGGGCACGAGGCGTTCTCGCGTGCGCAACCTCGACACGTGGAAATTCGTGATCCAGGTGGCGGTCGCGGTGGTGGGCATCGTCTCCCTCCTCCTGGTCTTCACGGAGGCGTCGATCGCCCGCAAGGAGGCGCAGGACAGCGCCAGTCAGGTGGAGGCGTCCAGGCTGGACGAGCTCTACCGGCCGCTGCTCGACATGGACGAGTTCTTCAGTTCCGCGGACAACCGGAACATCAACCTGCTGTGGCGGAACCACACGCGTTTCAGCGAGGTCGGCGACCCGGCAGTACGAGCACAGCTGAAGCAGACGAACGTCTGGTCCCTCGACTACTTCGAGTACGTGTACACCAACCTCATCCGGCTGGTCGACTGCGCCCCGGCGGACGGGCATTTCATCCTCCGGGGATCCCCCGAGGACAAGGGGAAGTGCCCGCAGTGGACCGAATGGAGCGAGAGCTTCTACCGGAATTTCCAGAACCCCAATCTCTGCTCGACCCTCCACGCCCTGGTGAGCTTCTACGACGTGCGAATGGTGGCCGCCCTCCGCAGAATCGGGGCCTGCTCCGCCTGAACCGGGGACGCCGCGAGCGTGGGACCCCTCATCCACGAAACTGCGCCGATGCAGGGCGATTGTAAGCTACGTCTCGCAATACGGCACGCCGCGCGGGTCCATTCGAGTCAAGTAACAGAAATCTCTCGCCCGACAGCAGGACGCTGACTACGCTTGAATCCAAACGTCACCGAACATCAGTCCATGGAAAACGGGGACCCATCATGGCGCAACCTGGCGTTCTGTTCGTCAATGCCCGCATCTTCCGCGGCGGCGAGAATCCAGAGTACCGGTGGATCGAAAAAGGCTACCTGGCGGTGCATCCATCAGGGTGGATAGATTGTCTCGGCGAAGGAGAACCGTCCTCCACGTACAATAATTACGAGCGCATTGAGTGCGGCGGGAAGACCCTGACCCCAGGATTTCATGACGCACACGTCCATCCCATTGGTTTCGGATTGGCGCTGACCGGGAAAACGTGCGTACTGTCCGGCGTTTCCAGGGATGATTACAAGGCGGCTGTCGCTCGGTATCAGAAAACCAACCCCGAGGGTGTCATCGTTGGCGGCGGTTGGGCCATGGAGGCTTTCGCGGATACCGGTGGGTGGCCCGATCGGAGGTTGCTCGACGACTGGATCCCGGACGGTCGCCCGGCATTCCTCCAAAGCAGGGACGGGCATTCGACATGGTTCAATACGGCAGTGCTGAAAGCCTGCGGACTGTCATCGAACACGCCGGATCCGGAAGGCGGATGGTTCACGCGGGATCCCGACGGGACGCCGGCGGGTGTCGCACATGAATGGGCTCAACGTCTGGAACCGAAGGATCCGGAGCAGTTCAACACAAAGCCCTTCACTCTGGACGAACTGGTGGAGGCCCTGGTGGCGGCACAGAACCAGCTCCTGTACCCCCACGGCATCACCGGCTGGCAGGACGCCCTGGTGGACCACGAATCGCCGCCCGCGTCGAGTGCGGACGCCTATGCCGAAGCAAAGGAAAAAAATCGACTGACCGGCCGTGCTTCATGCGCTCTGACCTGGTACTGCTGGCAAAACAATAAAATCGATGAGCAAATCGCCGGCTTGGAGAAAGTCCGGGATAAGCTCCAGGGACAAGGCGTCAGGGCTGACACGGTCAAGATACTTCTCGACGGCATCGTGGAATCGTATACTGCGGCCCTGAACGAGCCCTACAACGTCCCGGAGGAACAGAACCCCGTACCTGGCGGAAGCGGCGTACTGCATGTGCCGCTGCACGACGAGCGCGATGACATGCTCACCGTCATCGTGAAGAAGCTGGCGGAGAAAGACTTTAACTGCCACTTCCACGCCATAGGCGACAGGGCGGTGCACGCAGCTCTCAGCGCCGTGCGGGAGGCAAAGGGAAGCGGGGTGCGGCCTCGCGATAAGATCGCCCACCTCCAGGTCGTCGCCCCTGAGGACATCAGCGGTTTCAACGGCAACGCAATCGCGACCATCCAGCCGATATGGGCGTGCCACGGCAAGCAGATGGACACGTACAACATCCCCGTCATCGGCGACAAGCGCACACTCCAGCAATATCCATTCCGTTCGCTCATCGAAAACGGCGCAGTGCTGGCTGCCGGGTCCGACGGTCCCGTCAGTATGCTGTCCGGCCACGGAAACTGGCCCACGAGCAGCGTCGACCCGATAGCCGGAATCTACGTCGCGATGACACGCCGACCGCCCGACGAGGAGCGCGAGGCACTCGCTCCCGCAGACCAGGTTCTCTCCCTGTCCGATGCCCTCAACGCCTACACCTACGGCTCGGCGTACGCGGCCGGTGACGACGCGACCCAGGGCACTCTGGACGAAGGCAAGATCGCCGATCTGGTCATCCTGAACAGTCAACTTTCCGCTACCAGCAGTGCCACGGACGTGAAGGCCACGCGGGTCTGGCGGACATATATCGGCGGACAACAGGTGTATGAGGCCCCCTCTTGAGCCCACGCGGTGGTTGTGAGTGCTTTCCGTGCTGCCTTTCCGGGCTCGTCACCGGCCCGGAAGGCCGCCTGCTGTGGCTCTCGCCCGCCCTGCCGGGCCCATGACCTGACCGCCTCCCGCACCCACCGCACCGTCCGGATTCGGGAGCGCCAGGCTGCACGGTGACCCACTCCACGCGGGCGCGTGAGGCAGATCTCATCCCCCATTCGGGTGAACGCGCGACCGCCTCATCGTTTCTGCCCAAAACCGTTGGCATATGTTCGCGGCATGGTCCGCTCATCGCACGAGAGTATGCATCGCATCTTCGGGGAGGACTTTGCACTGTTCGCAAAGTCTTCCCCATGGCTTGACGTTCTGTTCGCTCAGCCCCGCACGGCAACCCCGCTGCCCACCGACGTCACCGAATTCAAGGTGCTGGAACGCCGGGTGGATCTGCTGCTCGACATCGAGGGGGTGGACGGCACCAGTTACGTCCTCGCAGTGGAGGCCCAGGGGCGAAAGGACATGGACAAGTCCAGCAGCTGGGCGTACTACGCGGCCTACCTCCAGGCGAAATACCGCAAGCCGCCCGTCCTCCTGGTCGTGTGCCAGGACGAATCCACCGCCCGCTGGGCCGAGCGGCCCATGGATCTCGGCCCACCACAGTGGCCGACCCTCACCCTGCGGCCTCTCGTCCTCGGCCCGCACAACCTCCCCTTGATCACTGATCCCACGGAAGTCCAGAAGGACGTGTCGTTCGCCGTCTTGTCGGCGATGGTTCACGGCAGGAATCCGCAGGTGGAAGAGGCATTGCGGGCGATCGTATCCGCGACCAAGGACGCGGAAGAAGCTCCTGTCACCTTCCTGGATATTCTCGAACTCGGCCTTGTCGGCACCCCCGCAGCTCAGATTTGGGAGATACTTATGACCATGGACACATCCATGCTTCGGGGCAGCATCGCCAGGAGCCTTCGCGAGGAGGGCCAGGCCCAAGGCCAGGCCCAAGGCCAGGCGTGGGCTCTGCTGCGGCTGCTCGAGTTCCGGAAGGTCGAGGTGACCGCTGCCGAGCGTGAGCGGATCACCGCTTGTATGGACCCGGACGTCGTGGAGCGGTGGTACGTCCGTGCGTTCACCGCCGAGCGTGGCGAAGACATCTTCACCGAGGGCTGATCGACCCCCTTTGTGCCCTGGACACGGCGGGAGCGGGCGGAGACGTGGGGGGCCCAAGTGCTGCCTCCTACATGCGGGCCAACTGTTTCTGCAGCAGGGATGTCGCCGTGACCGCAGGACCGGTCGGCTGGGGCGCGGGCCACCCCGCCATTCGAGTGAAAGCCCACCTCTGGGGGACATTTGTGACCATGGACACATCCATGCTTCGGGGCAGCATCGCCAGGAGCCTCCGCGAGGAGGGCCAGGCCCATGGTGCGGCGCGCGCTCGGGCGAGGGATCTTCTGCGGCTGCTCGAGTTCCGCAAGATCGAGGTGACCGCGGCCGAGCGTGAGCGGATCACCGCTTGCATGGACCCGGAGGTCCTGGAGGGGTGGTTCGACCGTGCGTTCACCGCCGAGCGTGGCGAGGACATCTTCACCGAGGGCTGATCGCCCCCTCGGCGTCATGGCTGGGGTGGTCGGCCGGCCTCCGCCGCCGCCCTTGCGGTGCCAAGCCGGTGAGCGTCCCCGGCGCCAGTTCCGCACCACCGTCGTCTTCGATGGCGAACCCGACCTCGCAGCTCGTGCGAAGGAGATCGTCCGGCAAGCCTGGACCGGTGAGGAACCTCAGAGCGCGTGATCGCCGCCGGTCCCGTTCACTGCCCGCCCTGTGGACACGGCGGGAGCGGGCGGAGACGTGGGGGACCGAAATGCTGCCGCATATTTGTGGGCCAACCGTGCCAGAAAGCAACGGAAAACCAGCACGGCCCGTAAATATGCGATTTCGGGCCCCCGCGGCGGAGGCCGCGACCCCCCCGCACCGACGCCCAGCCCCCCCGCGCCGACGCCCGCCCCCTCCCGCGCGACCGGACCTCGTACGCCGCCCTGTAACTCGACGACGGTCCCGGCGCGTTGATCGAGCAGGGGGGAATTCCTCCTCCACGGGGAGAGCCGGAAGGGGAGCGCCGTGACAGTCAAGCGGAGGATCGCCGGGGGAGTGGCCGGGGTCGGTGCGGTCGTGATGGCGGTGAGCGGGCAGGCCGTCGCCGCACCCGCGAGCGGTGGGGGGTGGACCGAGACGTCGACCGGCCAGGTGTCGGTGATGACCGTGGCCCAGCAGGGGCCGTTCGTGACGTGGGCGGGCGGCGCCGCCGTCAGCACGGATGCCCAGGGCGTCACCAGGTTCACGCCCACCGTGTACGAGCGGGACCTCGAACACGGCGGTACCTGGCGCGACGTGCCGCTGCAAGGCGCCGACGCCTGGGACAGCAGGATCAACGACATGGCCCTGCCCGCCGACGGCTCGGGGTTCTTCGTCGGCGACCAGGGAACGGGCGACCAGGGCGTACTCGTCGGGCGCTATACGGCCGGCTCCTGGCGGCTGACCGCCGACACCTCCCTGCCCGCCGGGACCGTGGACGCGAGCCTGCTGTCGGTGAGCGCGGCCTCCGGGCAGGACGCCTGGGCGGTGGGCCAGGGATACGAGCAGGACACGTGGACGATGATCCCCCTCGTACAGCACTGGGACGGCCGGCGGTGGCGGTCCGTGCGGATACCGGGTTCGGCGGACTGGGGGCTGTACCAGGTGCAGGAGCTGTCACCTGACGACGTGTGGGTCGTCGGAGCGGACTACGGCACTGGGCAGTCCCTCGCGCTGCACTGGAACGGGCACACCTGGACCCGGACGCCGACCCCCGCCTTCCCCGACTCCTCCGTCCTCTTCGACGTCGTCGCGCGCACGCCGTCCGACGTGTGGGCGGTCGGCTGGTCGCGGGACACCGACAAGCAGCGCCCCGCGGGGCTTGCCCTGCACTGGGACGGCACCGCGTGGAAGGAAGTCCCCCTGCCCGCCGGCACGTTCGCGCTGCAGGCCGCGGCCCTGCGGCCGCACGGCGGGCTCGCGGTCGTGGGCGGCAACGACGACGCGGCCGTCGGCCTCGCCTGGGCGCCCGGCACGGGCTGGCAGTCCCTCGGCCTGCCCGAGAACGACCCGAGCCTGCCGCTGGGCGTCGCCTCCATCACCGCCAGCGGCTCGCACCTGACCATCGGCGGCTGGCACTACGTCTCGGCCGACACGGGCGACACGTTCAGCAGCGGCGCCCTCCTGACGAGGTAGCGAGCCCGACCGGAGAGAGGGGAGAAGGGGGGAACCTTTCGCGCCTTCCGCTCCTCCTGGCATGCCGAAGCGGGCCCCGAGGGGGCCCGACCGAGGCGAGAGGTGCTCCCATGGCAACGTCGAACGCGATCCCGGCCGCGACCGAGGAGGGCGCGGCCGGACCGGCGGCGGGCAGACCGCTGCCGCACGCGGAAGGGGCGGAACACCGCTGGGTGGAGGCACGCGGCATCCGGCTGCATGTCGCGGAGTACGGGACCGGCACGCCGGTCCTCCTGCTGCACGGCTTCCCGCAGCACTGGTTCGCCTGGCACCGGGTCGCCACCGTGATGGCCGAGGAACGGACGGGACAGGTGACCGCGGGACGGACGTCCGCGGAACGGACGGGACGGACGACCGCAGGTCAGCCGGCCGCCGGTCACCGCCTGATCTGCCCTGACCTGCGCGGCTTCGGCTGGTCGGAGCGGACCCGCCGGGGTTACGACATCGACGGCCTGGCCGACGACATGCTGGCGCTGCTGGACGCGCTCGGGCTGCGCCGGGTGGGCCTGGTGGGGCACGACTGGGGCGCCCATGTGGCCCTGCGGCTGTGCCTGCGGGCACCGGAGCGGTTCACCGGTTACCTGGCGCTCAACACACCCCACCCGTGGGCCGGGCAGCGGGCGATCCTGCCGAACGTGTGGCGCCAGTGGTACACCGCGTTCGTCGAGTACCCGGTGATCGGCCGGGCCGTGCTCCGCCACTGGCCGGGTTTCACCCGCTTCCTGCTGCGCCACCAGGCAGCGGACCGCTCGGTCTGGCCGGACGCGGAGCTCACGGAGTTCGCCGCCGCCGCCCGGGCCGCCGCGCACGCCGGGCAGGCCATGTTCTGGCAGTACGTGGTGCGCGAGATCCCGGCGCTGCTGCGCGGTACGCGGCGCGGGCAGCGGCTGACCGTTCCCACCGTGCTGCTGGGAGGCGGGCGGGACATCGTGTTCCCGCCGTCCATGCTCGCCGGGGACGGCAGCCGCGCGGACGACCTCACCGTACGGATCGTGCCGGGCGCCGGGCACTTCCTGCCCGTGGAGGACCCGGGCGCGGTCGCCGAGGCGATGAAGGAGCTCTTCGCACCCCAACACCAGGGGCGCCCGGGGCGCCCGGGCCACTGAACGCGACCCGGACCCTCACGGCCGCGCGGCCGCCCGCAGCGCGACCTTGCGGATGAAGGCCCGGGCGCGGCGGCCGCCCCCGAGGGCGTAGACCCGCTGGGCCGGCCGCAGGGCGGCGGGACGCGCGGCGCCGAGTACGGCGAACCGCGTGCCGTCGCCCTCCGGTACGGCCGCCATGCCGCCCACCACGAGGCGGGACTGCATCAGGCACCAGCCGGGGGCGAGCCGCACGTCGAAGCCGGTGCGCAGGCCGAGCGGGCCCACCGCCAGCGCGTGCTTGCGATCGGCGTCGCCCGGCGGGACGCGGAACTCGCGCAGCAGCGGCACGAGGTGCGGCAGCTCGCCCGCCAGGTCCGACGCGACCGCCCACACCTTCTCGTACGGCAGCTCCAGGCGCTGCTCCGCGTACAGGGTGGTGTGCAGTCCGGCCGCGATCAGCCGCAGCCTGGCCACCGTATCGACGTTCATTGCCGCCACGCCTTCCGAAAGGCCGAACGGGCGCGGTGCAGCCGGGACTTGACCGTGCCCGGCGGGACGCCCAGAACCTCGGCCGCGCTCGCCTCGTCGAGCCCTTCGAGCTCGCGCAGGACCAGGACGGCGCGGTGCCGGGCGGGCATCCGCGCCAGGACGTCCCGTACCTGCGCCGGCAGTTCGCCGTCACCGGCGTCGGCGAGACCGCGCAGCCGGGCGGCCTCGCCGGGGTCGACGGACCGCTCGGCGGCCGTCCGCCGTGCCACCCGCACCGCTTCCCGCACGGTGAGGGTGCGCGCCCAGGCGTAGAACGCCCGCGGATCCCGCAGTCCCCGCAGGCCCACGAAGATCGCGGTGAGGGCTTCCTGGACGGCGTCCTCCGCGTCCGACAGGGCGATGGGCCGGCACAGCCGGGTCACGTACGGGGTCACCGCGGCCAGCACCTCGTCCATCGCCAGCGCGTCGCCCGCCCGTGCCGCCCGCACCAGTGGGGCCAACGCGTCCCATGGCGGCCGGTGTTCTCCCGCGGAGCCGTCCATCTCCGGGAGACTACCGCCGCGATCCCGGCCGCCGCGCCGGAACCCGGGGAGCCGTCAGCGGAATTCGGCGGCGTGGGCGGTGGCCCACTCGCGGAAGGTGCGCGGGGGCCGGCCGGTGAGGTCCTCGACGGTGGGCAGGACCGGGGCGTCGTCGAACTCGCCGTCGGCGAAGAAGCGGAAGAAGGCGTCGACGTACGGAGCGGGCATGGTGGCGCTCATCTCGGCGCGGGCCTCGTCGTCCGGCCGGCCCTCGAAGCGCAGTGGCAGGCCGAGGACGTCGGCCAGGACCGCGGCGCGCTCCTCGGGGAGCAGGGCCTCGGGGCCGCTGAGGGAGTACGCCTGCCCGTAGTGCTCGGGGCGGCCCAGGACCGCCGCCGCGACGGCCGCGATGTCGTACGGGTCGATGACCGCGATCGGCACCCCGGCGAAGGGCTCGCGGATGACGTCGCCCGCGTGGATCTGCTCGCGCCACTGGAACGTGTTGGACATGAACCCGCTCGGCCGCAGCACCGTCCACCCGGTGCCGGAGGCGCGCACGGCGGCCTCGGAGTCCAGGTGCATCCGCACCACCGCGTTGTCCGGCTTCCCGCCGACCACCGAGCGCGACGTCAGCAGCACCACGTGCGCGACCCCGGCCTCCCGTACCCGCTCCAGCAGGCCGGGCATGTCGGCGAAGCCGGGCAGCAGGAAGACACCGGTGACGCCCTCAAGCGCCGGACCGAGGCCGTCCGGCCGGTTCAGGTCCCCGGCCACCACCTCCACCCCGGCCGGGGCGGCGTACCGCTGCGGCTCGCGGACCATCGCCCGCGCCGGCCGCCCCTCCTCGGCGAGCCGCCGCACCAGTTCGCCCCCGACGTGCCCCGAGGCCCCCGTCACCAAGATCATCGCTCTGCCCTTCGCCGATCTGCCGACCCGTCAGCCCATCCTGGCCCGATCCTGCCTCCTGCCGCGGAGGACGGCCACCGACTTAACCGGTTGCGCGACCGGGCGCGGCGCGCTCCTGGAAGCGCCGGGGCCGCGCCGCCCGCCGCGGAAATCCGTTACGGGCAGCCGCCGGGCCGCCGGCAGGGGCGGTAAGGCAGGGGGCGGAACAGGGGTCCCGCCCGGGCTCCGCCATGGGAGGCTGAGGGGCGCCACGGGGGCCGCAGGACACGATCACTCGGTCGCCGGGGCTCGCGGGAGCGTGTCCGTCCGGCGACGTCCGGTAGTCTGATCAACTCCCGAGGATGATCCCGTACGCGCCGATCGGGCAGCTCCCACGGAATCCGCGGCACCGCATTTTTTCGTGATCAGGCAAGAGGAGCCGATCGTGGGGCATACGCTGACTGAGGTGAACGACTCCCCTGAAGCGCCGTCCGAGACGTCCGGCCAGGCCAGAGGGGCTGCCGGGGCGTTCGCGGCAACCCCTGCGCCTGCTCCCGCCGCCGCTGACGGCGCCGCTCCCGCAGCTCTCGCCGGTGCCCCCGTACCCGGCGAATCCCTGCTCCCCGAGGACCTGCGCGCCGAGCTGACCGAGTTCCGGCGCGACCTGCACCGCAACCCCGAGCTGGGCCGGCAGGAGTTCCGCACCACCCAGCGGGTCAAGGAGCGGCTGGAGCGCGAGGGGCTCAGCCCGCGGGTGCTGCCCGCCGGGACCGGCCTGGTCTGCGACATCGGTCCGCAGGACGCGACGCGGGGACGCCTGGCGCTGCGCGCCGACCTGGACGCGCTGCCGGTCCCGGACACCAAGGACGTGCCGTACCGCTCAAGCGTCGAGGGCCGGGCGCACGCCTGCGGGCACGACGCGCACACCACCATCGTGCTGGGCACGGGCATCGTGCTGGCCCGGCTGGCGAAGGAGGGCCGGCTCAAGCGGCCGGTCCGCCTGGTGTTCCAGTCGGCGGAGGAGGTCATGCCGGGCGGCGCGCTGGACGCGGTCAAGGCGGGCGTCCTGGAGGGCGTCGAGCGGATCCTCGCGCTGCACTGCGACCCCAAGACCGAGGTCGGCCGGATCGGGCTGCGCCCGGGCCCCATCACCTCGGCCGCGGACAAGATCAAGCTGTCCCTGGACGGGCCCGGCGGCCACAGCGCCCGCCCGCACCTGACCACGGACCTGGTGATGGCCGCCGCGAAGCTGGCCACCGAGCTGCCGGCCGCGCTGACCCGCCGGGTGGACCCGCGGGCCGGGCTGAGCATCGTGTGGGGCCGCATCCAGGCCGGCCACGCGGCCAACGTCATCCCCCAGCACGCCGAGCTGGAGGGCACCGTCCGCTGCCTGGAGCTGGCCGCATGGCACGACGCGCCAGACCTGGTGCACGAGGTCATCGACCAGGTCGCGTCGATCTACCGCGCCAAGTGCGAGATCACGTACCAGCGCGGGGTGCCCCCGGTGGTGAACGAGGCGGAGTCCGTCGAGCTGCTGCGGGACGCGATGACGGCGCGATTCGGTGCGCATACCGTGGAGGACACCGAGCAGAGCCTGGGCGGCGAGGACTTCTCGTGGTATCTGGAACGGGTACCGGGCGCGCTCGCGCGGCTCGGTGTGCGTACGGTCGGCGATACGACGAAGAGGGACCTGCATCAGGGTGACTTCGACCTGGACGAGGGCGCGCTCGCGGTCGGCGTGGAGCTTTTCGCCACGGCGGCGCTGCTGTCGTGACCAGGGCGGCCGCCCGCCGGGGACGGTCCCCCGCGACCCCGGCGCCGCCCGCGGCCCCGGGCGTGGTCACAGCTCCGGCTCAGGCTCCGGCCCCGGCTGCGCCCGCTGCCCCGTCCGCGGGCGCCCCCGTCCCGTGCTGACGGCGCGTGAGCCCTCGGCCACGCCCCCTTCACCTGGCCGAAATGCGTCGATCCGATAACGGGTCTTCATTCCGCCTTTACCTGACATCTACGCGCGTTAAGCTCCGAGCTTAGCCAGCGCCGGACGGGGCGCTTCCAACTGAAGGGGAACCCTCTTGCGCCGGGTATCCAAGATCGCAGCGGCGGGTGTGGTGTCCGCGGCCCTCGCGCTGACCGCTACTGCTTGTGGCAGCAGTTCCACGTCCAGCAGCAGTGACGGTGGGAAGAAGGGCGTCGGCATGGCGTACGACGTCGGCGGCCGCGGCGACCACTCCTTCAACGACTCCGCGGCCCGCGGCCTCGACAAGGCCGACAAGCAGTTCGGCCTGAAGTCCAAGGAACTCACCGCGAGCAACGGCGAGACCGAGTCCGACCGTGAGCAGCGGCTCGACTCGCTGGCCGCCGCGGGCTACAACCCGGTCGTCGCGGTCGGCTTCACCTACGGCGACGCCGTGACCAAGATCTCCAAGAAGTACCCGAAGACGACGTTCGGCATCGTCGACTCGGTGGTGCCCGGCAGCAACGTCGACAGCATGACGTTCGCCACCGAGCAGAGCTCGTACCTCGCGGGTGTGGCCGCGGCGCTGAAGAGCAAGTCCGGCAAGGTCGGCTTCATCGGCGGCGTGCACAACCCGCTGATCGGCACGTTCCAGGCCGGCTTCGACCAGGGCGTGCACGACACCAAGCCGTCCGTGAAGGTCACCGACCAGTACCTGTACGAGACGGACACCAAGGGCTTCAACGACCCGACCACGGCGCAGAGCAAGGCCCAGGGCATGCTCGACCAGGGCATCGACGTGATCTACACCGCGGCCGGCCTGTCCGGTGACGGCTCGATCCAGGCGGTGGCGGGCAAGGCCGGCGCGTGGGCGATAGGCGTGGACTCCGACCAGTACCAGGACCCGGCGCTGGCGAAGTACAAGGACCACATCCTCACCTCCGCGATCAAGAACGTGGACGTGGCGACGTTCGACCTGATCCAGGCCGTCCACGACGGCAAGTCGAAGACCGGCACCAACACGTACACGCTGGCCAACGGCGGTGTGTCGCTGGCCACCTCGGGCGGTTTCCTCGGCGACGTCCAGTCGCAGATCGACGCGGCCAAGCAGAAGATCGTCTCCGGTCAGATCAAGGTCAAGAGCGCGCCGTGACCCCTCGCGGGTGAACGGTCGTGATCGTGAGGCTCGGTGGGGGTACGTGAGCTGCCCCCGCCGAGCCTCGATCACTGTCCGGTCACCGGACGGAACACTACGCGCGTAGAGCCAACTTTCCGCGATACGTTCACCCTCGTCCGTCCGTCCGATCCCCTCGCCACCCCGGGCCCGGGCCCGAGCCCAGCCGGGCCCCGGGCCCTGGGCACGAGCCCCGAACCACCCGAGCCTTTCCCCCGAGGAGAGTGCGCCATCAACGCGTCCACGAGTCCACCCGCGTCCGCCGGCGCGCCGACCGGTGCGCCCGCCGTCGAGCTGCGCGGCATCACCAAACGGTTCCCCGGCGTCGTCGCCAACCACGACATCGACATCACCGTGCGCGCCGGCACGGTGCACGCCCTCGTGGGCGAGAACGGCGCCGGCAAGTCCACCCTGATGAAGATCCTCTACGGCATGCAGAAGCCGGACGAGGGCACCATCGCGATCAACGGCGAGCAGGTCGTGCTGCACGACCCGGGCGACGCCATCGCCCGCGGCATCGGCATGGTGCACCAGCACTTCATGCTCGCCGACAACCTCACCGTGCTGGAGAACGTCGTCCTGGGCAGCGAGAAGCTGTACGGGATCGGCGGCCGGGCGAAGGCCAGGATCCGCGAGATCTCCGAGGCGTACGGCCTCGGCGTCAAGCCCGACGCGCTGGTGGAGGACCTGGGCGTCGCCGACCGGCAGCGGGTGGAGATCCTCAAGGTCCTCTACCGCGGCGCGCGCATCCTCATCCTGGACGAGCCCACGGCCGTCCTGGTGCCGCAGGAGGTGGACGCGCTCTTCGAGAACCTGCGCGGCCTGAAGTCCGAGGGCCTGACCGTCATCTTCATCTCGCACAAGCTGGGCGAGGTGCTCTCGGTCGCCGACGAGATCACCGTCATCCGGCGCGGCACCACCGTCGGCAGCGCCGACCCCGCGTCCACCACCACCAAGCAGCTGGCCGAGCTGATGGTCGGCAGCGAGCTGCCGTCGCCCGAGACCCGCGAGTCCACGGTCACCACCGAGGCGATGCTCACCGTCGAGGGCCTGCGGCTGGCCGCCGTGGACGCCGAGGGCGTCGAGCGCGTCCTGCTGGACGACATAGGCTTCACCATCCACAAGGGCGAGGTGCTGGGCATCGCCGGTGTGGAGGGCAACGGCCAGGCCGAACTCGTCGAGGCGATCATGGGCATGCGCGCCTTGGACGGCGGCTCCGTGGTCCTGGACGGCCGGGACATCTCGCGCGTCCCCACCCGGCGGCGGCGCGAGGACGGCATCGGCTACATCCCCGAGGACCGCCACCGGCACGGCCTGCTGCTGGAGGCGCCGCTGTGGGAGAACCGCATCCTCGGCCACGTCACCGAGCGCCCCAACAGCAAGGGCTTCCTGATCGACCCGGGCGCCGCCCGCCGGGACACCGAGCGGATCGTCGCGGAGTACGACGTCCGCACCCCCGGCATCGAGGTCACCGCGGCCTCGCTGTCCGGCGGCAACCAGCAGAAGCTCATCGTCGGCCGTGAGATGAGCCACCTGCCCAAGCTGCTGATCGCCGCGCACCCCACGCGCGGCGTGGACGTCGGCGCCCAGGCCCAGATCTGGGACCAGATCCGCGAGGCGCGCCGCGAGGGGCTGGCCGTCCTGCTGATCTCCGCGGACCTGGACGAGCTGATCGGCCTGTCCGACACGCTGCGGGTGATGTACCGCGGCCGGCTGGTCGCCGACGCCGACCCGGCGACCATCACCCCGGAGGAACTGGGCTCGGCGATGACCGGTGCCGCCACGGGCCACCTCCAGGCTCCGGCCGGCGCCCCCGGGAAGTCCCTCGGGACCACCGCGGCCCCGGGCCCGGGCGCCGCGCCGGGCGACCTCGCGTACGAGTCGGGGGGAGAGGACCGATGAAGAAGTTCGACAAGGAGCGCGCGCTCCTGGCGATCGCCGCGCCCGTGCTGGCCGTGATAGGCGCGCTGGTGGTCACCTCGCTGGTGCTGCTGGCGACCGGCAAGGAACCGTTCAACGCGTTCCACGTGATGATCAGTTACGGCGACAAGACCAACAGCCAGGTCTACATCCTCAACAAGGCGACGACGTACTACCTGGCGGGTCTCGCGGTGGCGATCGGCTTCCGGATGAACCTGTTCAACATCGGTGTGGACGGCCAGTACCGGCTCGCCGCGTTCTTCGCGGCCGCGGTCGGCGGCGCCATGTCGATCCCCGGCGTGATCCAGATCCCCGTCGTCATCCTCACCGCCATGGCGGTCGGCGCGCTCTGGGCGGCCATCGCCGGTGTGCTGCGGGTCACCCGCGGGGTGAGCGAGGTCATCTCCACGATCATGCTCAACTCGATCGCGGGCATCGTCATCGGCTACTTCCTGCAGGACGGCCGGCTCGGCGTGCTCGACAAGAACGCCAACATGGTCTCCACCAAGCCGATCCCGTCCGGCAGCCACCTGTTCAACTTCTCCACCAACGGCGGCGCGGTCGACGGCTTCATCGTGTTCGCCGTCGTGGCCGGGGCGCTGTACTGGTTCGTGCTGAACCGCACCCGCTTCGGTTTCGACCTGCGTACGGTGGGCCGCTCGGAGTCCGCCGCCGAGGCCAGTGGCGTGAGCGTCAAGCGGATGATCGTCACCAGCATGCTGATCTCCGGCGCGATGGCCGGCCTGGTCGGCATGCCCACGCTGCTCAACGAGTCGTACCAGTACAGCACCGACTTCCCGGTCGGCATCGGCTTCACCGGCATCGCGGTGGCCCTGCTCGGCCGCAACAACCCGATCGGCATCGCGGTCGGCGCGCTGCTGTGGGCGTTCCTCGACCGGGCCGCCAACGGCCTGGAGTTCGAGGGCTACGACCTGGAGCTGGTCGGCGTGATCCAGGGTGTCATCGTCCTCGCGGTCGTCATCGCGTACGAACTCGTGCGCCGGTACGGCCTGACCCGCCAGCAGCGCCAGGTCGGCGCGGAACTCGCGGCGGCCGCCGCTTCCGGTTCTGACAAGCAGGAGGTGACGGCGTGACTGCCACCGCAACCCAGACCCCACCGCCGGCCGCGCCCCGTGTCTCGGGGGCGCCGCGCGGGCGGGTGAGGATGACCTTCCCCGTCGTCCTGCTGATCGTGGCGGCCTCGCTCGTCGCGGTCTCGGCCGTGCGCGCCATAGCCGGCGCCCACGACGTGACCTCCTCGGGGCAGATCGCCGGCGCCCTGTCCAGCGCCGTGCCGATCGGCCTCGCGGGCCTGGCCGGCCTGTGGTCGGAACGCGCGGGCGTGGTCAACATCGGCCTCGAAGGCATGATGATCTTCGGCACGTTCTTCGGCGCCTGGGCGGGCTGGCAGACCAACCCCTGGCTCGGGGTGCTCGCCGGCGTCCTCGGCGGCGCGCTCGGCGGCCTGGTCCACGCGATCGTCACCGTCACCTTCGGCGTCGACCACATCGTCGCCGGTGTCGCGATGAACATCCTGGCCGCGGGCGTCACCGCGTTCCTGGCCAAGCGCCTGTTCACCGGCGCCGACGCGGCCTCGAAGGGCGGCACGCCCAAGCAGTCCCCGCCGATGGACGACATCAAGAACTTCACCGTGCCGGGCCTGTCGCACTGGCTGGCCACGATCGAGAAGCACCACTGGTTCCTGGTCTCCGACCTGGCCGGGATCGTCGGCGGCCTGGTCACCCACATCTCGGCGCTCACGCTGCTGTCGGTGGCGCTGTTCGTGCTCACCTTCTTCGTGCTGTGGCGCACCCCGTTCGGGCTGCGGCTGCGCTCGTGCGGCGAGAACCCGGCGGCGGCCGAGTCGCTGGGCGTGAACGTGTACACGTACAAGTACCTGGCCGTGATCATCTCGGGCGGGCTCGCCGGGCTCGGCGGGGTGTTCCTGGCCATCGGCACGCACTTCTACCTGGCCGGGCAGACCGGCGGCCGCGGCTACATCGGCCTGGCGGCCATGATCTTCGGCAACTGGCGCCCCGGCGGCCTGGCCATGGGCGCCGGCCTGTTCGGGTACGCCGACAGCCTGCAGCTGCGCAACGGCGGCTCGTCCGTGCACGCCCTGCTGCTCCTGCTGGCCGTACTGCTGCTGGTCATGGCGCTCTGGCGGTTCTACCGCGGCGCGCGCGTGGCTCCCGCGATCTCGCTGGGCTTCGCCGTGCTGCTGACGATCTGGTACCTGACCACCGACTCCGTCCCCGACCAGGTCGTCCAGGCGACGCCGTACGTGGCCACGCTGCTGGTCATGGCGCTGTCCGCGCAGCGCCTGCGGATGCCGAAGGCGGACGGGATCCCGTACCGGAAGGGACAGGGGACATGACGCCGACGCCGTCCGCGACGCCCGCCGCCGGGGACGGCGTCGACTGGGAGGCACTGCGGGACGCCGCGCGCACGGTCCGCGAGCGGGCGTACGTGCCGTACTCGCACTACCCGGTCGGCGCCGCGGCGCTGGTCGACGACGGGCGGGTGGTCGTCGGCTGCAACGTGGAGAACGCGTCCTACGGGGTCGGGCTGTGCGCCGAGTGCGGCCTGGTCTCGGCGCTGCACGCCTCCGGCGGCGGCCGCCTGGTCGCCTTCACGTGCGTCGACCTGCGCGGCGACGTGCTGATGCCGTGCGGCCGGTGCCGCCAGCTGCTGTGGGAGAACGGCGGGCCCGGCCTGCTGGTCGACACCGTCCGGGGGGTGCGCGGCATGCGCGAGGTGCTGCCGGACGCCTTCGGTCCGGAGGACCTGGAGCGGTGACGGCCCGGTCAGGGCCCGATGCGAACCGGGAGCCCCGGTGAGTCCCCGACCGGCCACCGGCAAGTCCGCGACGCACGACCGACGCACCACCGACGCACGACCGACGAACCACCGATGAACCACCCTTGAGTCAGCGACGAGCGAGGAAACCCAGGACGCCATGGACGCCATTTCCGTCATCCGTACGAAGCGGGACCGCGGCCGGCTCAGCGACGAGCAGATCGACTGGGTGATCGACGCCTACACCAGGGGCGCGGTCGCGGACGAGCAGATGTCCGCGCTGGCCATGGCCGTCCTGCTCAACGGCATGGACCGGGCCGAGATCGCCCGCTGGACGGCCGCGATGATCGCCTCGGGGGAGCGGATGGACTTCTCCGGGCTGACCCGGCCCACCGCCGACAAGCACTCGACGGGCGGCGTCGGCGACAAGATCACCCTGCCATTGGCGCCGCTGGTGGCCGCGTGCGGCGCCGCCGTACCGCAGCTTTCCGGGCGCGGCCTCGGCCACACCGGCGGCACCCTGGACAAGCTGGAGTCCGTCCCCGGCTGGCGGGCGTCGCTGGCAGGCGACGAGATGCTGTCCGTACTCGACGAGGTCGGCGCGGTGATCTGCGCGGCCGGGGACGGGCTCGCCCCGGCCGACAAGAAGCTCTACGCCCTGCGGGACGTCACGGGCACGGTCGAGTCGATCCCGCTGATCGCCTCCTCGATCATGTCCAAGAAGATCGCCGAGGGCACGGGCTCGCTGGTGCTGGACGTGAAGGTCGGCTCCGGCGCCTTCATGAAGTCCCTGGCGGACGCGCGGGAACTGGCCGCCACCATGGTGGGGCTCGGCACCGACCACGGCGTGCGCACCGTCGCGCTCCTCACCGACATGTCCGTCCCGCTCGGCCTGACCGCCGGCAACGCCCTCGAAGTGCGCGAGTCGGTCGAGGTGCTGGCCGGCGGCGGCCCCGCGGACGTGGTCGAGCTGACCCTCGCGCTGGCCCGCGAGATGCTCGCCGCCGCCGGGCTGCCCGACGCCGACCCGGCCAGGGCACTCGCCGACGGCTCCGCGATGGACGTGTGGCGCCGCATGATCCGCGCCCAGGGCGGCGACCCCGACGCTCCCCTCCCGGTCGCGCGCGAGACGCACGTGGTGACGGCGCCCTCCTCCGGCGTCCTGGCCTCCCTGGACGCCTACGCGGTCGGCGTGGCCGCCTGGCGCCTGGGCGCGGGCCGCGCCCGCAAGGAGGACCCCGTGCAGGCCGGCGCGGGCATCACCCTGCACGCCAAGCCGGGCGACGAGGTGACCGCGGGCCGGCCCCTGCTGACCCTCCACACGGACACCCCGGAGAAGTTCGCCTACGCCGAGGAGGCCCTGGCGGGCGCGTTCACGGTCTCCCCGGCGGGCACGGACGTCGCCAGGACCCCGCTGATCCTGGACCGCATCGCGTAGCGGAGGGCGGCGGCGCCGCCCGGCGGGGGCGCACCGCCGCCCGGCGGCGCGGGCCCTTTCCGGCCGGGCGGGCGGAACCGGAACCGCCGGGCCGGTGCGGGCGTCATTGAGGGCGTGCAGCCTGCGAGCTCGATGCCCAAGGTGCGCGCGGTCGGGCTGCTGCTCACCGCCGCGTACCTGACGTTCGTGGGGTGGCTGCTGCTTCGCCCGCATTACGTGGCGTGGGTGCCCGCGCCCAACCTCAGTCCGCTCGGCACCATCCGGGCCGACCTGCGGATGGGGCCCGGGCAGGCGGTGCGCAGGATAGGGGAGGGGCTGGCGCTGCTCGCGCCGCTGGGCGTGCTGCTGCCGGCGGCCGGCGGCCGGGTCACGACCTCCGCCTTCGCCTCGTTCGCGCGGACGGTGTTCGCCGCGCTGATGATCTCGCTGTCCGTGGAGTTCCTGCAGACGCTCGTGCCCGGCCAGCTCTTCGACGTGGACGCGCTGCTGCTCAACACCACCGGCGCCGCCCTCGCCCACCTGCTCGTCGTGCCCGGGGCGCGGCGCAGGCTGCGGCAGCGCGAAGCCGCGGCCCCCGCCGGAACCGCACGGCGGGAGGACGCGGCTCACGTGGGCGGCGGCGCGCCCGGCAAGGCGCGTGCCGCGGTGCGCTACACGGCGCGTGACGAGGACACGGCAGACGTCAGCTGAGGGCGGAGGCGCCCACCGGCAGGCCGCCGAGGAGGCCGGTGACGGGCGCGACCTGGTTGCCGGACAGGTGGTTGCCGGACGGCAGCAGGCCGCTGGTGGGCAGCGCGGACGTGCCGTTGGCCAGCGCGGACTGGGCTCCGGCGGTGGTGCTGGCGGCGCCGGGCACCAGGTTGGTGGCCGAGCCGACCGGCAGCGAGCTCAGCACGTCGGCGGGGGCGGGGGCGGCCGAGGCCGAGCCGGCCGCCGCGGCCACGGCGGCGAGTCCCAGTGCGGTGGTGGTCAGGGTCTTCTTGGTTCGCGTTCGCATAACCGCGGAACGTAGTCAGCCCCTCACCGCGGGTGCAAGCCGCTCGCGCCCCGCCCGGCGCCGCGGGAAGCCGGTGCGGGCCGCCCCGGGCGCCGCCGCCGCGGCCGTCGGCCCGCCGTCCTCACTCCCGCGTCGCGGCGGAATCCCTGGCCACGGGGGGTACGGCCGAACCGGGCCCGAACAGCCACTCGGCCTTCAGCTCGGCGTACCCGGGCTTGATCACCTCGTTGATCATCGCCAGACGTTCATCAAAAGGAATGAACGCGGACTTCATGGCATTGACGGTGAACCACTGCATGTCGTCGAGCGTGTAGCCGAAGGCCTCGACGAGGTGCTCGAACTCCCGGCTCATGCTCGTGCCGGACATCAGCCGGTTGTCGGTGTTGACGGTGACCCGGAAGTGCAGGCTCCGCAGCAGCCCGATGGGGTGCTCGCGGTACGAGGCGGCCGCCCCCGTCTGCAGGTTCGAGGTCGGGCACATCTCCAGCGGCACCCGCTTGTCGCGCACGTACGAGGCCAGTCGGCCCAGCTTCACCGCGCCGCCCTCGCCGGGCGCCACCTGGATGTCGTCGATGATCCGCACCCCGTGGCCGAGCCGGTCCGCCCCGCACCACTGCAGCGCCTGCCAGATCGACGGAAGGCCGAACGCCTCGCCGGCGTGGATGGTGAAGTGGTTGTTCTCCCGCTTGAGGTACTCGAAGGCGTCCAGGTGCCGGGTGGGCGGGTAACCGGCCTCCGCGCCCGCGATGTCGAAGCCGACCACGCCCAGGTCCCGGTAGCGGTTGGCGAGTTCGGCGATCTCCTGGGAGCGGGCGGCGTGCCGCATCGCCGTCAGGAGCGCCCCCACCCTGATCCGGTTGCCGGCCTGCCTGGCCCGCCGCTCGCCGTGCCGGAAGCCCTCGTTCACCGCCTCGACGACCTGCTCCAGGCTGAGCCCGCCCTCCAGGTGCTGCTCGGGTGCGTACCGCACCTCCGCGTAGACCACGCCGTCGGCGGCCAGGTCCTCGGCGCACTCGGCCGCCACCCGGACCAGGCCCTCCCGGGTCTGCATCACCGCGCAGGTGTGCGCGAAGGTCTCCAGGTACCGCTCCAGCGACCCGGAGTCGGCGGCCTCGCGGAACCATGCGCCGAGCCTGCCGGGGTCGGTCTCCGGCAGCGCGGTGTAGCCGCAGTCGCGCGCGAGGTCCACGATCGTGCCCGGCCGCAGGCCGCCGTCCAGGTGGTCGTGCAGCAGCACCTTCGGGGCGCGGCGGATCTGCTCCGGGGTCGGGAGCGCCGGGTGGGGCGAAAGGGACGGGATCGCGGTGTTCATACGGTCCACGGTAGTCCCTACGCGCGTAGACAGCTCACGAACTGCCAACAATTTTCCGCCTGGCCATACAGCGCACACCCGGTCTTCTGCCATGGTTGCGCCATGGCATCGCAAGCTTTACCGGCACGCGGCGCCCGGCTGGGACGGCCGGTCGCGCCCGGGCTGGTGCCCGGCTTCGTCCCCGCGCTGTCGCCCGCGTCGAAAGGCGCGCGGGCCGACGGCGCTCGCGGCGGCGCGGCCCGGCAGGCGTCCCGCTCCCTGCCGCGCCGGAGCGACCCCGGTGACGACACCACCGTGCGCGCCGTCGTCCTCGCGCTGCCCGGCGGCGACGCCCTCAGCACGCGCCGCCGCTCGCCCGTGGCCGCCGCCATGATGTGGCCGCTGGCCCGCCACCTGGTGCGCGAGGGGCTGGACGACGGTGTGGCGGCGCACGTGGTGCACTACCGCTTCCGCGGCTGGAACGGCGGCCACGCGCACCCCGCCGAGGACGCCGAGTGGGCCGTCGGCGAGGCGGTGCGCCGCTACGGCGACGTGCCGGTGTGCCTGGTCGGCATGGACATGGGCGCGCGGGCCGCGCTGCACGCCGCCGGCCATCCCGCCGTCAACTCCGTCGTCGCGCTGGCCCCGTGGCTGCCCGGCGGGCCGGAACCGGAGCCGGTCAGGCAACTGGCGGGCCGGCGCGTCCTGCTCGTGCACGGCACCGACGACGACGTCACCGCCCCCGAGCTGTCCTACCGGCTCGCCGAGCGGGCCAAGAAGGCCAACCGCGACGTGTGCCGCTTCGAGGTCCACTCCGACGGGCACGGCCTCCACCAGCACCGTGCCGAGGTCTTCGCCCTCACCGCCGACTTCGTCCTCGGCTCCCTCCTGGACCGCCCCTACGCGCGTCCGGTCACCGACGCCCTGGCAGCGCCCCCGCCGCTGGGCCTGCGCATGCCCCTGGCGGCGGGCTTCGGCCGCTCCCTGCGGCACTGAGGTCCGGCCGAGGTCGCGGCGGTCCCGCCGGTTCGCCGGAGGTGCCGCCGGGCGGGAGCGGACAATGGGACGCATGGGCGGTCCGGAACGGCGGGTGGTCCGGGCGGGCGCGATCGCACGGCGGTCGGCGGCCGCGGGGCTGGCGTGGTGCCTGCTGACGGGGTCCGCGGCGGTACGGGCGGCGCTGTCCGGCATCCCCGCGAACCCCCGGCTGCGCCGCGCGGTCCGCTCCCGCCGCGCGGATCGCGCCCGGCACGCCGCCGAGGCCGAGGTGCGGGCGCGCCTGGCCGCCCTCACCGCCGCGATGCCGTCCGCCCGGCCCGCCTTCACCGCCTTCGAGGACCGCGCGGTACGCGAACCCCGTTTCGTCCCGCGGCTCTTCCCGCCCCCCAAGGGGACCCCACCCGCCCCGGCCGCCCTGCGCGCGACCCTCCACGCGACGGCGTACCTGGGTTTCCCCTCCGTGCGGGAGGCGGTACGGGAACTCGCCGCGGCCGGCCGCTTCCCGGACGACGACTCCTTCGCGGGGCCCGGGCCCCGCGAACGCGTCACCCGGGACCTGCCGGACCGGCCGCTGCCCGAGCACGCCTTCGGCTCCGGGCAGGGGCGGCGGGTGATCCTGTACCGCGCCTTCGTGGAACCGCCGGGTGCGACCGTGGCCGCCGTGCGCGGCAGGCACGGCGCGGTGGTCCGCTGGACCTGCCAGGTCACGTACCTGACGGTGCGGCGATGGCCGGTGCTGCGGCGGCTCGCCGAAAGGAGCCGGGGCCGGGGCATGGGCGGGGGCTGAGGCCGGGACCGGGCCCCGCGGGCGCGGTCCCTCAGCGCACCGCCCTGCCCGCCGTCGAGCCCGCGTCCGGGCGGCTGCGCAGGTCGGAGGTGCACGTGTAGGAGCGGGGCGCGGACGGGGAGGGGCCGGCCAGGACGACCGAGCGGGCCGGGGCGGACGGCGACGGGTCGGTCAGGGTGCACACGATCTGGGCCAGGGCGAAGGACGGCAGGTCGTCGAGGGGCGCGTTCAGGCGCAAGGTGCCGGGCGGATCGCCTTTGCGGGCCGGGGCGAGCCCCAGCGAACCCGGCACGGCGCTCAGGAAGCCCGCGGCGGCTTCCGCGGGCAGCGGGGCGCTCTGGAGCTGGGCCAGCAGCGAGCGGGCGTCGGACCGTACCGTCAGCAGCCGCTTCACGGGCGCGATCTGCATCCCGCACACCAGGTAGACGGACCGCTGGACCAGCGGCCGGCCGGTCTGCGCCGCGGGCGTGGGAACCGGCGCCGCACATGCCGAGCGCGAGGGCGCAGGGCCCGCGTCGACCGGCACCGAGGTGTTGCGGATGCCGCACCCCGCCAGCGCCGCGCCGAGCACGGCGGCCAGCGCGGCCAGCCCGGCCGCCCGTACGTACCGGCTCGTCCGCTCGCACCGGCTCGCCCGTACGTACCGGCTCGTACGCCCGTAGACACTCGTACGCCCGTACCGGCTCGCCCGGTCGTCCGCGGCCCGCCGCGTGCCCGCCACCGGAACCGCGTTCGTCCGCTCGCGCCTGTCCGTCGTCCCGCGCGTGTCCGTGGCCCGGCGCGCGTCACCTGCCGCCCTCACTGCCCGTCCTCCGTCGTGCGCGGGCGGCGCGGCAGCCGCAGGGTGAAGACCGCGCCCCCGTGGGGGCCGTTCGCCGCGGTGATGCCGCCGCCGTGGATGTGGGCGTTCTCCAGGGCGATCGACAGGCCCAGGCCGCTGCCCTCGGAGCGGGCGCGGGAGGCGTCGGCCTTGTAGAAGCGGTCGAAGACGTGCGGGAGCACGTCCTCGGGGATGCCCGGGCCGTGGTCGGTGACCTCGATCACGATCTCGCCGTCGTCGCCGTCCCCCTCGGTCCGCAGGCCGACCCGCACCGGCGCGCCGCCGTGCTTGAGGGCGTTGCCGATCAGGTTCGCCATGATGACGTCCAGCCGGCGCGGGTCGAGGGTGGCCAGCACCCCGCGCGGCGCGTCCAGTTCCACCGAGTCCAGCCAGGCCCGCGCGTCCATGCAGGCGATGAGCATGTCCGCGACGTCGACCTCGTCGACCCGCAGCTTCGCGGTACCCGCGTCGAACCGGGTGACCTCCATCAGCGTCTCCACCAGTTCGTTCAGCCGCCGTGTCTCGCTGACCACCAGACGTACCGCCGGCGCTATCAGCGGGTCGAGGGCGTCGGCCTCGTCCTCCAGCACGTCGGTCACCGCGGTGATCGCGGTCAGCGGGGTGCGCAGCTCGTGCGACATGTCGGCGACGAACCGCCGGCTGGCGGCCTCGCGGGCGCTCAGCTCCTCCACCCGCGTCTCCAGTGCCTCGGCCGCGTTGTTGAACGTCCGCGACATCTCGGCGAGCTCGTCCGTCCCCGACACCTTCAGCCGGGTGTCCAGGTGCCCCTCGCCCAGCCGCTGCGCGGCCTCGCCCAGCCGCCGTACCGGACGCAGCACCGCCGAGCCCGCGGCCTGCGCCAGCAGCGCGGCCCCGATCAGCGCCAGCAGCGTGGCGATGCCCAGCGACCAGGCCAGCGAGTTGAGGTCCTTGCGCTCGGCGTCCAGCGACTTGAGCATGTAGCCGGTCGGGCCGTCGCCGTTGATCCGCGCGCCCGCGACCAGGTACGGGTGCCCCTGCAGGGATATGCGCTCCCAGTGCAGGTGGTACACGTGGTCGTTGGTGTGCACGGTGTTGACCGCCTTCTGCAGCGTCGCCGGCACGTCGGCCATCGTGAACACGCCCTGGTCCGACGGCTCCGCGCACGGCGTCCCGTCCGGCCCGGTGGCCAGCAGCACCACCTGGTACGTATTCGGGCCGCCGGTCCTGTGCGCCGCGTCGGCCAGCGCCTGGCAGGTCGGTGCGGGCGGCAGCGCGGCCGCGTTGCGCTGCAGGGAGTCGCGGAAGTCGTTGAGCGCGTTGTTCTGGGCGCGGGTCAGCACGGCGTCGCGGTTGAGCCAGTACGCGATCCCCGACACCGACACGGCCGCGGTCAGCGCCACCGCCGCGAACACCGCGACCAGCCGCAGGCGCAGCGACGTCAGCCGGAGCAGGCCGGAGACGAAACGGTGGGACCGCGGCGCCCGGGGACGTTCGGAAGGACGGTCAGAGGTCACTGCGGGGTGTCCAGGCGGTACCCGACGCCCCGCACGGTGCGGATCAGGGTGGGTGACGACGGCACGTCCTCGATCTTGGCCCGCAGCCGCTGCACGCAGGCGTCCACCAGCCGCGAGTCGCCGAGGTAGTCGTGCTCCCACACCAGCCGCAGCAATTGCTGCCGGGACAGCGCCTGCCCCGGCCGGCGGCTCAGCTCCAGCAGCAGCCGCAGCTCGGTGGGCGTGAGCTGGAGGTCCCGGCCGTCCTTGGTGACGGTCATCGCGCTGCGGTCGATGACGATCGACCCGAACGCCGCCGAGTCGGTGCTGTCCCGTTCGCCGCGGCGCAGCACGGCCCGGATCCGGGCGTCCAGGACCCGCGGCTGCACCGGCTTGATCACGTAGTCGTCGGCCCCGGACTCCAGGCCCACCACCACGTCGATGTCGTCGCTGCGCGCGGTGAGCAGGATGATCGGCAGCTGGTCGGTGCGCCGGATGCGGCGGCACACCTCGAAGCCGTCGATCCCGGGCAGCATCACGTCCAGCACGATCAGGTCCGGCCGCTGCTCCTTGAGCAGGCGCAGGCCGTCCTCGCCCGTCGCCGCGGCCACCACGCGGTGGCCCTGGCGGGACAGGCCGAGCTCCAGGCCCGTGCGGATGGCGTCGTCGTCCTCGATCAGCAACAGGAAAGGCACGCCGGACATTGTGACCTACCTCGGGCGGCCGTAAGAAGCACGGGGAGGGCACGGGGCGGGTGCGGGCCGTGCGAAGCGTCACCCGGGGCTCTGTGACGGGCCTGTGACACTCGACGGACAGCGCCATGAAACTGGCTCGCCAGACTGATGGACATCGCAAGCCGGGGGGAGCGGAACCGCTCACCCACTGCGACGCCGAATACCACGCTGAAGGTTCCACTACGGGGGCGCGACATGAACGCACTGCACAGCACCACCACCGCCGCAGTTCATTCCGCCCGCTCCGGGCACCCGCGCACCGACCGGGCCGCGTGGGGGTACGGGCGCGGCACCGGGCGCGCCCCGCTCGCCGCGTCCGCCCCTCGCCAGTGGCCGGCTCACATCGCTCCCGTCACCGAGGCGGACCGCGGGTCCGCCCCGCGGGACACCGCGGGCGAGCGGGTGCCCGCCCAGGCCGCCCCGGGCGCGGGCACGGCGCGGACCGCCGAGCACCGCGCGGAGGCGGAGGCGGCCTTCACCGCCTACGTCCAGGAGCGCCGGGCCTCCCTCTACGCGACCGCCTACCACCTGACCGGTGACCGGTTCGCGGCCGAGGACCTGCTGCAGAGCGCCCTGTTCTCCACCTACCGGGCCTGGGACCGGATCAGCGACAAGGCCGCGGTCGGCGGCTACCTGCGCCGTACGATGACCAACCTGCACATCAGCGCCTGGCGCCGGCGCAAGCTCAACGAGTACCCGACCGAGGAACTGCCCGAGACGGTGGGCGACACCGACGAGATGGGCGGCACCGAGCTGCGCGCCGTGCTGTGGCAGGCCCTGGCCCGGCTGCCCGAGCAGCAGCGCACCATGCTGGTGCTGCGCTACTACGAGGGCCGCACGGACCCGGAGATCGCCGACATCCTCGGCATCAGTGTCGGCACCGTGAAGAGCAGCATCTGGCGCTCCCTGCGCCGCATGCGCGACGACGAGGCGCTCAGCTTCGGCCGCGACCAGGAGGACGCCTTCGGCGAACTGGTGGCCTGACGCCTCGGTGCACGACTTCCCGCTGGGGAGATGCGGGAACGGGGGACGGGGGAACGGGGGAAACGGGGGAGACGGGACCGGGCGGCGTCAGGGGGAAGCCGCCCGGTCCTCGTCGTCGGGCGGAGCCCGAGCCGTCGTCCGGCGACGGAACTCCGGCTCAGGTCACCAGGGGGTCACGGGCACTTCGGGATGGCGCCGGTGTGGAAGTCGTTGGCGCCGTCGACGAAGGGTGCGAAGACCCAGCCCTCGATCCATTGCTCGCCGCTGGTGTAGCCCTCCCTCACCGCGTGGTACCAGACGTCTCCGTAGGTGCCCACGTTGCCGCCGACCGTCCAGCAGTTGACGGCGACGGTGTCACCCGCGTGCAGGTCGGGCGCGACCTTGCTCGAGGTCGCGTAGGGGGTGGAGTAGACGCCGACGGTACGGCTGATGTAGAGGTCGTCGTCGGCGTGGGCGCTGGCGCCCGCGAAACCGACGGCGGCCGCCGCCGCGAGGAGCACCGTGCCGGACGCGGTGGCCCGCTTGAACCAGGTACCCATGCTTTTCTCCTTGAGGTGGGTGGCGCGTGAAGTGGGGTAGCGCGGACAGGAGACGGGGCTCAGCCGTCGACCGAGATGTCGTAGTGCGGGAAGCCGCCGATCATCGGTGACCA
Organism: Streptomyces sp. HPF1205; assembly: GCF_020400825.1. GTDB lineage: Bacteria > Actinomycetota > Actinomycetes > Streptomycetales > Streptomycetaceae > Actinacidiphila. The sequence continues at coordinate 72,055 of NZ_JAINVH010000034.1, forward strand.
CTGCGTACCGCCGGCCAGGAGGCCGGGAGTGCTCTCGGCCCAGAACGGCACCCACGTGCCGTTCACGGAGGCCTCGCCGTACACGCTGCCGCCGATCGGGACGGAGGTGGACCAGGAGACCGTCTTGATCCAGTACGCGCCGCACGACGGCGAGTAGCGCAGGTCGCCGTAGCCGTAGTCACGGTCGGGAGCGGCGACCCTCTCGATGGTGGTCGCGTCGGCGGAACACCCGGTGGCCTGCGGGTCCTTGCCGGTGCACCCGCTGCCGTAGCAGCCGGCGGCGCTGGCCGGGGAGACCGGCCCGGCCAGGGTGAGCAGGCCCGCCGCGACGGCCGTGGCCGCCAGGGCCGCACCGGTCCGCCACCTGCGGGCACCGCGGCGGACGCCGCCGCGGGTCTCAGGGATCCTCATACCGTTCTTCCCCCATTTCCAGGCAACAGCGGACCGCCGTCGGCGGTGGTCGGGCGTCCTGGACGTCTCGCCGCTGTTGCTCACGTAAGGACTCCGTTGTGCGGTGACGGGCCGCACAGCCCTCAGCGACGGTATGGGCACGGGCCCGCAGGCCGTCCTAGATCCGTCCTAGCGCGAGGCCGGCCGGGGAGAGCGGCGGCTCCGCTAGGCAATCAAGTCCTATGTCTGGCTGGCCCGTCTCGCGAGATCCCTATCCATCGGGAGCTTCTAGGACAGTGAGTGACCTAAACGGTGTCTAGCGTCATCACCCCGTTGAGGCACTCGCACCCCAGGAGGCAGTCAGATGTCCGTCAAGCCGGTTCCCCAGGGCTACCACACCGTGACGCCGTGGATCATCTCGCGCGACACGGTGCAGCTCATCGACTACATGAAGAGGGCCTTTGGCGCGGAGGAGCTCGCGTGCCTTGCGGGCAAGGACGGGGCCATCGAGCATGCGGAGGTACGGATCGGCGATTCAGTGGTGATGATGTTCGACGCGCGGCCGGAGTGGCCGCCGACCCCTGGCTTCCTCCGTCTTTACGTCGAGGACGCCGACGCCGTGCACCGTCGGGCCGTTGCGGCCGGCGGCATCTCGGTCACCGAGGTCACCCACCTGTTCTTCGGAGACCGGGTCGGTCGGGTACGCGATCCGCTGGGCAACCTGTACTGGATCCAGACCCGTGTGGAGGACCTGAGCCCGCAGGAAATGGAACACCGCGTCGGCGACCCGGAGTTCACCAAGGCTATGGAGTACGTCCAGAGCGCCGACTTCTTCCCTGCCCGGGAATCCAACCTCGGCTGATGTCCAGGAGCGAGGGTGTCCAAGATCGTTGTGTGGCGAACGAGAACTTGGACACCTTGCTGACCGCGCTGTACGTGAAGATCGATGACGAGCAGGGGGTCGGCCGGTGGATGGGCAGGCCGCCACGGCTGACGGACTCCGAACTCATCTGTCCGGCGGTCGCACAGGCTCTGCTCGGCTGTACCTGGTCTGCACGCCGACCGGGATGCCGATCCTGTGGGCGCTGGCGAATCCAAAGCTGGACGAGCGCGAGGTGCTCCAGGCCATGTTCGATGTCGAGGAGGACCTGATCGCCGGTCGGCCCGGCCTGCTGCTGATCGCCGACAAGGGCTTCGCTTCCAAGGAGTTCGAGAACGACCTGGCCATGCGCGGGATCGAACTGCCGAGGCCGTCGTTCAAGCGGGAGAAGAAGCGCAAGGATGAGCCTCTTCTCAAGTCGGTGCGGCAGCTGATCGAGTCTGTGAACGACACCCTCAAAGGGCGGCTGGACCTCGAACAGCACGGCGGACGTACCTTCGAGGGCGTTGCCGTCCGCGTCGCTCAGCGAGTCCTCGCGATGGCCGCTGCGATCCGGCGGAACCACAAGACTGGCGCCCCGGTCGTGCGGTCGGTTGTCACATTCGATCACTGAACACATCGGACTTATTCGTCTAGGCGCCGACCGGGACCCGGACGTCGTCGGCGCACGCCGCCGAGATGCGCTCGTGCGCCTCGGCCGGGCCGCAGGGGTGGCAGCCCAGCGACACGTGCCGGGCCACGATCGACCGCTCGGCGCGCATCAGGTGCCAGCCGCGGCGGATCAGGAAGCCGACCGACTTGCGCCCCTCGCGCAGGTCCCGGGCGAAACGCCGCCGGGCCGTGGTCGCCGGCCGCCCGCGCAGGCACAGCGCGTCCGCCAGCAGCCCCAGTTCGCGGCAGCGCGCCACGATCTCGGCCGCGAAGATCCCCTCGGCCACGAACACGGCTGCCCCGTCCAGCTCCAGCCGGGCCCGGCCGGTCGCCGCGCTGGCCGCGATGTCGTACACCGGGACGTCCGCGGCGCCGTGCGCGCACAGGTCCGCGATGGCCGCGACCGCCGCGTCCGCGTTCCAGGTCGGCGCCGCGTCCCAATCCGTCCCGCCCCCGGGCAGGGTGGGCAGGTCCGGGTCGTCGCCGTCCTTGTAGAAGTCGTCCAGGACGAGTACGGGCAGGCCGGTGCGGGCCGCCAGTGAGGACTTGCCGGAGCCGGAGGGCCCGGCCAGCAGGATCACGCGGGCGCGCGGCGGCACGGGGCCGCCCCCTGCCGCGGCTGAGGAGGGGGCGGAGGCGGGGGCCGGGACGGAGGTCGGGACGGAGGCCGGGAAGGACGGTGAACTCACGGGGAACCATTCTCCCGTACCCGGCCCCCGCGGTTCCCACCCGGTTCACCGCGCTACCGTCCGCGTACGGCTCGCCACGCAGTGCCACCGTTGCGGTACCCTGCGGCAGGTAAGTCCGCGGCCGCCGGCCCTGCCGGGCCCGGCGCGCGGAAGGCTCCGACCGGGACCGTGCCCATGCCCTCGCTCCGTACCGCCCTCGCCCTGACCGTCACGGCCGCCGCGGCCGGCCTCGCCGCCGCCCCGGCCGCCGTCGCCGCGCCAGCGGCACCGCTCGCCGGCGTCACCGACGCCCTGCCCCTGCCGGGGGTGACCGGGGCGCTGCCCACCCAGTCCGTCCTGGGCGCGCTCGACTCGTCCGTCGGCAACAGCCTGGCGCCCGTGAAGAACCTCACCCTCGACCCCCTGTCGGGCACGGGCACGGACCCCCTCGACAACGCGGTCGGCTCGCAGGTCGCCGACTTCCGTCCGGTGTCCACGGCGCTGGTCACCGGGCCCATCACCCGCGGCGGCTCCCTGTCCACCCTGCCGTTGATCGGCAAGGTCCTGCGCATCCTGCCGGGCTGAGCGGCGGGAGCCGGGCGGGCTGCGGGGGTGACGTCAGGGGCGCGGCGGACCGCCGCCGCGCCCCACATGCCGGCCGGGGCGAACCCTCACGTGCCGATCGGGTGCCAGACCGTCTTCAGTTCGAGCCACGCCGTCAGGCGCCCCACGCCGGGGTCGGCGTACCAGTCCTCGGCCGGGTCGGCGCGGCGGACCCGCTTCAGGTTCTCGGCGGCGGCCGCCTCCAGTTCGGCGGCCAGCTCGGCGCCCGCCCCGGTCAGGTCGATGCCGTTGACGTCCTGGTGGGCGGCCAGCGGCCGGGCGAGCTCGGCGGTGTCGCCGGACAGGATGTTCACCACGCCGCCGGGGACGTCGGAGGTGGCGAGGACCTCGCCGAAGGACAGCGCTGGCAGCGGCGCGCGCCGGGAGGTGACGACGACGGCCGCGTTGCCGGTCGCGATCACCGGGGCGAGGACGGACACGAGGCCGAGCAGCGAGGAGTCCTGGGGCGCGAGGACGGTGACGACGCCGGTCGGCTCCGGTGTGGAGAGGTTGAAGTAAGGACCGGCAACCGGGTTGGCGCCCCCTACCACCTGCGCGATCTTGTCGGTCCAGCCCGCGTACCAGACCCAGCGGTCGACCGCGGCGTCCACGACGGCCAGCGCCCTGCCCTTGCCGAGCCCCTCGGCGTCCGCGACCTCCCGGGCGAACTGGTCGCGCCGCCCTTCCAGCATCTCCGCGACGCGGTAGAGGACCTGGCCGCGGTTGTACGCGGTCGCCCCCGACCACCCCGGGACCGCCTTGCGCGCGGCCACCACGGCGTCCCGCGCGTCCTTGCGGGAGGCGAGCGGCGCGTTGGCCAGCCACCTGTCCTTGGAGTCCGCCACCTCGTACACCCGGCCGCTCTCGGAACGGGGGAACGTGCCCCCGGCGTACAGCTTGTAGGTCTTGAACACGCTCAGCCGCGTGTCGCGCGCGTCAGACATCGAGGTATGCCTCCAGTCCGTGCCGGCCGCCTTCGCGCCCGTAACCGGACTCCTTGTAGCCGCCGAACGGCGAGGTCGGGTCGAACTTGTTGAACGTGTTGGCCCACACCACCCCGGCCCGGAGCCTGTTCGCCATCGCCAGGATGCGCGAGCCCTTCTCCGTCCAGATCCCGGCCGACAGGCCGTACGGGGTGTTGTTCGCCTTCTCCACCGCCTCCGCCGGGGTGCGGAAGGTCAGGACGGACAGGACCGGGCCGAAGATCTCCTCGCGCGCGATCCGGTGCGCCTGGGTGACCCCGGTGAACAGGGTCGGCGCGAACCAGTAGCCGGAGGACGGCAGTTCGCACGGCGGCGCCCACCGCTGCGCGCCCTCGGCCTCGCCGGACTCGGCGAGCTCGGTGATCCGGGCGAGCTGCTCGGCCGAGTTGATCGCGCCGATGTCGGTGTTCTTGTCCAGCGGGTCGCCGACCCGCAGCGTGCTCATCCGCCGCTTCAGCGCGTCCAGCAGCTCGTCCTGGACCGACTCCTGCACCAGCAGCCGGGAGCCCGCGCAGCAGACGTGGCCCTGGTTGAAGAAGATGCCGTTGACGATGCCCTCGACGGCCTGGTCGAGCGGGGCGTCGTCGAAGACGATGTTGGCCGCCTTGCCGCCCAGTTCGAGCGTGACCTTCTTGCGGCTGCCCGCGACGGTCCTGGCGATGGCCTTGCCGACCTCGGTGGAGCCGGTGAAGGCGACCTTGTCCACGTCCTCGTGCGCCACCAGGGCGGCGCCCGCGTCCCCGTACCCCGGGACGATGTTGACCACGCCGCGCGGCAGTCCCGCCTGGCGGCAGATGTCGGCGAAGAACAGGGCGGTCAGCGGGGTGGTCTCGGCGGGCTTGAGCACCACGGTGTTGCCCGCGGCCAGGGCCGGTGCGATCTTCCAGGCCAGCATCAGCAGCGGGAAGTTCCACGGGATGACCTGACCGGCCACGCCCAGCGGCTTCGGGTCGGGACCGAAGCCGGCGTACGCCAGCTTGTCCGCCCAGCCCGCGTAGTAGAAGAAGTGCGCGGCCACCAGCGGCAGGTCGACGTCGCGGGTCTCGCGGATCGGCTTGCCGTTGTCCAGGGACTCCAGGACGGCCAGCTCGCGCGAGCGCTCCTGCACGATGCGGGCGATGCGGAACAGGTACTTCGCGCGTTCGGCGCCCGGCAGCGCCGACCACTTCTCGAACGCCCGGCGCGCCGCCTTCACCGCCCGGTCCACGTCCTGCTCGCCGGCCCTGGCGACCTCGGCCAGCACCTCCTCGGAGGACGGCGAGACGGACTTGAAGACGCGGCCGTCGGCGGCCTCGGTGAACTCGCCGTCGACGAACAGCCCGTACGAGGGCGCGAGGTCGACGACCGCGCGGGACTCGGGCGCGGGCGCGTACGCGAACGGCTGGGACTTTTCCGCGGCCATGATCAATCCACCGTGACGTAGTCGGGACCGGAGTACCGGCCGGTGCTGAGCTTGTGGCGCTGCATCAGCAGGTCGTTGAGCAGGCTGGAGGCGCCGAAGCGGAACCAGTGCGGGGACAGCCAGTCGTCGCCGGCGGTCTCGTTGACCAGCACCAGGTACTTGATGGCGTCCTTGGCGGTACGGATGCCGCCGGCCGGCTTCACGCCCACCTGCACGCCCGTCTCGCGGCGGAAGTCGCGGACCGCCTCCAGCATGAGCAGCGTGTTCGCCGGGGTGGCGTTCACAGCGACCTTGCCGGTGGAGGTCTTGATGAAGTCCGCGCCCGCGAGCATCGCCAGCCACGAGCAGCGGCGGATGTTGTCGTACGTGGCCAGCTCGCCGTTCTCGAAGATCACCTTCAGATGCGCCCTGCCGCCTCCGCCGGGCCTGGCGCACGCCTCCTTGACGGCCTGGATCTCCTCGAAGACCTCCAGGTAGCGGCCGGACAGGAACGCCCCGCGGTCGATCACCATGTCGATCTCGTCGGCGCCCGCCGCGACCGCCGCCGCGACGTCGGCCAGCTTCACGCTCCGCGCGGCCCGCCCGGACGGAAAGGCGGTGGCCACCGACGCCACCTGTATGCCGGAACCGGCCAGCGCGTCCTTGGCCACGGGAACCATGTCCGGGTACACGCAGATCGCGGCGACCTGCGGGACCCCGGGGTCGGTGGGGTCCGGCCTGCGGCCCTTGGCGCACAGCGCCCGCACCTTGCCGGGGGTGTCGGCGCCCTCCAGCGTCGTCAGGTCGATCATCGAGATCGCCAGGTCGATGGCGTACGCCTTCGCGCTCGTCTTGATCGACCGGGTGCCCAGGGACGCGGCGCGGGCCTCAAGCCCGACCGCGTCGACCCCGGGCAGGCCGTGCAGGAAAGCGCGCAGCGCGCTGTCGGAGGAGGTCACCCCGGCGAAGCGCCGCATCGCCTCCCCGGGGGGAGGCGCGGACGAGGACTCGGCCGTGGAGTCGGGTACGGACCCGGGCGCGGATCCGGGTACGGGCACGGGTGCTGCTGCGGATCCGGATCCGGCTGGTGACCCGGCGGCGGACGCGACGGAAGACATGCTCACCAGACCACCATATCTACGCGCGTAGCGGAATGTCACTACCGGGACCCCGATCCAGTGTGCGGGAGAGCAGGTGCCGGACCGCGACCGGGTCGTGGCGAGAGCCGATGCCGGACCGCAACCGGGTCGTGGCCGGGGCGGATCGCGCGGTGGGGCACAATCGGGCTCCATGACGAGCTCCGAGCCCGACCGCCCGACCCCGTCCCCGGACACCCCCGGGGGCGGCAAGCCGCAGTACGCCGACCGCGTCTACCGATCGTGGCCCGGTGTGGTCGGCGGGGCGCTGCTGCTGGCCCTCGCCGGGTGGCTGGGGGGCGACGCGATCGCCCGCGGCAGCGGGCACACCCCCTGGCTGTCGATGGCGGCCCTGCTGCTGGCCGTCCCGCTGATCATCGCCTTCACGCTGCGGCCCGCGGTGTACGCGAACGACGACCGGATCCGGGTCCGCAACCCGATACGGACGATCACCCTGCCGTGGGCGGCCGTCGACTCGCTGCGGGCGGCGTACTCGACGGAGCTGTTCGCCGGCGACCGCAAGTACCAACTGTGGGCCATCCCGGTCTCGCTCCGGGCGCGCAAGCGCGCGGCCCGGCAGGAGGCCCGCGCACAGAGCGGCGGCGAGCCGCGCAGCCCGTTCGGGATGCCGGGGCCCGCGGTCCGGCGCCGCCCGCACCCCGGCGCCGACGACACCATCCGCGCCTACTCCGACCAGGCCGTCGTCGAGCTGCGCGAGCTGTGCGACCGGCACCCCGTTCCCGAGGACCCCGGCGAGCGTCCCGCCGCCACCGTCCGCTGGGCCTGGGAGGTCATCGCGCCCTCCGCCGCGGGCGCGGTCGTCCTGGCGATCCTCCTCGGCATCGGCGGCTGAGCCGGCACCGCGCCCGGCACCGCGCCCGGCCCGGCACCGCGCCCGGCTCGGCCCCGCGTCCGGCCCTGTACCGCGCCCGGCTCGGCACCGCGTCCGGCTCCGCACCTCGCGGAGGCGAACCCGCCGCGAGGTGCCGGGCCCGCGCGTCAGGCCAGCCGCAGGTCGATCCAGGGGATCGTGTCCCCCGGCAGCAGGTAGCGCTCGATCTCGGTGAACCCGTGCTTCTCGGCGAACCTCAGGCCGTCGGGTTTGGAGGACAGCACGACCGTCTCGATCACCTCGGCGCCCAGCTCGCGCGCCCGCCGCAGCCCGCGCGCGTAGAGCTCCTCGCCGTAGCCCCGCCCTCGGTGGCCGGGCAGCACCCGGGCGATGACCGTGGCCGTCGCCGTGCCGTCCAGCGGCGGGCGTACGGTGCTGCAGCCCACGAGCACGTCGCCGGCGTACGCGACCTCAAGGTGGTTGCGGCGGGCGCGTTCGCGCACGTCCTCCGGCGACAGGACGTGCGTGGGGACGACCGTGTTGTGGACGTGCCGCCAGTCGGCGAGCTCGGGGTCGCTCTCGGGGCTGATGACGCGAAGACCTGACATCGCAGCAGGAAACCCGAGTGCGGCCCGGCCCGTCAACGCGATTGCCCGCGCGGGCCGCCGCGGTCCCGCCGGGCCGGTCCCGGGCCCGGGCCCGGCCCGGCGGCTCCCGGTCGGACGCGGCGAGCCGAGCGGGGCGCCGGGTCCTGACGCCGCCGCCGGGGGGCGCGCCCGCCTGGGCGGCCCCGGCCGGCCGCCGCCCGGCGTGTGGGCAGCGCGCGAGGGGAGGGCGGCGCCTGAGTCAGCGGCGCGGCGGCCGGCGGCGAGCCGGCGCCCGGCCGTCGCGTACGCCCCGCCCGCGGCCCGCCGCCTCAGATCCCGGCCGCCGCCGCGAAGTCGCGCTTCAGCGCGGACAGGACGTCCGCCGCCGCGGCCCGTGCGGCGGGCAGTCCGGCCGTGTCCGCGACGGGCAGCACGACCTCCAGGTAGCACTTGAGCTTCGGCTCCGTGCCGCTCGGCCGCACCACGACCCGCGCGGACTCCACCTCGCGCTCGGGGTCGGCGGCCAGGCGGTACCGCAGCCCGTCGGTCGGCGGCAGCCCGCCCGCGCCGTCCGCGAGGTCCTCCGCGGTGGTGACCGTCAGCCCGGCGAGGGCGGCCGGCGGGCGCTCGCGCAGCCGGTCCATCGCCGCCCCGATCAGGGAGAGGTCGGCGACGCGCACCGAGAGCTGGTCGGTGGCGTGCAGCCCGTGGGCGATCGCGAGCTCGTCCAGCAGGCCGGACAGCGAACCGCCGTCCGCCTTCAGGCCCGCCGCCAGTTCGGCCACCAGCAGGGCCGCGGTGATGCCGTCCTTGTCCCGCACCCCGGCCGGGTCGACGCAGTAGCCGAGCGCCTCCTCGTACCCGTAGCGCAGGCCCGGTACGCGGGCGATCCACTTGAAGCCGGTCAGCGTGTCCTCGTAGCCGAGTCCGGCGCGTGCCGCGACGCGCGACAGCAGCGAGGAGGACACGATGCTCGCCGCGAACACGTCCCGGTCCGGCTCGACCGCCCCCCGCCGTACCAGGTGCACGGCCAGCAGCGCCCCCAGCTCGTCGCCGCGCAGCATCCGCCAGCCCAGCGGCGCCTCGGCGTCGGGCACGGCCACGGCGCACCGGTCCGCGTCGGGGTCGTTGGCGATCACCAGGTCCGGGCCGGCTCCGCGCGCCGCCTTGAACGCCAGGTCCATCGCGCCCGGCTCCTCCGGATTGGGGAACGCGACGGTCGGGAAGTCCGGGTCCGGATCCGCCTGTTCGGCCACCACCGCGGGCGCGGGGAAACCGGCCCGCGCGAAGGCCGCGGTCAGGGTGGTCCGCCCCACCCCGTGCATCGGCGTGTAGACCACGTCGATCGCCCGCGGGCCGCCGCCGGCGACCACCGCCGCCGCCCGTTCCAGGTACGCGGCCACGACCTCCTCGCCGAGCACCTCCCAGCCCGCCCCGGGCCGCGGCACATCCGCGAGCGCGCCCACCGCCGCGATCTCGGCGGCGATGTGCCCGTCCGCGGGCGGCACGATCTGCGAACCGTCGCCCAAATACACCTTGTAGCCGTTGTCCTGCGGCGGATTGTGGCTGGCCGTCACCATGACCCCGGCGGCCGCGCCCAGGTGCCTGATCGCGTACGCGAGCACGGGCGTCGGCAGCGGCCGCGGCAGTACGGCCGCGCGCAGCCCGGCGCCCACCATCACCGCCGCCGTGTCCCGCGCGAACTCCTCCGACTTGTGGCGGGCGTCGTACCCGACCACCACGAGGCCACCGCCCCGTTCCCGCAGGTACGCCGCCAGGCCCGCCGCCGCGCGGATCACCACCGCCCGGTTCATCCGGGCGGGACCGCCGCCCAGCGGACCCCGCAGACCGGCCGTGCCGAACTCCAGCGGGCCGGAGAAGCGCGCCGCCAGATCCGCCGACGCGTCGGCGTCGTCCTCCTCCGCGGCGGCCAGCAGCGCCGCGAGCTCCTCGCGCGTCTCCTCGTCCGGGTCCTCGGCGATCCATCGCCGTACCTCGTCCAGCGGCTGTCGGGTGGTCATGTCCGCGCTCCTCCAGGTCTGCGGTGTGCCGGGGCGGTGTGGCTGCGTCGCGGTGCGGCCGCTTCGCGGTGTGCCGGTCACAGGCGTGAGAGGACCCGTCCCAGCAGCTCGCCCATCCGGCTCGCCGACTCCCGGCCCGCCTCCAGGACCTCCTCGTGGTTGAGCGGCTCTCCCGTCATCCCCGCGGCGAGGTTCGTCACCAGGGAGATCCCCAGCACCTCCGCGCCCGCCTCACGCGCGGCGATCGCCTCCAGTGCCGTCGACATGCCGACCAGATCCCCGCCTATCGCGCGGACCATGCCGATCTCGGCGGGCGTCTCGTAGTGCGGGCCGGGAAGCTGCACGTAGACGCCCTCCTCCAGCGACGGGTCGACCTCGCGGCACAGGGCGCGCAGCCGCGGCGAGTAGAGGTCGGTGAGGTCGACGAAGTTCGCGCCGACTATGGGGGAGGTGGCGGTGAGGTTGATGTGGTCGCTGATGAGGACGGGCTGGCCGGGGCGGAAGCCGGGCCGCAGGCCGCCGCAGCCGTTGGTCAGCACGACCGTCTTGCAGCCGGCGGCCACCGCGGTGCGCACCCCGTGGACCACGGTGGCGACGCCCTTGCCCTCGTAGAGGTGGGTCCGGCCGAGGAAGACCAGTGCCCGCACGCCTCCGCTGCGCACCGAGCGCAGGCGGCCCGCGTGGCCGGCGACGGCCGGGGCGGGGAAGCCGGGCAGGTCGGTGATCGGGATCTCGTGGTCGGGGACGCCGAGCCCGTCGGCGGCGGGGACCCACCCCGACCCCATGACCAGGGCGACGTCGTGGGTCTCGGCGCCGGTCAGCTCGCGCAGGCGGGCGGCGGCGGCGTCGGCCGCGGCGTAGGGATCGGAGTTCACGGAAGCGTTCACGCGCACGAGAGTAACCTGTCTTGGCCTACGCGCGTAGACGCCTCTGCCCAAAGGTGTCCGTAAATCGGATGCACAGCTGATCGGCGTCACCCGCCCGGTGTCCGCCGTCCGGGTGTGGCAGCCCCGGACGGCCCACCCTCAGCAGGGCCGTTTGCGCAGCTCCATCACGTAGTCGTGCGGCGCCCCCGCCGACTCCGCCGCGTCCGCGAGCTCGCCGAGGTAGCGGGCGGACGGCAGCCCGCCCTCGTAGTCGTTGAGCACGTACAGCCACGCCGCCACGTCGCCCTCCAGGGTGTGGACGCGCACGGTCGCGCGCCGGTAGATCCCCATGGGCACGCCCTCCCACCGGTCCATGGACTCCTCGTCCACGGGCGCGATGTCGTAGAGCCCCACGAACACCTGGCGGCGGGGCGCCTCCACCACCGTGGCCAGCGCGCCGTCCCAGCCCATCTGCTCGCCGCCGAAGGTCAGCCGCCACCCGTCGAGCCACCCCGTCCCCCGCAGCGGTGAGTGGGGCGCCCTGCGCGTCATCAGCCGCGCGTCGAGATTGCTTGCGTAGGCGGCATAGAGCGACATGCCATGAGACTACGGCCAACCCCGCGTGCCGGAGCATTCGGCCGCGCGCCCGGCGCACGGGGCGCGAGGACGGGAGCGGGGGCGCTCGAGGGCGCCGGGGAGCGCCGGGTTGTCGGCGGCGGGAGCCGGGGGCCGGGTGGTGGTTCGCAGGGGGCCGGGCACCCGGGCGCCGAGTGCCGTGCGCCCCGTGCGCACCATCCTTGGCGCGTGCGGGACAATGGGACATGTGACAAGGATCGTGATCATAGGCGGCGGCCCCGGCGGCTACGAAGCCGCGCTCGTGGCCGCACAGCTCGGCGCGGAAGTGACCGTGGTGGACCGGGACGGCCTCGGCGGGGCGTCGGTCCTGACCGACTGCGTACCGTCCAAGACGCTCATCGCCACCGCCGAGGTGATGACGACCTTCGACTCCTCGTACGAGGAACTCGGCATCACCGTCGCGGACGCCCCCGTCCCGCCCGCCCACGGGCAGCAGCGGCCCGCCGCGCCGGACAAGCCCGCCCGTGTCGTCGGCGTGGACCTGGGCAAGGTCAACCGCCGCGTCAAGCGGCTCGCGCTGGCCCAGTCGCACGACATCACCGCCTCGGTGACCAGGGCCGGCGCCCGGGTGGTGCGCGGCCGGGGCAGGCTGGAGGGCTGCCAGACCGCCGAGGGCACGCGCTGCGTGGTCGTCGGGGCGCCCGACGGCAGCGAGGAGCGGCTCACCGCCGACGCCGTCCTGGTCGCCACCGGCGGCAGGCCGCGCGAGCTGGAGGACGCGCTGCCCGACGGCGAGCGCATCCTGAACTGGACGCAGGTCTACGACCTGGAGGAGCTGCCCGAGGAGCTCATCGTGGTGGGCTCGGGCGTCACCGGCGCCGAGTTCGCCGGCGCCTACCAGGCACTCGGCTCGCACGTCACCCTCGTCTCCTCCCGCGACCGGGTGCTGCCCGGCGAGGACCCGGACGCGGCCGCCGTACTGGAGGACGTCTTCCGGCGCCGCGGCATGAACGTGATGGCCCGCTCCCGCGCCGCCCGCGTCAAGCGCGTGGGCGACCGGGTCGAGGTGGCTCTCGCCGACGGCCGCGTCATCACCGGCAGCCACTGCCTCATGGCGGTCGGCGCGATCCCCAACACCGCGGGCATGGGCCTGGAGGAGGCCGGCGTCAAGCTGACCGCGTCCGGCCACATCAAGACCGACCGGGTCTCCCGTACGAGCGCGCCCGGCGTGTACGCGGCCGGCGACGTCACCGGCGTCCTCGCGCTGGCCTCGGTCGCGGCCATGCAGGGCCGGATCGCGATGTACCACTTCCTGGGCGACGCGGTCGGCCCGCTGAACCTCAAGACGGTCTCGGCGAACGTCTTCACCGACCCCGAGATCGCCACCGTCGGCTTCTCCCAGGCCGACGTCGACGCCAAGCGGATCGTCGCCGACTCGGTGAAGCTGCCGCTGCTGCGCAACCCGCGGGCCAAGATGCAGGGCATCAGGGACGGGTTCGTCAAGATCTTCTGCCGCCCGGGCACGGGCATCGTGGTCGGCGGTGTGGTGGTCGCCCCCCGGGCGAGCGAGCTGATCCACCCGATCTCGCTCGCGGTCGACAACAGCCTGACCGTCGAGCAGATCGCCGGCGCCTTCACGGTGTACCCGTCGCTGTCCGGCTCGGTCGCGGAGGTGGCGCGGCAACTGCACGCGCGCAAGAGCGGCGACGGCATCGGCTGAGCCGGGGCGCCGCCCCCGGGCCCGGCCTCGTGCGGTGGCGCAACCCGTGCGGTGGCGCAACCCGTGCGGCGCGTGCGTCGCGTGTGCCGGCGCGTTCCGGACGGCCGCACCGTCTCCGTACCGCAATTGCCGCTCCATAGCACGCGGCGGTCCGATTCATGCGGGCTTTCCCTCATCTGGTGCAAAACGCTGAAACCAGACGGTCGCCGGCGTTACTGTCGGTTTCGTGTTCGCTGCAGAACGTCGCCAATTGATTCTGGAAATGGTGCGGGCGACCGGGGCGGTCTCACTCCGTGAACTGGCCCGCGTCGTCCAGACCTCCGAAGTGACCGTGCGCCGGGACGTGCGCGCGCTGGAAGCCGAGGGGCTGCTGGACCGCCGGCACGGCGGTGCGGTGCTGCCCGGCGGCCTCACCCGGGAGCCCGGCTTCCCGCAGAAGTCCCCCATGGCGACCGCCGAGAAGACGGCGATAGCGGACGTGGCCGCCGCCCTGGTCGAGGAGGGGGAGGCGATCGTGGTCGGCGCGGGCACGACCACGCAGGAGCTGGCCAGGCGGCTGGCCCGGGTGCCCGGGCTGACCGTCGTCACCAACTCCCTGCTCGTCGCCCAGGCCCTGGCGCACGCCAACCGGGTGGAAGTGGTGATGACCGGCGGCACCCTGCGCGGCTCCAACTACGGGCTGGTGGGCAGCGGCGCCGAGCAGTCGCTGCAAGGGCTGCGGGTCAGCCGGGCGTTCCTGTCCGGGGCGGGACTGACCGCCGAGCGCGGCCTGTCCACCTCGAACATGCTGTGCGCGAGCGTCGACCGGGCGCTGGTGCAGGCCGCCTCCGAAGTGGTCGTGCTGGCCGACCACACCAAGCTGGGCACCGACACGATGTTCCAGACCGTGCCCACCGACCTGATCACCCACCTGGTCACCGACGAGCCGCCGGCCGACGACGAGCGGGCCTCGACGGCGCTCCAGGCGCTCGCCGACCGCGGCGTCCAGCTCCACGTGGCCCAGCTCTCGGGCGCGGACGTCGTCGCCGCCGGGCGTCCGCGCCCCGACGCGCCCCTGCCCGGCCCACGGCGGCAGCACTCACCCCTGCGCGGCGCGCAGCCCAGGGGCACCGACCAGCCCACGGCCCGGCTCGCCGAGATCCGCAGGCGCTGAGCCACGCCCCGGGCCCGCGTGCTTCCCGCTCCGGAAGCCCGGGCCCGGGCCTCACCCGTGCGCCCGCGCACCTGAGCCCGCGGCTTCACCCCGCGCGCCCGCGCACCTGAGCCCGCGGCTCCACGTCGGCCCGGGCGGGCCCCGGCCCCCCCGGTCCCGGCCCCCCGGTCCCGGCGCCGACCCCCCCGGCCCTGCCCCCGGTCCCGGCGCCGACCCCGCCTCCGGTCCCGGCCCGCCCTCCGCTGTCGATCGGCCGCGGTCGGCCCGCCGCGGCCGGCCGCCGTCAGCCCGTCGCCGCTCCCGCGTTCTCGCGCTCGTCCGCCGCTGCCGGTACCGCCCCGCGTTCTTCCGGCGTCCCCTCGCGTCCTTCCTGCGTCTTCCCGCGCGTGCGCAGGCCGTCGAGGGCGAGGTCCATCAGGCGGTCGAACAGCCCGCGTTCCTCGGGGTTCTTCTCGGCGGCGAGCACCATCGCGTGGGTGAGCTTGAGCAGGTCGCCGATCTGCGCGTCCGGGCGGATGGCGCCGGCCTCCTGGGCGCGCCACAGCAGGGCGCCGCCGGCCGTGCGGAGCCTGGTCTTGCACGACGGCATGCGCAGGCCGCCGTTCTCCATGATGGCCGCGGACAGGCCCCGGTAGGAGGCGGAGTGCACGGCCACCCTGCGCAGCCACTTGGTGAGCGCCTCGGCGGGGTCGTCCGCCGTGATCAGCTCGTGGGCGTGCTGGGTCAGGGCGTCCAGTTCCTTCTCGAAGACCGCGTTCATCAGGGTGTAGCGGTCGGGGAAGTGGCGGTAGAGCGTGCCGATGCCCACGCCCGCGTGCCGGGCGATGTCCTCCAGCGCCACGTCGGTGCCGCGGACGATGAACGCCTGCCGCGCCTCCTCCAGCAACCGGTCGTAGTTGCGCTGCGCGTCTGCCCGCATTGCCGTCGTCCCTCCCGGGTCGTGCCGCCGAGTCGCCTCGGACCGTCGTGTCGCTCGTACCCTCGCGGATCCGAGCTTTGACCAAAGCCTGCACCAAAAGCGATTGTAGAACCGGAGGGTGTCTCCGTATAGTTTCTGGAGGACACCTCCGTTTATACCTCTCCGCTGGAGGCTGACGCTTCATGTCAACCAACGCCCCGACCGGTACGGCGCGCGGAACGACCGTCACCGCGCGCCCGCCGACCCCGGCCAGGAAGCATCCCTTCCTGGCGCTCGCCGCGATCGTCGGCACCCAGCTGATGCTGCTGCTGGACGTCACGGTGGTGAACGTGGCGCTGCCCGGTATCGGCAGGCACCTCGGCTTCTCGCCCACCAACCTGTCGTGGGTGCTCAACGTCTACACGCTGGCGTTCGGCGGTCTGCTGCTGCTCGGCAGCCGCATAGGCGACCTCATAGGCCGGCGCAACGCGCTGCTGTGGGGCGTGAGCGCCTTCACCCTGGCCTCGGTGGCGGGCGGTCTGGCGAACAACGCGGCCCTGCTGCTGGTCGCGCGCGGCCTGCAGGGCGCCTCCGCCGCGCTGGCCGCGCCCAGCACCCTCGCCCTGATCGCGACGACCTTCGGCGAGGGCGCCGAGCGCAACCGGGCGCTCAGCGTGTTCTCCGCGATCTCCGGCGCCGGCTCGGCGATCGGTCTCACGCTGGGCGGCATGCTCACCGACTGGGGCTCCTGGCGCTGGGTGTTCTTCGTCAACATCCCGGTCGGCGCGGCCATCGTGCTGCTCGCCCCGCGCTTCATCAACGAGACCGAACGGCACCGCGGCGGCCGGTTCGACGTCGCCGGCGCCCTGACCGGCACCCTGGGCATGGCCTCGCTCGTCTACGCGTTCATCCGCGTGGCCGACAGCGGCTGGGGCGACAGCCGCGCGCTGACCACCTTCGCCGCCGCCGGCCTGCTGCTCGCCGCCTTCCTGGTCAACGAACTGCGGGTGGAACGGCCGCTGGTGGTGCTGCGCCTGTTCCGGGACCGCAACCGCGGCCTGGCCTACGGGGTCATGCTGATGTACCCGGCCGGCATGTTCGGCGTGTTCTACTTCACCACCCAGTACCTGCAGAACTACCTCGGCTACAGCCCGCTCAAGACCGGCTTCGCCTTCCTGCCGCTGGCCGCGCCCCTGTTCCTGGCCGCAAGGGTGGCGCCGCGTGCGCTGGGAAAGTTCGGCGCCAAGCGGCTCGCCGCGTCCGGGGTGACGCTGGTCCTCGTGGCGATGCTCTGGCTGACCCGCCTGAACGGGGGCGACAGCTACGCCAGCGGCCTGCTCGGCCCGCTGATCCTCATGGGCTACGGCGTCGGCTCCACCATGATGCCGCTCAACACCCTCATCCTGGCGGGCGTCGCGCCCAAGGACGCGGGCTCGGCGTCCGGGCTGCTGCAGACCATGCAGCAGGTCGGCGGCAGCCTGGGCCTGTCCATCCTGGTGACGGTGTTCGGCACCGCCTCCCGGCACGCGCACCACGACCCGTTCATCCACGGGGCGACCGCGGGCTTCAAGATGGCCACGGTCTTCACGGCCGTCTCACTGGTGCTGGTGTTCGCGCTCAAGCAGCCCAAGGCACCGCGGCTCGCGCCCGCCTGACACCGCACCTCGCACCTGACGCCCGCGTACCGCGCACCTCGCACCTCGCACCTGAGGCTGAGGCACGCCTCGCGCCCGGCGCCCGCGGGCGCCCGCGCGTACGAACGCCGGCCCGGCTGGAACGTCCCCCCAGCCCGGCCGGCGTCGTCGTTCGCCCGGTC
>NZ_JAINVH010000035.1 GCF_020400825.1 Streptomyces sp. HPF1205
CGTCGGCTACGGCTTGACCGGCGGCACCACCACGGGCGGCACGACCACCGGTGGGACCACCACCGGCGGCACCACCACTGGCGGCACCACCACCGGCGGCACCACGACCGGCGGTACGACGACGGGTGGTACGACGACTGGTGGCACCGGCAACGGCGCGTGCTCGGCCACGTACTCCACCACCAACTCCTGGTCCGGCGGCTTCCAGGGCCAGGTCACGGTGACGGCCGGCAGCGCCGCGATCAGCAGTTGGACCGTCAAGTGGACCCTGGCCAGCGGGCAGACGATCACCCAGGTGTGGAACGGCACGCTGACCACCAGCGGATCGACCGCGACGGTCACCAACGCCTCCTACAACGGCTCCCTGGCCGCAGGAGGCTCCACCACCTTCGGATTCCTCGCCAACGGCAGCCCGAGCACACCCACCCTCACCTGCACGGCGTGACCTGCGGACGGCCCACCCGGGCCGACCGCGTGTGACGGTACGGAGAAACCGGCGGCCGGCCGGCTCCCGTCCGAGGCGGGCACCATCAGGTGCACCACCGAGGACGGGGGCCGGCCGGCCTTTCGGTTGCCGCGTGGTCCGTGGCAACGGCGCCCGCCTGGCCGGGTCCGGTCGAGGGTCTGTTCTCCGCACCGGAACCGCCGGCGCCACCATCCCCCGGATCGTCCTGGATCTCCCGCAGCAACACCCGTACGAAGAGATCGGATGTATGACGGTGCGTACGGACAAGCCAGGCATGCCTATGTGCGCTGTGAAGAGAGACGGAGTCCTACTGTCACGAGCTGTCCAGCACCTGCGCACAGTGACGATGACCGCCATCCGCCGACGCGGTTCTTCGTCGGCCCCACAGCGGGGCCACGCCCATTCACCAGGGACATTTCCCATGGCCACTTGGACCGAGAGGTGGATCGACGCCAGCCGCGGAACACCGGACCGAGCGCTCGCCGAGCGCGCTGATCAGGCGCTGGAGGCATCCGGCCACGCGGGGAAGCGGCCGGGAGCCATGCGATGCGGCACAAATGATTCATACTGTTGCCCACCAAGCTCCGCGATGAGTCGGACTGTTGACGCCCATACATCGCAGCCCTAGCATCCTGACGAACCAGATTGCGTGAACCTGCTCCCCAGCAGCGCACGACCACAGGTCGCGGGACCGGGAGCGGGGCTCTGCCCAGCAGCACGAACTCCGCGATCGCTCTGCCTCACCTCACACACGCGTCGCCCGGCGTGACGCACGCACCGTCCCGGCCCCCCACGTCAGTCGAATAAGCCTTCGCAGTCACCCACGGCAGTGGTTGCGGGGGCGGTGCGGACGGTCGCCCGCACGCGCCCGAGCGCCGATACCAGCTCGGGGCCGCCTCGTCGTGGCACGCGCAACGTCAACCAGAAAGGAACGACCATGCTGTCGTACCCTCCCCCACGGGGCGGCCGCGGCCTACCGGTGAAATCGGCGCTGACCGCAGTGGCACTGGCGTTGGGCGGCATGGCCGCCGCGCCGGTCGTCTCGCACGCGGCGACCATGACGACTCTGTACGCCTCCCCGACCGGAAGCGGAACTGCCTGCTCTTCCTCCGCGCCCTGTTCACTGACGCAGGCGAAGTCCTCGGTCGAGGCGATCGACGGGAACATGAGCGGCGACATCGTGGTGCAGCTGGCCGGCGGCACCTACCGGCTGTCCGCGCCGCTGGTGTTCGGCAACTCGGACTCGGGCACCAACGGTCACAACATCATCTGGCAGGCAGCCTCCGGCGCGACGCCGGTGATCTCCGGCGGCCAGCAGGTGACCGGTTGGACGCTGCACGACGCGGGCAACAACGTCTACGCCGCCTCCGTGCCGACCGGCACGGACTCCCGGCAGCTCTACGTCGACGGCGCGCTGGCCCCGCGCGCCGCGGTCCAGATCAGCAAGAACGACGTGTCGTTCACGTCCAGCGGGATGACGATCAAGAACTCCTCGCTGAACTACCTGGCCTCGCTCCCGGAGCAGAACCGGATCGAACTGGAGACCCAGGACTCGTTCACCGACCGGTACGCGCCCGTGCAGAGCATCAGCGGCACGGCGATCACCATGCAGCAGCCGGCGTGGAACAACAACAACTGGGGCTACGACACCATGTCCGCGGCCTACCAGGTCTACCTGGAGAACTCCTACTCCTTCCTGAAGAACGCTGGACAGTGGTACCTGGACCCGCAGGCCGGGCAGCTGTACTACAAGGCGCCGGCCGGCTGGAACCCGGCGAGCCACGACGTCGAACTGCCCCGGCTGACCTCACTGGTACAGATCTCCGGCAGCAGCGTGGACACCCCGGCCCACAACATGGCCTTCCAGGGCCTGGCCTTCCAGCACTCGACCTGGCTGAAGCCGAGCACGAACGTCGGCTACGCGGACCAGCAGTCGGGTGCGTTCCTGCAGCAGACCTATCAGCAGCCCTCGAACTTCCTCACTTCCTGCCAGTCCGGCTGCACGCAGTTCGAGGCGACCCGGGAGAGTTGGTACCAGGTGCCCGCCGCGGTGCAGGTGTCGGCCGCGAGCACGATCAGCTTCACCGGCGACACCTTCGCCCACCTCGGCGAGGTGGGCCTGGGCATCGGGCAGGACAGCGACGCGGTCGCCTCCGGTGTAGGACTGGGCGCCTCCGGCATCACCGCGGACCACAACACGTTCACCGACGACTCCGGCGGGGGCATCCAGGTAGGCGGCGTGCAGACCAACGCCCACCACCCCTCCGACCCCGCGATGACCGACCAGGACATCACCTTGACCAACAACCTGGTCAGCGGGGTCGCCGAGGACTACAAGGACATGGCCGGGATCCTGTCGACCTACGTCACACACGCCGACATCGAGCACAACGAGGTGGCCAACCTGCCCTACGACGGCATCGACGTCGGGTGGGGCTGGGGGATGAACGACCCGGGCGGCAGCCCGGACTACGCCAACCGCGGGACCTACAACTACCAGCCGGTCTATTCGACGGCGACCACCTTGAAGAACACCGTGGTGTCGTACAACAAGATCCACGGCACCAAGAAGCTCTTCCACGACGGCGGCAGCCTCTACAACCTCTCCGCCAACCCGGGCGCCACGTTCAACGACAACTACATCTACGACAACCAGCACACTGTCGGCCTGTACCTCGACGAGGGCTCCCGCTACGTGACACTGACCAACAACGTGGTCCAGGACACCGGCGTCTGGGCGTTCACCAACGCCGGCAACAACCACACCAACGACAACGCCTTCAACTACAACTGGTACAACGGCGGTGCCACCAACGTCGCCACCGGTTCGCCGCACAACAACACCCTTACCGGCAACGTCCAGGTCAGCGGGAACAACTGGCCCTCCGCCGCCCAGCAGGTCATCTCGCAGACCGGAGTCGGCAGCAGCACGACCGGCGGCACGACATCCGGCTCCACCGGCGGCTCCACGTCCGGATCCACCGGCGGCACAACCGGCGGCTCCACGTCCGGATCCACCAGCGGCACAACCGGCGGCTCCACGTCCGGATCCACCAGCGGTTCCACGTCCGGATCCACCGGCGGCACCGGCTCCACCTGCCATGTGTCCTACACACGCGCCTCCGAGTGGCCCGGCGGGTTCACCGCCAACGTGGAGGTCGACAACACCGGCACCTCCGCCATCAGCGGTTGGACCCTGAAGTGGAGCTTCCCGGGTGACCAGAAGATCACGAACGCCTGGAGCGCCACCGTCACCCAGTCCGGCGCCACGGTCACCGCGGTGAACGTGGATTACAACGCCGCCATCGCCCCGGGCGCCAACACCACCTTCGGCTTCCAGGGCACCTTCACCAGCAACGACACCAGCCCGACCGCCTTCACTCTCAACGGCACCGCCTGCAACTGACCCCGCACGGGTCCCGCCGACCCTCGTTTCCGCCCTCCCGATCGGGCGGAAACGAGGGCTCCGGCGAACTCATGGACGCCAGGGCCTGCGAAGGGGTGTCCGCGGGTGGCGGCGGTTGGCGGTGCGGTCCCTCGTACGTCGTTGCCGGTTTCGTACAACCGAAGCGTGCGGCCGGTGGTCGGACTGGTAGGGGCAGGCAGGTGCCGTCCCAGCCCGTCACGCGCAGGAGGAGCCTTCCTTGCTTTCCTTTCACGCCGGCCGGCTCCGTCTCGGCGCCGCCATCGCCACTGTTCTCGCTGTCACACTCGGTTCGGGCGCGCTGACCGTCGCACCGGCGAACGCGACGGCCGCCGCCCCCGCGTCGCAGGGGCCGGGCAGCCTGCTCCCGATGGTGCCCGGCGCCACACTGGCGTCCGCGGGCGCCGACGGCTTCCTGACGCACGTCCCGCACGACGGCGAGGACGGCAAGCTCCGATGGACCCCGTACGGGGGCGGGGCGTCACGCGACATCGTCTACGTCTCGGTCGACGGCATAGCCGAAACCTCCGGGGACACCGTCGTCACCACCAGCGACACACGCGGAACCCAGTCGCTGGACTTGTCCACCGGCGTGTCGTTCACCATGAGCCCGGTCGACGACGGGCCGGACAGCCTGTACGGCGGCCTGGCGGGCAAGGCCGTCTTCGTCGACGGGGCGACGAAGCTGTGGATGGAGACCAAGGACGCCGCGCCCCGCCCCGTACAGGGCTTGCGGGACACGACCCACAGGGTGCGGCCCGGCGACGCCACCCACGGCCTGATCGACACGGACGTGGACGGCAGCAAGCGCATCGGCCTGATCGACCTGTCCGACGCCACCGTCAGCTACCCCTACCCGCAGCAGGCACGCAACCCCGTCGTCTCCGGCAATCGCCTGGCCTGGGTCGAGGACGACACCGCCACGGGCACGCTCCGCGTGGTCGTTCACGACCGGACCACCGGCGCCGAGAAGCGCGTCCCCGTGCCGGGAACCTCGGCCGGTGCGAGCCTGGCCATCGGCCTGCTCGGCGACTGGGTGACCTACGGGGCGACGGCCCTGCACATCACGGACGGCGAGACGGTCAGCCTCCTCGACTCCGCCGACCGCTCCTCCACCGCCCCCGACGGCTCGGCGCAAATCATCCAGGGCAGCAGCTCCGCACAGGGCGACGGCGTCTTCCGGGTCGCGCTCGACGCCGACGGCCGGCCGGCCGTACAGCTCCTCGCCCATGCCGGCACCCCCACCACCGCCCTGCACGACTTCGACAACGACGGCCTCGCCGACCTGCTGGGGCGCGACGCCTCGGGCGCGCTGTGGCGGGACAGCGCCTACGACGGGCGCCCGCGGGCGCTGGTCGGCGGCGGCTGGCAGATCTACGACAAGATCGAATCCGTCGGCGACGTCGTGGGGGCGGGCAGCCCCGGCTTCCTTCCCGAACTGGTCGCCCGTGACGCGGACGGTGTTCTCTGGCTCTACTCGGGCAGGGAGGCCGGCGGTTTCGACGCGCGCCGGCGGATCGGCGGCGGCTGGCAGGTCTACACGCACCTCACCGGCGGCAGCGACTTCACCGGCGACGGCCGGCCCGACCTTGTCGCCGTCGACGCGGCGGGGGTCCTCTGGCTCTACCGCAGCACCGGCGACGCGTCCCGTCCCTTCGACAACCGCCGGCGGATCGGTACCGGTTGGGACATCTACAACCAGCTCACGGCTGTGGGAAACCTCGCCGGAGCGGCAGCGGGCGACCTCGTCGCCCGCGACAGGGACGGCGTCACGTGGCTTTACCTCGGCAAGGGCGACGGCACCTTCACCCGGCGCACGAAGATCGGCGGCGGCTGGCAGGGCTACTCCGAGCTCGTCGGCGCAGGTGACGTCGACCACGACGGCAAGGCGGACCTCTTCGCCTACTACCCCGGCACGAGCACCGTCTACCTCTACACCGGCACCGGCGACCGTCTCGCTCCCTTCAACTCTCGCGTGATCTCCGACGCACAGACAGGCCACGCCTACGACCACGTGAGCTGAGCCGGTGTCGCGACCAGGCGCGGGTTGTCGCGTCCTTGCACCCGTCCGACATGGCGGGCCAGACCGTGGTGGTGATCGGCGGCAGCGCCGGGATGGGGCGCGCTGTGTTCCTTGCTGAGCACGTCTTCAGCGAGATGGGCAGCAGTCGGCGGCTGACCGCGACGGCGGCCAACCGCCAACCGGCGTTCGGGCTGTACGGGCGGGTGCCGGACGAGGCCGCGTTCCGGGCTTTCGCCATCGGCGTGCTCCGGGTCGACGGCGACACCGCCTGCGGGTGCGCCGTCCCTCACATGGTCAGCACGATCTTGCCGCGCAGGTGCTGTCCCTCGCTTTCCCGGTGGGCGGCGGCGGCCTCGGCGAGAGGGAACCGCTTCCAGATCATCACCCGCAGCTTGCCGTCCGCGTAGAGCTCGGTCAGCTCGCGCAGGCGGGCGGGCGACCGGCGTGTGCCGATCGCCCGCAGGCCCAGGCGGGCGGCGCCGGCCTGGTCGGCGATCGTGCCGATGCGCCGGCGTTCGCCGACGAGTTCCAGCGAGGCCTCCAGCGCGTCACCGCCCGCGCCGTCGAGCACGGCGTCCACACCATCCGGGGCCAGGGCCCTGACCCGCTCGGCAAGGCCCGGCCCGTAAGCCACCGGGACGGCGCCGAGCGAGCGGAGGAATTCGTGGTTGTGCGCGCCTGCCGTACCGATCACCAACGCGCCCCGCTGCCGGGCGAGTTGCACGGCCAGGTGGCCGACACCGCCCGCCGCGGCGTGAATGAGCAGCGTCTCACCGGACGCAACCTGGAGGTCGTCCAGCGCTGTCGAAGCGGTCTGTCCGGACGCCGACAGCGCGCCCGCTTCCGCCCATGGCATCGGTTCGGGCTTGTGCACGATCTGGTCCGCGGCGAACAGCACATGCTCGGCGTACGCGCCTGGCGCCGGGCCCAGCACCTCGTCGTCGACGGCGACCCCCCGCACACCGGCGCCGACGGCCTCGACGACTCCGGCGCCCTCGTTGCCCACCCGGGCGGGAAAGGTCACCGGCATCCAGGCGCGCCAGGCGCCGCTGCGCTGCCGTGTGTCGGCCGGCTGCACGCCGGCCGCCCGCATCCGCACCCTGACCTGGCCGGGTCCGGGTTCGGGAACGGGGACAGGAACGAGACGGAGCACGTCGGGGTCACCGTACTCGGTGTAGACGATTGCCTGGGACATGGCCAACTCCTCATCCAGTGGTGCGAACGTGTTACTTGGTGTGTTGCCCCGTGGCATCCGATGCCCCGGAGTACTGCCGTGGTCCGGCCCGGCCGGAGCGGGCCGGATCCACGCGTTCCGGGTCTGCGTGCGGCTCGCGGTCCGCGGCACCGTCGCCCCCGTCGGCACCGTCTCCACCGCCCGACCGATCCCAGTCCGTCCGGTCGCCCTGGGGCGCGGCCCTGCGCGGCAGGGTGAAGGTGAGGACGAAGGCCGCGGCGAGCAGCCCCATCACGGTCCAGATCGTCTCCTGAACCGATGTGCTGAACCCCTTCCCGGCGGCGTCGCTCGCGACCGAGCCCACCTCGGCGCCGACCGACGCGCCGTGCGCGGCTCCCGCTCGGACGACGGCACCGCGCAGGGCGGCGCAGGACGCGGGCACGCGGGACGGATCGCTCGCCGTCGACCTGTCCACCTCGCACCCGCGCAGGTCGGCGACGATGGCGTCGCGGTCCGCCGGAGCCACCCCGGCCGCCGACAGTCGGGCGCGCAACGCCGGTGCCTGATGGTCGACGGCCGCGCCGACATGTCCGCCGGCCAGCCCGAAGAACACCGTGCCGAGGATCGCGACTCCGACCGCGCCGGCGAACTGCTGGACCGCGTTGAGAGTTCCGGACGCCGAGCCGTACTCGTCCGGCTCCACGGCGGCGAGCACGATGTCGAAGAAGGGGGCGAGGAACATGCCCATCCCGGCGCCGGTGAACAGCAGCGAGGGCGCCAGATCCCACGGAGTCAGGGCGGTGCCCGCCGCGTGGAAGGCGAGGTACGTGCCGGCCACCCCGAGCCCCATGCACGCCAGGCCGAGGTGCAGGAGCCGCCGTCCCAGCTTGTCGGCGAGTCCCACGCCGGCCACGACGAAGCCGACGACACTGCCGATCGCCTGCGGCAACGCGGCCAGTCCCGCCTTGAGCGGTGAGTAACCCAGGCCGATCTGGACGAAGAGGGTGAGCACCAGGGAGAAGCCGACGAGCGCGGCGAAGAAGACGAGTCCGGTGGCCAGGCCGCCGCTGAAGGAACGCTTCCGGAAGACGGTGGGGACCACCAGCGGGTCACCGCCATTGCGGTGGATCCGCGTCTCGATGTATCCGAAGAGGCCGAACAGCACGAGTGAGCCGGCGGCCATCGCGATCGTCCAGGCCGGCCAGCCGAGTGACCGGCCCTGCACCACGGGGTAGACCACCATGAGGGCCGCGCCTGCGGCAATCACCGCGCCGGCCGGGTCGAGCCGCATCCCGGCGAGTAGCCGGCCGCCGGGCAGATACCTGAACCCGCCGTACAGCGCGACCAGGCCGAGCGGCAGATTGATCAGGAAGACCATCCGCCAGCCGGTGTGGAACAGGTCGGCGTCGATCAGGGTGCCGGCCAGCACCGGGCCCACCACGGTGGACAGGCCCATAGCGGGGCCGAAAGCACCGAAGGCCCTTGCGAGTTCCTGGGGCGGGAAGACGGCCTTGATCACGCCGAGGCCCTGCGGCAGCATCACCGCCCCGAACAGCCCCTGGGCGACGCGGAATCCGATCAGCTCGCCGGGCGAAGTGGCGCACGCGCACAGCACGGAGGCAAGGGTGAAGCCGGCCGCACCCGTCAGGAACACCGGCTTTCGCCCGTGGATGTCGCCGAGACGGCCGCCGACCATCAGCCCGGCCGCCATGGCCAGGGTGTAGCCGGCACCGAGCCACTGGATGAGCTCAGGACCGCCGCCGATGTCGGCGCGGATGGTGGGTCCGGCGATGTTGGTGACCAACGAATCGAG
Organism: Streptomyces sp. HPF1205; assembly: GCF_020400825.1. Taxonomy (GTDB): domain Bacteria; phylum Actinomycetota; class Actinomycetes; order Streptomycetales; family Streptomycetaceae; genus Actinacidiphila. The sequence continues at coordinate 8,901 of NZ_JAINVH010000035.1, forward strand.
CAGGTCCATCACGGATGCCAGCAGTACGACGGCGAAAGCCGCCCAGCGGCGGGGGTCCGGGGGGTCGGCCACGGCCGCGTTGTTCCAGGTCATGAGGACGACCTCACAGTTGAGTCGGGAAGAAGAGGGGACCGGACCGGGAGCACTGGGACCGATCATTGATCGGTCATTAATCAGCGCTCGTCGAACGACCATCATTCGACTCACGATCGCCGATCGTGTCAAGTACGCTGGTCATCGTCGGTCCGGCTCACGGGCCAGGGCCGGCTGCCGCACCCGGGCGAACGGCAACAGCCGGAGCCGGGCACACTCCGCGCCCCAGAGGGGAGTCGCATGACCGCGAAGGACGACGTCGAACTGCCGGCTCCCCCGTGGCGGCCGGCGCGCGGCCCGCGCCGGCCGCCACGGAAGCGCGCGCCGCTGTCCAAGGACCTGATCGTGGAGACCGCACTGCGCGTGGTGGTCGCCGAAGGGCTGGACGCGGTCACGGTGCGGCGCGTCGCCGAGGAACTGGACACCGGTTCGGCCAGCCTCTACACGCACATCTCGGGCAAGGAGGAACTGCTCGAGCTGGTGCTCGACCTTGCCGCGGCGGAGGTGACGGTGCCCCGCGCGGACCCGGATCGCTGGATCGAGCAGGTGCGTGACGTGGCCCGGGAGTACTACCGGGTGCTGTGTGCGCACAACGATGTCGCCCGCGTCGCGCTGGGTGCCATCCCGACCGGACCGAACATGCTGCGCGTCACCGAGGGCCTGCTCGGCATCATGATCGGCGCCGGCATTCCGGTGCGGACGGCCGCCTGGTCGATCGACCGGTTGCTGCTGTACGTGGCCGGGGACGCCTACCAGGGCGCGCTGCTCCTGGCCCACCGCCCCCCGGAGCAGCCGGTCCACGAGTTCGCCACGCGGTTCCTCGGCGATCTCCGGGACTTCTACGCGTCACTGCCGGCCGACCGCTTCCCGCACACCAGCGGCAATGCCGGCACCCTGACGCAGGGCGGAGGCGACGAACGCTTCGAGTTCGGCCTGACCCTCCTGCTGGACGGCATCGCCCGCGCGGCCGCCGCGCAACGGACCGCGGATCCGGCCAAGGCCCGGCAGAATCGGCGGTGAAGCGGCGGTGAAGCGGCGGCGGGCACGGTCTTCCGCACACGCGGACCGGGCAGCCCGGCCGACGGGAGGCCCCAGGCGGTCCGGGGTCACCGCGTGGCCGTGGTCTCCGCCAGTCGCCGGGCGAGGAAGCGGCGCTCGGTGTCGGTGGCCGCCAGGTCCAGCGCCTCGCGGTAGGCATCGACGGCCTCGCCGACGCGACCGAGGCGGCGCAGCAGATCCGCGCGGGTGGCGGGCAGCAGGTAGTACCCGGCCAGGGCCCCGGACGCCTGGAGCGCATCGAGCAAGCCCATGGCCGCCGCCGGGCCGTCGGCCATGGCGACCGCGACCGCCCTGTTCAACTCGACCACCGGCGAAGGCACCTGTTCGGCAAGAAGACCGTACAGCGCGGCGATCTCCTCCCAGTCGGTGTCGGCAGCCGATCCGGCCGTGGCGTGGCACGCGACGATGGCCGCCTGGATCTGGTACGGGCCCGGCCGCCCCCGCCGCAGGGCAGCCTCCAGCACACCGACCCCCTCGGCGATCCGTCGGCCGTCCCATCGGGTCCGGTCCTGCTCCGCCAGGGTCACCAGATCGCCCGCGGCATCGAGGCGGGCGGCGTGCCGTGAGTCGTGCAGCAGCATCAGGGCCAGGAGTCCGGCGGCCTCGCAGTCCTCGGGCATCAGCCGGGCCAGCAGCCGGGCCAGGCGGATGGCCTCAGCGGTCAGCGACCGCCGTACGAGATCGGCGCCGGCGGTGGCCGCGTACCCCTCGTTGAACAGCAGGTAGAGGACGCCCAGGACCCCCTTCGTGCGCTCCGGCAGCACAGCAGCCGGCGGCACCCGGTACGGCACGCCGGCATTGCGGATCTTGCGCTTGGCCCGTACCAGACGCTGGGCCATGGTCGCCTCCGGGACAAGGAACGCCCTGGCGATCTCGGACGTGGTCATCCCCGCCAGAGTCCGCAGCGTGAGGGCGACCTGCGCCTCCAGCGCGAGCGCCGGATGGCAGCAGGTGAAGATCAGCCGCAGCCGGTCGTCCCGCACACCGCTGACGGCCGCTTCGTCGGCGGCGGGCTCCTCGGTGCCGGCGGGCTCGGTGACGCCCGCCTCAAGGCGTGACATCACCGCCAGCTTCCGCAGCTTCGCCGCGCCGACGGCTTCACGGCGCAGCCGGTCGGTGGCGCGGTTGCGCGCCGTGGTGGTCAGCCAGGCTCCCGGCCGGTCCGGGACACCGTCGCGGCGCCACTTCTCCAACGCCAGCGCGAAGGCGTCCTGTGCGCACTCCTCGGCGAGGTCCCAGTCGCCGGTCAGCCCGATCAAGGTCGCGACGACCTGCCCCCATTCCTGCCGGAACGCCTTGGCGACCGCCGTGTCGACCGCTTCGCTCACGGTTCCCAAACCGGCCGGATCTCGATCACCCCGTGCGCGGCGAACGGGTGCCTGGACGCGACGTCGACCGCCTCGTCGAGATCGGCGCACTCGATCAGCGCGAAACCGCCGATCTGCTCCTTCGTCTCCGCGAACGGTCCGTCGCTGATCAGCACCTCACCGTCACGCGCACGCACCGTGGTGGCGTCGGAGCTCGATCGAAGACGCGCGGCACGCAGCAGCACCACTCCGCGGCTCTCCATGTACTGCGTCCAGGCGATGTGGCCGCGCACGACCTCCTCCGGGCCCATCCGGCCGGACTCGTCGTCGCAGATCAGCAGCGTGTATTTCACAGGTACTCCCATGGGGCCGGATGCGCCGGTGGGTGCAAAGCCGCATACCCGGCCCGCCGTACGTACTTCAGAGAGTACGTGAGGGCGCCGCACCTCTCCTCCGCACGGTCCGGGGAAACGTACCGGCCGGCCCCGGCAGGTGAGTGGTCCCCCCGGAAATTCTCCTGGTCGGGGTGTCGATTTAGCCGCGCCCGTTCGTCGGTAGGGCGAACCTCCCCTCCCGGGCCGGTCCCCACCGTCGTGGAGCCGCCGCCCAGGAGGGCACGACACACCGAGAGGCAGACATGCGCAAACTCATAGCGGCGTTCAAGATTTCGGTCGACGGCAAGACCGAAGGACCCGAAGGCTACGCGGACTGGGTGCCGGCCTGGTCGGAGGACTACGGCCTGACCCCGCAGGTGGACGCCTGCGTCCTCGGGGGAGGCATGTACCCCGGCTACGAGCAGTACTGGACCGCGATCCGCAACGAACCGGGCAAGCCGCACTGGATCGGCGGCAACGTGCCCACGGCCGGCGAACGCGCATGGGCCGAGATCACGACACGGATGCCTCACTACGTCCTGTCGATCACCATGACCTCGGCGCAGTGGCCCAACACCCGTATCCTCCGCGGCACCGACGACATCGCCGCCCTCAAGGAACAGCACGGCAAGGACATTTATCTGATGGGAGGTGCCCCCACGGTCGCCGGTCTCCTCGACGCCGGGCTCGTCGACGAACTCCGCCTCATCGTCTACCCGCTGCTCGCGGGCGAGGGAGCCGCACTCTTCGCCACGGCGAAACGCCGGCAGGAACTCGACCTGCGCACGGTCGAGCAGCTCCCGGGCGGTCTGCTGAGCCTGACCTACGCCGTCGGATGACGAGCACGGCGGATGCGGCGGCGGACGAGGCTCGTGACGTCGACGCCGCGATGATCGAAGAGTTCCGCGCGAACGCGGGGCACGTCAGCGGTCCGCCGGCAGGCTGCACCCTGATGCTCGTCCACCACCTCGGCGCGCAGAGCAGGACCGCACGGCCCGCCCGGGCGGCACCGGATCGGGCACGCCGGGGCGGACGGATGGATTCTCGCCGCGGTGACCGGAGTTGACCGGGCTTCTTGCCCGGACTCACTCACTGTCCGGAACATTCGGGAGCGGGGCATCCGACGCGGCTCCAGGCCTGGCGGGCTTCCGCGCCATCCCGGGCACCGGCAGCGCCTCAACTTTCTCGTCTCTCATCCTGGAGGTCATCAATGCGCCGAACCGTTGCGCTGCTCTTCACGGCGTTTCTGGCCATTGTCGGAGGGCTCGTTCTGGCCCCCGCCGCGAGTGCGTCGGGTTACGGCTGTTCGGGTTCCGAGATCGGCTCGTATCCCGTCACCACCTCGGGTGGCACCAACTACGGCACGATCCATATCTATTACGACTCGTCGACGGGCAACAACTGCGCGGTGGCCGTGGGCAGTTCCGCGGTTTCCGGCAAGAGCGACATCTACATGTCGGTCACCGTCTTCAAGTGCGCGGAAACCAGCATCTCTCCGACGTGCACATACGTGAGTTCCGACATCGACCACGATTACTATTACTACTATGCGGGCCCGGTGACGATGTACGCTCCCAGCAATTGCATCCAGGTGGGTGCGACGATCAGAAACGACAACATCAACGTCGTGGGAGTCGGAAGCAGCGGCGGCGCCAAGTACTGCTAGCCCCGAACCACCGATGAGGGCCCGTCGGTTCGCCGGCGGGCGCCGACGGCACCGGCCAGGACCGCGGCGCCGGCCGCACCGGGGGCACCGGCCGCGATCAGCGCCCCCCATCGTCCGCCGCCGGATCGGCACGCGTGGCCGGCCGCCGGCGTCCGCGGGCCCGGCCGGGTGGAAGCTCGACCACACCGACTTCCGCCCGCGTGCGTCCCAGTGACGAGCGCAGTGCCAGCGACAGGTAGCCCCACGGCATCATCTGCCCCATCAGGACGACCCACTTCGACGGGTTGCCCCGCCGGCGCGGGCCGGGGGCCGTACGCCGCCGGCCCCCGGCCGTTCGCGGCCCGCTCATCGCGTCAATGGTTCCAGGGCGCGATCGGCCACCACAGGTAGCCGAGGCCGCCCAGGAGCCGGACGTCCCAGTAGAGCATCGTGAAGGCCCCGGCCACCAGGAACGCGGAGCCCGTGACGACGGCCGTACGGCCGGGTACGGCGGCCAGCCGGCGGCGCAGACGGCCGCCGATGCCGTAGGAGAGCAGCAGGAACAGCAGCGTCATCACCAGGATGTTGCCGAGCGACTGCAGGACGAAGGCGGCTGCTCCGTAGAACGGGTTGCGCGTGGTCGCCGCATGGCGGAACAGAGCCCGGAAAAGCGGGTACGGGCGGCCCACCAGAAATCCGCCGATGAGAATTCCCATCAGCACGAGGGGGGCCTGGGGATAGCGCCGGGAAATTCCGCTCATGGGGTCGGGAATGACGCCCGCGGCGGCCAGGCCGAGTACGATCATCACGAAACCGATCAGCCCGAAGGCGATCATCGACTGAATGGCGCGCGGCGACAGGCCGTGGCCCTTCGCCGTGGAGAACTGCGGCATGTGGGTTCCGGCCAGGCCCACCAGCGCCCCGTACGCGGCCGACACCGGGATCATGCCGGCGGTCAGCCAGCCGATCGGCCTGAGCGTGTGCAGCAGCCGGTCCCGGGCCGAGTGGCTCTGCCCGACCAGGGGACCGACCGCGCCGAAGACCGCGACGTTGCACGCGGTGAACGACCCGGCCATGCCCGTGACGAGCGCGAACAGCACGCCGGAGGCGATACCGCCGATCGGCTTGGTGCCGGCGTCGTCGCCGAGCACGGCGTGCGCGCTGTTCAGGCCGATGTCGTCGTCGACCAGCCGGGCGGACCAGGCGTAGGCGAGCAGGAGGCCCGCGAGCAGGCTCAGCACGATCACCAGTGCCCGCCGCCGGGGGAATTCGCCGGTGACGAAGAGGGACGTCCGCGGTGCGGTTGCCGCTGCCGGCGGCGGAACGGTATTCGTCTCGCTCACGGACGCACCTCCAGGGATCGGCAATTCCGGATCGCTTCATGATGGCGATCGCCGGGTGCGATGACTTCTTCTCCGTTGCCGGGAAAAGCGGGCACCTTGGAAGTAGTCCCGCCGTCCGGCCGCCGGGATGATTCCCCCGGAACGGCTGTACTCCGCGGCCGCACCCCGCGGCCGCACGCCACGGCCGCACTCCCGGCACACCGACAACGGAGGAGACGATGGCCGGCACCCTGCGCGCCCTGCGGCGCCGCCTGTTGACCCCCGACCTGTCCGAGGCGCGGTTCGCCACCCGCGGGTTCCACGAGAAGGACCCGGCCGCGCGCGAACTGCTGGAGACGATCGGCGAGATGTTCCTGACCGGCTACGGGTACGTCATGGAGGCGGCCGACCCCGCCGACGCCGATCAGCGTCTCGAGGCACTGCCGAGGCGGTTCCGCGGCTTCGCCTACGAGGGCGCCGCCATGGCCTGCGCGATGCTCGACGCCCTGTCCTTCGGCCGCCGGGCGCGGGTGGCCGCGCTGCTCGACCGGCGCGGCCGGGAGCACAGTTACATGATCCATGTGGGCGCCGGGTGGGCCATGGCCCGGCTGCCTGCGTTCCGCCGGTCCGCGATCGTGCCGCGGGACCCGCTGCTGCGCTGGCTCGCGCTCGACGGCTACGGCTTCCACCAGGCGTACTTCCACACGGCCAGGTACGTGCACGAGCGGTACCAGGACGCGGTGCCGCCTTGGACGACCGGCGGCGGACCGCAGGCGTACGCCGCGCGGGCGATCGACCAGGGCATCGGACGGGCCGTCTGGTTCGTCGGCGGCGCCGATCCCGCGCGGGTCGCCGACCTGGTGGACGGCTTCCCCGCCGAGCGCCGGGCGGACCTGTACAGCGGGGTCGGCCTCGCCGCCACCTACGCGGGCGGCGCGGACGACCGCGAACTGAAGGACCTCGCCGAGCGTGCCGCGCGCTACCGGCCGCAGGTCGCCCAGGGGTCCGCCTTCGGGGCCACCGCCCGGGTGGAGGCCGGGCTGGTGGTCGCCGAGACCGGGCGGGCCACCCGGCTGCTGTGCGGAAGCGATCCCGAGACGGCGGCAGCGGTCTGCGCCCGGACCCGGCCCGTACCCGTGGTCGACCACGGGCAGCCGGCCTACGAGACGTGGCGGACCCGGATCGCCGCGGAGCTGGCCGGCGGCGCGCTGGGCCTCGCCTGAGCCATCACGTCCGGTACGCGGCCAGCCCCGGCACGGGGACGGGGCGGCGGGGCCGCGGTGCCGGGCGAAGGCCGGGCCGCAGCGCGCCGCCCGGCGAACCGCCCGCGAACCGCCCGCGAACCGCCCGGCGACCGCAAGGCTCAGCCGGGGCGACACCCTGTTCACACCGCCCGGCTGACCCGCCGGCGCGAACCGCCGTCCCTCCCGGCGAACCGCCGAGCTCAGCCCGGTGACGCCCCGTTCGTGGCGCTCCGCGGGCTGAGGGCGCGCGGTCCGGCGGCGGCCTGAGGGGTGAGGTAGGGCAGCAGCGCCCGGTGCAGGGAGGCCGGCACCCGGGCCGGGCGGGTCTGCGTGTTCGGGCCGCGCATGCAGGCCACGTGCTGGCTGCCGCGGGCGACCAGCGTCTCGCCGCCGCCCGGCTCCAGCCGTACGTAGTCGAAGGCGAACGCGATCTGCGTCTGCGTCAGCTCGGCCAGCCGCATCCGGACCGACAGTTCGTCGAACGCGGTGGCCTCCGCCAGGAACTCGCAGTCCACCTTGATCGTGAACAGCTTGAGGTCGCGCTGGATCTCCGCCAGGACGTCGGGCGCCCGCTCGCGCAGGAACAGTTCGCGGCAGCGGCCCTGCCAGCGCAGGTAGTTGACGTAGTAGACGTTCCCCACCAGGTTGGTCTCCTCGAAACCGACCAGGTGGCGGTACTCGTAATAGGGCGCGGCAGCCGGCATCGTCACTGCGCTCCTTCCGTCGTCTGCGTCGTCTGCGTCGTCTCCGTCGTCTCCCTCGTCAGGGCGAACACCACGGGCCCGTCGGCGCCGGACAGGGTGGTGGCGAAGGTGGCGATCCGCGCGCCGCCGCTCCGGAAGACCGCCCAGCGGCCGTCCGCGGCGCCGGTGCCGTCGGCGAGCGTCAGGTCCACCCGGACCCGCCCCAGCTTGCGTACGCACTCGATCGCGCTCCACACCCGGGTGGCCGCGACGTCCGGGTCCTCCGCGAGGGCGGCCGCGACCGCGCGGACAAGGGCCGGCCCGTCCGCGCCGAGCAGCCCGCGCCACTCCTGGTCCGTACGCGGCAGGACCGGTTCCACGTCGCAGGCCACCTGGGCGGGCACCGCGGGCTCGCCCAGCACCGCGAGGGTGACGCCCGCGCCGTGCGAGGCCGACATCCGCCGGCCGTCGGCCGGTTCCGGCCGCCCGTCGGGGCGGTACCGCACGGTCACCGGCCTGTTCGCCGCCCAGGCCACGGCCGCCGCGGTCCGTTCCCTGCGGGCCCGCGTTCCTCGCGGCGCGCCGCCCTCGTCGGGCAGGACGACGCAGCGGACCTGGGCGCCGAGCGCCGGTTCCGCGTGGCGTTCCAGGTAAGCGCCGAGCAGCGCGGGCGGCCACGGGCCGCGGCCGTCGCTCTTGCGCACCGCCCGCAGGCACAGGCCCGTCCACCGCTCGACCAGGGTCCCCGTCGCGTCGCGGATGTCGAGGTCGTAGACGTAGGAGTCGCCGGACCTGGACCGTTCGGCGGCATGGACCGTCAGGGGGCCGCCGGCGGCCGGGCGAGTGCGCCCAGCGGTGTGGAGGCGTTCCAGGCTCACCGGGAGCAGGGTCGCGTCGGGGACGCAGACCTGCACGGCGTGCATCATCGCGTCGTGCGCGCCGGGATCGGACAGCACCAGGCCGGCCGGCAGATAGCCGGCGAACCAGGGCCGGCCGGCGGTCCCCGAGAGCTCCGCGACGCAACTGCGGGCGCTCAGGGCCCGGTAGCCCAGTAGCCGCTGGAAGCGCGTGCCCTGGAAGAGCAGCGTGCCGTAGAGCTCGGTGGCCGGATCCAGCGGCAGCCGCGGCGCGCCCGCCGCGGCCGTGTGGGGCTCGCCTACCGCGACCGGGTGAGGCGTATCGGCCCCGCCCCGGTGAGGCATGTCCGCCGCGACCGGGCGCGGTGGCCCGCCGTCCGGCGGCGCGAGGCCGTAGCGGGCGGTGGCGCGGAAGTGGTCGGCCAGGAAACCGGTCTCGCTGCTGCGGACGACCAGCCGTACGGTGCCGGGCGCGGTGACCAGGGCGGCCACCCTGATGGTGGTCCGCCCGTCCTCCGGGACGACGATCGGCCGCAGGAACTCCAGCTCCTCGAGGGCCGGAGCCTCGTCGCGGCCGGTCAGCGCCGCTGCGGCCTGGGACATCGCCTCCATGCCCATGACGGCGGGGAAGAGCAGATCCCCGTCCAGCCGGTGGTCGGCCAGGTAGGGGTCGCCGGTCACCGACAGCACCGATTCGGCCACGAGTTCGACACCGGGGTAGTGCACCGCGATCCGGTCGGTGAACCGCAGCAGCGGCGGTTCCGGCCCGTCGAAGGTGAGCGTCGGCAGCGCCCCCGTACGCCCCGCGACGACGACCGCGGCGGGGGTCGCCGGTTCGGCCAGCAGGTGGCGCAGCATCGCGACGCCCTCGTCGGTGGGGATCGGGTCGATGCCCTCGCGGACCAGCGACTCGACCACACCCAGGCGTTCGCCCATCCCGCTGCCCGACCACACCGACCACTCCAGGGCCAGGCAGCGGCAGCCGTACTCCTCGCCGACCCGCTCGGTGAGGTCGGTGAGCCAGTCGTTGGCCGTGGCGTAGTCGGCCTCGCCGGGCAGGCCCGCCCGCCCGATGATGCTGCCGAACGTGACCAACAGCCGCAGCGCCGACGCGTCGGTCGCGGCCAGCACCGTCTCCAGGCCGGTGACCTTGGTGGCGAGGGTATGCCGGAAGGACGACTCGTCGAGGCGGGTCAGCGGCTGCGGTACGTTGCGGCCCGCGCCGTGCAGCACGGCCGTCACCGGGCCGAGCGCGGTCTCGGCCTCGCCCACGGCGGCCTTCACCTGCTCAGGGGCGGTGAGGTCGGCGCGGAAGTAGCCGAAGGCCAGGCCCGCGGCGGCCATGCGTTCCAGGTTGGCGGCCAGTTCGGGGTCCCGCGCCGGGTCGGAGCGGCCGATCAGCGCGAGCGCGGCGCCGGTCTCGGTCCCCAGCATCAGGGCGCACTCGGCGGTGATGCCCTTGCCGCCGCCGGTCACGAGGACGACGTCGTCGCGGCCCAGCGGAAGTGCGGACCCGCCGCCGGACGCGCCGCTCGGTACGGCGCCGGTCGCGTCGCCGGTCGCGCTGCCGGATCCGCCGGTGGACGCGCCGCCGGACCCGCCGGTGGATCCCGCGGCAGGAGGCAGCGGCTTCAGCACGGGCGTGAGCCGCGTGCCGTCGCCGCCGTAGCGGACCTCGCTGAAGGTCTCCGTGGCCGCCACGTCGGCTACCAGGCGGGCGGTCAGTTCACGGGCCCGCGCGGGCGGCAGTTCGCGCGGCAGCGGCAGCGTGATCACCGTGGTGGCGAGGTGCGGGGCCTCCAGGCGCAGGGTCCTGGCGAGGCCGGCCGCGCCGCGCCGGCCGCCGACGGCCACGAAGCGTACGGGCGGCCCGCCGTCGGAGCCGGGGTGTTCGAGGGCCGCGCGGGCGGCGGCCAGCATGAGCGGTACGTGGCTCTCGTCGCATTCGGCCGGCAGGCACAGCAGCACGCCGTCGCCGAGGCGGGCCGCCCGCAGCGCCTCGGCCAGCGGGGCCGCCAGCGGATGCGGTTCCTCGGTGAACAGCCGCCATTCGCCGGGGGCGCAGGGGTGTACGGGGGGACCCGGCGCGGCCGGGACCAGGTCCACGGTGAACGCCCGCACCCAGGGCGCGACTCCGGGCGGGACCGGGGGCGCGGCCTGTTGCGGGGCGGCCGCCAGGTCGTCCAGCAGTTCGGCCAGTTCGGCGAGGGTGGCGGTGGCGAAGGCGGTGGTGACCTCGGGGACGCCCAGGTCCAGCTCCGCGCAGGCTTCGTTGACGATCCGGCCGACGGTGATGGAGCTGAGGTGGAGGTCGTCCAGCGGCCGGGCGTCGGGGGCGATGGCCGAGTGCGGGAGTTCCGCGTGGTCGGCGGCCAGGCGGAGCAGGACGCTGAGGCTGTCCTGCTCGGCGGGAGCGGTCCGCGTGCCGCCGTCCTGGTCCGGCCGCGCGGGGTCGCCCGGTGCACCGGCTGGCACGGCGTCCCGCCGCGTGTCCCCGGTGCCGGGGGCGGGTGTGCCCTGCCGGGCGCCGTCCGGCGCGGGCGTCGCGGCGGGGGCGGCGCCGGTCGCCGGGGAGTGCGCCGCGGGTCCCTGCGTGCCCGTCGCCGGCAGGCCCCCGGGCACGGACTCGCAAGGGTTCGCCAGGAAGCGGAACTCCTTGTCCAGGGGCAGAGGCCTGGTGAACCTGCCGCGGAACAGCTCCGCGTGCCGGAGGGGGGCACCGAGCACGTACGCGGCCGCCAGCGTGCGGAACAGCCCGGCGAGCGAAGGGCTTCCGGTCTCCATGGAGACGGCCGGCACGGAAGGCGCGATGTCAGCCGCGAGCCCGCTCAGGACGCGGCCGGGTCCCGTCTCGACGAACAGGTCCGTGTCCGCCGCCATCGTCCGTACCGCCTCGGTGAAGCGCACCGGCGCGAGCATCTGCCGGGAGAGCAGGCCGGGGACGTCGGTACGGGCGGGCAGTGTGCCGCCGGTGACGCTGGAGACCATCGGGCGGGCCAGGGGGGCGAACCGCTCGGTGGCCAGCCGGTCGGCGAAGGCCGCGGCGGCCGGCGCGACCGCGGGCGAATGGAAGGCGTGCGAGACCCGCAGCGGTGCCGCGTCCAGTCCGCGGGCCGCCGCGGCGGCGCGGACCCGGCGTACCGCGTCCACCGGTCCCGACACGACGGTCTGGCGCGGGCTGTTGTAGCCGGCGACGACCACGGGCTCGCCGTGCAGCAACGGCTCCACGTCCTGCGGGGCGGCCCCGATGCTGGCCATCGTCCCGTTCCCGGCGCCGCCGCGCTCCATGATCCGGCCGCGCTCGGTGGCGATGCGCAGCAGCGCGGCCTCGTCCATGGCGCCGGCCCAGTGCAGGGCGGTGATCTCGCCGAGGCTGTGCCCGGCCGCGACCGACGCCTCGATGCCGAAGGCGGCCAGCATCCGCAGCCCGGCCGCACTGTCCGCGACGATCCGGGGCTGGGCGCGCGAGGTGGCCACCGGGTCGGTTCCCGTGGCGGGGGCGAGGTCCCGGTACACGTCGGCCACTTGCGGGAAGCGGCGCCGCAGCGCGCCGCCGCCGTCGGAGTGGCCGGTGCCCTGGCCGGGGAAGAGCAGGCCGATCCGGGGCGCGCGGCCGTTCCCGCCGAGGAACACGCCTCCCGCGCCGTCCAGCGCCGACCTGGTCCCGCTGTCGAGGAGGGCGGCGAGCCGGTTCAGGCGCTGCTCGGACTGTTCCGGGGAGGCGGCCAGGACCGCGGCGCGTACGGGGCGGCCGGCCAGTTCGCGCTCCAAGGCGGCGGCCAGGTCGGCGACCTCGGCCTCGCAGAGCCGGGCGCTGAGGGCGGCGAGATCGGCGGCCCGCGCGCGCAGCTGCGCCGGGCTGTCCGCGTCGAGCAGCAGCAGTTCCACGTCCTGTCGGGAGGCGGCCAGGCCGCGGGTCGTGGGGCCGAGCGTGGTCCTGCGCGGGTTTCCGTCCGCGCCTTGCAGCACCACGTGCGCGTTGATGCCGCCGAAGCCGAGGGCGGACACGCCGGCCCGTACCGGCAGCCGCTCCGGCCACAGCTCGGGCCGGTCGGGCACCCGTAACGCGGGGTGTGCCGCGGTGAGTTCGGGGTGCGGCCTGGCGTGCCCGGTGGCGGGCGGGATCACCTGGTGGCGCACCGCGAGGACCGCCTTGATCAGCCCGGCGACGCCCGCGGCGGCCTTGGTGTGGCCGAGGTTGCCCTTCACGGTGCTGATCGCGGCGGGTGCCGCGTCGGGGTCGAACTCGTGGCGGATGTCGGCGATGACCCGCAGTTCCGTGGCGTCGCCCACGGCCGTGCCGGTGCCGTGGCCCTCGAAGTAGCCGACGGAGTCCGGGCCGAAGCCGGCCCGCGCGTACGCCCGCAGCAGCGCCAGCCGGTGGCCGCTCGCCCTGGGGCGGGTGATGCTGCCGGCTCCGTCGGAGGAGTAGCCCCAGCCGGCGATCTCGGCGTGGACGGTCCTGCCCTGCCGTACGGCGTCGGGCGTGCGCATCAGGACGACCATGCCGCAGCCCTCGCCTGGCCAGAAGCCGCTGGAGTCGCGGTCGTAGACGCGCATCTCGCCGGTGGCCAGGGCGCCGGTGCGGGCGAACCCGACCAGTTCGAAGGGGTCGAGGCTCAGGTCCACGCCGCCCGCGACCGCGACGTCCATCCGCCCGTCGGCCAGCGCGTCGCAGGCGGTGGCGACGGACAGCAGCGAGGAGGAGCACGCGCCGTCGACGGTGAAGCCGCCGCCCTGGAGGTCGAAGTGGTTGCAGATGCGCCCGGCGATGGTGTTGCTGAGGCCGCCCGCGAGGCTGTCCTCGTCCATCGGCGGGAACGGGGCCTTGTACCGCTCCTCCAGCTCGTCCAGGAAGAGCCCCAGTCGCGTGTCGTCCCAGCCGTGGCCGCGCAGCGCGGCGCCCACGGTGCGGCGGACGTAGGGCCAGCGCAGCCGCATCGTGCCCGCCCGGGTGAACTCCCCGGTCAGGGTGTTGCCGACGATGACGCCCGTGCTGGTGGCGGGCAGGCCGCGGCCGGCCGGGAATCCGGCGTCCTCGAGCGCGCGGGCGGCGGTGTCCAGGGCGAGCCAGTGGGTCATGTCGGTGGCCCGGAAGGTGCTGCCCGCGACGCGGTAGGCGACCCGGTCGAACTCGAAGCCCTCGAGGACGGCGGCTTTGGCGGCGTACGTGCGGTCGGTGGCGGAGGGGTCGGCGGACCAGTAGTCCTCCCTGCGCAGCCGCTCGTCGGGAAGGCGGCGGAAGGCACGGCGTCCGGCCAGGACGTTGCGCCACAGCTCCTGCGGCGAGTCGGCGTCGGGGTAGCGGCAGGCCAGGCCCACCACGGCGATCCGCTCGCCGGCCGGCGCGCTCACGCGGCCACCGCCTCGCTGCCGGGCCGTTCGCCCACCGGCGCGTCCGGGGCCCGGGAGCCGGCCCGGCGGGACTGCGCGCGCCGCACGAGGTGGATGCCCCACAGGCCGGCGCCGCGCAGCCCGCACACCACGACGGTGGCGAAGAACAGGGTGTAGACGACGTTGCAGAGCATCAGCACGCCGTAGGCCACGGCGACCGAGGAGCCGAACATGAACTGGTTGCGTGCCTTGACCGGCGTGGTGCCCGGGTCGGTGATCATGTAGTTCGTGTACAGCGCGAACGCGACGCCGGTCATCGGGCCGAGCGCGCCCATCAGCGCGACGTGCCAGATCCAGTGCCGCAGGAACGCCTGGATGACGAAGCCGCCCACCCAGCCGAGGATCAGCGGTATGCGCTTGGTCAGCACCCCGTTGATCACCGTGCCCGAGGTCACCAGGACCAAGGGGACGAAGACCCGGAACAGCGTGTTGGCGTTCTCGGTGAACTCGTACGGCGGGGCGATGCTGATCCACCGGCTGAAGCACAGCAGCGCGACGACGATGCCGAAGTTCGACGGGTTCATGTAGTGCCGCATGCGGCCGGCCACCGGCGCCTGCAGGACGTGTTTGCCCGCGACACCGACGAACACCGCGAACAGCATCGCCGAGACCTGGTTGTTGACGTAGAGCAGCATGTTCACCGCCAGTGCGGTGATGTGGCTGGGCAGCAGGAACACGATGAACCCGCGCGGGCCGGCGCCGAGGAAGCGGGCGCCGCGGCGCTGCGACCAGGCGCTGACGACCTCCAGGGCCAGTTCGGTGGCGTACCCGGTGAGCACCGCGAGGATCGGCCACAGCCACGGCTGCTCGAAGCCGAGCACCGCGTAGCCGAGGATGTTGAAGACCGAGATCGACACCGCGAAGTTGCGCAGGGCGAGGTAGCGCGGGTCGCGTACGGGGGCCTTCGCGGTCGCGGCGGTGTGGGCGGACGTCATCGGCTCGGAACCTCCTGTGCCTTCGCGGTGAGCATCAGCGAGTGCGTGCCGGGGGACAGTTGCTCGGTCTGCCGGTGCAGTCCGCCGTCGCTGTCCCGCCAGGTGAGCTGCGCGGTCACCGGCCCGTCGTAGCCGCCGAGGCCGAAGTGCACACCGAAGCTGCGGTAACCGCCGTGGCCGCCGCCTCCGTCGAGCTGGGAGACCTGTCGGCCGGCCGGGGTGGTGATGCGCACGGTGGCCCCGTAGGCGGGTGAGCCGGGCGCGGCCAGGTCGGGTGCGCCCCCGCCGGCGCCGGCGGGGCGGTAGAGCCGCAGGTCGAGGGAGTGGCCGAGGGCGGCGGACTTGTTGGCGTAGAAGGCCGGCGGCCCCCACTGCCGGGCCACGGCGAAGTCGAGGGCGCCGGTGCCCGTGGTGTCGCCGGTGGCGATGCCCCGGGTCGGGGTGGGCACGGCCAGGCCCAGCTGCTTGCTGACGTTGACGTACTTGCCGCCGGCGGTCCGGGCGTAGAAGGCGAGCGACTCGTGGCCGGCGATGTCGTCGCCGGGCTGGAAGTTCGGCCACATCGCCGGGTTGGACAGCAGGTTGTCGTTGGACATGGCCAGTTCCTGCAGCCAGGCCCAGCGGTCGATGCTGCCCTTGACGAAGCCGTCGGCCTGCAGCACGTCCTGGGTGCCGTCGTTGAGGAAGTCGCCCATCTTGGTGTCCCAGCACCATCCGGTCCAGGCCAGGCCCCGCTGCTCGGCCTGCTGGGTGAAGGGGGCGTCTCCGCTGTCGAGCCGCCGGCTCATGTCGGCCCCGTCCTTGGCCTGGTTCTTCCACAGGAAGTTGCTCTCCTGCAGCCCCCACTGGACGGTGATGTTGCTGACCATGATGTCGAACCTGCCGGTGCCGTCGACGTCCCCGAAGTCGACGCCCATGCCCTTGAAGGAGTCCTTCCCGAGCACGAACGACTTGGGGGTGTCGGGCGTGCGCGAGCCGGTGGCCTCGGTGAAGCGGATGTGTCCCGGGGTGGACCGGTTGTGCAGCAGGTGGTCGTGGCCGAAGTCGTTGGCGATGTAGACGTCCGGCAGGCCGTCACCGGTCAGGTCGGCGCCGGAGATGGCCAGGGTCCAGCCCGTCGAGGCCGTGAGGGGAAGGGCGTTCCTGTCCTCCACGAAGACGGCGTCGGGCCGCGCGCCGGAGGTGGCGCCGTACCAGCGCAGGACCCGGTCGCCGCCGGCGTTCTTCGCGCTGGACAGGGAGTCGTTCATCACCACGTTCTTCAGCCCGTGCGGGTCGAGGACGTCGGAATCGGGGAAGTAGTTGCCGATGATGACCGAGGGGTGGCCGCTGCCGTCCAGGTCGGCGACGTAGGCGGCGTCGGTGTTCCACCGCGGGCCGTGGTAGCGGCCGTCGGGGGACTGCTCGGGCACCAGTTCCCTGGGCAGGTACGCGGTGGGCGACAGCGTGGGGGCGGTGGACTTCGCCATGAAGAGCACGGGGGTGCGGCCCCAGTACGTGACGAGCAGGTCCATCCGGCCGTCGCCGTTGAAGTCGCCCGGTGTGCAGCCGGTGGGCGCCATGGCGTCGTCCATCGGCAGCGGGGCCGCGTCGAGGACGAAGGGTGTGAAGCGGTCCGCGGCCCGCGCGGTGGGGGTCCAGGTGACGACGACCTGGTTGGTGCGCGTGTCCACGATGCACATGCCGTCGGCCACGCCGTGGCCGGTGAGGTCGTTGATCGCGATGCTGGCGCCGACCGAGGAGATCCACGACCGGATCCTGCGGTAGGCGGGGTTCACTTCGCGGACCGAATTCATGTGCTGGGAGTCATAGCCGGGGGGCATCGTGATCGGCATCTGCCGGAACGTGTACCGGGCCGCCGCCCGGTCACCTCCGGCCACCGCGACCGAGGTCCTGACGGCGAAGAACACCGACACCGCTATGAGAATCGTCACCAGGCCGGGTACCATTTTGCGCACGCGATCCGAGTACGCCACAACATTCCTCTCTCTACACCGGTCCACGGCGGGGGAAGAAGCAGAGCGAGGTGCCGTCGGCAAAAGTACGGCACGCGACCGGCGCGAGGGCACGGCCCCGGGCAATGCTCAATTGCCGGGATTTGTCGAGTATGCAGCAGCCCGGGAGCCCCGGCTTCTCCCATGTTGCCCACCGCCCTATGAGCGCCGGTGTCCCGCGATCATCGCATTCGGGTTACCCGGCGGTCGGCGTACCGGCATTACGACAGGCAGGTCCGATTCCCGCTTTGCCGGTGCGCGGCCGCCGGCGCCCGCGGTGGCCTGCCCATACGGTCCACCCGGTCCGCCAAGCGGGGTGGCCGGCGGCCACGCTCGGCGCAGCACAGGGAGGATTGAGGGACCGTCAGCGGAGGTCCCGCGACATGATCGCCACCGTCCTCTTTCAGCCACCACGCAGCCGCCGCCCCAACCACTCGTGATCATTTCGGGATCCGGCCGCAGGTGTTGTGACCATGGCCACTCACTGTTAGGCTCGTGCAAAGTCGCAAATTCTGGGTATTTTCCGGCCATGATCCCCGCGCGACCGGACCCTCGATTCGGCATGCGAAACCAGTCCATTCTTGAGTTTGCCATGCCGATTCACCGCTCGTTTGCAATGCTGCTGCACCGGATGGGAGATCCTTTGCAGGCTGCCGTCGAACGTGCCGTTGAAACCATATGGGCTCGCTACAGCGAACCGCTGACACTCGATGATATCGCGGATACCGCGATCCTGAGCAAATTCTATTTCTCCCGGGTCTTCAGGAAACTGACCGGTACTTCTCCGGGCCGCTTCCTGTCAGTCGTCCGGCTCTACCAGGCGAAGCACCTGCTCCTGAAGACGTCGCTGAACGTCACGGAGATCTCCTACCTGGTCGGCTACAACAGCCTGGGTACCTTCACCAGCCGCTTCACCCGCAGCGTCGGGCTGTCCCCGACCCGCTTCCGCGCCCTGGCCCTGTCCGGCTACCCGGACCTGCCGCCGCCCGAGCCGCCGCCGCTGCCCCACCCGCAGTTCGGCGCCGTACAGGGCTCGGTCAGCGTCCCCACGCCCGAACTGCCGAGCCGCATCTACGTGGCGGCGTTCAAGGACCCGATCGTGGAGGGGTGGCCGATCGCCTGCGACGTGCTCGACACGTCGGGCGAGTACCTGCTGCACTCCCTGCCCGAGGGCACCTGGCATCTGCGGATGGTCGCGGTGGCGCTGCGGGACATCGATCCCCGGCCGTGGCGCCGCCGCCCGCTGTGCGTGGGCGAGGGTCAGCCCGTGACGGTGCGCAAGGGGCAGGTCCTCGACGTCGAGCTGACCGCCCGCGAGCCGGGGTGCTTCGACCTGCCCATCCTGCTGGCGCTGCCGGAACTCGACAGCTGGCGGGTGCCGCAGCCGGCGTTGACCGCGCCGACCGCCGGCCGCTGAGCCGGTCCCGCCCCGGGACGCGCGGTCCGCCCGGCTCCGGTCGCGGTCCGCATCGGGCGACCGGAGCCGGACGGGTCGCCCGTCACGGTGCGGACAGCACCTCCCTGGTAATGTCCTCCAGTTCACGGCCGCCGGTCTCGGGCCCGACCCACACGAAGACCACCGCGGCCAGCAGCAGCGGCACGGCGCCGATGACCGCCGTCGCGGTGATGGACGGCACGGTGGCCGCGGCGACGGTCAGCGCCAGGATCAGCACCCCGCCGGCCTTGGTCATGCCCGCGGCCAGGCCGGTGCCCCGGGAGCGCACGAGGGTCGGGTACACCTCGGCCGCGTAGCCGGCCACGACCGCGACGACCGAGCTGACGCCGGACAGCGGCACCACCAGCAGCAGCGACAGCACGGTGTGGTGGTGGGCCAGCGAGCCGCCGGTTCCCACGAAGCCGAGCAGGCTCAGCCCGGTCAGCCCGCTGACCGTGACGATGGTCCTGCGGCTGCCCCACACCCCGTACATCCACGCGGTCAGCACCGTCAGCGGCAGGCCGAGCAGGGCCGCGTTGCGCACCACGTAGTCGGAGCCGACCGCCGAGTAGCCCAGCGCGCGGAGGTTTGTGGGCACCCACAGCTGGAAGCCGTAGGTCACCAGCCCGGCGCCCAGGCCCAGTACGGTGATCGCCGCGGTCGGGGCCACCAGCGGCCGGCGCAGCAGCGTGAGGTAGCCGCCCCGTTCGTAGGCCCGCTCCACCTCCACCTCGGCCGGATCCTGCCGCCGCGCGGCGGCGCCGTACCGCGCCATCACCGCCGCGGCCTCCTCCCCGCGGCCGCGGGCCAGCAGGAAGCGGGGGGACTCGGGGATCCAGTGGTTGAGCGCGATCAGCAGCAGCCCGGTCGGCAGGCCGAGCAGCCACAGGATGCGCCAGCTGTAGGTGGGCACCAGCCATCCGGACAGCCAGCTGGTGATCACGTAGGCCCCGGCGACGTCGCCGCCGATGAGCACCATCAGCCAGCCGCGGTGCCGGGCCGGGATCGTCTCGGCCAGCAGCGCGAAGGTGATGGGCAGCATCCCGCCCACACCGACGCCCATCGCGAAGCACATCACGAGGTTCCAGGTGAAGCCGGGCATCGCCCCGCAGACGGAGGTGGTCACGAACAGCATCCCCGCGAGGAGGATGGAGGCCCTGCGTCCGATGCGGTCGCCCAGCGAGCCCCACACCCACGAGCCGATGACCGTCCCGGCGATGCCGACCAGCGGGAGCCAGGACACCGGGATGTGGCCGTGCGGATGGGCCGGGGACTTCAGCCCGTACTCGGCGGCGACACCGGGGGCGACGAAGGCCAGCGTCGTCGGCTTCATCACGTCGATGGTCACCGCGATCGCCATCGCGACCAGCAGCGCCACGTGCTGGCCCCTGAGCGGGGTGTCGTCCAAGGCGCGCACCCGGATACGGCCGGCGGTGCGGCTGATCTCGCCGCTGCCCCGGGGCACCAGGCCGTACAGGCACAGCGCCAGGCCCACGGCGATCGCCACCATTCCCGTGATCATCGGCGCGTCCGGTGTCGTGCCGTTGAGCCGGTAACCCATGTGCCGCGCGCCGATGTACATCGGCAGGTGGAGGACGACGCCGGCGGTGCAGGCGACCGCCCCCGTCCAGAAGACCACCGGGTGTTCGAACCCTTGCGTGCGGGCGCCCTTGGCGCCGGCTGCTGACCTGGGCATGGGCATCCTCGTGTTCGTCGGTCCATCAGGTGCCCGGCGATCGGGTCCTGGGCGGTCCGGCGCCGGCCCGCGCACCACGGTGCGGTGCCTCGGAGTCGCCGAGCGTAGTCAGAAGCGGCCGGCCGGCACTTCTCCCAACGTGCGCTCCACCGCCCCCATCCGCCGCGGACCGGACGTCACAGCAGCCCGAGCAGACGGCTGCAGCGCAGCACGGCGTCCGGATCGCCCTCCAGCACCAGGCGCCCTGTGGCCACCGCCTCGAACGGGGTGACCAGCCCGCCGCCGATGGTCACGAAGGTGCGGGAGTCCGTGGTGGCGACCATCGAGGGAGCCTCCGCGGCGCCACGGTGCAACGTGGCGGCGCCGTCCGCCACCCGTACGTGGAAGACCAGGTCGTCGATGCGGAACTCGTACGCCTCCGCGGGCCCCTCGACCGGGCGCCCGCGCATCATCGCCTCGACCGCGATCAGACCCCAGTGAGCGCGGGCCTCGACGAACCGGTCGGGTTCCAGCCGGGCCATCCCCCACCGGCCGAGCTGCAGCAGCGGGTCGCGCAGTTCCTCCCCGAGTGGGGTCAACCGGTAACGGCGGCCCCGCTTGTCGTCGGTGAGCGGCTCGGACTCCACCACCCCGTCCGCGGTGAGCGCCTGCAGGCGCTCCGACAGCAGGTTCGGCCCGACCCCCGGCAGGTTGGCCAGCAGCTCGCCGAACCGCTGCGGCCCGGTGAGGAGTTCACGGACCAGCAGCAGCGTCCAGCGCTCCCCCAGCAGGTCCAGGGCGGAGGCGATGCCGCAGAGCTGTCCGTACGTCCTTCGTGCCATCCGCGATCCGCCTCCGCTGGTCCTCTCGGTCGTTCAAGTATCCGATAGCGGTCCGAGTCGCGGTACGGCCGTCCGGCTGGGCAACGGCTGCGGGCGGCTGTACTCGTCGGGGTACGGCTGCGGACGGCCGGGCACGGCGAACGGCCGCCCGGCAGCGCCCGCGCGGCACGGCGGGCACTTCCGGGCGGCCGGGGCCGTTCGGCCGGGAATCACACGGCGGCCATCTTCTCCGGGGAGATGTAGCCGCCCATGGTGAAGCGCAGGCTGGTCACGTAGGCCACCGGCGCGTCCTCCAGCCGGCGGCTGTCGTGCAGCGGCAGCATCCGGTAGATCTGGCCCTTGCCGGGCGAGCCGGCCGGCGGGATCTGGCGCACGTCGTCGATCGTCAGGATGATCGGCTCCTTGTTGATCAGCTTCATGCCGAGCTTCGGCATGTCGAAGATCGCGCCGACCGCCATCCGGCAGGCCTTGGCCGCGGGGCCCTCACCGGCGTACGGGTCGAACGGGGTGCGGATCTGGCCCGCGGACAGGCAGGAGGGGTTGAGCGTGACCGTGATCCTGCCCAGCTCCTCGCACTCCCCCACCATCTTCATCTCGATCAGGTTGGTGTAGACCTCGGCGTTGGACCACTCCTGCGAGGTCGGCTCCGAGCGCACCACCCGGACGAAGCCGTCGAACGGCACGGTGTACTCGCCGACCCCGGGGACGGCGAAGGTGTCGACGGAGGAGATGCCCAGGTTGTCGATGCCGGGGACCGGCGGCTGCCAGGGGGTGACGGTGCTGCCCGCGTACAGGTTGGGCACGCCGTCGGTGGTCACCGGCCGACCGTAGACCGTGGTCGGTGTCGTCGAACTGCTCATCGGTTTCCTCTCCGATACGGGGTCAGGAGTGCTGGTGGGTCGTCCAGTCGCAGCAGGTGAGGCCGGGCTGGTCCGGGATGCCGTCCTGGTCGGAGTCGATCTCGCCCTCGGCCGTCGAGTAGACGTCGCGCGAGTTGAGGTCGATGACCCCGTCGCCGTCCCAGTCGTTGAGCTTGCCCTTGAAGGTGCCCAGGATGAACGCGTTCGTCATGGGCCCGACCTCGGGGTCGTGCAGGGTGGACAGCACTCCGTTGCCGGGCACCAGGATCTCCTCCAGCGACCGGCCGGCGATGCGCTGCAGGTTGACGTGGCCCCAGCCCTGGAACCGGCCCCGCACGTAGCGGATGGCGGGCTCCTCGTGCACCTCGAACTTCGGCTCCAGGTGCCAGGTGCCGTACCGGGCGAAGCCGATGTCCGCCTGCCGGACGCCCTTGGACGGGTCGTCGGCCTGCCCCGACTTGAAGAAGGGCCGCGGCACCAGCGACTCGAAGAAGAAGTTGCCGCGGTCCCGGCGGGTGCGGTCGGTGAAGCCGCGGAAGAGGTAGTTGTCGACGTGCGGCGAACCGTCGGGGTGCAGGCCGGAGATGGTCTTGGCGATCACCAGCTGCCGCTCGCGGGTGGCCACGTTGGGGCAGGCGTGCGCCTGGCCGTAGATGCGGGCCAGTCCCTGCGGGGCGAGGGAGATCTTGCCCCAGTGCTGGTTGGAGTCGTCCAGCCGCACGTACAGGTCGCAGTGGATGAGCAGGAAGATGGTCTCGTCGAAGGTCCGGCCCGGGGTGTACTTGCCCGGCCGGTCGTCGAACGCCGGGTCGCCTGTCTGCAGTTCGCTGATGAACAGCTTCGCCCACTCGGCGATCTCCGGGTCGGGGTCGGTCAGGAACTGCTGCAGCGCCAGGATCGCCTGCGGCCCGCCGAGCTTCTCGATCGCCCACAGGGAGTCCCAGCGGACCTGGCGGTCGGAGTCCTGGCGGATGGCCTGCGTCAGCAGCTCGATCGCGTCCTCGTGGTCACGGTCGGCGTACTCGAAAAGGGCCTGCTCCCGCATGGCGGGGTCCGGGTGCTCCAGCGCCGCGCGGCGGAGCTGCTCGTTGC
This sequence comes from Streptomyces sp. HPF1205, assembly GCF_020400825.1. Taxonomy (GTDB): domain Bacteria; phylum Actinomycetota; class Actinomycetes; order Streptomycetales; family Streptomycetaceae; genus Actinacidiphila. The sequence goes on from NZ_JAINVH010000035.1 coordinate 31,712, forward strand.
TGCGGTTGTCGAGCCGGATCGCGACCCGGTCGAGCGCGTAACCGAAGTCGCTCGCCCACGCGGCCGGGTCGCCGGCCACGAAGCGCGGGTCGACATGGCTGAGAGTCGTACGGTAGGCGAAGTTCAAGGCCTCGCGCTGCTCCGTGCCGAGGTCTTCCAGCAGCACCGCGTCGTCGGGGACCGCGTCGGTCCACGCGGGCGCCGCGCCATCCGCGAGAGCCGCCGGTGACTTCCGGCACAAGTCGATGGCCATACCAGTCCTTCCTGTCCTGTCGTCGGCTGGTAGCTATAGATAAATTAAGCAACCGCGAGGACCGGGGTCTTCTCCGAGATTGGCAGGGACGGCGCCTCACGACCCCGCTTCGCCACCGCGCCCCGCCACCGAGCAGCACCGATCACCGCCACACCGCCCCGCCCCACCACCGCCCCGCCCCACCTCACCGCCCCGGTGCCGCGGCGCCCGGTTCGGGGAAGCCGCGGTCCCCCGCACCCGTCACCACCAGGGCGGCGGCGTGCTCGGGACCGGCCGGCCGGCGCAGCATCCGCAGCAGCGCGTCCATCCCCGGGCGCAGCGGCACGGCCGGCATCCCCTGCCGGGCCGCGTCCTTGACCACGCCCATCCGGTGGGCCTCGCCCGCGCCGCTCCACAGCGACCACTCCGCGACCACCACGGCGCAGCCGGGCAGTCCGCCGGCCACGCGCAGCGCGGTGCGCCGCAGCACCTCGTTGGCCAGCGCGTATCCGCCCATGCCCGGGTGAACGCGGCGGGAGGTCACCGAGCCGAAGGCGACCAGGCACCGCAGCGCCCCGCGGTCGAGGTGCGCCAGGACGGTACGCAGGCCCTGCGACTTGGCCGCCCGCAGCCGCGCCAGGTCCTCCGGCCGCGCGTCGGCCACCAGGCCCCCCGCGACCGAGCCCGCGCAGTGCACGAGCACGGACGGTGCCGTGCCCCCGGCCCGGTCCAGCGCCCGGGCGACCGCCCGCGGGTCGGTGACGTCGGCGGTGAGGACGTCGGCACCAGCCCGGGCGCCGGCCCGCAGCCGGGAGAGCAGGCGCTGCTCCCCCGCGGTCAGTTCGCCGGGCCCGCGCGAGTCCAGCAGCAGTACGCGCACGCCGGCCGCGGCGGCCACCGCCGCGGCCGCCCGCAGCCCGAGTCCGCCGAGCCCGCCGGTGACCAGCACGGGAGCGGCCGCGCGCCCCGCGGTGGACGGCGGGGTCGAAGCGGGCAGTTCCACCGGTCGCCACTGCCCGGTGAGGGTGCGGCCCCGGGCGTCGACCAGCACCTCGCGGCGCTGCCCGGGTCCGCCGAGAGCCGCCGACTCCAGCGAGGCGGCGGCCGCGGCGGGAGCCGCGGAAAGTGCCCGCGGGGTACGAGCGGCCACCTCGACCGAGCCGAAGCGCAGGCCGCGGACCTCCAGCGCGGCGGCCCGCAGCAGGCTCACGCCTCCCGCCCCCTCGTGCAGCAGGGCGACCGGCAGACCGCAGGACCGCGCGCGGGCCACGGCGTCCAGCAGCGCTGCGTCGGCGGCGGGTTCGTAGTCCCGGCCCAGCACCACGGCGAGGGCCGGCGGCGAGGCCGGGACCGAGGCCCCGCGGACCGCCTCGGCCAGCGGCGAGCCGACCTCCCCCGACACCTCCCAGGCGTACGCGCCCCCGCTCGGCAGAACGGTGGTGACAAGGTGCTCGCCATGGACGTCGAGCCGGCGGCTCGCGAAAGAAGCACGGGTGCTCCCGGACTGGGTGCTGATCGGCTGTGTCACGGTGGCCTCCGGGCCGGTCGGCGGCGGGGGTCCCGCCGCGCGGGCGTCAATAGCGGTTGAGCGCCACCAGAAGGGTGGGGATCGCCTCGCCCTGGAAGTCCACGTCCACATCGAAGTCGTTGATCATGCCTTCCAGGACCAGCAGGGACATCAGCGGGAAGACGAACTCGGGTGCCGCCGCCACCCCTGACCTGCGCTGGATGTCGAACAGCCGGGCGGCGAAGGGCGCGAGCCTGAACTGCCCCGCCGTCTTTCCCGTGGACTCGTCGACCAGCCGCTCGATGTCCGCCCGGAAGCCGGCCAGGTCGCAGTCCAGGGGTACGTGCTCCGCGCTGCTGAGCACGACCTCCGCGCACTCGGCCGCCCGCCCCAGCGAGAGGTTCATGAAGAACCGGGCGAACAGCAGCCGCACCTTGGGTTCGAGCTGGACGACGAAGCCGGCGTCCAGCAGCACCACCGAGCCGTCCCGGTCCAGGTACAGGTTCCCCGGGTGCATGTCGCAGTGCACCAGGCCGTCGATGAACAGCATCCGGTAAACGCACTGGAGCACGTTGCGGACGATCTGCCTGCGCGGCTCGCGCCGGAAGTCACCCGGCACGAAGCGCACCAGGGGCTCGAGGAACTCCATGGCCAGCGCGCCTTCGCCGGACACGGCCGGCAGCGGGTCCGGGATCCGGACGAAGTCCAGGTCCGCGAGGTTCGTCCGCAGCCGGGCCAGCGCGTCGGCCTCAAGCGCCAGGTCGAGCTGGCGCAGCAGCGCCGCGCCGAGCTGGTCGACCACCCGCGCGGCCGGCACCTTGCGCATCGCCGGTACCCGCTGCACCCATCGGGCGCCGGTCCTCAGCAGCGCGAAGTCGGCCCGCATCAGAGCCTCGATGCCCGGGCGCCTCAGCTTGACGGCGACGGCCGAGCCGTCGTGCAGGGTGGCCCGGTAGACGCAGGCGATGCTGCCGCTGGCGGCCGGTTCGCGGTCGAACGCGGCGAACGGGAAGGGCCGGGACGAGGGGTAGGCCAGTGCCAGGGCGAGGTCGAGCTGCCGGTCCGTCATGGGCGCCACCCGGTCGTGCAGCCGGCCGAGCGCGCGGCACCAGCGCTCTGGCAGCAGGTCCTTGCGGGTGCTGAGCAGTTGCGCTCCCTTGACGTAGGTGGGCCCGAGGTCGGAGACCAGCCGCGACCAGCGCGGCTCTGCGGGGCCCGCGGCGCGCCGGCGGACGCCCGGCAGCGCGTCCACGGCCGCCCCCGCGGTGTGCCGGGCGACGGTGCGTGCCACGGACAGCAGCCGGCCGGCCCGGTGCCGCAGGCGCACCGGCGCAACCGGAACGAAGGTCGGGGATTCCAGATGCCGCGTTGCTGTCATCGACACTCCCGAATACGTCGGCGTAGCGTTGACACAGGAACTCTCACTATACGAATCTGTAGTGAAATAGCACCGGTTGGAATCCCGTCGCGCAGCATGGAGTCGCTGTGGTGGATGCTGGAGTGCCGAGGCCGCTGGAATCCGTCCCGAGCGCGGACATCCCCGTACCACCGGAAGAGGTGTGGGCGGCGCTCACCGATCCCGTTCTCGTGGAGCAGTGGTTCGGTGCCCTTCGCGGCCCGCTGCGCCCGGGCCGGGACAACGTGCTCGATTTCGGCGACGGCGACTTCTTCGCGCTGCGCCCGCTGCGGGTGGAGGAACCGGTCGCGCTCTCCTGGACCTGGCGCTTCCTCGGCATCGAGGACCCCGCGCTGATCGAGTGGACGCTCGCCCCCACCCCGGGCGGCACCCGGGTCCGGGTCCGGCACCTGGAGGAGGACGGCATCCAGACCACGCGGCGCGAACTGCTCGAGGGCTGGCAGGACTTCCTGTCCCGACTCAACCGCTACCTGCGCACCGGACGCAGCAGCAGATACGCCCTGCGCGACAGCATCGACGGCAGCGTGACCCTGCCGTCCGCGGACTTCCGGCCGCTGCGCGAGCCGGACCTGTACCGGTGGCTGCCGGTGGCGACCGACGGCTTCGGACCGCGCTGGTTCTTCATCGTGGACACCGACGGGCCGCGGCGCTTCCCGCTCACCGACTGGGTCCTGCTGCCCGACGTGCGGCTGTCCTGCCGGATCCGCATCCCCGGCGCGGACCGGCCGACGCGGTGCTCGGTGGAGGTACGCGACGGCTTCGGGGGCCCGCGGCTGGAGTTCGTGCACGACGGCTGGACCGGGCTCGGGCTGCCGGACCTGGGCGGCATGGTGCTGCGCCGCCGTTTCGCGGCGACCTGGATCGCCTCCTTGCGGACGGCGTCCGAGCTCGCCGCGGGGACCGCGGGCAGCGGCGGCGCCCCGGACGGTGCGGCGTGACCGCCACACAGGCGGAGGCCGCGGCGGCCTCCCAACTGGCCGCGGTGGAGCGGGCGGTGGCCCGGATGCAGGACAACCTCGCCGACCAGCAGTGCCTGACCGACCACGCCGAGGCCGGGCTGTTCAGCCCGTACCACTTCCACCGGGTCTTCCGCAGCGTCACCTCGGTGACGCCCGCCCGGTTCCTGGCCGCGCTGCGCATGGCCGAGGCCCAGCGGCTCATCATCCGCGAGTCGCCCAGGATCATCGACGTGTGCGCGGCCGTCGGCTATTCCAGCCTGGGCACCTTCACCACCCAGTTCACCCAGCTCGTCGGCCTGTCGCCGCGCCGCTACCAGGCACTGGTCCGGCGCTACGGGCAGTGCCGGATGGGCGACCTGCTGCCGGAGGGGACGGCCGGGCCGGCCGTCGCCGAGGGGCAGGGGCTGGCCGGCCACGTGAGCGGACCGTACGAGCACGGGATCTGCCTGACCGGGCTGTTCCCGCACGGCGTTCCGCAGCGGGCCCCGGCCGGCTGCGCGGTCTCCCACCGGCTCGGCAGGGTGGTGCTCCCGGTGCCGCCGCCCGCCCCCCGGCAGCCGGACCTGTGGCAGATACTCGCCGTCTGGTTCCCGGCCGGGCTGCGGGTGGTGGACGTCCTGGACGACAGCACCGGCGCCAACCGCCGGGTGGGCGGCACCACCATCCCGCTCCGCCACGGCGCCGGGCCGGACACCCCCTTCCAGGTGACGCTGCGCCGCCCGGCGCCGAGCGATCCCCCGCTGGTGTACGCCCTGCCGCTGGTGCTGGCCGAGAGGCGGCCGCGCCTGAAGGGCTGAAGGGTTGAAGGGCACGCCCGCCTCTGGCCGGCTTGCGGCGCGCTCTCGCCGGGTGACGCGGTGCCCGGGCAGCGGGCGCGGCTGCGAGTAGGCTCCGGAAGGTGCGATCACTCGCTCTTTCCGAAGCGAACGGAGGACCCGATGAGCGACGAGGAGTTCCAGGGCACCCTGGTCTGCGAGGGCGTCGGCGCCTGGACGTACGTGCCGGTTCCCGCCGAGGTCGCCGAACGGCTCGGCGGCAAGGCCCGTATCCCGGTGGCGGCCGAGATCAAGGGCGTCTCCTTCACCGGCTCGGTGATGACCGGTCCGCAGGGCAGCCGCTACCTGGTGGTGAACCAGGCGGTTCGGGACCGGGCCGGCGTGACGGCGGGTGACACGGTGAACGTCGTGGTGCGCCAGGACACCGCTCCCCGTGTCGTCGAGCTCCCCGAGGACCTGGCCGGCGCGCTGGCCGCGGCGCCCGAGGCGCAGGCGGCCTTCGACGGTTTCTCCTACTCCCGCCGCAAGGAGTACGTCACCTGGATCGAGTCCGCCAAGCGGCCGGAGACCAGGACCCGGCGGGTGGAGAAGGCCGTGGAGATGCTCGCGGAGGGCCGCGCCCTCAAGGGCTGACCCGGTCGCGGCCGGCTGTCCGCGGAACCGGCCCGCTCCCCCGCGCGAAGCGGCCCGCTCTGCGCGGGACCGGGTGGGGCGCCTTTGCCCGGACCGGGTGGGACGGCCCTCTCCGGACACCGGGGCGGGTCGATGCGGCAACCTGCGAGAAGCCCCCTTTTCCGGCCGCGCCGTAGCGTCATTGACGCACCCGCCGAGGCGTGAAGCCGGGTGTTTCCACTTTCGAGGGGGTTGTTTCGTGACCGCAGAGACCGAAAGCCCCGGTGTCCTCCCCCAGGCCGACGCCTGGCCCGACTTCTCCGACCTCGAGCCGGCCCGCGCCCGTCAGCTCTTCCCGACGCTCAACAGCTCGCCCGCACGGTCCGTCGTGCAGGACCGCTGGGAGCGCATCGTCGCCACCGCCGAGCTGCCCGAGCCGCCGCAGCGGGTGTGGGAGGCGCTCACCTCCCCCGACGCGCTGCGGCACTGGCTGGCGGTCTGCCGCGGCCCGGTGGCGCGCAAGGGCGAGGACTTCCTGCTGGACTTCGAGGACGGCGAGTTCTTCCAGTGCCGTACCGAGGAGGTCGTGCCGCCGGCCGGCACCGGCCGCGCCCTGTTCCGCCACCTGTGGCGGTGGGCCGGGGTCGGCCCGGCCACCCGGGTGTACTGGGAGCTGGCGGCCGTGGACGGCGGCACGCGGATCACCGCCACCGAGGAGGCGTTCAACCCGCCTTCGGACTGGCGCTCCTGGAACGGCAACGGCTGGCCCGGCATCCTCGACCAGCTGGCCGGCTACCTGAGGACCGGCACCACCTGGCGCTGGCCGTGGCGCCGCATGGGCCCCTACGTCCAGATCGAGCTGGCCGCAGCCCCGTACGACGCCTGGGACGCCCTCAGCAAGCCGGAGGCGCTGCGGTACTGGCTGCAGCGGCGGTACGGCGACTTCACCACCGGCAGCAAGCTGACCCTCGTCATGGGCGACGCCAGCGGCCTGGTGGAAATGAACGTGCACCGCCACGTGGAACCCAACCAGGAGTTCCCCTCGTATCTTCCGTGGCTGGAATTCGGGCTGCGGCGGGCGAGTTGGCCGGTGGAACTCGGCGGAAAGCTCTATATCGAGCCCGCGGGACTCGACCGCAGCCTGTTCCAGATATTCGTGGACAACTGGGAGAACATTCCCGCGGACGTCCAGCGCGAAGAGCGGCGGATCATCGCGGGGTTCTTCCGCGACTCGATGGTCAGGGCACAGAACCTCGTCGGTCCCCTGCCGACGTCCTCCCACCCGCACGGCTGGTCCTGACCGCCGGGCCGCATCCCGAATACGAAAGCGGAGGCCCCATGCCCCTGCACAACGAAGGCGGCCCTGCCGCGGCGCCGGCGGCGCCGGACCCGGCCGCGGAACCGGACGTGCTCGAACAGCTGATGTTCCCCCCGGCCTCCCTCGACCCGTACCCGCTCTACGAACGGCTGCGGGCGGAGCACCCGGTGTACCGCAGCCGCTTCGGCGCCTACCTGGTCAGCCGCTACGACGACGTGGCCCATGTGCTCAAGCACCACGAGCTCTTCCCCGGCGTGCCCGAGGAGGAGATGGCCAGGATGTTCCCGCAGGGCGTCGGCCACCAGGCGTACGAGGTGCTGGTGACGTCTCTGGTGGGCAGCAACCCGCCCAAGCACACGCGGCTGCGCGGCCTGGTGGGCAGCGAGTTCACCGCCCGCCGGGTGGGCGGGCTGCGCGGCGGCATCGAGGAACTCGCCGACCGGCTGGTCGACGGTCTCGCCGAGCGCCTGCGCTCGGGCGAGACGGTGGACCTGCACCGCGCGGTGTCGGTTCCGATGCCGCTGCACGTGATGTCCGACCTGCTCGGGGTGCCGCACGCCGAACGCGAGCGGCTGGCGGTCCTGGTGCCCGCCATGATGAACGTGGTGGACCCCGCGGCCCGTCCTGAGGCCGTCGCGGCCGCGGACGCCGCTTTCCATGAACTCGGCGCGTTCTTCGACGAGTTGGTCGCCCAGCGGCGCCGTGCGCCCGCCGACGACCTGATCTCGGCCCTGGTGTCCGTGCACGACGGCGACGCCGACCGGCTGGGTCCGGGCGAACTGCGCACCCTGCTGTTCACGCTGTGGTCCGCCGGGTTCGAGACCACCGCGACCGGCATCGACAACGCCGTGGTGGCCCTCACCCGCGAGCCCGGGCACCGGCGGTGGCTGGCGGCCGGCGAGAAGGAGGCCCTGGCGTTCGTCGACGAGACCCTGCGCCACGACCCCTCGGTGCAGGTCGCCCCCGGTATCCGGGTGGCCGCCGAGGACGTGGAGCTGAGCGGGACGAAGATCCCCGCGGGCTCCCATGTGCGGCTGATGCTGGGCGCCGCCTCGCGCGACCCGGAGGTGTACCCGGAGCCGGACCGTTTCGACCCCGCGCGCACCGGCACGGTCCCGCTCAGCTTCGGTTCCGGCATCCACTACTGCCTGGGCGCGGGACTGAGCAGGCTGGAGATGTCGGTGCTGCTGCCCAGGCTGCACCGCGCGCTGCCGGGGCTGGTGGCGGCGGGCCCGCCCGGACGCCGCCGCTCGGTGCCGCTGCGGGACTTCGAGTCGCTGATGGTACGGCTGGAGAAGTGACGGGGTTTCAACTCTGTCACTACAGATTCCGATAGGAACTGCTAGGTTACCGACTGTGGCTGCATCGATACTCGTCCAGGGGCTGGTCAAGCGCCTGGGCAAGAAGCTGGTTCTCGACGGTCTTTCGATGTCCGCCGAGGCGGGCACCGTCGTCGCCCTCCTCGGTCCCAACGGGGCGGGCAAGACGACCACGGTCCGCGTCCTGTCCACGCTGCTGCGACCGGACGCCGGGCGCGTCGAGGTGTGCGGGATCGACGTCGGCGCCGAACCCCGCAGGGTCCGCTCGATGATCGGGCTGACCGGGCAGTTCGCCGCCGTGGACGGCATCCTGACCGGCCGGGAGAATCTCGAACTGGTCGGGCGGCTGTACCGGATCGGCCGTGCGGACGCCCGCCGGCGGGCGGACGACCTGCTGGAGCGCCTGGGCCTGAGCGAGGCGGCGGGTCAGCTCGTCAAGACCTACTCGGGCGGCATGCGCCGCCGGCTCGACCTGGCGGCCAGCCTGCTGATCAGACCCAGGGTGCTCTTCCTCGACGAACCGACGACAGGCCTCGACCTGCGGTCCAGGATCGACCTGTGGTCGGAGATCGACCTGCTGGTCCGCGACGGCACCACCTTGCTGCTCACCACCCAGTACCTGGAGGAGGCCGACCGGCTGGCCGACTCGGTGACGGTGATCGACCGGGGCACGATGGTGGCCCAGGGCACGCCCGCCGAGCTCAAGGAGCAGGTCGGCGGCGACCGGGTCACCTTCACCCTGGCGGACCCGGCGGACCTGGACCGCGCGGCGGACGCCCTGGCCGGGCACGGCGGCAAGGAGCCGTTCCGCGACCGGACCAGGGCCGAGCTGACGCTGCGGCTGGAAGGCGGTCTCGACACGGTCGCCACGATGACCCGAGAGCTGAACGAGGCGGGCATCGACGACGTGGTGCACACGGTGCGCCGCCCCACGCTCGACGACGTCTTCCTCGAACTGACCGGGGCGACCGCCGCAGAGGCGGCCGACGAGGCGAACGAGCGCGGGACCAGAGCCCGGGGCCGGCGGGGCAAGCCGTCCGTCCCCGACCGGAACGGAGCCGGCCGATGACCACGACCACGACGTCCCTCCCCCAGCATGACCACCCCGCGCCCCGTCCGCGGTACGGCCTGCGCTGGAGCGTGTCCGACGCCTGGCTTCTCGCGCTGCGCAACGTCCGGCACATCCAGCGCCGCCCCGACCAGCTGATGGCGGCGATCCTGCAGCCGATCATGTTCTTCGTCCTGTTCGCCTACGTGTTCGGCGGGGCGATCAAGGTCCCCGGCGGCAGCTACAAGCAGTTCCTGCTGCCGGGCGTGTTCGGGCAGGTCATCGTGTTCGGCGGCATGGCGGGCATGTGCGTGGGCATCGCCGAGGACATGCGCAACGGCATGATGGACCGGTTCCGTTCGCTGCCCATGAGCAACGCGTCGGTCCTGGTCGGCAGGACCCTCTCCGAGGTGCTGCGCAACATCATCGCCCTGGTCGTGACCGGCGCGGTCGGCTGCGCGTTCGGCTTCCGCTTCCACGGAGGGGTGGGCGACGCGCTGGCCGGGGCGGGCGTGCTGCTGCTGTTCGGCTTCGCGCTGTCGTGGGTGCTGGCCTGCATCGGCATCACGGCCAGCAGCGCCGAGGCGGCGCAGACCACGTCCATGCCCTGGCTGTTCCTGCTGGGCTTCGTCAGTTCCGCGTTCGTGCCGACACCCGCGATGCCGGGCTGGCTGCGGGTGTTCGCCGACCACACCCCGGTGACCCTCACCATCGATGCCGCCCGCGCCTGGTTCAACGGCGGCTCACCCGGCTCGTCGGCCTGGGAGTCGGTCGTGTGGTCCGCCGGACTGCTCGTGGTGTTCGTGCCCGTGGCCACCCGCTTGTTCCGGCGGGCCGTGGCCGCATAGCCATCGACCGGGAGGAGACCGCGCCGCCGTGGAGGTCATCGGAGCGGGGCTGGGCCGTACCGGCACCACCTCGCTGAAAAAGGCACTGGAGATCCTCGGATTCGGACCCACCTACCACACCAGGGAGATCTTCCGCGAGCCCGAGCGGCTCGCGGACTGGGAAGCCGCGGTGGAAGGGCGCGTCGACGACTGGGACCGCGTGTTCAAGGGCTACCGGTCGACCGTCGACTGGCCGGCCGCCGCATTCTGGCGCGAACTCGTCGAGCGATATCCGGAGGCCCGGGTCATACTCACCACCCGTGACCCGCAGGAGTGGTACACGAGCTGCGCGAGAACCATATTCATCTCCTACCGCCCCGGCCCGCACTGGACGGTTCTGCGCGCGCTCATGCGCATTCCGCTGATGGCCGCCGACAAAAGGCTGCGCAATTTCCGGCAGGTCTTCGACGGTGTTTTCCGGCGGCATTTCGGGGACCGGCCCATCAGCGACCGGGCGGTCGCCGTCGAGGTGTTCGAGGAGCACCTGGGGCAGGTGCGATCCGGCGTCCCGGACGCGCGGCTGCTGGAGTACCGGGTGTCCCAGGGCTGGGAGCCGCTGTGCGCCTTCCTCGGCGTACCCGTACCCGACCAGCCGTTCCCGTACGAGAACGACCGCAGGACCTGGCAGCGCTACACCCGTGCCCAGGTGTTCCGCGGGGTGCGCAGGCTGGTCCTGCGGCCGTTCGCGGGCGCCGGCTCCCCGCCGCCGCGGGGCTGACACGACAGGAGCACGCCATGAGCGAGCTGATGAGCTACGCGGAACGGGTGTGGACAGGGCAGGACGACCTGCGGGCCTACTTCTCCGGCGCCTTCAGGGCGGACGGGCTCCAGCCGGTCGCCGAGGACGTGTGGATGTGGCCGGCCACCGGCAACGTGTACGTCTTCCGCACCGGCTCCGGCCTGCTGCTCTTCGACAGCGGCGACCGGCACACGGCGGGCGCGCTGCGCGAGGCGGTACGGGCGGTCGGCGACGAACCGGTGGACACCGTGGTCTTCTCGCACGGCCACGTCGACCACGTCCTCGGCGTCGACCCCTTCGACCGCGAGGCCGCCGAGCGCGGCCGGCCACGGCCGCGGGTGATCGCCCACCAGGACGTCACCCGCCGCTTCGACCGCTACGTCCTGACCGCCGGCTACAACGCCACCGTCAACAGCAGGCAGTTCCGCGCCCCCGGCCTGAAGTGGCCCACCGTCTACCGCCGGCCGGACGTCACCTACGAGCGGACGTACGACCTGCGGCACGCGGACACCCCCGTGCACCTGCGGCACGGCAGGGGCGAGACCGACGACGCGACCATGGCCTGGCTGCCCGAACGGGGCATCCTGTGCTGCGGCGACTTCTACGCCTGGAACGCGCCGAACGCCGGCAACCCGCAGAAGGTCCAGCGCTACGTAGCCGAATGGGCCGAGGCGCTGCGCTGGATGGCGGGGCTCGGCGCGGAACTGCTGCTGCCCGGCCACGGTGTGCCCATCGCCGGGCCCGACCGGATCAGGGAGACCCTGCTGGCCTCGGCGCGGCTGCTGCAGCACCTGCACGACGCCGTGCTGGCGATGATGAACGAGGGGGCGACCCTCGACGAGGTGCTGCACGGCGTGCGCGCCCCGGCCGAGCTGCTCGCGAAGCCGTACCTGCGCCCGACGTACGACGAACCGGAGTTCATCGTGCGCAACGTGTGGCGGCACTACGGCGGCTGGTACGACGGCGACCCCTCGGCGCTGCGTCCCGCGCCCCGGGCCGACCTCGCCGCCGAGCTCGCGGGGCTGGCCGGCGGCCCGAAGGTCCTGGCCGAACGGGCCCTGGCGCTGGCCGAGAACGGCGACGTCCGGCTGGCCGGGCACCTGGCGGAGCTGGCCGCCCTGGCCGCGGCGCCGGACTCCGCCGAGTACCCGGACGTGCACGGGATACGGGCGCGGGTCTTCCGGGCGCTGGAGGAGCGGGCCGGCTCCTTCATGGCCAAGTCCCTCTACGGGTGGACGGCGGAGCAGTCCCTCGCGGCGTCCAGGGGCGAGCGCGACGGTGCCGGGCAGCCGAGCGGATGGGCGCCCTGAGGGCGGCAACGGCAAGGCGGGCGGGCGGCGGCCGGCTGCCTGAGGGCCGTACCGCCGCCCGCCCGCTGTCCTGGACCCGCGGGCCGCGGGTCAGTCGGTGCCGGGCTCCTGGACGACGAGGATGTGGTTGCCGTCCGGGTCGTTGACCGAGAAGAAGTGGCCCCACGGCGCTTCCATGAGGGGCCCATTGGACTCCACGCCCTTGGCGGCCAGCGCCTCGTGCGTGCCCTTCACGTCCTGCGCCGCGATGGAGAACTGCTGGGTGCCGGGCTTCAGTCCGCCCACGTCCCAGGTCACCAGGACGATGGAGCAGCCCTCTTCCGGAGTGGCCAGCTGGAGCCAGCGCAGACCGGGCTCGGGCGGCATTTCCTCGGGGGTCATCTCATGGTCGTTGATGACCTTGAAGCCCAGTTTCTCGTAAAAGCTCTTCGCCGCCTCCTGATCGGTAACGGGAACCGAAAGGAGGGTGATATGCGTGATGGCCATGTCGCGGCGTCACCTCATCATTCGATCGCTTGACTGCCGGTTGCCCACGATATCCCACCGCAAATAGCGGCAAGCGTATTCGGCCGGATTCCGGTGGCCGATGTCCCGAAATCCGCCGATGACGCGGTGAATGGCCGCGCCCGGTCGCGGAAGTCCGGTGCCGGCGCCTGATCGGGGCGTCGGCACCGGCCGGACGGCGGGTGCCCGCCTGTCAGGACGCGTACCCGGCCGACTGTGCCTCCGAGGCGCTCAGGTCGCACACCCGCACCAGGGTGTCGTACGCCACCAGGGCGCCGCGTACGACCTCGTTGTAGAGGTCCTGGGCGGCCAGCGCCAGATCGCGCATGGGCTGCATGAAGAGCATGAAGAACGTGCCGAACTCGTAGCGGCCCAGGGTCTCGCGGCCGTAGGTCTCCATGTTCTGGATCAGCTGCACCCGGACCCGCAGCTTGCGCAGCCGGGCGATGCGCGCCTGCGCCATGCCCGTGAAGCCGCCTTCACCGAGCTGGCGCAGCGTGTTCTCGTAGCACTCGTCGCGGCCCTTGGCCAGCGCGGCCGCCGCATAGGCCTGCAGGCTCGTGTACTGGCCCACGGCGGTGTCGATGAGGCTCACCGTCTCGTCCAGTGCCCGGAAGGCGGCGCTGTAGGTCGCGTCGACGTTCTTCATCTTGTCCGTCACGGCGTCGACGTCCACCGCTCCGTCGGGGCCGACGGCCGTACCGGACGCCTCGACGACGTACCTGACGGTGTCGTCGAGCGCGGCCAGTGACTCCATGGCGTCACGCACGGAGCGCAGCGTCGCCGCCGTGGCCACCGCATCCGCGACCAGCCCCTCGGAGATCTCCGCGGCCTCCGCTGTCGCGTAGTTGTTGGGGGGGCATTCGTTGTGCAGACCCAGTACGCCCACTACCTTCTCCTCTGTCGCCCGATTGGTCGAGGTTGACTCGACCATAGGCAAGGCCGAGCAGGCCCTTCTACTTCGAGCTTGCGTCCCTGCGGGCGCCGCGGGACCGCGGCGGGGCAACCTCCGAGAAGGCCGCGGGCGGGCCGGTCGGCGAGGATGTCAGGCGCCCCCAAGCCTGCCGTTAGGACGCCTCGGCCATGGATTCGGACCACGCAGCACGGAGCCCCGGCACACGCGGGCCCGCACCCTCCTCGCGCGTCGCCGACGCCTTCGAACGGGCCGCCGACACCTACGACCTGACGGGAGTGCGGTTCTACGGCCCTCTCGGCCGCCGGCTCGTGGCGGCGGCCGGCCTGACCCCGGGCATGCGCGTCCTGGACGTGGGCTGCGGCCGGGGCGCCTGCACCTTCCCGGCCGCCGAGGCGGTGGGCGAGGACGGCTCGGTGACCGCCGTGGACGCGGCCGAGGCGATGGTCGAGGCGACCCGGCGGACCGCCGCCGAGCAGGGCGCGTCCCACGTCACCGTGCTGACCGGCGACGCGGGCCGCCCGGACTTCCCCGACGGGTCGTTCGACGCCGTCCTGGCCGGCCTCGTCGTCTTCCTGCTGCCCGATCCGGCGGCGGCGCTGCGGGCCCACCACCGCCTGCTGCGGCCCGGCGGCCGTTTCGCGATGAGCAGCTTCGGATCGGTCGATGCGCGCTTCTTCCAGGTCACCGACGTGCTGCCGCAGTTCCTCGACGAACCGCTCGGGCCCGTCCCCGGGCGGAGCGACAACGCCTTCGCCACCAAGGAGTCCGTTGCCGCGCTGGTGTCGGGTGCGGGTTTCACCCGGATCGGCGTGGCCGACTCGGACCTGGACATCGAGTTCGCCGATCCCGGCCAGTGGTGGGACTGGCTGTGGCAGACCGCCGGCCGGATGATCCTGGAACGCATACCGTCCGAACGCCTGCCGCAGGCGCGTGCCGCGGCCTGCCGCCGGATGGACGAGGTCAGGGACGCGGACGGCAGGCTCTCGCTGCACTGGAACGTCTGGCTCACCACGGCGGTACGCGGGCCCGCCGCCACGGACGCGCCGGACGGCGGCCGGACGTGAGCGGGTGCGGGCGGGCGTGAACAGATGTGAGCCTCCGCGGGACCCCGGACAGGAGCCGGAGGACGGCCGGGCGGGCACCGGGTGTCCCGGCCGCCGGGCGGCGCGGTGGCCCCGACCGGGAAAGGACGGCCCGACATGGCTTCGGAACTTCCACCGCCGGCCCCTGCCGCACTGCCGGTGCTGGGGCACGCGCCGGCCTTCGTCCGCGATCCGCTGAGCGTGGTGCGGGCCGGGCAGCGGGCGCACGGCACGGTCTTCTCGCTCAACCTCGGCCCGAAGCGGGCGGCCGTGGTGGTCGGCGCCGAGGAGAGCCGCACCGCGCTCGCCGCGCCCGAGCGCACGCTGGCGGTGGCCCCCGTGTACCAGTGGCTGCGGCCGATGTTCGGCGCGGTGATGCAGGCGGCCGACCACGCGGACTACCTGGTCCAGCGGGCCGCGCTGCTCCCCGTCTTCCGCGGCCGGCAGGTCACCGACCACACCGCCGCGGTGACCGACGACGTCCAGGCGTGGATCGCCGGCCTGGGCGCCACCGGCCGCTTCGACGCCTACCGCGACCTGGAGCGGCTGACCCTGGACATCGCGATCCGCCTGGTGTTCGGCAAGGACTTCCGCGCCCGCGAGGGCGTGGCCTTCCGTAGGTACTTCCAGGACGTGGCCGCCGGCATGGAGTTCGTCCTGCCCGCCTGGTTCCCCGCGCCCCGGCTGCTGCGCCGCAACCGGGCCAGGACACGGCTGTTCGCGCTCCTGTCCCCCTACGTGCGGCAGGCCCGGTCCCGGCCCGACCCAGCGGCCCAGGGCTTCCTCGCGCACCTGGCCGCGAGTGCCGACGAGGCCGGAACCCCCTTCGACGAGGAACTGGTGACGGGGCTCGCGCTGGTGCTGGTCTACGCCGCCTACGAGACGACGGCCGCCCAACTGGCCTGGGCGCTCATCCTGTTGCTGCAGCACCCGGAACACCTGACCGCGGTCACCGCGGAGGTCGGCACCGAACTCGCGGACGGCGAGCCGACTCCCGGCACGCTGCGCCGGCTGACCCGGCTCGGCCGGTGCCTCCAGGAGACCCAGCGGCTGAGGCCGGTCACCACGATGCTGACGCGCTTCGTCGCCGAGCCCTACGAGGTCGCCGGATACACCGTGCCCCGGGGCTGGAACACCCTGTTCTGCCCCCCGGTCACCCACCGGCTCGCCGACCTCTACCCCGACCCGGACGCCTACGACCCCGAGCGGTTCTCCCCGCTGCGCGACCCGGACGGCCGGGCGGCGAACGGACTGCTCAACCTGGGCGCGGGGGCGCACGCCTGCCTCGGCGCCCGGCTCGCCGACATCGAGATGCGGCTGATCATCGCGTCCCTGCTGCGCGACCGGGAACTGCGCCTGGACGGCCCCCCGCCGCAGCCGGTGCGCAAGCCCGGTATCGCGCGTCCCGCCGGTCCCTGCCCGGTGTCGTACGACAGCGTCCGACACTGACGGCGAGGTGGTCCGTGAGTGCCTTCCGAGGGCGTCCGTCCCAGCCGCCGGCCGCCCTCGGGTCCCCGGCGGGATCCGCAGGCCCGGGCCGGGAGGCGCCGGCCGTCGGCGTGCGCGGGCGGCAGGCCGCCGGCGCCGCGGCTCCCGGCGGCATCGCGCCCGAGCGCTTCAAGGAGGTGTTCCGCCGTCATCCGGCCGGCGTGGTCGTCGTCACCGCCGACAGCGGCCGCGGTCCGGCCGGCTTCACCGCCACCTCGCTGGTCTCGGTGTCGCTGGCGCCGCCGCTGGTCTCCTTCGGCGTCGCCGTCACCGCCTCGTCCTGGCCGCACCTCGAACGCGCGGCCTCGGCCGTGGTCAACTTCCTGGGCGCCGACCAGGAGGACGTGGCCAGGCGCTTCGCCGTCAGGGGCATCGACCGCTTCGCCGCGCCCACCCGCTGGCGCCGTCTCGAGCACGGCGAACCGGTACTGGACGGAGTGTCCGGCTGGCTGCGGGTCGCGGTCGTGCAGACCGTTCCCGCCGGCGACCACCGCATCGTCGTCTGCCGCGTGGAGGAGTCCTGGCTCGACCCGGGCCGCCGCCCGCTGCTCTTCCACAACGGCGCCTACCACCCGCTCTGACCGCCGGGTCCGCCGAGGGGCAGCTGCGGCGTACGAGGGGGACGGGAGTGCCGTGCCGAGCGGCGGGGTCGGCCAGTCGGACGTGGGCGTCAGCGGGGTTGCGGCCGAGCGGGACGGCGGTGAAGTCGGGGGCGGGCGCCGGCGGCGCAGGCCGTCGAGCCAGGTGCCGCAGGTGCGGCGGCCGATGCTCCGGTCCCGGTCGGCCCGCCCGGAAATCGCCCGTACCGCCCACACCGCACATAACGCACACCAGCAAACCCGCAGGTCAGGCGCCCTTCCCCGCCCGCTTCAGCACCGCGACGCACTCCACGTGGTGCGTGACGGGAAAGACGTCACAGGAAGCGCTGGGCGGAGAACCCGCAGTTCAGGGCCGCTTTCGTGACTCCGAAGAGGATCTTGTACGCGCCCGGAGCGTCAAACGAGCGTCACGGTGGACACGCATCGGCCCCCGTAAGCGGGCGCCGGCGCCCCGGTGTTCAGGCGAAGAGCTGGTCCAGCCAGGAGGGGTCCGGGCGCGGAGTGAACCAGTAGCCGCCGCCGGTGGTCAGGAGGTAGTCGGCCAGGGCTTCGCCTGCCAGCCGGTGCTGGACCGCGGTGAAGCCGTTGGCGAGGCTGCGCTGGTAGCAGACGAAGACCAGTCCGTGGCCGTCCGAGGGGTCCGCCGAGGAGTAGCTGCGGCGAACGAGGGGCGCTGGCGTACCGTGCTCGGCGGCCGGGTTGGCCAGTCGGACATGGGCGTCCAGCGGGGTGGTGCGGCCCAGTGGGTCGGCGGTGAAGTCCGGGCGGCTGTCGGCGGGGCGGCCGTCGAGCCAGGTGCCGTCGGGCCGACGGCCGATGATCCGGTCGCGGTCGGTCTGCCGGTGGTCGTTCCAGCGTTCGGTGGCCAGCCGGATCCGCCGCACCACTTGGTAGCTGCCGCCCACGGCCCAGTCCGGCTCCCCGTCGCCGGGAGCGACCAGCGCGGCATCGGCGAGTTGCGCGGAGGTGGCGGGGTTGCCGAGGCCCTCAGCGTAGCCCAAACCGTTGCGGCTGATCGGGCGGCCATAAGCCATGTGATTGTCGTCCCGCCGCATCAAGACGCGCCAGCGTGGTGCCCAATCCGGCACGACCGCTCTCAGCGCGCGCTCACCCGCTTCCGCCTGGCCGGCGGTGGGCGCCGCCACGTAGAGCAGGACGTCGCCATGCGTCGTCGCGGGATCCAGCAGATCACCGGGGAAGTCCGGCATGACGGTCAGCGACCGGGGGCGCCGCCCAGCCAGTTCCACCGCGTCGAAGAAAGACGCGCCGAGCCCCAGGCTGAATTCTGTGAGCCCATCAAGGCTGGAAGCTGCCGTGTACAGCCCGCGCAGCCCCGCCACCGTCCGAGCCCGGTCACCATGTGCGCCCAGGGCGATCAGCACACCGCGATCGGGCGGCAGCGAACCGAGCCTTCCCAGCACGTGGGCTTCGGCCCCGCCGCTTGCGCCGGAGCGGCCGCGGCCGACGGTACCGACCAGAGCCGCGGCAACGGCCGCACCGGCGGCGCCGGCGCCGAGCAGCGCCGCGATCGTCCGCCGCCGGATCAACACGCGCCGCCGGCCGTCGGCGGCAGCGGCCCCGGTTCCGTCCAACTCCTCGCCGGGAATCTGCTCGTCCGATCCAGCGCCCGCATGCACCTCAAGCTCGGCTGCCGGCCCAGCGGGCGCCTCTCGTCCGGCGCGATCATCCGAAAGCCGTGTATCGCCTGGCTCCCCGGGGCCGCCGCGGTGCTCAGCCGTCATCGTCCCATCTCCTTGGCGCTGTGAAGGGCCGCCAAGTCGTCGGCGAACTGTGTCCGTCCGACCGCCCGTGCCAGGGTGCGCCGGAGCCCGAGGGACTCCGCTTGCTGCAGTATCCAGTCCTGCCCGGTCGAGGCGGAGAGGCGCCAAGTGTCTCGCAGGCCCTCGCGTACGAGGATCGCACCCAGTAGGGGCGGGATGCGGTGGGCGTAGGCCAGATGGTGACCGGCGTCTGCGATCTCGTACACCCGCCTCCTGGCCTGCTCGTCGGTTGACAGCGAGAGCGTCCGTACCACCTCACGCATGCCCCGCAGCCACAGAGCCTCGCTGAGACAAGCCGTGCCCGGGCGGTACGCGACCAGGTCGTCCTGGGGCCCGGCTACGGCGGCCAGGCTCCTGTCGGCCAGAGCGTTCAGCGTGCTCTCCTGTGCGGTACCGCGTAGTTCACCGATCCGGCGCTGGATCTCGTCCACAGCCGTGTACATGTGGAAGAAGTCCTCGGCGCATTCTCGGATCCACCAGCGGCCGAAGCGGTCCGAGGTGTGCCACGCCCAGGCCACGATCTCCCGGTCTCCGATGCCCCGCACCGCCCCTTTCGGCCACCGTGCCGCCCACAGTGCATAGCGCACGAAATGCCCTGTCTTGGCAAGACCGATCGCGAAGGGAACGGCATCGGCAAGGCCGGGCTCGCAGCCGACCTCTTCGGCTTCCACGGGATCGACGCCGTGCCCGACAGCCGAGCGCACCTTGATGAACGTCCAGGGCATCATGTGGCGCACGATGACCGACCAGTTCGGCGAGTTCCCCGGCGGCTCAGACATCGTGTCCTGCCCTCCCCTCGTCACGAACCGTCCCTCATTGCCGCGACTCCAGTCCCCCTACGAACACCCGTGTGCCCCATGGGATATACCCGCCTTCAGCGAGTTCGAGCAGCACATAGATGCGGTGATTGCCCTCGTCCACCGATTGGCCGGACTTTTTGAGGCGAGCGTGCACTCCGTCCTTCGGCTTGTTCAGGGCCTTCACCAGATTGTCCGGTCCAAGGCTGCGTGCGTCCCGCAATTTCTTCCTGCTCAGGGGGGAACCGTCGACATCCGGTGTATCAACGCCTCGCAGGTCCGCAACCGTGCCGTTCGGCTCCGGGTACTTGCGCAGGAAGCGCGGCAGCCAACTGGGGTACGTCGGATATTCGGCGCAGTTGTGGACGAGGACCGAAGCGCCGCCGGCGAGGACGTAGTAGGTGTGCGGCCCGTCGACTGTGAGGTTGTAGACCGTCGCACGCGCGGTGCGATGGCGGATCGCGGTGATCTGGACCCAGGTGCCGTTGCTGGTGCGCAGCCACTGGCCGGGGGTGAGGTTGCCGGCGTCGATCCAGGCGCCGATGTCGGGGGCCCAGAAGGGGTGTCCGTCGGTGGCAGTGATCGTGTGGCCGCCGATGGTGATGTCGGTGAGTTGTTTGTCGCCGGTTCCCTGGATGAGGGCAGTGACCGGGCGGCTTTCGCGGTCGGCGGTGGCCGGGTCCGTGGCAGCGACCTTATCGCCGACTTCGACGTCCTCGATGCGTTTGCGGGTGCCGTCGGCCATCAGGACCTCGGTACCGGCGGGGAAGCTGTTGGCGGTGCAGCCCCCGGGGAAGCCGCCTTCGTCGCCGGGTAGGAGCATGGAGGTCAGGCAGCCGGTGAGGGCCGATGTGCCGACCTCGCCCCAGTTGACCTTGCGGCCCGACAAGCGCTGCATGAAGTAGTCCAGGCCGCCGTTGACCAATCCGCCCACGGCACAGGAGGCCAGCAGCGGGTTGTCGCCGCTGGCGTCGGTGTAAGTGGTGGGCGAATCGAGGGCGTACTCGTACAGATTCGAGCCGCCGGCCTGGCCGGTGGGGTCCTCGGAGATGAAGCTGCCGGCGCTGGGGTCGTAGTAGCGGTCGCGGTAGAAGTCCAGGCCCGTGCCGTCGTTCTCGCGGCCGGTGAAGCCGAAGGGGTTGTCGCTGGCGGCACCGGATGCTGTCGTGGCCCCGGAGGGTTCGTAGGCGTAGCTGGTTGCGACGGTGCCGTCGGGGTTGCCGAGGCCGACGACACTGCCCATGGCGTCGGTCAGGTAGACCTGGGTGGTGCCGTTCTCGGTGCGGGTGAGCAGGTCGTCCAGGCCGCCGGTGGTCTCCTGGGTGACCGGGTTGCCGTTCGCGTCGAGTTCGGCGAGCGGGTTGGAGCCGTCGGTGAGGTACTTGGTGGTGCTGCCGCCCACGGTCCTCGTGATCCGGGTGCCGGCTGCGTCATAGCCGAAGGACGCCGTGGTGCCGGACCCGCTTACTCCGGTGAGCTGCTGGCGGTCGTTCCAGGTGTAGTGGGTCTGGCCGCTGGCGGTCAGGTTTCCGTCGGCGTCGTAGGTGCGGGTCCGGCCGTCCAGGGCCGAGGGGCGGTTGGCGGCGTCGTAGCTGCCGGCGCTCTGGGCGGCGGGGAGGGCGATGCGGGCCAGGGTGCCGCTCAACCCGGTCTGCAGCCCGCGCACGTCCCGGTCGTAGGACAGGGTGCCGGTGGTGGTGCCGTTGTGGGTGTAGGTGATGGCCTTGATCTGGCCGGTGGTGTCGGTGTCGTAGCTACGCGCCCATCCGCCGGGGAAGGTGGCGGCTTTCTCGCGGCCGACGGGGTCGAGGGTGAAAGTTGTGGTGTCGGTCCCGTCGGTGAGGGAGGTCAGGATGCTCGACTTGTCCCAGGTGTAGGTCTGGGTGCGGCCGGCCGCGGTCATGGTGTGGAGGCGGTCGGCGTCGTCGTAGGTGTAGCTCACCGTTCCGGTGGGGCCTGTGGCGGCCGCGAGGCGGTCGTGGACGTCGTAGCTGTAGGAGGTGGTGCCGGCCTGGGAGTCGGTGATCGTCCTGATCTGGTCGTTGGTGCTGTCCCAGTAGGCGTAGTCGGCGGTGGAGCTGGGGGTCAGCTGTCCGGTGTCGGTGTATTCGACGTGTTTGGGACGGCCGAGGTCGTCGAAGGTCTCTGTGGCCTTGCGGCCGGCGCGGGTGGTGGTCGAGGTGACCCGGCCGGAGGTGTCGTAGCCGAAGGAGGCGACCGCGCCGAGCGGGTCGGTGACCCGGTACGGCTCGTCGGAGTCGTTGTAGTCCCAGGCCCAGGTGTTGTCGCGGGCGTCGGTGAGGGTTTTGAGGTTGCCGTTCTCGTCGTAGCCGTACGACGTGGAGTGGCCGAGCGGGTCGGTGACCTTTTTGAGGTTGTTCAGCGCGTCGTACTGGTAGGTGGTGGTGGCTCCGGTGGCGTCGGTGGTCGCGACGGGGCGGCCGGTGGCGTCGCTGAACTGCCGGTCGACGGCACCGTTGGCGTCCTGGACGCTGGTCGGGTCGCCGTGGTCGTAGCGCAAGGTGGTGACCGCGTGGGCCGGGTCGGTGACCGTTTTGACCTGGCCGTCGCTCTGGTACGTGTAGTCGGTTTCGCGGTTTTCGGGGTCGATGACCGCGGAGAGGTTGCCGTCGCTGTCGTAGTGGTACGTGGTGGTGTTGCCCAGGGCGTCGGTGCTGGACTGCGGCTGGTCCCAGGGGCCGCCCCAACTGACGGTGCCGCTGTCGCGGGCGTCTGTGGTGCCTGCCAGTTCAGTGCTGCCGGTGTAGCGCCCGGCGCTGTCGTAGTGCAGATCGGTACGGCGCTGCCAGGGGTCGGTCACCGAGGCGAGCCTGTGACCGGTGTCGCGGGTGAAGGTGACGGTGCGGGCCAGGGAAGTCCCGGCCGCCTCGGTATCGGAAGAGGTGTATCCGGCGCTGTCGAAGGCGACGTGGCGGACGGTGCCGTCGGGCTGGGTGACGTCGGTGGCGCTGACGTTGCCGGAGGCATCGGTGGTGTAGGAGAAGCCGTAAGTGGTGCCGTCGGTCAGTTGCTGGTGGCTGACGCGGCCGCCGATGTACGTGTTGGTCAGGTAGGTGATGCCGCGGGCGTCGGTGACGGTGGCCAGGCGGTTGCTGGTGCCGTCGTAGCCGTACTTCGTGGTGTGGTCGGCGGCGTCGGTGAAGGAGTCCAGGCGGCCGGCGCTGTCGTAGTGGTAGGAGGTGGAGCGCCCTGCGTTGTCCCTGGCCAGGGTGACCCGGTTGCTCGTGTCGTACGTCAGGCTGATCCAGCGCCCGTTGGGCGTGGTGATCCGGGTGACGTTGCCGTAGTTGCCGTCGTCGCGAGTGAGCAGGACGGTGTTGCCGTGCCGGTCACGTATCTGGTTCAGCGGCGCGTACTCGGGGAACACCCAGGTGGTTCCGTCGGCGAAGACGAGGTTCCAGCCGGCGTTGTTGTTCCACCTGATGACCGCGCCGGTGAAGTCGGTGTCCGCGGTGGCGGGGGTGAAGACCGCGTCGCTCCAGCCGGTGCCGGGAGAGCTTCGGGTGAAGTGGACCTTGCGTCCGCCCGGAAGGTAGAGGTCGACCTGCTGGTATTGCTGTTCGGAGTGCAGGAAGGCGTTGTAGATCAGGTCCTGGCCGATGCCGAAGGCACGCGAGTGGGTGTCGCCCTGCCAGTAGCTGCGGGTGAGTTCGGCGCTGAGGACGTCGGAGACGGCCAGGTCGGTCTGGGAGTTGGTCATCATGCCGGTGGCGAGGTTGACCGGGTCGCCGCTGAGCCAGTCCGTGAAGTCGCCCAGCCAGGAGAAGTCGAACGGCGGCAGCAGGCCGGTGTTGAACATGGCGCCGTCGAAGGACCAGACGTTGGTGCCCTTGTCGGGCACCACCTGCCGGCCGTCGGGGCTGACCTTGCCGTGGCCGTAGGTGTGCCAGCCCGCGCCCTTGGGGTCGTAGGACAGGAAGTCCATGACGCTGCCGGGCGGCGCGTGCGTGTAGTTGGGGTAGACGATGGTGGCGCCGCCGGGGAAGACCGTGCTGCCGCCGGGCTGGACGGTGAAGAAGACCGGCACGATGCCGTTGGTGGGAAGCGGGAACGGGGACCGGTCGATGGGGATCGGCGTGATGCCCAAGTGGGTGACGACGTGCCCTGCGGTGTCGCGGATCACCGAGCCCTTGGGGATGTGCACTTCCAGGCCGGGGATCTTGGGCGTGGTCAGGACCACTTCCCGATCGGTGGGCACCGGGAGGTGGACCACGTCCGCGGTGTCCAGCGGGCTCATCCACACCGGGAAACCAAGCGAGGTGGTGCGGCCGGCGGCCGGATGGACCCGTATCCGGTACAGGCCGTACGACCGGTCGCGGGTGTTCGCGGTGGATCCGTCGACGGTCACCGTCGTGGTGGACGGCGCGATGCCGCGCAGCAGGAAACGGCCGAGGCGGTCGGTGGCGGCCGACACTGCCGCCGTACCGGAACCACCGGTGACGCGGCTGCCGACGGTGATCGTGACGTGCGGCAGCGGAGTGCCGTCGAGCTTGAGCACCCGGCCGGACAGGGCCGTCACGCCCGGAGGGGCGGTGAGTGCCGGAGGCGCGGCCGGAGCGGGACCGCGGCGGGTGATCCAGTCGTGGCCCGCCAGGTTCTCCTTACCGGGCCTCCACACATCGGGCCCGACCGGATCGGGAACGCCCGCAGACGTCGGTCGGGTGGTGGGCGTCGCGGGGTGCGCTGGAGTCCGTACGGCCGCAGTTCGTGTCGGCGGCACGGTGGTGATCGGGTTGGTGTTCAGTGACGTCGGCGCGCCGACGCCCAGGGTGATCGCGCCAGTCGCCCGCGAGGCGGGATCCACGCTGATCAGAAAGGTGCCGGTGGCGGACAGTTTCGGTACGGAGTAGGTGACGGCGGTCTTGCTGACCGACTGGTGGTTGACCAGACGGGAGCCGTCCGGGTTCACGACGGTGACGTACCAGTTGTACGCGGCCGACCCGATGGTCAGCGACACCGTCTGCCCGGCGGTCCCGGCGAACGCGAAGTGGGCGTTCTGCCCCGCCGAGACCACGGTCGCGGTCTTCTGCGCGCCGCCCGGAGTGAGGGTGCCGCCGTCGATGTCCTTGTACGGGGCCGCCGTCAGCGTGCCGGTGGCCGGATACTGCGGCCGGGCCAGCACCTGGTACGTGCCCGCCGCCAGCGGCGGAAAGAGGTCGGCGGTGCCGGCCGTGCTGCTGTAGACGGTGCCCAGGCCCTTGGTGAGCGTACCGTCGGGAGCGACGACGGCCAGGTCGGCAGCCTGGGTCAGCGAGGTTCCGGTGAAGGTCACCGCCGCCCCCGACCCGGCCGTGGCGGTCAGCGGGACGCGCACCTGCTGGCCCGGCCTCGTCAGCGCCGCCGTGCCGTTGGAGCCGCCCGGCGTAAGGGTGGCGGTGCTGACCGGGGACGACAGCCACCACGTCTGCGAGCCGGTGGAGCCGGCGCTCACCGAATCGACCAGGAGCTGATAGGTGCCGTCGGCCGGCAGAGGCGCGAGATAGACGCAGCCCGTCGACGAGGACGACACGTACCCGACGCTGGTGTCCTGGCTGCCGTCCGGCCGGATCAGCGTCAGCTTGGCATCACTGGCAAGGCTGTTGGCCGACACCCCGAAGCCCAGCAGGTCGCCCTTGTGACCGGTGAAGACCACCCTGCCGCGCTGCCCCGGGCGCGAAAGGTTCAGCGCCGCGGAAGAGCCGTCCACGGTGGGCGCGATCCGTGCGTCGGCGGACAAGGTCAGGCCGAAGGTCCCGGTGGCCGCGTCGGCGGGGTTGATCAGCAGGTGGTACGTACCCGCCTCGGGGACGCCCGGCATGGTCAGCACAGTGTTGCTGCCGACGGACACGTAGCTCTTGTTCAGCACCAGGGCGCCGCTGGGCGCGGTCACGGTCAGGTAGGCGTTGGACGTCAGGGTCGTCTTGGTGACGGCAAGCGAGAGGTTGTCGCCCGTGGTGGCGGTGAACGTGCCGGTGACGTCCTGCCCGGGGCGGGTCACGCTGACCTGGGTGGTGGCAGCCGTCGTGGTCAGGGCACCGGCCGGCAGTTGGTCGCTGAGGGTGAGGGTGGCCGAGCCGGTCTGTCCTTGGTACGGCTCGATGCGTACGGTGTACGTCCCCGTCTGCGGCAGCGACGCGCTGTCCCACTGCTGCGCCGAACTGCCGCTGCCTGCCGACAGGTACGTCACCTGCGTGCCGTCCGGAGCCAGGATCCGCACGTTCGCCGACTGGGTGAAGGTGACACCGGTAACCGCCAGGCTGGCGGGCGTGCCCGCGTCGCCGTGGAAGGTCGCCACCGCCCACTGGCCGAACCGGGTGATCTGCGCGGTGCTGCCGGCTGCGGTGCGGCTGAGGGTGCCGACCTGGAGGAAGGGCGAGCCGGTCAGCGACACCGTTCCGGTGGCGGCGTTGGACGGATCGAAGACGACGGTGTAGCGGCCGGTGTCGGGAAGCGACGGGTAGCCGTAGGACGCCTTGGCCTTGGCCGACACCGACTGCTGGTCCAGGCGGGTTCCGTCGGGCCGGTACACGCTCAGCGTCCCCGACACGGTCATGCCCGATGCGTCGAGCCCGAGGCTCAGGCTGTTGCCCGCGGTCTCGTCGACGCTCCAGCGCGCGTCCTGCCCGGGGCGGGTGATCTGCGCGGCCGGGGTCGTCCCGGTCAGGTCCAAGCTCTGCGCGACCGGCGCGGACAAGGTGACCGAGACCTGGCCGGTCTCGTTGGACGACGGCGCCAGCACCATCGTGTAGGTGCCGCTGACCGGCAGGTCGCTGAGATCCCAGTCCGCGGGCGAGGACGAACCCGACAGATCGGCGGTGCCGATCTGGCTTCCCTGCGGCGAGTAGAGCGTGAGTCCGGCCAGCGAGGTGAAGGTCTTACTGGTGAAGCCCAGGCTCACATCGTCGCCCGCCGAGGCGTCGAACAGCACCCGGCCCTTCAGTCCGGGCCGGGTAATGGCCACGACCGTGGGCGTGGTGTCGGATACGGCCACCTTCACGGTGGTGTCGTAGGCGTCCCCGCTTGCCGGGATCGTGAAGTCCGAGGCGGAGGTGGTGGTTCCGGCGGGAGTCGTCACCGTTACCTTGCCGGTGGTGCTGTCCGGCACGAAGACCGTGAGCGAGGTGTCGGTGCGGGCACTGACCTCGGCCGGCACCCCATTGAAGCGCACCACGTTGTCCGACGCGGTGGCGGCGAACCCACTGCCGCTGATCACCACGCTCGTGCCCACCGTTCCGCTCGGCGGGTCGATGCCGGAGACGACCGGTCCAGGGGCGGCCAGGGAGAACGCCTCCGGGGACTGAGTGCTCGTACCGCTGACCGTCACCGACACCGGAGCGCTCCCGGCGCCGGCCGGCACCGTGACCGTCAGCCGGTTCGCGGTCGCCGCGGTCACCTGGGCGGTCACGCTGCCGAACATCACCGTGTCGTCGGCCGAGGTGGCCGAGAAGCCGGTACCCGAGACGACCACTTGGTCCCCGGGCCGTGCGGTGGCCGGCACCACGCTCAGCACGGACAACTGGCTGGAGGGATAGCGGTCGACCCCGAGTCGGTTGCCGACCTCGTCATACCGGTATCGGGCGGTATCGCCGCCGGGGTCGGTCACTCCGACCAGTCGGCCGGCCGCGTCGTAGGCGTACACCGCGGAGGAGACCACAGGTCCGGACGAGGCGGCCGCCGCGGCCTTCTCCGGCGACGCCTTCGCCGACGGAGTCGTCGGCTTCGCGGTCGATGCTCCGGATGCCTTGCGCACGCCCGATGGCCGCGTACCGGAGGGCCGTGCGGCCGCCGTACCGGCCCCAGCCCTGCCAGGGCCCGCGTCCCCGTAGCTGACCGAGGCCGGAAGCAGTGACAGGACCAGCGCCGTCAGGGCGAGCAGCACCACGCCCGGCAGCCGCCCCGGTCGTAACACGCCCCCGCCTCGACGTGAACCCCACCCCAGCGCCCGCTCCTGGAAAAAGGCAACACGGAACCGCTCGTTTCCATGACGCATCGCATGCCCCCCAGGCATCCCGCCCCACGACGGCCGCACGCAACACAGCGATCCCTGATCGCCCACGGCCAGAGGCACCGTACATGGAGTCCCACGCAGGAAGTAGAACGCGAACCAGCCCCCCACCGTGCGGAATCAGACAGTCCCGAGCCAACCCTACGAATGGCTCGCTCAGCCCAAGCAGGAAGGTAGGGCCACCCGATGGAGACGTTACGGTGAGCGTCTGATCAGACAAACGTCTCCGCCCTGTCCGTACGGGACAGGGCGGAGGATTTCTATGCGGCTATGGTCAGCGGAACGTCCAGGCGCTCCCCGGCCCCTAGGACGGCCTTGTGCGCGTCCGGTTGCAGGTGCGCGTAGCGCTGGGTGGTCTGGAAGCTCTCGTGTCCCAGCAGGTGTTGGACCTCATAGAGCGAGACTCCCTTCTGGACAAGCCACGAGGCGCAGGTGTGGCGCATGGAGTGCGGCGGGTAGTGCGGGACAGCCTGTTGCTCGCCGTAGCCGTCGAAGTAGTAGGCGTTTGCGAGGGCGGGCCACCAGGTCTGGCGCCGCCAGTTGCCGTCGTCGAGGCGGCGGCCGGCACGGCCCTTGGTGACGGTGGTGAAGACCAGGGCATCACGCTCAAGTCGGTGGATGTGGCGTTCGAGTGCTTGTAGAACATGAGGCGGGAGTGGTACCTCACGCCTGCTCTTGGAGGTCTTCGGATATTCCTTGATGCCGCTTTTGGTATTGACCTCCACCACGAACAAGCGGGAGCGGCGCTGGTCGATGCGGTGACGGTGGAGCCCCGACAACTCTCCCCAGCGAAGACCGGTATAGAAGCCGAGCAGGGACATCGTCTTCCACGCGGAGGGGAGTTCGTCGAGGATGCTCTGCGCCTGGTCGAGCGTGAACCACTGCGCGGGTTTGACCGCGATCTGGAGCAGGTCGATGCTGCGGCAGGGGCTCACCGCTATCACATCGTCATCGACGGCCGCGCGCATGATGGAGGACATCAAGTTGTAGGCCCGCTTGATGGCAGCGGCGCCCGTGCCCTTGATCATCAGGGCACGGACCCAGCCCTGAACATCCATTCGGGTGATCGCCCGCATCTCCCAGTCGGCCCAGTAGGGAAGAACGTGGTGCTTGATGCTCGACGCGTCCCCCCGCAAGGTATGGGGCTCCACCACACGAGCGTTCCACCATCGCTCGTGCCATTCGCGAAACGGCAGCGCGCCGACCCGCGGATCGCGCATACCCCCACGAGCGAACTGAGTCTCCATCTCGATACCCCAGGCGCGGGCCTGGCTCTTGAGAGAAAACGACTCGCTGAACCGGTCTCCGGCCCGGTTACGCACCGTCGCCTGCCACTTCCCGGACTTCAACTTACGCAGATACGCGGCACTACTCCTTCGTTCGAGGAAAGGGGACGTTGCACTGACAACGAAAGCTCAGCGGCGAGTGCGCGAAGCAGCAAGCGACCTGCTGGTGATGAACTCCTCCAGCCCGTCAACGGGGACCCGGACGCGGGACCGGCCCGCTCCTGTACGCAGGTCGACGACCGGCAACTCCCCCGCAGCAATGAATCGGTAGACAGTGCGGCGATCGACATCCAAAGCGGCGGCGACTGCAGGGATAGACAGCAAACGTGTAGGCATGGGCAAGTCCTTGGAAACCGGCGGGCAGGGCAACAGAGGACCAAGCGGTTGAGGTCGATGTCCAGCGTCCCGGGAGAGGACCAACCGGAGCGGGACGACAACAATGATCCCCAGAAAACACGTTTTGCCTGACGGCATTTTCCACGCTATAGAGGACCCCCTCACGAGTCAGAGCAGCGGACGCCGACAACTGCTGCTTCCCTGCCTGGACGGGTCCTACTACCGGAGCCGCAGTCAACAGTCCCGGCTACCTGCACTTCCGACGCGCCCCGCAGGCCGGTCCCGACTCACCTTCGTAGCGCGAAAAAAGCGCATACGAAGCATGCATCATCTACGACAGTGCGGTGATGCGAGTGGAGTCGGACCAGACGCAGGGTGTATCCTTTCATTGCAGTGAACCAGCGAGCGCTTTATTTTGACATGAACGCAAGGGAGCCATCCACTCTTTGGTTCACATTCATGTCTGCCGTGGGCGAATTGCTATTTCGCACCTAGCGCGACCACTCCCTGTCTTCACACCTCTACAGCCGTTGCGGTTCGTAAACGCCGGCCAGCATTAATATCCGGCAAGACAAGTCCCTACAGCGGGTGTTCTGTCCAAGGGTTCAGCAACCAAGCCAAAACAAGCCGCTCCGGGACCGGGCACCTGGACTCAGCCATCGCGCGTCACGGTCAGGCGCAGTGTGGAATGGGGACTTTACGGCTACAGGAGCCGCCCAGCAAGTGATGAGAGTCCGGCGAAGGGCCAGTCCGTTCGGCTGACGGCACCAAACGCGGCGGGGCCTGCCGCGAGGTTGATAAGCATTCCGAGGAACAGTTTGTGGGAGACGGCAAGGATCGCACCGCCATGACTTTCAGTCATGACGCGTAAGTAGTTGGCGCAGCGGGACGCCCGCTGGTGGAGTTCAGTGAGGCTTTCGCCGTCTCCGCAGGCCAGTGACGGGTTAGCCGTGCGCTGTTCGCGCCAGGCGCGGTATTCGGGTGGGTACGTCTCGGGGGTGTGGCCGATGACGATGCTCGGGGCGCGCCACTCAGCCAGGAGCGGGCTCGTGTCGATGACAGGGATGCCGGTGAGGTGGGAGAGAAGGTCGGCGGTCTGGCGGGCGCGCAGGAGAGGGCTCGTGACGATGGCGGTGACGCCCTCCGGGAGCGGAAGGGCGCGGTGGATTTGGGCGCGGCCTTCGGCGGAGAGGGGGGCATCGAGTGGGGCGTGGTGGCCGGAGTGGTGGCCTTCGTAGGCGCCGTGGCGCATGAGCCAGATGTCAGCCAAGGATCCAGCCTCCGTCGACGCGCAGGGTCTGGCCGGTGACGAAGCCGGCGTCGGGGGTGGCGAGGAAGGCGACGGTGGCGGCGATGTCGGTGGGGTGGCCGCGGCGTTGGACGCACTGGCGGGCGAGTTGGCGGGCGGTCATGGCGTCGGGGTCGAGGACGACGGCGGCTTCGGCGGGGACGGCGATGGAGCCGGGGGCGACACAGTTGGCGGTGACGCCGGCGGGGCCGAGTTCGCGGGCGAGGGCGCGGGTGAGTCCTTCGAGGCCGGCTTTGGCGCTGATGTAGGCGGCAAGGTCATGGCGGCCGGCGGTGGCGAGGACGGAGCCGATGGTGATGATGCGGCCCCAGCCGCGGGCGGCCATGGCGGGGGTGAGTTCGTGAGCCAGGAGGTAGTGGCTGGTGAGGTTGGTGGCCAGCACGTCGTCCCAGACGGCGGAGGTGGTGTCGGCCCAGGTCATGCGGGGGTAGGCACCGGCGTTGCTCACGAGGACGTCGATGGGGCCGGGGCGGGCGTGGGCCTGGCGGCAGAAGGCGCGGACGGCGTCCGGGTCGCGGAGGTCGGCTTCCAGGGGGCGGGCAGTGCCGCCGTTCGCGGTGATCTCGTCGGCGAGGGCGCGGGCGGTGTCCCAGTCGTCGAGGTGGGCGAGGACGACGACGGCCCCGTCGGCGGCCAGGCGGCGAGCGATGGCGGTGCCGAGGCCGCCGGTGGCACCGGTGACCAGGGCGGTGTGGCCGGTCAGGGGGCCGGGCATGGTGCCTCCTCGACGGAGAAGAAGGTGGCGGGGGCGAAGGACGGGCTCATGGCTTCGGCGAGGCGGGCCAAGGCGAGCAGCCGGTCGGCGGGGGTGAGGTCGGCCAGGTTGTAGACGGCGAGGATCCGCATGGCCAGGTAGGGGCGCAGGAGTTCAGCGAGGTCGGCGTGGGGCCAGAGCTTGTCGGCGACGGGCTCGACGAGCTGGTGCCAGTAGGCGGTTGCTGCGGTTCGGCGGGGTGCGGAGACGTGGGCCGTGTAGTCGATGTGGATCGTGCGAGTGGCGTGGTTGACGTGCGCCCGCCCCAGCTGCGGTCGGTTGGCCGCCACGCGGTGGAACGTGGCGGGGTGGTCGGCGAAGGCGGCCGGGTTGTAGGTGGGGACGAGCCAGCCGCCGAGGGCGGTGGCGTGCCAGAGGAAGTTGGCGAACTCGCCGAGGATGCTGTTGGGGCTGGCGGTGTCGTAGTCGAGCCAGGCAAGCGGGTGGGCGAGGTTGACGTCGGTGGGGTCGCCCTGGGTAAGGGCGGCCCAGACGGGTTCGGTGCGCTGGAAGTGGGCTCGTAGGCGGCGCAGAGTGGCCGTCCAGCCGAGTGTGCGCGGTTGGCCGTTGATGACGAGGACGTATTCGGCGAGGCGGCTGACCGGCAGGTCGATGATGCCTTCGGCGACGGGGAAGTCGGCTCCGGCGTAGTACGTGTCCAAGCGTCCGCCGGGGGCCGCGCGGTCCCAGTACAGCTTGCGGACCACGTTCTCGGGCGGCACTTCCTGAGCTGTGGCCAGGATGACGGTGCGGTACGCGGTCGTGAGGTTGTCCATGTACTGGAGGAGTTCCGCGGTGGGCGCCTCGGTGTTGAGCAGGTCGAGGAGCAGGCCCTTGTCGCGGCCCGAGGGCAGGCGTTCGTACGCCAGCAGGTATCCGCCGGGGACGCGGACGTGGGCGTGGAGCGCGGGAATGTGGTAGTGGCCGAGCAGGCGGGCATGGCCGCGGATTTCCTGGCGGGCCTCTTCTCGGTCTCGCGTGTACTTGGCCAGGAGCGGGCGGCCGTTGACGTCCAGTGGGAGGAGGAGGTTGCGGGTGGCGCGGCGGATGGGACCGACGTGCCACCGACGTACTGCGGTCATTCTTCGGCTCCGCCCAGCACCTCGACGCAGACCCGGGCGAATGCAGTCGGCGTGATGGCGTCGAGGTGGACGTCGGAGTCGGGTGCGATGGCGTCGCGTACGGGGCAGAGGTCGCCTTGGTGCATGCGCTCGGAGAAAGGGGTGGCAACGGCGTGGTGGTGGGGCAGGCCGGTGCGCCATTTGCTGTGGGAGTGGCGGGCGTAGAGGCCGAGTACGGGCGGTCCGCTGCCGTCGGCGGTGCGGGTCAGGGCGGCGAGGTGGGTCAGACCGGTGTCGTTGCCGAGGACGAGGTCGCAATGGGGGAAGACGTCGGCGAGGTCGTCTGCGGGGAGGCCGTCGAGGTGCAGGGCCCGGACGCCTCGGGCGCCGCCTGCTGCGGCGATGCGGACGCAGCCGTCCTGGTCGCCGCCGATGAGCAGGAGACGGACCGGGGTCTGCCGGGCGTCGGCGATGCGGCTGGCCACCTCCGTGAAGCGTTCGGCGGTGTAGTCCTTGCGCTCGGGCCAGCTGGTGGCGGCGATGGCGGCGATGGTCAGGCCGTCGAGCCAGCCTGCGGCCTGCAATTGCTGGGTGAGCCGGTTGGGAGCTGTGATGAGGGTGGGCGCGAACGAGCCCTGTGCCGGGAGGCGGAGGCCGAGGCGGCGTTCGAGCGCGAGGTAGTAGCGGGCGGGCATGTCGGGGTACGCCTGGCCGTCGGTGGACCAGCAGGGTGGTGCGGCGGGGTCGCAGACGATGCTCACGTGCGCCGCCGCCTGATGGCGTTCGATGGATTCGCGGTCGCCGATGACGGCGAACCTTCCGCGCGGGGCCGTGCCCGGCGGGCCCGTGAGCAGTCCGCTGCGGGCGATGAGCTGGGCGTATGGTCCCTCCGCCCGTACAGGCAATGCTGCGGGTGATCGCTGGCCGAGCCAGTCGCGGACGGCGCGGACGGCCGCGAGGGCGAGCAGGGAGTCGCCGAGCTTGCCCTGGAAGGAGGCCAGGATCTCGTCGCACTCGTTCAGGCGGTCGACCAGTTCGGCCGACGCCGGCACCGGAAGAGGCGCTCCGGCGGCGAGGTTCTGCCGGTCGTACCCCAGGGGGGTGGTGTGCACCGAGTGGGCGGAAACGTATTCGCCTCCGGGACAGAAGCGCACCCCGGTCATCATGGTCGTCATTGCCCGGCCCCCATCACCGTCAACGCCACCAACGGCATCCCGATGTCCGCGAGCAGCGCACGAGCCCCGTGCGTGGCGTCCTCCACCAGACACGCGGCGGCCACGGGCTGGGCACCGGCCTCGCGGAGGCGCCGGGTGAGATCGGCAAGCGTCCGGCCGGTGGTGATCTCGTCGTCCACGAGGACCATCCGCTGGCCGGGAGCGATCCCGTACGCAAAGACGTCCGTGCGCATCGCGTGCGGCTCGCTGAAGCGGACCGCGCCGTCGAGCGGCAGGTGCAGCTTCCAGGCGATCTTGTACGGGAGCGCGGCGGCGGAGGCAAGGGAGACGGTGGGGAGGATGCCGCCGGCGTCCAGGCCGAGGAGGAAGTCCACCGTGCCGAGGGCCTCGGGCACCTCGGTCACCAGCCGCTCCCAGAGGCGGTTGCCGGCCGAGGCGAGGGCGTCAGGGTGGACGGCATCCTCCAGGCCGTCGAGGGAGTGGATGACGCGTTCGCGGCGGCTGGTGGGTCCGACGCCGAGGCGTTCGACGATCCGGGCGGAGAACGGGGGTACGGCAAGGGTTTCGGGCATGGCGAAGCTCCGGGTGAGAGGTGATGCAGTGAGAGGGGGCCGGCGTCGCGCCGGGCTGCCTTGGGAAGATTGAGTCAGGTCCGCGGTCAGGCGGCGAGCTGGTCGGCGTACCAGGTCAGCAAAGCGTCGACGGCCGGCAGGACCGAGGCGAGGGCCTGCTCGCGGGAGCCTTCGCTCCAGGCCACCGCGGTCTCGGTCAGGGTCGGAATACCGAAGGCCGGCAGTCCGGGGAGTCGGGAGGCAGCGGCCAGAATCCGGTCGGGGCCCGTCTCCCACGTCCCGTGTCCTCGCAGGAGGAGGCGGCAGGCGAGGACCAGGTGCTTGTAGAGCTGACGCAGCTGACCCGGGCCGGCCTCGGCACGGAGGCGTCGCATGGTGAGGATGACTTGGGGCAGTTCGCGCACTGCGGCTAGGTCCAGCTCGTCCGTCGTGATGTGCGGCAGCTCCAGGAGCGGGTCGGCGTACAGCACGGGCCGGTCGGCCTGGAGCTGGTGCAGGGCGAAGGCAACTCGTGGTGTGAGCTGGCGGGCGAGCAGTTCGCCGGGCGTGGCGAGGGTCAGTCCGACGGAGGCCGCGTCGCCCAGGACCTGCTGGTAGTGGCTGACCGCGCTTCCGATCTGATCCGCGGCTGAGTGGTCGGCGATGACCAGGAGGTCGAGGTCGGACCAGCCGGCGATCCAGGTTCCCTCGCCCGGGCTGCCGGTGAGCGCGGCAAGGTGGACGGCCCGACCGTACGAGCGTAGCCCGTCGATGAGGTCGGAGGTGGCGGCGGCCACCGGTCCGGGGAGACCGAGTCCGTACGGCGTGGTGGTGCGGGGCTTGGCCGGGACTGGTGGTGCGGCGATCCGTCGGAGGCGGGCGCGGAGTTCGGTGATGCTGCCCGAGTTGTCGATGAGGTGGTCGGCGAGGGCGGCGACCCGGTGGGCTCCGCGGCTCATCTTGATCTCGTCCTTGGCGGCGACGGCGTGCGCCACGATCCCGGAGCGGCTCACCCGTACGGCGAAGGGCACGTCGAGATACACGATCCGCAGCCGGTCGCCCATCAGGTGCTTCAGCTCGGCTATCGACGCCTCGTCGTGGACGGATTCGATGGTGATCAGCTGGGTGTCCACGTGGGTGTCCGCGAAGCGGTTCAGCTCGTCCAGGAGCAGTTCTGCCTGGCGGCGCGGGGAGAGTGCGTACGGGTCGGCAAGTCCCTTGCGTGCGGCGGCCTGGCGCAGCAGGTAGCCCATCTTGAACCGCTGCGCCCCGCAGGTGCGGCGGACGAATTCGGCGCTGGTGCTCTTGCCGCACTCGCTCAGCCCGCCGAAGGCGATCACCCGGACCAGGCGCGGGCTCGGCGTGATCTCCATGGCCGCCGCCTCGTCCGCTCCGTACAGCTTGTAGCGGGCAGGTATCGGGAGGCGCCGAGTGCCGGCTAGGACGTCGGCGGCAAGCGAGTCCAGCGCCGCGCACAGCTCGTCCCGCTGCTTGTGGAGGGCAGGCACGCGGCGCTTGGCCAGGTCGTCACGGTCCGATGCACGCTCGCTGTGCCAGATCCGCAGGGTCAGGATGGACAGCCGGTCGAGGACAGAGGCGAGGGTCTCGGTGTGCAGCGGAGTGTCGGCCTGGGCGGCACCGCCGAGCGCGCCGAGGACTTCGTCGGCCCGTTCGGCCAGGGCGTTGCGCTCGGCGTTGAGCTGGTCGATCTCCCGCTTGCAGTCGGCTACTCGCTCGGCCGGCAGTCCCGCCGCGCGGACCTGGTCCTCGGTCTTCCACAGGCGGGTGTTGACCGCGTGCAGCCGGGTGACAGCGTCGTCGAAGCGGCGGAGGTCCTTCTCCGGCAGGCTCGCAGCGGCCCGCGAGAAGCCGGGCGGGAGGATGAGCGGAGGGGGGTTGCTGGTGACGGTCGTCATCGGTCGTCGTCCTCCCCGATGTCGTCGGCGCTCAGGGGGAGGGTGAGGCCCTCGATGATCTGCCTGTGGACGTCCGCCCGGCCGTGGTGTTCGCAGTCCACGACCAGGTCGTACGCGCCTTCATCGGACTGGCGGAGCAGGATCTCGTGCAGCACCTTCTGATAGGTGGGGTAGATCCCGGTCCACGGGCGGCGTTCGCGGGTGCTGGTGATGGCGTAGCTGCGTTCGGCGTTCAGCGAGGGCATGAGCAGGACCGAGGTCTCCGGCGGTGCCGGGATCGCGGCGGCGATTTCCCGCACGGTCCACAGCGCCTCACGCGCCGACAGGCCGTCCTTGACGACGCTGGTCGCGGAGGCCACCGCGATGAGCATGGGCAGGCCGCGGTCGAGCAGCCCGGTGCGGTCGGGCTCGCGGGCGGCAGCACGCTTTGCGTGGCCTCTGACCAGCATGGTGGCCAGTTCCACGGTCGTCGACTTCTCGAACCACCAGGACGCGTAGTCCCCTGTCGCGGCGCGCTCCCAGGGCTCCGGGTCGTGTTCATGTACAGCGCCCAGCGCCTGGAATCCCTCCCAGCGCTCGGCCAGCCGCCGTAACTGCGTGGTCTTCCCGACGTTGTCGGGTCCGTTGAGGCTGATGAAGTCGGACATGTCTGCCATCGGCGCTCACGCCTTGCGGATGGGCGTGTCGAGGACGGAGACGATCGCGTCGATGTTGGCGGCAGTGAAGTGGGCCAGCTCCGGCGGCATGAAGTTGAGGTCGCGGATGCCGTCGGCCGTGAAGGGGACGCGGACGATCTCGTACCCGCCGCGTTCGGGCTTGGAGAACTCGCTGCCGGTGCGAACGGACACGTTTATGCCCGCCAAGCGGGCGGCGAAGATGTGCTGCACGCCGATGCCGCCCTCCAGCTCATCGGTGATCAGGTGGACCAGCTCGGCGCGGTCGAGCGTGCCGCCCAGTTCCTCGAAGACCTCGCGGTGCAGCGCGGCCTCGATACTGTCGTCCTCCTCTTCGACTCCACCGCCGACGCTGACCCAGTACGGATCGCGGCCGGGCTTGGTGCGCTTGATGAGGACCAGTTCGTCGCCGTCGAGCAGGATGGCGCGGGCGCTGCGCTTGACGATGTCGGGCATACCGATGGCTCCTTGTACCTAGGGGCTGCTTCCGGGGCCAGCTGATGCCGACCGGGGGAACAGCATGCTGCATCCCGGTGACCCGATGTGACGTACGGATGCCGCACAAACGCCGTACCGCTGCCGAACACGACTCGTTACGCTGGGTATTTCGCCGTACGGGAGGGGAGGGGGCGGTCATGGTCACGGTGCAGCGCTGGTCCGGCAGAGAGGCCGGGCTGCTGCGCGCGGCGATGCGGATGAGCATCCGCGACTTCGCCGCGCACCTGGGTGTAAGCGACCGCGTCATCTCCAAGTGGGAAGCGGGCGGCGAGGGCTACTGCCCCCGACCTGATTCCCAGGCCGTGCTGGACACGGCGCTGGCCCGCTCGACGGAGGACATCCGGCTCCGATTCGCCGAACCACTGGGGCGGCTGGCGGCCACCGCCTCCGGCACCGCACGGATAGGCGTCGACTCGCACAAGTTCCTGCCGGTTTTCATCGGCGCCCGTCGGGCGCGCCGTCTACAGAATGAGTTGGGCCCGGGCTCGGTGGGCGACATCTGGCTGGAATCGTCGTCGACACGCCTGGACCACCCGGACAAGGAGACGACGTGCACTCTGCACGTCTTCGCCTGCGGGGTGGCCGTCTTCCACCTCGTACAGCGCCAGGCTCCCGCGTCCCTGACCGAACTGGCCGTCTGGCGCTACCGCTCCTACGCCTCCGATCTGCCGTGGGCCGGAGCCCGGATGCGTGACCTGCTGGAGGTCGATCGGAGCCAGCAGCCGGACCCGGAGTACGTCCTTTCCCTGTACTGGGTCAGGTCAGGACCTTGGAGCGACGGCCGCGAGTTCGACACCGCGCTACGGCTGCTGTCCACGCCATCCGTCTTGGTCGACCGCAGCGCGCCCAGCGGGCCGGCCCCCCTTCACCAGTCCGTCGAGGAATCGCTCCTTGCCACGGGATTCGACCATCCCGACATCGTCTCCTTCGGCATACGCGGCGTCTCCACTGGCTACGCGGGATGGTCAGGAGTCGCCTACGCCGCCCACTCCGCCGAGCGCAGCCTTACCATCGACGAGCTCGTCACCTGCGAACTCACCGTCCAGACCCTGTGGTGCTTCTCCCACCAGATCCAGACACTCGTCGAAGACGGCCAGGATCCCTTCACCCCGGACGACTTCGGCTGGCGCTTCCTGCGCGCCGCCGCCTCCCGCCTCACCACAGCCCGAGCCCAGGAGACCGCGCAACACGTCCTCATGCGAGAGGCCATCATGAAGACAAGCGGACTCGCGGAACGACTGCGGGCCGCGCAAGACGCTCTGCGGGACAGCGTCAGCTGACGACGACGGGAGATTCCGCAACCATGGACCTCGACCGCGCGGCCCTGATCGTCATCGACATGCAGAACGGGTTCGTGAACCACCACAGCAGGCACGTCGTGCCCATGGTGGCCAGCCTCGTCGAACGGTGGACGGCCGCCGGTGGCCCCGTCGTCTTCACCCGTTACGTCAACTACGCCGGCAGCCCCTTCGAGCGGTTCTTCGACTGGACCAGGCTCCAGCGCCCCCCTGAGACCGACATCGTGCCCGAACTGGTGGAGCACGCCGCCTCCGCGTACGCCGTCCTCGACAAACCCGCGTACTCCCTCTACACCGAGCAGGCCGCCACACTGATCGCGCAAGCCGGGTGGACCGACCTCGTCTTCTGCGGCATCGCCACCGAAAGCTGCGTCCTGAAATCCGCCGCGGACGCCTTCGAACGAGGCCACGCCCCCTGGATCATCACCGACGCCTCCGCCAGCGACGCCGGCCCCTCCGTCCACGACGCCGGCCTGCTCGTGGCACGCCGCCTCATCGGCCGCCGACAGCTCATCACCACCGGCCAGGTTCTACGGCAACTGCCCTCGCCCTTGAAAACCCCGGTGATGGAATAGAGGTCATGGCAGCAACCCCACCCCACGACGACAGCACTGACCTGATCATCGTCGGCGGAGGCCCAGCTGGCTGCGCCGCAGCCGTGATGGCCGCAAGCGTCGGCATGCGCTCGATCCTGATCGAGGCCGACGCGTTGTGCACCAAGCTCCAGCACATCGGAGCCCTCAACAACGTCGTGGGCGGCTTCACCAGCGGGCCCGAATTGGCCGCCGCCATCGCCAAGGACATCGCCCGCACAGAGCTCTGCCAGGCAGAGCTGGGCATCCGGGCGACTGAGGTCGTAGCGACCGACGACCAGGTCACCGTCATCCTCAGCGACGGCCGCCGGCTCACCGCACCCCACGCAGTCGTGGCCACCGGCGTGGGCCCGCTGCCGACGGACAAGGCGCCATGGCTGACCGTCCCCGGTGACACAGTCCTGCCCACCCTCTGGGGAGCCAAGGTCGCTGACCACGAGCGCGGCCCCTTGCTCGTCCTCGGTGCCGACCGTCCGCTCGGCACCTTCCTTCGGACGCATCCCACGCTGGAGGCATCAATCCTGGTGGCCTACCCGCCCGCGGACGACTACAAGATCGACGAGGTACGAGACGACCCGCGGATCACCCCGCTCCCCGTAACGAACCTCTTGGTGAGCGCTGACGACGATTCCCAGTTCGCCGCCCAATGGAGGGACAGAGCAGGACGCAACGGCGCCTTTGGGGCCGAGGTCGCTTACCTCAATCTCGGCAGCGCCCCCATGCCCCCCGCAGGCGCCGTCACCCCAGACAGCACCGGCTACTGTCCGCCCGAGCTTCAGCATCCGCGCATCCTCACCGCCGGCGACCTGCGCTCCGCCCGCTTCCAGCGCATCATGGCCGCCACCGGCTCCGGCAGCGAAGCCGCCCTTCACGCGTACTACGCAGCCCAGCCCCCGAGCAGTTGACAACCGGACCGTCGCATCCTGGGCGAGCGGCACTCGCTGAAACCGAGCCCAAACTGCTGGCCGACTTCTTCACTGTCAGCGGCCAGGATTTTTGACTCTGATCAACATTTCGGGATGACCAAGCGTAAATGCCTCGCGAGCAGGAAGGACGCGGAGTCCACCCTTCCTGTGCTGGTCAAGGCGCCATCCGTTCTGAGGGTGAAGGTGAAGCTGCCGCCGAACGAGCGTCACCACGGCGGACTGCCAGGAGCAGTGGCGCAGCTGGATGGCCAGG
Source organism: Streptomyces sp. HPF1205 (assembly GCF_020400825.1). Taxonomy (GTDB): domain Bacteria; phylum Actinomycetota; class Actinomycetes; order Streptomycetales; family Streptomycetaceae; genus Actinacidiphila. Next base: position 71,638 of record NZ_JAINVH010000035.1, read on the forward strand.
AGTAGTCGGTGCCAAGGCCGGTGCCGTTCCAAAGGCGGAAGAACAGCATGGGTGCGTAGGGGTCCGCGGTCACCTAGCCGAACGTCTTCCCGTAGCCGGGTTGGTGCTGCCGAAAAGCACTGATGGCGTGCCGAATGCCGAGTTCACATCGGTCCACGCGTGGTCCCGTCTATGCTCAGCGCCCGGTCCAACCCAAGCCATCCCTGCCGGTGCCCGAGCTCCGCGTAGACGGAAGCCGCGCTTGTGCCGTGATCAGTCGGCAGGAAACCTCGAACGCTCCTGTCACGCCCGTCGGACACCATGCCTTGTGCCGCTCCGGGCGTGCTTCTCGTTGTGTGCCAACCGGGAGCATTCACACCTGCCAGCGGTAGAAGGGTTTGTCGTCGCGCTGCTGGAAGCCCAGGGCTTGGTAGAGGGCGAGGGCGGACGGATTGTCCCGGTCGGCCGTCCACTCGACGCGCGGGCAGCCGGCGGCGTCCGCCGCGGCGCGTACGGCTTGCATGAGGGCGCGGGCTATACCGCGGCGTCGGGCTCGTTCGCGGACGAAGAGTTCCTTCAGGAACAGGGACGATTCGGCTCCGGCGGCCGGCCAGAGGAACGAGTAGGAGGCGAGCCCGAGGATGTCGTCGCCTTCGCGGGCGAGCAGCACGGTGGCTATGGGGTTACTACCGAACAGGGCAGCACGGATCTGGGTCTGGTCGGCGGGGGTGTCTTTGCCCCCGTAGTACGCCTCGACCTCCCCGAGGATCGTCGCGATCGCCTGGGTGTCCGTTTCTGTGGCCCGGTCGATGTGCACCGGCTGCTCCTACTCGGCTGGGGGCAGGGCGAGCACGCGGCGCAGCTCCTGCCGTGCGGTTCCTTCGGGCACGGTATCGGCCACCTGTCCGGCGCGGTAGATGATCAGTGCAGAGCGCTGCTCGGGCGGGAGACCCATCACGATGTGGCCGGTCGCGGTCGCGGCAGCATCCGGGTCGCCGTCAGCGCTGTAGCAGGCCGCCAGGTCCAAGCCGATGAGAGCGCGGTCGGTGTAGTCGGCCGTGGGATACAGCTCCATAGCCTGATGGAGTTCGTCGCGGGCTCGGGCGGTGTCGGCCAGGTGGGTCCAGGCGTCGCCGGCGTGGAAGTGCCAGTGAGCGGTGGTGTAGCCGAGCGCGCTCTGGATCTGGTGGTCGGGGTCGAGACGGTCCAGCGCAGTCTGTCCGGCGGTGAGGGCCGCAGCAGCGCGGTCGTGTCGTCCCAGAACGGCGTGGGCGCGGGCTTCGAGGGGGGCGGCGAGCGCGGGCCCGACGCAGGGCAGGCCCCCTGCCACGTACTGGGAGCGGCCGGCGAGTTCGAGGGCTCCGGCGATGTCCCCGGTGTAGTAGTGCTGATAGGCCTCCTGGGCGTAGATCCAGCTCAGGGTCGCGCGGTCGTCGGCGGCAGTGGCTGCCGCACGCCCGGTCCGCCACCAGTCCCGGGCGCCGGGGTCCCCGGCTTTGAGGAGGGTCAGCGCGAGCAGACCGGCCAGTTGCGCCAGGCAGGTGGTCAGCCTACGTCGGGCCTGGGGCGACTGGCGGTGCTTGAGGACGCGCTGCAGGTCGGCGATGTCGGCCATGAGGTCGGGCAGGAATTCGGCCTCGGGCCGCCAGCGGGTGGCTTTGCCGTGCCGGGCGACCGTGTACTCCCAGTCCTCAACGCCTGCATCGGTCATCGGGCCAACCCCGGCGAGGGCGTCCGTGACGCCGCGGTGCAACCGGGCCGCGCGCTCGCTCAGGGAGTCTTGTGGACTGGATGCGGCCAGTGCGATCAGTTCGCCTCCCGCTCCAAGAGCCCGGTCCAAGGCGGCGGCGACAACTGCGGTGGGGGCGCGTTCGCCGGATTCGAGGTAGCTGACCTGGGATTTGCTGATGGCAGCCAGGGCTGCCACGTCCCGGATGGACCGGTTGCCGCGCAGTCGCCGCAGCGCAGCGCCGAACTCGGTGTCGGCCATCGATTGTCCCCCCTGTCCCGCGTGTCCACGCAGGTGTGGACATCTGTGGACACGGTCTGCCTGTGGCCGTGCGGCCACAGCGGTAACGCTAGTTGCCATAAGCGATCACGCGCAGCGACATCCATGAAGTCGCTGTACCTGTCCGACTCGTGCCGAGGTATGTGATGTCCCGTCGAACTGGTTCCAACCGTCACCGCGTCAAACCGGCGAGCACCACCGGTACCGTGGCGCCGGCCCTTTTGACGGAGACGGATGTTGCGCTGCAGATGCGCCGTCACCTTGCCGGGCCCGTGCTGGGCTGGTTGGCGGCACCCTCTGTGGTGTGGGTGGGCTACGCGGCGACCGGCCATACCCCCAGTGTGTCCCTCGGCGTGGCTGTCGCTGTTACCGCTGCGGCGGGGGCTGCGTGGTCGCTTCGCCAAGGGGTCCGCACGATGGTGTCGCTGTGGCTGCGGAACCAGTCAGGGCGGGCGGACGAGGGTGCGGCCGGGGAAGCGCAGCGTCAGCAGGTGCGGGAGTTCTGGCAGAGCGCCGGAACCTCCCTGCAAGGGGCTGTCGATGTGCTGCGCGCTTCGCAGGAGTGGATGGTCAAGGCCCACCAGGACTGGGTGGAAGTGGGTGCGGGGCAGGGCAGGGACTTCCGCAACGTCACCTCGGCCTGGCTGAGCTACTACCGCCGCTCGATCGACGGCATCGTCGTTGATGTCAAAGCGTTGCTGGAGGACGTACGGCAGGGAAAGGTCCCGGATCGTCCCGCCTTCCCGGCCCTTCCGACGCGGCCTTGGGGCATGTTCGACGAGCTGGACCGGAACCTGGCGCTGCTGGGACACAGCGTGCGGGATGCAGTCGTTCAGGCCGCAGCTGCGAACACCGGCACTGCCGACGCCGAGTTGGACGTGTTCGCAGGGATAGCCAAGAGGCTGCGCTCGCGCGCCGACCGTGTCCTGGTCGAGCTGGACGGACTGGAGCGCTCCACGGAGGATCCCGATTCGTTGCAGGCCCTGCTGCGGGTGGATCACAAGGTGGTCCAGATCCGCCGGGACGTGGAGGCGGTCACGGTCCTGGCCGGCGGACAACTGCGGCAGAGCGGCGGCCCCGCGGACCTGTTCAGCATCCTGCGGCAGGCGACCGCGGAGATCGAGGACTACGGCCGGGTCCACTTCGGCGACGTCGCCCCGGTCCAGGTGACCGCCTACGCACGCACGGCACTCATCCATGTCCTCGCCGCCCTGCTGGAGAACGCCACCCGCTTCAGCCGTGACGAGGTCCGCCTGTCCAGCACGCTCGGCGCCTCGGGACTGGCGGTCACCGTGGAGGACAAGGGCCTGCACATGCCCGCCGACGATCTGCGGATGCTGAATGCCTTGTTGGCCGACGCGGATCCCGCCATCGTCCGGGCACGTCTGGTCGAAGGACGGATCGGGCTGCTGCTGGCTGCGAAGCTGGCTCACCAGTACCGGCTGGAGATCACCCTCCAGCCTGCGGAGGACCGTGGCACCAAGGCCCTGGTAATCGTCCCTGCGAGCCTGCTCCTTCACCCTTCCGAGCAACCGGCCCCCGCCCCGGTACCGGCGCTCAGCGCGCCGACAGCCGCTGTTGTCCCGCCCCGCCCCGCCCCAGCGGACGCGCCTGCCTCGCTTGGCCAGGGGCTGGCGTCGGTCTCCGCGCTGCCCTTCCCCGAGCAGCCAGGCGCTGTGCCCGTCGTGGGTACGGCCTCGGGGAGCGCAAGCACCGCGCAGGAGTCCGTCCCAGGTGGCGAGGGGCAGCGTCCCAGCCTGCCGCGTCGGCGCCGCGCTGTGACCGCAAGCGCCCCGGCAGGCGAGGTCGAGCACCCGGCCAGCGGCGAGGTGGCCACGGCCGGCCTGGTCGGCGCCTTCCTCCAGGGCACCCAGCAGGCCGGCGACAGCTCCCCGCCTGCGGACGAACCTGCGGGGCCCGTGCGTCCCGCCACACCGTGATCCCATCCCTTCCCTATCTCTTGCAATACGCGCCCAAAGCGCGCCGCCCACCGACATTCCGTGGAGTTCCCATGTCCGGCACCGCACCACACGCCGCCTCGATGCCGCTCGACCGCCGCGGCACCATGACCTTCCTCCTGGAGCGCTTCAAGGACGCCGTGCCGGGCGTGCTGGTCGCCGAGCTGGCCACCACCGACGGGCTGCCTCTGGCCATGGTCGGCATGGACAAGGACAGCGCCGAGCGCCTGGCCGCGGTCGGCGCCGGCATGCACTCCCTTGGCCGCGGCATCGGCCCCGTCCTCGGCCGTGACCGCAAGAGCCACCTGAAGCAGGCGTTCTTCGAGACCGACACCGAGCGCGTCTTCTCCATGAGCGCCGCCGAAGGAACCCTGTTGACGGTCATCACCAGCGTGGACGCCGACCCCAGCCTGACCGGCCATGAGATGACCGTCCTCGTGCAGGGTGTGCGCGCCCACCTGGCCACCCCCACCCGCAGCGCGACCGCGCAGGCCACCGGAGACGAGCAGTGACATGCCCCTCTCCCCCAGCAGCCAGGCGCCCGCCGTAGCAGAGCCGATTCCGCAGGAACCGCGCACCTATGCGATCACCGGGGGCCGCACCAGTGCGCGACACGTCCTTCGGGTGGAGACACAACTACTGCCCGGTCCCGCAGATGACCTGCACCTGTCCGCGGAGGCGGCTCAGGTACTGGCGGCGTGCAGCGCGCGCAGCGCGTCGGTGGCGGAGATCGCCCACGCGATCGGGCGGCCGGTGTGGGCCGCCAAAGTCCTCATCAGCGACCTGCTGGACACCGGAGCGCTGCTCCTGCCGCACTCGGCCAGCACCCACCCCGGAAGCGACCCCCACATTCTTGCCCTGGTCCTGGAAGGACTCAGGCGCCAGGCATGAACGAGCGTCAGGAAGGACCCGTGGTGACCACCGCCGATCCACCGTCCACGGCAGCCGTCAAGATCATCGTCGCCGGGGGTTTCGGCGCCGGCAAGACCACCCTGGTCACCGCCGTCTCCGAGATCCGGCCGCTGACCACCGAGGAGGAACTGACCCTCCCCAGCAGCGCCACGGACGACCTGGCCGGCGTGGAGGGCAAGACCACCACCACGGTGGCCGTGGACTTCGGAAGGATCACCTTCCCCTACCCCGACATGGAGCTGACGCTGTACCTGTTCGGCACCCCCGGCCAGGACCGCTTCCTGTTTTTGTGGCACGGCCTTGCCGAAGGCGCGATTGGCGCCGTCGTCCTGGCCGACACCCGCCGCCTGGACGACAGCTTCCCGTCCCTGACCTACTTCGAACAGCTCGGCCTGCCGTTCATCGTGGCCGTCAACGAATTCGAGGGCTGCCCCTACCGCTACACCCCCGACGAAGTCCGTGACGCCCTCGACCTGCCCCCGCACATCCCCGTCGTGCTGTGCGACGCACGCGACCGGGCCTCGGCCACCGACACCCTCATCGCCTTGGTCCACCACGCCCTGGGCCGACTGCCCTCCTTTACACCCGCCGCCACCCCTTCCCGCCTCGGAGCACCCGCATGACCATCTTCGACCCCGCCTCCGGACTCCGCGTCGCCTCACCGGACCCCGACCTGCAGCCCCGTACCGCCCTTTTGCACGACCTCGGCCTGGACGCCGAGGCCGTGCCCGAACTGGATGCCATCGCCAGGACGCTGGGGGAACAAGCTGGCCAGCCCTGGGCCATGATCAATTTCATCACCGACCGCCAGCGGTTCGCCGGACTGTACGTCGCCCCCGGCGCCCCGATCGTTGAGCGCAGCATGGCCCGCGAGCACGGCTACTGCCCCGACGTCCTTCACCGCCCCGTCGCGCTGATCCTGCCCGACGTGTGCAGCCACCCGCGCTTCCAGTCCAACGAGGTCGTCGACGCCCTGGGTGTGCGCACTTACAGCGGCGCCCCGCTCATCCACAACGAGACCGGCATCACCCTGGGCACCGTCTGCTTCATCGGCCCCAAGGCCCTGCCCCAGAACACCGGCCAGGCCAGCCGCGCCCTGATCAACGCCACCCGCGACCAGGTCATGAACACCATCCGCGCCCGCGCCGCAGACCGCACCCGCTGACACCCGCCGCTGCCCGAAGTATCCCGCCCGTCGACGTCAAGGAGGATCCGGTGACCTCGATCTCGGCCCGGCCCGCCGACCCGCACCACGAACTCCGCCAGTACGTGCGCGACTTCACCCAGACGTACATCGCGCCCCAGGTGGGCGTGATGGAGCGCGACCGCCAGGTGGAAGCCGAACTGCCCCGCCTGATCGCCGCGCAGGGCTGGATCGGGGCGACGATCGATACCGCCTACGGCGGGATGAGCGCCGGCCATGAGGCCAAGACCGTCATCATCGAGGAGATCTCGTGCGTGAGCCCCGCCATGGGGGCCGCGGTCCAGGCGTCCCAGCTCGGCGTCGCCAAGATCGTCCACTTCGGCACCGAGGAACAAAAGAGGTACTGGCTTCCGCAGATCGCCGCCGGGACGTGCCTGCCCACCATCGCGGTCACCGAGCCCGGCTCCGGCGGCCACGTGCTGGGCATGGAATCCACCGCCCGCCGCGACGGCAGCCACTGGATCCTCAACGGCCGCAAAGTCTTCGTCGGCAACTCCCACATCGGCGACGTCCACGGCGTCGTGGTACGCACCGGCGAGGGCAACCGCGGCCTGACCGCTTTCCTGGTCGAAGCCGGCCGGCCCGGTCTCACCCTCACCCCGCACCGTCTGGCGCTGGGCCTGCACGGCTTCAGCTTCGGCGAACTCGTCATGGACAACTGCCGGGTACCGGCGGAGAACTTGATCGGCGAGGTCGGCGACGGCATGGCTGTGGCCTACTCCTCCAGCGTGCTGTACGGACGGGCCAACCTGACCGCGCTCGCCCTCGGCATCCACCAGGCCATCCACGACATCACCATCGAATTCGCCCGCGACCGACGGCGCTACGGCTCCCAGCTGGCCGAACTGCCGACAATCCGCGCCAAACTCGGCGAACTGCGCTCCCGGCTGCTGACCGCCCGCACCACCGCCTACGACGCCGTCCGCCTCCTGGACGCCGGATACGCCTGCGACGAGGAACTGATCAACGCCAAACACGTGAACGTCGAGCTGCTCAAGGACTCCGCGCGCACCGCCATGGACATCTGGGCTGGCGCCGGACTGCTGACCGACAATCCGATCGAGCGCTACTTCCGTGACGCCTGGCACCCCTACCCCGCCGCCGGAACTGGCGACATCCAGCTTCTCAGGCTCGGCGAGATCGCCGCAGGGGTGAAGCACCCGCAGTGGTCGCAGCGCTTCCCCGCGACCAGACGAGCAACTGCCGACCAGTCCGTGCCGGTCTGATCCGGCACGAGCCCAACCACCAGCTACAACAGTCGCATTCCAGGAGCCCGCGCCCATGATCCGCAACGACAGCCACACCGCCACCTCCGCTCCCCCGTTACTCGAACTCGCCCTCGCCGAGGGGGACATGCGGGCGCTGGACTGGCTGGCGACCGTACGCGCGGCAGCACGGGCCGGCCTGCGCCACCTCGTCCTGACCGGGTCCAGCCCCCGACGGCACCGCGCCGCCAGGGCCCTGTGGGAGTGCGGCACCGCCTACGGCATGCACGTCGAGTTCACCGCGACCCCGCCCACCCCCGCCGTCAGCCACGAACCACGTGTACGGATCGCCGCCGATGGCATACCCCGCCTGGTCATCCCCGACGGCATCCCCCTGACCGACCTCCCCGCCGCGCTGGGGCCCGCACTGGCCGGTATAGCCAGCCCGCCCGTACTGCAGGCCCTCGAAGCCGCCGCCGCATGGCGGCCGGATCGTCCGGCCGCCATCTAAGACCGCTCCCGCGGCACCGCCGCGGGAGCCGGGTCCCGCCGCCCGACCCGCGCCCCCGTCGGGACGGGCGGCGGACCACCCGCACACACCACCACCCACCGCACACCCACCGACGGCCGTCCCAGTCGGCCGCCCGTGAACGGCTCGCTGCCAGGAATGCACGCAGGTCTCCCCCTGCCGGCGTGGACAGCGAGCCCCCGGCCGCCGCCCTCATGCCCAGCGGCGGCCGGCCCCCCACCATGCGACACCGTCACGTTCGATCGAGGACCCCATGAGCACACTGCCCGACACCGATCTGTCGGCCGCACTCGTGACCGACTCCGGCTTCGAAGACACCCTCTTCGCTGCGCTGGGGCGACTGCGCACGATCGCCCGGATCGCCGGTCTGCACCTGACACTCGGCTACCCCGGCGAGACCCCCACCGGCTCCCGCCTGCCCCTGGGTGACGTCACCGAGAGCACCGCCCGCGAACTGGCGGCCCTGCTCACCCCGGCCAGCGACACGGCGAGCCCCACCCCCGGCGCCCCGGGCATCGCCGGTGCCGCGGTCCTGCTCAGGGCCGCAGCCGAAGCCGCCGGGATCGACTTGCTCCTGCGAGCGCCGCGCATCGGGTCTGACGGACTGGCCCGGATCCCGCTCGGCAGCGTCGACCACGACACCGCCCTGCGCCTGGCCCACCTGGTCGAGCAGCACATGACCGGTCTCTACGAAACCGGACAGGCCCTGCGAGCCGCCTTGGAAGCCGTGGGCATCACGGCTGACCAACTCGTGGCGGATGACGGAGCCATTCAGGTCGGCGACATCACCGTGCCCGAAGGCGTCGCCCTGCTGCGGCACCTCAGCCCCGGCGAAACCGTCCCGGACGCCGACCCGGACGACCACGCCGCCGGCGAAGACCTCGCCGCACGCCTGTCCGATGCGGTCAAGCAGGTCACCGACGGCGGCTTCCTCGACGCCGCTTACACGCCCTACTGCCGAAGGTGCCGCAGCGAAGCCGCGCTCGTCCTCGGCCGGCTGGAGCCCAAGCACACCCAGGCCCTGACGGCGCACCTCGTGCGGGCCGTGGCATGAGCCGGACCTTGGCGGACCGCCTTGCCGACGAAGCGCACCAGTGTCTGACTCCGTGGAAGGCGGACGAGTTTTGGCCCGCTCTGCACGATCACCCCCTGATGCACCTCACGCGCTGGCCCGTTTTGCTGGGAGCCGCGGTCGTGGAGCGGCTCGATCTTTCCCGCGACGGCGTCCCGCTGCTCGTGGAGGCCACACGCGCAACGCCTCCCCAGAGGAGTCCGACGGCGCCTGCTACACCGACACCCCGGGCCTCAGTGTCCGAGCCCGCACGAACCGGACCACGTTGAGTCGCGCGCTGACCACCACAGGCTTGATCAACTACCCGACGGAGTGGTGGCACTGGTCGTTGGGCGACCGGTACTGGGCGCTGCAGACACAGCAGTCGGCCGCCCTCTATGGCCCGGTCGAACTGCCCTGAAACGGACCACCCGCCCTTTGACGAACGAGGAGAGATCTGTGGGAATCACCCGGACCGACTGGTCCGAGCACTACACCCAGGGGCGAGGTTTCCGGCGGCTCGGGAACGAGGAGAAGGACCTGCTCGTCGAGCACGCGCCGGCGTCCAAGGGCGGCCGCGCGCTCGACGTCGGCTGCGGAACGGGCGAGATGTCCGTCTACCTTGCCTCGCTCGGGTACGAGGTCGACGCCGTCGATGCGGTTGACGCCGCGCTCGCGCGGGCCCGCACGGACCACCCCGACGCGACGGTGCGGTGGCTGTGCCTCGACATCGAACGAGACGACCCAGCCCCGCTGGACGATACCATGTATGACCTGGTCGTCTTCCGCCTGTCGGCGGCCTTCGTGAACGACCGCACCCGTGTCCTGCACGCTCTCGGGCGCCGACTGCGCGAGGGCGGCGCCGTGCTGGTCATCACCCCGCTGGCCGCGCACACCTCGGCCGAGAAGCGCCCCATCGCACTGGACGAGGATGAGATCACCGCCCTCACCTGCGGATGGACGAGCGTGCAGCGCATCGCCGTCGGTGAGCTGACGGCGCTGATCCTGCGTGGGCCGTGCGCGGACACGGTTGCCGTGGAACGGTCCGTGCCAGCCACCGGCTACGCCGTTGCCGGAGCGTTGGCTGTCGTCACCGACGAGCACGGGCGTATCCTGCTCGGCTGGTCCAAACGCGGCATGTGGGAAATTCCGGGCGGGAAGATCGAGGGTGCCGAGCCGCTGGACGGAGCCGCCGTGCGCGAGCTCGCTGAGGAGACCAGCCTGCACGCCACCGGCGCCGCCGTGGTGACCATCCTCACCGACGCCGCCCAAGGCGTCCCGCGGGTGACCGCCGTGATCAGGATCGCCGGCTTCACCGGCACCCTCACCACCGCGGAGCCGCAGAAGTTCACCCGTTGGGAATGGCACGACCTCCACGGTCTGGGATGTCTCGGCCCGATTTTCACCCCGAGCGCGCAGGCCCTGAATGCCGTCTGGCCCGGCGTCATCCCAGACCTGCCGCCGGTCCATGCCTACCCGCACGCTATCGAACTGGCTCCGGTGCCCGGTGAACCGGCCGAGGCGGTCCGGCTGCGGCAGGCGATGACGCGGACGGTCATCGACGGCGGCTGGGCCCGCTCCGAGAAAGTCCAGGAGGCGCTGCGGACCGTGCCCCGCCACCGCTTCGCTCCCGAGGCGGACCTCGCGACCGCGTACGACGGCGGGGACCGGGCGGTCATCACCCGGCGCGACGAGGCCGGGAAGGCGACCAGTTCGGTGTCGGCGGCATGGCTGCAGGCCGACATGATCGAGAATCTCCGGCTGGTGCCGGGTGCGGTGGTGTTCGAGGCGGGATCCGGCGGCTACAACGCGGAATTGATCGCCCACGTCGCCGGCCCGACGGGGCACGTGGTCACCGTGGACATCGACCCCTGGGTGGCGCGCCGCACCCGTGCCTTCACCACGGAGGCCGGCAGCGGCCGCGTCACCGTGGTCGAGGCCGACGCGGCGCTCGGCGCGCCCGCGCACCTCGTGCCGCGCGGCGGCTTCGACGCCAGCGTGATCACCTACAACTGCTGGGACATTGCCCCGGCCTGGCGCGAGCATCTGGCCGAGGGCGGACGCCTGGTCCTGCCGCTGGAAATCGGCGGCTACACCCGGGCCATCGCCTTCGAACGGCGCGGCCAGGTGCTGCACGCCCGTAGCTTCACGCACTGCGGCTTCGTCCGCGACCAGGGGCAGCACGCCCGGACCATCCCGGCCGTGGGCCTTCTGGACGGGGAACTGACGCTCCGCTTCGAGCACGGTATCGCCGCCCCCACGAAGGGACTGGAGGAGGCGCTGCGTGGGCCGCGGCACGAGGTCGCCACCGGCGTGACCATGGGCAGCGGCATCTACTTCGGGTCGCTGCAGCTGTACGCGGCGACTACCTTGCCCGGCTTCTGCCGGCTGGCCGCCCACGCCGACCCCGAAGGCGGCGTCACCGGCATCGCGAAGGGCCGGGACGTGCCGACGATGGTCGGCGACGCTTCCCTGGCCTACCTGACGTACATCCAGATTCGGCATGGGGAGCGCCCGCAGGACAAGGAATGGGAGTGGGTGGTCCGCGCCTTCGGAGAGCACGGCCTCGACCTCGCCGAGCAGCTGGCAGGGACGGTGCGGGCATGGGACCGCCACGTGCGTGCCGACGACAACAGCAAGCACACCGACCCGGCCCTGACCGTCTACCCGGCCGGCACACCCGACGATCTGCTGCCCGCAGGCGACGTGCTGGACAAGGAGCACTCCCGCCTGGTGTTCCAGTGGCCGGACCGAACCGGGCAAATGCCAGCCCATACCGAAGGCATTGAAGCTGTCCCTGCGGTGAAGCGGGCGCGATCCGAACGAACAAAGGGGTGAACCACCCCGACGCGGGCCCTACACATCAAGCCCGGGCTCATCGCGCACACCACCGGCGTGACGCAGACGCTCCCGCTTCCCTGCACCCGACCGAGCCCTACCGGCTGGCACATGTCCGAAGGTCACGCCGCCGCCCGCCGCAGTCCGCGCATCTGCGAATCCGACCGAGGAGAGTCATGAAATTGACCGTGGTGAGCCAGAACTGCCAGGTGGGCGCCGACAAGGACGGCCGCTGGAAGGAACTACTCGCCGTCATCCGCGGTATCCGCCCCCATCTGCTCATGCTCCAGGAGGTACCCTGGCTGACCGACCCGGACGCAGCCGCGGCGGCGGAGCAGGATCTCGGGTTGTCCCTGGCGGTCGCGCCGTCTCGGCGCTTGAACACGGCGGTCGCCTGGGACCCAGCGGTGCTGGAGTGGCAGGCAACGGACACGGAGTATGCGGTCACCGATATGCACCATGGGTACTGCGCCCCGCGGTTCACGCCGTTAGGTCTGGCGCATCCGTCGCCGGCGCCGCTGGTTGCGATCAGCACGCATCTGACCCCGTACTCTGCGCAGGCTGCCGCTCAGGAGGCGCAGATCCTGTGCGCGAGGGCATACCGGTACGGCGGCGTCGCCATCGTGGCCGGGGACATCAACCACTGCCCGCTGGACGACCCGGAGATCCCGTGGGAGGAGGTTCCGCCCTACAACCGCACCGCCCGCTGCGTGCCGCGCGCGTCCGCAGATGAGCCCTGGCGCGGCAATCGGATCGTCGGACAGACATTCCGGGACGGCGAGTTCACGGACGTCGCCGCACACTTCGGCGATCACCAGCCGACGGGCAAAGCCGGCCTTCTCCGGGTCGACCAGGCCCACGTCACCCCTGCGGTTCGTCCTGCCCTGCGCGGCTATCGGCGACTCAACCCCACAGATGCTAGCGACCACTACGGCATCACTTTCGACCTCGACCTCACCGCCGTCGACGCCGATTGCATCCGCACCTATACCTGACTCCAGGCCCGCGTTTGCCTGACTCATGCGGGCTCTTGGGCAGTTGATATCGGCGGCGAGCGCGACAAGCCGGCAAACGGCCCAGTAGCCGGAGTTCTCGGCGCTTCAAGATCCACGAAGGTCTCGCCCCCCATGCGTTCGGCGCCCGCCGGCAAGCGCCCCCGACGTCTGGGCTGCGGTGCGGTATACCGCGCGGCGCCCGAACTTGAAAGACTTGACGGTCGACCGGTGAAGAGAGGGTTGGATGTCGGGACGGATATCGGTCCGATTAGAGAAGCTGGCCCAGCACGCTGAGGACCTGGACGCTCTCATGACGCGGCTACAGAAGCACCTGACGCAACTCGACAGTGCGGTGCGGCGGGTGACCGAGGGCTGGGAGGGCGAGGCGCAGGACGCGTTCGGCGCGTACTACCGCAAGTGGCGCACGGCCTCCGGCGACCTGCACGGCGCCCTGCGCGACCTGCACAAGATCCTGACGACCGCCCACGGCAATTACGCGGCGGCGCACACCGCCAACCAGCGCATGTGGGGCGGACGGTGAGCCGCCACGTGGACGACGGGGGCAGCGTCGCCGCCCCGCTGGACCTTTACCCGCAAGACCTGTACCTCGTCGCCTTGAGGTTCGCCGCCGGCCAGAGCGCGCTCGACAAGATTGCCGACACGCTGAACACGGCACTGCAGAACATCTGCGGCATGGCCGGCGACGACAGCTACGGGCACGCGTTCGCCACCACCTACGACCCGGCGGCCAAGGCCCTGTTCGGCGCGCTGTCCGCTGCCGACCGGGCGATCGGCCAGGCTGCCACCGGACTGGTGACCACCGCCAACAACTACCTCCAGGCCGACCACCACTCGAACCCGAAGACGGGGGCCAGTCCGCCGGAACAGTTCCCGCTGCCGGTGGTCTTCGCCGACGTGTCCTACCCCGACCCGCCCTCGACGGTCGGCCCGGGCCACTCCTCCGTACCCCACGCCATCGCCAAGTACTGGCCAGGCGGCCACCAGGACCGCCTGCGTACCGCCGCCACCGCGTTCCGTACCGCCTCGTCCGCGATCGACACCCTTGGCGCCGGTCTGCACGGGCACGTGCTGGCCATCACCGACAACAACTCCGGTGACTCCATCACCGCGATGGCCGACTTCTGGGCGAGGATATGGAAGGACGACCCCGACGGCGGCAGGGCCCCGCTGTCCACCGCCAAGTACGCCTGCGACCAGCTCGCCAAAGCCTGCGACTCTTTCGCCCAGGCCATCGACACCGCCCACAGCAAGGTCGAGCACAAACTCGCCGAAGCCGGCATCGCCATCAGCTTCACCACCGCGATCGGCGCCGCGCTCTCCCTGTTCACCTTCGGCGGCTCCGACGCCGCCGCAGGCGCCCTCGACGCCAGTGAGGCCGCAGCCATCCTCGGTGGCGTCGAGGTCGCCCTCGACGAGGCCGTCACCACGATCAGTACGGAGATGATCGCCGACCTGGACGCCTACCTCCAGGCAGCCGCCGACAGCGCACCCGAACTCGAAACCGTCACCGCAGAAACCACCGAAGTCAGCCAAGCCCTCGAACGCGAACTCGCCGAAACCGAAGCCCGCACACCAGCAAGGACAGGTGGACGGGGCGGAGGAGGTGGAGGCGGCGACAAGCCGCCGACCGGAGGCAACGGTGACGGAGAACCAGAAGACCAGCCAGACGACGAACCGGAATCATCAGGGCGTAGACGCGAACTGCGCGGCAGGGCCTATGAGGACTATCTTCAAGAGGAACTCGGCGGCGACCGAGGCTTCAGCGAAGGGGGACGCCAGTTCGACGGCACATACACTGCGGATGACGGGACGGAGACCTGGTTCGAAGCGAAATCGGGACAATTCTGGGAACTGGCCAATCGAGACGCGAAGACGATGGCAAAATTCAAGTCCAATCTCGGAGACGCACGCCGCATAGCGATAGAAGAAGGAAAGGCCTTCGAAGTCATATCCGAGAACCCGATCCCTGAGAATATTGTTGAGTGGCTTGCCAAAAAGGGTTACACGTGGAAGATCATCCCCTGGGGGTAGGTGCATAGAATGTCCAGGTCCGCAGACATTGACCTCAGCTTCGCCAGACCCGTCACGGTGGGTTCTCTGATTCACCAACTGGGGTCGTCCGACTGGAAGACAAAGGAGCCGCTAGGGGTATCTTTCATGATCGAAGACGATGGAGATTTCGACTGGCAGCGGGGAGATCCGGAGAATTCGAACGCCATCATTGCGAGTCTCGACGCTGTCGAAAACGTCGGACTTCATGTCGGGGTTGCGATCTACTGCGAGGCCGCTGAAACCGGTGGAAGCCTTCTCTTCTTCCCTGGAAGGAAAGAGGTTTCCTTCATGCCCAACATCAACAGAAAGCCACTCATCGAGGGATCAAATATGACAGACATCCCGTGGTACCTGAGTCAACTTGTGCCCCCCCTCCTTACGATCGGCCTCAACGGATACGAGGCCCGCGATCTGCAGGACTGAGCGGCGAACAGCTGCTTTGCATATCTCGGAGCGCATGCAGTGCCGCATTTGTGGAACGTGAACTCCAGCACAATCCCGCACGGCAACGTCCGCAGCAATGTGCGTCCATAAATATTTAGTTGGGTACAGTCCGGTGAGGCGACTGATTGGGGCGGCGGAGGCGAAACATGAATACGGTGCGCGAGGGCTTCGCATCGTTCGAGGGGGAGAGCCGGGCAGGCTGCACGGACTCTACTGAACAACCAGGGCTACGACGGAGGCTGGGGACTTACGCTGACGTCGGTCTCGTCATTCGTCAATACCAGTGAGGTGCTGCCGGTTCTCCGCGCCGCCGGGGCCGCCGGTCAGCCGGTCCGCCATGCGCTCGTTGCGCAAGCTGCCTTTCGGCCGCAGCCGGTTCGCCTGCGACCAGGACCAGAAAGCTTCGGCCCAGGGCCAGCAGTCGGTGAAGGGGGCGCGTCCGCTGTGCCCGGCGGTGTACTCCCGTGCGTGATCTTGCATCGTGCGGCCAGACGGCTTGCGGTCACCCTCGAAATCCCCTTACGGTGCGCCACCGATCGTTTCCTACACGCTAGCAACCCTCGCCCGTGCTCGTGCCCGCCGCGGAGTCTCCGGCCCCGGTCGCGGCGCCTCCACGCTGCTGACGGTCAACCGTATGAGGAGGGCGGTCATGCCGATGATCGCTGTTCGAAGGGCGGGGAGGTCGGTCGGTGGACCGGCTGCTCGATGGCGGGCAGGTCTGGTGCCTGGGCCTGCAGGTCGTCGTAGATTTCGTGGAACAGGCTGAGCCTTCGGCTGAGTTGCTTGACCAGAGTGCGGATGCGGTCGGCGGCCAGTTCGGCGTCGGGTGGGAAGACCGCTCGGGTGAGGGCCTTCATGTCCTGGTGGGCTTGTGGGTTGGCGGCGGCTTCGGTCATGCGGGTGATGACGGTATAGGCGTCCACCTCGGCTGTCTTGTACGTGCCGTCGCTTCGGCGGGTGGCCCACACGACCTTGCGGCGGTGCGGTGCGAGGGTGAGCTGGGTGTCGGGGCCGACCAGCGCGCTGAGGACTGGCAGGGGCACGGCTCCGGGTCCGGCCTGGGCCGCTGCGGTGTCGGCCCATGGCGCCACCATGGGATCCGTGCCGCCAGGGGCCTGGTTTTCCGCTTCGGTGTCGTCGTCGTGCTGGAGCCAGGTGATGGTCACCAGGCGGCAGTCGGGCATGCTGGCGGGGTAGGACAGGTGGCCGACCAGGTCGACAGTCTCCCAACCCAGGGCGGGCAGGATCATGCGGTGGACGTCGCCGTCGAGGCTTTTGCGGACCTCGACCACGTCCTTCCAAATCCGCTGGACATCGGGGTCCGTCTTGACCTGACGTATCAGGGCCAGGAGGTCAGTGTCGTCGTGGCGGCTGACGCCGGCGAACTTGATCAAGGAGATGAAGCGGGCGGCCTGGGCGGGCCAGTCGTGGAACTGGATCCGGGCCTCGGGATCGGTCAGGGCCCAGCGCATCAGGTTGGCGCCGGGCTCCATCACCCACGGCCACCACTCGGCCATGGCCGCGTTGTAGGCCAAGATGTTCCAATGCCGGTCGCACAGGTACGCGGGCGCAGGCATCTGGCGTTCCAGCAGGATCTGCAGGGCACTGCTGACGTGCCGGCCGCCTTGGGGGACGGGGACGTCTTCGGCGCTGCCGGTGGCGTACAGGTACAGGGCGTAGCGTGCTTCCTCGTCCAGGCCGAGGATGTCCGCAAGGGCCGCGCAGTCCTTGCGCTGCGGGACAGCTCCTTTTTCCAGCCGCTCGTACCATTTGCTGGAATGCCCGGCGCGCCGCCCGACCTCGCCTTGCGTCAGCGGGCGCCCCCGTTTGTGGCCGGCCGCCGCCCTCCAGGCTTTCAGGGCCTTTGGCAGGCCCATGAGT
>NZ_JAINVH010000036.1 GCF_020400825.1 Streptomyces sp. HPF1205
TGAAAAGTGGACCAGTAGCGACGCTTGAAAGTTGACCCCTCCAAGGGGTCTGGCTCGTTGAGCCAGGCCGGGAGGAGTGGTGATCAGCGTGGAGGACTGGGCAGAGATCCGTCGGCTTCACCGGGCCGAGCACATGCCGGTGCGGGCGATCGCGAGGAAGCTGGGGATTGCGAGGAACACCGTCCGCAGGGCGATCGCGGACGACGCGCCGCCGAAGTACCAGCGGGCGCCGAAGGGCTCGATCGTGGACGCGGTCGAGCCGCAGATCCGCGAGCTGCTCGAGCGGTGGCCCGAGATGCCGGCGACGGTGATTGCCGAGCGGATCGGCTGGGACCGGGGCCTGACCGTGCTCAAGGACCGCGTCCGCGACTTGCGGCCGGCCTATCGGCCTGCGGATCCGGCCTCACGAACGGTCTATGAGCCGGGCGAGATCGGCCAGTGCGACCTGTGGTTCCCGCCCGCCGACATCCCGCTGGGCTTCGGCCAGATCGGGCGGCCACCGGTGCTGGTGATGGTCGCGGGCTACTCACGGTGGATCACCGCACGGATGCTGCCCTCAAAGTCGGCCGCCGACCTGATCGCCGGACACTGGCGGCTGCTGACCGAACTGGGAGCCGTCCCCAGGGCGCTGGTCTGGGACAACGAGGGCGCCGTCGGCTCATGGCGGCCGGGTGGTCCCCAACTCACGGAAGAGTGCGCCGCATTCGCGGGACTGCTCGGCATCAAGTTCCTGCTCTGCAAGCCCCGGGACCCAGAGGCCAAGGGCCTGGTCGAGCGAGCCAACGGCTATCTGGAGACGTCGTTCCTGCCAGGGCGGGTGTTCACCTCGCCCGCAGACTTCAACATCCAGCTCGCCGACTGGCTGACCAGAGCGAACCGGCGTATTCACCGCACCTTGCAGGCCCGCCCCTCGGACCGGCTGGAGGCCGACCGCTCCCGCATGCTCGCCCTGCCGTCGATCGCTCCACCAGGCTGGTGGAAGGCATCGCTGCGGCTGCCACGGGATCACTATGTCCGCCTGGACACCTGCGACTACTCGGTCCACCCACTGGCCGTCGGGCGCCGCATCGAGGTCGCCGCCGACCTGGACCAGGTCCTGGTGACCTGCGACGGAGTCGAGGTCGCCCGTCATGCCCGCAGCTGGGCCCGCCATCAGACCATCACCGACCCCGATCATGCGGCGGCTGCCGCAGCAGCCCGCAAGGCAGCCGTCGGCAAGAAGGCGGCACCGACGCCGGTCACAGTCGAAGAACGGCCGCTGGACACCTATGACCGGATCTTCGGCGTCATCGACGGCGGCCTCAGCACCGGCGAGGGAGTCGCGTGATGGCCACCAAACAGACGGTGAACAGCCGTGATGGCTCCTCCGAACTTGCTTATCTGACCGAGGCGATGAAGGCTCCGGCTCTGCGGGATGCGGCTGTCCGGCTCGCCGAGCGGGACCGGGACGAGGGCTGGAGCCACGAGGAATATCTGGCCGCCTGCCTGCAGCGTGAGGTCGCCGCCCGTGATTCCCATGGCGCCGAGGGACGCATTCGGGCGGCCCGCTTCCCCTCCCGCAAGTCGCTGGAAGACTTCGACTTCGACCACCAGCGGTCCGTGAAACGCGAGGTCATCGCCCACCTGGGGACGCTGGACTTCGTTGTCGGCAAGGAGAACGTCATCTTCCTCGGGCCGCCCGGCACCGGCAAGACCCACCTGGCCACTGGGCTCGGCATCCGGGCTTGCCAGGCCGGCCACCGGGTGGCCTTCGCCACCGCCGCCCAGTGGGTGACCCGCCTTGCCGAGGCCCACCAAGCGGGCAGACTCAGTGACGAGTTGGCCCGGCTGGGCCGAATCCCGCTGATCGTCGTTGACGAGGTCGGCTACATCCCCTTCGAACCCGAGGCGGCGAACCTCTTCTTTCAGTTCATCTCTGGCCGTTACGAACGTGCCTCGGTGATCGTGACCGGCAACAAGCCGTTCGGCAAAGCGCACATGTTCCGGCGAACACGTGCGAGGCAGCGCCTGAACAGCACGGGTTCAAAATGAAGGGAACGTCACGGAGCCGCACATATCCTGCAGACTGTGACCGCGATATACGTGCTGGACGGCAGCCAGATCAGGACTTTGGAAGACTTCTGGCGAGTCATCGGTGAGGCGATCAACGGCCCCGGTGGCTACTTCGGTAGAAATCTCGACGCCTTCGCCGACTGCCTCAGCGGTGGTTTCGGGGCGCCCGACGACGATGACTACGTGGTTGAGTGGCGGGACCATCAGGTGTCTCGCGGGTATCTGGGCTATCCAGAGACGGCTCGCCAGTTGCAGATCCGCCTGTCGCGCTGCCACCCCACGAACCGCCCAGCGGTCAGGGCCGATCTGGCCGCGGCGCGTGAAGAGCGCGGAACGACCGTCTTCGACTGGTTGATCGAGATCTTCGAAGATCGCGCCCCTGGCGTCCTGCGGCTTCAGTGATGGTGGACGCCCCGCTCCTCACCGCCTTCCATTCGTCCCTCGTCGACGCGGTCGGCGAGGAAGATCAGGGTGGCTTGCGGGCCCATGCCGAAGGCGGCGGCGACCAGCTTGGGGTCCATGGTGTTCACGAGGTCGAGGAGGCGGGTGCTGCGGATCATCCTGGGTGGGTAGCCACAGTCGTCAAGGACATGGGAAAGATAGGCAGTTGAGGCCGGGCTTCGCCCGGCCTTGGTTCCTTTGGTGACCATAACGTGCGGGTTGGCCGTCGGCCATGCTTCGCGGTGGGCCAGGCAGCGTTGCAGCACCGTCCAGGAGGCGGGATCCAGCGGGACGGTATGGGGTCGCTTGCCGAGCCGGACCGTCTGAGCCACCGCGTCGATGTCGGTGCTCTGCAGCATCCGGACCTCGGTGCTGGAGGCACCATGCAGTAGAGCGAGCATGCCGAGCAGAGCCTCGTGCGGGTGAACCTGATCGTCAGTCCTCCAGCGGCGAAAGAGCTCACGCTGCTGGTCAATCGTGAGAGTCCGGCCGCAGAAGCCGTTCCGTTCCTTCACGATCAGAGTGCGGGTCGGGTCGATCAACACGATGTGCTTGGAGCGGGCAAAGCGGAAGAACTGCCGCAGCACCACCAGACGGCGCTTGCGGGCCTTGGGCAAGGGGGCCACGAAGGCTTCGACATCCTGCACGTCGACCAGAGCCCAGTCGTCCTTGCCGCGCTGCTCAGTGAGGAAGCGGGCCAGGTCACGCAAGATGCTCAAGGCGGCTTCCAGGGTGTGGTTGCTGCGGGGGCGGGTGCCGGCCCGGCGGGCCCGGTCCTGGGCCCGCATGCGAGAGGCGTCGAAAGCGGCCACGGCCGGCCTGAGCGGTTCTGGGACGGCGCCGATGCGGCGCTTGCGCCGCCCGGCGGCAAGCCGTTCGGCCTGGTCAGTGGGCAGGGCCAGGCCGCGATGGGTGAAGAAGTCCTCAAGCGCGCGGGCGAAGGTGCCCATCGATCGTCCTGGTCGACGCGACCGTTCCAGAAGCGCCTGGGGTGAGTTGGAGTGCTCGTCCTGCAGGAGGCTGCCGAGGTCGGTGATCAGGCTGCAGGCCCTGGAGACGCAGAAGCGGGCCGCAACATGCCCAACGAAGTCGTCCAGCCACGCGGGCGGGTTCGCGAGTTGGTCGCGGAGGTGTTCGCCGCGGATGAAGGGGCGACCGGGGTGTTTCTGCCAGCAGGCTGAGCACAGGCCCAGGCCAGCATGCCGTCGCAGTTGCCCGCACTCGCGGCAGCTCCGCGGGGGCTGCTTGTCCTGCCGGGGCCGGGAGCAATGTCCGCACCAGCCGGTCTCCTCGCGGAGATATCCCTGCCTGCCACAGCGAGGGCAGGGCTGCTGGTCGGCGAGCCGCTCGGCCTTGCGCCGGCAGACTCCGCAGAACCGGTTATGGGCCGCACGGATCGAATGACCGCACTGTTCGCAGACGCGCGAGCAAGTGATGCAGCGGCCGGTGTCCTTGTGGAGCACGCGGTCCTTGCCGCAGGACGGGCATGCCGTCTTCGATGCCTGTTCCTCTATCCGGCGCCAACACCGGCAGCAGTGCTGGCGATCGAGATAGCCGACTGGGCCACCACAGGTGACGCAGTCGCGTTGTTTCTTGCCCATCGTGACGACCGCCAGTCACAGAGGCGGCATCGACCGGCCCCGGGCGGAGACGGCTTTCGGGAGGTCGGCGACGGGACGAGGTGGCGTGATGGGCCGCTCGACGGGAGCGGTGTCGACCTCGATCAGGTCGTTGGGAGTGCACTCCAGCGCGGTGCACAACGCGGCCAACGTGGTCATCTTCACCTGCGAGGGCTCCTTGCTGAACAGCGCGGACACCGACGCCGAGGACAACTCCAGGCCCGCCTTCTCCGCCAGCAGCCTCCGCAGCTCGGTCCCGGTCCACACCTCGCGCTGGGCGGCGGCCATCCTCAGCCGCCATCGGATCTTCATGCCGTGGTGTCCTTCCCGGTCAGCTCCGCCAGAGTGCTGGCGACCGCCCGCTGATAGGCATCCTCGATGAACGTCGCGGATGGCCGGACATACCGCATCGTCGAACTGACGGTCCAGTGACCAAGCATCTGCTGGATCGTCACAAGGTCGACGCCGCGTTCGTAGTTGTGGGTCGCGCAAGCCCTCCGCAGGGCATGCGGGCTGAACCTCGCGGCTGGCGGGCGTCCTTCGAGTTCCATCAGATGGCGGAGCCGGTTGCGGATAGTCCCGCGATGCAGGGCGCCGCCGGACTCATCCGCGAACAGCACAGGCGAGTTGGGAAACTTGGGCCGCACGTCGTCGAGGAACCATCGCAGCACCAGGTCCAGGCCGTCGAGCATGGGCACCCAGCGCGGACGCGGCCCGGAGGTGTGGGCTCCCTTGCCGAAGCGAACATGGAGCTTGCCGAAAGGACCGCGGGTGAAGTGCACGTCCGGCTTGTCCAGCAGCGATGCCTCCTCCGAGCGGAGTCCGGCGTGATACAGCGTCCGGAACATCGCACAGTCCCTCGCTGCGGGCCCGTACTTCCTGGCGGTGGCGATCCGCTGCTTCATGAAGTCGAAGAACTCCGCCACCCGCTCCGGCGTCGGCGGCGGCACCAAGGCCGGGCAATCGTCGCCGACATGCCGGGAAGCGTTGAACTCGTCGACCTGGCAGACCAGCCGGGCGCCGAACGCGGCCTCGATCTCGGCCGCCTTGCGGGCTTGCAGGAACCGGTGGAACCCCTTGAGGACCTGGACATACTCGCGACGCGTCGAGGTCTTGCGGCCCTTCACGGCGAGGTCGCCGACGACTCGGTCGATGTCCTCCGGGGTCACCTCCCACGCAGGCCGACCCAACGCGGCCAGCGTCCGCTCCAGAAGACCGATGTCGTTGTCGATGGTCACCGGGCTGAACCCGCGGGCCCGCCACGAAGCGACGAACGCGTCGACGCATGCGGTCTGGAACTGCCACGGATCCGTGACCAGCGGCTCCTGCGGAACGGCCCCGCTCGCGATGACCTGGAGTCTCGCCTCGGCCATCGGCACACCTTCCTCGCACCTGAATGGTTAAGGCAGCACCTTGAAAACCGGGGAGCCACCGCGAGAAGCAACGAGGACAGCAGGAACAGGAAACGGGCAGGCGGCAGCAGCAACTCTCGTGAGGGAACAAGTGCCAGCCCCAGATGAATGGGGACAAGCGTTCGGCGACGAGGTTCTGGCCACCGCCATCCTCGACCGGCTCCCGCACCACTGCGAAGTCGTCTCGATCAACGGCAACAGCTACCGGCTCAAGAACCGCCTCCAGGCCATCAAACGGGACACCGACGTGGCCTGAGCAGTGGTGCACACAACTTCGTACCGGTGGTGCACTCAAACGAGTACGCGGACAGCACCGATCCGAAGTGGGCGACCGTGCTGGTGCGGGCCCTGCTGGTCCTGACCAATCGGGAAGTCGCCCGCCGACCGGCGATCTCCACCGAAGTCACCGGCCCACCACCAGCGTGAACACCCCGACACCGACACACACCAGGCATGTGACCTGCTCCTTCACGATGCACACCGCCCACTGCGGTGAACGCCCGGGGTCCGGTCCGCGCTGGTGAACGTGATTTCGGCGACCATCCGCACGGCCCACTGCCTCGGGGCGTGAGTGCTCCTGGCGGCCACCGGAGGGATGCATCCAGCCGCACATGCTGACAGTGGCGTCGGGAACATGCCCTAGGATGCTGACATGAGCGTCGGCAAATGGTGTCGGCTCTTCGCCCGATCCGTGGAGTGATGTCAGAGATGTTTACGGTGATGAACCGGATCCCCGTTCCGGCGGCGGCTGCCTCTGGGTTCGAGGAGCAGTTCGCGGCGAGCATGGGTGCGCACCTGTCCGAGGAGGCGTTCACCGCCTGGAGGACGTCGGCTTCCTTCCGCGCCGCGCACCGGTCCTCGTCGCCGGGCATGGCCGGCGAGGTGGAGTCCTTCGAGACCGTCGTCGCCGTCGGCGCCTGAGCGAACGGGTCACCCACGTGTTCCTCGCCCTGCGCGACCTGCGGTTCGCCCGCGGTCGCTTCGCTCTCATCGGTGCCGTCGTCGCCATGATCGCGGTCCTCGGCGTCATCCTGTCCGGCCTGGCCTCCGGTCTGGCCGACTCCGGCATCTCCGCGCTGCGCGGTCTGCCGGTGTCCCATCTGGCTTTCGACGAGTCCGCCTCCGGTGAGCTGTTCTCCCGCTCCACCGTCACTCAGGGCACCTGGCAGAAGTGGGCTGCGCAGCCGGGCGTGCGCAAGGCCGAGCCGCTGGGCCAGCAGCTCATCCACGCCCAGCTGGCCGGCCCCGGTGCCAAGCAGCTGGACCTGGCGGTCTTCGGGGTCGAGCCCACCGGCTTCCTCGCCCCGTCGCCGACCTCGGGCAAGCCGCTGTCCGAGGCGGGCGCCGACGGTGTCCTGATCAGCAAGGACATCGTCAAGGAAGGCGTCCACGTCGGCGATCGGCTCACCGTCGGCCAGACCGGCACGCCGGTGACCGTCGTCGGCACCATCGGCCACGCCTCCTTCGGCCATGTCGGCGCCGTCTACGCGCCTCTGCCGCTGTGGCAGAAGCTGCGCTACGGCCTGCCCGGCAAGGTCCCGGCCGCAGCAGCACGGCAGGCCACCGTCGTGGCCCTGCAACTGGCCTCCTCGGCCGACACCGCCGCGATCGACAGGAAGCTGGGTACCAAGACCGTCGACCGCGCCGGTGCCTACGCCGCCTCCCCCGGCTACACCGCCGAATCCAGCACCATGACCCTGATCCGCGGATTCCTGTACGCCATCTCCGCCCTGGTCGTCGGCGCCTTCTTCACGGTCTGGACCATTCAGCGACGCCAGGAGATCGCCCTGCTCAAGGCGATGGGCGCGAGCACCGGATACATCCTGCGCGACGCCCTCGCCCAGGTCACCGCCATCCTGCTGGCCGGCACCGTCGCCGGTACCGCCGTCGGTCTGGCCCTGGGCGGGGCCATGAACGGCTCCGCCCCGTTCTCCCTGCAGACCGGCCAGGTCACCCTGGCCGGAATCCTGCTGATCGTCCTCGGCCTGGCCGGCGCCGCCGCCGCGGTCCGCCGCGTCACCAAGGTGCAGGCCCTCACCGCCCTGGGAGCCAACCGATGACCCGTCCCGCGCCCACGACATCCGCCGAAGCGGACGACGCCACCGCGGCTCCCGCGCTGCGCATGACCGGCGTCACACTCCGCCTGGGCTCCGACGAGCAGCAGGTCACCGCCCTGGACCAGGTCACCCTTGCCGTCACCGCGGGAGAGTTCCTCGCGGTCACCGGCCCCTCCGGCTCCGGCAAGTCCAGCCTGCTGGCTGTCGCGGGCGGCCTGCAGACGCCCACAGAAGGCACCGTCCACGTCGCCGGCGCCGACCTGACCACCCTCACCGAACGCCGGCGCACCGCCCACCGACGCCAACACATCGGCTACGTCTTCCAGAACGCCAACCTGATGGCCTCCCTCACCGCCGTCGAGCAACTCCTTCTGCCCGCCCACCTCGCCGGGCGGCTCGACAACGCTGCCCGCACCCGCGCCGCCGAACTCCTGGAAGCGGTAGGCATGGCCCACCGCGCCGACCGCCGCCCCCACCAGATGTCGGGCGGCGAACGCCAGCGCATCGGCCTGGCCCGGGCACTCGTCCTGTCCCCCGTGGTCCTCCTGGTCGACGAGCCCACCTCCGCCCTGGACCGGGCCCGGGCCCGCGATGTCGCCGACCTCCTGGCCGAGCAGACCCGCAAGAACAACACGGCCACCGTCATGGTCACCCACGACACGGAGATACTGGACGCAGCAGACCGCGTCCTGACCCTCCGCGACGGTCGTCTCATCTGATCACCAGCACGAAAGGCCCGTCGGCACCATGCCCAAGATCAGCGCCGCAACCGTTCCTGAGCACCGCGCCCAGCAGCGGGCGGCGCTGATCCGCGCAGCCGTCGACATCCTCGCCGACCAGGGCGCCACCGCCGTCACCCCGGCAGCCGTCACCGCACGCGCCGGCCTCGCCCGCCCCAGCTTCTACCAGTACTTCCCCTCCAGCGCCTCCCTGCTCGCAGCCATCGTGGAAGACGCCTTCACCGCCGCCGACACCGCCATGGCCCGGGCACTGGACACCGCGAGCGACCCCCGCGCCCGCATCGACGCCTTCGTCCGCACCGAACTCCACCTCGCCGCCCAAGGACTGCACCGCCCCGCCGCAGCCCTCATGCGCGCCGACCTCCCCACCGAATGCCGCGACCGCGTCCACGAACTCCACCACCGCCACCACACCCCCCTCATCACCGCCATCGCGGACCTCAGCGCCACCGACCCCGACCTCACCGCCCAACTGATCGGCGGACTCCTCCAAGCCGCCATGACCGCCGTCGGCCAAGGCACCGACCCCGACCGCACCGCCACCCGCACTCTTGCCCTCATCCACCAGGGCCTCCAGGGGAAGCCACGGACCTGAGAGATCGGCGCCGGCGATCACGATGGTGGGAAGGCCGGGCCGAATGCACTCTCTGGAAAATGATTCAGCGCGCCTGGCGGCCTGTGCCCACCCGGGTCGCCGCTGAGGCCGGGGCGATCGCGACAGTCCACTCTCCCGGCCGGACATCCCGTTGGTACCGCGCCACCAGTAGGTACCTCCCCGTCGGCAGGGGAGGCACCTTACCGGGCGGCACGGCACCACCATCGCTCAGTCCGCGGCGACGACCGTCGTCCAGTCCAGTCCGCCGTGCGCGCCGACCGGGGGTGCGAAGCCGCCGCCGGGGAGGCCGGCGAAGAACTTCAGGCCGCCGTGACGGGTGGCGGCGTAGAGGTCCGCGATCCCGTCGCCGTTGGCGTCGCCGCTGCTGAGGATGCGCGGATAGCGGGCGGCCGTGAAGCCCTTGCCCACCGCCGTCCGCTCGGCGGGAGCGGCGAGCGTGCCGTCGGCGTTGCCCGCGGCCAGGGTGAGCGTGCCGGAGTCGTCGTCACGGATGAGGATGTCGGGTATGCCGTCGCCGGTCATGTCACCGGGGGTGATCACCGTGCTGCGGTCGAGCCCGCTGGCCAGGACGGTGGAGGTCATTCCTCCGAACCGGCCTGCCCAGCGCAGGAGTTGGCCGTTCTCCACGGTGAGGATGTCCTGGAAGCGGGTGGAGGTGCCCTCGCTGCCCGAGGTGCCGTGCAGGATCTGCTTGGCCGCCGTCCAGTTGGTGCCGTCGGCGCGTTCCCAAGGGCCTGTTGTCGATCCGCGGGTGCCGAAGTCGCCGAGGCCGTTGTTCGGGACCCCCGTGACGTAGCCGGTGCCGCTGATCCGCAACATGTCCTGGTAGCCGTCGTAGGTGAGGTCACCGTCGCGGAGCACGCTGCCCCGGTCCCACCCGTCGCCGGTGTCCGCGTACGTGACCGCTTTCTTGAAGGTGCCGTCGCCCTTCCCGTACAGCACGTACAGCTTGCCGTCGGTACCGGTGGCCAGCAGATCGGCTTTCCCGTCGCCGTTGAGGTCCCCGGCCTTGTCCGGTTTCGCGGCGGGGGCCACGGAGAAGGTGTACTGGACGGCCCCCGAGACGTTCCCCGCCCGGTCCACGCTCTGAACGTCGAGGACGTTGGTCCCCCACTGGGTGGGCGTCAGTTTCACCTTCGCGGTGCCGTCGGGACCCACCGGCACCGAGGCGTTGCCGTCGACCGCGAGGTCGCTGTCGAGCGCGTACTCGAAGCGGACGGTGTCCTGCGAGCCGGGCCCGGACACCTTGAAGGTGAACGTCCCGGTGGTGCGGACCGGTGGCGCCGGCGCCGTGGAGCCGTCCGGTGGAAAGACCTTGGACGTGATGACCGGTGCGGCGGGCGGCGTGAGGTCGACGACGAAATGGCAGTCGCCGGACCAGTCCGAGGCCGTCCCCGACCGGTCGACGTCACGGGCGCGCCAGGTGTACGTGACCCCGTCCGCGAAGTCCGCCGCCGGCAGTACCAGTTGCCTGGTGCCGCCGCCGTATCCGGAGGCGGTGACGTCGTACGGCGCGGATCCGTCGCCCGGCTGGACGGCGAATTCGGTGTCGTACCAGACTGACGGATTTCCGTTCGACGTCGCCGAGAAGGTGATTCCCTCGCCGCCGATTCTCCCGACGTATCCGTAAGGCCGGCTCGCCCCACAACCCTCGCTGTCCGCCCCGCCCACGGGCGCGGGGCTGATGCTGAGCCCGCTCGGCGCCGGCGTGAGGCCGTCGGCCGCCTCGGCCGCGGCCGGGACCGCCGCGAACGCGCCGCCGAGCAGCAAGGTGGCCGCCGCGCCGACGGCCGCCCGCCTGAATCCGCGCATACCTGACTGTGTCGCTGTCATCCATCCCCCCAGGTGACCGGCGCGGTGTGCGGTTCCCCGCCGGTGTCCGACAGGCGCTCGTCGGTGACGACGCCCCGCTGATCAATGTTTGCCGGGGGTCCGACAACGACGACGGGATCCGGTCACTCGGCCGCGGCCGCCGCAACGTCCCCCCTCGAATCTGCGTACCGAACCCGAGAATCATCTGGCCCGCCCCCGGCGGTGGCCGGACCGCGGCAAGCGACGGCCGCGTCGGACGGCATCGGCGCCCCGGGGCGGGCCGGGTCGGCAGGTGTGCGGCCTTCGCCCGGGCGTCCGGCAGCCCTCACGGCAGGCGTGGGGCGTCATCAGCCACGGTCACGGGCGTACGGTTCCCTATCCTTGTCCTTGTCGGGCAGCCGAAGGGGACGCGGGGAGAGGCGGGCGTCGTGCACGTGGACGGGACGATGCGTGACAGGCTCAGGACGATTCCGGTGTTCGTGGGCGTGGACGCGACCGCAGGCCGCTTCGAGGACGACGGTCCTGCGGACAACCCGCTGCCCGCGATCGGCGAGTGGATCTTCGCGGCTGCCGCGGCCGGACAGCTGGAACCGCACGCCATGAGCCTGTGCACGGTCGACGCGTCGGGGGTTCCGTCCAGCAGGGTCCTCATCGTCAAGGACATCGACGACGAGCACCTGTACTTCGCGACCCCCTCCGACAGTCGCAAGGGCCTGGACATCGCGGCGAATCCCCACGTGTCCGCCCATTTCCACTGGCCCCTCGTCGGGCGGCAGATACGGATCGTGGGAACCGCGGCCGACCAAGGCCGCGCCGCCTCCGAGGACGACTTCGCCGAACGGGGCCGCGGCTCCCGGCTCGCCGCTCACCTGCACCGGCCCGGTCCCCTCCCGGACCGGCGTACCGCCCTCGCCGAGTTCGACCGCCTCGGCTCCCGTTACGGGGACGAGGTGCCGTGTCCGCCCACCTGGACGCTCTACGCCATTACCCCCGCCGAGGTGGAGTTCTGGGAGGCGAGCGCCGACCGGGTCCACCACCGGCTGGTCTACCGCAGGGACACACGCCACGCGGCCTGGCGGCGCGAGCTGCTCTGGCCTTGAGCCTGTCGTTCGGCCGGTTCGCCGGGATTCGATGCCGGCCTTGTGGTGCGCCGGTCGCTGGTGTGCCGCGTTGCCGGTGAGGACGCGTGCCACCTCGTGCCGGGCCGCGGTCGCCGGTTCCTCGAGCCGGCCCGGCGCCTGTCCGCGCGTGCCGAAGATCGTCGCACCACTCTTCCCTCACCCCGGGACCACCGCTCCCGGCGTGGCTGCGGCGCGAGGTGAGGAGATGGGCCCAGCACGGACATGAGCGCGTCATCGGGCGGAAACACCCGGTCCCTAATTTCTGTCGCCCGACAGGAATTCGGCACAGAGGGTACCCATGACCGCCACCGCACCTTCAGACATCGGCTCGCAACCCACCGACGACCGCCGGGACGCCGCGGCGCTGGCCGGCTTCGGCTACCGGCAGGAACTGCACCGCAGCATGGGCAGGTACGCGTCCTTCGCGGCCGGTTTCTCGTTCATCTCGGTCCTGACCACCGTCTTCCAGTTCTTCGCCTTCGGCTACTCCTTCGGCGGCCCCCGCTTCTTCTGGACCTGGCCGGCCGTGCTGCTGGGCCAGTTGCTGGTGGCGGCGTGCTTCGCCGAACTCGCCGCCCGCTACCCGCTGTCCGGCGCCGTTTACCAATGGGCGAGCCGGCTCGGCAACGCGGTCTTCGGCTGGTACGCGGGCTGGATCATGGTGCTCGGCCAGATCGTGGTGGTGGCCGCCGCCGCGCTGGCCCTGCAGGTGGTGCTGCCCGCGGTGTGGTCCGGCTTCCAGCTGGTCGGCACGGACACCTCGCCGGTCTCCGCCGACGGCGCCGCCAACGCGGCGGTGCTCGGCATCGCCCTGCTGACACTGACCACGGTGGTCAACCTGCTGGACAACAGGGTGATGTCGGTGGTGAACCGGGTCGGGGTCACCGCGGAGATCGCCGGCGCGGTGCTGATCGTCGTGCTGCTGTTCACACACGCCGGCCGGGGTCCCTCGGTGACCGTGCACGGCGGGGGCGGCGCGTCGGCGGTGTTCGTCGGATCGTTCGCGGCCGCGTACGTGATGATCGGCTTCGACAGCGCGGGAGAGATGAGCGAGGAGACCCGCCACCCGCGGCGGGTCGCCCCCCGTACCGTCCTGTGGGCGCTGGCCTCGGCCGGCCTCCTGGCGTCCCTGCTGGTACTGGCCGGGCTGCTGGCCGCGCCGAGCCTGACCGACGGGCACCTGGGCAGGGACGGCCTGTCGTACGTCCTGACCAGCAGGCTCGGTGGAACGCTGGGCCGGGTGCTGCTGTGCGACGTGGCAATGGCGGTCGCCGTGGCCACGCTCGCCATCCAGACGTCGGCGACCCGCATGATCTTCTCCATGGCGCGCGACCGCGCGCTGCCGTTCTCCCGGACACTGGGCCGGGTCTCCCCGAGCACCGGCCAGCCGGCCGCGCCCGTCGTGGTGGTCGGTGTCCTGTCCGCCGCCCTGCTCGTGCTCAGTTTCGCCTCCCCCGAGGCGTGGCTGGCCATCGGCACCACGTGCATCGTGATGCTCTACCTGGCGTACGCGATGGTCACCGGTCCTCAGCTGGTGCGCCGCCTGCGTGGCCAACTGCCCTCGGGAACCGACGAGTCCGGGAAACCGCTGTTCTCCCTCGGCCGCTGGGGCGTGCCCGTCAACGCCCTCGCCCTCGTGTACGGCCTGGCCATGGCGGTGAACCTCGCCTGGCCCCGCGCCGCCGTCTACGACCCCGCCGGCGGCCACTGGTACTTCCAGTGGTTCTCGCCACTGTTCGTGGCCGGAAGCCTCGCCGTCGGCCTCGCCTGGCGGACGCTCCGGCTGCGCCGGGCGCGGCCGTCCGCGGAGGCGGCCGCGCTGCCGGAGGCGGCGGGGTAGAAGGGGCAGGGCCGGCGGCACGTCCCGTGGCAAGGCCTTGGCCGGGACCGCGGCGGCGCCCGCGGCCTCAGGCGCCGCGCAGGGCAGGCAGGTCGTCCTCACACACGCCGGCGACGCGCAGCGCCGCGTCCGCCGCCGCGGCGGCGAACGCACCGGCCGAAGGCTGAGCGGCGGCCGGGGCCGGCGCGCGATGGGCCAGGATGAGGCCCTCGATCAGGGCGAACAGCAGGTCGGCGCGCAGCGCGAGTCCGGCCGGGGGCAGCGCCCGGCAGGGAGCAGTGCCGGACAGGAGCGACGCGTACGCGGACTTCAAGGCGGCGCGCGCCTCGTGGAAAGCGGCGAAACGGGGGGCCGCGACCTCGGGGAGCAGATAGAGGCCGCCGAGGTTGTACGGGCCCGCGCACAGCAGCTCCGCGTCGGAACGGCACAGTTCCCACAGCCGTACCTCCGCCGGCCGGGCGGTGTCGGCCAGGAGCCGCCGGGCCAGCCGCAGGGAGGGGGTGACCGTGCCCTCGAGGAGTGCGGCAAGCAGGTCCTCCTTGCCGCCGACGTAGTGGTACATCGACGCCTGCCGCATTCCCGCCCGCTCGGCCAGCGCCCGGGTGGTGGTCGCGGTGTATCCGCGGGTGGTGAACAACTCGGCGGCCGCCGCCAGCAGTTCCTCGCGGGGGCTCAGCCCGCTGTCCGGCCGCGGCTGCGCCCGCGGCCGCCCCACCCGTTTCCCGTTCCCGCTCACCGGCTGATCGTCGCACAGCTGCGCCGGGCCCCGGACCGGCGCCCCGCCGCCCGAGGCGCGGGCGCGGCACCCTCGACGGCGGGAGGACCGCCCCTCGGCCCGCGGTGAGCATCCGGTAACACCCCCGCAACTGCCGGGCAACGGGCCCGAATCCGCGTCCCCCTAATTTCTGTCGAGCGACAGAAACAGGAACGCGCGGCCGACCGAGACTTACGAGCCGGAGGTGCACCACCGTGGCGACCCGCCAGAACCGCAACCGCCCGCTTGCCACCGCTGACGGTGCCCGCGAGCACGCCCGCGCCCAGGAGGGGACCCGCGCGGACGCGATGCCTCGGGTGCCCCCGCCCGAGGGCCTGACCTGGGCCGAGACCGTGGCGAGCGGCGGCTACACGCACAAGACGCTGGCCCGCGGCACCGAGCTGCGACTGGCCGACCCGACCGGCGACGCCTGCGCCCACCTCCTGCTCTTCGCGGCCGGCCGGCCGTGGGAGCGGCTGAACACCGCCGACACCGTCAAGGTGCAGTGGCAGGCGTACCTCGGCGCCGGACACCTCCTGCTGTCCGACCAGGGCCAGGTCCTGGCCTCCCTGATCGCCGACACCAGCGGCCGCCACGACACCTTGTGCGGCACGTCCACCGCGGCGCGCAACACCGCGCGCTACGGGGACGGCTCGCCGCACGGTCCTTCACCCGCGGGCCGCGAGCTGTTCAAGCTGGCCGCGGCCAAGAACGGCCTGGGCCCGCGGGACCTGCCCCCCTCGCTATCGTTCTTCCAGGGCGTGCGGGTGGACCCCGACGGGGCGCTGGAGTTCACCGGCTCCGCCGGGCCCGGAACCGCGGTCACCCTGCGCGCCGAGCAGCCGCTGACCGTCCTGCTGGCGAACGTCCCGCACCCGCTCGACCCGCGCCCCGCCTACACGTGCGGCCCGCTGGAGGTCCGGGCCCGGCCGGGCGCGCCCACGGCACCGGGCGACCCGCTGTGGAACGCCAGCCCGGAAGGCCGCCGTGCCTTCGAGAACACCGCAGAGCACCTGACCGCGAGGGGGGCCGCATGACAAGCACGAGCACGACACCGCAGGCCGCGGGGGCGCCGGCGGCGGACCCGGCGGCACCGCCGCTCCCAGCGGCCGGCACCACGCAACCGGTGGTCACCGACGTCCCGGCCCGCGCCCCGTGGTCGGCGGTCGTCCCGGCCGGCGCCCTGCTGACCATCACCGACCTGCACGGCAACCAGGCGGTGGACTTCCTGGTGTACGACGCCCACGACACCGCCGTCCGCTACAGCGCGCCCGACACGGTCCAGGCGCAGGGCGGTGTCTTCCTGACCACGGGCAGCGTGCTGCTGTCGAGCGAGCACACCCCGCTGATGACGGTCGTCGCCGACACCTGCGGCCGGCACGACACGATCGGCGGCGCGTGCTCCAAGGAGTCCAACACCCTGCGCTACGGCCACCACACCTGGTCCCAGCACGCGTGCGCCGACAATTTCCTCGCCGAGGGCAGCCGTTACGGACTGGGCAAGCGCGACCTGGTGAGCAACGTCAACTGGTTCATGAACGTCCCCGTCGAGGACGACGGCACCCTCGGCATCGTGGACGGCATCTCCGCGCCCGGCCTGGAAGTGACCCTGCGTGCCGAGACCGACGTCCTCGTCCTGGTCTCCAACTGCCCTCAGATCAACAACCCCTGCAACGGCTTCGACCCGACGCCGGTACGGATGACGGTCACCGCGCCGACCGGGCGGGCCGGCACGGCCGCCACTCCCGCCGGGAGGGCCGGCGCATGACCTTCGACACGCTGCTGGTCGCCAACCGCGGCGAGATCGCGGTCCGCGTCATCCGAACCGCCAAAGCCATGGGGCTGCGCACGGTGGCCGTCTTCTCCGATCCCGACCGCGGCGCCCCGCACGTCGCCCTCGCCGACGCGGCGGTACGGTTGGGACCCGCGCCCGCCAAGGCCAGTTACCTCGACGTGGAGGCCGTGCTCGCGGCGGCCCGCGAGACGGGCGCGGGCGCGGTCCACCCCGGCTACGGGTTCCTGTCCGAGGACGCCGGCTTCGCCCGCCGCTGCGAGGCCGCGGGCCTGGTCTTCGTCGGCCCCACCCCCCACCAGCTGGAATTGTTCGGCGCCAAGCACACCGCGCGGGCCGCGGCCGAGGCCGCCGGAGTGCCCCTGCTGCCGGGCACCGGACTGCTCCCGGACTCCGCCGCCGCCCTGGAGGCGGCCGAGGCGCTCGGCTATCCGGTGATGCTCAAGGCGACCGGCGGCGGTGGCGGCATCGGGATGCGGGCCTGCCACTCGCCCGCCGAACTCGCCGGCGCCTGGGCGTCGGTGGAGCGGGTGGCCGCCGCCAGCTTCTCATCGGCCGGCGCGTTCCTTGAGCGGCTGGTGGAACGCGCCCGCCACGTCGAGGTCCAGGTCTTCGGCGACGGCCGCGGCCGGGTGCTGACCCTCGGCGACCGCGACTGCTCGCTCCAGCGCCGCCACCAGAAGGTCGTGGAGGAGGCGCCGGCTCCCGCCCTGCCCGGCGCCGTACGGCGCCGCCTGGCGGACAGCGCACGGGCCCTGTGCGCGTCGGTCGGCTACCGTTCGGCCGGCACGGTGGAGTTCGTGTACGACGCGGCGCGCGGCGAGGCGTACTTCCTGGAGGTCAACACCCGGCTCCAGGTGGAGCACCCGGTGACCGAGCAGACCCACGGCATCGACCTGGTGGAAGGGATGCTGCGGCTGGCCCGCGGCGAGACGGACCCCTTTGTGTCCGGCACCCTCCCCGGGACCGGCGCCGCCTCCGGCCCCGGTGCGGCCGTGCCCGCGGCCGGGCCGGCGACGCCGGCCGGGCACGCCGTGGAGGCCCGCATCTACGCGGAGGACCCCAGCCGCGGACACCGCCCGAGCTCCGGTGTCCTCACCCGGGTCGCCTTCCCGCCCGGCGTACGGGTGGACACCTGGGTGGAGACCGGCACCGAGGTCACCACGGCCTACGATCCGCTGCTCGCCAAGGTGATCGCGCACGGCGTCGACCGGGCCGAGGCGCTGACCAGACTCGGCGAGGCGCTGGCCGCCACACGGATCGACGGCATCGAGACCAACCTCGGACTGCTACGGGCCGCCGTCGCCGAACCGGCGCTGCTGGCCGCGACCCACCACACCGCCACCCTCGACGGCATCGGCGACCCCTCCCGCCGGATCGAGGTGGTCCGTCCCGGCACCCTGACCACCGTGCAGGACTGGCCCGGGCGTACCGGCCTGTGGCACGTCGGCGTCCCGCCGTGCGGCCCGATGGACGACCTGTCGTTCCGGCTCGGCAACCGGGCGCTGGGCAATGACGAGGGCGCCGCCGGTCTGGAGTGCACACTGCAGGGGCCCGCGCTGCGCTTCAGCCACCCCACCACCGTGTGCGTGACGGGCGCCCCCGCCCCGGTCGCCGTGGACGGGCGGGCGGTGCCCCAATGGCAGCCGCTGACCGTGCCGGCCGGGGCGGTCCTCGACGTGGGGACGCCGCGGGACGCGGGACTGCGCACGTACGTCCTGCTCGCCGGCGGCCTCGACGTCCCCGCCTACCTGGGCAGTGCCGCCACCTTCACCCTGGGCCGGTTCGGCGGGCACGGCGGCCGGGCGCTGCTCGCGGGCGACGTACTGCACGGCGGCGAGCGGGCGGCGGAACCCGGCGCGCCGGTCCCGCCCGCCCGGCGACCGGCGATCGCCACCGAGTGGGCCGTCGAGGTGGTCGAAGGACCGCACGCCGCGCCGGAGTTCTTCACCGAGGAGGACATGCGCGACTTCTACGCGGCCTCGTGGAGCGTCCACTTCAACTCGGCCCGTACCGGCGTGCGGCTCGTCGGCCCCAAGCCGCGCTGGGCCCGCGCCGACGGCGGTGAGGCCGGTCTGCACCCGTCCAACATCCACGACACCCCGTACGCGGTCGGCGCCGTGGACTTCACCGGTGACATGCCGGTCCTGCTCGGCCCGGACGGTCCTTCGCTGGGCGGTTTCGTCTGCCCGGCCACGGTCGTGCGCCGCGAGCGCTGGAAGCTCGGCCAGTTCCGGCCCGGCGACACCGTGCGCTTCGTGCCCGTGTCCGCCGACGGCGGGGCCCGGGCCGGCCGGCGGCCGGCCGTGGTGGACGGGGGTGTCCTCGCCCGCGCCCGCAAGACCGCGAGCCGCCCGGCCGTGACGTACCGGCGCAGCGGCGACGACAACATCCTCGTCGAGTACGGGCCCATGCAGCTCGACCTCGCCCTTCGCATGCGGGTACACGCCCTGGCCGAGCACCTGGCGGCCCGCCGGCTGCCGGGCGTGGTGGACCTCACCCCGGGGATACGATCCCTGCAGGTGCACGTCGACCCCGACGTGCTGCCGCCGGAGAAGCTGCTGTCCCTGGTCCAGGAGGCCGAGGACCTGCTGCCCGCCACCGACGAACTGGTCGTGCCCAGCAGGACCGTGCACCTGCCGCTGTCCTGGGACGACCCGGCCACCCGCGAGGCCATCGCCCGCTACATGGCCGGGGTACGCGACGACGCGCCCTGGTGCCCGTGGAACATCGAGTTCATCCGCCGCGTCAACGGCCTCGACTCGGTGCACGACGTGTACCGCACCGTCTTCGACGCCGAGTACCTTGTCCTGGGCCTGGGCGACGTGTATCTCGGCGCTCCCGTGGCCACCCCCCTCGACCCGCGGCACCGCCTGGTCACCACCAAGTACAACCCGGCGCGGACCTGGACCGCGGAGAACTCGGTCGGCATCGGCGGCGCCTACCTGTGCGTCTACGGGATGGAGGGGCCGGGCGGCTACCAGTTCGTGGGCCGCACCGTCCAGGTGTGGTCCCGCCGTCCTTCTCCCCGCCCCTGGCTGCTGCGCTTCTTCGACCGCATCAAGTGGTATCCGGTGTCCGCCGAGGAACTCCTGGACCTGCGGGCCGACATGGCGGCCGGCCGCCTGCGGCCGCGCGTGGAGGAGGGCCGCTTCTCGTACGCGGAGCACCGTCGCTTCCTCGCGGCCAACGCGGAGTCGATCGCGGCCTTCCGCGCCCGCCAGTCCGCCGCGTTCGCCGCCGAACGCGCCGCGTGGGCCGCCTCCGGCGAGTTCGACCGGGCCGACGCCGAACCCCCGCCCCCCGGCGGGCCCGCCGCCGCCGCACTACCGCCGGGCGCCTGCGCAGTGGAGGCCGAGTTCGCGGCGAGCGTCTGGCAGGTCGCCGTCCGCCCCGGCGACACGGTCGCCGCAGGGCAGCCGCTGCTCACGTTGGAAGCGATGAAGATGGAGTCCACGGTCGTGTCCCCGGCGCGCGGCCGCGTCACCGGTGTCCTGACCCCGCCGGGCACGCAGGTCACCCCGGGCACGGTCATGGTCGTCATCGAGCCGGGCCGATGAGCACCGCGCCGACGGGAGCCGCCCGGGCGGCCGAGGACGGGACGGGAGACCCGCACCCCATGGCAAGCGCACAGGCCCGGGTGGCCGCGGCCTACGACCGGCTGGCCCGGGAGGCGGGCACCGACAGCCCCGGAGGGGAGGCCGTCCGCACGGTGTGGATCGCCCTGCGGCCGCGCGAGGACGTGGCGGCCGAGGCCCGGCGGATCGACGAGCGGGCCGCCGCGGGCGAACCCCTGCCGCTGGCGGGCAGGCTCCTCGCGGTCAAGGGCAACATCGACGTCGCCGGCCTGCCCACGACGGCGGGCTGCCCCTCGTACGCCTACCAGCCGGAAGCCGACGCCCCGGTGGTGGCCGCGCTGCGTGCCGCGGGCGCGATCGTGCTGGGCGTGACGAACATGGACCAGTTCGCGACCGGGCTGGTGGGCACCCGCAGCCCCTACGGGGCCCCGCGCAGCATGCTGGACGGGCGGCGGGTCAGCGGCGGCTCGAGTTCCGGCTCCGCGGTGGCGGTCGCCCGGGGCTGGGTGGACCTGGCGCTGGGCACCGACACGGCCGGTTCGGGCCGCGTGCCCGCCGCGTTCAACGGGATCGTCGGGCTCAAGCCGACCCGGGGCCTGCTGCCGACCCGCGGGGTGGTGCCGGCCTGCGCGAGCCTGGACTGCGTGAGCCTGTTCGCACGTACGCTGCCCGAGGCGCGGCAGGCGTTCGCGCTGCTGGCCGCGCCCGTGCCGCCCCCGCGCCCACCCGGCCCGTGGCGCGTGGCCGTGGCGGTGCCCGACCGGCTCGGCGACCTCGACCCGGGATGGGCGCGGGCGTACCGGGCGGCGGCGGACCGGCTGGCCGGACACGGTGTGGCGCTGCGCACCATCGACCTGGGCCCCTTCGTCGAGGCCGCGGCGCTGCTGTACGAGGGGGCGTTCGTGGCCGAGCGCTACACGGCGGTCGGTGCCTTCGTCGACGGCCACAGCGGGGCGCCCGACCTCGATCCGACGGTCGCGGCGATCATCACGGCGGGCCGGGACGTGCCCGCGTACCGCCTGTTCGCCGACCGGGAGCGGCTCGCACGGCTGCGCGCCCGTACAGAGGCCGAGCTCGGGGACTGCGACGCCCTGCTCCTGCCGACCACGCCCGGTCACCCGACGCCGGCCGAGGTCGCCGCCGACCCCGTCGGCGCCAACTCCCGGCTGGGCCGGTTCACCAATTCCACCAACCTACTGGACATGTGCGCCGTGGCGGTCCCGGGCGCCGGCGGCCCGGCCGGCTTCGGCGTGATGCTGCTCGGCCCTGCCCGCACCGACGAGCGACTCACGGAGATCGCCGCCCTGCTCGAAGGGCCGCGGCGGCTGGCCGTGGTGGGGGCGCACCTCAGCGGGCAGCCGCTCAACTGCGAACTGCTGTCGCTCGGCGCCCGGCTGCAGGTCACCACCCGCACCGCCCCCGCGTACCGCCTGCACGTCCTGGACACCGTGCCGCCCAAGCCCGGCCTGGTCCGGGTACGCGAGGGCGGCGCGGCGGTGGAGGCGGAGGTGTGGGAGCTGCCGGACCGGGCACTGGGCATCCTCACCGCCGCCCTGCCCCGCCCGATGACCCTGGGCCGCGTCGAACTGGCCGACGGCACCACCGCCACGGGCTTCCTGTGCGAACCCGAGGCCCTTGAAGGAACCCGCGACATCACCGGTTTCGGCGGCTGGCGCGCCTATCTGGCCGCCGGGGGCGCGGCCCCGCCGGTGCCGGAGGAGGGGCGGCCGCGAAGGTAGGAACTGGCGTGCCCGCTCCGCCAAGGAGCGCACACGGCCGTCGGCCACGGAACGGCGACGGGGTGCGCTGAAGCCGGCTGATGTCCGGCCGCGTCACGATGTTGTCGGAGTTCACTTCGAGCCGAGGAGCCAACCGGACCTCGGCCCGGAGGGGTAACTCCGTCTGGTGGGTGAGGTACAGACTCGTCAACGTCCGCTGCAGCGCCACTCGCTGCCTCTGCTGCGGGGACTGCTGCCGCTCCACCCGCGTAGCGGGTTTCTTTCGCTTCATGGCGCTCCTCTCACATAGGTTCCGCCAAGGACGTACGGCCCCGGGCACTGCCTTCCGGATTGGCGTCTTCCGCCCGACCGGTGGTACTTCGCCCGCTGCTCTCGTCGGTGTGTGCGGGGCCCCGCCCCGGCAGCGCCCCAAGCTCAGCCGCGCTGGATGAGGCGGTGGCCGGCCGTGGAGGCCGCCGCCGAGCGACGCCGGGCTCGAAGAACCGGCGATCCGCAACTCGCCACGAGGCGGGGAAGTCCTCAGGGGAAGTCCTCACCGGCAGCCGGGCACACCGGTGACCGGACCGTCACCAGGTCGGCGTCAAAACGCGGCCGACTGGTCATCAAGGCTCACCGGCTGCCACCCCGCCGCCCTCCGTCGCAGCCCCCCCGTCCGGACGTCGTCGTGAGCGTCGCGGGCGTCATGGCGAGGGCTTGCGTGCGAACACCCACCGGTTTCCCTCCAGCGCGTCGTTGGGTTCGGGGAGGGGGCCGCGCCCGTGCCGGCGGGTGAATTCGAAGGGGGTGTGCATCGTGGTGGCCCAGCCCTTGGCCGTCAGGTCGCCCGCGGAGTCGGGTCGTGGCCCCTTGTCGAAGAGGTGGAGCAGGTCGATGCCGATCTGCTCGCGTGTCGCCGTGTAGGTCGGGCTGTCGCGGTACGCCTGCAGGTCCTTTTCCAGCTTGGCCTCGAAGGCCAGAGCGCTGCCTGGGGTGGTGAGCCTGTCGATCGTGTCGATGAGGTGCGTCTCCGCGGGGCCCGGCAGGTAGAAGAGGAGTCCCTCGGCCAGCCAGACGCTCGGGGCGGCCGGGTCGAAGCCGGTGGCGGTCAGCGCGCCGGCCCAGTCGCCGCGCAGGTCGGCCGGTACGGGGACGCGCTTGACCTTCGGGTCGGCCGGCAGGCCCGTGAGCACCCGTTGCTTGAAGGCCAGCACGCCCGCCCTGTCGATCTCGAAGACAACGCAGTCGGACGGCAGATCGAGCCGGTAGGCGCGGGTGTCCAGCCCCGCTCCCAGCAGGACGACTTGGCGGGCGCCGTCGTCGACCGACCGGAGGAGGAAGTCGTCGAGCACCCTCGTCCGCAGGCCGAAGTAGCGGGCGAACCGCCCCCACAGCGGGTTGTCGTCCCCGTCCGGAACGTGCTCGATGCGCACCGGCCAGCGCGCGCAGGCAGGGGACGCGCGCACGAAGTGTTCCGCGTAGACGTCCTGGGCCAGGCTGTCGTGGCGGTGGGTCTCGACAGCCCGGGCCGCGGCGACCAGGAGGGCGGTCAGTCCCACACCTGCGTCCACGCCTTCCGCATCTGTGTGCTGGGGCCTCGTGCCTGCCATGCTTCCTCCGTCGGGGTAAGGGGGATGCCTGATGCTCGCGCGTCGGATGGGGGGAGTCCTCGATGCCGCGTGCGCCGCTCATCGGCCGGTTCTCCTCGGCAGCAGGACGGGTTTGACCACGCGGCCCGCGTCGCAGTCGCGTTCGGCCTCGTTGACGGCGGCCAGCGGGTAGGTGCGGATCAGCTGGTCGAAGGGGAAGCGTCCGGCCTGCCACAGCTGGATCAGCCGGGGTATCAGCACTGCGGGTACGGCGTCCCCTTCGCAGATGTGGCGGATGCTGCGGCCCCGGTCGAGCGTGCCCGGTTCGAGCGGCAGCGGGGTGTGGAGTCGTGCCACCAGGCCGAGGCTGCCGGTGGGGCGCAGGGCTTGGAGCGCCTTGTTGATGAGCTGGGGCGAGGCCGTGGTGTCCAGCGCGTACTGGGCGCCGCCGCCGGTCAGTCGCCGGATACGTCCGGGCAGGTCGGGTGGGGAGGCGGGCAGGGGGGTCGCGCCGAACCGCTCGGCCGTGGCGAGCCGTTCGGGATGCCGGTCGACGGCCACGGTGACGACGCCCGCGGCGGTGGCCGCCATCACCGCGGTCAGGCCCACCGCTCCCGCCCCGAGGACCACCAGGGTGTCACCGGGGGCCGCGCCGAAGGTGTTCAGCACGGCTCCGGCTCCGGTGAGGGCACCGCAGCCGAGGGGCCCGAGCAGTTCGAGCGGTAGGGACGGGTCGACCCGCACGGCGTTGCGGGCAGGGACGAGGGCGTACTCGGCGAACGAGGACTGCCCGAACCACCGGGGTGCCAGCGCTCCGCCGGCCGCGTCGGTCAGGCGCGCCGGTTCCTCCTTACGCCCTCCGAAGAGGTTGAGGGAGGCGAAGGAGTCGCAGTAGGCGGGGGCCGCGCCGCGGCAGTTGCGGCAGTGCCCGCAGGAGTCGAAGCTCAGCACGACGTGGTCACCGACGCCGACAGCGGTGTCCGGGCCGCCGCCCGTCCGCACCACGACCCCGGCGCCCTCATGGCCGAGGACGGCCGGCAGGGGGCTGCGGCCGGCGGATCGCCTGACCGCGAGATCGGTCCGGCACATTCCGGTGCCCGCGATCTCGACCAGGATCTCGCCGACGGCGGGCTCTGTCCGCAGGACCACCTCCTCGACGGTGAACGGCTCCTCGTACGAGCGCAGTACGGCTGCCCGGAACCTCATCGTCGTTCCTCCTGCGGGCGGTGGACGACGAACGGCCGGAGGTTGCCGTACAGCCCCCACGGTCCGCCCGCGACGCCGACACCGCTGTTCTTGACGCCGGCGAAGGGCTGGGCGAGGGACAGTTCGGCGTGGTGGTTGATCCAGGCCGTGCCGCATTCGAGCCGGTCGGCCACCGCCTCGGCCCGGTCGAGGTCGGTGCCCCATACGGAGCCGCCCAGTCCGAATCCGGTGCCGTTGGCCGCGTCGACGGCCTCGTCGAGGCTCCGGTACGGCAGCACGGGCAGGACCGGTCCGAACTGCTCCTCGGTCACCACCGGGCTGTCGGGCGGGACATCGGTGAGGATCGTGGGGGCGAAGAAGTAGCCCGGACCGTCCAGCCGCCGGCCGCCGGACGCTGCCCGGGCGCCGGCCGCCAGGGCCTGCTTCGTGACCTGCTCGACCCGTGCCAGCTGCGGGGCGTTGTTGACCGGGCCCAGCCGGGTGTGCGGGTCGAGGCCCGCCCCGACGGCGACGGCCTTCGCACGCTGGGCGAGGGCTTCCACGACCTCGGCGTGGAGCCCGGCCGGGGCGTAGACGCGTTTGACCGCCATGCAGACCTGTCCGCAGTTGCGGAACGCCGCCCAGAACAGGCGGTCGGCGATCCCGTCCACCTCCACGTCGTCCAGCAGTACGGCGGCGTCGTT
The DNA here is from genome assembly GCF_020400825.1 of Streptomyces sp. HPF1205. Classification (GTDB taxonomy): domain Bacteria; phylum Actinomycetota; class Actinomycetes; order Streptomycetales; family Streptomycetaceae; genus Actinacidiphila. Next base: position 25,028 of record NZ_JAINVH010000036.1, read on the forward strand.
GCCACCCAGTTCCAGGGTCACCCGGGCCAGCGAGGCCGCGGCCGCCGCGGCAACAGCCCGCCCGGTCGGCGCCGAACCGGTGAAGGTGACGTGGCGGATGCCCGGGTGGGAGGCGAGGCGGGCGCCGAGGGGCTCGCGGCCGGTGACGACGGTCAGGACGTTTTCGGGCAGGACGGTGGCAAGGACGGAACCGAGCAGTCGCGTGGCGAGGGGGGTGTACGGGGACGGCTTGAGGACCATGGTGTTGCCCGCCGCGAGCGCGGGCGCGAATTTCGCCGCCGCGAGTTGGAGGGGGAAGTTCCACGGCACGATGGCGGCGACGGGCCCGAGGGGTCGCCAGCGGATCTCGCTGTCCACGGGCCGGCCGTCGGCGATCCGGCGGGTTCTGGGAGCCAGGTCCGCGAAGTAGCGCAGGCGGGCCGCCGTACGGGCGACCTCGGCGTACGACTCGGTCAGGGGCTTGCCCTGTTCCCGGGTGAGCAACCGGGCAAGGTCATCACCGGCCGCCTCCACTGCGTCGGCCGCCGCGCGCAACGCGGTGGTGCGTGCGACGGGGTCGGTCCGCCAACCGTGCCAGGCCCGGTGGGCCCGGTCTACCACGGCGTCCAACTCGTCCGGCTGCTGATCGGGCGCCTCGTCGAAAGCTTCCCCGGTGGCCGGGTCGATGACGGCGAAAGGTACGGCCCGGTATCCGGGGACACGATCGGCCTCAGAGGTCGGCATGTCGGTGGTCAGTGCGCGGAGGGGACGCCGACGGTCTGCTCCCGGGCGTGCCGGTCCATCTCCGCCCGGAAGGCGGCCACCAGATGCGGCTGGATCCTTCCGGTATTGCGGTCACCGCCCTCACAGACCGCTCCCCGCACGCCCACGATGTCCGTACCGATGCGGGTCAGCGGCCCGAGGTCGGCTTGCGTGACGCTGCCCGCCAGGGCCGCGAGCAGACCGGAGGCGTGGGCCAGCCGGACGAACTCGGCACAGGCGTCGGGCGAAACGTGGTCGAACAACCGCGTCCCGTCCTTGACGGCGGTGTCGAGCATGGCCGCGTCGGCGCCGGAGCGGGCGGCGATGTCGGGCACGGCGAGCGGATTGACGCAGCCGATCCGGTGCGCGTCGGCATAGCCGGAGGCAACGACGAGCGCGTCCGGGCGGTGGTCCTTCACCGCCCGGACGACCGCGCGCATGACCTCGATGCCCTGATCGGGCGTCGTGCATCCATAAAGGCCGACCTTGATGTACGTGGCCCCCGACACGACCGCGCCGAGCGCGGCCTGGGCCACCGTGCCGGGCTTGTACGGGACGTCCCCCACGGTCGCGGACACCGGCTTGTCCGCCGGGACCGCGTCGCGGATCTCCCTGATGACCCAGGGAAAGTTCGCGCCGAGAGAGCCCTCATCAGGCTTCTTGACGTCGACGATGTCGAGATGCTCCGCCGCCTTCGCACAATCGAGAGCCTCCTCGACACCGTCCGGCGAGATGAGAAGCAACACCCTGACCTCCTTCTCCGCAAGCCCACCCGGCCGAGGGACAGGGGACCGCGGATCACCTGGCTCATGTGCGGTGCATCCATCATTTCTGTCACCCTCGGGAACCGACAGGGCGCACAGAGTATTCAAGAGGTGCTCGTGCCCCACGTACAGTGCGCCGTGCATATCAAGTCAAACTCTGATACAAGCAATTATTCATCCAGTAAGGGAACAATTCAGTGCATTACCGATTTCGGCGTCTGGAGGTTTGGATCTACGTCCGACACCCGGCACACGCGAGGCAACAGGGACAAACTCGCCGCGGCCGGTGGCGACGAGCGCCACGCCGCGCATCGGCTCGATCTCCACCGCGTAGCCGCTGGGGCACCTCCCGGACCGCTACACCCGCCGTAGGGACGGGGACGAGTCGCCAATGCCGAAAAGGAGGGCATTGTGCCGGGTCAGGTGCTGATCGCGTCCCACGACTTGTCGGATCGGGTCGCGTGTGCACCGACTGCCGATGCGTCAACTGCGCCGCCAAAGCGGAGGTTGAAGGGAGTTCAGTTAGCCAGCGAGCCGGCGAAGACCTGCCACGCCAGGAGTGACTTCGCCACGAGGCTGAGGACCAGGTATGCCTTTTCGCCGTATGCGTAGTCGGACCACCGGCCGACTTCGTGGTACTGGAGCCATTGGTTGAGACCGAAGCTGAAGAAGAGGACGGCCTGGACGAGAACGATCCCGTACACGAAGCCTGGGACGGTCTGGGCAGCGACGATGTTGTACGCGATCGAGATCCACGGCGTGAGGCCTACCAGCGTCCCGAACCAGAAGGGGAGCATAGTAGTCCTTGTCCGTCCCGGCGGGTTCATCAGTTCTGGGAATCGAGGCAGTCACGCCGCCGCCCCGCAGGAAAGTCGCCCAAGTGGCGCCCGGGAATTTGCCGTACCCGCTCATCTCCGGGACAGCCGCCGGCACCCTTCCCCACCGATCTCCCCCGGGCCGGCCGTGCCTCACCGACAGCCCGCCTCGGGCCCGACGGCCGATCTCCCCAACTCACGCCGCTCAAGCCTCGACGGCCCTGAGCTGCCTCATCCAACGACCGCCGCGGTCGCCGACAGTCAAGGAGGTAGACCAGCCGAAACCGTCGGCACCGCCATCGACGGGCGACTGCGTCTGGCGTTCACCATGGCTGCGCCGGTGGACGAAGCGAGCATGGACGGCATCGACGTCGCTGCGACGATGGGCGGCCCGGAAGCCGGAGGGCGGATGCGCATCGGCGGCGCCGAACTGGTGGAACTTCCGTTACCGATCTTCAAAGGGTGGTGTCGGGAGGGGCTGACGGTTCTTGATCCCTGCGGTATGCCGACTTCATGAGGTATGCGCAAGGTGGCAGGCTGACCGACGAGCGGCGGGTCATCCGCGAGATGTTGAGGTTGGAGGCGGCCGAGCGGTTCGCCCAGGGCGAGGAGAGCACGGTCGTCGCGCATGACCTGCGGGTCGGCGTCCGGTCGGTACTGCGCTGGCGCAAGGCAGCAGCACGAAGCAGCTCTCCCCGACCAGCCGCACATCAGCGACTTCTCGGCGCTCGTGGCGGCCGTGGCACGGCATCGTGTCGACCCGCCCCCCTCGGCGTCGACCCGGACCCTTCCTGGCGCGCGGCCGCGCTGCTGCACACCCTGCTGCGGCCGCTGCCTTCCCTGAACGTCCGCTTCGCGTGCGCCGTCACCATCGCTTACATGCACGCAGCGGTGAGGGCCTGGACGCCCCTACGGCGAGCTCGTCGAACTGTGCAAGGAAGTGATCGGCGGCAAGGACAACGTGTTCGGCGCCGCCGACCGGATCCGTTCCTGGCGCCTTTGAGGTTCCGCCGCTTCGACGGCTCTCAGGTGGTCTCCTTGCCGTCCGTGATGGGTGCTACTGCGCCCACGGCGGGGTGAAGGTGCCTTCGTCCGTCACGGCCTGGCCTCTGACGGGGAAGGCCACAACGGCCTCGAAGGGCTCTTCGGCGTCGTTGGCCAGGGAGAACATTGTTCCGGCGGGAACGAGGAGAGCGTCCCCCTTGGTCAGGGGATGCCTCTCGCCGTTCACGGTCGCGGTGGCGCGGCCCGAGGTGGCGACGAACACCTCTTCACGGGTCAGGGAGTGGGGCACGCCGGGCGTGCCCGGCTCCAGTGTGAGCCGCCGGACACTGATTTCCGTCGCTCCGCGGTTCGGCGAGGCGAGACCGCGGACGGTGAGCCCGGGCAGACCGAACCGAGGTGCCTGGGAGGCTGCAATGATGGGCGAACCCCGCAACCACATCGCCGCCGCGGGGGCAGCGATGCGACCGGAACCCCCACCCCCGCAATCCGCCGGCTCCCACGGACCCGCTGCCTTTCGTGCTGACGAAGGGGGCCCAGTTTCGCCAGGACGACAGGGACCAGGGAAGATGGAGCGGCAGGCACCGACCCTCGATGTGATCAGCCGGCGCGCGGACACTCTGATGATCACCGGTCTCGTGCCTGTGCTGCTGCCGCAGCAACCCCCGCTGAGCAGGAACGATCTACGCGATCCCGGAACTTGCTACCGCTCTGTGGTGCGGCCCGTTGACGAACCTGGAGTCGATCACGCGTACCTGCACAGCCGCATCGCCGCGGTGGCCGGCACGCTTGACGGCGCGCCGGGGCGGGTATCGCCGTGACATGCTGACTACGGCCGCGGCAAGCCCTGGCAAGATCCAAGCTTGCGTCGCGGGCTTACTGGTCTTCGGCGTTGCCGTGGCCTTCGGCTTCCGGCAGAGCAGGCGGATCATCGCTCTGCGGACGAGAGGGTGCACCGCCCCGGTGACCCGGTTTTCCGGCGTATGGGCGGAATTCCATGTTCCGGATCAAGGCGCCTTCACGTGCTACCGAGGCGACGGCCGGGGCGGACTCGTCAGAGCGGACAAGCCGGTGATCCTCTACGACCCCAAAAACCCCAAGAACTGCGAGTTCCTGGGCCATGAGCCGGGCTGGCCGATGGCCATCGTGCTGTTCGTCCTTGCCTCGGCGGCGGCGGTCATGTGCATCGTCCTGATCGCGGCCATCACCGGCTGAGCGGGGCAGGACACGGGCGTACAGCGGCCCTGCCGGGGCGATTCGGGTCGCTCCTTCGAAGGCGGACCAGCGCTTCTCGAAGCGCGGCACTTTTGCCCGGCCCGACCGTCCCGGGAGGGCCGACGCAGCAATTCCGCGCCATGTTCCCCGACGTTCTCCGCGCGCGCACCCAGCCCCCGCAACAAAAGGGGGCTGGGTGCGCGCGCGGAGACGGAGGGGAAGTCAGCGCTCCGGCGGGTCCCGCTTGCGGTGTGCGGGCCGGTGCCGACGACATCACTAAATCCCGAAATCATATCGAGAAAAGGCTGGACTGTTATCGAGCAAGGGTGGGAAATGGCCGCGTGCCGGGCGGTGCTGTGGTGAGGAGGCCGAGTCTTTCGTACAGCGCCCGGTCCTTCATACAGCCCGCGGTGGCCTCCACCGGGGCGGCCAGGAGACATTCGCTCTCCCCAGGATGGCCACCGTGCGGGCATGGCCGGTCAACTGCAGGGCGATCTGCTGGTAGTCCCGGGGCGCGAGGTCCGGAGCCGTCCACGCCAGAACGGCAGGCCGGCCTCGATCAGCCCCGACGGGTCGTTGGCAGCGGTGCCGGTCACCGCTGCTGTTCCAGGTCGTCGCGGTGCCCGGCAGAGCCGCCGCCGGCCACTGCGGGGGCACGAGCGGGTTCGGGGTCGGGGTCGGCAACTTCTGCCTTCAGGAAGAAGCGGGCCAGGCCCCGGTCGGCGAGGGCCAGCAGGGCCGGTGAAGGAACGCCGTAGCGCCGTGCCTGCGGGCCGTGAGGATCCGGCTCGCAGGCTGATGCGGGAGCGGTCGTGGGCGTGGCCATGAGGTTCCGCCTTCGGTGTGGGATGTCGTCGGCGTGGTTCGACGTTGGGGATGCCCCAGGCCGCGCCTCAAGGAGATTGCGGGCAATTGCGGAAGTTCACTCCAGGGCGTCGATCGCCGCCCGGGTCAGGGCGCGGGCGGCGTCCCCGTACACGGCCGCCTGCGCCAGTCCGGCGAACGCCTTCGCGTGGTCGGCCACCTCGCGCGGCCGCGTCACGTTGATCTCCGCAGTCAGGGTCTCCACCACGGCCTGGACGTCGTCGTGGAGGTAGAACGCCTCCAGCCGTGCCGCACACCTGCCGTTTCGTCCGCCGCCGCGGGGCCGGCCCCGCGGCGTCCTAGGCAGGGCCGTTCCACTGGCAGAACAAGACGGTGGCGTCGTCTTCGAGCCGTCCTTGGTGATAGTCCAGCAAGGCGTGGACGAGCCGGCGCAGCATCTCGGCGACGGGCAGACCGGCGGCGTGGTGGCGGATGACGAAGTCGGTGAAGCGTTCGACGCCGAACTGCTGTCCGTCACGGTCGCGGGCTTCGGTGATGCCGTCGGTGTAGAGCAGGAGACGGTCACCGGGCTCCAACTGGTCGCGGCACACCATCACCGGCAGGTCCAGGCCGGTGCCCATCGGGCCGGCCGGCGGGCAGCGCGCGGTGCTCGCCCAGCGCTCTGCGCGGATGATGATCGGCAGCAGGTGGCCGCGGTTGACCCATGTCAACCCGCCCGTGGTCAGATCGAGATCGGCCAGGATGCCGCTGGCAAAGCGGGCATGGCCGAACTGCTCGGTGAGCGCTGCCTCGATCGCATGGCTGGCGTCGGCGACGCCGGCTCCCTGGCGGCGCTGGTTACGGTTGGTGGCCATGGCCAAACTCGCGGTCAGGCCGGATGAGGTGTCGTGGCCCATGGCGTCGAAGATCGCCAGGTGCGCGGTGTTCCCCGCCACCGCGTAGTCGAAGCCGTCGCCGGCGACCCGGTAGGCCGGCTCCATCGCCGCGCTGATCGTGACCTGCTCGTTGGCGAACGTCATCGGGGGCATCAGCGTCCACTGCATCTCCGCTGAGACCCGCATCGGCCGGGTACGGGTCAACCGGGCGTAGGAGTCGCTGTTGGCGCGTTTGGACACCAGCAGCAGCCCCGCCATCGACGCCAGCGCCCACCCGGCCGCCGCCCGCTCCTCGCCCACTGGGGCCTCACCCTCGCCGGCCTGCCGGGCCTGCTGCAGGCACAGCACACCCAGGCGCTCGGTACCGTCCATCACCGGCACCCACACCTGCATACCGTCGCCGCTGGGCAGCAGCTGCGCGCTCTGGTAGGCCCGGCCCGCCAGCGTTGCGTCGATCCCCAGCTCCCGCCCGCCCTCGCCGGCGTTCAAGCCACCTCCGGTGACTTCCCGCAACACGTCCTGCTGCAGATCCACCACGAACAGCCGCGCCCCGCCGAACCCCGACCGTACCGCCGCGTCCACCAGCAAGCCGGGCAGCTGCTCGAACGTCGCTTGGTGACTGGCCCGCAACAACGACGCGAGCACGGCCTCGAACACGCCCCCGGACGGCCCGGACGACCCGGTGTGGGCACCAGACCTGTGGTCCCTTTCCATGAGCGTCCCCTCGGCAGGAACCGCGCCTGCCCCTCGGCGTCATCTGCCGCCGGAGACCTCGGGCCCCCGGGCCCGAAGAGATACCACCAGCGCAGCGGGCACACCCGTCCCCGCCGGAACGACAAGGAAACAGCCCGCTCCCTTCCCAGCCTCCCCTACCCGACATTCACACGACAACCAGCCTCGCCGCGGCCGCTACGAACGCATCCCGCTCCGTGCCGAAAAGGCTCCGACCTGCCCGGCTGCGGGGGGTATCGGTGATGCGCGGTCGCTGCCGGGTCATCGCAGGGATACGGCAGGGGCCGGGGAAGTCCTCGGACAAGGCGTCCATCAGGAGCGTGTCGGCGGGCCGTCCGAGCCAGTGACAAGGCCGCACCGGCCCAACTGTTCTGGATCACGCGTGAAGAACCAGACCGCGCGGTCCTCTCCACGTCACGGCCACGCTCCCGATCCTCAACTGCCGACAACGTCGTTAGCCGAGGATGAGCGGGAGGTTTGCGGAGAGATCGTGCAGAGCAGCCTTTTCAACGTCGGTCGGCGGGCGACGTCCGGTGCCGATCAGCAACGCGTCCTTGTCGGAGAACCAGGCCGGAAACGGGGTCTCGGCGATCTTCTCCAGCAGCGTGCGAGCCGAAAGGAGGGTCTCGGCGGGCGGCTCGGCAGCCAAGGGCAGGTGTGCGATCAGGTCGAGGTGGTGCAAGGTCCATTCGAGTACGTACGCGGCTAGGTAGTCGCCGACGGTCAGCACCTTGTCCCGGGTACTGACGCGCAGGGCGGGATCGGCGAGTTCGGCGGCTCGGCTCGCGGCGGAACCCAGGTCGTCGAGGTGGAACTTGAGCCACCGCGGCCGGCCGTATGCGGCGGCCAGCCGGGGGATCAGCGCATCGAGGGGGTCCTCGCCGGTCGGTTGCTCGTCCAGGAGGTTCCAGTAGGTGACCGCGTCCGCGGTCGGTTCGGTTTCGGTGGGCGTGACCAGCGTGATCAGGACGTCCTGGGCGTCGATGGCCAGGTGGCAGACCAGGTCCCGCACAAGCCAGCCGGTGCAGCCGGACGGCCGCTCGAAGTCCTCGTCCGGTAGTTCGGCGACCGCTGTGCGCAGTGCTGTCCAAGAGAGTGAGAAGAGATCCACCACGGCACGGTAGGGCGGACTCGGAAGGGCGGACAAGCGGATTCGGACGGTCACCTCGTGTGCCTGACCGCTCTTCCGCGACGTCTTGCCGGTTGCCCCGATCAATCGCGGGGCAGCCCGTTAGCGCGGCACGGGAGGAGCGGGCGCGGAACCGTGGCGGCAGACCGCGGACCACTTCGCCGATGCGCCACGGAGCCGGCCGACAGCACCCGTCGGCCGTCGGCCGCCACCCCGCCGGCCAGCAACATCCGGCAGAAGGCCAGCCAGTCGTCGGCGGTCGAGGCCGGCCCGCCATTGCCGAGCGGTAGCGCGGGCAGGCTGCTCCACTCGCCGTCCGGGCCGTCGGCGAGCTCCAGGCTGCCGTCGTCGCATGGCCTGTAGAAGCTGGTGAACCGGCCCCGCTTGGCGGCCGGCACCTCGAACCCGGTGTCGACCATGCCCAGCGGCCCGAAGATCCGCTCCGCCAGGAACTGCGGCAGCGGCAGTCCGGTGACCCGCGAAATCAGTACCCCCCGCAGGACGGAGCAGGTGTCGTACAGCCAGGCAGCGCCCGGTTGGTACAGCAGCGGGATGCGGCCGAGCGCCGCCATCCACTCGTCGGCCGGCGGAAGATTGCTCGGCAGCCGGCCGTCCCTTTGCACCGTGAACAACTCCTGCACCGCCGGCAGTGTGAAGTCGGAAGCGAATCCGTACCCGGCCTGGGAGGCCGGCACGTCGAATACGGTGATGGGCCGGTCGGCCGGCACCACGGCGTCCACCTGGCTCACCGGCGTGCGTACGACCACCGGCTTCCCCACCTCCGGCAGCCACATCCCGACCGGGTCGTCCAATGCGATCCTGCCCTCCTCCACGAGGATCAGCAGTGCGGCGGCGGTGACGGACTTGGTGATCGAGGCGACCCGGAAGATGGAGTCCCTCGCCATCGGGGCGCCGTCTCCGGTGTCCTGCGCGCCGACGGCGGCCACCTCGACCTGGTCACCCCGGGTCACCAGGCCAACCGCTCCCGGCAGCGTACCGGCACCGACGTGGGCTTCGAGCAAGTCGGGCAGGGTCGTCATGAGGCCGCCTTCCAGAAGATTGCTGTCAAAGACAGAGTTCCGCACGGGCCGGAAATGAGGGTGATCCGTCGCATACGGGAGTCGTCCGTCGACCCGGGCACGGCGGAGAACCCGAGCCGGGCCCGGGTCTCGACGGCAACGCCCCCACTGGCGGTCACCGCACCAGCGGCTGGCGCCGCATCATCGCCGACATCGCCTCGGGCGACTGGCGCCATGAGCTGCGCGGGCCCTGGGCGCTTGCGCTGGAGTCCGGCAGGTAGCTCTCGGGTGTCGTGTCGTAGCGGGTGAGGAAGCCTCTCCCCAAAGCCCTGTGGTGAGGCCTTTCCGCGGTCGTACGGGGATCGGTCCGCCATTCGTAACGACTGCGGTACCAGTGCGCGACAGCGGGCCGACGGCCGCCGCCGGGCCCGTAGCTTGTGCGGCATGGGGAGAACCGTGCGGCTCGTGCCGCCGAAGCAGGGGCACGTCGTCGAGGGCAGCGGTACGCGCGAGGGCACGGCCTCGCCGGGCGGCGCCGGCCGGGGCGCGCGGTGAGCCGCCGTACGCCCTGGTGGGCGTGGGGCTTCGTCGCGGGTGCGGTGGCCGCGTTCCTGGGCCTGTTCACGCACTGGTTCAGTACGGTCCCGCCGGACGCGGCCCCGCTGGACAGCAGCGGCAGCAGTTACGGCGCCTTCTCGCTGGAATGGCTGGGCGTGCTCGGCCCGGTCTTCATGCTGATGGAGGGCGCGCGCTGGTTCGGGGCGCTGCGGGGCTGGTGGCGGGTGCCGGCAACGGACGACTGGCGGCGCGGTCGCACCGCACCGCCCGACCCGGACCCCGGGGAGGGCGCGGGGCCCGGCGCCCTGATCGGCCTGGCCGCCCTCGCAGTGGTCGGCGTCTGCCGCGCGGCCGTACCCACCCACCACACGGCCATCGCCATCGGCGGCCCCGACCCGGGCCGGCGCGACCTCACGTACGCGGTCCACGCCGACTTCGGCCTGTGGTGCATGCTCGTGGCCTGCCTGCTGTTCACACTCACCGGCGCGGTCGGCTGGTTCACCCGCGGCCGGGGCCCGGCGCCGGTCCGGAGCTCTGGCGCGCCCTTGGGCGATCAGTGATGCTGTTGCCCATGCTGCTTCCCGCCGCCGGTGCCAGAGCGGAGCGGATGGACGTCGTCCGTATCACCTCGGCCATGCGCAACCCGTACACGGACGACCTGGCCGGCGAGGAGGTCGAGGTCAGCGCGGCGGACCAGGTCCGGCGGCTTCTCGCGCTGATCGCGGACCTGCCCGGCGACGACATGCGCCGCTGCTTCAACCCGGGCTGGGGCATCCGCGCCCGCACCGCCACGGCTCGCCTGTTCGAGATCGCCTTCTGCTTCCACTGCCACGGCGCCCGGCTGTGGGGGCCCGAGGTCCCCGCCGAGCAGCAGGGCTTCCACCCCTTCGACGCGGACAGCCCGTCAGGCCAGGAGCTGCTCACCCGCCTCCGCGCCACCGACCAGGCATGGAACAACCCTCGCTGACCACCTCTCCACCCCTGCACCTCTCCACGTTTCGGAGGCGAGAGCATGAACGCCTTCCCCGGGCAGCCCCCGCGGTCCCCGCAGTCCGGCACGGGCGCGCGCACCCGCACCGGCCAGGACACGACGGCCCGGCTCGACCTCGGCCTCGACGAGATCGCCTCCGGCTGCGTCAAGGAGGTGGTCGTGGACACCGCCGCGGTCTGCGGCGCCTGCCACGGCGTGGGCGGCGGGCCCGGTTCCGCCATGTCCACCCCGTGCCACGAGTGCGGCGGCGAGGGCCGGGTCCCGCTACGGCGGACGCTGGCCCTCAAAATCCCCGCCGGAGTCGACGACGGCACCCGGATCCTCCTGTCCGGCGAGGGCGAGGCCGGTTCCGGCGGCGGTCGGGCCGGCGATCTGTACGTGGAGATCCGCGAGAAGGCGCACCCGGTCTTTCGGCGCCGCGGCGACGACCTGCACTGCACGGTCGTCGTCCCCATGACCGCCGCCGTACTCGGCACGAGGTTCGCCCTGGAGACCATGGACGGCCCGGCAGAGATCGACCTGCCGCCCGGCACGCATTCCGGCCGGTCCCTCGTCCTCTCCCAGCACGGCATCCCCCACCTTCGCGGCCCCGGCCGCGGCGACATCGTCGTGCACGTCGAGGTCCCGACCCCGACCGCCCTCGACGCGGAACAGGAGCAACTGGTCCGCCGGCTCGCCCACCTGCGCGGCGAGGACCAGCCGACCATCCGCCTCCAGCCTCCCCCGGCCCACCCCTGACGCGACGGTGTGCAAGGAGTGCTCGTGGTCCGGCTCGCCCTTGGCCGGGTCGGCCGGGATCGGGCCTACTGCTTCGCGGGGAAGAGGTGGAGCTGTGCGGTGCGCCCTGCGATGGCGAGAACCCTGATCGACAGGCCGTTGACGGTGGAGGGCCCGCCCTGCTCGGGGCGCTGCCCGAGCAGGGCGGAGGTGAATCCCGTAGCGTCGACCGAGGTCAGGTCCACGCCGTCGGCGCCGACGGCGGTCACCGTGAACGGTCCCGCCCCAGGCGGGCGACGCCCGGGATCTCGGTGCCCTTCGTCACGACGACGGTGCAGCTTCCGTCCGCGCAGCCGCGCAGCTCGGCCGGCGTCGACAGCTTCATCGGCTTCACCGCCGCCGGCGACGGCGACGGCGACGGCGACGGCGACGGCGACGGCGACGGCGAGGTCTTCGCGGGCGACGGTTCGGCCGTACGGGACGATGCGGCCGGCGTCGGCGCCCCCGCGTCGCCGGAACCAGAACCGGAGCCGCAGCCGCAGCCGCAGCCGGTCGGCGTGGCGGCGAGGGTCAGGAGAGCGCGGACGGTCCCCGCCGCGCCGCGCGCCGCGGACAGCCTGGCCGTACGGCGGGTCTGTCCTGCGGCGACGTCGTGCCCGCAATGGAGCAGTTCCTCGAAGCAGGGCAAATCCTGCGGCGGCGCGGCGGACATCACCAGTCATGAGCCCCCCATGAGCCTGCCGGGCGCCCGCGGTAGACGGTGCCGTCGTCAATGCTCGTGGTGTAGATGCAGTGATTGTCGGCGAACGTCGGGGCGAGAGTGAGGAGAGCTCATCGCGCGGTGCTGCGGCTGGACATGACGAAGGCCTTTTCCGGTTGGTTCACAGAGGGTGTGGTTTCCTTCGGGGTTCGCGGGCTGGGTCACATGTCAGCGCAGGGCGGCGGTGATCGCGTCGGCGAGGGTGGTGGTGGGCCGTCCGATCAGGCGGCGCAGGTCGCCGGTGTCGGTGAACAGTTCGCCGCGGCCCAGTCCGAGGTCGGAGTCGGCGAGGATCTGGGCCAGTTCGGCGGGCACGCCGGCGCCGGTCAGGGCCCGGGCGAACGCGTCTGCGGGGAGGTCGGTGTAGGTGATGGGCGCGCCGGTCGCGGCGGAGGCGGTGGCGGCCAGTTCGGCCAGGGTGAAGGCCTGGTCGCCGCCGAGCTCGTAGACGGCGCCGGTGTGGCCTTCGGTGGTCAGGACGACCGCGGCGGCCTCGGCGTAGTCGGTGCGGGCTGCGGCACTGACCGTGCCCTTGCCGGCCGCTCCGAGGAAGGTGCCGTGCTGGAGGGCCGGCGGCAGTTGGTCGGTGTAGTTCTCCAGGTACCAGCTGTTGCGCAGCACCACGGCCGGGGCGTTGCGTTCGCGCAGGTACTCCTCGGTGGCACGGTGGGTGGCGGCGAGGATCGTGCGGGCTGTGCCGGCCCGGGTCATGCTCGTGTACGCGACCAGGGACACCCCGGCGGTCAGTGCTGCGTCGATGGCGCGACGGTGATGGGCCAGGCGATCCTCCACGGGCATCGAGGCCGAGATCAGCAGTACCTTCTGCGCTCCCGTGAAGGCCACGGCAAGGCTGTCGGGGTCGGCGAAGTCCGCCCGGCGCGTCACGACACCGCGGTCGGCCAGGTCCTTGATCCTTGCGATGTCCCGGCCCGTGGCGACGATGTCCGCGGCCGGTACTCCCCGCCGCAGCAGCGCCTCGACGGTGAGCCGGCCTAGCTGGCCGGTGGCTCCGGTGACGACGATGGACATGTGAGGTTCCCCATTTCTGCCGCGGCTTTCGCGGCGCGCCCCCACTCTGACCTGGAAACTCTCCATCGGTAAGTAGCCACTTTTTGGTAAGGTAACCACCCGGACGAAAGAAACGAGGTGGGAGCTGTGACGGCTGCCGAGACTGTGACCCAAGCGACATCGTCCTGGGACCCGTACGAGCAGGGCTGCCCGTCACGGGACCTGCTCGACCGGATCGGCGACAAATGGTCGATCCTCGTTCTCGGCGAACTCGGGGAGCACGGGACATCCCGGTTCACCGAGCTGCGCAAGCGCCTGTCGGGGGTCAGCGAGAAGATGCTCACCCAGACGCTGCGCGCCCTCGAACGCGACGGCCTGGTCCTGCGAACAGTCCACCCGGAAGTGCCCGTGCGCGTCGAGTACGAGCTGACCCCCCTCGGGCACACCCTGCGCGGCCCCCTCAGGGGGCTCACGGAATGGTCCCTGCAGCACATGACCGAGGTCCTTGCAGCCCGCAAGGCATACAACACGCGCGCCGAGCAGACCGGCTGAGCCGCCCCCCACCCAGGGCAGCGCCCGGCACCGTGATCCGGACCTCCGCCACGACGGTGCCGGTCACCGATTCCTGGGCACCGGCCCCGACCGTAACCACCCGTGGTGAGCAGGACCCGGCCCAACAGCGTGGTACAGCTGGGCAAGGCCGGACCACACCCGCCAGTTGCAGTGCCTGTCCGGCCGGGCACCTGTGCACCCGCCGGTGATCCTGACCGGCGCCGTAGCCGTCACTGGCAGCAGACCCGATAGCCGCCCTGCGAGGGTTCACCAGCGGCGCAGGTCTTTAGGCCGGCCGGGGTCCTCCTCACGGCAGGCCGCAGTCCCGGACGAGGATGGCCGAGAAGGGGCCTGCCGACGGGCAGTTGTCGGCGGGATTGTGAGATTTACCCGCAAATGCCGCGTGAAGTCAGTACCTTTGGCGGTGGAACGACTACTCGTCGTGAAATTTGAGGGGGGACTTATGCCGCACTTCAACTACCAGTTCGTTGCCGGACGGCCCAACTGCCTTCCGGTCCTGGCCGCGGCGGGCATGGCGGGCCCGGGGGATCCGGCTCCGCGCCTGACCGCGCTGGCCAACTCCGCCGGAGCCGCGCTGGTGCCGAACATCGTCGGCGGGATCCCGGCTGCGGGGCTCGGCGCGATACCCGCGCTCGGCGGGTGCGCTCCGTACACGTGGGCGGCGCTGAACAATGCCGCCCTGCGCATAGGGCTGTACCCGCCAGGCGTTCACCCCGCCTACGAGGCCAACTGGCGACTGGCCACCATGCGGATGGCCTGCTACACCGCCGCCGGAGGCCTGCTCACCCGCACCCCCATCCTCGCGACGCTGGACGCCGGTGAGAAGCGGCTGCTCAGCTACTGCATGGGGGTCACGCTCGCCGTCTACACCGCCGGCGTCACCGGATTCACCTTTCCTCGGCACCTGTCCAGGCACGCCGCCGCCTACGGCGCGGCGGGAGTGGGCTACACGCTGAACGGCGCATTCGCCGCCGCGAACCTGCCCGACATCGTCTTCTTCGACGTGGCGGCGGGGACGTGCCAGGTGTGGGAGGCGAAGGGACGCGGTGTCGGAGCGCCGGGCGGCGGTTTCCCGGTCGCAAGCGTGAACGGCGTTCTGGACGGTGCCATCGACCAGACCAGGAAACTCGCCAGCGTGCTGATCCCAGGCGGCGCCCTGACCGCCCCCAACGCGCGGATCGCGTCGGTGGCGCGGATCAACCCGGCAGACGGACGCTGGCACCTGCACGTCGCCGACCCGGCCCAAAAACGTCGCAGACAGGAAGGGGACCCGGTGGGCAAGGCCCAGTTCTACGAGGAGTTCTACCGTCCCTTCGTCGAGATGATCCTCGACAGCAGGAACACCCTCGACGCCGGGGGGCAGCAGTTCGTCGTCGCTCCAGTCCCGGGATCCCAGACCCTGGTGGGCGTGGACGCGCGCATCGTCGACCTGTTCCGCCAGGGCGTGAACCGCCGCCGCCGCACGGGAGAAACCTCCAACACCGGCGCGACCTCGGACGAGGTGTGCGACCGGATCGAGCAGTACATCGCCGAGGGCTACACGCAGCCCGACGACGACACCCTCTACATCAGCCCCGAAGGCATCCTGACCCAGGCCGAGGAGGAAGACATCTTCTGAGCCGCCCCGTTGCGCTCACTGGAACTGGCCGACGAGATCACCGCCGAACTGACCGTGCTCGTCGGCTTCGACCAGGACCTCGCCGCCGAGGCCACCCGCACCTCCAACCGGATACGGGGCCTGCTCACCCAGTTCCACCCCAGCCTGGAACGCGTCCTCGGTCCCCGCCTGGACCACCAGGCCGTCACCTGGCTGCTGGAACGCCACGGATCCCCGGCCGCCCTGCGCAAAGCCGGCCGTCGCAGACTCGTCGAGCTGATCCGCCCCAAGGCCCCGCGCATGGCCACCCGGCTCATCGACGACGTCTTCGCCGCGCTCGACGAGCAGACCGTCGTCGTTCCGGGCACCGGCACCCTCGACATCGTGATCCCGTCCCCGGCCCGCTCGCTCGCTGCCGTCCACGAACAACGCCGAGCACTGGAAGCCCAGATCAACGAACTGCTGGAGGCCCACCCTCTTTCCCAGGTCCTGACGTCGCTGCCCGGCGTCGGCGTCAGGACCGCCGCAGTCCTCCTGGTCACCATCGGCGACGGTGGCTCTTTCCCCAGCGCCGCCCACCTCGCCTCCTACGCCGGCCTCGCCCCGGCCACCAAGTCCTCAGGAACCTCCATCCACGGCGAACACGCGCCCCGAGGCGGCAACCGGCAGCTCAAACGCGCGATGTCCCTGTCCGCGTTCGCCGCCCTGCACGACCCCGCCTCCCGCACCTACTACGACCGCTGCCGGACCCGCGGCAAAACCCACACACAAGCCCTCCTCCGCCTGGCCCGCCACCGCATCAGCGTCCTGTTCGCCATGTTCCGCGACGGCACCTTCTACGAACCCAGAACCCCACGACATGCTTGACGAAAGACATAGAGGCACCCCCCGGCCCAGACGCACCGGCTCGGTGTAGCGCCGGCCGCGGGCAGAGACGCGCCCGCCAACCCTGCGGAAAGGCTGCTGATCGAAGGCCCCCACAGACCGTTGGGCCGGGTCGATCAGGTCTGCGCGTCGAACGCTGTGTTGATCGCCGCTCGGAGCTGGAGCCAGGTGGGCTCTTCTGCCGTCGCGGCGTAAACCGTTGCCAGATCGTCCGAGTTCCAGGTGCGGGCTCCGTCTGTGAGGACGAGGTGCTCTTCCAGTTCGCCACCGTCAGGAACCTCGGACGTCGCAGCGAGGAACTCCGAGACCGCTGCGACCGCGGCCGTGGACACGTCCGTATCCTCCGCGGCGCGGGTCTCCTCAGGGTCGGACCGCACGGACACGAGCACGAGTTCGCCGGCACCGCTCGCGAAGACGAGCTCGCCTGCCGCCGTGGCGGCCAGCGCGGACACAGCGGATCCGGCCAGTACGTCGTGCTCGACCACGCGGGAGGTTTCGATGTCGACCTCGACCAGGTCTCCGGCAGGTGTTCCGACCCACAGGACGCCGGGCCGAGCTCCGAAGGCGAGGTTGTGCCGCGACCAGGCGTGCATCCGGTCCAGCCACTCCTGCGGATAGGGGTAGCCGGGGCTGGGCTCGCCGAGGGTCGTCGCCAGGACGCGCTGAAGCGACGGGAACGCGAACACCTCAAGCGTGTTCTCATAGGCGTTGCCCCTGACCGCGAAATGACGTCCGTCCGCGCTGAAAAGGGGTGTCTCGTAACCATCGCAGTCCAAGATCAGGGCCCGTCGCAGCAGACGCATCACACCGGGTACGGCCCCGGGATCGACCCGCGCGAACAGGCCGTGCGTCGCGCCCTGATCGCTGCTCAGCGTGACCACCAGTCCGCCGCCGGGGTGCTGGGCCACACCGGTGTCCCATGGCGGGCTCGAACTGACAGTCCCCGTAGCCAGGTCGACAGCATCAGAGCTGCCCCACCCGTCGTCGGAGGACGGCGATGCCCACAGCGTCCTGCCGTCCGGGCTGAACGCCACACTGCGGTAGCCGGCGACAGGGGGAACACCGCCCACCCCGGAAAGCCCGGAAGGAGTCCACTGCACCACGCCGCACTCGCCGCCTGCCACGACCAGCCGCGGCTCGTCGGGATGCCAGGCCAGTGCGGGCGTCCGCTCGATCCGCTCCCAGCCGAAGGCATCACCGTAACCATCCGATCCGGCACCGACACAGCCGAGTTCGCGCAACTGCCCCGCCTCGCAGCTCCATACATGAACCGTCGGACGCTCTCCATCCAGGCCGGCCACCAAAGGAAGGCGTGGATGGCACACCAAGCGCTCGACAGGACATCCACTGCTGACCCGCACACGCGCCACGGCCTCAAGATCAGTCACGCCGACACCCTAGCCATGGGTACTGACATACCAGTCGGCGAGCAGCTCTACGACAACGTTATGGCCCGTATCGGCCGGGTGTGGTCCGGGGGCTGCGGGCAGGCGTCCACCTCTTCGGGCATGGCCCAGCTGGTAGTGGCGGTGAGCGCTGCGCATCGGCCAGATCGTCGCCGGTTCAACGGACCGATTCCGTCCCCACCCTTCCAGCCCCGCCGGCACCCCCACCGACAAAGAACTCTTCTCCGAGAGCGGTATGGGCCCGGTGCACCTGATGCTGCCGACCCTCACAGCGGGCGGTGCCGGAACGCCGGGCCTGACCCGGGGCACACCGAGATGACAGAAGGACGGCGTTCCGGCCCACGGTCGCCGACGGCATCCCCGGGCCAGAACCATCGAATCCCGCGACCCTCGTGAGATCAGCAAATCGGCGCACCGCGCGTCCGAGGACGACGTAGGACGGGGTCGATGCGGACGAACGAGGGCGCTCGCCGGTCATGCCCTTCCCGGAACGATTGAGCGCGCGTGGCCGGCCGTCAACGACCTCCTCGGTGTACCACGGGACCCGGTCCACGCCGACCGCCACCACGACGTCCGCGCCGTGGAGTAGCGTGTCCAGGCGCCGCGGGCCGGCCGTGTCGGCGCCGACGACCACGAGGTCGAACCGGGCATCTGCGGCGTCCTGCCCGAACTTCTGCTCGGCCGCGTCGGAGCGGAATCCGGCGCGTGTGGGGTCCCTCGGGTTCTCGTACATGGTGTCCCGGTGGCCACGCCACTCATCGCGCGCGGGGTACGTGCAGTATGATCCGACGCCCGGGTTTCCGGTGCCGCGCAGGTAAGTCCCGGGGGGGAACATGATCGACGACACTTCCGTGCCGATATCCGGGCCGGTTTCGATGGGACCGTCGGCGGGGGACACCCCCGTGCGGACGTGCCCCCGGTGCGGTGAAGCGGTGCCCGCCGACCCACGCTTCGTGGTGTGGTGCGCGGCCTGTGGCTGGAACACCGATCCGCAGCCGCCGGACGCGCCCAAAGGGCGCTTGGAGGGCCGACGCCACCGGTTGGCCGTGCGGCACGGCGAGCAGTTGTACGGCCGCATGCAGGACGAGCTGACCGGCAAGGATGCGGCCGGGCCGCGCCTGGACGCGGCGGGGGTCGCCGCGTACGTCCTCGCCTGGGCCGTTCACCTCGTCACGGGCGCCATCGCGGTCGCCGGCCTCCTGCTGATCGTGCTCGGCCTGCCGGCCTTCCCGCCGGTCCTGCTCGGCTGTGTGCTGCTGCTCCTGGTCGCCGCGCTGCGGCCGCGGTTGGGCCGGCCGCCCAAGCACGCCGTGACGGTCGAGCGCGAGGCCGCGCCCGAGTTGTACGCCCTGCTCGACCGGGTGGCCGCCGAGGCCGGCACGCGCGGTGCCGACCTCGTCGTCCTGGACGCGCGGGGCAATGCCGGCGTCAGCGAGTACGGGCTTCGGCGGCGCCGCCTGCTGCGTATCGGCCTACCCCTGTGGCACATCCTGACCCCGCAGCAGCGGGTGGCCGTCCTCGGGCACGAGTTCGGGCACTACGCGAACGGCGACACCCGCCGGGGGCTGGTCGTCGGCACGGCGCTGAACACGTTGAGCGTCTGGTATTACGTGCTGCGGCCCGGGTCAGCCAGGGGGCGCACACTGGCACAGACCGTGGCCGCCTGGTTGATCGCGGTGCCATGGCTGGCGGCCGCCGGGTTGCTGCGCCTGCTCGACCGGCTCACCCTGCGTGCGTCGCAGCGCGCCGAGTACCGCGCGGACGCCGCGGCCGCCCGGATAGGTTCAGGAGCGGCCGCTGCGGCTGCCTTGGACCGGATGCACCTGCTGGACGCGGTCGGCCACGAACTGCGCCGCCAGGCGATCCTGGCCCGTACCAGGAACAAGGGCGCCGACCCAAAGGTGATCGAGGCGAACCTGTGGCAGAGCCTTGCCGATCACGCCGACGGCATCACCGAACACGAACACGAGCGCCTGCGCCGGGTCAGTGCCCTGCGCGGCCACAGCACCGACTCCACCCACCCGCCGACCCACCTGCGCACCGCCCTCCTCGCGTCCGCAGCCGACCTGCCCGCGGCGACGGCCCTCGACGCCGGGCGGATCGCAGCGATCGACGCGGAGCTCGCGGCCCCCGGCCGGGAACTGGCCAAGCGGACACTGCGGGACCTGCATCTGTGAAGCACACCTGCAGCACCTCCACCAGGCCGTCGGCGTGCAGCAGGACCGGCGGCGGATGCCCGGCACCGGCCACCACCAGGCGGTGCGCGATCGGGTCATGGATGGCATATACGCAGGTTGCTACGTGGTCCGGCCCGAGTCGCTGGGCGTGCTCATCCAGGTGTCGAAGAAGCTTGTCGGGTGTCTCGGCGAGCCCGGACAGGCTCTGCACGGTGGTGCGCAGCTGGCCCATGATCGCCGCCGACGTCATGGAGTGCCCCATCACGTCGCCGACCACCAGCGCCACCCGGCTGCCGGGCAGCGGGATCGCGTCGTACCAGTCGCCGCCGACCCGGGCCGACTCGGCGGCCGACAGGTAACGGCTGGCCAACCGCACGCCGGTGGGCTGCGGCGGCCTCATCCATGCTCATGCCGAACTGCAAGGGCCCGACGCCCTCCAGTGGCCTGAGCATCCAGACCGACCGAGCGCCTGCGGCGGTCTCCTGAGAGCCTTGCGACGTCATCGTCCGCCGGCACGCGCAGTCCGTCCTGCGGGGCGCACGGCACGGCGGGTTCGCGGGGGTCCGAGGGGGGCGCGGGCCGGCGCTGCCTGAGCGCGGCGGTCACGAACGCGGCGACCATCGGCCGGCGGTCCTGCCGGTTCCAGGCGAGTACGAGGCGGCTGGGCGGGGCGTCGGCCACGGGGACGCAGGTCAGGCCGGGCGGGAGCGGTTCGACCAGCGAGCGGGGCAGCACCGCGATCGTCCGGCCGAGCGTGATCATGTGGAGGAGCTGGACGACGTCGGCGACCTCGGGGCCGGTGCCGTTCCCTGCGGGGACGCCTTTCCAGGACGGCAGCGTCTCGCCCTCCAGGTCGGACAGGCACACCGAGGGCTGCCCGGCCAGGCGGTGACCGGCGGGGACGACGACCACCCGGCCCTCGGTGTGCAGCGTCTCGTGGGCGAGGCCGTCGAGGTCGTCGAAGGGCACGTAGAGCAGACCGACGTCGGCCCGGCCGTCGCGCAGGAAGTCGGTGCGGTCGGCGGGGCCGCTGAAGAGGATGTCCACCTGGCGGGCGTCGGGCCGGTGGGCGTACTCGGCCAGGAGCCCGGACAGCAGGCCGGCGTCGCCGCCGGGTTTGAGCACGAGCCGCAGGGGCGCGTGGGTCTCGCCGGCGCGCCGGGCGTTGCGGACGGCGGCGCCGACCGCGTCGAGGGCGTGCCGTCCGTGCTCCCGCAGTGCCTCCCCGGCCGGGGTGAGGGCGACGTGCCGGCTGCTGCGGACGAACAGCGGCACGCCGAGCCGGGTCTCGATCCGCCGGATCGCCTTCGACAGCGCCGGCTGGGCGATCGAGAGCCGGGCGGCGGCGCGGCCGAAGTGCAGTTCGTCGGCCACCGCGAGGACGTACTCCAGCTCCCGGGTCTCCAGTTCAACCATGCCCACAGGTTATCGCCGAAGAGCGAACGGGTCTTGGACGCGGGCGGCCCGATCGGTCGAGAATCGCACCGTGATCAACCACACGATGATTGTCTCCTTCGACAACCCCCTTCCCCAGGACGAACTGGATCAGTACCTGACGGATATCGAACGGGCCATGCTCGGCACCGGCCTCGCGGCGTCCGTCGCGACCCGGCGCCACATCCCGGTCCCCGGCGAGGAGGCCATTCCCGCACTGATCGCGACCGCAATCGTCCAGGTCGCCGTGCCCGACATCGACGCGCTCGCGAAGGCGTTCGCCGCGCCGGGCGTCCACGAGGTCATCGGCCGCTGGCGGTCACGGCACCCGTACAAGGTCGCCTGGGCGAACCACGAGGCGCTGGCATGAGCGGCGGTCCCCCCGTGCCGACCGTCGGGCAGGACGCGGTCGTGTTCGCGATCGACCACCCGTACGAGGACACCGTGGAGGCGGTCACCTCGATCGAGAAGGCGGACCTCCCGCCCCGGACGAAGGAGAAGACCATCCATGGCGACGCCAGGCGGGCCCTGGGCATCCGAAACCCCCCGACGGCCCTCATCCCGTCGGTGTACGAGCCGGTCACCGCGGCCGGGCCGAACCGAGAAGGGACCCAGCGTCAACAAGCACGTGACGCGCGGTCAATGACGTAGGCGCCGAATCCCGCGATCGTGTGCGGAACGGGCACGGCAGCCGGGGGACGGAGGGGGCGCTGCGCCCGCGCTCGCAAGACCGCAGCCGTCGCGGCTTCGACGACGGGCGCGTCGGCCTCCACCACCCCGGCGCCTGGGCTCACCGAGACGAACCTCATCGAGCACGCCAGCGGCATCGGCCTCGGTGAGAACTCTCACCCCTGAAACAGCACCGCCTCGGACCCTCGGCCCGCACGTCAGTGGAGCGAGTGTGGTCCCTGGCATCCAGATGGAGCGAGTGGGGAGTTGCACCTGTCCTCCATCAATGACACGTCAGTTCCATTTATATGCCTATTCGTAGGATTACCGACGACCATGGGGCGGTTTATGGCCGGCCTCAGCGGCGCGGACGGCACCCCGGCCGGTGCGGGCGTGCCACTCCGCTGCCGCCGCGACGCCGCTTCTTCGCCTTCGTCCTGGGGGCGTCCCGCGCCAACTCACCGAAGCGACATTGGAGCTTTTGCAGCCACTCCCACCGCTCCGGGCCGAGGACGAACTCCTGCTCCCGGTCGTCGTCCTGGTCCCCTTGGACGTCGTCGGCGACGGCCTGCCGCCCCGCGCGGGCCGGCCCGCCTGGGTCGGCGGGGCCGGGGCTCTGGAGGCTCGCATGAGGGCCTGGAGACAGCCTGTGCTCCGTCGCGGCCCGGGGTTGCAGCCTGGGCCAGGTCGACCGTGAAAAGGCCCGGTGGCCGCGAGCTTCGCACGGCCGCGGTTGTCGCCATGGCGCGCAGTTCCTCGAGCGCGGCACGGCCGTCGCAGTGGCAGGCAGCGGGCGGCGGGCCGGGTGCCGGTCGCGGTGTCGAGGGCGGTGCCGTCGGCGCGCCGCAAATGGCTCGAACCAGACCGCGTCAGTTCCCCACCCCTCCATATACTTCAAGCGTCAATTACCAGCCGTTGGCCTGACGCCCGGCCCCGTCCGTCCGAGGAATCCGTTCCGGCGCGCCACACCGGGACCGCCCCTGCAGGGCCGGTCCGGGCGAAGTACCCGCCACCGCACCCGCGGCACCCCCTTGCGCCGTGCGGCGGGCCCCGACGGGTCCCGCCCGCGCCGGTGCGGGGAGGTGCGGACCACGCCCGACGCGGCAGGCCGACGGGCCCCCCACAGAAAGGCAGCCGGCATGAAACTCAGCACCTTCGGCACCGGCATGGCAGGCGCGGCGGCCCTGGCCATGAGCGCGCTGGCCATGGCGCCATCGGCCTCCGCGGTCGCGCCCACCACCGCCACCGTCCAGGTGAACTGCGGGGACTGGGGCTCCGGCCAGGCCAGGCTCGACGCCCAGCAGAACGGTTCGGCGGCGGCCATCACCTTCTCCACACCCGTGGTGTGGGCGACCCACTCCTTCCCGGCCAACTCGATGCGGACGACGCTGACGCTGTCCGACGCGCACGGCGGCGAGGTCACGTTCACCGGACAGTCCAACCCGGCCTGGACGTTGCTCGGGCAGGCCTACAACTCCGGCCCGCTGACGGGCACCGTCACCCCGGGCGAGGCGCTGGAGGTCAAATCCCTCACGAGCACGTACGGGACATTCACCATGCACTGCACGGCCACCTCGCTGCAGAATCCGGGGCCGTTCGTCTTCTGACGGCGGTAACACGGGCGGTCCGCGCCGGCAGGAGGGTCACGCTGTGCCGGGGCCGATGCCGTTGGCACCGGCCCCGGCACAGCGAAGGCGACGCCGGCCCTCCCGATCGGCGAGGCCGACCAATCGGCCGGCGGCTGCCGCGGCTCAACCCCGCCCCGTGTCCCGTACCGACACCGCAGGGGTCCGGCAAGCTCTGCCGGATCACTTCGGTGTGCAGTTCCTCAAGCGCGGCCTGCCCGTCGCCGAACTCCTTCTCGGCTTCGCGGTGTTCGCGCAGCGCCTGGTTCCGACGGTCGATCGCGGCGCGCATCGCCGGGGTGAGCCGGTCGCCCTGCTCCGCCTTGGCGGCCTGGTGCGGCGAGCGCCTGGCGGTAGCCGTCGCAGGCGTCCTCGCGGGTGCGCACCGGCCCGGCCGGCTCCGGCGCAACATCCGGGGACACGTCGGCGGGCGCCGCCGCAGTGGGGCCGGCCCTCTCGGCCGCGCGCGGCAGGACGTGCAGGGCGCGGACGTTCGCGTCGAGGACGTGGACGCCTGGCGCCGCGACCAGAGCCTGCGCGCTCCAGCGCAGCTTGGTGCCGTAAGGCCGGCGCATCGGGGACGACGTCCAGGCGGCCGCTGTCGGCGTCGAACGCCACCGCCGTCACGTGGCCGGCGAGCTCCGGCACGGCCGCGGCGCGGATGTCGCCCCAACAGGCGAGGACGCTGCCGCCGGCGGCCCGGACGACCAGGCCCGCGCTCGGTCGTCATCATCCCGATCGCCTCGCCGAGTCCGGAGCGGTTCGCGGCCGTCGCGGCGAACCGCCTGCCGGGTGCGCCGCTTCTGCCCTTCTTCGCCGCGGCGTGGACCACATTGCCGCAGTTGGCGCACTCAGCCCCGGTGTCCAGACGGATCCCGTCGTCGCACCGCGGGTCGGAGCACGCCTGGCGCTGCGCCAGGCCCCGCCCGATCAGCCACCCGAACGGATCCCGCAGCAGGGCCTCGCCGCCGGTCTCCTCCAGTCGGCCGGTCAGCCGGTCGGCCAGCAGCTGCGGGCTGTGTCAGGCTGCATCAGCATGCCCGCCGGCCGCCCCAGCTCCGCCTGCGTCGCCTTCGTGACCCGGCGTTGCTGCCAGCGGTTCAGCTGCCGCCACAGCCGGGCGGCCGGTTCCAGCGCCACCCGCAGACGAAGATCATCCGGATGGGGAACCCGCCCCGGCTGCTGGGCCTTTCCGCCCGCAACGGTCAGCCGGCCACCGGACTCGCTGGTGGAAGCGCGTTGTCCGTCCTGCCCATCGACCGGGGAAACTTCCGGCTTTTCCCCGCGCGGCGGGCCAATCCTGGCCGTCGGCGACGCTGGTCCGGCAACGGCGCCATTGCTGTCGGCGGCCTGGTCCTCGCGCACGCACGCGCGCTCCGGCCGACGGCCTTGGCGGCCGAGGACCGCGTAGGAGACGGGGCGTGACAGAGTGGAGATCAGCTCATTCCGTGAGTTCGAAACGGTCGGCGATCTGCTCGATCAGCGCCACGTGTTCCTCCCATTTCGCGCTCCCCATGCCGAGGACGAATGCCGCGTTGCCGCGCACCGCGAAGTACTGCCGGCTCTGGTAGATGACGGCTCCATCGCGGGTTCGGTGGGTTACGAAGTCCAGCGCGGTCCCGGGCTGTCCGCCGAAGCGGACATCGGTGCGGGTGAAGCCGTCATAGCCGTGGGCTTGGAGTTTCTCCTGGGCAGTGTCCGCCACCTGCGCAGCCGTCATTGCCTTGGCAGGCACCTTGAAGACGATCAGGTTCTTGCCGGGCCCCCCGGTGGCCCGCAGGATCTCCGGACCGTTCGCGGGGACGGGAGGCAGCGCCTCCCAACCCGCCGGCACGTGCAGGACAGCCCCGTAGGGGACGATCGGGATCGCTTGCCAGGTGGCAGTGCTGAGATCGGACATGCGATGGCCTTCCAGGCTCGGGCGTTGCTCGGTCGCCACAAGGGATACCGGCAGTCAACCGCAGTGCGAACCTCGCATTGCGTGCCCGGCCCGGTATCCGTAACAGCGGCAACCCGATGGGCATCGATCCTGGGGAGATCAGCGCAGTGAGCAGTCATCAGGCAGAACCGGACGTCGCCGAGCCAGAACGCCTTGTGGCGGCGCACGGCCGCCTTGTCGAACGCGAGGTTGCTCGCTATCGCACCTGGCACATCGACCGGGCAGACCTGCGACAGGCCGGCATCCTCGGACTGCTGATTGCCGCGAGCCGCTTCGATCCCGACCGTGCAGTGCCTTTCGGGGCATACGCGCACACCTGGATCCGCAAGGAAATCCAGCGGGCCGTCGCCCGCCAGGAGTTCCCCGCCGTCGTGCCCACCGACCTCGTCGGCCGCACGGTCGCCGTGCGCCGAGCGCTCGATGAGAACGCCGACAGCCTGAGCCTGGCAGCTGCCGCCCTGGGCATCTCCCCCACGACAGTCGCCGCACTCCACCGACAACTGCATACCGCACCTGCTGACGACGCCGAGGAACTGCCCGCACCCGGCTATACCCTCACCGATCCCGAACACGCCGCTGTCGCAAGAGACTTCACCAGCACTGTCCGCATTGCCCTGACCCGCATCGACCCACGCGAGGCCGAGGCCCTGATCCTGCGGTACGGCCTGGACGACCGACCGGAAAAGTCGTTCCGCCAGATCGGCCGTCACCTGGGCGTCTCCGACCACACCGCCAGGAAACTCGTCGAAAGCGCCCAGGCCGAACTACGCCGCCTCGTCGACTGACGCGACCACGCCGTCCAACCAGGACCACTCTCGAACTTGACCCAGCCTTGGAATAGATCATCCAGGCTGCCGTGCGGGTGTCGGTGAGCGTCTGGAGCAGCGGCTCGGGCTCTGCGCCTCGGCGCTGTGCGACGCGGAACCACACCGGCCCCATCGGGCCGTGCTGCTGCAGGAGGTCCAGGGTCGTCATCACCAGCGCACCTTGCCGGTGAGGTCGAGGTAGAAGTCGCCGTCCTCGGGGGCGGTCGATCCGTAGCTGTAGTCGCCGTTTTCCTGTCCTGCCCAGAACTCGCGGGACAGGTCGCCGACCGTGCGGATCCGATTGGTGAGCGCGGTCGAGCCGGCCCGGTGAGCACGACCGCCAGCGACGGCAGGCCCGACAGGCCGGTGCGGGGGTAGAGCGTAGTGTGCTCGGCAGTCCCAGGGGGGCTGACGTCCATGGCGTGCGGGGCCCCGGCCCGCGCCGCGGGCGCGCCCGCCCATCTCCTCCATCCCACGCTGCAGATGCCCCGCGGCGGGCGTCGTAGTGGTCTACAGGGTGCTCCCCGGGGCGGGGGAAGTGCGACGGTAGCGGGTGAGGGTGACCGTCGCGGCCCAGTTGCCGTAGTCCAGGTCGATCACCTGGACGACGACGATGTCGCCGGTGGGGCGGTCGCGGAGGCAGAAACTGGTGCCCGGCGGGGCCTGCGGGAAGCGGACTCGGTTCGTGGCGTGACGGGCCAGGCCGGCGGCGCACTGGTCGGCCGTGGGCACGATACGGCCCGCCAGGTAGGCGTCGGTCATGGGCTGGAGTTCGAAGGCGCCATGGCTGTCGCCGCCGGCGTTCGTGCTCATGGTCCAGGCTCCTTCGCGGCCGACGACGGTGCCGGTGAGCAGGTCGAAGTACTCGTTGTAGTCCCGCAAGGACCGGGTGCGGCCGGTGTAGACGGCCGTGTAGTCGGAAGCGCGGGACTGCGGCGCCGGTGACGTGCGGGGCGTGGCGGTCGTGGCCGAGGGCGTCGGTGAGGGCGGAGTGCCCGAGACCGGGTTGTCCGGCGGGGCTGCCGAGGCGGTGCTCCGGCCGGTCGGCGGTGTGCCGGTCGGGGGCTGGCTCAATTCACCGCTGCCGCCGCGGTGGGACGAGACCAGGATCAGGGTCGCGATGAGGGCGGTGGCCAGGACGAGGGGCGCCGCGGCGATCTTGACCACTGGCCGGACCGTGGGCGAGGCGGACACCGGGTCCTCTTCGCCTCCCGGGGATGCGCCTGCTGCGCCGGCAGCCGCCGCAGCACCCGTCGCCGTCCCGGCTGCTGCACCCGCGGCCGCCGCTGCCGGTGTCGCTGCGCCCGGCACCGGGGGCCGGGGGGCCGGGTTGGTGCGTAACCGGGCGGCGAGCCGGTGCCAGCGGGCGCGCCACGCTTCGGGGTCGGGGGCTTTGCACGCACCGACGTACGCCTCGGTGAGCTCGAGGGAGGGCAGCGAGGTGCCCGACGTCGCCTTGGACAATGCGGACTTGGAGTAGCCGGACAGCTTCTCCAGCTCACGCAGTGTCAGGTCCGCGTCCTTCCGCAGCTGCAGCAGGTCGTCGCAGAAAGACGCCAGAGTCTCCTGCGGCCCTGCGCCGGTGCCGTCGCGTTCCTCGGCCATGTCCCCTCCCTGTTCCCCTGCTGGTCCCCCACCTGCGTGGACGCTGTCCATCCTCGGCGCCCTGTCCAGTGGACACGCGCAGTGGACAGCCACCCATGGATGGACATCGTGCCCCACCCGTACCACGGAAGCACCCCCCGCCGACCGGTCCCGACGGACCGCCTCGACCCCAGGAGCTCGCCGTGGCCGCTCACTTCGCCCCGATCCGCCTGAACCGCCCGCGCCACCCGGCCGTCGTCCGCCGCAACGGCCGTACCGGGTCCGTGCGGCACAAGGCTCCCGGGCCCACCACCGCACCGCGCCTTCCCCGGCCGGCGCGGCGGCGGTCAGGGAAAGCGCGGCACCCGCGGTCCATCCCGGCCTACCCGAGGCACCTCCTGACTTCCGTACGGCGCCGACTGCCCCGGCCCTCAGCCGCCGTGTCGGCGGTGGTGTGCTGCGTGCTGACCCTGACCGCACTTGTCCCCTCAGGCCACACCCACCGCCGGCCGGGCCACTCCCCGACACACACGGCCCCGCCCGCGCCACCCCGGCGCCCCCGGCCACCGTCCATGCCGTCGCGGCCGGCGCGCCACGGCACGCCGCACCGGCACCGGCCGGCGACCGTCACCGTACGGCTGCGCCCCGGGGACACCCTGTGGGCCCTGGCCCGAGCCGACCACACGACGGTCCGCACGCTGCAGCGCCTGAACCACCTCGGATCGTCGACCCTGATCCGGGCCGGAGCCGTGCTGCGCCTGCCCGCTTCGACCGCGCGCCGGTCGAGCGCTCCCTCCGTACGACCGGATCGGGTCGCGGCCACCAACCCGTCCAGCGGCGTCTACGGCCTGCCCCAGTCCCTGCCCGGCTCCAAGATGGCCGCCTTCGGCACCGACTGGCGCACCGACCCGGCAACCCGGCTGCGCTGGATGCGCACCTACGTCACCGCCCGATACGGCAGCGCCTGCAAGGCCTGGGCCTTCCGGCAAACCCACCGCTGGTACTGACCGGCCCACAGAAATGACCACTCTGCCCGACCCGGCAAGCCCTTTTCAGGAGGATCACATGAGTTTCATCCGCACCCGGTCCGCGTTCCCCTGGCGCGCCACCGCCGCGGCAGCCGCGGCCCTGGCCGGCATCACCGCCGGCGTGTACCTGTCCGACGCTGCTACGGTCCATCACGGTCGGACTCGCAGCGTCGGTCACGTCGCACCGGTCGCCGACGCCGCGCAGGCCGTCAACCCCGACTGGTCGGCCTTCGAAACCCTCATCAGCGGCACCGCCCGGACCTCCTCCGACGACGCCGCCAGCCCCGTCCTGTCCACCGGTCACCGCACCAGTGACGACGGCATCGTCGTCCTGCGCGTCTTCATCCCCGCGCACAGCGCGGCCGGCGGCCTCCTCAACGGGGACGACCGCGGATTCAGCGACAGCCCTTCGGCTTCCTACCGGGCCGAATTCGCCTGGGACGTCTCCACGGGACAGGCCAGGCTCGTGGTCTCCCACTCCTCTCTCTCCGTGGGAAACGTCCACATCGCCGCCCTGCCTCTCACCGTCGCGCCGCAGAACGCATGGAACCAGGCCTTGGCCGTTCGCGACCGGAGCAGGACCGACAACCGCATCGGCATCGACCCGAACACCCCCACCGGCCGGCTGCACGTGGCGCTCAGCCTGCTCAACCCGTTGACGAACCGCTGGGGAGACTTCGGCGCCTGGACAGTGGACCAGGAAGCCACCGTCACCCGGACCGCGCCCGGCACCTACCAGCTCGCCTTGCACCAGAGCAACGGCTACCCCGCCATCGAGGCCTACTACTACCCGCACTACGCCAACGGCCCCACCAGCCAGGTCATCGCCAAGCGCAGCGTCGAACCGGCCTTCCTCGGCGGCCACGTCGACAGCGGCGGTGGTGCGGCCGCGCTGGACGGCAACAGCCTGGTCGACTGCGCGGACAACGCCCGAGGCGACTTCCAGTGCCAGAACACCGCCCCCCGCACGAGCACCATCAACCCCGAAGGCAGCGGTGAGGTCACCATCTCCTCCCCCAACCCGGAGGCACCCTGGACCACCAGCGACCAGCAGGACAACGCCATGTAGCCCAGCACGGCCACCGCCCCGTTCCCGGCAGCTCGAATGCCAGGAACGGGGCGCTGTCGGTCAGGGCGCCCCAGGCGTTCTCCTCGGGCTCCCTCGACCGCTGGTCGGCCGAGTTGGCGCCTCGCCGTGGGGTACTTCCCGCGCCGAGTTCGGTTGTGGGTCCTCGGTGGACCGTCGTGCTTCCGGATGGTTCGGGCAGCAGGACGGCCGTCTTCAGGGCCCCTCGCCTCGGGCCGTGTTGTACGCGGCGAGTTGCTCGGTGAACGCGCGGGCGCCGCCTTGGGCCGGGTGGCGCAGGGGGGTCGCCTGGATGCCCGCGCGGGCGAGAGCGCCTTGTGCTTTGCGGCCCACGGCGAGGAAGTCGGTGATGCCGAACGCTCCGGCCAGAGTGAGGGCGATCGGCGCGCCGGCGGCGACTTCGGTGGCCCGTGGTGGCCGGTTGGTCGCCGGGCGTCCGGGTTCGTGCGGGTGGTGGGGGTAGACCGCCCACATCAGGGGGAGCGGTCCGCGCCAGGCGGCCAGTGCCCGCCAGACGATCGCGGAGGACTGCTCCCAGTGCGCCGCGGGGTGCTCCGGCAGTTCGAAGCCGTCGCCTTCCGGGGCGCCGGTGATCGGTCCGGGTCTGGCCGTCAGCTGCCGCATGCTGGTGAACGGCACGCCGGAGATGGTGTGTCCGCGGTAGCCGGGTGCCTCGCCCACCATCATCACCCGCGGCCCGCCGCTGGCCATCGAGGCGGAGACCAGCTCGTGGTAGCGCCGCAGATTGCGTTCGCGCAGCCGCCCGTCGGGCCCCGGCCCGTACAGGAACTCCGCGTCGTCCGGCGCCGGCAGTGCACGCAGCATCTCCCAGAATCCGCGGGTGTCGAGGGCCGTCACCTGTGTCACCGGCCTTCCTGGCGGAGATGGCCACCGTGCGGCGGCTCGGGTTGGACATCATTCCACCCGCCGCGGCAAAGGCGTGGGGGGGCGTGCCGCTCAGGCGGCCGCGCGGGATGCTCGCGTGAACTCGCGCAGCCGTTCGAGGACCTTGTCGGGCTGTTCTTCGGCGAGCCAGTGGCCTGATTCCTCGATCGGTTGGACGGTGACGTCTTCGGCGACCTCGGAGAGCATCTGCTCGGCCACCGGCAGGAAGAAGCTCGCGGTGCGACGGTCAGCAGGAGTACCGGAACGCGCCTCCCGGTGGTCGGGGGCGCGTTCCGGTGCTGCGGTGGTGCCGGCTCATGGGTTGCGGGGGTCAGGGGGTGGGCGGGGGCCAGTCCACCGGAAGGCCGGACTGGGCAAGGACGGCGTTGGGGCTGTAGAAGTCCTGGTCCGAGGCGATCCGGCGGCCGTCGAGGGTCAGGAGGGTGGCCAGTGGCACGGCGAACGGCTCGGGCGCGCCCTTGAGATGGCCGGCGTAGACGGCCTCGACGGTGATGTGGTCGCCGTCGCGGTGATGTGGTCGCCGTCGCGGTGGGTGGCGCGCACGGTGACGTGGACGCCGTCGATGAGGCTGTCGGTGCGGGCCTTCCATCCGGCGATCTCCTGGCGGCCGTGGAAGGTGACGCCTATGGCCTGGTCGGTGTAGGTGCCGTCGGTGGTGAACAGGGCGCCCAGGGCGCCGGGGTCGGTGCCGTTCCAGGCGGCGGACCAGCCGGCGACGGCCTCCGGCAGGTGCCGGTCGGCGGGCGGTGCGGCGAAGGCGGTGGTGCCGATTGCGGTGACGGCGGCCGCGGTGCAGATCAGGGTGGTCATCGCGCGGGTCGGGCGCGGCTTCATGGCGTCGGTCCTCCGGATGACGCACGTGACGATGTGGGTGCGGGGTGAGCGATACGGGTGTTCGGGTGCCTCGGGCCTGCCGCGGGGGTCGGCGGCGGTCGAGCGCGACCGGCCGGACCGGCAGTGGTGCCCCGGGGCGGTGCAGGTCAGGGGGTCAGGGGGTCAGGACGACTTTCCCGGTGACGGTGCCGGACTCCGCCAGGAGCAGGGCCTCGCAGGCCCTGGTGAGCGGCAGTTGGGCGGCGATGCGGGGGGTGATGTCGCCGCGGCGGACGGCGGCGAAGACTTCGGTGAGGTCGGTGCGCAGACGGGCGCGGAAGCGGTCCTTGTTCAGCGTCCGGCCGGCCCAGATGTTGTAGAAGTGGGCGCGGCGGCCGTTGGGCAGCGTGTTCCACAACCAGGTGCGGGCGAGGATTTTCAGCACGGGCCACTGCTTGGAGCCGGTGGCGTCGCGGGTGGAGGCGCTGCCGTAGGCGACGAGGGTGCCGCCGGGGGCGAGCAGATGCCAGGAGTCGATGACGCTGCGGCCGCCGACGTGGTCGAAGACGGCGTCGACTCCGCCGGGGGCCAGCTTCCGGACCCGGGCCGTCACGTCCGCGGCGCGGTAGTCGACCGGGGTGACGCCCAGTTCCCGCAAGCCGTCGTGGTGCCGGGCGGAGGCCGTGCCGATCACCTTCGCGCCCCTGGCGCGGGCGAGTTGGGCCAGGACGGTGCCGACGCCGCCGCCGGCGCCGTGGACCAGGACGGTCTGCCCGGCGCGCACCCGGGCTGTGCGGTGCAGCATCTGCCAGGCGGTGACGCCGTTGACGACGACGGTCTCGGCCTGCGCCGCGGTCAGGCCGTCGGGGACCTCGACCGTGTCCTTGGCGTCGACCAGTACGTGGCTGGCCCAGCCGCCGACCTTGACCAGTGCGGCCACCCGCCGTCCGGCCAGGTCCGGGTCGACGCCCGGTCCGGTCGACAGCACCCGGCCCACCAGGTCGTAGCCGGGCACGAAGGGGAACGGCGGCTGGTCGTAGTAGCGCCCGCGGCGCATCTGCTGTTCGGCGAAGGAGACGCCGGTCGCCTCCATGGCGATCAGCACGTGTCCCGGGCCGGGATCCGGCACGGCCGCGTGGCGGATCTGCAGGCCCTCCGGGGCCACGACGCCGGGCAGGACGATCTGGACGAGGCGTTCGCTGCTCACAGCCGCCCCTCCTTTCGATAGATTGCGTTGCGTTCGTTAGATGTTATAACCACTCGCTCCGTGAGAGTCAAACGCGTCAGTGATAACCTCTAACCAACAGTGTGACGAGAGGACGGGAGACAGGTCGTGAGCGAGCCGGATGCGAGCACTCCCAGGCAGCGGTACCGCGCCCAGGTACGGGAGGACATCAAGAAGCACGCCTGGGAGCAGATCGCCACGGCCGGAGCCTCGGCCCTGTCCCTCAACGCCATCGCCAAGCAGATCGGCATGAGCGGACCGGCCCTCTACCGGTACTTCGCCAACCGCGACGAACTGATCACCGAGCTCATCAAGGACGCCTACCGCAGCCTGGCCGACGCCTTCCGCGCCCGCGCAGAAGCCGGCACCGACCTCGGCGACCTGGCGCACACCCTGCGCAGGTGGGCCCTGGACGACCCCCAGCGGTACTTCCTCCTCTACGGCACCCCCGTGCCGGGCTACCGGGCCCCCGAGGACACCACCCGGATCGCCTCCCAGATCATGACCGTCCTCCTCGACGCCTGCGCCGCCGGGCAATCCCCCGCCACCCGGCCGTCACCACTGCAGACGCACCTGGACGAGCACCGGGACCGGGCCGCACCGCACCCGGCCACGCCGCCGGCGCTGCACCGCGCCCTCACCTTCTGGACCCGCCTCCACGGCGTCCTGTCCCTCGAACTCGCCGGCCACTTCACCGGCATGGACTTCGACCCCGCCCACCTCTACACCGCCGAAGCGGAGGCCCTCGCACACTGACACCCGGACCAGCGCGGACGCGCCGGCACGACGGGACACCGGCGGAGGACCCGCACCCCCGGCCGACGCCGGCCCCACCCACCGCCCGTGGTCCCTGCCGGACCCACCAGCCCCGCAAGACACCCAGGCCCCGGCCCCGGGCGCACCGAGGGGGCCGGCCACCGGGGACCACAGGCATCACGGCGGCCAACTGCCCGCGTCACCCGCACGGACAACCGGGACCCCCGGCACAGCGGATCCCCACCGCAACCGCCCCAGCAGAGACGCCGGGGCCGCCGGCCCTCCCGCCGCCCGGTCGAGGGTGGCGTGGTCCTCACGCCGGCGGGTGAGATCGACCTGTCCGGCATCGGTGTCCTCGCCGACGCGCTGCCCCTGGCCGCCGATGCCGCACCGGTGGGGGTCGTCGCCGACCTGACTCCACGCGCGTCAGCCATTCCTGCTGGCGCGCGAGGACGTACTCGCTGTCGTCGCCATGGAGGGCGTCGAGGACGGGCACGGTCGCGCCCGGGCGGGCGATGAGCTCCGGCACCCGGACCGACCGGGGAAGGCAGGGGCGGGTGCCCTCCGAGGCGAGGCGGCGCATATCGGCGTCCGGTGACGCCGTCCATCCGGCGACGATCCCGAGCGCCCGGTCCAGGTCCCCCGCGGCAGGACACGCAGGACGAACTCGGCGGTCAGGGCTCGACGTGCTGGAGGACGGTCGTGAACTGCCAGTCGACGGTGGCGTGGTCGATCGCGTCGTGCACGGGCGAGCCGCCCATCTCGCCCGTGATCCCGGCGGCGCCCGAGCGGGCATGCTCGATGCTGTCGTAGGCGACGATGTCGAGGATCGTGCCGTCCTCGCGCACGACGATCCGGCGCCACTGGAAACCGGGCCGGCCCCTGAGGTACTCGTTGATGTCCGCGTTCGCCGCGACGAAGTCCTCCGGCGTGAGGCCGGGCGCGGGGCGCAGGGTGGTCACTTCGAGTATCTCGGGCATAACAGGCCGTCCTTTCCGACGGGATGGAGGTTGCTTGCGGCTCGGCGGATGCCGTCCGCTCGCGGGTTGTCCGGCGCGCGTGCCGGCCGGTGGGCGGGAAGCTCAGACCCGCCGGGGTGCACCGCGCCCGGGAACGGGCCGCGGTCCAGGCGGGGCGACCGGAGGCTCAGGCCGACCCCGCCATCCGTGGCCGGCCCACAACGCCCAGAACTGCGGCAAGCCCCCACCGAGAACGGCAACCAGGCCGGTGACCTCCGCGTCGTCCCGGAAACGTCCCGCGCCCAGGCCCAGCGCGTCTCATGGGCGGCGCGGGCGGCGCGTGGCCGCCGGGGCCCGTCCTGGCGAAACTCCGCACGACCGCGTCGTCGGTGAACAGCGCCCCCTGGGTCTTGCCGTCGCGCTGGTCCGCGGGCCGTACGCAGCGCGCCAGAGGGACCCTGCGCTCGTCGCTCATGGCGGTCCTCTCCCACCGTACCGGGAGACCCGTCCGGGCTCCGGCCGGCGTCTCCCACCGGTTCGCCCAGCCTCCACCCGCGCCCCATGGCGAAGAAGGGTGCGTGAGCCTGGGTGTGCGGCACCCAGGCTCACGATCCCTTTCCCGACTCCCGACGCTGCGGTGAAGTCGAAGGAGCGGCAAGCGCCGCTTTGGCACATCCGAAGGAGTGCACAGGGACATATCGGCAGAGCGGATGATCGACGTCGACCTGCGCGGTGTGCTCCACGGGATCGCCGCCGTGCTGCCCCGGAGGCGGCGGCAGGCAGGCGGCCACACTCGTCAACGGTGTCGGGGCACCGGGTGGATCCGACGGCCGCCGTCTGCAGTGCCACCAAGTTCGCCGCGGCCGCCGTGTCGGACGGACTGCGACAGGAGAGCCGGGACATCCGGGTCACCGTCGTCAGCCCCGGATTCGCCCGGAGCGGGTTCACGCACCGCGGTGGCTCGCCGCGAGCCCAGAGCGCGGCCCGTACGGCGGCTGAGCAACTGGCGATCCCGGCCTCGGCCATCGCCGAGGCGATCGCCTTCGCCATCGGCCGGCCGGCGAACGTCGACGTCGACGAACTCGTCGTGCGCCCCACCGCACAGGACCGACGGCCGAGGCGCCGCAGCCGCCGCGTGGCCGGTGGCGAGATGGTGGGCCGTGCCGTCGGTGGTCACTGCACGGGTGGCGGGCCGCGGCCACGGCGGCGCCGCAGGGATCGGCCCGGGCGGCAGAACCGCTCATCATGTTGGCCGTTCGCACATGATTCGACCACGAAACGACTTCCTGACGGCGTGTACCGCCTGCCCGACGGCAGGCTCGTCCCGTAACCCCGCAGTGCATGACCGTGACCGGAGGGACCCCGCCATGTCAGCCGCCGACCGTCAGCTCCTGGAACCGATGACCGAGGCCGTTCACGCCGTCGGCGTGCTGGTGCGCACGCTCGACCTGCCTCCCGAGCCGGCCCGGGACCGGGAGGAGTTCCTGCGCCGCTTCAGGGCCGTCGACGTGCCCGCGCTGGCCCTGATGCGTGAGCGTCTCGGCCCGCTGCGGCCCGGTGCCGTGTGGGCGGACGAGTTGGACACCCGGCTGCCCGAGCGAGGAGAGGTGTGGGTCGCCGACGCCGTGGACGGTGCGGTGCAGTTCCTGCAGGGGCTACCGCACTGGTGCGTGTCGCTCACCCTGGTGCGGGAGGGCCGGGCGGTGGCCGCGGTGCTGCACAGCCCGTTGCTCGGCGAGACCTGCAACGCGGTTTCGGGCGGCGGTGCCCGGCGTGACGGGCGGCCGATGCGCCCCTCCGGCAAGCGCACGCTCGACGCCGCCCTGCTGGGCACCAGCCAGCCGCCGGGGATCGCCCGCGAGCCCGAGGCCGTACGGGGCGCCGGCCGGTCGCTGAGCGCACTGCTCCCGAAAGTGGGTGCGGTCCGCAATCTCGGTGCCACCTCCTGGCAGATCACCGACACCGCGGCCGGCCGGATGGACGGCTTCTGGCAGTACGGCACCGACGACGCCAACCTGGTCGGCCCGGCCCTGATCGCCGCGGAGGCCGGCCTGGTCGTGACCGACCTCGCCGGGCGGCCGTGGCGGGCCGGCGCCGACGGCTTCCTCGCCGCGCCGCGGCCGCTGCACCCCCTGATCCTCGACGCGATCCTCGGCTGACCCCGCCACACTTCAGGGTGTGAAGCACTACGGAACCAACCACGGCGGCGCCCCCGGCGCGGCTGACGCCGACGTCCTGTCGGGCGCCGACCAGCGTCTGATCGCCGCCCTGCAGTGCGACGGCCGCGCGGCCGCGGAACGGCTGGCGGACGTGCTCGGCATGAGCACACGCGAGGTGCACCGGCGGCTCGGGTCCCTGGCCCGCCACGGCGCCGTCCGCATCCGCGGCCGCCTGACGCAGCCCCCCGACCTGGGAGCGGTACAGCTCCGCATCCGCGTGCTGCGCGGCAGGCTGGAACAGATCGTCGCGGCGCTCGCCGCCCGGGACGACATTCCGTTCCTGGACGTGTCCGCCACGGGGGACGAGATCCACGCCATCCAGTTCACCCGCGGGTCCGCCGCCCGGCGCAACCGCCTGCTCTTCGAGCAACTGCCCGCCACCAGCGCCGTCACCTCGGTGGAGGCCCAGACGGTGCTGCACGCCTTCCGCCAGGCCCACGAGTGGCGGCTGGACGTGCTCGACCCGGCCGAGCGGCAGGCCCTCACCCCGCCCCACGTCGCCCCCGCGTGGCGGGAGCCGGACGAGGTCGACCGGGCCGTCGCGGCCGCCCTGGCCGAGGACGGCCGGTCGTCCGCGTCGGCTGTCGCCGAGCGCACCGGTCACCCGGCCTCGACGGTCCGCCGACGGCTGGCCGCGCTGTTCGCCGAGGGCCTGCTGCGCACCGAGGTCGTGGTCGACCCCAGGCGCCTGGGCCTGCAGGTCGACGCCAACGTGTGGCTGCAGGTCCCGCCCGACCGACTGGACACGACCGGCCGCACCCTCGCCGCGCACCCGGCCGTGCACGGCGCGCTGGCCGGCACCGGACGCAGCAACCTCTCCGTGGCCCTGTGGCTGCCGGACACCGCCGCCCTGTACCGCTTCCTCAGCGAGGACCTCACCGGCCTCGGCGTCACCGCCGCCGAGACCTTCCTGGTCGGCCGGGCCGTGAAGCGCCCCGGGTGAACGCGGATGACGCGGACGGCGTGGACGGCGCGGACGGCGCCGACGACCTGCCGCCGCCGGTGGTCACGCCCCGCGGGTCATACCGTCCGCCAGAGCGCCGACGAGGCGGATCAGGGTGGGTTCGAAGGCGATGCCGAGATGGGCCAGCTCGGGCTCCTCCGCGTAGAGGCGGGTGAGGGTTTCGGCGGGGTGTGCGGCTTGCCACAAGGGTGCGGCCATGGCGATGACCGCGATGACCAGGTCGCCCGCCTGTGCCTCGTCAAGTGCGCCGGCCGAGCTGATGGCGGTGACGAGGGTCTCCACGCCGGCGAGGGCAACGGTCTTGAAGGCGTGGACGCGCTCGTAGGTGACCTCGCGTTCGAGGTTGAGGGGCACGTGCGTCAGCAGGTCGCAGAAGAGCGGCCGCTCGGCGAGCGAAGCGGTGAGGGTGCGGGCCAGCTCGTCCGAGGTGACCCGGCGTCCTGCCAGCCGCGCGGCGACGTCCTCCGACCAGTCGCGGTATCCCTCTTCGGCGAGGCTGAGCAGGATCTCTTCGCGTGAGGAGTAGTAGCGGCGGACCGCCGAGGCGTGCAGGCCCGCATGTCCGGCGATGGCCGTCAGGGTGACCGCCCGGACGCCCTCGCGGGTGCCCAGGACGCGGGCCGCCTTCAGGAGGTCGGCGGCCCGCTGTTCCTTGTGGTGGCGGGAGTAGGCGCGCTGGAAGGAGTTCGGGTGCGTCATAGGTCCCGATCCTAGCAACGCAATACGATTGCGTTAGACAACGCAAGGTGGTTGCGTTACTGTCGGTGGGGTGGCCGGCAAACAGACCTGTCCTCTTCTCCGCAGGCTCCGCAGGCTCCGCGGGATGCGCGGGCCAGGCCGGAAGAGCGTCCCTGCGGTTCGACAGCCCCGCCCCCGGCGCCGCCCGAAGATGTTCGGCCCGGTCCCGGTGCCCGGCGTAGGACAGCGGCCCCTCCCACAGACCCCGAAGCAGGAGAGTTCCCATGCGTGCGATGACCATCAGTGAGTTCGGCGGGCCCCAAGTCCTGGTCCCGGTCGACCTGCCCGACCCGAAGCCGGGTGCCGGGGAGATCACCATCGACACGACCCACGCCGCAGTCGGCCTGGTTGACGTCATGTTCCGCCGCGGCGACCTGGCCGACCGGCCCGGCTTTCCCCAGCCGCCCTTCGTGCCCGGTCTGGAAGTCGCCGGAACGGTGCGCGAACTGGGCGAAGGCGTCACCGGATTCCAGGTCGGCGAGCCGGTCGTGACCCTGTCCCGGATGAGCCTGGGCGGGTACGCCACCGTGACGTCGGCCCAGGCCGCGATGACCGTTTCCCTCAAGGAAGTCGACGTGGACCCGGCGCAGGCCGTCGCGGTGCTGCCCAACGCGGTCACCGCCTACCTGGCACTCACCCGCGTCGCACACCTACGGCAGGGAGAGAGCGTGCTGGTGCACGGAGCCGCCGGGGGGCTGGCCGCCACTTTTCCCGCCGTCGCCCGCTCCCTGGGCGCCTCCCGCATCACCGGCACCGTGAGCTCACGGGCCAGGATCGCCGACACCGCCCACCTCGGCTACGACGAGATCCTCACCAGCGACCACTTCGTGAAGGCCTTGGACGGCCGCCCGGTCGATGTCGTGGTCGACCCGGTCGGCGGCGAGGTCCGTACCGCCAGCCTGGACGTCCTGGCTCCGCTTGGCCGCATCCTCCTCCTGGGCCACGCCGCCCGCACCCCGGACACTCCGATCACTGGCGACGAACTCTGGGGCAGGAACGCGGGCATGCTCGGGTTCGCCGTCGGCCCCTACCTCCAGACCGACGCGTCCGCCGCAGCATCCGCCACCGCACACGTCATCCCTCTCCTCGCCGACGGCAGGCTGACCCAGCGCATCGACGAGGTCCGCCTCTCCGAAGCGGCGGAAGCACACCGCCGGCTCGAGGCCCGCGAAGTCACCGGCCGCATCGTCCTCACCATCTGATACCGAACGGGGGGGGACGCCTCGGCGCAGTCGGCGGAACACGTTCCAGCGCCCGCCGGAATATGTCGTGACCACTGCCCATCCCGGGCCGCCGCCATCCCCCTCTCCTTCGCCCTCGCGCTCGCCGCGTGCGCGGTGCCGGGCGGCGCGAAATCGCTGACGGCGATCGCTGAATGGGCGGCCGACGCACCGGCCTGCGTGCTCACCGCGCTCGGCGGTCCGAACCGCGAACCCGCCGGCCCCAGCGCCCCGGCCGAGGCCACCGTGCGCCGGGTCCTGCGGGCAACCGACGGCGACGCCCTCGATGCGGCGGTCGGCGCCTGGCTCGCGGGCTGACCGGGTGGGGGCTGATCCGCCGCCGGGTCGGCGTCACGGTCGGCTACGCGGGGCCGCCGGCCGCTCTGACCATGGCCGGGCCGTGCCCGTACCAGCGGTGGATCGCCCGGCGCAGTGACCGGGAGTCGGTGAACCCGACTCTGCTCGCGATGGCCTCGACACTGAGCTGTGTCTCCCGCAACAGGCATGCCACCCGCCGCCGGCGCAGTTCCTCCAGCTCCTCTCGCCAGCTCGTACCCTCCTCGCGCAAGCGGCGCTGGAGGGTACGAGGGCTGATCGCGAGGTGGTGGGCGATCCGGTCGAGGCTGGGTGGGCCTTCCGCGACCGAGGACTCCAGGACGGCGTGGAAGCGGTCCAGCCACCCGCGTACCGGTCGGGCGGCAGCGGTGGCCAGGCGCGCGTGGTCCGCGAGGATCGAGGCAAGGGCGGGGTCCGAGCGGGGCAGGGACTGGTCGACGTCGGCTTCGGCGAAGGTGATCGACGGGTGGTCGACTCCCACGTCGATCCGCCTGGTGTGGTACAGCTCGCCCGCCCTGTCGGCCGTGAGGGACCTGCTGTCGGGCAGTCCTACGCGTACCGGCACCAGCCTGCGGCCGGCCGCGGAGCCGGCCACCGTGAGCAGCATGTGCGGCACGAACTGCGCGATCCGCGGGTACTGCGCGTGGTCACGGTAGGGCCCCTGCCAGCTGACCGTCAGCCCCTCCTGGCTGCGGACCACCTGCAGCCTGTCGGCGGGGTCGGCGATGGCGTTGAAGTGTGTACCGGCCGTCCTGAACGCCTCGTCCAGCGTGCGCGAGACAGGCAGCAGGTACTCCCACACGCCCAGCGCGCCCGGCTGCCACAGCTTCATGACCTGGGCGATGCTGCCCGCTGCCGTGAGCCGGCCGGAGAGCAGTTCCCACACCTTGAGGATGGTGCCGGTGGGGATGCGGATGCCGTCCTCGTGCAGCACGTGCAGTCCTGGAATCCCGGCGAGGCGCGCGCGTTCGACACCGGCCGTCGCGCCCGCTCGTACCAGCAACCGGGTCAGGTGCGGTGAGACGGTGTCGTGCGCGGCCCCGATCACCGGACCCCGCCTGCCTGCCGAGCTGCCGTCCACGTGAGCGGCCTTCCTTCCCCGGACCACCGAACGTCTTCCCCGGCCATTGGAGTACGCGGCACCACGATCCCGCAACGCGCTTGTCGCCTTCGGCCCACCCGGTGGCGTCTTCTGCCCTCCTGATGAGCCCCGTGTGCCCTCTACCGTCATCGACCGGCAAGCCGGAACCGGCTTGCGCGAAGCCGGAAAGGAACCCCCATGGAGAACACGCTGTTCGATTACAGTCCGATCCCCGGACGCGCTGCGATCCGCTGGCCGGGCGGCGCCCGCGTCGCCTTCTACGTGGGCCTGAACGTGGAGCACTTCACCGTGGACCGCGCCTCGACCAGCATCAACGAGGCGACCGCCGCGCTGGTGCCCGATCCGCTGAACTACGGTTGGCGCGACTACGGGCCCCGGGTGGCGATCTGGCGCCTGATGGATGTGCTGGACCGGCACGGGATCCGGGCGAGCGTGCTGCTCAACGCCGACGTGTGCGAGCGCTATCCGCAGATCGTCGAGGCCGGCAACGCCCGGAACTGGGCCTGGCTGGCGCACGGCAAGAACAACTCCACCCTTCAAGCGGACGTCGCCGACGAACGCGCCTACTTGACCGAGGTGGTAGCCACCATTGAGAAGTCAACGGGCCGCAGGCCGCGCGGCTGGCTCGGCCCGGCGCTGACCGAGACGTTCGACACCCCTTCCCTGCTCGCCGAACTCGGCCTCACCTATGTACTCGACTGGACCAACGACGACCAGCCGTACCGCCTCAACGTCCCCGGCATGCTGAGCCTGCCGTACTCCCTGGAACTCAACGACCTGGGCATCTTCACCATGCACGGCGCGAGCGGCGCCGAGTTCCTGCAGATGGTCACCGACCAGTTCGACCAGCTCTACGCCGAGTCCGCCGACAGCGGCCGCGTCATGGCGCTGGCACTGCATCCGTTCGTCATCGGACAGGCCTTCCGGGCGAAGTACCTGGACCAGGCGCTCGCATACATCGCCGGCCACGACGGAGTGTGGCTGACCACGAGCGACGAGATCGCCGAGCACTACCTGGCCGGTACCGGCGGCTGAGGCCCCGCCACGCGCCGGGCGGTGTGTGGCGGGGAACCCAGACGAGGGCAAGCGGGGGCGCCGCGGGCACGGCAGGCAGTCCGACGACGCCTTCGCAGCCGGCCTGGCGCACGCCACCCG
Organism: Streptomyces sp. HPF1205; assembly: GCF_020400825.1. GTDB lineage: Bacteria > Actinomycetota > Actinomycetes > Streptomycetales > Streptomycetaceae > Actinacidiphila. The sequence goes on from NZ_JAINVH010000036.1 coordinate 67,382, forward strand.
GTACGCCCGCGACCACGGGAACCTCGCCGGTCGTCGTCGTGTCGGCGGAAGATCCCGGAGAGCTCGCCGTTCTCGATCAGGCCACCACGGTCGGCCCGACCATCTCAACCGGGATCCTCGGCCACACTCCTGCTCGCGACACTTCAGGAGGAGGACTGGGTTGACGCGACGCTATGCACCCAAGAGGTGGTCATTTCGCCTCCGTTGAGCGACAAGGTGCTCACGCTCACGCCGGGGAATTCCTGCATGAACTGACGGATGACATGGCCGCAGGACGCGCAGACCGGGTTCCATGTGTAGAGTCCGATGCGGCCCTGGATTTGATCCGCTTGAGTACCGGAATATCGCAGGAAGTTTCCGATGGCCTCCAGCAGCTTGTGTTCCGTGTCGTGGATCCTGTCGATCTCCTCGATGGTCATCGTTTCGTACGCAGAGGTTTCCTGCGTCAAAGCGGGCACCATTCCCTCAGCATCTCTTCCGCCGCTGATGGATTCAAACCCGTACACCTCGCCGCCCAGGCTCAGCAAGGCCACCGCGATATTGCGCTTTTTCTCCACTGCGTACTGCTCAAAGGTCAACTCCCCCGCCGACACCCGCGCAGCCAGCTCAGCCAACATCACCTGCCTTTCGGTCCACATTTCCTGGCCCCGCTGCTTGGCGATTTCCAGCAGCAGATCGGGCGATTCGAGATCGACGGCGGGCGCCGCCGCCGGTTCGGCCTCGGCAGGCGCGGCCACAGACTCCTCAACCGCGGGTTCTGCGGGCTCCCTTTTCCGCTTGCGGCCCAGCCCACTGGGGTCGGTCAACAGGACCGGATTGTTTCCGGCGTAGGTGTAGAGGGCGAGGTTCAACGGGTCGTAGGCGCCGCTTTCGGGGGTGCCGTCGAGGTAGGTGGTGAGGGCGGGGTCGGGGTTTTGCCAGAGTTGGTGGCGGGGGTCGTAGTAGCGGGCGCCGTAGTAGTAGAGGCCGGTTTCGGGGTCGAGTTCCTTGCCCGTGTACTGGTAGGGGATGGGCTGGGAGGGGTGTTCTTCGACCCAGGTCTCCCCGGCGGGCAGGTACTGGACGTGTTCTGTCAGGCGGCCGTGGGCGTCGGTGACGAACTGGGTGGAGTCGAGGTGGTCGCCGTGGGTGTAGTACTGCCGGTCCTCGGTGCGTTGTGGGGGTTCGACGGTTTTGGTGAGGAGGCGGGTGTCGCCGATGTAGATGTTCTTGAAGGACTGGTTGCCGTCGGTGGCGTAGTACTGGTTGGGGTGGACGTGGAACTGGGCGGCGTCCTTGACCACGCGGTTGCCCTGGTCGTCGTAGCGGTAGCGGGCGGCGTTGGGGGTACCGCCGGCGTTGTCGCACGACTGGGGTGCCTGCGGCAGGGTGGGGCGCTGGACGTTTTCGTGGGTGCATTCGAGGCGGTTGTTCTCGTCCCAGATGAGCTGGCGGCGGGGGCCGGGTTGCTGGTCGCGGCTGATCTGGTTGCCGTTGGCGTCGTAGGTGAGGGTCTGGTCGCCGACGGTGGTGGGGGCGTGGGGGTGGGCGGTGGTGTAGGTGTAGGGGCTGGTGTAGGTGAGTTTCCTGTCGGTCGTGGTGGTGCCGCCGGTGACGAGTTGGTGGACTTGCGTTTTGTCGGTGATGTTGCCGGTGGTGTCGTAGCGCAGGTCGAGCCGGTAGGTGTCGGTGTGGGGTGGTGTGCGGGGCTGGTAGGTCCCTTCGGCGTGGGTGAGTTGGTCGAGGTCGTCGTACTGGAAGGTTTCGCTGGTCGGTCCGCCGACGGGGAATCCGGCGTCGGGGTCGGTGGGTGGGGTGGTGTCGTTGCGCAGGGCGGTGATGTCGCCGACGTGGTCGTAGCGGTAGTTGAGGTTCTGGAAGACGTAGCCCTGGGCGAGGCGGGCGGTGAGGTTGGCCAGGCGCAGGTTGGCCGGGTCGTAGGTGTAGGTCGTGCGGGTGCCGTTTCCGGTGTCGAGCAGGACGGGCTGCTCGAACTTGTCGTAGTCCAGGCGGGTCAGGTAGCGGTAGGTGTGGTCTGCTTTGGTGCCGGTGGCCTGGTCGACCTGGCCGCCGCTGTTGTAGTGGTAGGCGAGGGTTTCGCCGTCGGGGTAGGTGAGGTCGAGCAGGCGGTTCCAGGTGTCGTAGCGGTAGCGGGTGGTGAAGCTGCGGGTCTGGTGGCCTTGGGTGGTGACGGTGCGGGTTTCCCGGGTGACTTCGCCGAGGGGGCCGTAGCCGCGGGTGAGGGTGCCGGCGCCGTCGGTCTGGGCGGTGACGCGTCCGGCGGCGTTGTTCGGGGCACCGGGCGGGCCGTAGGTGTAGTGGACGTCGTTCGCCTCGAAGACGGGGTAGCGGACGTCGGTGAGGCGGTTGTAGTCGTAGTCGTAGTCGATGGACCGTCCGGCCGCCGCGAGGTTGGCGGTGATCGTCCGGACGGGGTTGCCGGCGAGGTCGTACGCGGTCCGGGTGGGTCCGGTATCGGGGTTGTCCAAGGTGGTGCGGCGGCCGAGGTTGTCGTAGGTGGCGGTGGTGGTGTGGTGGTGGTCGTCGGTGACGGCGGTGAGCCGGCCGAGCGGATCGTAGGCGTAGCTGGTCCAGATGACCGGCTGTCCCGCGACCGGGTTGAATTCCTCCACGGCGGCGGTGCGCCTGCGGACGTCCTGGTAGGTGCGGGCGGGGTGGCCGTTGGCGTCGGTGTCGGTCGTCTGGAACTCGGTGTTGCCGTCGCGGTCGGGGCCGAAGGCGTAGGCGCTTTCGGTGTGGGTGGCATCGGGCAGGTCGGTGCGGGTGGTCCGGTCGAGGACGTCGTAGGTGAGGACGGTGGGGGTGACGGTGTCGATCGTGGGGTTGAAGGTGGTGTTCGCTGGGGACTTGGGTTCACTGACCGGGTGGTACTGCCGGACCGGGCGGCCGAGGAAGTCGTAGTCGACGTGTCCTGAGACGGTCATCGCGTCGGCGGGCGCGGTGTCAGGTCCGGTGTGGAGGGCGGCGTCCTTCTTGGTCTGGATGGGGCGGTCCAGGCCGTCGGTGAAGGTGATGGTGTCGAGGGTGTCGTCGCGGACGGTGTCGTCGGCCTGCCGGTCGATGTTGTGGGAGACGGCGTAGGGGACCGGCGCGTCGGGATGGTAGTCGAAGGCGATGGTGACGTGGCCGGTGCTGGTCTCGTAGGGGCCGGTGACGGTGGCGGGGCGGCCGGCGGCGTCGTAGGTGGTCCGGGTGACCTGGCCGTTGATGTCGGTGACGGTCCCGGGCAGGCCGAATCTCAGGTCCGTGGTGGTGTGGCTGTGCAGGCCGAAGCTGTCGGTGACGTCGGCGACGTGGGTATGGACGTCCGGGTCGTAGGTGTAGTCGAGCCGGTACCGCTGGCCGCGGCGGTTGGGCGGGTCGATGACGGTGCTCAGGTTGCCGTCGGGGAAGTACGCGAGGTCGGTGACCGCGCCGGCGCCGTCGGCGAGGTCGGCGCGGATCCGGGTGACGTCGCCGTTTCCGCAGTCCACGGTGGCCTGGCGGTGGCGCATGAGGGTGGTGCTGCCGTAGACGTCGACGGCTGTGGGGATGCCGGTGATGTGCGTCGCCTGGCAGGCGGGGTCGTCGGCGGAGTAGCGCGTGCGGGTGTCGGTGTCGTCGGCGGGGCCGCTGTCGCCGGCGTCGAACGACCGGGTCACGTTGCCGGCGTCGTCGTACTCCATGGTGGTGTAGGTGGACTTGGCCGGCGTGGGGGCGCCTTCGTAGAAGTGGCTGTCGGTGCGGACGAGGTGGGGGAAGATCGTCGCTGTGGTGCTGGCGGGGTCGGCGGCGCTGTCAGGCGCGTTGATGTCGCGCAGGGCGTAGGTGTGGTCGGTTTCCAGGTAGGGGTGGTCGCCGGCGTCGACGGTGCGTTCGCGGGTCATCAGGCCGCGGGTGTAGTGGCCGTCGGTGCGGTAGTCGCGGATGACGCTGCGGTAGACCGTGTCGCCGTTGCCGTGGTTGCGCCGGCGTTCGATGACCTGCCCGTATCCGTCGAACTCGCGCTCCAGCCGGTCGAAGACGCCGTCGTGGTATTCGTAGGTGGTCAGCTGGATGTCCTGGCCGTCGCCTCGGTGTCCGTCGTCGACGGCGACGCTGGTCAGGTCCCAGCGGGAGTGCGGCTGCTGGTAGGTGTTGCCGTCGCGGGTGTAGTCGAAGTCGAGGGTTCCGCCGAGCGGCCGGGTGACGCTGCGCAGCAGGTTGGTGCGGCCGGTGGTGTTCAGGCGGGCGGTGAGCTGGTCGTCGGCGGTGGATTCCAGCTGGTCGACGTTCCCGTCGCCGTTGATGTCGGCCAGCATCTGCTGGGTGCGGCCGACGCCGGTGGAGGCGTTCGCGCCGGGGTTGATGACGACGCACAGCCCGGGGAGGACGCAGATGGGGATGGTGGCATAGGCGCCGCCACTGAGCTGGGCGTTCTGGTCGCGGTTGATCTGCGGCAGGCTCCCGGTGAACGGCACGGCCGGGTCGAAGCCGCTTCCGGTGTTGACGGCGACCTCCATCGGGCCACCGTGGTCGCCGGCGAAGACGCGGTCGGGCAGGCCGTCGCCGTTGACGTCCTGGAGCGTGGCGGTTGCCGAGGCGGTGTTCTGGCTGTAGGAGGCGCCGCCGGCGAAGCCGTAGAAGTCGGTCTGGAAGCCGAGGTTGACTCCCCAGCTGGTGCCCTTGCCGGCGTTGAGCGGCGCCGGGTTGCGCCACGGTTCCTTGGCTCCGAACCGGTAGCCGAGGTTGAGGGCGACGTTTCCGTCGTCGTAGACGCGGTCGGGCAGTCCGTCGCCGTTGATGTCGAGCAGGTCGGTGGTGGCGTCGGAGGTGTTGGCTCCGAGGTCGCCGCCGACGCCGAGCGGGGGCAGTTCGTTGCCGGACTCGGCCGTATTGGCGGTTCTGCGGCCGGTCGGTGCGGCGTCGCCGCGGCCGGTGCTCAGGGTGCGCGCGGCGCTGCCCGCGCTGACGTTGCCGGCAACGTTCCAGTTCGTACGCGCCGCGGCATCGGGCAGCCGGCTGTGGGTGTCGCCGAGGCCGCCGACCGGGCTGGAGTACTGGATGCCGCCGGGTGAGACGACGTCGGGGAACTGGTCGCCGTTCATGTCCAGGAAGTCGATCAGGCCGGCGCTGCCTCCGGTGGAGATGCTCCCGCCGAGGGTGGTGCCCGAACCGACGGATCCGGTCAGGGACAGCTGGTTGCTGTAGGCGAGACGGGGCACCGCGATCCCCCCGGCCCACTGACTCGGTTCCGGCACGCTGATCGTGCCCGAGCCCAGGCGGGAACTGCTCGCACCGCCCGCCGAGGCCCACGAGTCCTGGCCGCTGCTCCATCGCCGGTGTTGCGGGTCGGGGACGAAGGGGATGACCTTCGGGGGATCGATCCGCGGGTTTGCTTCGAAGGCGTCCTTGTCCGCCTGGGGGTCGACGGACCGGGGCAGCTGGTCGCGGTAGGAGGAGTCGATGACCAGGTCGCCCTGCCTGATCGGTGCGGTGGCACGGTCCTCGTTGCCGTTGTAGCCGACCGCCCCCCATCCCCGGTACGGCTGGGGGAACGCGCCCTCCTGCGCGGGGCTGTGGAAAGCGCTGGGGACGGTGACGGTGACGGTGTGATCGCCGCTGCCGGTAGTGACCGTCACCGACTGGCCGGTCAGGTGGCCGCGCAGCCCCGGGGCCCTGGTGCTGAAGTCGAAGAAAAGGTCGTCTCCCGCTCGGGCGTCCACCGTGAACGGGGGCGGCGCGTCGACCCTCTCGCCGTGGACGGTGAAGTAGCGTTTGGCGATCAGTTCACCGCGGCGTTTGACGGTGAAGGCGACGCGGGCGTCGGGTGCGCCGGGGCCGACGGACAGACGGGGGGTCACGGTCATCGGCCCGTCGGTGTCGACGTGGTGGAAGCCCTGCGGCGCGGTGAGTCCGTCCACCGGGTACATGTCCACGCTGTAGGGCGGGTCGAGGACGATCAGTGGGTTGCCGTCGCCGTCGGTGACCCGGTCGACGCCTTCGGCGCTGGTGTAGACGGCCCGCGGCGTCCAGCCGATCCTGCTCAGGTCGACGGGTGAGTCGGCGGCGATCCGCCACTGGAGCGTCTGCCCCTTGCGGACATCGATGTCGAGAGCGACCGGCACCGTCCCGGTGGTCGCCCCGGTGAGTGTGTGCTCCAGCACGGGGGTTCCGTCGCGGGTGATCAGCGCGGTGACGTCGTCGCTGGTGGCGCCGGACTTGGTGACGTCGCCGCTCAGGTGCATGACCCCGGTGTACGGGGCCGTGATCCGCGCGTCGCGTCCGCCCAGGGTGAAGTCCCGCGAGGCCTGGTAGCGGTAGACCGGCAGCCCGTTGACGTCGTCCTGGTCCGCGACATCCAGATAGGCGATGCGCGGGTCCCAGTCGACCTGGTCCAGGCTGCCGTCGGAGACCGACTGGACCCGGAAGTACAGGCGCTCACCGCGGGCGACCGTGATCCGGTCGACGCCGGTGGGCGTGTGCTCGCTGTCGTCCCGGGCGGTGATGCGGTCCGCCCACAGCTCGGTGCCCTCGTGCTGGATCGCGACCCGGACCCCGTCGGCGGTCTGCGAGGCGGCACGGGCGCCGGCGGTCTCCGGTGCCAGGCGGACCGCACCGTCGATGCGGACCGTGCCGGAGTAGGGGGCCACCCAGCGGCGTACGGTGTCCAGCAGGGCGTTGGAGTGCGCCAGCCGCTGCCGCTGCTCGTCGAAGCCGGGGAATCCGCTCGCGTCGACGCTGCCGCCGCCGACCGGGACGGGTGTGCCCTGGCTGCTGAGGCCGTAGACCGGCCGTCCGTCCGCGCCGATCCGGCCGAACAGCACGCTGGTGCCGTCGACCAGGTCGGTGATGCCGTCGCCGTTGACGTCGCTGAAGTACCGGTCGGTCACGGAGAAGGTGTTGACGTCGTCGAGCTGCGCGGCAATCGCCCCCGGGTAGCCCTCGACGCCGACGGTGAACGACAGTGCGTGTTCCCGCGTGAAGCCGGGCAGGTCGAGTGTCTTGGTCTCGGCGGAGAACGCCGCCTGACCGTTCGGGCCGGACAGGTTCTTGCGGTACTCGATCGTGTCGCCGTGCCGGAACACCTTGTCCGGCAGGCCGTCGCCGTCGACGTCGACCAGGGCCAGCAGGCCGTTGTCCTGCGCGTAGCCGAAGCCCAGCTTGTCGCCGACGGACCCGGACTTGCTCGGCTCGGCTCCGATGCCGACGTACAGGTGGCCGCCGCCGCCGGCACTGGTGTTGGCGTTCAGGGCGCCGGCGCGGCCGACGTGGTCCGGGGGCAGGTCGAGCGGGCCCTGGCTGAGACCGTCCGGGGGCGAGGTCCACGGCACCTGTTTGAACGCCTGGTAGCCGCCGTGGGCGTCGCGGATGTCGTCGTAGTAGTCGAAGCGGTGCCGGTTGAACAGGCTGCCGTCGGCGTCGTACTGGCTGATCGACTCCAGGAGGGTCTTGTCGAAGGCGCCGGTGGTGTACGTGAACTCGTAGGAGCGGATCGGCTTGCCGTCCAGAGCCACGTCGATGCGGCGCAGCCGGTCGGCGGTGACGCGTTTGAAGCCGCCGCGGGCGTCGATGGTCTTGTCCGCCCGCAGGGGTTCGCCCAGCTCCCGGTCGCGGGTGAAGGTGACGGAGTAGCGGCCCTCGCCGGTGCCGGTGCAGGTGTCGGTGCAGGTGTAGGTGATCCTGCTCAGGTAGAGGTTGCTGCCCGGCTCCGCACCGCCGTCGACGCCCGGGTCCTCGACGCGGGCGTACTGATAGCGCATCACGTTGTCGTGGGCATCGCGGACCTCGGTCAGCGCCCACTCGAAGACGTTGCCGGAGCCGTCGGTGAGGGTCGCGTCCGCCTGCGGACCCTGACCGCCGGCCGGCGCCCCGTAGAACCAGTGCGTCCCGGACTTGTCCGTGACCTCCCACGTGTAGCCCGCGGGACCGCTGCCGTGCCGGACGATACGGGCGAAGTCCCCCTCGGTGCGGGTATGGAACACCTTCTCCCCGGCGCGCTGCCGCGGTGGGCCCCGGTGCGCCAGAGGCGTCAACTGCTCGCCGTTGAGCAGATACGTCTCGGTTTCCGTACGCGCGTCGTAGCGCGGCACGCCCCACCGGGTGTCCACCGTGACCACCGGGACGGCCAGGTCCCAGCCCACCCCCATCCACCCGTCGCCACCGCCGGAGTCGTAACCGACGCTGAGGTCCGGCTGCAGACCCTGCCGGCCCGGCGGCACCTCGATCGGGTACGACAGCCGGTTGTCCCCCTGGTTGTCGGCCCGGGGAGGTTCGATGAGGTCGATCCCCGCACCCGGATCGGCGGAGGCGATCCCGCTCAGCTGGTTCGCGTCGAACGAGGCGACGTCCGGATGCTCGGGCACCGCCACCGCGTCGCCGCCCGCCGCGGACGGCACGGGGAACACCTCAGCGGCAGGAGCCGCGGACAGCAACGCGATCATCAGCAGCAAGGCGACGGCAGGCGCCGTGAACCTCGTGCGGCGCCGGCTGCGGGTACGGGGCCCGCGGCCGCCGGTAGGAGATGTGCGCATCCTTCGGACCCCCGTCCGATGTGGGGCTGAACGGCAAGAACGAGGCATCCGTCCAGTGAGTCCGGACCGGCGCGAACACGCCGGGCCCCTCACTCACGGCCTCGGTGACAGCCCACGCCGGCCGGCGCGCATGCGGCGTCAGTACCCGCCTCGGGCTTGGAGAACGCAATCACTGGTGTAAACGGCGTGCGGGCCGGCAACGCCCGCGAGGGTCCGCACCGGCATCCATCAGACGAGGCGGAACCCACCCTGATGCCCTATCCGCGAGACCCACGGTAAGCAGCACACCGTCACATGTCCGCATTCCTACGGGCATTCCACCCGAACGGCGCAACGCCTGGGGACCCAGCGCGTCCCACGGACGCGAGACCAGACGTGCGCCGGCACCGCCCACGCCCCGCTCCCCCACGGCCGCACCGCCCGCTCCACACCGGCCTCCCCGCGCTCGCCGTCACCTGCCTGGCGGCCGGGCAGCGGGCCCCGGCAGCCCGTCGAAGTCGCCGGGCACGTCGGCCCGCCCCGGGCCGGGCCGGAGGTGTAGGTGCAGGTGTAGGTGCAGGCGAGGTCCACCAAGGTGGTGGAGCCGTCGCCGGCGCCGCGACCGCGCCGGCCACGATGTTGCCCGACCTCCTGCGAGTGCTGGGCCCCGACAACCCCCCACGCTTCCTTCGCCCGTGGCAACCTCGCCGCCGTCCGCCGCTCAACGCCGTCTCTACGGCGGCGATCTCCCGAACCGGTGACCAGCGGCGCCTTTCGTCAATGCGGCCGCACCATTTCGTCGAATATCCATGAGGACATCGGGGACTGCCGCGAGGGGGGCGCCTACTGCGACTGGAACGCCCTGATACGCACCGCCGGACCGTCGGAACCGCGGGTCACGTGCGGCCGGGGTCGTGGGTGCCGTAGTCCTGCCTGCGCCCGAGCGGGGGAACAGCACGAGTTCGGGGCGGGTGGTGCGGTGGCCCTTCGTTCAGGTCGCGGGTACGACCTGTTCCGCAAGTGGCAGCGCGACGGCACCTGGAAGCGGACCCTGGAGCAACCGCAGGTCCGGGCCGATGCGCAGGGTCCGATCACCTGGGACGTGAGCGTGGACTCGACGGTCTGCCGTGCGCACCGGCACGCCGCCGGCGCGCGTAGAAAAGGGATCTGCAGCGCGGGCCGCCCGGCGGGATCGGCACCGAGCCGGTCGACCACGGTCTCGGAAGCTCCCGAGGCGGCCTGACCATGAAGATCCCCCTCGTGGCCGAGCAGAGGCAAAAGGGCGTGCACGAGGTGGGCCCGGGCCCGGATGATCGTGCGGTCGAGGAATTCGCTCAGCCTCGCAGGAGGGTTGTGCGGGCGCGTGCGGCGGCGCAACCATGGGACAGAGACATGGAATGCGGCATTGCGTCATGCGCGCCGGGCGCCGAACGCCGGATAACCGGGGCCGGCGGCGTCCCGGGCGAATGCAGGCCGCCGCACGGAGCGGGCGCGACAAGCCCTTTGCCAACCGCGGGCTCGTCCACCAGCAAGGAAAGGCAATACATATGACCGATGGATTCCGCGTCTTCTACCAGGGTCTCCTGACGGCCGCACACGCCTTCGCCCAGCAGGCGACGAACTACGAAAGCATCATGCCGGACGGCGGTTTCGGCTGTCCTCGCGGCGGTGACGACGAGATCGACCGCATCATGAACCTCTTCGTCATCGCACTGGGGAACGTACACAGCGCGATCGCCAATACGATCGAGAACCACGGGTGGAAATTACAGGAGACCCACGACGACTACCACCTGGGCGAGAGCAACGTCGTCGCGGGCATCCTGCGTGTCGCGTACGAGCAGGGCTACCCGCTGGAGTCCAACCCGTCGGCCGGCACCGGCGGCAGCACCTTCGTCCCGTACCCGACACCCGGGGGGAAGACGATCCTCCCCCACCCCCTCTCTGTCCCGCGCTACCTGGCGGACACTCCCCCGCAGTGGGCGGACCTGAGATACCCGAGCTTCGAGACGCTCGGCGGTGCCGGAAGCCCCAGCCAGGACCCCTGGATCGGCGGCGACCTGCGCGGCATGTGGGACCTCGCCGAGAAATTGCGGACCTTCGCCTACCAGAGCGGCCACAGCGGGCCGGGCAACGGCTCGGTGGTCGAGCCGGGGACAGTGGTGGGCGAGCTGACCATGTCGGTACGGAAACTCCTCACCGAGGCCGGCCAGGAGTGGAGCGGCACCGCCGCGACGAACTTCGGCCGCGCCTACGCCAACGACGCCGCGATGGCCACGGTGGTGGCGAACGCCGCCTGGGACACCGCCGACGCGCTCATCGGGCTGGTCTGGATGCTGTACGAATTCCAGTCGCAACTGGAGGAATACGCCCAGCTGTTCGTGGACCGCGGCTACCGTATCGTCTTCGACCCCGGCGCCGACGACTCGAACCCCTTCCAATTCGTCGCCACCTCGGCGGTCACAAAGGCCTGGGACTGGCACTCGGCCCGTGATGAGCTGGGACAGCTGTACCACGACCTCAGGTCACGGGCCCGCGCGAACCGCAAGAACGCGGCGAAGACCCTTAGTCACCAGTACGAAATCCTGGCCGGCATCCTGCAGAGCCTGCACGACGACAACGACGGCCGCGTCCACACACCGAACATGAACGACCGCCAGTGGGAGTCCCTCAACGACAACATGAGGAAACTGGAGTCGATGCAGAAGTCCCCCGACTACAAGAAGGCCGGCTCCGGCCTCGGCCTCGACTGGGTCGGCGGCGGCAAGGCCGCCCTGAGTGTGGCGGCCTCCCACGGCAAGTGGAAGGATGTCGCCGCCCCGATCGCCTCCATCATCCTGGCCTTCATCACGGCGGCCTGACCGGGAGCCCGGTCGTGCCCGGGCGGTTCCTCCAGTCCCTCCGCGCAGGCCTGGCGGCGGGCTGCAGATGCCCTCCCGCGAGCCGGCGCGGACACCCCCGGTCAACCCGCAGTGGTTGCGCGAGACAACAGAGGGCACCACCTGCCTGCGGCGGCGCCGGACGGTGTCTCCGGCCCGAGGCGCCAACGGCCCGGCGGCCGGCCACCGGGCGCCTCGGCAGCGGTGGACCGGGCGGGGGAAGGACCGGGCGCGGGGCAGTTGGCCGGTCCGGGGCGGGCTGCCCCGCTGTCCCCGGCGCGTGCGGCCGCCGGCGGTGCGGCGGACACGCCGGAACGCGTCCGGTCTTCGGACCGGCGGGCCGGAGCGGACAGGTCGTCAGCGGGTCCGGCCTCCCCCGGAACCGCCGACGAGGAACGCCCCCCACCTGCGGCCCCGAGGTGGGGTCAGCGTGCGGACCTCAGCCTGCCGAGGACGAGACTCTTGGCAAAGACCAGTTTCATCCCGCTGTCGTCACATTCGGAGGTGCCCACGGCCAGGGCTCCGCCGAACCGGGCGATGTCCTGCTGGACGACTTCCGGCGGGTCCGAGTAGCGGCCGCCCCTGGCAAGGCTGAAGAAGCCCGGCATCACCGCTTCGTCCGGGTGCGGCCGGCCGAGGAGCGCAGACGGGGAAGCGGGGAAGGCCGGACACGGTTCAAAGCGGTGGACATAGCGGGTGCGCATCGGGAAGAGCCCGGTCCGTTTCTGCGCCTTCTTCGTCTCCACCAGCAGGGTGCCGTCGATCGTGATGCAGAACAGGTAGCCCACGACGTTGAAGCTCCAGCCTCCGGGGTTGTCGATGACGTCGTCCCAGTTGCCCCGGTCCTCCATCCGGTACCGGCCGACCACCGTCTGCCCGGTGACGGGCTGCAGCCCGCTGCGCGGGGCGAGTTCGGCGAACTCCTTGCAGTACGAGAGGAAATCGGCCCACACCTTCGAGGCGGTCCGGTAGGTGGCCTCCAAACGCTGGAGTTCGACGGCCTCGTCCGCGTCGCCGGCCGAGTTCAGGCGGTTTATGTCGTCCTGCAGTCCCATGGCCGGAGTGTACTGAGCTGACCCCGGTTTCCTGGAGTCCCTCCGACAGCCGGGCGCTGTTCCTCCCACGGGCCCTGATGGTCCGGCCACAGTTCACCGTGAGCGCCTTCGGACCGGTCTTCCCGACAGACGTGCGCCACTGGACGCCATGCGCGGCCGGGCGGCTCATGGCCACCGGGCTGCTGCTCGGTGACGGGACAGGCACTGCGGACCGGAAAGATCGAAGTGCGGCGGTCACCCTCCGGGACCGGGCTTTCGCCAGTGAAGGCCCCACGGCGCTCCGCCGACTCGCACGCTCATCAGCCACCTGAAGCGCTCGGTCACACGCATCCGCGTCCAGGTCCACGCCGGGGCATCCTCAGAAGTCCAGCTCGATGTAGTCGATGTCGGTGAACTCCACCTCCAGGCCCTGGGCGCGGCGGCCGCGGTCCTTGAAGTAGATCTCCTGCAGGCCTTCGGCGGCGATGGCCTGGAGTTGCTGTTCGGTGGCGCCGGCGGTCTGCGCGTCGAACAGCCGGGCCGCGTAGGCGGGGGGCAGGTGCTGGGTGATGCGCCGCATCCTCGCGTCGTCGGTGGAGCCGGGGGCTGCGGTGAAGCCGAACCGGGCCCTGGTCTCGATCACGATGCCGGTGGCCGTGGCGGCGCGCTTCTTCGCCCGCTGCCGTACGCGCGGCTGCCAGTCGCGGCGGATCTCCCGTTCCAAACGGGCCGCCAGGTCCTTACGGGGGCGCCGCAAGGTGCCCTTGAGGTAGCGCTCCACCGTGCGCTGGGTCACCCCGAGCCGTTCGGCCACGGCCCGGGTGGAACCCTTCTCCGACTTCACCAGGAACCGCATCTGTGCCTGCGCGGACTTCGGGATGGGGCGGGTCGCGGTGCCCGCGGCCGCCCGGTTCAGCGCGTCGTCGATCTCGCCCACGCTCTACTCCCCGTCGTCCTCGGCGTCGTCGCCCTTGATGTGCCGGGCCGGATTGTGCTGCTGCTCCAGCAGTTCCACCGCCCAGTACATCGGCTGGGTGCCCTCGTGCTTGACCATCCCGGGCGAGACCCCGAGCCGGAACGTGCCCGGCGCCGGCTTGCCGTCCCGCCCGTAGGGCAGGACGTCCAGCGGCGACGGCCCGGCGGCCGGGTAGACGGCGCAGTCCGACAGCAGCGCGACCGGCAGCAGCGCGTCCTCACCGAACACCAGCGAGCCGGCCGGGACAGGCGCGCTGCTGGTGGCGAGTGCGGTCTTGACCAGCTTACGGTGCATGTTCACCCGGGCCGCCGAGATCACCGCCGCCCGGATGTCCGGGCGCCAGGTGGGCCGCTCCAGAGCCGGCCACCGCTCGCCTGGGCGGTACGTGGCTCCCTGCGGCCGCTCGCGCAGCTTGCCGATACCGCCCTTGACGGTGGACTTGATCGCCGACAGCACCGCGGCCATGCCCGGGTCGGTGGCCTTGTGCCCGGCCATCGCCTTGAGGAAGTCGGCCGGGGCGAGGTCGGCGGTCACCCCGAGGTCGGCCATCGTCTGCTTGTAGGCCTCGGCCAGGTGCTTGTACCAGGGATCCAGATACGGGCCCGCCTCACGGCGTACGAAGGCCTCGATCGGGCGGAGCTCCACCGGCAGCCCGAACTGGTCGATCAACTCCTGCGCGTAGGCGACGGTCGGGGTGGCGTACCAGGCCGGGCCGGTCGGGCGGCCGCCTTGCGGCGTGAACGGCGACGGCAGGCGCGGGTCGATCTCGATCCCGGACAGATCCACCAGCCACGCCCCGGGCACGGTCTTGTCGAACCGCGGCGCGCGCACGTGCTCCGGCCCGGACAGGCCCACCGGCAGCCGGTTCGCCGCGGCGAGGAACGCGGTGTTCACATCCACGCCGACCGCATACGGCTTCACGCACTCGGCATCGGTGAGCAGCTCGGGATCGCGGATCCAGTCGTACGCCTCCTCGTCCAGGACCTGGTCCGGCGTGCGCTGGTGCGTGCGCGGGAACAGCGCGGTCACGACGGGGTGTTCGTCCGGGGCCTCCGGCGGCGCCGGATCCACCGGCCGCGTGAGCGAGCCCGGCACCGGCCCGGACACCCACGTCCCGCTCGTCTCGTCGCGTACCGCGCGGGTCGGCGGCCGAAGCGCCGTCATCAGCTCCAGACCCGCCACCGCGGTGGAACCGCGCGGGGTGAGCACCCGCGCCGCGTAGGCGGTCAGCACCCGGGCGAGCTCCGCCGGCGGCAGCTCACCCGCGCTCCCCCACGCCCGGCTGTCCAGCGCGTCCCACGGCAGGACCGCCAACTGCACACAACGCCGCTGATCGCCCTGCGCGGGCCGGTAGATACGGGCCCACGGCCCGAACCCCCGCTTCGTCAACTGCCACTTCGCCCGTGCGATCTGCTTGACCACCTTGTGGTCCTCCGGCAGCCGCATCGACCGCCGGTCCTCCAGCCGCTCCGGCAGTCCCAGTCGCACGGCCGCAGCCTCGGTGACCACGATCAACGGGTCGGAGTCCTTCCCGGAGCGGTGCGGTCGCGGCGCGCCGAGCCGGGCTTCGGCCAGCGTCCACTCCACCAACTCCGGCACCGTACCGGCCGGGCACTCCAGCACCAGCCCACCCGCGCAATACAGCGAACCGTCGCCGTCCAGCACGCCGAGCGGGCCGTGCGCGAACCGCGGATCCACCGCCGCAGGCGCGGCCGACGCGGGCGCGGGCTTCGCGGCCCCCGCGCGCGCGGCCGGGCGACGCGACATCGACGCGGGCTCAGCGGCGACCGTCGGCCGCGGCGCCGCGGCCGGAGCAGAGGCGGAAGCGGGCGCGGTGTTCTCTCGGGTCGTCCGCACCGCAGCGTCGGGCGCCGGGCCGGTGGACGACGCTCGCGGTTCCGCAGACTGCCGCGGGTCGGCCGGCGCAGCCGGAAAGCGCGCGGCGAGGCCTTCCAACAGCCGGGCGTAGGCGGCGCGCTGCGGCGGCCGCGGCTCGGTGCGCCCAGCCTCCCAGTTCCCCACCGCCTCACGGCGCGTACCCAGCGCCGTGGCGATCTGCGTCTGACTCAGCCCCGCGGCCTCCCGCAGCCGCCTGCGCTCAGCAGGGGGCGGCAGAACCTCGGACGGCACCTGCTCCAGCAGCGCATCCACCGCACTGAACAGCTCGTTCTCAGCCGGCACCGAGCTCACCTCCACACCGCACCCTACCGCGGATCGCACACCGGATCGCATGTGAATCGCGCGATCCCATGAGAGGTCGCACCAAGGGAACGCCGCAGGTCGGAGCACTACTCGCGTGAGGGCTCCGCCAGTTGACGTGCGGCAAGAGGTCTGGGCCACGGCCGGCCACCGCTGCGGCACGCTGCCGCTGACGGTCGGGACCTCCCAGGCCCGCTCGGCGACTGGCCTGCCTGCCGCCGGCCCAGAGCATCGTCCGCGGGCGGGCAACACGTTCGCGGCCGCCGTTCGCCCGCGGGCCGCGGCGCCGGGCCGCACCGGGACAGGGGAGCCACGCGTTCGACTTGACCCTCACGTGGCGTCATGCCGCACTGTCGGCGTGTGGAGGAACACCTGACTGTGGGGCGCGTGGCCGAACTGGCCGGCGTGAGCGTCCGTACGCTGCACCACTACGACGAGATCGGCCTCGTCCGACCGTCCGCGCGGACCGCGGCCGGGTACCGGGCCTATTCGGTGGATGACGTGGAGCGGCTGCGGGAGGTCCTCGCCTACCGGCGGCTCGGCTTCGGCCTGCGCGAGATCGCGGATCTGGTGGACGACCCCGCCACCGACGCGGTCGCCCGCCTGTACCGGCTGCGCGGCCTGCTGCTGGAGCAGCGCGACCGCGCCGCCGCCATGGTGACGGCCATCGACAGGGAACTGACCGCGCGCGCGGTGGGGATCACGACGACATCGGAGGAGCGACTCAGAATGTTCGGAGCGCAGTTGTACGAGGCCATCGGATCCGCCTACCCGGCGACGCGGCGCACCGAGCCGCGGATCGCCGCGAAGATCTGGGACGCGCTCGGGGACGCGGCCACGGTGCTCAACGTCGGGGCGGGCACCGGCTCCTACGAGCCGCCCGACCGCGATGTCACCGCGGTGGAACCCTCGGCGGTCATGCGGGCCCAGCGTCCCGCGGGCGCGGCGCCGTGCGTGGCCGCCGGCGCGGAGAACCTCCCGTTCGAGGACCGGTCCTTCGACGCGGCGATGGCGGTCAGCACCGTTCATCACTGGCCGGACCCGGTCGCGGGCCTGCGGGAGATGCGGCGCGTGGCCCGCCGCGTGGTGGTGCTCACGTACGACGCGAGCAGTACCGGCCGGGGCGAAGGGTTCTGGCTCGCCCGCGACTACCTGCCCGAGTTCGCCGGCCTCCTCGTCGACTGGCCGTCCCTGGCCGACCTGACCGACGCCGTCGGCGGCCGCGCGGAACCGGTACTCATCCCCTGGGACTGCGCCGACGGCTTCTTCGAGGCGTACTGGCGCCGCCCCGAGGCCTATCTGGACGACCGCGTGCGCCGCGCCGTGTCGGTATGGACCCGGGTCGGACCGGAGGCCGAACAGCGGGCGGTGAACACGCTCCGCGGCGACCTCTCCTCGGGCCGGTGGGCCGAACGCAACCGCGACCTCCTGGCCCTGGACGCGGCAGACCTGGGCCTGCGCCTCATCGTCACGTGAACCCCGGGCGTGGGAACCCCGCGAGGGTACGAAACGCCGGTGCCCGCCCGCGCGGCTCCCGGGCAACCCCTTGCCCGGAAAGAAGCACCCAGGGACCGCGCGCGTACGACCGCCCCCGCCACGCGAGGACTCGGCAGTACCTCCGGCCACGCAACACGAGGAGCAGACAGGGCGGGCGTGGCTGCGGCCCGGCGCCCCGACCCGGCCCCGCCCGGGGAGCAGCCCACAACGAGGACCCGTACTGAGAAATCGAATTCTCAAGGACGGGCAACTCCCCCGGCTCGGATCAACTCCCGCCCGCCCGCGGCAAAGTGCCCGTGCGCGATCCCTTGACCCTCGCTCGGAACGCTCCTACATTGTGCGCTGGAAAAACCGTTGCTCATTTGCGCAGCGGTACGTGCCGTGCACAGGACGGTGGGGCGCCGTAGGACGGGCGGCTCTCCCCCGACCGCGTTGCCGGCTGTCGTCATGCTCTAC
>NZ_JAINVH010000037.1 GCF_020400825.1 Streptomyces sp. HPF1205
AGCCTCGCGGCGGACCGACGCCCCTCGGGCGGGTCCGCGGCACGGGTGCGGCGCGGCGGCACGAACCGCCGCGCCGCACCCTTCCCATGTCCGCCTCATGTGCGGCGGACATTCACCCCCCGCCCGACCCCGGCCCACCCCACTTGACACCTCCCTCCGCGCGCCGAGAATGATTACGTAAACATCGATCTTGCGCGGGTCCGAGCCGGCGCACGGCCGCTCGGGCGAGCCCCGACCGCGGGCCGTACGCCTCGTCCCCGGCCACCGAGGAGGTTCAGGAGCCATGCCCGTTCTGCGGATCGAGGGGGACGAGTTCACACTCGACGGGGAGCCGCTGCGGATCCTGTCCGGCGGACTGCACTACTTCCGCGTGCACCCGGACCACTGGCGGGACCGGTTGCGCAAGGCCCGGCTGCTCGGCCTCAACACCGTTGACACCTACGTCCCGTGGAACCTGCACGAGCCGCGGCCCGGGGAGTTCCGGATGGACGGCGGGCTGGACCTGCCGCGCTTCCTCGATCTCGCGGCGGCCGAGGGGCTGCACGTCCTGCTGCGCCCGGGCCCGTACATCTGCGCCGAGTGGGAGGGCGGCGGCCTGCCGTCCTGGCTGCTGGGCATCGACCCGGGGATGCGGCTGCGGACGAGCGACGAGCGGTACCACGCGGCGGTGGACGCGTACTTCGGGGCGCTGCTGCCGCGCGTCGTGCCGTACCTGGGGACGCGGGGCGGTCCGGTGCTGGCCGTGCAGGTGGAGAACGAGTACGGGGCGTACGAGGCGGACGGCGAGGACACCGGCCACCTGGAGCGCTCGGAGAGGTTGGAGCACCTGCAGCACCTGGCGGGCGCCTTGCGGGCGCACGGCGTGGACGTACCCCTGTTCACCTGCGACCAGCCCGCCGACCTGGCCCGCGGCAGCCTCCCGGGCGTGCTGAGCACCGTCAACTTCGGCAGCCGCGCGGCCGAGAACCTGCGGGCGCTGCGCGCGCACCAGCCGACCGGGCCGCTGATGTGCGCGGAGTTCTGGAACGGCTGGTTCGACCGCTGGGGCGGCGTCCATGTGGTGCGGGACGCGGCCGACGCCGCCGCCGAACTCGACGCCGTGCTGGCGGCGGGCGCGAGCGTCAACCTCTACATGCTGCACGGCGGCACCAACTTCGGTTTCACCAACGGCGCCAACGACAAGCACACCTACCGCCCCACCGTCACCTCGTACGACTACGACTCCCCGCTCGACGAGGCCGGCGACCCGACCCCGAAGTTCACCGCCTTCCGCGAGGTCATCGCCAAGTACGCGCCCGTGCCCGACGGGCCGGTGCCCGAACCGTCCAGGAAGCTCGGCCTCCTCGGCGTCCCCCTGACCGCGGTCGCGCCGCTGGCGGACTGCCTCGACCGGCTCGGCGGCCCCCCGGCCGTGGCGGGCGAGCGGCCGCTGACCATGGAGGAACTCGGCCAGGACTTCGGCTTCGTGCTGTACGAGACCGTGCTCGCGACCGCCGGGCCCACCGTCCTGAGCGTCGAGCCGGGCGGGGTCCGGGACCGCGCGCAGGTCTTCGTGGACGGGCAGCCGGTGGGCGTGCTGGAGCGCGAGAACCACGACCGGGCGCTGTCCTTCACCGTGCCGCGGGCCGGGGCGCGGCTGACCGTACTGGTGGAGAACCAGGGCCGGGTCAACTACGGCCGGGCCATCCACGATCGCAAGGGCCTGGTCGGCGCGGTCACCGTGGGCGGGGTCGAGCAGGCCGGCTGGACGAGCCGCCCGCTCCCGCTGGACGACCTCGGCGGCCTGGCCTTCCGGACCCCGCGGGCCGGCGCCCCGCTGCCGGTCGGACCCGCCTTCCACCGGGGCGAGTTCACGGTGGACGAGCCCGCGGACACCTACCTCGACCTGTCCGGCTGGACCAAGGGCAACGCCTGGATCAACGGCTTCGCGCTGGGCCGCTACTGGTCGCGCGGCCCGCAGCGGCGCCTGTACGTGCCGGGGCCGGTGCTGCGGCCGGGCCGCAACGAGATCGTGGTGTTCGAGCTCCACGCCACCGCCGGGACCACCGTCGACCTGCGGGACACGCCGGACCTGGGGCCCGTGGAGGAGTGACGGACCGGGGCGGGCCGGGGGCCGTCCGGGCCGGGCCCTACACCGACGGCGGCGGCGACGGCGGCGGGGCGGTGCTGGAGCGGACGACCAGCCGGGTCGGCACGAGCGCGGTGCCGACCTCGGTCGCGTCGTTGCGGATCTGCCGCAGCACGCTGTCCACGCACCGCCTGCCGACCTCGGCGAAGTCCTGGTGGACGGTGGTCAGGGGCGGCAGGAAGGACGCGGCCTCGGGCAGGTCGTCGAAGCCCACGACGCTGACCTCCTCGGGCACCCGGCGGCCGGCCTCGTGCAGGGCGCGCAGCACGCCGAGCGCCATCTGGTCGTTCGCGGCGAAGACCGCCGTGCACGCGCGGTTCGCGGCGATGCGCAGCCCGGCCCGGTAGCCGGACTCCGCCGACCAGTCGCCGCGCAGCGGCTCGGGCGCCGTACGGCCCGCCTCCGCCAGGCACGAGCGCCACGCCTGCGCCCGGCGCTCGGCGGCGAAGGACTCCTCCGGCCCGGCGACGTGCCACACGGTCTCGTGCCCGAGGTCCAGCAGGTGCTGTACGGCGGACCGCGTGCCGCCCGCCTGGTCGGTGTCCACCACGCTGTAGCGGTCGCCGGCGTTGGAGTCCGCCACGACGACGTGGGCGGCCGGCGGCAGCGTCACCGTGGCCGAGTCGAGCAGGTGGATCTCCATGAGGATCACCACGCCGTCCACGGCCAGCTCTCCCATCCGGGTGAAGGCGCCGCGGACGCTGTCCCGCGTGGGCACGGCCACCGGCAGGAGCGTGGTGGCGTACCCCTCCTGAGCCGCGGAGAGCGCGATGGCCTCCAGCGTGCGGACGTTTCCCGTGCTGGAGAGGTTGAACAGGATGACGCCCAGGGTGCGGAACTCCCCGCTCTTCAGGGCGCGGGCCGCGCTGTTGGGCCGGTAGCCCAGCTCCTTCATCGCGGCGAGCACCTGCTGCCGGGTGGACTCGACCACTCCGGGGAAACCGTTGGAGACCCGCGAGACCGTCTGCGCGGACACCCCGGCGAGCTGGGCCACGTCCGCCATGGACGCCCCGCGCCTGCGCCGGCCCGCCGAGACGGCGGCGTCCGGCCCCCCGGCTCCGGCCGCCCCGACCGCCCGGGTTCCGGCCGCTCCGGCTCCCGCCGCCCCGGTCCCGTTCGCGCGGCCGCGTCCGCGCCCATGTCCGTGACCGTCGCTGTGCACGTGCCCCTCGACCTCGCTGCCGTCGTCTGCGACCGCTCCCCATCACGGCCGCCTGCGACGAGAGTCTAGATGCGACCGGCCCGGAACGGCCCGCCCGCGGACTACCGGGCCCGCGCGGGCCGCGCGAACCGCAGGACGCCGCCGTACGGGTCGATGACCTGCGTCGCCGGGCCGCCGGGGGCGACCGGTTCCGGCGCGAGGCTGTGCGGGAACAGCCCTCAGAGGGTGACCGCCGGCGCGGGCAGCGGGGCGATCTCGCGGTCGAAGAAGGCGCCGTACTCCTCGGCCTGCCGGTAGAGGGTGTTGAAGCCGGCGGACGTCTCGGCGATCAGGGCCGGGTCGGTGAAGCGGTTGGCGCCGTCCGCGTTGCCCTCGGCGTCGTACCGCACCTCGAACATCACCACGTCGCCGAGGATCACGACCTCGGGGACGGGGCGGTCCTTCTCGATGTCCGCGATCGCGCGGGCGTCCAGGACGCGGATACGGTCGCCCACTTCCACCCGCAGCCGCAGGACGTGCAATTCCCACTGCACATACGGTGTGACGGGGAATTCCACCACTCGCAGCCGCCTTTGCAGGACACCGAGGTTCTCGGCCTCCTCCACCTGCTGGACATAGGCGTCGCGCCTCTCCTCGACGAGGGAGAGCGCCTTGTCCCATTGCCCGGCCGCGAAGGCCTCCCAGCTCGCGAACCCGCGTTCCTGGAAATGCTGACCGCGCTCCAGCTTGTTCATGTGCCGGATTCCGCCCCGGAAGGTGCGGTAGTACTCCTCGTGATAGCTCGGTCGGTCGAGCCGGGTCGGGACTCCCTCGGGGAACGAGTCAAACACCGGGGATGTCCGGCTTCGCCGCGATGAGCATGCTGCGCGGAATCACGACGAGCCGCTCGTCGGCACCGAGGGAAACACCGGCGGGCAGTCGCGCGCCCAGTGAACTCGAAAGATCCCGGCCGATGACGGCGACGTCCCCGTTCTCCAGTTCCCACATGTCGGGGCAGTCCGGACCGTCGGACGTGATGCCCAATTCCTGCGGTGATTTTCCGATCCGCCTCCGGAACGCCGTCTCCGGATCCGCTTCCCACGGCCTCGCCACAACCGCCTCCCTCACCCATGACCCCGCCCGTGACCGGCCCCGTAACCGGCAACGGATCAACTCTAGCCCGGAGTATGCCATTCCGGACCGCCTCGCGTGCGACGCGCGCGATGTTCGAAGCGAACCAGCCAGTCCACATATGCCAAACGAATTTGCGAAAGAGTCATTCTTGCCCTGCCGGGCCCCACTCGCGGTCATAGCCGGCCGGCGCACTTGATCGGTATCCTCGAAAACCGCCTCTTCCACCCGAGGCGGCGATTATTCTGATCGTATTACCAATGTCCGATGTCGGGGGACCCGTGGATCCCGAGTTCACCTCACTCACCCAAAGCGCCGGAGCGGCGTTGGTCACCTCGACCGACGCCTGGCAGGCGGCCCGTGAGGGAACCCTCCGGCTGTGGCGACGCCTTCAACCGCACCGGGCCGCCATGGTCGCCGCCGACCTGGAAGAGGGCCGGACGGAGGCCCTGACCGCCCTGGCGGCCGACGACCAGGAGGCGTTGGACGGCCTGCGCGTGGAATGGCAGGCCAGGCTCCGCCGGCTGCTTGCCGCCCGGCCGGACGCCGCCGAGTTGCGCGCCCTGCTCGACGAGATCGCGCCCGCACCGGAGCCCGCGCCCCGGATCACGCAGCGCGCCGTCGCCTCGGGCCGCGCCCGGATCTATCAGGCGGGCCGCGACCAGCACCTCGCCGAACCCGACGCCGCACCTTCCGCGGCACCCGATTCCGAGCGATGACCGGAGCCATGGAAGGCCGCGCCGAGGACGACGGCCGCGTGTACCAGGCGACCGGTGATCAGCACATCACCGAGCACCACCACCACTACCCGGCCGGCGCTCCCGCTCCGGGCCGCGGCCCGGGCCCGGGTTCCGGCCGCGGTCCCGACCCCGGCCGCGCTCCGGACTCGGTGCGCCGTCCGGCGGTCGGCCGCACCCCGCTGGTCCTGCGCGACCGGAGCGAGGTGCTGGAACGGCTGCGGGCGGGGCTCGCGTCCGGCAGGTCCGCCGAGGTCCACGTCCTGCACGGCATGGGCGGCTGCGGCAAGACCGCGGTCGCCCAGGCGGTCTTCGAGACCGCCACCCACGAGTACGGCCGGGTGGGACTGTGGGTCAACGCCGCCGACCGGGCCGGGCTGCGGGCCGGCATGCTGGCCGCCGCGGCCGAGCGCGGCGCCCGCGACGAAGAGCTGCTGGGCGCCCGCCAAGGGCACCGGCCCGCGGCCGACCTGGTGTGGGACTACCTGAACCGCTCCGCCGAGCCCTGGCTGCTGGTGCTCGACAACGCCGACGACCCCGCCATCCTGCGGGACGGAAGCTGGCTGCGTGCCAGCCCGCGCGGTACCGTCCTCGTCACCACCCGCCGCGCCGCCGCCCGCTGGTGGCCCGGCGCGGAACTGCAGCACATCGGCGTACTGCCGCGCGAGGACGCCGCCCGCGTCCTGTGCGACCTCGCCCCGCACAGCGGCACCCTGGCGCAGGCGGCCGACATCGCGGACCGGCTCGGCCGGCTGCCGCTGGCCCTCACCCTCGCGGGCGGTTTCCTCGCCGGCCAGGTGATCGACCCCTGGACAATGGATCTGTACGGACGCCGGCTCGACGAGGGCGAACCCGTCGGGCTCATAGACCGAGGAGCGGACGTCTTGAGCGACGAGGACCCGCGGCACCTGGTCGGCCGCACCTGGCAGTTGACCCTCGACGCGTTCGAGGAGCGCGGACTGCCGGAGGCGGTCGGGCTGTTACGGCTGCTGGCCCGGATGGCCCCAGAACCGCTGCCGCTGTCCGTGCTGAACCGTCCGGAGATCCGCGCGGTCCTGCCTCCGGCGCGTACGGAGACGGCACTGACCGCTCTGCTCGACCACTCGCTGACGCAGCTCGTGGACCTCGACGGTCTGCGCTGCGCGCACAGCCACGGGGTGCTCCTCGACAGCGTCGCGGCGGCCACACCTCCGCGAGACGTCGACATCCTCAACACCACCGCCGTCGGCCTGCTCGACGCGGCCGTGCCGGCGGACCCGCGGCCGGGCCCGTACGACCCGCGGCTGCGGCTGCTCGCGCCGCACGCCCTCGCCCTGCTGCGCAGGATCACCGCCCCGTCGGGCACGGCGCGGGCCCTGGGCGTCGCCACGCGGCTGGCCGTCGCCCTGCACCGTACCGGTGACTACATGTCCGCCTGGGAGACCGCGGGCACGGCGGCGGGCACGGCCGCGCGGACGCTCGGCGAGGAGCACAGGCTCGTGCTCGCCGCGCGCTCCAGGTGCGGCCGCTCGCTCTTCCGGCTGGGACGGTACGACGAGGCCGAGGAGCTGCTGCGCCGCGTCCGTGCCACGCAGACCCGGCTGCTCGGCGCGGACGATCCCGACACCCTGGACACCGGCCACGGCCTGCAGCTCGTGCTCGGCAACAACGGCAAGCGCGAGGAGGCGGTCGCGCTCCTGCGCTCGGTCGTCGCGGGGCGGCAAGCGGCGCTCGGACCGTGGCACCCGGCCACCCTGCGCTCGCGCGCCAGCCTGCTGGCACTGCTGACCGCCGACGAGCTCGCCGCCGAGGCCGGCGACCGGGTGGGCGAGGCGGACGGTGCCGACGAGAGCGCCCTCCTGTCGCTGCCGCGGGCGTGCGCCCGGCACCTGGGCCCCGACCACGCCGTGACGCTGAGCGCGCGCCACAACCTCGCACGGGCCCGGTTCGTGCTGGGCCGGTTCCGGGCGGCCGACGACGAGATCGGCCGGGTCGTCGAGGACTACCAGCGGGTGCTGGGGCCCGGCTCCCCCGCCGTGCTCGCGGCGCGGCAGCTCCACGCCCAGACGCGGGCCGCGCTCGGGGACGTGGACGCGGCGGTCGCCCTGATGACCGGCGTGGTGGCCGCGCGTGAGCGCGGTTTGGGGAGCGACCACCACTTCACGGTGGTCAGCCGGGATCTGCTGGAGAGCCTCGGGTCCGGGCGTTGGCAGCCGCCGCCCGTGCGTGGATGACGGCGGGGGCGGTGGTGTACCCGAGACGGGGTGGGGACGTAGGCTGCCGGGCGAACGGACGGCAGCGGCCCGCCGGGGCGGGGCGGGAACAACGGGAGGCGGACACCTTGATCACGCTTGATCTGCACCCGATCTTCCGCAACAACCGCGACATCGAACTCGCCCTGCGGGAGACGCTGTTCAAGGCCGCCGCCACGGGGGTGGACGTCGTGCAGATCATCCCCGGCAAGGGGTCGGGGCGGTTGAAGCAGCGGGTGCTGGCCTTCCTGGGGCAGAAGCACATCAGGAAGCTGTACGTCCGCGTGGAGACCAACGCGGGCAACTCCGGGCGGGTCCTGGTGCACCTGCGGTAGGCGGTACGGGGCGGGGCCGGGGGCGCGCGGTCAGGCCGGGCGTGCCGGGCGGAGGTCCAGCATGCACAGGACCTTGTCGTAGCGGCGTCCGCCGACGGCGACGAAGGCGGGCAGCCGGCCGTACTCGGTGAAGCCCAGGGAGCGGTAGATGCCCAGGGCACGGGTGTTGTCGCCGCGGGCGTCCAGGGTGAGGACCTCGATGCCCGCCTCCCTGGCATCGCCGATCAAGGCGGCGGCCAGCGCGCGGCCCACGCCGCGGCCATGGGCGGCGCCGTCCACCGCGAGCTTCTCCAGGTCGGCGTGGGGGCGGTGGGTCGGCCGCGCGTAACGCAGCCAGTAGCCCAGGCCGGCGAGCCGGTCACCGAGGTAGGCGGCGCGCAGGGCCGCGTCCCCGGCCGCCGCCGCGGACAGGACGCGGTCGAGCAGCGCCGTCACCTCCCGCGGCGCGGGCGGTTCGAGCCGGCCCAGCGCCGCTCCCGCGCCGACCAGGTCCGCCAGGATCCGGTGGGCCGCCGCGGCCAGGCCCGCCCTCAGCTCCGGGTCCGAGCCGAGTTCCGCGGCGCCGAGGAGGACCGGGGTGCCGTCGCCGCCGCTCATCCGCGGAAGCGTTCGTGGTCGGCCAGGACCTCCTCGATCACCCGTCGTTCGGCGTCGGCCCGGGCCCGGTCGGTGTCCAGGCACTCGGTCATGACGAGCATCGCCTTCCACAGCGCCCAGCCGCGCGCCCGCGCCCAGGTGGCGTCGTCCTGGCCGGCCGTACGGCGGAAGGCCTCGCGGGCGGCGCCGGAGAACGTCGTCCAGGCGATCACCAGGTCGCAGGCCGGGTCGCCGACACCGGAGGTGCCGAAGTCGATGACGGCCGACAGCGCGCCGCCGGCGACCAGCAGGTTGCCGGGGGCGATGTCGCCGTGGAACCAGACCGGGGTGCCCTGCCATGCGGCGGCCAGGGCGGCGTCCCAGACGGCGG
Source organism: Streptomyces sp. HPF1205 (assembly GCF_020400825.1). Classification (GTDB taxonomy): domain Bacteria; phylum Actinomycetota; class Actinomycetes; order Streptomycetales; family Streptomycetaceae; genus Actinacidiphila. Next base: position 8,671 of record NZ_JAINVH010000037.1, read on the forward strand.
TGGCGGCCGCAGTGTCGATACGGCCGCGCAGCAGGGCCAGGCAGCGGCGGGTCTCCTCGTCGTAATGGGCGGGCGAGGCCCCCCGGTACCAGCTGTGCTCACCGGCCGCCGGGGCGCCGGTGGTGTCGCAGCGCTGGAGGGCGAGGACGAACCCGGCCACGTCGGTGGCGAATCGGGTCGGGTCCTCGACGTGTGCCCGGTCCGCCCGCTCGCCGTCCAGCCAGCCGCGGACGGACCACGGGTACGGGTAGCCCTCGCCTGGGGCGCCCATGGCCAGGATCGGCGGCACGGCCACCGGCAGCGAGGGCGCCAGCCGGGGCAGCCAGTGGTTCTCCTTGGCGACGGCGGGGACGTACCCGGCAGCGGTGGGCAGTCGTACGGTCATGCGGTCGCCGAGCCGGTAGGTCCGGTTGTCCCAGCCGTCGATCTCCACCGGCCGCACCGGCAGACCGGCCCACCGCGGGAACTGCGCCGCGATCAGCCGCTCGACCAGTCCGGCGTCGATCCCGGCCCGCCCGTCGGCGGCAGGCGCGGGCGCGGGTCCGGGCGCGGATGCGAGCGCGGATGCGGACGCGGGTCCGGAACCGGGTCCGGGCGCGGAGGCGGGCGCGGGTCCGGGGGTCGGTGCCGCGGGGGGCGTCGGGGTCGGAGCCATTCCGCGATCTTCACCGGCGTGACCGTCCGCGGGCAACGGATTAACCGCCCCGGCGGGTGGTGCGCCGCGGAGCCGGCGGGTGTGGGCCGGTCGGCGCACACCCGGGCGCGACCGGTGATGGGGCGGCGCGACGGGGGTAGCGGTGAGGGCATGGCTGGTATCGGACTGAGCAGTGCGGCGTTCAGCGACCACACGCTGATCCCGGAACGGTACGCGCGCACCGGGGAGAACCTGTCCCCGCCCCTGACCTGGACGGGTGTGCCCGACGGCACGGCGGAACTGCTGCTGCTGTGCGAGGACCCGGACGCGCCCGCCGGCACGTTCGTGCACTGGCTGGTGACCGGTATCGACCCGGTCGACGGCGGTGTGGCGCCCGGGCAGGTACCGCGCGGCGGCACCGAGCACGCGAACGGCTTCGGCCAGGCCCGCTGGGGCGGCCCGCAGCCGCCGGTCGGCGACGAGGCCCACCGCTACTTCTTCCGCCTGTACGCCCTGCCCGCACCGGTCGAGCTGCCGGGCGGCGCCGGCGCCGACGACGTGCACCGCGCCGTGGACCACCTGCGGCTCGCCTCCGGCACGCTCGTCGGCCTCTTCCAGCGCTGACCGGCGCCGGGCGCGCGCCCGCAGCCGTACCCGCGCCCGGACCCGGACCGCCTTCGGCCGATCCGCCGTATCGTCACCGGTGGGAAGCCCGGCGGTCGCGGGGAACGGAAGGGGTCACGGGGTGGGCAGGCGGGAAGAGGCGCTGTGGACCAGGGCGCGGCTGGGCCGGTGCGGGCCGCCGCTGGACCTGCTGACCGCCCGTTTCGACCGCCACGTCTACGCCCCGCACGCCCACGAGGAGTTCACGATCGGCGTGTGCGTCGGCGGCAGCGAGGCCATCGACTACCGGGGCGGCCGGATACGGACCGGGCCGGGCTCCATCGTGGTCCTGGCCCCCGGCGAGACGCACACCGGCGGCCCCGACGCCTCGGACGGCTACGCCTACCGCGCCCTGTACGCGGCGCCCGGCCTGCTCACCGACGGTGTCGCGGGCGGCGTGCCGCACTTCCGCGAGCCGCTGCTCGACGACCCGGAGCTGGCCGCGGCCCTGCGCGCGGCGCACACCGGGCTCAGCGCCTGCCCGGATCCGCTGGAGGCGGAGTCCCGGCTGCCCTGGCTGCTCACCGCGCTGGCCCGCCGCCACTCCACGGCCCGCCCGGCGGGCGACGCCGTGCCCGGCGCGGGCGGCATCGCGCTCGTCGTCCGCGACCGCCTCGCCGACGAGCTGACCGCCCCGCCCTCCCTCGCCGACCTCGCCGACGGTCTCGGCCTGTCCCGGTACCAGCTCCTGCGCGCCTTCCGCACCACGATGGGCATGCCACCGTACGCCTGGCTCGCCCAGTACCGGGTCGCCCGGGCCCGCGGGCTGCTGGAGGCCGGCCGGCGGCCCGCCGAGGTCGCGGCGCTCGTGGGCTTCGCCGACCAGGCCCACCTCACCCGCTGGTTCCGCCGGGTGCTCGGGGTGACCCCGGCGGCGTACCGCAACAGCGTTCAAGACGCGGCCCGGTGACGGGGCCGAGACTCGCCGTATGACTGCTCGCGGCTGGTTCCTGTTCTCCCTGATGGGAGTGGTCTGGGGCATCCCCTACCTGATGATCAAGGTGGCGGTGGACGCCGTGTCCCCGTCCATGGTCGTGTTCACCCGCTGCGCGCTGGGCGCGGCGCTGCTGCTGCCCTTCGCCGTCCGCCAGGGCGGACTGGCCCGGACCGTGCGGACGCACTGGCGCCCGATGCTGGCCTTCGCGTGCCTGGAGATCCTGGGCCCCTGGTTCACCCTCACCGACGCCGAGCGGCGCCTGTCCAGCTCCACGGCGGGACTGCTGATCGCGGGCGTCCCCATCGTCGGGGTCGCCCTGGCCCGTTTCTCCGGCGACACCGAGCGGCTGGGGGCGCGCCGCCTGGCCGGTCTCGCCCTGGGCCTGGTGGGCGTGGCGGTCCTCACCGTCCCGCACCTGACCGGCGGCGACTCGCGCTCGCTCGCCGAGGTGCTGCTGACCGTCGTGGGGTACGCGACCGCTCCCCTGATCGCCGCCCGCCGCCTGAAGGACGTCCCGACGCTGCAGCTCATCGTCCCCTGCCTGACGCTGGCGGCACTGGTCTACGCGCCCCCGGCGGCGGCGACCTGGCCGGAGCGGATGCCCGCGGCCGACGTACTGGCCGCTCTCGCCGGGCTCGGCGCGGTCTGCACGGCCGTCGCGTTCGTGGCCTTCCTCGAACTGATCAAGGAGGCCGGGCCGACCAGGTCCACCGTGATCACGTACGTCAACCCGGCGGTGGCGGTCACGGCGGGCGCGCTGTTCCTGGACGAGCGGCTGACCGCGGGCGTCGTGGCCGCGTTCCTGCTGATCCTGGCGGGCTCGGTCCTGGCGACGGCCGCGACGCCGAAGCCCGCCCCCACGACGCCGACGCCCGTCCCGCCGGAGTCCGCCGTGCCCGGCGTGGCGCGCGCGGACCGGCGCGCCGGGGAGCCGGACGGCCGGGTGGAGTGCTCCTGAGCGGGGCCGTCCGGGTGGGGCCGGGGGCGGCGTCCCGCGGGGCGCCTTGAAGCCGTCCGGGGCCGGTCCAACGATGTCCAACGACGCAGACAGCCGTGCGCCCGCGGGCGGTCGACCGCCCGCGGCACGTACGGCCGGACCCGCACGCCCTCCGGCGCCTCCCCCGCCGCCCACTCGTCACGGAGGACTGATGCACGCTTCCCCGCTGAGGCCCGTCCGCACCTGGTGGGCGGCGCTGCCCGCGGCCCTCGCGCTCGCGGTGGCCGCCGTACCCGCCGCGCACGCGGGGACGATCCCCTCCGGGCCGGACGCGCACCGGGCCGCCCCGAACGCTACCTGCACCGTCACCAGCACGCTGGCGGGGACCCACGAGACCGCGCTGCAGATCGCGCGGACGGCCGCGGCCCACGGCTTCACCGGCGACGGGCTGGTGGTCTCCGTCGCCGTCGCGCTCGCCGAGAGCAGCGGGTGGACGCGGGCCGTGCTGGTCGACCCCGACTGCAGCCGGGACCGCGGCCTGTGGCAGATCAACTCCTACTGGCACGCGGAGGTCTCCGACGCGCAGGCGTTCGACCCGGACAGCGCCGCGCGGGCCGCGTACCGCATCTCGTCGAGCGGCACCGACTGGACGCCGTGGACCACGTACCTCAGCGGCGCCTACCGGACGCACATGGCGGCGGCCCAGCAGGCGGTCGACCAGGTGAACGGCGGCTCCGGCGGCGGCACGGGCAGCGGTACGGGCGGGGGCTCCGGTGGTACGGGCACGGGCGGCGGTACGAGCGGCGGTACGGGCGGTGCCTGCGCCGCGCTCGCCGCGTGGCACGCCTCCACCACCTACACCGGCGGCGCCACCGTCACCTACGAAGGGCACCGCTGGACGGCCAGGTGGTGGACGCAGGGCGACGTCCCCGGCGCCAACGCCCAGGACGTCTGGACCGACGACGGCGCCTGCTGACGGCACGCCGGGCGCGAGGACGCGCCGGGCCGGGACGGGCAGGATCGGGCAGATCGCGCGGGCCGCGTCCACCGCAAGGGGAGGGCCCCCGCCGGCGTCACCGCCGGCCGGGGGCCCCTGGACGCGGCCTGGCCGGTCCTGTGCTGCCTCAGTCGTGCCTCAGTCGTTCGTCAGTCGTTGTCCGAGGACGGGAGGTAGGCGCCCGGCACGTCGTTCGGCGCGAAGATCCTGCTGTCGCCGGGGTACGGCTGGGTCCAGTTGTGCGTCTGGTACCAGGTGTAGCGGTTCATCTGCTCGGGGTTGGCGTAGTCCGGCACGGCGCCCGGGCCGGTCAGCCGCTGGTGCGACTGCCAGGTCTTCCACTGCGCCGCGACGCTCTTCTCGGCCGCCGGCACCGTCACCGAGGTCGGCGCGGGCGCCGCGTTCGGGTCCTGCGGGGCGGGGGTGTCGGACCCGCAGGACGGCTGGGTGCTCAGGCCCAGGGTCAGCGAGGTCTTGTTGGGCACCGCGGTGAACGGCGTGTAGTCGGGGTGGTCGGTGAACGCCGAGAACATCGGCGTGGCCGCGCTGTCCATCTGGTTCATCGGCTGGACGCCGAGGATCTGCTCGATGGTGCGCATCATCGTGATCTGCGAGTAGTAGTGGCTGTCGACCACGCCGTGCCGCGCGTAGGGGCTGATGATCTGGACCGGCGCGCGGTGGCCGTCGACGTGGTCCAGGCCGGCCTGGGAGTCGTCCTCGACGATGAAGATCGCCGAATCCTTCCAGTACTTGCTGTGCGTGATCTCGTCGACCGTCTTTCCGACCGCGAGGTCGTTGTCGGCGACCTGGGCGGCCGGGCTCGCCGGGCCGCCGGTGTGGTCGTTGGAGAACCAGAACATGTTCAGGTTCGCCGGACCGTTCTTCTCGAAGTCCTGCTTCCAGATCTGGTACTTGTAGACGTCCGGGACGCTGAGGTCGAACAGCGGGAACCCGGGCACCGACACCTTGTTCAGCGAGGGGATCGCGGAACCGGTCCGGATCGGGTACTGGGTCGGCGCGCCGGTCGCGTCCATGGTCTTGGCGTCGCAGTACAGGTTCTGCCAGGTCGCGCCGGCCGGCTTGGTCTCCAGTGACTGGAACTCGCCGTAGTCCTTGACGGTCTTGCCCGCCGCCTGGGCGCCGCTCCAGATGAAGCCGGTCTTCTGGTGGCCGAGGACGTCGTCCTCGGTGTCGTAGCTGCGGGTGTACTCGCCGGCCGACGACTCGGTGTACTCCGGGTTGTCCGACTGCATGAGCCAGTTGTGGCCCTCGGCGGAGTTCGTGGGCGCGTCGTAGAAGTTGTCGTACAGCCCGAACTGCTGGGCCAGGGCGTGCTGGTTCGGCGTCACGTTCTCGCCGAACTGGGTCAGTGACGGGTCGCCGTTGCCCTGCGGCATGTCGCCGTAGACCTGGTCGTAGGTCCGGTTCTCCTTGACCAGCAGGAAGACGTGCTTGATCGTCGAGGGGTCGCCGATGCGCGCCGGAACGGCCACGGGCCCGGCCTTGGGGCCGCGGGCCTCCTTCACCGAGCCTCGGGTCCACCCGTTCATCAGGAAGACCTTGCCGGTGTACGAGCGGACGACCTTGTCGCCGGGCAGGGTGAACTGCGTGAGGCTCGACGTGGTGTCGTGGGTGCCGTGGCCGGCCGCCGTGGTGGGGCGCAGGGCGTCGATGCCGCGGGTGTTGGAGACGACCACCTTCTTGCCGATGGTGGTGATCTGCGAGGGGTAGTAGTCCGTGGGGAGCAGGCCGACGTACGAGACCGGCGCCTGCGGGGCGGTGTAGCGGTAGACGGCGACCGCGTTGGCGCGGCCGAGCGTCACCAGCAGGCGGCCGTCGTCGGTGAGGGTGACGGCGTTGGGGTCGTAGCCGACCGACGCCTCGGGCCACGGCTGGGTGGCGATGGTCTGCACGACCTTGTCGCGGGCGGTGCTGATGACCGACACGCTGTTGTCCGCGGTGTTGGTGACGAACAGCGCGCCGTTCTTGGCGTAGAGGGCGGTCGGGTGCAGGCCGACCTCGATGGTGCCGACGGCGGCGGAGGCGTCGGCCACGTCGATCACGCTGACCGTGCCGGTGGTGGAGGCGCCGGTGTCGCCGTTGGCCGGCACGTCGGTGCCGTAGGAGTTCATCGTGGTCTCGCCCGGCTTGGCCGGCCGGCCGCCCTCGTTGCCGACGTAGAGCTTGCCGCCGACCAGGGCGAGGCCGCGCGGGGCGATGCCGACGGCCCAGGTCCGCTCGACGGTGCCGGTGGCCGCGTCGATGGCGACGACCTTGTTCTGGCCGTTGACCGCGCCGTACACGGTGGAGCCGTCGGCGGAGAACACGGCCGCGCCCACGAGCGCGTGCTTGGTGCCGTCGACCGGGATGGTGACGGCCACGGGGTTGGACAGGGAGCCGTCCGCGTTCACGGTGAACTTGGTCCAGCCGTCGCTCTGGCCGAGCCAGAGCTGCTTGCCGTCGGGCGAGTACGTCGGGCCCTCCTGGCCGACGGACGCGCTCTTGATGATCAGGTCGTCGGCGGTCTTGCTGCCGATCTTCTGCTTCACCGCGCCGGTCTTGAGGTCCACCAGGACCAGCGCCGCGTCGCCGTCGGCGATCGAGGCGGCCAGGGTGGTGCCGTCCGGGCTGACCGTGGACGACATGATCTTGCCGTCGTTGATGACGGTACGGCTGCCGTAGGGGTTGATGTACTGGTCGTCGGCGACGACCTGGCCCTTGGGGGTGACCTGGCCGACGTGCTGGGTGCCGAACTGCACGGTCGACGCGACGGCGGTGCCCGTGACACCGAGGGCGACGGCGACGCACGCCGTGACCAGGGTGGTCCGGCGGCCGACGCGCCTGCCGAGAAGGGTGAACTGCCCCTTCTCGTCCATCCGGCGCTGCCGTGTTACCTGCATGGAAGTTATCCCTTCGGGGTGGTGGAGAGCAGGTCGACGTCGCCGTCGAACTGCCACAACGGGTTGGGTGCGTCGCCCTGCGGGGTGTGCAGCACGAAGTAGCCGTTCACTTCCTTCGGTCCGTCCCCGTCGGCGACGTACCGCCCGTCCGCGCTGACGTCGAGCTGGTAGACGGCGGTCCCGGCCACCTGCACGCCGGGGAGATGCCATGTCACGACGCAGCGCCAGTCATTGCCGGCCCCCTCGGGGGCGTCCTTGTCGTCGCCCTTGGCGCACGCCGCCGAGGCCCGCAGCCGGGCCTCCGTGACGGCCGGGCGGTGGAGTTCCGCGGTCTGCATGCGGTACAGGTGCGCGAAGGCGGTCGCGAGCGAGCGCTGCACCTTCGCCTGGGTGATCCCCGAGCCCATGGACGGGGTGGCCACGCCCACGACCGCGACCGTGGCGCCGAGCAGCGCGGCCAGCGGCGTGAAGGCGGCGGCCGGCGCGCGGCGGCCCGAGGTGTCGCCCGTCGGGTTGGTGAAGTCGCGCCGCAGGAACAGCAGGTACGCCAGCGTCGTGCCGAGCACGGCCCACACCAGGGCGACAACGATGCCGATCAGCAGCGGCGCGGTCTGGTGCGGGGCGGTGAACAGGCCGTTCCAGGCGAGGAAGGCGTATCCGGGCAGCGCGACGCGTACCGCCACCGGCAGCGGCAGCATCTGCGCGAGCTGCATCGCGAGCGCGACGAGTACGGGAAGCAGCAGTCCCATCGGGGACCGGCCGAGCGCGACCGAGCCGAGCAGGCCGATCGCGGCCAGCGCCAGCGTCGGGGGGATGACGCAGGCCCAGGCGAGGAAGACCTCGCCGGCGGCGTGCGAGGGCGCCAGCAGGTGGCCGTCGAGCCCGACCAGCGGGTGGCTGCCCTCGGCCAGGAGCCCGCCGGCGACGCCGGAGACGGCGAGCCCGGCCACCATCACGAGGATGGCGGTGAGACTGGCCAGGGCCTTGGCCGCGAAGATCCGCCGCGGCGAGCGGACCGCCACCAGCAGGTGCCGCCAGGTGCCGAGCCGGTCCTCGGCGGCGAACACGTCGCCGGCGACCACCGAGGTCAGCAGCGGGAGCGCCCACGTACCCGAGAAGCCGAGCACCACCAGCGGCCCGGCCCAGCCGGTGGCGTGCATCCAGCGGCCGAAGAGGGTGTCGGTGGGCAGCGTGCTCTGCTGTCCCACCGCTGCCACGAACAGGCCGGGCGCGATCCAGCAGGCCAGGACCAGCAGGCGGATCCGCCACTGGGCGGCCAGCTTGACCAGTTCGAAGCGGTAGCCGCGGGTCACGGGGACGCGGCGGGCGGCGGCCGTGCGGCCGCCCTCGGCGGGGGCCGGTGCGGGCGCGGGCGCGGTGGCGGTCATCGGCCGGCCTCCTGGGGCTGTTCGGTGAGGGCGAGGAACGCGGCCTCCAGCGGCGAGACCACGGGCGCCAGTTCGCGTACGGCGACGCCCTCGCGTACGAGCAGCGCGACCAGTTCGTCGAGGGCGGGCACCGGCGCGCGGACGACCAGTGCCTCGGTGCCGCGCCACTCCACGGCGTCCTCGACGACGCGGATCCCGGCCGCGCCGGCGGCAAGCCGCCGGGCGGCCGGCGGGTCGGAGGTGAGCAGCCGGTAGTCCAGTTCGCGGTTCTCGGCGGCCAGTTTGCTCAGCGGGCCGGAGAAGACGACCCGGCCGGTGGCCAGGATGGTGACCTCGGAGCACAGCGCCTCCAGGTCGTCCATGCGGTGGCTGGAGAGCACGACGGCGGTCCCGTCGGCCGCGAGCCGGGTGAGCACGCCGTGCACGTGCCGCTTTCCCGCCGGGTCGAGGCCGTTGGCGGGTTCGTCGAGCACCAGCAGGCTCGGCCGGGTGAGCAGGGCGGCGGCGAGCCCGAGCCGCTGGCGCATGCCGAGGGAGAAGCCGCGGGTGCGGTCGTCGGCGACGTCGGTGAGCCCGACCTGGGCGAGCACGTCGTCGACGGCGGGCGTGCGCGGGTCCTGGCCGCGCAGCGCGGCCAGGGCGGCCAGGTTCTGCCGGGCGGTGAGCGAGGGGTACAGGCCGGGCCCGTCCACGAAGCCGGCCACCCCGTCGGGCGCGGTGAGCGCCCGCCCCACCGGGCTGCCCAGGATCTCGACGGTCCCGCCGTCGGCCACCGCCAGGCCCAGCAGCAGGCCGAGCAGGGTCGTCTTGCCGGCGCCGTTGGGTCCCACCAGGCCGTGGATCCGGCCCCGCGCCACGTCCAGGTCGATCCCGTCGAGCGCGACGACCTCGCCGAAGCACTTGGTGATCCCGCGGGCCCTGACGGCGAGCGGTGTGTCCATGGTCCCTCCCTCCGAACCTCAAGGGACCATAGGGACGGCACACAGCCCTGGCACGGACCGTCAGTTGAACGATCGGAGAACGGCAGTTGACGGCCCGCTGCACCCATGCCCCGGCCCACCTGCCGGAACACCAGCGGCACCGCGCTCACCAGCGGCACCGCTCGTCACTCGTACGTGGGGAACGGGCCGGCCGGCCCGACCGGGACCACCGGCCCCGGTCCGGTGACGCCGACACCCGCCCGAGCCGGTGGTGGTACGCGGGGGTGGGCTACGGGGCCGAGGATTGCCGGATGAGGAGGGTGCGGGCGTCCACCACCGTTGGGTGGTGCTCGCCCAGCGTGGCGGCGGCGTCCCGTACGAGGCGGTCCAGCGCGCCGGCGTCGGCCGGCTCCGCGCCCAGCAGCGCGTACGACAGCCGCAGGCGCAGGGTCAGCGCGTGGCGCTCGCCCAGCACGGTGCGCGCCTCGTCCACGAAGGCGGCGCACTCGCGGCCGGTCCGTGCGGGGTCGGCGTCGGCCGGCGCCTTCTCCCAGCGTGCGACGCGCACGCCGAGGTCGCGGGCGAGGGCGCGGGTCGCCTCACGGGCCGTCGCCGACACCGGCCGGAAGGCCGGACCGTCCGCGGGCGGCACGGCGTCCCGTACGTCCGCGACGGTGGCGTCCGAGGGCCCGGCGCCGGCCGGGACCGTACGGGTGGCGTGCTCCCTGATGAGGTCGCGGGCCGGCCGCGGCAGCGGGGGCGGGGCGACCGGGCCGTCCGGCGTGCCGGGCAGCAGCGCCCGCGCGACCTCGGCGGGCGTGGGCCGCTCGGCGGGGTCCAGCCGCAGGCAGCGCCGTACGACGTCCTCCAGCCCGGCGGGCAGGCCGGTGAGGTCCGGCTCGCCCGAGCAGATGCGGACGATCACGGGCATCGTCTCGCCGCCGCCCCAGGGGCTGCGGCCGAGGGCGAGCACGGCCAGCAGGGTGCCCAGCGAGAACACGTCGCTGGCGGGCGTGAAGTGCTCCTCCTCCCGCAACTGCTCGGGCGAGGCGTACAGGTACGTGCCGGCGAAGCCCTCGCGGGGCGCGGTCAGCCGCTCGATCTGGGCGATGCCGAAGTCGATGACCCGCGGCCCGTCCTCGGTCATCAGGACGTTGGCGGGCTTCAGGTCGAGGTGGACGATGCCCTGGGCGTGGATGGCCGTCAGCGCGGTCGCGATGCCGGCGCCGATGGCGCGCACGCCCGCCTCGTCCAGCCCGCCCGTGCGCGCGAGGAGTTGACCCAGCGAGGGCGCGGCCACGTAGGGGACCGCCATCCACGGGGTGGCGGCCTCGGTGTCCGCGGCGACCACGGGCACGGTGAAGCGGCCCGCCACCCGCCGGGCGGCCCGGACCTCGTGCGCGAAGTCCTCCCGTACCCCGGGGTCGGCCGCGTACTGCTCGTGCAGGGTCTTGACCGCGACCAGGATCCCGTCGTCGTCCTGGCACAGGTGGATCCGGCCGAAGCCGCCCTCGCCGACGAGTTCCAGGACCCGGTACGGGCCGAACGCCTCCGGTTCGCCGGCCGCGCGTGACGGCAGCGCCCGCCGCACCTCCCGCCACGTGCCGATGGCCACCGCCCCCGCGTTGAACGGCATACGGGCGCCGGGCTCGGCGTCGCGGGCCGGGGCGGCCGGCTCGGCGGCCCGCTCGTCCTCCGCCTCCACCACGACCCGGACGGCCGCGGGCTCCCCGCCGCCGAGGAGGTGTCCCTCGGCCTCCACCGTGCCGTCGTCGCCGGCGGAGACGAACACCACGGGCAGGGCCGTGAGGTCGCCCAGCCGGGCGTCGTCGGGGGCCGGGCGGCGGCCGGGCCGGGCCGCGTAGAAGGCCACCGGCTCCTGGCCACGCCCGGACAGCTCCTCGCGCAGCGCGGACCACAGCGGCGCGTCGACCGCGGCCGGGCCCGTCCCGCCGGCGCGGTCGCGCAGCACCCACAGGCGGTCGGCCACCCGGGCGCCCGGCGTGCGCAGCAGCACCCCGAAGGCCGTGCCGGGCGCGGCCTCCGCCTCCGCGGCCAGCGCCGACGCCGCGGCGGGGGCGAGCCGCACCCGCGGGCGCCGGCCGGCCCGGGCGAGCACTTCCCGCTGCCCGTTCAGCGTGTCGTACTCCGGCGTCCCCGGGCCGTCGCCGCGCAGCTCCATGCAGTCCAGCACCCGCCGGAAGGCCTCGGCCGCCTCGCCCGGGTCGTCGGCGGCGACCGTCGCCTGCGCCCGCGCGACCCAGGCGTTCAGTGCCTGGGAGCTGGCCATGCCGTAAAGGTGCTCGGACCTCTCCGCGATCCGCCCGTGCATCCGGGCCGCCCGCCGCATGTCCCCCACGCGTTCGACCTCCTGGGCCGCGGCCCGCAGGTCCTGCAGGCTGTCGTGGCCGCGGTCGTGGCCGAAGGGCAGGTCGCCGGCGAGCACGGCGTACCGCTGGCGCGCGATGGCCGCGCACTGGTGGGCGGGGCCCAGCTCCCGCTCGGCCGTGTCCAGCATCGCGGTGAAGGTGCGCAGCGCCGACGCCGTGTCACCGCCCTCCTGTTGCCAGTGACCCACGTTGCACAGCAGGTCCAGGGCGGTCTCCGTGCGCCCCGCCCGCTCGGCCGCCGCGTGCATCTCCTGGTAGCGGCGGACCGCCTCCGCGGTGTTCCCGGCCCGGCCGTGCCAGTGGGCGAGCTGATGGCGGGCCAGTTCGGTGTCCGCGTGCCGCGGGCCCTGGTGCTCCTCCCGGTCGGCCAGGAGCGCGGCGAACATCTCCACCGCCGCCCGCGGCTCCCCGCTCTCCCCCGTCCAGTGCGCGAGTTGGTGACGCAGCGCCAGGACGGTCGGATCCCCCGGCGGCAGCACGGCGCCGGCCTCGTCGATCAGCGTCCGGTAGCAGTCCGCCGCCCGGTCCGGGTGCCCGGCGCGGCCCAGCTGCTCGGCCATCGTCCCGGCCGCCGCCAGCCGCCACGGCAGGTCCTCCGCCCCGCCGGCGTCCGGCCACGGCTCGGCTTCCGTTTCCCTGCCGCGTCGCCGACCGCGAGGCCGCTCCCGGTCCCGTCCCGCTCCCGGCTCGCGCCCGGGCTCCCCGTCGGGTCCGGCCCCCGCCCTCCGCCACTTGCCGCCCCACCGCACCAGCGCCACCCCCAGCCCGTGGGCCCGGCCGGCGCCCCCTGACGCCCGCCGGACCCGCCGTACGTACTCGCCTTCCTCCACGTTCCTACACGCGCGCCGCGCCCGCTCCGGTTGCCGCTCCGGTTGCCGCGCGGTCGGCCGGGACGGACGGGACGGACGGGCGGGCGGGCGAGTGGCGACGGATGCGGGGCGGGACGGGCGGGGGGACGTACCCAACGATGTACCTAACGATGACCGATTCGGGCGGCGAGGCGGCTGCGTAGCTTCTTGACCTGCAGGAAGACGGCGCCACAAGGGGCGCCGGAGCTGAGGAGCCCAAGGAGAGGCCGCCATGAGCGACATGCAGCACCTCGTCGAGAAGTACATCGCGGTGTGGAACGAGACCGACCCGGCCGCCCGCCGCGCCCTGATCGGCGAGGTCTTCGCCGGCGACGCCCGCTACACCGACCCGCTGGCCGACGTCACCGGTCCCGACGCCCTGGACGCGGTCGTCGCCGCGGTGCGGGCGCAGTTCCCCGGGCTCGTCTTCACCCTCGGCCCGGTCGACACCCACCACCATCTGGCCCGCTTCACCTGGGAGCTGGGCCCGGACGGCGGCGAGGCCCTGGTGGTCGGTTTCGACGTCGCCGTCGCCGGCGAGGACGGGCTGATCCACGGCGTCCACGGCTTCCTGGACAAGGTCCCGGCCACCGCCTGACGGGCCCCGCCCGGCCGGCCCCGCTCGGCCGGTCCCGTTCGGCCGGTCTTTCGGACCGCCCCGCCGAGACCGTCCGAGCCGTCCGACCCACCCGGCCGAGAGGGGGCGACCCAGGGCCCGCCCCCTCGTGGCCGGCCCCGCCGCCCCGGCCGCCCCTGCATCCGCCCCGCCCCCGTACCCGGTTCACCGTGAGGAGCACCGTCATGGCCTCGGCCACCACCAGCGTTTCCACCTCAGCGGCCCGCACCGCCGCCGCCGGCGCGGCGGCCCGGCGGCCGGGACTCGGCCTGCTGGTCCTGCTGACCGCCACCTTCATGGCCGCCCTCGACATCTTCATCGTCAACGTCGCCATCCCCGCCGTACAGGGCGGCCTGCACGCCGGCACCGCGCAGATCCAGTGGGTCGTCGCCGGCTTCGGGCTGGCGGTGGCCACCGGGCTGATCACCGCGGGCCGGCTGGGGGACATTCACGGGCGGCGGCGCATGTTCGCCTGGGGGCTCGGGCTGTTCACCGCGACCTCCGCGGCCTGCGGCGTCGCCCCCACCGCGGGGACGCTGGTGGCGGCACGGGTCCTGCAGGGCCTGGCCACCGCGCTGATGAGCCCGCAGGTGCTGTCGATCCTGCAGACCGCGTGGACGGGCCGGGCGCAGGCCCGCGCGTTCAGCATGTACGGGCTGGTCATGGGCCTGGGCGCCGTCTTCGGACAGCTCATCGGCGGCCTGCTGATCAGGGCCGACCTGTTCGGTCTCGGCTGGCGTGCCTGCTTCCTCATCAACGTGCCCGTCGGCCTGACCGCCCTCGCGCTCGTGCCCCGCGCCCTGGGCGAGTCCAGGGCGCCGCGGCGGCCGGCGCTGGACAACACCGGTGCCGCCCTGTCCTCGGCCGCCACCGTCGCCCTGGTCCTGCCGCTGATCCAGGGCCGCGACCTGGGCTGGCCCGCCTGGACCTGGGCCTGCCTGGCCGGCTCCGCCGTCCTGTTCGCCGCCTTCGTGCTCCACCAGCGCCGCCGCGCGGCGGCGGGCGGCGACCCCGTCCTCAACCTGGACCTGTTCCGGCAGCGCGGATTCGGGCTCGACGCCGTGGCACAGGTGGTGTTCTGGACCGGTCAGGGCTCCTTCTTCCTCGTCCTCGCCCTGTACCTGCAGGCCGGCCGCGGCCTCGACGCGCTCGCCTCCGGCACCGTCTTCCTGTCCATCGGGACCGGCTACCTGATCACCTCGACCACCGCCCACCGCATCGCCGCCCGGCTCGGTGCCCGTACCGTGCCCGCCGGAGCCCTCCTGATGGCCGCCGGGCTGGCCCTGCTGTGGGAGGCGGTCCACGCCTCGGGCACCACCGGCACCCTGTGGGAGCTCGTGCCCGGCCTCTTCGTCGACGGCCTCGGCATGGGCATGGTCATCGCGCCGCTGACACAGTCCGCCCTGGCCACCGTGCCGGGCCACCTCGTCGGCGCCGCCTCCGGCGTCGTCACCACCATCCAGCAGATATGCGGCGCTCTGGGCATCGCCCTGATCGGCATCCTCTTCTACGGGGCCCTCGGCGACGGCGCGCCCGCCCGCTACCCCCACGCTCTCGGCCGGGGCCTGGCGTTCCTCATCGTCCTCGAAACCGCCCTCGCGGCGCTGACGGGGGTGCGGGCAGCAAGCGGACCCAAGCCCCCGCAGGCGAACTGAGCTTTAAAGGAGATCGCGTACCGCGCCCGCCGGGCGACCACCGTCGGCTGACCCCGGTCACCGACCGGCCCGGACCCCGATACGTAAGGGGCGCCCGCTCTGGCGGGCGCCCCTTACAGGCGCGCCATGGCGGCGGGCGGCGCCGGCCGGTCCTCACCGTTCGCCGCCGCGGGCGCGTTTGAAGCGGGCCAGGCCCTGGGCGAGGTCGGCGATCGGTTCCGGGTAGTCCAGGCGGGCGCGGTCGGCGGCCGGGAGCCGCCACGGTTCGTGCGCGGCGCGGCCCCGCACGTCGCGCAGCTCGGGGATCCAGCGGCGGACGTAGGCGCCGTCGGGATCGAATCGGCGGGCCTGCACGAGGGGGTTGAGGACGCGGTTGGGGCGGGTGTCCGTACCGGTCCCGGCGACCCACTGCCAGTTGAGCTGGTTGTTCGCCACGTCCCCGTCGACCAGCAGGTCCAGGAAGTGCCGGGCGCCGACGCGCCAGTCCACGTACAGCGTCTTGGCCAGGAAGCTCGCCGTGAGCAGGCGGCCGCGGTTGTGCATCCAGCCCTCGTGGGCCAGTTGCCGCATGGCCGCGTCCACGATCGGGTAGCCGGTGCGGCCCCGCTTCCACGCGGCGACCTCGTCCGCTGCGCCGCCGGGGCCGTCGGCGCCGCGCCAGGCGTCGTGCCGCGTGCGGTAGTCCTCGGCGGCCGACCGCGGCCGGGCGGCCAGCACCTGGTGGTGGAAGTCGCGCCAGGCCAGTTGCCGTACGAACGCCTCGGCTCCGGGGCCGCCGCGCTCCTGGGCGCGCCGCGCGCACTCCACCGGCGACACGGTGCCGAAGTGCAGGTGCGGCGAGAGGCGGGAGGTGGCGTCGCCGGCCAAGTCGTCGTGCCGCTCCTCGTACGCGTCCAGGCCGCCGCGCAGCCATGCCGCGAGCCGGGCCCTGCCCTCCTTCTCCCCGCCGCGAGCGAGTCCCGGGGAGGTGCCCGCCACCCGGGCGCGCTCGGGCGGCGCCTCACCGCGCACGCCGTCGGGTACGCGCACCGAGCGCGGCGCGGACCCGACCGGCCGCGGGGGCCGGCGCAGCCACTGCCGCAGGTAGGGGGTGAACACCGCGAAGTGGTCGGAGGAGGCGGGGGTGACGTCCCCTGGGGCGACGACGTGCGCCACCGCGTCGTGCACGACCACCCGGACGCCTTGCGTTTCGAGCGCGCGCCGCAGCCGGTCCTCGCGGGCGCGCGCGTACCGGCTCGGCGAGGCCGCCAGGTGCACCTGGTCCGCGCCCGCCTCGGCGGCCGTACGGCCCACCTCCTCGACCACGTCGCCGCCGCGCACCACGAGCCGCCCGCCGCGCCGCCGCAAGGAGGAGTCGAGGTCGGCCAGGCAGTCGGCGAGGAAGGCCGCCCGGTTGGGAACGGCGAACCCGGCGCTCTCGATCGCGCGGTCGCGGACGAACAGCGGGACGACCTCGTCGGCGGCCCGCAGCGCCGCCTTCAGCGGCGGATGGTCGTGCAGGCGCAGGTCGCAGGTGAACAGGACGATGGCGCGGCTCATGAGGGGCGGCTTCCTTCCGTTCGCGTCCCGGCGTCCGTTCGCGGCCCGGCGTCTCCTCGCTCTCCGTGGTCCCCCCGCCCTCCGGCGCCCGCCCGCTTTCCCCCGGCCGGCGGCCCTCCGGCGGCCGCCGCGCGGGCGATGTTGCGGGCCATGCCGCCGAAGACCGCGGCGTGGAAGGGCGAGACGCTCCACCAGTACGCGTGGCCGAGCAGTCCGCGGGGATGGAAGAGGGCGCGCTGCCGGTACCGGGTGCGGCCCCGGTCGTCGGTGCCGGCGCGCATCTCCAGCCAGGCGAGGCCGGGCAGCCGCATCTCGGCCCGCAGCCGCAGCAGCCTCCCGGGTTCGATCTCCTCCACCCGCCAGAAGTCCAGGGAGTCCCCCACCCGCAGCCGGGCGGCGTCGCGCCGGCCGCGGCGCAGGCCGACGCCGCCGGCGAGCCGGTCGAGCCAGCCGCGGACCGCCCAGGCCAGGGGGAAGGAGTACCAGCCGTTCTCGCCGCCGATGCCCTCGATCACCCGCCACAGCGCCTCGGGCGAGGCGTCGACGGTCTCCTCGCGCCGGTCGGTGTAGAGGCTGCCGCCGGCCCAGTCGGGGTCGGTGGGCAGCGGGTCGCTGGGCGCGCCCGGCACCGACGCCGAGGACCAGCGGGTGGCGACCTGGGCGTCGCGTACCCGGCGCAGCGCGAGTTCCACGGCCGCGTCGAACCCCAGGGGATGGCCGGGCGGCTCCGCTACGTACGCGGTGATGTCGTTCTCGCGGCAGACGACCTCGTGCCGCAGCGACTCGGTCAGCGGGCGGGCGATGCCGCTGGGCACCGGGGTGACCAGGCCGATCCACAGGCCGGACAGGCGCGGGGTGAGCACCGGTACGGGCAGGATCAGCCGCCGCGGCAGCCCGGCGACGGCCGCGTACCGGCGCATCATGTCGGCATAGGTGAGCACGTCGGGGCCGCCGATGTCGAAGGCGCGGTTGACGTCCGCGGGCAGCCGCGCGGCGCCGGCGAGCAGGCGCAGCACGTCGCGGACCGCGATGGGCTGGATCCGGGTGCGCACCCAGCTCGGGGTGACCATCACCGGCAGCCGCTCGGTGAGGTAGCGCAGCATCTCGAACGAGGCGCTGCCCGAACCGATGATGACCGCGGCCCGCAGCACCGCGGTGGGCACGCCGCTGTCCAGCAGGATGCGGCCGACCTCCGCGCGGGAGCGCAGGTGCGGCGACAGGGCGTGCTCGGGCACCCCGGCCGGGGTGAGCCCGCCCAGGTAGACGATCCGGCGCACCCCGCCGGCGCGCGCCGCCGCGCCGAAGACGCGGGCGGCCGTGCGGTCGGTCTCCTCGAAGGACCGGCCGGAGCCGAGGGCGTGCACCAGGTAGTACGCGACGGCGACACCGTCCATCGCCTCGCCGACCCGCGCGGCGTCGGTGACGTCGCCGCGCACCACCTCGACCTCGCCCGCCCACGGCTGGTCCCGCAGCTTGTCCGGCGAGCGCACCAGGCACCGCACGCGGTACCCCTGGTCGAGCAGCACCGGCACCAGGCGGCCGCCGATGTACCCGGTGGCGCCCGTGACCAGGCACAGCTCGCGGCCGTCCGGGGCCTGCCCGCCGTCGCCGCCGCTCACCGCGGTCCACCGCTCATCGGCACCTCACCGACACCCGCAACCGACACCCGCAACCGGCACCTCACCGACACCTCGCGCCGCCTCGTCGTCTCGTCGCCGCCCGGTCGCGGCCTGGTCGCGGCCCGGTCGCGGCCTGGTCGCGGCCTGGTGGCCGCTTCATGACGCCGCCGCCCGGGCCTCCCCGCGGCGTGGCGCCCGTCCGCCGGGCGCCTGTACCCCGAGCCTGCCCCACCCGGCCCGGCGCAGACCGCGGCTGCGCCGACCGGCCGGGGCGGCTCCGCCCGATCGGGTGAGGGGGCGCGGCGGCCCCGGGTCCCGATCCTGTCAGCGCAGCGAGAGCGCGGTGCGCTCCAGGAGCGGCGCCTTGTTCCGCAGGCTGACCGGCAGACCGGCGTCCACGATGGCATCGCGGTCCGCCTGGGTCTTGAAGTCGAGCTGCACCTTCACGGTGGTCTGCCCGTCGGACTCGCTGAACGTGATGGTGTCCAGCACCTCGTGCGCTTCGGCGGGGGCACCGTCCGGGACCGGGGGCAGGCCCTCGAAGAACTCGCTCGAAATGATCTTCTCGTCCGGGACGACCTCGCGGTACGTGCCGTGCAGGCCGCTGCCGATGGTCCCGGGCTTCACCCCGGAAAAGGCGTAGCTCCACTGTCCGCCGGGCCGCAGGTCGATCTCGGCGTCCTGCAGCTCATGGCCGGGCGCGGGGTACCAGCGGCCGACCAGGTCGGGCGTGGTCCAGCTCTTGAAGACCAGGTCCTTCGGGGCGTTGACCAGCATGGTCACCAGAAGCCGCGTGTCGGTCGGAAGTGCCACGGTCCCCGTCGTGTCGGCTGTCATGGGCGTTCTCCTTTCGAGTCTCTCTGCTTGCGTGCCGGCCGTGCCGGCTCCGTGCCGGCTCCGTGCCGGCTCCGTGCCGCGTGCCGGCCCGAAGGGTCAGAACCCTCCGCCGAGCACGGAGTCGTTCCGCTCCCTGATGTCCTGCGGCACGGTCGCCTGGTACGCGGCCGAGAAGTCGGTCTCGTCCGCGGCGGTCTCGTCGGGTACCTGCAGGACGGTGAACCACCGGTTCAGGAGGCAGAAGTGCCCGATCAGCCAGGTCAGTTCGACGATCTGGCTGTCGACGAGACGCTGGTACTGCGCGGGCGAGTACTCCCGCCACTTCTCGACGAACCCCAGGTCGAACCCGGTCATCTCCCCGCCGTCGGCCTTGCCGCGGTTGTAGAGGTCGAGTTCGTGCCTGAGCTGCTCGAACCGCGAGTCCTCCACCTCGTGGGCGTCCCGGGCCACCATGACGCAGTAGTCCAGGCAGGCGTTCTCCCGGGCCGTGTAGACGTCGCGGTGCCGATCGTGCTCGTGCAGGTGGAGCAGCTTCCGGTGGCCCTCCGCCTCCCGTCCCAGCTTGGCGAAGAGGCTGTAGCCGATGAACGAATGGTGGGTGACCGAGTAGCGGCTGCGGTTGAACAGCGAGGTCCGGGAGATGCACAGTTCCTTCAGCGGCCGGTCGAGGAAACCCGCCCACTGGTGGCCGGCGTTGAAGGTGTCGATGTCGAAGATGACGGAATTGGCGTAGGGGACTTCCGTCATGGTCAGCGACGGACAGTGCCCCATGACCTTGATGAGGTTGTTGGGGAAGTGCCCCCAGGTCAGCTCGGCCTGGCTGTAGGCCGCCGCGGTGTAGTCGTCGACTTCGTCCCTCTGCAGAGGCCGGATGCGGGTCCAGGGTCCCTGGCGGATCTCGGTCGTCATGGCTGCCTTCCTTGTCCTTCCTTGTCCTCGGGTGAAACGCTCAACGGCTCGGCCCGGCCCCGCTGAACAGGAGCCGTTCGCGCTGCCGCTGCGAGCCCTCGCGGAAGTAGGGCGCGGTCCATGTGTCGTCCGGCGCCAGCGCCAGGGAGCGGACCCCTGCGCGGTGGTCGTGGAGCAACTGGCGAAACGCGTAGTGGTCGAACATGCGCAGGAATTCGGTGAGGTAGATGTCGGCGACGGAACGGTGGCCGGAGATGAGAAGCATGTCCTCGTCGTTGTCCGCGCAACTGGCGTGGCTGAAGTTCGCCGAGCCGGTGACGAGCATCGGCTCGTCGTCCAGCGGGTCGACGAGCAGGAACTTGGTGTGGATGTAGACGTGCGACTCCTCGCCCCACTGCTCGATCTGCCACCTGCTCAGCGTGTTGTCCTCGATCCGGGCCGGCATGACGTACCGGGTGCCGTCGATGCTGTCGAGCCGCTGGATCTGCCCGCCGGTGGGCCCCGGGGCGCCCACCAGACCGAACTTGACCACTGCCGGCGGGGAGCCGACCAGGTAGTCCTCGATGCGCTTGTCGACCCCGAAGGGTGTGGTCAGCACGACGAGGTGCCGGGCGTCCGACATGAGCGACAGGTAGTACTCCATCGCCTCGTCGTGGGACCGGGGGCTGAAGACCACGCCGGGCCCACCGTCCTGCGACGCCGGCGGGATCGACGGCCAGGCCTGTTCGATCAGGGCCCTGGTGTCCTTGAGCGGGGGGTCGTCCTTCCACAGCGCCTGGTGCAGCGTGAGGTACGTCCGCGCCAGCGGCCGGCTGTACACCGCGTGTCCGACGTTGAGCTGGGCGTACACGGCGTGTTCCGTCATGTTCGTGGAACCGGTCCACACCGCCTCCGGGGTGCCCCCGCGCACCAGGACGAGGAACTTGTGGTGCGAGATGTGGCTGCCGAGCCCGGCGCGGGCGCGGCTGTACGGCAGCAGTCCGGCCGCCCGCAGGGCGTCGTGGTTCTCGGTGGTGGGCGCGGTCGACGACGATCCCGCGTCGTACAGGATCTGTACGGTCACTCCCCGGTCCGCCGCGTCCTTGAGCGGCTGCAGGAACTTCTGGTACTGCGCCTCGTACATCGCCACGTGCAGGGCGTCGCCGGGCCGCGCGCTCGCGATGAAGGCGGTCATCGCCTCCAGCAGTCCGCGGGACAGCCACCGCAGGGCGGGTTCGCCGGCCTGCTCGGGCGTTTGGCCGTCGAACTGGTCCACGTACGACTGGCTGGCGGCGCCGCTGCGGTTGAAGTGCACCTCGTGGCGGATGCCGTCGGCCGGGTCGGTCACGTTCCGCCCGTCCTCGGTCGCCACGGTCAGCTCCACCGACGGGCCGAGCCGTACGTCACCGGGCGAGCCGTGGGCCGCCGCGACCTCGTAGCGGTACGGTTTGCCCGGCTCGACGGTGTAGTCGCCCCACCGGAACTTCTGGACGGGCGCCTGGTCCGTCGGCCAGTACTGCCGCCCCTGCTCCTGCCCGGCGAACGTACGGCGGTTGACGATCCACTTGCCGGGGCCGGCCCCCTCCCCGCCGTCCTGCCGCCGCACGGCGAACCCGAGGAGTCCCTGCCGCAGGGCCGGATCGACGTCGAAGGCGAGTTCGACCACATTCGTACCGGCTATGGCCCGTACGGTCATGCCGTCGCGTCGCTGCGTCACACGCATGGGGCTCGCGCCTCCTCCCGTTGCTGGTCATTCGTGCGGCGGCGGGCCGTCGCGGACCTCGGCGGCCGCGACATCGGTGATCTGGGACCCCTTGGCATGGCCGTCGAGCTGCCACAGGATCCAGTCGTCGTCGGGTACGCTGCGCCGCTCGCGGGCGCTGTAGCGGTCCGGCAGCCGGACGTCGAGTTCTTCCAGGAAGGGCAGCAGCGGGTTCTCGATGGTGCGGCCGTCCTCGTGGTCGTCCAGCGCGATGCGCTCCCACCCGAACCTCTCCCGGTAGGGCGCGAACCCGAAGCCGTCGAAGAAGTTGTTCTCGCCGATCAGCGGCATGTACCAGAGGCTGGGGATGCCGCGCTCGTTCGGTTTGATGGGGGCTTCCTGCTCGACCTGGTCCAGCAGCCGGTCCCCCTCGTCGTCGCCGCGGCCGCGCAGGTGGGCGTGCAGTTCGTCCAGCGAGGGGCAGTTGATGGGCGGGCTGACGAAGAGCACCGGCTTGTGCTCGTTGCGCGCCACGATGATCTCGTGCGGCGTGCCGACGCTGTAGATGTTGGTCGGGCAGTAGCAGATCACGAAGTCGCTGGTGTCCACCATGCGCAGGTCGATGTGCTGCGTGGCGTAGTACTTGTGCGCGCACCAGGCCCGCGCGCGGGCCGCCTCCTGCGTCCTGGCGAAGCTCCAGCGCTCGCGGTCCTCGTCGGTGGACGCGCCTTCGCGCCCGTACTCGAACAATCCGCGCACCTCCGGTTTGACGAACGGGTCGAAGACCGTGACCTCGAACTCCCGCAGGAACTCCCCGACGCGGTTGCGCCAGCCGTGGGCCTTCTCCTCGGCCCGGGACGCCACGAAGTCCATCGGCCCGGACAGGTACACGCGTGTGTCCCGCAGCAGTCCGGGTGCCGTGCTGCCGGTCGGGCGGCTGGTCGGGCGGCTGTTCGGGCGGCTGGTCGTCATCGCCGGCCTCCTGACGCGTGGGCGGGCTGCGGCACGTCGGTCCAGGCGGACTCGACCTGCTGCCGGACGGCGAGGAAGCTGTTCTTGATCATGTCGTGGTACTCCACGTATGCGGCACGGAAGGCGTCCCAGCTCAGCTGGTAGGTCGCGGGGTCGTGGCGCTGACCGGCCAGGCAGGCCGCCAGCAGGTCGTCGAGCCTGTCCTTGCGGTTGGCGAGGCCGGCCCGCAGTTTGTTGTTCCGGGCCAGGGCTTCGCCGTCCTCCGCCCGGTCGGCGAGGAAACGGAGCCACCCGTCCACCTTGGCGTGGGATTCGTAACCCCGGTTGACCACGGCGAGGAAGGGCGAGACGTCCGAACTGCGCTCCTGCTGGAGCGTGCGTCCGCCGTCGGCTCCGGCGCCGCCCACGTGCAGGGTCCGTTCCGTCTCGGCGGTCCAGAACGCGGTCGCGGGGTTCCGCCCCTGCCGGGCGGCGTCCAGGGTCACGTCGCTGATGATCCGGAACGCCTGCTCGGACTCGATCGACCCGGCCTGCCCCAGCACGATGCCGGCGGCCCGGGCGAGCCGTTCGCATTCCATGAACTGCACCCACGACAGCAGCGGTATCGCGCTGTCGGGTGTGCGGCCCAGGACCTCACCCGTGGCCTGGTCGACGAGGAAGTGCTCCCGGCGGTGCGGTTCGTCCTGCTCGTCCTTGCGGCCCAGCAGCACCCAGGTCTCCTTGTGGCGGGTGTCCGTCAGCAGGGAGGGCGCGCCGAGGACGGCCGCTTCCTCGATCATGAAGGTGATCTTCCGGAAGGGGTCGAGGACCGGCCGGGCGGTGCGCGTCGGATCACGGTTGTCGACGAAGGCGTCCCACGGCTCCACTATGCCGATGGGCATGAGCATCATGTGCTCGGGGATGTGCGGATTCGACCGGATCTCCTGCCACACCTTGCGTGCCGTCAGGGCGTCCAGGCACAGCCACATGCCCATCTTGAGGACGTCGACGGACAGGGTGGTGTAGACGGACTGGATGCGCTGGGCCGCGGTCGCCGCCGTGTAGAGGGGATCGACCGGCCGGCCGTCGACCACCA
This sequence comes from Streptomyces sp. HPF1205, assembly GCF_020400825.1. Taxonomy (GTDB): domain Bacteria; phylum Actinomycetota; class Actinomycetes; order Streptomycetales; family Streptomycetaceae; genus Actinacidiphila. The sequence goes on from NZ_JAINVH010000037.1 coordinate 32,188, forward strand.
GCACCCCTTGGGCGTCGGCGTGGTCGGCGATCGCGTCGAGTTCGTCCGGCTCCAGGTATTCGAGCAGGTTGGGCAGCCATTCGTCCTCCGCGTCGTCGGCGACCGCGACGAACCTCAGGCCGAGCTCCCTGGCCGCGTCGACGACGGCGCACACGTCGTCGACCCGGTCGCCGCTGTCCTGTTCCACGTCCAGGTAGAGCGCGATCAGTTCCCGCTGGGCCGCGAGCACCGGATCGGCGAGGACCGGGGCGAGGGCGGCGGTGATCTGCCGCCGCGACAGGCCCGTGACGTCGTACGCGGCGCCCACCCGCGCCTCGGCCGTCGTCACCGCGGCCGCAAGTTCGGGCCGGCGCGGCGTTCCCGCGTCGCCGCGGCGCTCCTGAGCGTGGAAGCGGTTCAGCTGCAGGCGCAGGTCGGTGATGGCCTCGTCGGGGGTCCGGGGACGCACCGGCGGCTTGAACTTCCCGCCGCGAACGGGGTGGAGGTCGTCGATGGCGGTGGGATGCGGGAAGTTCCGCATCGGTATCGACTGCTCCTCTTCCGAGATGTTGGAGCTGGTCGGAACCGAGGCGGCGGACAGGCGCGTGGCCAGCGCCAGGAAGGGCGGGATGGGGGAAACCGCCTGGCCCGGCACGATCAGCTCCCCGTCGAGTCCGTAACCGACCTCCGTGCTCCGGGTCGCCTGTGCTTCCGGGGACAGCGCGATGCCCAGGGTGTAGAGGTAGCCGGCGTCCTGGTCGCTGGCGCTGACGAAGTGCATGGCGCCGGCCGGTCGGCTGCGGACGCGGTCGATGACCGCCTTGCCCTGGGGCGGGAGCGGGAAGAGGCCGCGGCTCGCCATGGCGGTCCAGCCCAGCGCGAGCGCGGCCTTGGCGCGGCCGGTCAGCTCGAAGCGGATCTCGGTCAGGGGCTCCTCGTCGAGGAACGCGTGCTGGACCCGGTCCACCAGTTCGACCGCGACCAGGGCGAGCCGGTCCAGGTGGTGCTGGGCGGCGAGCCGGCCGGGACGGTCGCCGTCCGGAGCCGGGCCCGCTCCCGGGCCCACCGGCAGGGACTGCCGCAGAGCCGGCTCCGCGTGCACGCGGTCCAGCACCGCGTGCGCCGCTGCCTCGCTCAGCGCACCGGCGCGCAGCGCCTCGCCCACCGTCCGCATCTGCTCGTCGGTCGCGTCCACCGGGCAGGAACGCGACGGCAGGCGGAGCCGGCCGTTCCCCCACGCGTCGGCATCCCCGGGAGGTGCCGGCCGGAAGACCAACTCGTCGTCGAGGAGCAGGCGGACGATCGTCGGACAGCGCACGTCGGATTCCATGGTTCTCACCCTCTGTTCGCACGTCGGCGTGGTCCTGCGGCGTGATCGGCGGTGGCCGTGTGTGCGGCCGTGGCGGTGGCGGAGGCGGCGGCCGTGTGGGCGGCCGTGTCGGCGGCGGGATCGGTGGCGGGATCGGTGGCGAACTCCACCCACAGCGGATAGTGATCGGAGATGCGCCAGGACAGGTCGTGCAGCGACATCCGGCGGGCGCTCAGGATGGGACCGCCGAAGTCCACGAACCCGGCGTTGCCCGTGAAGCGCATCGACAGGACCGGCCGGTGACCGCGTCCGTTCCCGTCCTCCTCGTGGAACCAGGCGATCTGGTCGTAGAAGGCGTCGCGGGTGTCACTGGTGAAGACCGTGCGCGGGACCTTCCTCAGCTCGGCCGGCGGGCGCAGTCCCGTGGAGGTGAACGCCTTGTACAGCGGGTCCTCCTCGGAGCCGATGTTCATGTCGCCGAGGACGATGAGGTTGTGGCCCCACTCGCTCTCCGTTTTCGCCCAGTCGCGCAACCACTCGGCGATTCCCAGCAGTTCGGGCAGCCGGTCCTCGGGCTGCCCGAACCGGATGTGCAGCGTCACCAGTACCAGGGTCTGCGCGCCGCACCGGAAGCTGACCGCGTAGGGCCGGCGGGCGAAGTCCGGGCTGTTCTTCCGGACCCGTTCCGGCAGGGTCAGCTCACCGGCCAGCCCGGACGGCTTGGCCCGGCGGGTGTCGAAGACGAACGCCATCCGTTCGTCGTTGCCCGCGCGGCCGCGGTTGACCTCGGTGAGGATGAACCCCCAGTCGGGCCCCAGCGCCTTCATCATGTGGCGCAGCGCCTTCATGTTCGCCCGCACCTCCTGGACGGCGACCACGTCGAAGTGCGAGACGATCTCGGCGATGCAGCGCAGGGATTCCAGATCCCTCATCGGCTGATCGGTGGACCGCGCGTGCCACTGCTCGTTCAGGTCGCCGAAACAGCGGATGTTCCACGTACCGACCAGCACGTTCTCGTCGACCCTGCGGGCCGGCAGCCGGCCGCGCAGCGTGTCGCGCAGGTTGCCCAGCAGGTGCTGGGTGCGCTGCGGCGGACTTGCCAGTGACTTGTCGACCGCGGATCTGGTCGCCGCGTCGTCGAACGGCACAATGACCTCCGTGCGCGGGTCACCGGGCACAGCCGCGGAGCCGGGGTGCGTACCCGGCGAGCCGGACGGCGTGCGTCCCGCGCGTACCGGACCGGGCCGGAGCCCGGCCGTAACGAGTCGTCATCAGACGTACCGGCGGCCCCGATCGTGGCCGGCCGACCGTCCGATGGCCGTGCTTCTTCAGGCTCACACCGTCGGACGGACCACGCAACCGCGCCCGCACGCGGCCTCCGAGCGAGCCCCGAGCGGTCGCTGAGCGGCCCCGCGGCGGCGAATCGGCGCGGGGACCCGGGCGTTGTACGCCGGTATCGCGCCGCCCGCTCGACCACCCCGGGGGCGGCGATGGCCTGACGGTGGCGGGCGGGCGGCGGGCCGCGTGGCGCCCGGGCCGGCGGGGCCGCCCGGGCCGCCGGGATGCGGCCCCCGTACCGGCGCGTACCGTGGAAAGCGAGAGCCATGGAGCCGTGGGTTGCGATGAACCGGCCCGGCGGCGGTCGACGGCAAGGTCCCCACAGGGGGCGCGGGAGCGCCGGAGACCCGGGCTCGAAGGAGGTTTCCTCATGGGTGCAGCACCGCGGACCGTGCAGACGGCGGAACTGACGCCGGACGAAGCGCGTGACAGCGAGCGGGAGTGGTTCCTCGACACCGGCAGCGGGGAGTTGAAGCCGGAGGGGTACGGAGGGCCGGAGGGGCCGGAGGGGCCCGAGGGCGGGCGGATCGACGAGGATTCCCGTGACCTGCCGAAGGCGGTCCGGGTGGCGCGCTGGGTCTTCGATTGACCGACGAGCGGTGGGCCGGGGCCGGGGAGCGGGTCTGGGCGCGGCACGGCCGGCGCACCGGCTCGGCGCTCATCGTCGGGGCGGGAGCGGTGGGCGGATTCCTCGCCGAGGAACTCGCGCGGATCGGGTTCAGCCCGCTGCGGCTCGTCGATCCCGACACCCTGGCGGTGGAGAACCTGGTACGGCACCCGCTCGGCGCCTCGGCCTTGGGGCGGCCCAAGGCCCCGGCGCTCGCCGAGAAGATCCGCCGCGACTTCCCGCCCTGCGACGCGACCGGGCTGCGCCTCGACTTCCTCGACGCACCCGCGGACGAACAGCGGTCACTGGCGGCGCGGGCCGACGTGGTGGTCGCCGCGACCGACTCCGTCGCATGCCAGCGGCACGTCAACCGCGTCGCCCTCTCGGTCGGCACGCCCGCGGTGTACCCGGGGGTGTGGGTGGACCCCCGGATCCGTGACGCCGAGGTCGGCGAGATCCTGTGGGTGCTTCCCGACGGGCGCACGCCGTGCTACGAGTGCGCCGCGGAGTTCCGGCGGTCGGCGTCCGACACCCAGGCCGCTCGCGGCGCGCGGGTCGACATCCAGCTCGTCGTCCTGGCCACGGCCCAGATCGTGGCCGCCCTGGTCCATCCCGAGGACGCCCGCTCGGGGATCCTCGACCCGGAGCGCAGCGCCGTCTACCTGCACGGACTCACGCCCACCTCGCCCGCCGTACGTCCCGCCTTCCCCACCGCGGGCCTGAGCAGCCGCAACGTGCGCGTCCCCTTCCCGGCCCGCCCGTGCGCCGCCTGCCGGGGCCGCCGCCTCGCCCCTTCCCCGCGCGTCCCGGCCGCCGCCGCCCCCCTCGCGCCCGTCTCTCCCGAGGACCCGTCGCCGGCGGCGGGCGACGCGGGACCCGAGCGTCCCAAGGTCACCGTGTTCGCCGTCATCGCGCTGGTGGTCATGGTCTTCTTCGTCGCCTCCGTGCTCCACACGGCGGGCGGGTGACGCCCGGCCCCGCGCGCGGGCGCGGGCCCGTCACCTCGTCACAGGCGGCGCCAGCGGGCCGAGGCGAAGGAGAACACGCCGAACAGGACGAGCCCCGCGGCCACCGCCGCGAGCAGCCACGGACCGGCCGGGGTGTGGGCGAAGGCGCGCAGGGTCTCGTCCATGCCCTTCGCCCGGTGCGGCTGGAAGCGCACCGCGGCGATGAGGACGAAGACGCCGGCGCCCGCGTAGACCGCGCCGCGGGCCGCGCCGCCGACCGCGCCGGACACGGTGACGGCCTCCCGGGTCCGCCGCCCCATCCGCGCGGTGTTGAGCTTCTTCAGGAACGTCCGGCGCACCGCGCGCACGGCGATCACGACGCCCGCCACGCACAGCGCCAGCCCCGCGGCTCCGGCGATCCAGCGTCCGCCGGGCAGTTTCAGGACACTGGCCGTCCAGTCCTTCGACTGCTGGTCGCTGCCGCCCGAGGAGCCGCCGGAGCCGGCCGCGTACGCGGCGGTTCCCCAGCAGACCAGGGCGTAGAACACGGCCCGGCCGCCGTCCGCGGCCCGCTTGCCGGCCTTGTCGTCGGCCAGGAGCGCCCGGGCGGCACGCCACAGCGCCATCCCGGCCAGCCCCGCCGCGAGCAGCCACAGCATCGCGGTGCCGAAGGGCTGCGCGGCGATCTGGTGCAGCGCGCCCTGCCGGTCCGCCCGCTCGCCGCCGTCGCCGAAGGCGATCCGCAGGGCGAGGAAGCCGACGAGCAGGTAGATGACGCCGCGGGCGGCGAACCCCGCGCGCCCGGCGGGCCGCATGGCCTCCCGCAGCGGGCGTGCGGCCCGGCCGCCGCCGTGTCCGTAGGCGTGTGTCGACATCCGCGACCCCTTCTCCGTGTCGTACGTCCGGTGGTGATGCGTGACGCGCGGGTGGCGGGCTCACCCGCCGGACGGGACGGCCGTCCCGTCCGGCAGTCGCCCGCCGTCCCGTCCGGCCGTCCCGCGTCCCGTCGCGTCATCGGGCGCCTTCCCCCAAGCGGCCGCGGAACGCCGACGCGTGAGCCGGTTGTTCGCGGCCGGGATCCGCGGCCGGGTTCCGGGGCCGCCGTCAGGACGGCCGTACGGTCAGGAGGGCCGTGCGGGCCGGCCGCCCTCGGGCCGGCCCGGGTCGGCGGGGTGACCCGCGGCCGGGGCGGCGGAGGGAGCGGGAGCGGGCGGGGCGGCGGGCTCCGCGGGGGGCGTCAGGGCGGCCAAGTAGGCGTCGAGGAGTTCGACTTGGCGCTCGGGCGGGAACGCCGCCGGGTCGAACAGGGCCTGGACCACCAGGCCGAGGACGAAGGACTGCGCGCCGGCGGCGATGGACGCGGGATCGCCGGGGGGCAGGTCGCCGAGTTCCTGGGCCGCGGCCACCCGCTGCTTCAGCCGGTCGCGGCCCTCGGCGTACTTGCGGGCGTAGTCGGCGCTCAGGGCGGCGTCGGAGAGCGCGGCGTCCCACGAGGAGACCCAGATGCGGTTGCTGCCGGTGGCCTCGGGGGTCAGCGGCAGGACGTCCAGCAGGGCGTCCCTGACAGCCGCCAGGCCCGTGCCCGTACGGCGGCGGGGGCGGGCGAGGGTGCGCTGTTCGAGCAGGTCGAGGGCGTACTCGACGAGGGCGTGCTTGGTGGGGAAGTAGTGCGTGAGCAGGCCGGTGGTCGCGCCGAGCTCGGCGGCGACGGCGCGCAGGGTCAGGCCGGCGAAGCCGCGTGCGGCCATGACCCGCCAGACCGCTGCGGAGACGTCCCGCCGGCGGGCCTCGTGGTCTCCCTTCGTGCGTGGCATGCCGCCACGCTACATTGCCATAACAACCGTTATGCAAAAGGGAGGCCCTGATGTTCTCACTGCCGCTGCGCGACGGCGCCCGCCTGGCCGCTCTGGAGGTCTGGCACGCCGAGGAGTTCGCCGAGCACATGGACAGGGCCCGCGAGCACATCCGTCCATGGGTCGGGCCCGCGTTCGTCGCCGGCGGCGTGGACGGGGCGCGGGCCACCCTCCGGCGGTACGCCGAGGCGCAGGCCGCCGACGGCGCCCGTCTGTACGGCATATGGCGGGACGGGACGCTGTCCGGCGGCGTGCTGTTCACCGATGTCCAGGCCGCCGCCGGATGGTGCGAGGTCGGTTGCTGGCTGGAGCCGTCGGCCGAGGGCCGCGGTCTGGTCACGCAGGCGTGCCGCGTACTGCTGGACTGGGCGTTCACCGCCCGGGGGCTGCACCGGGCCGAGTGGCACTGCCGCGCCGACAACGACCGCAGCGCGGCGGTGGCCGCGCGGCTCGGCATGACGCTGGAGGGCGTGCGGCGCGAGGCGTGGCCGTACGAGGGGGTGCGCTACGACAAGCAGGTCTGGGCGGTGCTCGCTCCCGAATGGCGAGCGGCGAACCGCTGCCCCGCGGCCCCGGCGAACCACTGACCTCCGGCCCGTCCGGCCGGCGGCCCCCGCCCGGCCCCCGGCAGCCGCCGTCACCCGTCGCCGCCGCCCGCCGGGTCCACGCGGGCGCGCAGGGCCTCGTTCTCCGCGCGCAGGCGGGTGATCTCGTCCCGCCAGGGCTGGAGGACCTCCTCGAGTTCGTCGGGGGTGAAGCGGGGGGTGATGTGCTTGTGGCAGTTCCAGCTGTAGCCCTCGACGCGGATGGTGACGACGCGCTCGACGTGGCCGTCGGTGCGGGGGTGGGACAGGCGGGTGGCCAGGCCGGGGGCCTCGGTGATGTCGTGCCAGGTGCAGTGGCCGTAGAGCTTGAGCCGGGCCAGGTTGGCGTAGTCCATCAGGAACAGGGCCGCGCGGTCGTCGTGGCGCAGGTTGCCGGTGGTGATGAACTGGCGGTTGCCGCGGACGTCGGCGAACGCCAGGGTGTGGGCGTCCAGGACGTGGAGGAAGCCGGGCGGGCCGCCGCGGTGCTGGATGTAGGGCCAGCCGGTGTCGCCGACGGTCGCCAGGTAGAAGCCGTCGCGTTCGGCGATGAACTGCTGCTCGGCCGGCCCGAGGGGGTCGGGCCGGCCGTCGGCGTCCGCTCCCCCGGTCCCGGCCCCCTCCCCGTCCGCGTCCGCGGCCAGGTGGCGCCGCATGGCCTGCGCGCTGCCGTTGCGTTCCTGGACGGCGCGGACGGAGTCGGTGTAGGCGATGCGGGCGAAGCGGGTCATGGCGCGTCTCCGGGTGTCTCGGCTGCGCTGCGGATGGGGGTGGCCTGCCGGGCGTCAGTTCGCCGGGTCCAGCAGGAGCTTGCCGGTGGTGGTGCCGGACTGGAGGTCCGCGTGCGCCTGCGCGGCCTTGCCGAAGGCGTACCGGCCGCCGATCACGGTGCTCAGCACGCCCTCGTCCAGCCAGCGGAAGACGTCGGCGGCGCGGCCGGCGAGTTCGCCGTCCGGGCCGACGTGGTCGGCCAGGGTGGGCCGGGTCAGGAACAGTGACCCGCGCGGCGCCAGCGACTGCGGGTCGAACGGCGGCACCGTCCCTGACGCCGTGCCGACCAGCACGTACGTGCCGCGCTTGCGCAGCGAGGCGAGGCCGGCGTCGAAGGTGTCCCTGCCGATGCCGTCGTAGACGACGTCCACCCCCCGCCCTCCGGTCAGCTCGCGGACCCGCCCGGCCAGGTCGCCGCCCTCCTCGCGGACGATGACGTCACTCGCGCCCGCCGCCTCGGCCGCCGCGGTCTTTCCGGCCGAGGAGACCGTGCCGATGACGCGCACGCCGCGGTGCGCGAGCAGCCGCACCAGGTGGCGGCCGAGACCGCCGGCCGCGGAGTGCACGAGCGCGGTCTCGCCGCCGGCCGCCTGGTAGGTGGAGGTGGTCAGGTAGTGCGCGGTGATGCCCTGGAGCATGATCGCGGCGGCGTCGGTGTCGTCGATGCCGTCGGGCACGCGCACCGCGGACACGGCGGGTACGGCGACGAGTTCGGCGTACGAGGCGGGGGCGGTGCACCACGCGACGCGGTCCCCCGGCCGGAATCCGGCGGCCGCCGCCTGCGGGCCGGCGGCGACGACCGTGCCGGCGCCCTCGCTGCCGGGGACGAACGGGGCGCGCGGCGCGCCCCGGCCCTCGCGTTCGTAGACGTCCTTGAAGTTGACGCCGGCGGCGGTCAGCCGGACCAGCAGGTCCGCGGGTCCCGGCTCGGGGTCGGGGCGCCGCGCCTCGGCCAGGACCTCGGGTCCGCCGTGGCGTTCGGCGACTACTGCGCGCATGGTGCATCGCTCCTCGTATGACATGACGGGTGGTACGGGGCCGGCACGGGTGTCAGGCCGTCTCCTTGCGCGGCACGTAGGCCACGCTCAGGGCGATGATGGCGAAGAAGCACACCGCCACGAGGACGACACTCACGCGCAGGCCGAGCAGCGCGTCGTGCATGCCGATCAGGGAGCCGAGCAGGGCGACGCCCATCGCCATGCCGACCTGGCGCGCGGTGTTCAGGACGCCGGAGCCGAGGCCCGCGTAGGCGGGGTCGATGGCCAGCAGGGCGGCGGCGTTGAGGCTCGGCGAGAACACACCGCAGCCCAGGCCCGCCAGCGCGGTGCCGGCGACGAACAGCGGCAGCGTGTCCCGGCCGGTCACGCCGAGCAGCAGAATGCTGCCGACGAAGGACGACAGGGCGCCGGTCCACAGCAGGAAGCGCGGACCGCGGCCGATCAGGCGGCGGTTGAGCACGATGGTGCCGAAGACCCAGGCGACGGAGAACGGCAGGAAGTACACGCCGGTCCGCTCCGCGCTGATGTGCCAGTGCTGCTGCAGGTAGATGGCGAGCATGAACTGCATGCCGTAGCCGCCGAACTGGAACGCGAAGCCGTTGGTGATCGACGCGGAGAAGGCGGCGCGGCGGAAGACGGCCAGCGGCAGCATCGGGTGCGCGGTGCGCGCCTCGACGGCGACGAAGCCGGCGGCGGTGGTCACCGCGAGGGCGAGCAGGCCGAGCGGGAGCGGCGAGGTCCAGCCCAGCGAGCCGCCCTCGATGAGGTACGCGACCATCGCGGACAGGGCGACGATGCCGGTCACCTGGCCGGGCAGGTCGGCGGCGCGCGAGGCGCGGCGCGGCGTCTCGTCGGCGTAGCGCAGCGCGAGGAAGAGGGTCAGCAGGCCGACGGGCACGTTGATCAGGAAGATCGAGCGCCAGCCGATGAGTTCGGTCAGGGCGCCGCCGCCGATCGGGCCGGCGACCAGGGCGAGCCCGCCGGTGGCGCCCCAGACGGTGATGGCCTTGGCGCGCTCGATGGGGTCGGGGTAGGTGCGGGCGATGATCGCCAGGGTGGTGGGCAGCAGGCCGCCGGCCGCGACGCCCTGCAGGAAGCGGGCGGCCACCAGGACGGTCAGGTTCGGGCTGAGCGCGCACAGCAGGGACGCGGCGGTGAAGCCGGCCAGTGAGGACACGAACAGCCGCCGGGCGCCCCAGCGGTCGCTGATGCTGCCGGCCGTGAGCAGGACGCTGGCCAGCGGGATGGTGTAGATGGTGACGACCCACTGGAGTGCCGCCATCGAACCGTGGACGTCGCGCTCGATGGCGGGCAGGGCGATGTTCAGCGCGCTGCCGTCCAGAAGGATCATGAAGAAGCCGAGGCAGACGGCGGCGAGCGCGAGGCCGGTGCGGCGCGCGCTGCGCACCGGTCCCGCGGTGGCCGTGCCGGCGGCGGCAGTGGCGGCGCCCTGGACCGCGGCGGGAGCGGCAGGCGCGGCAGGCGCGGGGGTGTGCGCGACGCGGGGCGGCGCCGTGCTCGTCGGCGTTTCGGGGGCGGCGGTCATGGCGGGAACCTTCCTTCGGTCGCGGGGCGTTGGCGGGCGTTCGCGGGGCTGTCGCTTCGGGGCCGGTCAGTCGCCGTTCGGGCGCGGTGCGGTCGTTCCAGGGCACGGTCGTGCTCGGGCGCGTTGGTCTTCGCGGTACGGGGTCGCGGGTGCAAGTACGGGGTCGCGTGCGGGTACGAGTACGGGTGCGGGTACGAGTACGGGTTCGCGGTCATGGGTCGCGCCGCGTCGCCGCGGGGCGGGTGCCGGGCCGGCCGGTCCGGCACCGCCCTCAGGCGCGCAGCCGGGCCACGGCCGCCTTGGCCGCTTCGGTGGCGCGGCGGAAGGCCTGTTCGTCCTGCTGGGCGCGGGCCAGGACGTAACCGCCCTGGACGGCCGCGACGACGAGGTACGCCATGGCCGCGGGGTCGGTGTCCTGGCGCAGTTCGCCGCTGCGGACGCCTTCCTCCAGCACCTCGGCGATGCGCTGCCGCGACCACGCGAAGAACTCGGCGACGGGTGCGCGCAGGTGGTCGTCGGCGACGACGTCGGGGTCCTGGACGAGGCGGCCGACCCGGCAGCCGGCGAGCGGGCTGCGCTCCATGTCGAGGTAGGCGCCGATCCGTTCGACCGCCGAGCCGCCGCCGGCCAGCACCGCTTCGACCGCGGTGCTCAGCTGGCGGGCGGAGTGCCGGATGGCGGTGAGGGCCAGATCGGCCTTGCCGGAGAAGTGGTGGTACATGCTGCCCTGCCCGGCGCGGGAGCGCTTCTGGATCATCGCCGGGCTGGTGGCCGCGTAGCCGCGCTCCCACAGGAGCTCGGCCGCGGCCTCGACGAGTGCCTCCTTCGTCGTCCTCATGACTCCTACTGTACATACTAGTAGGTACAGAATCAACCGGAGCCCCGCCGATCGCTCCGGCGGGGCTCCGACCAGGCGTTCAGGGCCGCGGACACGGTCGGGGAGGAGCCGCGCCCCTCACGCCGTCTTCGGCAGCGCCGCCAGCTCCCTGCGCAGTTGCGGCAGCGACACCTTGCCCGCGCTGTTGTACGGGATGCTCCCGGCCTCGGCGACGCGGGCGCCGCCGGTGAACCGCCCCAGCACGTCGCCGGCCCGTACCAGCGCGCGCTGCCGGCGCTGCGGGGCCAGGCCCGACTGGAGGACCACCACCGCGACGGCGCCGGGTCCGCCGTCGTCCAGCGAGGTCGTGACGCACACGTCGCGCACCGCCGGATCCTCCTTGATGGCGCCCTCGACCCGCACGACGTCGATCCCCGGCTCCGAGCGTGCCGTGACGTACAGCCGGCCGTCCGCGCCGAGGTAGCCGTAGTCGCTGGTCAGGATGTGCCGGCGGCCGTCGAGGGTGACGGTGTCCAGCGGCCGGTGCACGTACTCGTCCATCGCGTACGCGCTGTCGATCGCCAGCAGGCCGACCCGGCCGGGCGGCAGCGCGGCGAGGGTGTCCGGGTCGAGGGCGCGGACGGTGATGCCCGGCATGAAGCGTCCCGCCGAGTACGGCGCGGCGGCCAGGTCGTCGGGCCCGGCCATGGTGTTGATGCCGGTCTCGGTCGTGGCGTAGTACGCGTACAGCAGGTCGCCGAGCCGGTCCCGGGTCTGGCGGATGGTGCGCGGGCTGATGTGCCGGCCGCCGGTGAGGACGAAGCGCAGCGCGGTCAGGTCGGCGGCGGCGTGCGTCGTGGTGGCCGCCTCCAGCAGCCGGTCGAGGAACGGCGGTACGAAGAAGGCGCCGGTCAGCCGCTCGTTCGCGAGGACGTCCACGGCCGCGGCCGCGTCCGGCGGGCCCAGCCGTACCGTGCCGCCCAGGGCGAGGGCCGCGCCGGCCCACACGTGCCCGGAGGCGAAGGCGAGCGGCGAGGTGATGAGGAAGGAGTCGCCCGGGCCGAACCCGACCCGGTCGCGCAGGAACGCGACGCGCTGGTTCTCGGTGCGCTTGCGGCGGACGAACAGCTTCGGGGTGCCCGTGGTGCCGCTGGTGAAGCCCAGTGCCGAGAACGGCGGGTTGACCCACGGCGCCGCGCTGTGGTCGCCCTCGGCCGCCGCCAGGTAGTGCGTGACCCGGGTGTCGAAGGCGGGGAACGCGACCAGGTCGAGCAGCACGGCGGTGTCGCCCCAGCGCTGCCAGAAGTCGGCCGGCAGGCTGGGCAGGGAGCTGTCCACGACGATGAAGGTGGGGTTCACGGCGGCCAGTTGCTCGGCGATCGTGTCGCCGTCGCGTTCCGGGTCGACGCCCACCCAGGGTATGCCGAGCGATGTCAGGGCGGCGGTGGCCACGACGACGCGGACGCTGTTCCCGGCGAGCACCATCGCCCGGTTCGCCTCGTAGTGGTCCAGGGCCCGGGTCAGCCAGGCCCTCAGCGCCTCGACCCGGTCCGCCAGTTCGCCCCACGTCAGCGCCTCCTGGCTGTCGCGGACGGCGACGCGGTCCGCCGCCGCGGCGGCGTGCTCCCGTACCGCCTCAAGTGTGATCATTGCCGTCTCCTCAGGGGATGTCGTGCGGTGTCGTGCGGTGTTGACGAGGTGCCGCGGAGTGCCGCGGGGTCGTGCGGCGCGGGTCAGCCGGCCAGCGGGACGGTCAGCTCGGACGCGCGCGCGGCGGCCTGCGCGGACTCGCCGCCGAATCCGGCCGCCGCGACCGCGGCGAGGTGGCCGTCGCGGGCCAGGCGGGCCATGCCCAGGCGCAGGCAGGCGCGGACGATGGCGTCGCCCTGGAGCAGGGTGCGGGAGTTGACGTGCGGGCGGGCGCCGATCGCGGTGACCCACTGCACGGACTCCACCGGCGGCCCGTAGCTGAAGCGCCCCGGGTGCGGGGTGCCGTCGGCGCGCACCACCTGGAACGTCGACTCCGTCACGTCCAGGCCGCCGGTCTCGTACCCCTCGCCGCCGGCGTCGGGGATGACGTGCGGGCGGCACTGCCCGGCGGCGCGCATGGACGCCAGCAGCGGGTCGGTCGCGCGGCGCACGTCGGTCAGCGGCAGGTGGGCCTCCACGAGCGCGGTGGCCCGTACGGGGGCGCCCGGGACGTCCGGGGAGGAGGCCAGGAAGACGCCCGCGCCCTCGTCGGCGGTCACCGTCATGCGCGGGCCGAGGGGCTCGACGACCCCCGCCTCGACGAGCGCCAGCAGCTGGGCCACGCGGGTCGCCGGCGGGCCGCTGGCCGCGTAGTTGTTCAGGCCGCTGAACCAGCGGTCGATGTGGTCGCGGTAGGAGGTGCCGCTGATGCCGCGGTGCGAGATGACCTGCCGTACCTCGTCGCGCAGGTCGCGCATGACGGCGGCCGCGGCCTTCACCGCGCTGCGCGCCGGCCCCAGCCTGGAGTGCCGCAGGTCCTCGGCGAGCTGGCCGAGGATCCAGGCGCGGAAGTCCGCCTGCCCGCGGAAGCCGACGCCGTCGGCCGGCCGGTCCAGCCGTTTCCAGTCGAAGCGCAGCTCCGGGTCGGGCACCAGTTCCTCGATGAGCCGTTCCATGGCCGGGGTGCCCCACTCCAGGGCGGGGTACTCGGCGACCAGCCGGGCGTGGGCGGCCGGCGACTGGTCCCGCAGCAGGGCGCGGTAGTACACCCAGCCGACCTCCTTGGCGACGAGCGGGAACAGGTCGCGGACGAAGTCGGTGCGTCCGGTGCCCGCGTCGCGCCGCAGCCGCGCTATCCGCTCGGCCGTCAGGAAGTCCGGCTGGTAGCGCGGCACGATCTCCTTCTTGATCTCGGCGCGCGCCCGGTAGGGCATGCCGCGCCCGGAACCGGCGTACAGCACCGGTTCGTCGCCGCTGGGCAGGTAGCGCAGCCGGTCCCCCTCGGTGACGAAGCGCCCGCCCCGGCCCTGGCTGAGCAGCACCATGTAGTCGTAGAAGTTGAGGCCGAGGCCGCGCAGGACGACCGGCTGCCCGGCCCTGATCCCGGACAGGTCGGCCTCGGCGGGGCTGTTCGGCGCGACGTAGCTCAGGCCGTGGCGCGCGGCGAAGTCGACCAGGCGCTGCTCGCGGGTGGTGGGGGCGACGTCGTAGTGGCCCTGCGCGAGGATCACCGCGTCCACCCGCAGCGGCAGGTCCTCGCCTTCGAGCCGCACCTCCTGCATGCCGTCGGGGCAGTCGGCGACGGACACCGCCCTCGTGCGGTGGACGCGCACGGACACCTCGAAGGGGGCGCGGGCGGCGATGTGCCGGAACGCCCAGGACAGGTACTCGCCCTGGAACGCGCGGGACGCGTACGACCAGGGCTCCATGACGGCCGCCTCGGCCTTCGCCTCGTCGCTGACGTCGGTCACCCGGCCGTCGGCCACCATCCGGGCCCACTGGTACTGGGTGGGCCCGGGGGTCAGCGGTCCCTCGCAGGTGACGGTCGGGTCGGTGAAGACCGTGACGTCGCCGGCGACGGTGTTCATCAGCAGCTCGCGCGGCTGGTCGAACTTCCACACCCGGCCGCCCCCGACCGGGTACGGATCGATGACGTGGACGTGCACGTCCTGGCCGGGGCTGAGCAGCGGGGCGTTGGCGCAGATTCGTTCGAACGCCACGGTGCCGCGGGGGCCGGCGCCGACGATGCAGATGCGGATGGTGCGCGGGGACATACCGATCTCCTTGGCAGTGGATGCCCGGACGCGACCGGGCGAGGAGGGGAGGTCGAGGGGGGCCGGGGCGGCCCGGGGCCGGGCGGCGGGGCGGCCGGGGCGGGCCGCCGCACGGCCGCCCGGTTCAGTACGCCGCCTCGCGGCCGCTCTCACCGAACACGGTGAGGAAGTAGTTGATGTCTCCGGTCAGACCGGCCAGCAGGGATCCGATGGCGCGGCCGCCGTCGCCGCCGCTGTGACCGCCGGGGCCGGCGGCACCGTCGGGGCCGCCCTTGGCGCCGTACCGCAGCAGTTCGTCGTTGCGGCGCCGTACCCGCCCCGACAGCGGCAGGGCGCCCGGGGACAGGTAGCGGATCGCGCCTTCCGCGTCCCGCTTGGGGATGACGTCCGATTTCGCGTACCGGCTGGCGCTGAACGGGATGTCCAGCGTGCCGCGTTCGAAGGCCTCGACCACGGCCGCGCTCAGGTCGGGCCGTTCCAGCAGCGGCTCGACGATGTCGGCGACCTCCGCGAGGATCCACTCCTGCTCCTGCGCGACCCGGTCGGCGTCCACCGACACGAAGTCCAGCAGCGGGGAGTTGGCGCGGTCGGCCAGCCGCAGCCCGTCGATGTTGGCCTGCGTCTCGGGGATGCCGTACGCCTCCTGGTAGGTCTTGGTGATCAGTTTGGACGCGCCGCCGAGCCGGGCGACCAGGGCGCCGTAGAAGATCAGGTCCTCGGCGTTGCCGCGGCCCTTGGGGAAGACGCCCATGAACTCGTGGAAGACGGCGTGCACGGTGACGCCGGGCGGCAGGTAGCGGCGGGCCAGCAGCGGGATGGTGCGCAGGGCGGCGACGTCCTGCACGAGGTGGCCGCCCTGCGGGAAGGCGACCGAGACGCACCGCACGCCGGCGCGCGCGGCCAGCACCGCCTCGACGACGCTGATCGCCAGGCTGATCGACGGGGGCACCAGGACCGCCGTGAGCGTGCCGAACAGCTCCCGGTCGACGATCAGGCCGAGGTCCGCGAGCCGGCCGCAGCAGCGGTCGACGTCCTCCCAGGCGGCGAGCGACTCGGCGAGCGGGACGGCCTTGGAGTAGGGCAGGTTGTAGGAGATCCCGCCGCCTTCGAACGAGGTGATCCCGGAGGCCACGCAGACGTCGAAGAGGGCGCGGGCGTCGGGCGAGCCGTGGCGGACCTCCAGCGGCGCGCGGACGGACTCGTTCAGGTCCCGGCCGCGCCGCCAGCCGTGGGTCACCAGCGGGTAGCCGTTCAGGTCGGCCGGGTCGCGGTTCAGTGTGCGCAGCGCCTGCTCGAACCGTTTCAGGCGGGTGTGGGAGTCGATCGTCAGGGTGAGGATGTCGGGCGCCGACCCGGCTTCCAGGTCCCGCAGCAGCGCCTTCATCTCCTCGTGGCCGCCGACGCCGCAGCGCGGCTGGATCGCGACCCGGCCGGCGGCGCGGGCCTCGTCCAGGACCGCGGCGACCGTGGGCTTGCCGAGTTCCGCGATGTAGTCGACCGACTCCTCCAGCGGCGGCAGCGATCCGGTGCCGGGGGCCGGCTCCCCGGCGCGGGCCGCGCCGGGGAGCGTGATCCGGCTGGTCATGACGCGACCAGCACGGGCTCGGCGGCGGGCTCCGCGGCGCCCGCGGCGGCGTACACCGCGGCGTGCGCGGCGCGCAGTTCGTCCAGGACGGCGGGCAGTTCCGTCGGGTCGGCGACGATGCGGTCGACGCCGAGCCGGTAGAGCCGGTCGAGGGCCGAGGGGTCCTTCCTGCTGCCGACCGACAGGTTGCCGCCGAGCGCGACGGGGCAGTGGATCGTTCCCGCGGCCTTGGCGGCGGGCAGGTCCCGCAGGTCCTCGTGGGCGTGACCGTTCAGGCTCCCGATGACGACCGCCTCGGCGTCGGGGTGCTCCCGGCACGCCTGGGCGAACTCCGCGACGGGCGTGCAGGTTCCGAGGTTGACCACGGTGTAGCCGATGCCGCGCAGGGCGTGGGCGATCAGGTGGTTGGCGACGGCGTGGGCGTCGCTCGCGGCCACACCGAGGATGATTTTCCGCTGCTGGGGCATGGGGACTCCTGGTGTACGGGGTGAGGTACGGGGGTGAGTTCGGGGACGGGGTACGGGACCGGGGTACGGGACCGGGACGGTCGCGCCCGGCGGTACGGAGCGGTACGGGGCGGTACGGGGCGCCGCGCGGCCGGCCGCGTCAGTCGTCGAAGGCCGCGAACAGCTCCCGCTTGCTGACCTGCGGCAGGAGCGCGGCGTCGTACTCGCGCGGGTCGGCGGCCGTGAGCGAGTCGAAGACGTAGCTGATCGCCTGCACCATGCCCCACACCTCGCGGTACCGCGGCCAGCCCTCGTGGCCGGACTCGATGTCCCGCTTGCGGGCGAACAGGTAGTCGGCCCACCCGCGGCTGGAGGGGTGCCGGTGGTGGAAGTCGTGCACCACCGTGTCGCCGGTGAGGACGAGGTAGCGGGACGGGGCGTGCACGAACAGCATGCGCAGCGTCCAGCGGGCCCAGGCCAGGGCGCGGCGGCCGGCCGGCAGGGCCGGGGAGGGGGCGGGCTCGCCGATGAAGATGGCGTTGGTGAGACCGGCGAAGTAGTCGCGGCCGCGCCGCACCTGGGTTCCGGCCGGGGGGAAGGTGTGCTTGACGCACAGCCGCAGGGTGTTGCTGACCTGGAACAGCGGCAGCAGCGGCACGAACCACACGGTCAGGAACACGGGCCAGGTCCCGGTCACCACGGTCACGGCGGTCAGCGACCCGTACAGGCAGAAGGCGGCAGCCCGTTCGCTGCGCGCGGCCGTGCTCCAGAAGGAGCGCACCCGGGAGATCGCGAACGCGAGGTGGAAGCGGGGCGACACGAGCTTGCCGAGCAGCCGGCGCCACATCTGGCGCCGCGTCATCCGCGGGTCGAGCTCCAGGCTGATCAGGAACGCCTGGACTGTGGGGTCGCGCAGCGTCATGTGGTGGGCCGCGTGGTGGTCGCTGACGTGCTCGCGGCTGTAGCGCTCGAAGTTCTGGATGATCAGCAGGCTGGATATGGCGCGTCCGAGGACGGTGTCCAGCCGTCGGCGCCGGTACATGTTCCGGTGCGAGCACTGGTGGTAGATCATCATGCGCAGGTTGCGCATGCCGTGCAGGGTCACCGCCCAGCCGGGCAGCAGCAGGAGCAGCCACCAGCCGCCGAGCGCCCAGCCGGCCGAGCCGGCGACGACGCCGGCGAGCATCGCGAACACGGCGGAGACCAGGTGGAACGTCGGCGTCCACGGCAGCCGGGTCTGCTCCGGCAGCGGTTTGCCGGTGAAGACGGTGAGCGGGTACTGCAGGAACCGGGGCAGGGAACGGAGCGTCTCGCGCGGGTCGGCGGATTCGGATCCGCCGGCCGCCGGGGCGCTCCTGGTCTCGATGTCTGTAACGGACACGTGTCATCTCCTCGTCTGCGGAGCGGTCTTCTCCTCCGGCGCAGGACGAAATACCCGGATCAATTCCGCGGGGGAAAGGGCATCTCATATCCTGCGGACGGCGAACTCGTGTCGTACCGCGGCAACCGGAAGGCATGGGCACGGCGAGGGCAGGGGTGAACCCCTGGCCGTGACGAGATCCGATGCGATCCGGAAGGGCGTGCCGGAACTTTTCTATCGCGCGCTCGCGGCCCTGGGAATTGGCCTTTGGTCCATGCCGCGATAGGCGTACGACACGAGCCCGGCCTGCAGCCGCGATTCGACGTTCAGTTTGCTGAGTATCTGGGCGACATGGGCTTTCACGGTGCGCTCGGTGACTTTCAGCCGCGCCGCGATACTCCGGTTGGAATGGCCGGCGCCGAGCATCCGGAACACCTCGCGCTCGCGCGCCGACAGCCGGACGACGCGGGCCATGGCCTCGGTCCACCAGTCCGGCAGCGCCTCCGCCGGGCCGCCGCGCTCCCCGTACGCGACGGCCGTGGGTCCTAACGGTGCGTGCGACACCTCATCCCCCAAAGTTTGGGTCGATGATCAATTATGAACCTTGATGCATCAGTAGACACCAATCCATAAGGAGATGCAAGTACAAGAATTTTGGGAGCCACCCCCGGTGCGTATCCGGCAAAAGGGGCAAGAAGGGGCGTTCTTACGCCAGGAATCTCACGATGCGAGACGCGATAGGGGGCTGACATCGGCCTCTAGACCAATCTTGGTCTCGCATGTAATTTTGTATCGCACTTGTCCGTGGCACCCTCCCGCCCGCCGTCCAGGCGAGGCGGTCTGCTGTTCTCACTCGTCGTGATCGAACTGAGCGAAGGTGAACGTGACGTGGAGCGCTTAGCCCGCACTGGCAGCACCCCGGTGGCCGTCGTCGGCATGGGATGCCGCTTCCCCCGCGCCAACGGCGTCGAGGAGTTCTGGGACCTGCTGATCGCCAACACCGATGCCGTGTCCCCGGTCCCCAAGGACCGCTTCGACATCGACGACCACTACACCGCCCTGGACCCGGCCCCGGGGAAGACCGTGTCCCGGGACGGCGGGTTCCTGGACGACGTCTTCTCCTTCGACGCGGCGTTCTTCGGGATATCGCCGGTCGAGGCCCGGAGCATGGACCCGCAGCAGCGCATCCTGCTGCAGGTCGTGTGGGAGGCGCTGGAGGACGCGGGGATACCCCCGTCGGGCCTGGCCGGCACGCGCGCCGGCGTCTTCGTCGGCCAGGCGACCGCCGAGTACGGCGAGGCGGCCCGCCCGGCCGACGGCCCCAACGTGCGCGACAGCGTCGGCAGCCGCATCCGCGCGGCCACCGCGGGCCGGGTCTCGTACGCCCTGGACCTGCGCGGTCCCAGCCTGGTGCTGGACACCGCGTGCTCCTCCTCGCTGGTCGCCGTGCACGCGGCCCGGCAGAGCCTACTGACCGGCGAGAGCACCCTGGCGATCGCGGCGGGCGTCAACGTCATCCTGTCCCCCGAGGACTCCATCGCGTACTCGCAGGGCGGCATGCTCTCGCCGGGCGGGCGGTGCCGGTTCGGCGACGCGGACGCGGACGGCTTCGTGCGCAGCGAGGGCGTCGGCGCGGTCGTCCTCAAACTCCTGCCCGACGCCCTGCGCGACGGCGACCCGGTGCTCGGCGTGCTGCTGGGCAGCGCGGTCACCAACGACGGCAAGGGCAGCGGCCTGCTGCTCCAGCCGTCGGTGTCCGGCCAGGCGCAGATGCTGCGCGAGGCCTGCCGCAGCGGCGGCGTCGACCCCGCGCACCTGGACTACGTCGAGGCGCACGGCACCGGCACGCGGGTCGGCGACAGCGTGGAACTGCGGGCGCTGGCCGAGGTCGCGGGCCGGGGACGCCCGCAGGACCGGCCGCTGCTTTGCGGTTCGGTGAAGACGAACATCGGGCACGCCGAGGCCGCGGCCGGCATCGCCGGACTCATCAAGGCCGTGCTCATCGCCCGGCACGGGGTGGTCCCCGCGTCCTTGCACCTGAGCACCCCGCACCCGCTGCTGGCCGCCGGCCGGTCACCGGTGTCCGTGGTCACCGAGAACACCCCCCTCGCCAAGGCCGGACCGCGAGCCCTGCTCGGCGTCAGCTCGTTCGGGCTGTCGGGCACCAACGCGCACGTCGTCGTCGGCGAGTTCACCGACGCCGACGCCGCCGGCGCACACGTCCGCGAGGCCCCGCCGGCCCGGGCGGCCGGTGGCGTGACGGGGTCCGGTGAGGTCGCGCGCGCCGCGGACGGCGGTGGTCGGGGGCCGGTGCGTACGGGGGCTTCCCGCGCCGCCGAAGGCGCCGGCGGTGGGGAAGGTTCGATCAGTGCCGAAGGTTCGCGCAGTGCCGAAGGTTCGAGCAGTGCCGAAGGTGCCCGCCCGGCCGAAGGGGCCCGGGGTGCTCGGGGTGCCCGGGGTGCCCGGGAGCGCCACCTGCTGGTGCTCTCCGCGCGGTCCGCCGCCGCGCTGCGCCGCCTGGCCGGTGCGTACGCTGACCACCTCGCGCCGGGCGGGCCCGGCCGCGCGTACCCGCTGGCCGGCATCTGCGCCACCGCGGCCGTCCGCCGCGAGACGGGCCCGCACCGGCTGTGGGCGACCGGCACCACGCACGACGAACTGGTCGCCGTCCTGCGCACGTTGGCCGCCGGCGAGCAGACCCCGGACGGCGGCTTCGGCCAGGCCGGTTTCGGCGGACCGCGGCGGACCGTCTTCGTCTTCCCCGGCCAGGGGTCGCAGTGGCTCGGCATGGGACGCGCGCTGCTGGCCTCGAACGAGGCGTTCCGTACCGCCCTGCGCGCGTGCGACCGCCTGGTGCGCGAGGAACTGGGCTGGTCCGTCGAGGAGGTGCTGACGGCGGACGCGGACAGCGCGACCGGCGGCGCGTTCCCCGGCGGCGTCCGGATCGTGCAGCCCGTGCTGTGGTCGGTGCAGGTCGCGCTCGCGGCGGCCTGGCGGGACCTGGGCGTGCGGCCGGACGTGTGCGTCGGGCACAGCATGGGTGAGGCGGCCGCCGCGCACGTCAGCGGCGCGCTGTCGCTGCGGGACGCGGCCGCGGTGATCTGCCGCCGCAGCCGGCTGATGGGACGGGTGGCGAGTGGGGGCGCCATGCTCGTCGTGGAGCTGTCCGCGGCCGAGGCGCGCGCGGCCACCGCCGGTACCCCGTCGGTGTGCGTGGCCGCGGAGAACTCGCCCACCTGCACGGTGCTCGCGGGCGACCCGGCGGCGCTCACCACCGTGGCGGCGGCGCTCGAAGCCGACGGGGTGCTGTGCCGGTGGGTCGCCGTCGACGTCGCCTCCCACTCGCCGCAGATGCGGCCGCTGCGCCCGGACCTGCTGGCCGGGCTCGCGGACCTCTCCCCCCGCCCGGCCGGCACCGCGCTGTTCTCCACCGTCCGCTGCGCGCCGCTCGCCGGTCCCGAACTCGACGCCGGCTACTGGGCGGACAACCTGTGCGGCCCAGTGCTGTTCCACGGCGCGGTACGGGCGCTCACCGGCGAGGGCGGCGCCGGGGGCGCGGAGCACGCCGAGAACACGGAGTACACCGAGAACACGGAGATCGCCGCGAACACGGAGATCGCCGCGAACGCCGAGAACGCCGAAAACGCGGAGAACACGGAGAACACGGAGAACGTGTTCGTGGAGATCAGCCCGCACCCGGTGCTCACCGGGGCGGTGCGCGACACGCTGGCCGCCGACGGCGCGGCCGGAGCCGCCGTGCACACGCTGGTGCGCAACTGCGACGAGCCGGCCGAACTCCTGCGCGCCGTCGGCCGGTTCTTCGCCGCGGGCGGCCGGGTGGAGTGGGAGCGCTGGTACGGGCACCCGGTCCGGCCGGTGCCGCTGCCGCACTATCCGTGGGAGCCGGTGGTCTTCCGGCGCGCCCCGGCCGCGTCCGCGCTGCTCCCGTCCGACGCCGACGGCCGGGCCGCCCAGGTGGCGCCGGTGACCCGGGTGGCCCGGGTCGAGCTGGGGGCGTGGGGGCTGGAGCAGTGGGCGGAGCAGGCCGCTCCCGGCGGCGCCGCGGGCGAGGTCGTGCTGCCGCCCGCCGTCCAGATCGCCGCGCTGCTGGACGCCGCCGCCCGTACCGTCCCCGGGACGATGTTCGCGGTCCGGGACGTCCGGCCGGCCGGGAGACCGCCGCGGCTGGCGCTCCCCACGGCCGCCGCACTGGCCGTCACCCTCGAACAGGACGGGGACGCCTGGCGGGCGACCGTCGAGCTGGAGGAGCAGGACGCGCCCCGGCGCCTCGCCTGCGCGACCGCGTCGCTGCACCCGGCCGACGCCGGGGACGCCCGCCGTGCCCAGAGGGACCTGGACGCCGCCCTCGGCCGCTGCCACACGTACCTGCCCACCGCGGGCTTCCGCCGCTTGGCGCGCGGACACGGCCTCGACCTCGGTGAGGGGTTCGACGCCGTCGACCAGCTGTGGCGCCGGCCCGGGGAGGCGGTCGCCAGGATCCGGCTGGCCAAACCGGTCCCCGGCCTGTGGGAGGCGGCTCTGCTGCCGCTGCTGGCCGCGCTGCCCGAGCCCCGCACCGGGGCGGAGGACGCCGGCTGGCTGCCCACCGGGGTCGCCTTGGCGCAGTTGTACGGCGAACTGCCGCAGGACTTCTGGAGCCTGGCGACCGTCACGGCGGAGCCCGACGGGCGTACGGCGCACGGCGACGTCCTCGTGCTCGACGGCGAGGGGCGCGTCCTGGCCGAGTTCCGCGGGATCGCCCTGCGGGGCACGGGCCGTCCGGCAGGGCCCGCGGCCGCCCTGGCGCGAGCCGTACCGGCCCGGCTGGGGGCGCCGCTGCTGCGGGGTACGGGCCCGCTGCTGTCGCGGGTCGCGACCGCGATCCGGCCGCCCGCGGCTCGCGCCCTGCGGCACTCCCCCACCCGGGCGCCGCGCAGAGGGCAGAGCCCGCGCCGGGACGCGGCTGCGCGCCGCGCGCAGACCGCACGCCCCGAGCAGACCGCGTACGCCGACCAGGCCGCGTACGCCGAGCCGACCGCCTACGCCGAACGAACCACGCGGACCGCACCGACCGGGTACGGCGAGCAGGCCGGCTACGGCGACCGGACCGCACGGGCCCCGTACGGCGGACAAGGCGCGCCGACCCCGTACGGCGCGCAGGCCGCACGGGCCGTGTACGCCGATCAGGACCCGTACGCCGACCGGGCCGCACGCCCCGAACCGGCCCCCCGTACACCCGCCCGCGGTCGTGAGGAGCAGTCGGCGCGGGCCGCCGACGCCGCCGAGGTGCTCCTCGACAGCGCGGCGCGGATCCTCGGCATCGCGCGAGCCGATCTCGACCCGCGCCGGCCGCTGCGCGACCTCGGGCTCGACTCGCTGATGGCCGTGCAGCTGCGCCGGCGGCTGCGGGAGGCCTGCGGTGTGGACATCACCGCGGGCCGCCTGCTGGGCGCGGAGAGCCTGGAGCGGATCGCCCGCGGCCTGCCCCACCCCACGCCTGTGTGACGGGCTGCGGGCTCGGGTCGGGTCGGGTCGCTGGTGTCGCCGGGGTCGTCGCGCCGAGGAGGCGTGGCGACCCCGCGTTCACTCCCAAGTAGGACTCCCACCCAGACTTGAACTACGGTATAAATTCTATCGGCGGTGGCGTTCCTCCCGTCACCGACCGGCAACCGTGAAGCGGAGACGACCATGGCCCCAGACCCAGCAGACGGGACCCAGCCCACCGGCCGACGAGAACGCAACAAGCAGCGGGTCAAAGCGCGCCTTTACGCATCCGCGCTGGCCCTGTTCGCCGAGCAGGGTTACGACCGCACCTCGGTCGACGAGATCGCCGAACGCGCCGACGTCGCACGCGGCACCTTCTTCAACTACTTCCAGCGCAAGGAAGACATCATCAGCGCCTGGGGTCAGGAGCGTCGGACCAAATTGCTCGACTCTCTCGCACAGGACCACGTCCAGGACTCGCACGCCATCGCCCGGCTGGAGCGCTGCATGTCGGCGCTGGCCCGGATCAACGAGGAAGAACGCGAGGTCACCACGGCCATGCTGTCGGCCTGGGTCAAGGCCGGCCGGCCGCTGACCGAGGAGCCGTACGTGGCGCAGATATTCGCCGACATCGTCGACACGGGCGCGCGCTGCGGCGACCTCGCCGCCGGCCTGGTCCCCGAGCGGGTCGGCAACCTGCTGCGCGACGTGTACTTCGGAGCCCTGTTCCGCTGGTCGCAGCGCGCCCTCGACACCGAGCCGGGCGAGCTCGACGAGGAGCTCCAGGCCGTCCTCAAACTCCTCCTCGACGGCATCGCCGTTCCCGAACCGGCCCAGCGGGTCTGACGGGGCCGACGACGGGACGCCGACGGGGGTCGGACGGGGGTCCGAGGGAAGCCTGACGGGGGTCGGACGGGGGTCCGAGGGAAGCCTGACGGGGGTCGGACGGGGGTCCGAGGGAAGCCTGACGGGGGTCGGACGGGGGTCCGACGGGGGTTCGACGCGGCCTGACGGGCCGTCGTCCCGCCGTGCGCGTCGGGGCGTGGGGCGGTGGGTCCGGTCGTGTCGAGTCGTGTCGTGTCGAGTTCAGCGGAACCACCAGGTCAGCGCCGCTGCCACCAGGAACGTGACGACGGCCGCGAGCCAGACCGCGAGGCGGGACGGCCGCGCCGACCCGGCCGGCGTCCATTCCCCGGCCTGGCGTGACAGCAGTGCGTCCGCGAACTCCCGGGCGGTGCCCGGCCGGTCGCCGGGGTCCGCGGACAGCGCGGCCCGCAGGAGCGCGCCGACGGCCTTCGGCACCTGAAGCTCCCCGGGAACCGCAGGCGGCGAGGACTTCGACGCCTGCTCCGGCGTGAGGTGCGCGCGGCCGCCGGAACCGAACGGTTTGCGCCCGGTCAGCAGCTCGAACGTCACGGCGCCCAGGGCGTACACGTCGGCCCGGCCGTCGAACCCGCCGGTCTGGAAGGCCTGTTCGGGTGCCATGTACGCGGGGGTGCCGGTGGTCACGGTCAGCCCCGAGGCGTCGGCGAGCCGCTTCGCGCTGCCCAGGTCCGCGACCAGGACGGCCGCGGGCGTGCGGCCGGTGTCGAGCAGGAGGTTCGACGGCTTGATGTCGCGGTGGACCACACCCGCGTCATGGAGCACCTGCACGGCGTACCCGGCCTCCGCCGCCAGCCGCAGTGCCTCCGCGGGCCCGCACTGCCCGATGCTGTCGGCCAGCGTGCCGCCCCTGACGTAGTCCATGACGAAGTAGGGCCGGTCGTCCTGGACGCCGATGTCGTGGACGCGCACCACGCGCGGGCTGGAGATCCTGCGCAGCAGCCTGGCCTCCGCCAGGAACCGCTCCCGCACGTCGGCGTTCGACGCCCAGTTGTCGGCCAGCACCTTGACGGCGACGTCCGTGTCGAGCTCGGGATCGTACGCTTTCCACACGGTGGCGAACGACCCCGCTCCCAGCCTGTCCTCGAGGAGGTAACGGCCCAGCTTCCGCATGTGGCACCATTCTGCCCGAACCGGGGGAGCCGTGGAATCCGCCGGCCCACAGGCGACGAGCACCGAAGAGCGCCGGAGAGCACGGAAGCGAACGGCAGCGGACGGAAGCGGACGGGAAGACGGCAGGGTGAGCGACGAGGACGAGCTGGCGCGGCTCGTGGCATCCGCGCGGGCGGGCGACCGCGCGGCGATGGACCGCCTCCTCGTCAAGCTCCGGCCCACCGTCATGCGCCGCTGCTCCAGGTTCCTTCCGCACCACGTGGACGCCGAAGAGGCCGCGCAGGACGCCCTGCTGTCCATCAGCACCCACCTGCACGAGTACGGGGGGCGGGGCTCGTTCCTGGGGTGGGTGACCGTGATCGCCTCGAACGCCGCCAGGTCGACGTACCGCTCGATGCGCCGCCGCGCGGAGGACAGCCACGCGGTCGTGCCCGAGGGCGCCGACCCGCGGACGACGAGCGTCATCGCGGGCACCCGGCTGGACCTGATGGAGTCGCTGGCCGCGCTGGAGGAGCGGCACCCGGCCCTGGTGGAATCCTTCGTGCTGCGTGACCTGGGAGACCTCACGTATGGCCAGATCGCCGAGATCACCGACGCTCCGCTGGGCACCGTCAAGGACCGCATCCACCAGGCCCGCCGCTTCATGCGGGACCGCCTCGGCGGCGGCTTCTGAGGCGCCCCGGGCCGCCGCCCGTGGCCGGCGCCCGTGCGCGCGAGAGAGCCCGGAGGTGACGCCGTGCGGATCCGTACGACCGTCGCCGTCCTGACCGCCGCCGTCGTACTCGGCGTGCTGACCGGCCGGTTCGTCCTGCCCGCCCGCTCCACGGCGGCCGCACCCGTCAGGGGGGCCACTGGCGCCCCGGCGCCGAAGCCCGCCGCCGGCCCCATGACCGACGGGCACTTGGTGACGGCGGCCGCGTTCAAGGCGGCCGGGATCTCCCGGCCGATCTACGTACGGGACCGCGTCGGGGACGGCGTGTACGCCAACGCGGCCTGCGCGGGCGAGAAGACCCTCGGCCAGACCCTGGGCGGGCAGGGCGCGCACTTCCGCGGACTGGTGACGGCCAGGGACACGGACCCCGGCGACCCCACGCTGGCGGCCGACGTCAAGGACCAGGTCGCACGCGAGGTCGCCGCCGACGCCGGGAGCCCGGCGCTGACCCGTAACTACACCGAGCGCCTCCTGCTGGAGGAGGTGCCGTGCCAGGACGAACCGGCCGGCCACTGGGTCTACGGGCCGACGCACACGATCGACGTCGCCCCGGGCATCAGCGCGTACTGGCTGGGCGCTTACGGCGGCGGCCTGAACACCGCGGGGACCGCGCCGCGCGGCAAGGAGCCGTGCGGGGGCATCGCCGTCCTCGGGAACGGCTCGCACTACGGGGTCCTGGAGGTCGACGCCTGCCTGGGCACGGCCGCGATGACGCGGGTGGTGCGCGCGGCCGTGACCCGGCTCTGAGGCCCGGCCCTCCGTACCCCGGCCCCCTACCCAGCCCCGCTCCGTACCAGTGACGCAGATCACACCCTTCCCGGGGCCCCGCGGCCGATCGCCGTCCAACTTCCGCCGTGGTCGCGGCATCTCCCCGGATGTACGGCGCGCGTCGCCGTCGTGACCGCACAACCACAGACCACACAGGGGGATGAGATGTTCGACAACGCAGCAGCAGGCGGGAAGCTCTCGCGCCATGGCCGTACCGCCGCGGTGGCGGCGTGCGTCGGGGCCGCGCTGATCGCGGTCGGCGCGGGCGCGCGCTCGGCCGCCGCGAGCGCGGACCCGCACACGGCGAGCCGGCCGGCGGCCGTGCGCGCCGCCGCGGTGGCCGCGCCCGGCCTGGGCTCCGGCAGCCTGGTCCAGAGCGAGGACTTCTTCCAGCAGGGCCTGGCCCCGGTCGGCGCGACGGTGGACCTGACCGGGAAGCAGGCCCTGTCGGCGTGCACCGGCGAGGAGACCATGCGGGCGCTGACCGCGGCGAAGGCCGCCGCCTATGCCGACGTGACCTGGACCTTCGACACCAAGGGCGCACTGCTGACCGAATCCGCCGCGGACGGTTCGACCGACGCGGCGGCGGTCTCGTACGAGAAGCGGCTGGGTGGGCTGGTGCGCGGCTGCCAGGACGAGCCGGCCGGCCACTGGTACTACGGCGCCGGCCACGCCTTCACCACTCAGGCCGGCGAGGGCACGTGGTACCCGGCCTTCAACGGCGACGGCAAGGCCGCCGGCGGTGTCGCCGTCATCCGCGGTGGCCACAGGTTCGGCATCGTCGAACTCTCCGGCCGGCCCAGCGACGACCCCTCTTACATTGCGGGCATCGCCGCGGCGGCCCTCAACCGCCTGGCGGACTGAACCGGTTCCCACCTGCCGGGAACGGTGCCGCCACCGTCACCGCCACCGCCACCGGTGCCGTCACCGGCACCGCCACCGGCACCCGAACGGCGGCGCAGTCTGTCAGGCTGCGCCGCCGCTGTGGTTCCCGAGCTCCATCGCGCCCCCTGTCCGCGGACGGGCCTCCTCCACGACGCACCGGAAACCGCTGTCGGCCGTCCGGCGGCATGAGCCCGGTTCGGACAGGCGGACGGCGGGCCACTGATGCTGTCGTCCGAATTCGTCTACGCGTTCGCCGTCACATCGGTCGCCTGTGAAGCAAGAGTGAGAGCTGGGAACACTGCTTCGCGAACAGAAATCGTCCCGGGGCGGAGATGGGTGACCAGCCCGTAGGATTACCGGAACGAAAGAGCGTGGTCCCGTGAAAGCCGCCTGGGTGGCGGGGGTGCGCCCCGAAACCACCCAGGCGGCGCGGACTTGGCACGAGGTGCGACGCCCGGCACGATACCGGCCTTACCGAGCAGGGAACCGCCCGACGGAGTGCACGGTGTGTCAATTCGGTGCACGCGCCGGGCCTCGGGCCTTGTGACGGACGTGGCGCGGCCGATCCGTCTCCCGGGAGCGGGGGCTTGCGGAAGTCAGCGCACAAGAAGGAAGAACCGTTCGCCCAGCACGGAAAAGATCGCCTTCGGAGGTGCCGTGATGGCTTGCTCGAAGGATCTCCGCCAAGGGGGTGGCGACAGCGGGTGTTCGCAGTCCGCCGATCCCGCGACTCACCGGGTTCCGCAGTGCACCGGGCATGCATTCTGCCCCTATCGAGCGGGGAATCACCCTGCGGGCAGGGTTCCGGGGAGCTGGGACCTCGCGCTCCTCACACCATCCAGAGCTGCCTGATGTTCTTACCGTCCTTGGACTTGATGAGGACTTCGCTGTCCTTGGCCGTCTCCTCGTCCAGTAGCGCGAGTATGGCGACGGCGCGGCGGATTGTCTCGGTGATGGACACCCCCCGACGCTTCCGGTACACGCGGATCTTCTCGGCCGTGTCCTGGTTGATGTTCACGCTCAGCCTGCTGACTTGCTGCGTGTCGACGACCGACGCCGGCGCGGTGGAGTCCTTTGGCATGGCAATGCTCCCCTTTGTGAAGACGTCGCGAGAAGACGGGCATGTGCAGCCACTTCCGTCCCCCGGGGGCCAACACCGCCCGGGATTGACGCGGCCGTGCTCTCGGTTCCCCCTCTGGACCGACTCGCACGTCAAGCGTCGCTGTGCCCGCGCTTTGCGCGACATCGCACGAATGAACGACGAGGGCTACTCCCGCGGGAGTACGCCTCGTCGTGAACGTAGCAACGAGAGTAGGCGACGCGATGCCGAGTGTTCGGGCAGGCACGGACAGGACATGACCCAACGAGCACCCATTTCGCCTCCCGCCAGCCACTTCAGCAGATCGCTTGTCCCTCAGTGTGTGGGTTGGGAAGGGTTGTTGTCAAGTAAGAACACACATGGATTGTGGCTCGCGTGAGCACACGATGCGTACTGTATCCACATCACAGGTGGATCAGATGCACAAAAGATCATCACTGAGTGTGATATTCTTCCCCACAGGCATAGCCTGGGGGTCTTGAGGCCCAGCCGCCATCCCTTCGCTCGCACGAGCGACCCGCAGAGGGGACACGACCCATGGAGAACCAGACCTCGGTGCAAGGGGAGTCGACGCTGCTCAAGGGCGTCGTCCAGCTCTGCTGCCAGGCCCGGCGCCATTACGTCTCGCCGGGCCTGGAATGGCACAACGAGTCCATGGCGCAAGTCCGCGGCACCGGGCCCGACGATCCCTCGACCGGCGAAGGCATCATCGGCCGTCACGACACCGACGACATCCCCGACACCGGCATCGAGTTGCGCCGCGAGGACGAACTCCCCGCGACCGGTGCGGCCTACGTGCTGGGGGACCCCCTGCTCCTCGCGCCCTGCATCGGCGGGCCACAGGGATGTGCGTGGCGTAGGTAGGGCCCGCGGCGCCGACGGTCACGGACCGGGCGCGGCACGGCTCTCGTTCACGGAGGACCGGCGTACTCCTTGAAACCGGTACCCCACCGCCTGTGGACGAGTCCACCGAGAAAACGGCCACCGCGGCCGGCGCGGTGAGTCGGCATTCCGGCACCGGAACCGATGTCCACGGCTTCCGGGCACAACAGGGAGGGGCCTATGAGCGAGGACGGCACGGACCCGTTTCAGCCGGGCGGCGACCCGCCGGGCGACGGCATCATCATCTCGACGCCCGCGCCCGCGCAGGACGACGAGTTCACCGAGCACGACCCTCCCGCGTCCACCGGTGCCGACTGGATCAGGACGAAAGAGCTCCACATGAGTGAGACCCGCCGCACGCTCGCCGTCGGTCTCCTCTGGGTCGTCGCCGGCCTGTCCGGCGTGCCGACGGCCGCTCTCATCGCCGGCCACTGGCTCCACTTCACGGGCGACGATTACCAGAAGGTGAGCCTGATGTTCACCCCCATCGTGGCCTTAGCCAGCGCTGCGTTCGGCTTCTTCTTCGCAAGCGACGAACGCAACCGCTAGGAGCGCACTGAAGATGCGGGCCGGATCAGCGAGCGGCGTCCGGTGCTCCCCCAGAGCTCCGCCTGGGAGGCGCTCCCAGACGCGAGGCGGACGGATTCGCCGATAGTGGCTTCGCATCGGCGGATTCGGCCGACGCAGGGGTCCTGTCGAGCCGGGTGCCGGGATGGTGTCCCAGTACCTCCGGCGGCGATGCAGGCCGCTTCGGCCGCGTAGAACTCCTGCGGTACGGCCAAGGCGTCGCCTTGTGCGCGTACGCCTGCGCGCGGCCCGGCCATGCCGCCGGCCGCGGTAACGCGCCTGCCGCCTGCGCACCCCGTCCGCCGACCTCACGTTTCGCTCAGATCCGGTGTGGCACCGCTCGCCCGGGCGCACACTGCGTGTACGGGGTGCGTTGGATTCCGGAAGCAGCGGGGGGATGGCGGGAATCATGCGGGTCTGGCTTTCCAGGAAGGGCAGCCGGCTGCTGGACATGATGTCGCGGCGGCGCAGGATGGCGAAGTACGCGGACCCCGGGGCGCATCGGCGGGGCGCCCCGGACCGGGACTCGCTGCTGCCCTCCAACCACACCCGGATGCCGCTGCCGTAAGGCTGTTGACGTACGGGTGCCGGGGGCGGGGGCGGGCGCCCGTGGTGGGGGCGGGCGTTGGAGGTGTCAGCAGGTGTGCGCCCCCGACGCCCCGGGCAGTGCCGTGCCGGCGGGCAGGTCCTGCGACGTGCCGGTCGCGGCGCCGGTGTCCGCGCCCGGGCCCGTGCCGGAGCCGGCGGCCCACGAGGGGCTTCCCTGCGCGGTCGAGGCCGTCGGCGCGGTCGGTGAACCGCCCCCGGTGGCTCCCGGGCCGGACGAAGGGACGCCCGACGCGAGACGGTCGAGGGAACTGCCGACGGCCAGCCGGTCGAGGGAGCTCTCGATGCAGGCCCGCGGCATCTTCCCCGGCGTCCCCGCCTCGGAGTACGCGGCCTTGCCCCCGCCGGGTAGGGAGCTGGTGACTTCGAGGAACGCGATGAAGGTGCCCTCGCGCTCCAGCCAGACCGTGCCGGACGGGCCGTAGTACGCGGAGCCGTCCAGGCGGCCGGGATCCCCCGCGAGGGGGGTGGAGCCGACCTCCTTGCCCCACCCGCACTTGTGGGTGAGCACCATGTCCAACTGGTCGCGCACGTCCGCGGCGTCCGGCGCCGAGGCCATGGCGTACAGGTGGTAGTGGGCCACGAGGCGCTCGGGGGTGGTGTAGACCTGGTCGGCCCGGGCCACGGCCCGGCGCCCCGCCGCGTCGACCGGGCACGGCTCGGGGAACTTGGCGGCGGCCTCGGGCCGGGGGACGGCCCTCCAGCGGTTGGCGGGGTAGAGCGGCAGGTCGGTCGGCGGGAGCAGTTCGCGCCGCAGCCGCTCGGCGAGTGTTGCGGCGGGGGGCGGGGCGGAGACGGTTCCGGCGGGGAGCGTCGCCGGGCCGTCGCCGCCGAGGCGCGGCAGGAGCTGCCACGAGCCGAGGCCGAGGGCGAGTGCCGCGGTCAGGCAGACGGCGCCGGTGCGCCGGCGGGCCCTGCGCCGCTCGCCGCGGCGGCGGACCGCGGCCGGTCCGTCCAGGGTGACCAGCGGCTCCGTGTCGTGGACCAGTTGCCGCAGCCGCTCGTCGATCGGGTCCGGTCCGGCCGGTTTCGTCGGGCCGAACGTGTCAGCCATGGAAGGGAACCTCCTCGGTGGGGGGCCGCATGGGGCGGGCAGGGTGGTGGAGGGCGGCCGCGCGCGGGCCCGCCCGGCCGGTGTCCGGGTACGTGCCGGGGTACGCGCCCGGGGGCCCGTGTGCGGATCGGCCGCACGCGCCACCCGGGCCGTACGGGGCCGCGGCTGCTTCGACAACTTCGGCGGCTTCGGCGGCTTCGGCGGAACCAGTGACACCAGCGGCACCGGCGTTTCCGCCGGCGGTCCCGGCGCCCCCGGCACTCCCGGCGCCCCCCGCGCCCGCCGCGTCCTCGGTGTCCCGCAGCCGGGCGCCGAGTGCCTTGCGGCCGCGGCTGAGCCTGGTGCGTACGGCCGCGCTGGACACTCCCGTCTCCCGGGCGATCTCCTCGACCGGCAGGTCCAGGAGGTGGTGCATGACGACGGCCGTCCGCTGGTCGTCGCGGAGGGCGCGCAGCGCGTCGACCAGGGCGACCCGGTCCGGGGCGAGGGCCGGTGCGTCCGGCGGCGGGCCGTGCCGGAAGTGGGCGCGCATGCGGTTGCGGGCCTTGCGCCAGGTGCTGACGGCCAGCCGCAGCGCGACCGTACGCACCCAGGGAGTCGGGTCGCCCTCCTCGGTGAGCACGGCCCAGCGCTGCCAGGCCCTGGCGTACGCCTCCTGGACGGCGTCCTCGGCCTCGCCCAGGTCGCCGGTGACGGCGTACACGACGGCGACCATGCGTTTGGCCGTCGCCGCGTAGAACTCGTCGAAGTCGGCGGCGCGTGCGGCGGCGGGGCCGCCCGGCGGGTGTGCGGTCATGTGCTGTGTCCCTCCTGGAGGGTTCCACGCCCGGGAGGGCGCGCAGGTGACACCGCCGGACAACATTTCTCGCACCGCACCGCACGCCGCCCCACCGCACCGCACGCCGCCCGCCCGCCCGTCCGGCGCCCGCGTACGCCCGTCCGCCGCCCCCGTGCTCGCGTCCGGCGCCGTCAGGGACGCAAGGGCAGGCGCAGGACCCGGGCGAGCGGGAACGCGGGCAGGACGAGCGCCGTCGCGCCGAGGAGGAGACCGGTCAGGTCGCCGGTGGCGGACGTGCCCAGCCGCTGCGTCGACACGTGCGCGACGACGGCCGCCGCCGCGGCGCCCGGGGCGAACGCCGCGACCAGCCGCAGGTGGTGGCCGAGGACCCGGGGCCGCCAGGCCAGCCTGCGGCGCAGCAGCGCGGTCGTGCAGGCCAGCCCCACCGTGCACGCCACCGCGTACCCCGCGGCCATCCCCGTGACCGCCCACCGCGCCGGGAGCGTCGCGTAGGCGATCGCGGCGAGCGAGGCGTTGACGCCGGCGATGACCACGTTGAGGAAGAACGGCGTGCGGGTGTCGGACATGGCGTAGAAGCCGCGGGCCAGCAGGTACTGGGCGGCGAACGCGGGCAGGCCGAGGGCGAAGGCGGCCAGCATGAGCGCGATGGCGTCGGCGTCGGCGTTCCCGGTCGCGCCGTGCTGGAAGACCACCCCGGTGATCTGGGGGCCGAGCGAGAGGAAGGCCAGGACGGCCGGCACCACCGCCGAACCCGACACCCGCAGCCCCCGCGAGAGGTCGTCCCCTACGCCCGCGTGATCGCCGGCGGCGGCGGCCCGGCTCATCCGCGGCAGCATGGCGGTGACCACCGAGACCGTGACGATGCCCTGCGGCACCACCCACAGGCTGTACGCGTTGCTGTAGGCGGCGTAGCCCACGCCCGCGTGGTGGCCGGTGGCCGGCGCCCGCTGGCCGGCGGACGTGGCGAGCCGGGTGACCAGCCAGTAGGCGAGCTGGTTGACCAGGACCAGGGCGAGGGTCCACGCCCCCGCACGCAGCGGCGCGGTGAGCCCCCGGCCCCGCCAGTCGAACCGGGGCCGCCATCTGAAGCCCGCGGCGCGCAGGGCCGGCAGCAGGCCCAGGACCTGCACCGCGATCCCGGCGGTGCTGCCCCAGCCGAGCAGCAGCGCTTCGTGGTGCGAGATCCCGCCGCGCGCGCCGGCCAGATATCCGCCGAAGACCGCGATGACGACGAGGTTGTTGAGCACCGGTGCCCACATCGCGGCGCCGAACCGCTCCCGGGCGCCGAGCACCTGGCCGAGGAGCGTGAACAGGCCGTAGAAGAGGATCTGCGGCAGGCAGTAGCGGGCGAGCGCGACGGTCAGCGCGCGCTGCTCGCCGCCGAAGTCGGGGGCGTAGGCGCTCACCAGCAGGGGCGCGGCCAGGACCGCGAGGACGGTGACGCCGAGCAGTGCGACCGCGCACAAGGTGAGCAGCCGGTCGGTGTAGGCCCTGCCGCCGTCGGCGTGCTCCTTGGCGGCCCGGACGAGTTCGGGCACGAACACCGACTGCAGGGCGCCACCGATCATCAGCGTGTAGATGATGTTGGGCACGGTGTTGGCCACGGCGAAGGCGTCACCCCCGGCGGCGGTGCCCACCGCCGCGGTGACCACCGACAGCCGGGCGAACCCCGTGGCCCTCGACACCAGCGAACCGGCCACCATCAGGCCGCCGCTGCGCCGCAGCGAGGGCGGCCGGGCGTGCGCCCGCCGTCCCCGGGTCCCCGATCCCCGGGATCTCAGTGCCGTACCCACCCCGACGCCCTCCCCTGCCGCCCGTGCCCGGCCGGGGCGTCCCGGCGTGCGCCGCGAGGGCACCCGCCCGTTCCGCGCCGGTGCGCGGACGCGCAAGTCTGCCGTGCCGTGCGGGCCGGGGGAAAGCCGCGGGGCCTGTCGCGAACCTCTCTGTCACCTCGCGGGCGGCACAGGCGTGACACAGGTGAGCGGACCGCCCCGGGCCGCCCGGCAGCGCGGAGGCGACGCCTTGACGATGACCACCCACCGGCCTTCCGGCCGGCGCGGCCCAGGACCGGCGGCGCCGCCGGCCGACTCCTCGACGCACCTGCTGCGGATCCCGGCCGAGGCGCACGCGGCCTTCCAGCGCACCGCCCGCGTCTGCCCGGTGAGCTTCCTGCAGGCCCCGGCCTGGGGGCGGGTGAAGCGGAGCTGGGAGGCGGAGCACCTGGGCTGGTTCGACGCCGGCCGGCGCCTGGTGGGGACCGCCCTGGTGCTGTACCGCCACCTGCCCGGCGTACGGCGCTCGTTCGCGTACCTGCCGGAGGGCCCCTGCCTGGACTGGGCGGACCCGCGGCTGGCGGACCGGCTGGAGCCGCTGCTCGACCACCTGCGCGGTACGGGCGCGTTCGCGGTGCGGATGGGGCCGCCGCTGGCGTACCGGCGCTGGTCGGCGCGCACGCTGAAGGACGCGGCGGGGCCGGGGCGGCGGATCGGCGACGTCCTGCCGGACCTGGTGGAGCCGCTCGGCGCGGCCGTCTGCGACCGGCTGCGGGAGGCCGGCTGGCGCCGCTGCGGGGAGGACGGCCAGGGCGGCGACGCGCAGCCGCGGCTGGTGTTCGAGGTCCCGCTGGCCGGGCGCGGCCTGGACGACCTGTGGACCGGGCTCAATCAGGAGTGGCGGCGCAACGTGAAGAAGGCCGCCCGGTGCGGGGTGCGGACCGGCGTGGAGGGCCCGGCGGCGCTGCCGGCGTTCCACGAGCTGCTGCGGATCACCGAGCGCCGCGACGGCTTCGACCTCGGCCGCGGCCTGGAGTACTACCAGCGGCAGTACGCGGCCCTGAACGGCGAACGCCCCGGCGCCATGCGGCTGTACACCGCGCGGTACGAGGGCGAACTGCTGGCCGCGCACACCATGATCACGGCGCCGGACGGGCAGCGGGTCTGGTACCAGACCGGCGCGTCCGCCGACCACCGCCGCGAGGTGCGCCCCAGCAACGCCGTGCAGTGGCGGATGCTGTGCGACGCCCAGACGGCGGGCGCGGCCGTCTACGACATGCGCGGGATCCCCGACGACCTGGACCCGTCGTCCCGGGCCCACGGCCTGCTGCGGTGGAAGCTGGGTACGGGCGGTGAGGCGGCGGAGACCGTCGGCGAGTGGGAGCTGCCGCTGCAGGGCACGGTCAACAAGGCGCTGCACCGGGCCATGCACGCCTACCTCACGCGCCGCTGAGCCGCCGCGGGCCGCCGGCACGGCCGGGGGCACGGCTGCGGCTACCGCTGCGGCTGTGCGGGCAGTTCCACCGTGACGCGGAGGCCGCCGGCGGGGCGCGCGGTGAGGGTGAGCGTTCCGCCGTGTGCCTGGGTGATGGTCCTGACGATCGCCAGGCCCAGGCCGACCCCCGCGTGGTCGGCGTGGATGCGCTCGCTCCCGCGCCGGAACGGTTCGGTGAGTGTCGAAACCCGCTCGGGCGGCAGCCTCTCACCGGTGTTCTCCACGGTGAGCACCGCGCTCCTGGGGCGGACGGTGGTCCGCACCCACACCGTGCCCCGCTCCGGCAGGTTGTGCACGATGGCGTTGTGCACGAGGTTCGCCGTCATCTGCAGCAGGAGCGGCTGCGACCCGTGCGCCGGGGCGATGTCGCCCGAGGTGTCGAGGGTGACGCCGCGTTTCTCGGCGAGCGGGAGCAGCGTCTCGGTGGCCTCGTCGGCGAGCAGGGACAGGTCGACGGGTTCCCGGGTGAAGGCCCCCTGCTCGGCGCGGCTGAGCACGAGGAGGGCCTCGGTGAGGTCGATCGCCCGGGTGTTGACCGCGCGCAGGCGGTCGACGAGTTCGCCGTTGTCGCGGTCCGGGTCGCCCCTGGCCACGTCGAGGAGGGCCTGCGAGATCGCGAGCGGGGTGCGCAGCTCGTGCGAGGCGTTGGCCGCGAACCTGCGCTGCTCGGCGTCGTGCGCCTCCAGCCGCGCGAGCATCGTGTCGAAGGCGTCGGCGAGTTCACGGAACTCGTCGCTGCGGCCCGGCAGCCGGATCCGGTGGGAGAGCGATCCGGTCGCGGCCGTGCGTGTGGCGTCCGTGATGCGGGTGAGGGGGGCGAGCATGCGGCCGGCCAGGAACCATCCGCCCACGAGGCCGAACACCAGGAGGAACGCCAGCGCCCGGACCGTGTCGGGGCCGAAGTCGCGCACGATGTCGGTACGGCTGCGCACGATCACGACCACGCCGATATGGGCGTTGTGCAGGAGCGCCTCCCACGTGGCGGCGAGCAGCACGACACCGGCGAGCATGAGGAAGCCGGCGTAGCTGAGGGTGAGCTTGAGCCGAACGCTCAGGCCGGGCGCCCTATCCACGGTCGTGTCCCTCGCTTCCGTCGTGCGGGCCCGCGGCTATGCGGTAGCCGACGCCCGGCACGGTGGCGATGACCCACGGTTCGCCGAGCCGCTTGCGCAGTGCGGAGACCGTGATGCGCACGGCGTTGGTGAACGGGTCGGCGTTCGCGTCCCACGCGCGTTCCAGGAGTTCCTCGGCGCCGACCACACCGCCCTCGGCGCCGACGAGGACTTCCAGCACGGCGAACTGCTTCCTGGTGAGCGCCACGTAGCGGCCGCCGCGGTAGACCTCACGCCGGAACGGGTCCAGCCGCAGGCCCGCGATCTCCCGCACGGGAGGCCGGTTGTGGGCGCGCCTGCGGTCCAGTGCCCTGAGCCGCAGCGTGAGTTCCTGGAGCTCGAAGGGCTTCGTGAGGTAGTCGTCGGCGCCCAGCTCGAAGCCGGTGACCTTGTCGTCGAGGCGGTCGGCCGCGGTGAGCATGAGGATCGGCGTCCCGCTGCCCGAGGCGACGATGTGCCGGGCGATCTCGTCCCCTGAGGGCCCGGGGACGTCGCGGTCGAGGACGGCGATGTCGTAGGCGTTGACGGCCAGCATCTCCAGCGCGGTGTCGCCGTCACCGGCGATGTCGGCCGCGATGGCCTCAAGACGCAGGCCGTCGCGGATGGCCTCCGCCATGTACGGCTCGTCCTCGACTATCAGCACACGCATGCCGTCGATGGTAGGAGTGGGCACATATCGTCGGCGTATCGTCCGTCCGCGCCTCGGTGCACGGCGGGCCCGGCGGGCGGCGTGCGGTCCCCCGTACCGCCGCGCCCGTACCGCCGCCCGTATCGCCCCCCGTAACCCGCGCCCGTATCGCCGGTGTATCGAAAACCGCATACGCCCCGGCAACACCGGCTCGCCTTGGCTGGGGGCGTGACCTACGAGAACGTGACCGTCGGGCCGATCAGCGCCGCCGACCACCTGGCCTTCGTGCGGGCGCAGCGGTCGGTCGGCTTCCTGCAGACCCCGGCGTGGGGCCGCGTCAAGACCGAGTGGCGCGGGGAGTCCCTGGGCTGGTTCGAGGGCCGGCGCCTGGTCGGCGCCGCGCTCGTCCTGCACCGCCCGGTACCGCGGCTCGGCCGCTTCACGCTGGCCTACCTGCCCGAGGGGCCGGTGATCGACTGGACCGGGGAGATCGGCGCGCTGCTCGACCCGCTCGCGGCCTACCTCAAGGCGCGCGGCGCGTTCGCGATCCGGCTCTGCCCGCCGGTGCGCACGGACACCTGGAGCGCCGCCCAGGTCAAGCAGGGCCTGGCCGACCCCGGCGTCAGGCGGCTCACCGACCTGCCCGAGCGGCGGACCGACCCGGCCGGCGCCCGCGTGACCGCCCTGCTCAAGGACGCCGGCTGGCTGCCGCGCAGCCCCGAGGACGGCTTCGGGCCCGGGCAGCCGCACTTCAAGTACGAGGTACCCCTCGCCGGCAGGACCGAGGACGACCTGCTCGCGGGAATGAACCAGCAGTGGCGCCGCAACATCAAGAAGGCGGCCGGGGAGGGCGTCGAGGTCACGGTCGGTGACGACATCGAGGCGTTCCACGACCTCTACGTCCACACCGCCGGGCGCGACCGCTTCACCCCCCGGCCGCTGCGCTACTTCACGACCATGTTCGAGGCGATGCGCGCCGAGGATCCCGAGCGGATCAGGCTCTACCTGGCCCGCCACCGCGGCGACCTGGTCGCCGCCGCAGTCCTGGTCCGCGTCGGCGCCCACGCGTGGTACGTGTACGGCGCCTCCTCCACCGACAAGCGCGAGGTCCGCGGCTCCAACGCCTGCCAGTGGGCGATGATCCGCGACTCGCTGGCGGCCGGCTGCGACGTCTACGACCTGCGCGGCATCACGCCCACCCTCGACGCCGGCGACCCGCACGTCGGGCTGATCCGGTTCAAGGTCGGCACCGGCGGCCAGGCGGTCAGATACGTCGGCGAGTGGGACCTGCCGCTGCGTCCGGTGGTCTACCGGGCCTTCGACATGTACATGAGGCGGCGGCGCGGGCGGTGAGCCTACGTGAGCGCGGCGGCGATCTCGTCAAGCCGGGCGCCACGGGAGGCCTTGACCAGCACCACGTCGCCGGGGGCGATCAGGCCGCGCAGCCAGTCGACGGCCGCGTCGTTCCCGGCCAGCCGTACCGCCCGCTCCCCCGCACCCTCGGCGATCGGCCGGGCCGCCTCGCCGACCGCGGCCACCACGTCGGCCCGGGAGGCGGCGTACGCCCCGACGGCCCGGTGCTCGGCCTCGCTGC
The DNA here is from genome assembly GCF_020400825.1 of Streptomyces sp. HPF1205. Classification (GTDB taxonomy): domain Bacteria; phylum Actinomycetota; class Actinomycetes; order Streptomycetales; family Streptomycetaceae; genus Actinacidiphila. Next base: position 71,523 of record NZ_JAINVH010000037.1, read on the forward strand.
CCTCGCCGAGCTCGCGCATCTCGCCCAGTACGGCGATACGGCGCCCGCCCTCGATCGCCGCCAGCGCGTCGAGGGCGGCGCGGGTGGAGTCGGGGTTGGCGTTGTAGGAGTCGTTCAGCAGCGTCGCGCCGCACGCGAGCGCGCGCACCTCCATGCGCCACTTCGACAGGGAGGCGGTGGCCAGTGCCGCGGCGGCGGCGTCGAGGGGCACGCCTGCCGCCAGCCCCGCGGCCGCCGCGGCCGAGGCGTTGAGCGCCTGGTGGGCGCCCACGACCGGCAGAACGACGGGGGCCGAGGCCGCCGCGGCGGCCAGCGTGAAGGAGGGCCGGCCGAACCGGTCCAGGGCCAGGTCGCGCACCGCCACGTCGGCGTGCCCCGCCCGGCCGAAGGTCAGCACCGGGCCGCCGGTGAGCGGGCGCATCGCGGCCACCCGGGGATCGTCGGTGTTGAGAACGGCGGCGCCGCCGGGTGCCAGCCCCCGTACCATTTCGCCCTTGGCCCTGGCGATGGCCGCGCGCGAGCCGAACTCGCCGATATGGGCTTTGCCGACGTTGAGGACGACGCCGATGTCGGGCGCGGCCAGGGCGGTGAGCGCGCGGATGTCGCCGACGTGGCGGGCCCCCATCTCCAGGACGAGGTACCTGGTGTCCGGGCCGGCCCGCAGCATGGTGAGCGGCACGCCGATCTCGTTGTTGAGCGAGCCGGCGGTGGCGACGGTCGGCGCGGCGCTCGACAGGACGGCCGCCAGCAGGTCCTTCGTGCCGGTCTTGCCCTGGGAGCCGGTGACGCCGACGACGGTCAGGCCGCCGCGCAGCCGGGCCACGACGTGGGCGGCCAGCGCCTGCAGCGCGGCCCGGGTGTCCTGGACGACGACGGTGGGCAGCGGAGTGGGCCGGGAGCCGAGCACGGCGACCGCGCCCGCCCGCCCGGCCTGGGCGGCGTAGTCGTGGCCGTCGGCGCGCTCGCCCGCGAAGGCGGCGAAGAGGCCGCCCGGCTCGGCGTTGCGGCCGTCGATCACGGCGGGCGCGGTCACCGTCACGGCGTCGTCGCCCTCGACCCTCCCGCCGGTGACGGCGGCGATGTCGCGGAGGCGGAGCGGGATCATGCCGGTGCCGCGGCGCGGCGGCCGATGAGTTCGCTGGTGTTCATGCCGCCATTCAAGGCGGGGTGCTGTTGCCGGTGCGTATGCGCTTTTCGATACGCCGGCGATATCCGTCCCAACCGGCGGCTCCGGGTGTCCGGGTGTGCCGCCGGGCGCCGGGTGCCCGGTGTCAAGTGCCCGGTGTCAAGTGCCCGGTGCCGGGCCCCTGATGTATCGCCGGTGTATCGGGAACGGCATACGCCCCTGAAACAGCGTGCCGCCTTCACTGTGGGGCATGAATCGATCGCCGACGCCTTCCCCCGTCCCGGCCGTCCCCGCGACCGGAATCACCGGAATCACCGGAATCACCGTTTACGGCTGCGGGCAGGACGAGGCCGTCCTGTTCCGGGACATGGCGCCGCGTTTCGGCATCGTGCCCACCCTCACAGAGGCGGCGGCGTCCGAGGCCACCGCCGTATTGGCGGCGGGAAACCGCTGCGTGAGCGTCGGCCACAAAACCGGCGTCACGGATTCCGTCCTGCGGGCGCTGCGGCGGGCGGGCGTCGAATACGTCTGCACGAGGAGCGTCGGATACAACCACATCGACGTGGAGTACGCCGGGAGCATCGGCATCACCGTGGAGAACATCGCCTATTCGCCCGACAGCGTCGCCGATTACACCCTGATGCTGATGCTGATGGCGGTGCGGCACGCGACGTCCATGATCCGCCGGACGGACGTGCACGACTACCGGCTGCACGAGGTGCGCGGCAGGGAACTGCGCGACCTGACCGTCGGGGTGGTCGGAACAGGGCGCATCGGCGCGGCGGTCATCGGCAGACTGCGGGGTTTCGGCTGCCGGATCCTGGCCCACGACAATCGCCCGGCGGCCGGCGCCGACGGCGCCGACTACGTTCCCCTCGACGAACTGCTGGAACGCAGTGACGTGGTGACGCTCCACACGCCGCTGACCGCGCGAACCCACCACCTCCTCGACGGCCGGCGTATCGGGCGGATGAAACCCGGCGCATTCCTCGTCAACACCGGACGCGGTCCGCTCGTCGACACCGAGGCCCTCGTCACGGCACTGGAAAACGGCCGGCTGGGCGGCGCGGCACTGGACGTCCTCGAAGGAGAAGAGGGCGTTTTCTACGCCGACCGCAGGAACGAGCCGATACACGGCACCGCGCTGCGGCGACTGCACCGGCTGCACCGGCTGCCGAACGTGCTGATCAGCCCGCACACCGCCTATTACACGGACCACGCGCTGCGCGACACCGTCGAGAACTGTCTCACCAATTGCCTGGAATTCGAAAGCAGGAAGCAGCATGAGTAAGCCGAAGATCGGCGTTCTGTTCGGGGGCCGCTCCGAGGAGCACCCCGTCTCCGTCAAGTCCGCCGTGGAAGTCGCGAGGAACCTCGACACGGACACGTACGAGCCGTACTGGATCGGGATCACGAGGAGCGGCGCCTGGAAACTCTGCGACGGCCCCGGCCCGGAGTGGGAGAAGGGGAACTGCCGTTCCGTGGTGCTGTCACCGGACAGCGGCGTCCACGGACTGCTCGTGCTGGAGCAGGGGCGGTACGGGACGATCCGGCTGGACGCCGTGCTGCCCGTCCTGCACGGCAGGCTCGGCGAGGACGGCGCGGTGCAGGGCCTGCTGGACCTGTCCGGCATCCCCTACGCGGGCTGCGACGTCCAGAGTTCCGCCCTGTGCATGGACAAGTCCCTCACCTACACCGTCGCCCGGAGCGCGGGAATCGCCACCCCGGACTTCCGGACGGTCGCGGCGGACGACAAGGTCGATCCCGGCGGGCTCACCTATCCCGTCTTCGTGAAGCCGGCCCGTTCCGGCTCGTCGTTCGGCGTCACCAAGGTGACCGGGCCGGACGAGTTGCGCGGCGCGGTGGAAGCAGCGCGCCGGTACGACACGAAGGTGCTGGTGGAGGCGGCCGTCGCCGGCAGCGAGGTCGGGTGCGCCGTCCTCGGGAACGGCCCGGATCCGGTCGTGGGCGAGGTCGACCGCATCGCCCTGTCCCACGGCTTCTTCCGGATCCACCAGGAGAGCGCGCCCGAGAGCGGTTCGGAGAACTCCACCCCGATCGTCCCGGCCGACATCCCGGCGCACACGCGGGCGCTCGTCCAGGAGACGGCGAAGGCCGTGTACCGCGCCCTGGGGTGCGGCGGACTGGCCAGGGTGGACATGTTCCTCACGGACGAGGGGGACGTCGTCCTCAACGAGGTCAACACGCTGCCCGGCCTGACCTCGTACAGCCGCTACCCGCGGATGATGGCGGCCGCCGGGCTGCCGCTCTCCGGCGTGCTCGACCGGCTGCTGACGCTGGCGCTGGGCGGGGACGCGCGGTGAACGGCGACTTCGCCTTCGTGGACGAACTGGTCCCCGGCATACGCTGGGACGCCAAGTACGCCACGTGGGACAACTTCACCGGCAAGCCCGTGGACGGCTACCTGGTCAACCGCGTCGCCGGTACGAGGGCGCTGTGCGCGGCCCTGGCGGAGGCGCGGGAGCGGGCCGCGCGCTTGGGTTTCGGCCTGCTCCTGTGGGACGGCTACCGTCCGCAGCGCGCCGTCGACTGCTTCCTGCGCTGGTCGCGGCAGCCGGAGGACGGCCGGACCAAACGACGGCACTACCCGAACATCGACAGGGCCGAGATGTTCCGGCGGGGATACGTGGCCGCGAGGTCCGGGCACAGCCGCGGCGGCACCGTCGACCTGACGCTCTACCGCCTGGCCACCGGCGAGCTCGCCCCCATGGGCGGCGACCACGATCTGATGGATCCGGTCTCCCATCACGGAGCGGAAGGGATCACGCACGAGGAGACGGCGAACCGCCGGCACCTGCGCTCCGTCATGGAGGCCGCCGGCTTCACCTCGTACGAGTGCGAGTGGTGGCACTACTCACTCGTCGACGAGCCGTACCCGGACACCTACTTCGACTTTCCCGTCTCGTAGGGCGGGAAGGCCGGGCGGGGGACGGCCTCGGGGACGGCCTCAGGGACAACCGGGGGCGCGGGTACGTGAGGGCGCGGGCGCGGGCGGGCGCGGATAGGGACGCGGACGGGGACGCGGCCGCGGGACCGCGCCACGGCGGGCCCGCGCTCGCGGCCTGTGCTGGTCAGCCCCGCATCTTCTCGGTCAGACCGAGCTGGCTCATGATGGCACCGGTGTCCAGATAGGCCCGGCCCTCCTGGATCTTGCCGTTCTTCACCTCGTAGATGTCGCAGGCGTGCACCGTGACGTTGCGCCCCGTGGCGGGCACGGTGCCCGCGTGCAGGACCAGGTCCCCGGTCTGCGTCCCGCGGCCGGTGTACTCGACGACAATCGTGTCCCCCTGGGACGTCAGGCGGTCCAGGGTGAACTGCCCGTCGGGCATCGCGTCGAACATGGCCTTCGCGAGCTTGGTGAAGCCCTCGGGACCCTGCAGTTTCCTTCCGCTGCCCTCCTCGACGAGGGTGCAGTCCGGAGCGACGGAACCGGCGATGGAGTCGTAGTCCCGGTTGTTCCACGCCCGGAAGAGATCACGGACGAATGTCTCGTTGTCAGCCATGGGAGCCTCCACTCGGATCCCGTTTCTTCGCTTTTCGTGGCTTTTCTTCCTCTTCTTCCATGCTGACTCGCCGCGTCCGGGCGTGCATCCCCTGCCGCACCCGCCCCGGCCCTCAGGATCCGGCCGCCCGGCTCCGGCCTCGGGTCCGGTTGCCGGGTGGGGCGGGGCGTAGTGTTCCCGTGAGGCGGGGAGGACCCGGCACGGGTCAGGGGAACCCCGGCGTCGTCCCGCTCGGCGGAGCGTCCGGCGAAGACGGTGGGCGCACGCGGTCCCGTACAACCGACGACGCGATTGATCGGAGCCCTTCCGTGCACCACAACGACGACCGGCCCGAAGCCGTGCCCGCCGCCGCCACGACGGCGGCGCCCGGTCCCGCGACCGGCCCCGCATACGACGGTCCCCGGTTCCCCGCCGGGTTCCGCTTCGGCACCGCCACGGCCGCCTACCAGATCGAGGGCGCCCACGACGAGGGCGGCCGCGGACCCTCGATCTGGGACACCTTCAGCCACACCCCGGGCAGGACGCTGGGCGGTGCCACGGGTGACACCGCGTGCGACCACTACCACCGCTACCCGGAGGACATCGCGCTGCTGCGCGACCTGGGCGTCGACAGCTACCGCTTCTCGTTCTCCTGGTCGCGGCTGCTGCCCCAGGGCACGGGTCCGGTCAATCCCGAGGGCCTGGACTTCTACGACCGGCTCCTCGACGAGTTGCTGGCCGCCGGCATCGCGCCCGCCGTGACCTTGTACCACTGGGACCTCCCGCAGGCGCTGGAGGACCGGGGCGGCTGGCGGGTGCGCTCCACCGCCGAGGCGTTCGCCGACTACGCGGCTCTGGCCGCCGAGCGCTTCGGGGACCGCGTCGAGCGCTGGATCACCCTCAACGAGCCGTACTGCAGCGCCTTCGTCGGCTACGCGGAGGGGCGCCACGCCCCCGGCGCGCGCGAAGGGCGCGGGGCGCTCGCCGCCGCGCACCACCTGCTCGTCGGCCACGGCCTGGCGGTGCGGGCACTGCGGGCCGCGGGCAGCCGGGAGGTCGGGATCACCCTCAACCTGGACCGCATCCACGCCGCTTCCCCGAGCGCGGAGGACCAGGCCGCGCTGCTGCGCGCCGAGACGCTCCACAACGACGTCTGGACCGAGCCGCTGCTGTCCGGCCGCTACCCGGCGCACGAGCACGAGACCTGGTCGGGCCAGGCCGACGGCCCCTGGCGGCGGCCGGGCGACCTGGAACTGATCTCCGAGCCGCTGGACTTCGTCGGGATCAACTTCTACCGGCCGATCACCGTGAAGGCAGCCCCGCACCGCGCCGCCGACCCGGAGCAGCGGACCGCGGTGGACATCGGCGTCACGGAGATCGACCCGTACGGCACCCGGCACACCACCATGGGCTGGCCCGTGGTGCCCGCGGCCTTCACCGAGCTCCTGGTCGGCCTGCACACCCGTTACCCGGACCTGCCCCCGGTCTGGATCACCGAGAACGGTTCCGCGGAGGCCGACGAGGTCGCCGCCGACGGCCGCGTGCACGACCAGGAGCGCGTCTCCTACCTGGACGCGCACATGCGCGCGGTCACCGACGCGCTCGCGCGGGGCGTGGACGTCCGGGGCTACTTCGTCTGGTCGCTGCTGGACAACTTCGAGTGGGCCCGCGGCTACGACCAGCGCTTCGGCATAGTCCGCGTCGACTACGACACCCTGACCCGCACCCCCAAGGACAGCTACCGCTGGTTCCGGAACCTGATCGCCGCGCACCGCGCGGCCCCGGACACGACCTCCTGACCCCGGTTCCCCGGCCCGGCGCGCACCGGGCCGGGCCGGGAAACCGGGGCCCGGACGCCGCCTACGGAGGAACCCGGGGGCCGGGGGGACACGGACCCCGCCGGGCATGGCGCGTGATCCGGCGCGCTCACCCCCGCCCGGCAGGCCGCGCCTCGATGCGGGAGCGGAGGGCCTCGGCCCTGGGGTCGGTGTACCGGGCCAGATACGTCAGGGCCTCGGCCCGGTGGACGCGGGCCGCCTCGGGGTCCGTGCCCTGTACGCAGGCCGCCAGGTGGTCCAGCTCCACCGCGAGCTGCCAGGCGTCCCCGAGCTCGCGGTGCGCGGCGACGGCCTGCCGGTGGAAAGCGGCAGCGTCCTGCGCACGGCCCGTGGCGGCGTACGTCAGCCCCGTGCCGCGCCACGCCAGCGCCTCACGGCTGCGGTCCCCCAAGCGCCGGTGCAGCATCGCGGAACGCTGGTACGAGGCCAGGGCATCGCCGTACTCCCCGGAGTCCCTCTGGACGTCGCCGAGGGTGAGCAGCCAGAAGCCCTCCAAGGTGCGGTTCCGCAGCGCGAGGGCGATGTCGAGGGCTTCGTCGACCGCGTGCCGCGCCGCTGCGAATCGGCCTTGCTCACGGCCGGCTTCGGCGATGATGTACAGCGCGTTGCCCACACTCGCCTGGTTGTCCAGGGCGCGGTGGGCGGCGAGCGCCTGCCGGGCGGCCGTCTCGGCCTCGGCCGGCCTGCCGGCGTCGAGGCGGGTGCTCGCCACGTTGGACAGGCCCATGGCCACCCGGCGCGGTTCTCCCAGGTCCCGGAAGAGGGCCGCCGCCCGCTCGAAGCGATCGCCGGCCTCGTCGAAGCGCCGGCTCTCGAGGTCGACGAGGCCCATCAGGTTGAGTGAGCGTGCCTCTTCGAACGCATCGGCTGTCGCGCGGGCGAGCTCAAGAGCCTGCCGGTGCCATTCCAGGGCCTCGTCCAGGCGGCGGCGTTGCCGGCAGGCCATGCCGAGGTTGCTGAGCAGCCGGATCCGGGCAGCGGGTTCGTGTGCCCGTTCGGCGGCCGCCAGGCCGGCCCGTCCGGTATCCGTCCAGTCGGTGACGGGCGTTGAGGGGGAACGGATGTGCCACAGCACCTCGGCCAGTTGCCAGGCCGGTGTGTCGAACCGCGCGGAGGCCGCGACCGGCACCAGCCGGAGGAGTGTCGTGTGTTCCCGCTCAGACCAGTCGACCGCCGCGTCGTAGTCGGCGAAGGCCATGGGCGGAACGGATGTCGCGGACGGTGCCAGGTGAAGGCGGGCCTCCGCGGGCTTCATCCGCCCCTGAGCCGCGTCGCGGTGTGCAGGTACCACTCCAGAAGCCTGTGCAGGGCGTCCTGCCGCTGCTGTACGCCTTCTTCGGCATGTGCCTGCTGGGTGGCGTAGGCGCGGAGCAGGTCGTGGAACTGGAAGCGGTCGGGGGCGGTCTGTTCCAGCAGGTGGGCGCCGACGAGGTCGTCCAGCAACTGTCTGGTCCTGCCGAGGGTGAGATCGGCGAGAGCGGCGGCCGCGTGCAGGCCGAACTCGGGGGCCGGGTGGAGGCCGAGCAGCCTGAAGAGCCTGGCCGCGGGGCCGGCCAGGGCCCGGTAGGACCAGGTGAGGACCGTACGGACGGCCTCCGCGTCCTCGTCGCTGCCGGTGCTCAGCGCATCCCACAGCACCGACTCGTCGCGCAGCTCGGCAATGAGGTCGTCCAGACTCAGGTGCGGGTGACTGGCGGCACGCTCCGCCGCTATGCGCAAGGCGAGCGGAAGGCGGGCGCACAGCCCCGCGAGCTGGGCAAGACTCTCCTCGTCGTCCTCGGGCCGGTACTCCCGGGTGACCGCACGCAGTAAAGCGACCGCCTCCGGCTCGGGCAGCGTGCCGAGGGTGAGCCGGCGAGCGCCGTCGCGTACCGCGAGGCCGGCCAGGCGGTTCCGGCTCGTGACCACGACGAGGCTGCCCCCGCTGCCGGGCAGCAGTGGGCGCACCTGCCCGGCTGTGGCGGCGTTGTCGAGCACGATGAGCATCCGGCGGTCGGCGAGGATCGAGCGGTAGAGGGCCGCCGCGTCGTCCATGTCCTGCGGCACCTCGCCCGGGGCCACACCCAGCGCACGCAGGAAGCGACGCAACGCCTGCTCGGCCGTGACGGGCTCCCCCGGGTCGTAGCCCCGGAGATTCACGAAGAGCTGCCCGTCGGGGAAGCGGTCCTTGACCTGGTGCGCCCAGTGCAGGATCAGCGACGTCTTCCCCGCGCCCGCCGTCCCCGCCACCACGTGGACGGACACCACGACCTGCCCGCCCTCCCGCCCGGCCAGGACGGCGTTGAGCCGGCCCAGCTCCTCCGTACGGTTGACGAAGGCATGCACATCGGCGGGAAGCTGCCGCGGCCTGGGGTCGCTCCCGCCCCGCGGTGCCGCCTGGTGGAAGTGGATGTCGCCCGAGACGTTCCCGGCCTGCACGACGTCGCGCGACGTCCCGGACACATCGTTCCGGGAATCCCGAGGGGCGCTGCGGTCGTCCGCGGGCATACCGATGCTCCACTCCGCCGCTCAGGCCGCTGGGGGCGGGGGCAGAGGGGCCACCGCCCGCTCGAAGTACGTCCCGATGTCCTCCGCCGTCGCGTACACCTTGCGCACGTACGCCGCCCATGGGCCCACGATCTCCGGATCGGTGAAGCGCCGTGTGCTCTCGTAGGCTCCTGCTGCGGTGTAGAGGATCTCGTACAGGGTCCGGTCGTCCAGGACGACGATCTCCGGCAGCAGCCGGTCGGCCTCGGCGGCAGCGACATCCTTCGCGGGCAGCACGCGGGTGGGGTGACCGGCCTGCGCGCGCATGTGCAGCCAGTGCAACTCCCACTGCACATAGGGGGTGAGCGGCTCCTCCACCACGCGAAGGCGGTGGAACGGGGAGCCGTGCCGCCTGTCGTCCTCGGCGGCCTTGCGCGCGTCCTCACGCCCGGCCTCGATCAGCCGCAGCGCCTGCTGCCAATCGCCCCGGCGCAGGGCGTCCCGCCTGGGACTACCCTCCTCCTCGAAGTGCTGCAGGCGCTCCAGCTTCCAGGAGTCGCCGTCGCGGATGGCCTTGCGGCGGGCCCGGAAGTCGGCGACATAGGCGTCGTCGTCCAACGGCTCGCCCAGGTGGGCAGGGAGTGGGGGGATCCGGAGATCAAGCATCGGGGATGTCCGCCTTGGCCGCGCTGAGCATGTTGCCGGGGATCACGACCAGGCGCTCGTCGGAGCCGAGAGACACGCCGCGCGGCAGGCGCGAGCCGTAGTGGGCGGTGAGGTCGCTGCCGATGATCGCGATGTCGCCGTTGTCGAGCTGCCAGATGTCCGGGCACTTCTCCTCGTTCTCCGAGTTGCCCAGTTCCGCCGCCGACTTCCCCAGCCGCTTGACGAATAACGCCGAAGGATCGGCTTCCCACGCACCGGCCACGATGTGCCACCTCCCGGCATCCCTTGATGTGACGGTCTGTCATTACGCACGATACTGTGCGCGCTCAAGCCCTGTGCACTACGGATTCGCGCCGCCTGTGGGGAACCGTCACTCCCTCGGGGGCACGCCGGCGCGCGGTCCGGCGGTTCAGGTGCGGCTCAGGTGCGGTTCAGTTGCAGTCGGCGGCCGTGGCGCAGTCCGCCCAGCGTTTGCGGCCGGTGGTGTCGAGTCCGTACTGGATGTGCTGTGCCGGATGGAGCGGGGCGGCCTCGATGGTGAACGGTTCGCCCCCGTCGTCGACCAGCTGGGTGGACTGGCTCGATGCCGTGGCGAAGCCGACCCTGAATCGCCACGAGCAGGACTTGCCGGGCGCACCGGTCGCCTGGACGTCGAGGGCGCCTGGGGTGATGCCGGCACCGAGATCGATCTGGTGACCGCTGAAATAGGGGCCGGTCGGTTCGCCCGCGCTGTTCACCTCGGCGAGCGGTACGTCCGGCTTGAGCAGGGAGAAGGCGACGGTCGGAACCGCGTCGTCGCCCTCGCTGGCGAAGTCGACCACCGTCACCGCGGTGCTCTGCGTGCAGGCGATGTGCACCGGCCGCATGCTCTGGATGCTCAGGCTCGTGCTGCGATCGCTCAGGAACAGCATCTTGAAGGTCATCCGCGGCCCGGTCGCCCAGTTGTCCGACGCGATCCGCGCCCCGAGGGGGCGCAGATAGTCCCACACCGCCTGCCCGTCAAGACCGTCCAGTCGCTCCAGGCCGGCGAGTTGGCTCGGCGTGAGCGGGTGATCAAGGACGAACGCCCATTGCGAGCCGGCCGCGATCGGATCGAGCGCACTGCCGGGGAACGACGACCGGGCGACGAACGGCGGTCCCGCACTGGCTGCCGGCGTCGTCGTCACACGGCCCGCCGGTGTCGTCGCGCCGCCCGCGGGCGCGGTCGAACTGTCCGCGCTGTTCGGGCCGTCCGGGCTGTACGCGGATGCCGGCGCGGTGGGCCGGGTCCGGGCGGTGTCCGCGGTGTCCGCGGTGTGCCGGCCGCCCTCCCACCGCAGCACCTGGAAACCGACCGCGCCCAGGACGAGTACGCCGGCGAAGAACAGCGCCAGCCCTTTCCGGCCGACGCCCCGGCCCGGGCCGCTGTTCGGGCCCAGGTAGTTGTTGATCTCCGTGGTGCGCACGTCCCGGCCGGCCATGATGTTCCGGCCCTGCGACCTGACGTTCGCCCGCTGGGACACCTGCCGTCGCGGCGGCTTCTCACTCCCACTCATGGCCGGGCCGCCCATCGGGCTGCTCGCCGTGGCGACGGATGCGCACGTCCCGGCCGGCCATGATGTTCGTGCCGCCGCGGCCCGCTCTCGCCCGCTGGCTGACGCTTCTGCCCCCGGCCGGTGGGGGGTTCACCGTGGCGCCGCCGCCCGACTCCACCGCGTCCTCGCGCCCGGCCCACCAGGCCAGCGCACCACCGACTCCGGTGCCGACGAACGTGGCGACCGTGAGCGCGACCAGCCACCGGTCGCTCTCGGCGTCAGGCGTCCACGGGAAGCGGACACCCATCAGCAGTGCGACGCAGCCCACGAACACCAGCAGTGACACGAGTACCGCGGTTGCCCAGCGGCCCATCCGGTCCATAGATCCCCCGATCCCGCGCGACCGACCCGCAAGCAGGATAGGCCGGTACCAGCGGCCTTCGAATGATGTCCCGTCAAGTCACGGCGGTAAGCGCGGACCGCCGAGGCCGGGGCGAGCGGGCCACGGGCCGCTCGCCCCGGCCAACTTCGCGTACGCGGCGCGCGCGTACGCGAACGGGTGATCGACGGTACGCGTAACCCCCCGGCCACGTCGCGGCGTTGTACAGGGCGAACGCGGGGCGGATGTGCGGAGGTGGGCGGGACATGGCCGAGGCGTACGAGGAGGCTCCCGGGGAGAGGGGCCCCGGGGAGACGGCGAGGGGAGCGGCCGGCGCGGCCGCCCCCGGCTGGCCGAAGGGGGCCGGCGAACCCGAGACATCGGACAGCCTCAGGACGTTCGGGGCGTTCGTCCAGGCCCTGCGGGAGTTCCACGGCATGAGCCGCGAGGAACTCGGCGAAAAGGTCCTGCTCTCCCGCCACACGATCGCGTCCATCGAACTCGGCCGCCGCATGCCGGACCAGGGCTTCGCAGTACGGGCGGACGAGGCCCTGGGCGGCACGGGCGCCTCGCGCAAGGCGGTCGCGCATCTGGCCCGGCAACCGGGACTGGCGGCGTGGTTCCGGCAGTGGGCGCGT
>NZ_JAINVH010000038.1 GCF_020400825.1 Streptomyces sp. HPF1205
GCCCTTGGCCTCCTTCCTGCCCTCCCTCGGCGTGGCCGAGCCGGTCTTGAGCGGGGTCTCGTCCGCGCATACGACCATGCACAAGGTGATCAGCGTGCGGATCGTGCGGTCGGTGGTGGCCAGGAGTTCGGCGGCCCGCTTGAGCAGGCCGTGCACGAAACCGGTCGAGGGCTCCGCCCCGGTCAGCGAGGCCAGGATCTGCCGGCAGCGTTCCACCGGTACGAAGTGCTGCACCATCAGATACACCGCGCACGCCTTCAGTTGCGGCCCGTACTCCACTTGTCCCGCACCCGCACCCCCGGGCCGCCTCGCCACATGCGTCGTACCGCACGTGCAGGCAACCGCGTGCTGTTCGTACTGGGTCAAGGTCACGGTGACCAGCGGGATCTCGTGCTGCTGAAAGCGATCCACCACCCCCAGGTCCACTGCGCCGGCCAGATCCGCACCACACCCACAGGCCCCTTCGGGGAACCGGCCGACCACCGCATCGACCTCGGCGACGTCCCGCACCCGCAATGCGCTGCCCGGCGCGCCCTTCTGCTTGCCCTTCGCCCGGCCCGCGGCCCGGCGTTCCTTGCGCGAGGGCGCCTTTCCGCCGATCCCGCCGTCCTTGGAGGAGGGGAAGTTGGAGTTGTCACTGTTGCGGGACAGGAGATGCTCCACCATCGCAAGCTTCGCCGAGACCTCTTCGAACCGGTCCATCACATCCGCGAGTTGCGTCGACAGCGCCGTGATCTGGACATCCTGCCTGGCTATCGTCGCAGCCTGCCGGGCGATGACCGCGTCCTGCTCGATGATCCGGTCAGCCTGACGCCGCGTGAGATCGACCAGCTCATCGCGCGACATCGAATCGGGCTCGGACACACCAAGATCCAACCACACGCGACCGGCACGACCCCCCGACCACCCGTGTCACGCAGCGAGAGTGACCGTCACGCCCCGATTACCTGGTGAATGCTTACGCGGTGACGCCTCGCGGGCGTGAAAATCGGTACAGGGGCTGTCCGCCGACGCCGCTTGATGTTTGGGCTGTGAGCCCGCATAGGAGTCTGGTGAGGGAGCCGTCCGAGGGGCCGCACACTGTCGCCTTGAGCACGCCGATCAGCTTCTCCGCCACCCCTCAGGCTCCTCGGGCAGCCCCTGCCTGCACCGGCACGACAGGGGGCACCTCATGGAGGAATTGAGAGAAGACCACGACGACGGAACGGTCGCCAGGGTCGCGGCGATCGATATCGCCAAGGCATCCGGGATGGTCTGCCTGCGCGTCCCGCACGACATCATTGACGGCCGGCGGATCCAGCAGGTCTGGAACGTCGCCTCAACGACCAACGCGATCCTGGAACTCGGCGACAAGCTGGTCTGCCAAGGTGTCGAGCGGGTGGTGATGGAGGCCACGGGCTCGTACTGGCGTCCGTTCTTCTACCTCCTGGAGGCCCGCGGCCTGGACTGCTGGCTCGTGAACGCGCGGGATGTGAAGAACGTCCCCGGGCGCCCGAAGACCGACAAGCTGGATGCGGTCTGGCTGGCCAAGCTCGCCGAACGCGGCATGGTGAGGGCCTCGTTCGTCCCGCCCAAGCCCGTGAGGCAACTGCGGGACTTCACGCGCACCCGCACCGTGTTCGTCCAGGAACGCACCCGCCATAAGCACCGCGTCGACAAGGCTCTGCAGGACGCGCAGATCAAATTGTCCGGCGCTGTCTCGGACCTGTTCGGCATGTCCGGGCGGGCCATGCTCGACGCGATGGTCGCCGGTGAACGCAACCCCCGCGCCCTCGCCAACCTGGCCAAGGGCAGCCTGGTCAAGAAGAAGCCGGCCCTCATCGAGGCCCTGACCGGCCAGTTCGAGGATCATCACGCCCGGCTGTTGCACGTGCTGCTGGCCACCGTCGACCATCTCACCGCACAGGTCCAGGAACTCGACCGGCTCATCGCCCGCACGCTGGAGGAGGTCACCACCCGGTGCGACGGGCCGGGAGCGGGACCGTCCACCCGCGGCGTGAATGCCCGTGTCCTGGCCGAGAAGCTGGACGCGGCCCCGGGATCGGGCCGGCCACCGCGCAGATCATCATCGCCGAGATCGGCGCGGACATGAGCCGCTTCCCCACCCCTGAACACCTGGTGTCCTGGGCTAAGTTGTGCCCCCGCACGATCCAGTCCGGTGCGAAGAACACCACAGGGCCGGCCGGGCAGGGCAATCCCTGGCTCAAGGGGGCGCTTGGCGAGGCCGCCAACGCCGCCGCCCGCACCGACACCTTCCTCGGCGCCCGATACCGGCGCATCGTCAAACGCCGCGGCCACGCCAAGGCCCTGGTCGCCGTCGCCCGCTCGCTACTCGTCATCACCTGGCATCTGATTAACGACCCGGACGCCTCCTACCAGGAACTCGGCTCCGACTGGCATCAACGCCATCTCAATCCCGCACGCAAGACCCGCGACCTCGTCCGTCAGCTCCAGGCCCTCGGCCACCAGGTCACCCTCGAACCCGTATCCGTCTGACCGAACTCGCCCCGACATCCGGTCCGCAAGCGGCCCGGATGTTGCCGCCTGCCCTCCCAAACCTCGATTTTCCGATCAGCATCCCCTTCCGTGTACCGACCGAAGCGAGAACCCATGGCCGACAGCGACACGCCGCAGCCCACCGTCCTGCTCTGCAAGTGGAAGGAGGAGCTGGTCCGCACCTTCCTTGGACTTGGCTGCCGGCTGTACCTCGTACTGGACGACTTCGACCTCAAGAACAACAACCCGCCCGCCGATCTGCTCGACGCTGCTGAGGGGGTGTACCGGGTCCCGGAGTTCGACTCGCTGGACGCCGTGGCGACGGTGGCGGCGGACCTGAAGCTGCGCGGCGAGCGGATCGACCACATCGTCAGCCACGCGGAGTACAGCCAGTTCGGCGCGGGCTACCTGGACATCCTGCTGCGCAGGGGCGGGGCACACCCCTTCGGCCACGTCGCCCTGCGCGACAAGCGCCTGATGAAGGCGGCAGTACGGAAAGCGGGCATCCCCGCCGCAGCCTTCGTACCGCTCACCTCGGCCGGAGACCTGCGCGGCGCGGCCGAGGCGGCCCGCACCTTGCAGTTCCCCGCCGTACTGAAGCCGGCCACCGGGCTGGGCACCCTGAGCACGACCAAGGTTGCCCGGCCCGAGGACCTCCTTCCCGCCCTGCAACGCATCGACTACTCACCTAAGCTGAAGTCCCGTCAGCTCTCGGTCGAGGAATTCGTCGAGGGCCGCGAATACCACGTGGACGCGTTCTGGGTACGGGGAAATCCGGTATATCTCGCCGTCGGCGAGTACTGCCACAATCAGCTCAGCCTCGTGAGCGACACCGGCAAGGGCGGGCGCCTCCTGGACGGCAGCCGCATCGTCCTGCGCGACGAGGATCCCGCGCTGTACGAAGACATAGCGGAGCTTCACCACCGGGTCAACAAGGCGCTGTCCGTGACGGACGGGAACACCCACCTCGAAGTATTCCGGAAAGCGGACGGAAGCCTGGTCTTCTCGGAAATGGCCGGCCGTATCGGCGGCGGATGGCTGCCCCTGCTCCTCACCCAGTACCTCGGCCGCAGCGTATGGGAGGTGATAGCCCGTGGCACCCTGGGCGAGACCGGCGTCACACCCGCTCCCGCTCACACCTACCTGGGCGGATTCGCTCTGGCACCTGACGCCGGAGGGACCATTGCGGAGGTCCCCGGCGAAGCCGAGGCACTGGCGTGCCCGGGCGTGCTGAGCTGGAAGGCGTTCTGCAAGCCCGGCGACACCGTGCCCGACCACACGATCGACCGCCGGTCCGCCTTCATCGTCGTGGGTGCCGATTCGCTGTCCGACTACGAGAAGTACGTCGAGGAGGCGCACCGGCGCCTGACGATCAAGCTCGCCTGAACCCTGCCCCGCACTCGGCCGCAGACGCGACCTCGCTTTCACGCCATCCACGAATGCACGGAAAGGTACCCACTTGAAGGATCCACGCGGCATCCTGGTTCTCGGAAGCCCCCGCAGCGGCACCACCATGGTCGGCAATTACCTGAGCAGCTCGGACAACGTGTGCGACATGGGGGAGTACGGCGGGTTCCACTTTGTCCGCATCTGCGCGCCGCCCGAATTCGAAGGGGCACCCAGCCGCTACCTGGACGACTACCTCCAGGGACTGCGCACCCACGCCCGCACCTTCGCCGAGTCCACGGCCACCGCCCACGGCCACGCCTACTACCTGGACCACTGCCCGTGGAACCTGCTCGTCGGCGGCGACCTGGAGGACGACGCGGCCGGCGCACTGTTCGTCCTCATGCTCCGCCACCCCGTCGGCGTCGTGCAGAGCTTGGCCCGCTCCTACGCCAAGGGCTACACCTGGGCCGGTGCGGATGTCACCGCACGTGCCTCGCTGTGGTGCCAGTTCTACGAGAAAGCCCTCGAACTGCCGGAGGACCGTACCGTCGCCGTCAGCTACGACGCCCTGTGCGCCGCACCGCAGACGGCGCTGCGGGAGATGGAACGCCAGGTCACGGACAACGGGTTCTCCCTCGGCCCGCTCGACCCCTCCGTGCTGGCAGTCAGCCACGCCACCAAGGCATCCGACCACCGGCCCACCCTCGCGCACACCGACGAGCAGGGGAACGTGCGGTTCACCCCAATCGCTCCGGAGCCCGACGACGACCTGCGCGCGGCAACGGCTCCCGTAACAGAGACGCTTCAGCACAAGCTCGCTGCCCGTTTCGGATGCGACTGGCTCCGGTAGCCGCATGGCTGAGCCACGGACCGCCACCGGGAGCGGAGGCATGGTGACATCCCTTCCCCGCCTTTCGCGTCTGTCGAAGGCGGCCGGGGCGCGGGCGGGGGCATCCTTCTGGCGGCGGACCCCGCCGGGGCTGCACCCCGCTCTCGTCGTCCAGACCGTGAGCTATTCGGTCGGCCAGGGCCTGTACCTGGCCTGCGGCATCATCTACTTCACCCTGTACGGGGGGCTCGGCCCGGCCCAGGTGTCATTCGGGTTCTCCTGCGCCGGGCTGGCGTCCCTGTGCCTGTGGATGCCCTTCGGGGTGCTGTCCGACCGCCTCGGCGGGCGGGAGACGTGGATGCTCGGGGCCTTCGGCCAGGCGGTGCTCTTCGCCGCCCTGCCGTTCGTGCACGGCTTCGGGCCCTTCGTCGCGGTCATCACAGCGATCGGCCTCGCAAGCACCCTCGGCAGCTCTGGCCGGGTCCGCTACCTCGGCGACATCGCCTCCGCCCTGAACCGGGTGAAGGTCAACGCCTATCTGCGCTCCCTGTCGAATATCGGCTCCACCCTCGGTCTCGCCACGGGAGGCGTGATCGTCGGGCTGAAGTCCGAGCACCTGGTTGCCGGCGCCCTGTGGGCCAACGCCCTCACCTTCGCCGCCGACGTCGTCCTGCTCGCGGTGTACGGGCAGCGGGGCACACCGCGGGCGGAAAGGGCAGAACGCCCCAAGGGGCGGCGCGCCCTGAGCGACCGTCCTTTCGTGGTGCTCTCCTTGGTGACCGGCGTGTTCGCCGCGAGCGACATCGTGCTCACCCTGGTACTGCCACTGTGGATCCTGCAGCGGACGGACGCCCCACGGTTCGTGATCTCGGCCATGATGGCTGTCAACACCGGCATGGTGATCCTCCTCCAGGTCCGGGCCAGCGCGGGCGCGGACGACGTGCCCGGGGCCGCCCGCTCCCAGCGCCGGGCCGGGGTGTGCCTGGCGGCGGCGTGCGCGGTCTTCCTCGCCAGCGGGTACGCCCGGGGCGCTGGCACGGTGGCCCTCGTCGGGTGCGGCGTCGTCCTGCTCACGCTGGGGGAGTTGCTGTCCACCGCTTCCGGGTGGGGCCTGTCGTACGGCCTCAGCCCGGAGGCGCGCCGCGGCGAGTACCTTGCCCTGTTCCGGTGGGGCGACCAGCTGATGAACATCGCCGGCCCGCTGTGCCTGACCGCGCTGGCCCTCCACCGGGGAGGCTGGCTCGTTGCCGCTGCCGTGTTCGCGCTCGCCGGGCTGACGACGCCCCCGCTCGCCGACGCCGTCGTACGGTCCCGGACGGCGGACACACCGGCTGCGGCGGACCCAGCGGTCTCCGAAAAGTCCTGACTGAGGTACGAGGAGGTGTCCGCAGCTCAGGGTGTGCCGTCGTGGCGGCGGGAGAGAAGGCGGAGGCCGCTGTCGAGTTGTGGACCGTGAAGGCGACAGTGCCCGGCAGATAGCGGTCCTCCGACCACGCCAGCGGTGTGCCAGCCGGGTCGGTGGAACAGCGGCGCTCGCGCAGCAGCGGGCCGGCAGCCGAGCAGCCGCGCGTCATCAGGGTCGGCCGTCGTCACGTGATGGTGTGGTCGGCGTCGGCGAACACCACGCCGTGCTCCCTCAGCGGCTCGGTGTGCGAGACGGCGTACGGCGATGCGGGCCACCATGTCGCCGACCCACAGCGGCTACAGGGCGCTCGACCATCACCGGCCGACCGACAGGGTACGCAGCAGCTCTAGGTGACTGGTGTTAATCGTGTGAGCTGGCGTCGCTTCTTCGAGCTGTGCCAGGCTGCCGGGTGTTGGCCGCCGGGTGTGGGGAGAGGTTGAGCGATGGCAGTGGGCCGGACTCCGATGCAGCCGGGGTTGCTCTCCTCCACGGCGGGTTTTTGCGAGGGTCGGCTGGCGCCGAACTCGATCTACGCGGTGCTGCACCGCGAGTGCCGGGTGTTGTTCCCGGACGAGATGTTCGCTGATCTGTTCGCCGAGGACGGCCGCAGGTCGGTGCCGCCGATGATCGTGGCGGTGGTGATGGTCCTGCAGCGTCTGGAGGGCCTGTCCGACCGGGAGGCGGTCGAGCGGTTCGCGTTCGATGTGCGCTGGAAGTACGCGGCGGGCGGGCTGGACTTCGACCATCCGGGGTTCGTGCACACCGTGTTGGTGGACATGCGGGCGCGGCTGGCCGCTTCCGCGCGCCCGAACCGGATCTTCGAGCGGACGGTCGAGGTGGCCGCGCAGGCCGGGCTGGTGGGCCGCAGGCGGGTGCTGGACTCTGCGCCGGTCTATGACGCGGTGGCCACGCAGGACACCATCACTTTGATCCGTTCGGCGGTCCGCGGACTGCTGCGGGCGGCCCATCACGTGCTGCGAGCCGAGCTGCGGGCGCAGCTGACCAGCGGCGATGCCTACACCGACACGGCCAAGCCGGTTATCGACTGGACGGACGGCGGTGAGAGGGGGGCGCTGATCGATTCGCGGGCCCGGGACGGGTACGCGCTTTTGGCCGTGCTGGACGGCCGGGGTCTGGAGCCGGAGGTGGACCGGGCCGCGCGCCTGCTGGCCACCGTGCTCGGCCAGGACCTGGACCGGGATGGTGACGGGGTGTTCCGGATTGCCCGGAAGGTGGCCGCGGACCGGGTGATCTCCACCGTCGATCCCGAGGCCCGGCACGGGCACAAGACCGTGAACCGGTCCTTCGACGGCTACAAGGGCCATGTGGCCGAGGACCCCGACAGTGAGGTCATCACCGCGACCGCGGTCACGGCGGGCAACGCCGGCGACGCCGAGCCCGCTGCCGGGCTGCTGGCCGACGTCCTGAACGCGTCTGCCCCGGGCGAAGGGGCCGCGGGTGGGCGGGCCGAGGTCTACGGCGACGCCGCCTACGGGACCGGACCGTTGCCGGCCGGGCTGGACGGGGCCGGCGTCGAGGTGATGGTCAAGGTGCAGGCGGCCAACGCGCCCGGCGGACGGTTCTCCAAGGACGCCTTCACCGTCGGCCTGGGGGCGGGGCAGGTCACCTGCCCGAACCAGGTGACCGTCCCGATCCGCCCGAAGTCCGACGGCCGTGGGGCGGCCTGCTTCAAGGCCGCCTGCGCCGCCTGCCCGCTCGCGGCCCAGTGCACGACCGCCAGGGACGGACGCGTGATCACCATCGGCCCGCACGAGGAGCACCTGGCCCGCGGCCGGGCACGCAGTGCCGACCCGGCCTGGCTGGCCATCTACCGGGCCACCCGGCCCAAGGTCGAACGCAAGATCGCCCACCTCATGCGGCGGCGACACGGCGGACGCCGGGCCCGGGTTCGGGGGCGGGCCAAGATCGCCGCCGACTTCTCCCTGCTGGCCGCCGCCGCCAACATCGCGCGGCTCGGCGTGCTCGGAATCATGTCCACAGCCACTGGAAACTGGGCCATCACCACCGGCTGACCGGCCGGCAAGGCCCAGAGCACACGAACGACCACACCCGGACGCACCAAGCCCCTCAACAGCCCCCAGTGCCAGGCCAGGCCCGCCCGGAGCACCGCCCCGGCGACACGGCCTCTGGCGCCCCAGCGGTGACACCGCAGGCCCAGGAAGCCCGCTTAACACCAGTCACCTAGTGTCATGAGTCGGGAATTCGGTTCAGATATGCGGCGAGGCGTTCGAGGATCTCGTCCGCGGTCTTCGTCCACACGAATGGTTTCGGGTCTTCGTTCCAGGTCTTGATCCAGGTGCGGATGTCCTTCTCCAGGGCCTGGACGTTCTTGTGGACGCCTCGCCGTATCTGCTTGTCGGTGAGCAGGCCGAACCACCGCTCGCCCTGGTTGAGCCAGGAGCTGCTGGTGGGGGTGAAGTGCACGTGGAGGCGTGGGCGCGCAGCCAGCCACCGCTGAATGGCAGGCGTCTTGTGCGTCGAGGCGTTGTCGCAGATCAGATGCACGTCCAGTGCGTCGGGCACCTCCTGGTCGATCCGCACGAGGAACTTCTTGAACTCCACGGCACGATGCCGGCGATGGATCTGGCCGATCACCTCGCCGGTAGCGGTGTTCAGCGCGGCGAACAGGGTGGTGACACCGCCGCGCACATAGTCATGAGTGCGGCGCTCGGGCATCCCCGGCATCATCGGCAGCACCGGCGCCGACCGGTCCAGCGCCTGTATCTGCGTCTTCTCATCGACACACAGCACCAGCGCATGCTCGGGCGGAGCGAGATACAGCCCGACCACGTCACGGACTTTCTCGATGAACTGTGGATCCTTCGAAAGCTTGAAGGTGTCCACCAGGCGCGGTTTGAGGCCGAAGGTCCGCCAGATCCGTGAGACTGCCGACTGCGACAGGCCCACCTCCTTGGCCATCGACCGCGTCGACCAGTGCGTGGCGTCCTTCGGTGTGGCCTCCAGTGTCCTGACGACCACGTCCTCGACCTGGTCGTCGGTGATCTTCCGGGGCCCGCCCGGACGCGGTTCGTCGGCCAAGCCCTCCAGTCGGTCCCGCACGAAACGGGCTCGCCACCGGCTCACCGTGTGCGCCTCGATGCCCAGTCGGTCCGCAACGTCCTTGTTCGTAGCACCCGTTGCGCTTTCCAACACGATCCGGCACCGCAGGGCCAGCGCCTGAGAGGAAGTCCGGCGCCTGGCCCAGCGGGCCAACGTCTCACGCTCGTCATCGCTCAGCACCAGCTCGGCCTTCGGTCGTCCCGTCCTCGCCATCCGACCAGCGTGCCGAACCGGCGCCGACTTACGCAGCGAATTCCCGACTCATGACACTAGTAGAAACCGACGACCACCCGTGACGACACACGACCGGAACGTCACCACCACCCGAAGGACGAACCAGGACGAATCCTCAACCCCGACCGATCAGCCCAGACCGGCGCGCACGTGAATGATCGAGGCTGGGCCGAAGAGAACAATGGTGCTGGTGCCGCGGGTGTGAACCCGGTTGACTCAACGAAAAGAGCAACGACCTCCGGCCGCAAGCACGCTCGGGACCTGCACGGTGACCGTGACCGCGACCGACACGAAGGGAGTCAGCGGCTCGGCCACGTTCGTGTGGACAGTCGTGCAGTAAGCACCACGCCCCGCGTGCGCCGCGCAGCCCACGGCTGCGCGGCGTTCACGTTCGCCTTCGCCTGCCCGTGGCCTGCTCCGCACCCCGTCGCCGCGGCGCCGCCCGCACGGTCCGCCGCGAGGACGGCTGCCTCGGGTCCCAACACCGCCGCCGCGGCGCTGCAGCTCAGGCAGGGCGAGGCGCGGGACCGCCGGCGCCTCATCACCGTCACTCCGGACCATCGCCCCGGTTGTTGCCCACGGACCAAAGGTAATTGACTCGCGTGACGCCTATGCTGGACCCCATGGCGAACTCTGAGTCGGGGCCGTCGCCCGAGGTCGCCAGGGTCGCTGCCGACCACGACCTCGGGCCGTTGCGTGACAGCTACGCCGTCAAGCGGGTCACCTTCTTCACCAGTCGGTACCGCGGCGACCGGATCCACTGCTTCGAGTCGGGCTTCGTACGCCATGACGTCGGTTCCGCTCCGGTGGGATTCCGCTGGGACCGGATCGCGCGCGCCTACCAGAACCTCACCCATCACTACACGGACCTTCGCCGCTACATCAAGACGTCCTTCTCCTTCCGTATGGTCCGCGACGACGGCACCTCGACGGAGTTTGTCGGGTCCTACCGTGATCCGGCGCTGTGGAAGGGCGCGGATCCCCGGGACGAGGGCCTGCGCCTGGCCGCCTTCGGCCGGCAGGCCTGCGAACAGGTCTCGCGTGCGCTGCTTCCCGGCGCGGTCGCGGCACTGGCCCGTGGCGTGGACCTGGACTTCGCGGGCATGGTGATCAACACGGTCGGCGTGCGACGTGACGACAGCCTGGTCCCCTGGTCCTCCATAGCGGAGGTACGAGTGGACGACGGGCAGGTCACGATAAAGAAGGCCGGCACCCGGCGATCACTGGCCAGCAAGTCCGTCAGCGGCATTCCCAATTTCCCGCTGTTCCTCACGCTCGTCGACCAACTGCGCCATGGGGGGCTGCCCACGGTGTGAGCCGGCTGCCCACGGCGTGAGCGGCCTCGCGTCGGGTTCGTCAGTGTCTGCGCGCGCCGCGGTGGCACTGCGGGGGTGAGGTGCCCGCGGCTGGCGAGCGCCGGTGAGACACGCTGCTAACGCCCGTGGTGGGCGAAGGCCGCCCAGATGCGCGGGGAGTCGAAGGGCCGGCTGGGGGTGTCCACGGCGATGTCCCGGAGGGCGGCGGGGACCGTCCGCTGTGGGTCGAGCATCCACAGCTGCGCTGCCCGCAACGCGTCCGCGGGGGAACCGGCGGCGGCGGGGTTCTCTGCGTGGCCGTGGCCGGTGAGGTAGTGGTGAAACATGTACATCAGGACCGAGGTGCGGCGGTCGTCCACCACCGACCAGCGCGAGCCCACCACCGAGGCGGCTCCGGTGCTGAGCAGCGCGGTGGACAAGGTCAGCGCCTCGTCGTGGGCGGACAGCGCCAGGTCGCTGACACAGTTGGCCAGGACGACGAGGCCGCCGGGGGCGTACGGATCACGTGCCGCGGTGAGCAGTTCTGCGATGGCGAGCCGGTGCCCGCGGCTGAGGTCGAGCCGCGACTGGGCGGTTGTAGCGGCGGGCGTCGCGTGGCAGTTGATGTGGCAGACGGCGACGCCGGGGGCGTTGAATGCCGACCGTCCCGGCAGCAGCGGCAGCACCGCCTCGGCGGTGGCGGGCACCGGTGCCGGTCCGGTCCACGGGCCGTCGCGCTCGGCGAGCCACCCCAGGGAACCGGCCACCGTGGCGCGCGGGTAGAACGCCGACCGGATCAGCCGTGCCTCCTCGTGCATGACCGACGAGCCGTCCGGGTCGACGACGAACGCCTGACGGCCGTCCCACGGCAGCCGTTGCCGCCCGGCGGCCTCCATGAACTGCCGGGCCGTGGCGCACTGGGACAGCACGGCCAGCCGCCCCGCATAGTCGGGTCCCGCCGGACCGGCCACCCGGGCGGCCTGCCACGGTACGACGCCGAGCAGCCCGACCGGCGCAAGCACCAGACGCGGCAGCCTGCCGGGCCGCCGCTCCCGCGCCCAGCGCAGCACCTTGGTCATCGCGACCTCACCGGCCCACGAACAGACGGTTTCCAGCGCCGTGCCCCAGCGTTCCTGCGCCTCCTGCGCCCGTTGCTCGGCCCGGTCCCGGATGCCCTGCTGGAGCGGGGGGTCGCGTGGCCCGGGGGGAGCCGGTACGCCCAGGGCCGCTGCCTGGAACGTGCCGAGCGCGTCGGCATACTCGGCCAGTGGCCGACCGGCCGCCGCGTTGAGCGCGCGCAGCGGCAGTGACTCGACCGCGCCGGTGGCGGTGACGATCAGGGCGTGCCCGGGTCCGTCCTCGCCGGGCACCAGATACACGAGCGCGTCCGCGCCGACCCTCCGCAGCGCCCGGCCGACCTCGGCCTGGGTCGGCGCCGAAAGCACCCGTGCCTCGGCCGGACCGCCTTGCAGCGCCTCCAGCACCCGGCGGCGCAACCCGTCCGGCGCGGCGGCCTCCGGCCCGGCCCCTGGCGCGGAAGCGGTCCCGGACCCGGCCTCCCCGGTGGCCGACCCCTGAGCGAACGCCGCGAGCATGGCCTCCCATTCAGCCGCGAGATCCGCCTGCCCGGCCTCGTGCAGGAGCGCCGGTACGGTCGCGGCGACGGTGGCCGCGTTGAGGACCAGGCCCCGGCCGAGTTCGAGGGCATCGAGCGCGGCGGCCGTCTCCCCGTCCTCCATGCACCAGCGGACCAGCCGCAGCATGTCGGGGCCCGCGGCCTGGGCGGCGGCCAGCGCCCGCGCGGTGCCGGTCTGGAGCAGTACGGCTCGCCCGTGTGCGGCCAGCACCGACTTGGCGGTCTCACGCGACCAGCGGCGCTGAGTGCTGTCCCCCCGCCCGTGGGCGCGGTGCGCCTGCGCCTGCGCACGGCCGAGGACGATCGAGAAAGCGTCCCCGGGAGGGGAGTCCAGCGTCATCCTGGCCTCCCGTAGGACATCCACGGCACGTGTCAGATCCTCCCGCCGTCCGGCCCGCGCGAACCTGGCCAGCAGCAGTCGGCCGAGCCCGTACAGGCACCGCGAGCGGCCGCCGTGGAAGCCCCGTTCGGCGTCGGGAAGGGCGCCGGACAGCAGTTGGATGCCCAGGTCCAGGCGTTCCGGCGCCCCTGCTTGGTGGGCGGACAGGAGGACGGCGGCGCGCAGCAGCAGCCCGGGCCGGTGTGCGCTCAGCGGCGAGCACTCGGCGGCGGCCCCGACCACGTCCCCGAGCGCGGCGTCCAGCGCGGTCCGGTCACCGGCCGCCAGCGCGAGGTCGAGGCCCACCAGGCCTACTTCGCTGCGCGCGGCGGGCCTTCGGGGGTGGCCCTCCGGCAACCGGCGGAGTACCTCGCGCAGCCGGTCGCCGATCCGGCGGGTCTCCGCGGCACGGGCACCCGCGCCGCCGTACTGATGCGCCCGAGTCGCCATCAGCGCGGCGGTGGCCGCCGCTGCCGCGACCCCGGCCTGGAAGTCCCCGGCGGCCAGCGGCGGTACGTCCAACAGCACAGCGCCCAGCCGCGGCTGCCCGGCTGCCTCCGCGCGACGGCGCAGCAGCGCCACGAGCCCGGGGTGCTCGCTGCGGTCGGCGACGCGGCTCAGCAGGAAGGCGTAGGTGTCGCGCGCCGCGTCCAGGTCCATGCGGTCGCCGAGGAGGGTGTGCCGGTCCAGCAGCATCCCGGCACGCAGCGCGGTGAGCGCGGTGCCGAGGGGTTCCACGGAGCCCGCCGTGTTGATCGCCTCGTTCGCCGCGGCTATGGCCCGCGTCAGGTCCTCCGTCTCCCGCTCGTGGATCCAACGGTCGTACCGGGCGAGGGCGGTCACCCCGACGGCGACGGCCCGCCCGCTGCGATCAACGGCTTCGTCGGCAGCGGCCCGGGCTTCCTCAGCAATCTCCAGCACCCTGCCGACCGGTTCGCTGAACGGGTATGGAGAGCCGTCACCCGGCAGCACGGCGGCGATTCGCAGGATCTCCGAAGTCTCCGAGTCGCCGGGGTCGGCGATACCGGTGAGGTCAGGGATGCAGGCGAAATCCGTGGCGCTGGTCGTCCCCGTTCTGCCGGTACCGGCCGGCCGCCGCGTCGGCAGGGGGTGGTGGCTCGTGGGATCGGGCGGGGGCGCGGTGGTCGACGGCATACGGGGTGCACCACTGTCCGTACTGCCCGAGGCCCGGCCCGCCGCGGTGCCGAACAGCGCCTTCAGCATTCCGGCCGCCCCGGCGCCCCGCCGCCGCAACCCGGCCACGAGGTGATACAGCTCGCTCCCCGCAGGCACCATCGAGGAAGCCTCGTCGACGAGCCGGGCGACCTGGGCCCGCTCTTCCGGGCCGGCCGCGCCCCGGTCGACCAGTTCGGTGCCGAACCCGGCGGCGAACAGGCTCAGCAAGACTCGCAGAATCGGTTCGTCGACCCCGGCGCGCAGCAGTTTGTCCAGCCGGCCCCACCAAGCGCGGCAGTACCCCTCGGTGAGAGGCTCCCCGCGGATGAACTCGACCATCACCTGGAGGAGAACGTACGCGGGGTCGGGGCCCTTTCCGCGGGCGAGCGCGGCCTCCAGAAGCTGCTCCAGCAGGTGAAGACCGTCCTCGATGCTCGGGTGCCGGCTGACATCGGGCATCGTCAGGGCGGCGAGCCGCCTGGAACCGGTGGGCGGGGTGAACGGGGAGCCGTCCCAGACGGAAAACGCAAGGGCGTGGATGACGAAGAACTCGTACTCCTCCATCGACTGGTCGGAGCCGGCAGGCACCCGCCCGAGGACCACCCGGGTCCAGCGCACCGCCTCCCGCAGGACGGCCGGATCACCGTGCGGGAGGACGAGCATGTGGTCGATCAGCAGGCACACGCTGAGCGCCTGTGCGCCCGCCATGTACAACTCGTCCTGGTAGTGATGGAATCCGACACCCATGCGCAGCAGTTCGATGGCCCGTGCCGAGTCCTCGCGGGCGCCGGGTGCCAGCCTCGCCAGGGCGAGTCCGGGGTCGGGGACCATGGCCGACATCAGGTGTTCCCACTGCCGGTACAGGTGCGGTCCGGCCCTGCGCTGCACACGCTGGGCCAGGGCTACACCGATCTTCAGGCAGATCAGTCCGCGCACCTCGTCGTCGGCAGGAATGGTCTCGACGAGTTCCTTGCCGTACAGCACGAGGCGGTCGAGGCGGTCGTCCTCGTCGCCGGTGCGCAGCCAGGCGCTGAGCAGTTCGACCAGGACGTTGAGGCAGTTGACCCGTTCCTCGTGGCGGTCGGACGCCGACTCGCCGGGCGGGGTCGGTCCGCGCAGCTCCGCCTCGATCCGCTCGAAGTGGTCTGCCGCCTCCTGGAGGTCCGTCTGCGGGTCGGGGGTTCCCTTCCGGGCCCCGTGAGCATGCACCGCCGCCGCCTCCGTTCCCGCGCCGCCCGCCTCGGCGCGGTCGATGAGCAGCAGGGCGAGATCCATGCGCGCACCACGAGCGTCGCCGGGCGATGTCCCGGGGTGCGCTATCTGCCGCCGGTAGATGTCTTCGAGGGCCGACTCGTACTCCCTACGCCCGTCGTGACCGCACCTGTCGCGCGCCAGCATCGCGCACAGCTCCAGCGCCATGGCACCGTCCTCACCCGGGTCGTCGGCCAGCGCCAGCACGGGCGCGATCAGCCGGCCGAGGTCCTCCGGCGGCGGTGACGCGGGGTCACAGCGCTCGTCGTGGTCGAAGAAGAGCAGCATCGCCAGGTTGAAGGTCACGGACGGTTCGGGACCCTCCTCGGTCGCGCCGCCCATCCGGTACGCCTTGTGGAGGTGGCGCAGCGCGGCGGCGCGGTCCGCCAGCCGCTCCGGCGAATCGGCATCGGGGGCCCTGGAGCGCCCGGCCAGCGCCAGCCCCAGGGTCGCGTGCAGGAGGTGCGGATCGGCCAGCTCGGCTGCGTACGGGCCGGACAGCGCCTCGGCGAGCAGCGTCACGACCCGGTCCCGGTCCTGCGTCCGGGCCTCGGCGGGCGCCGCCGCCGTCCACCGCTCCCACAGGACAACGGCCAGCTCGCAGCGGGACTGCGCCACGTTGTGACCGGTCCACTCCTGCGGGTCGTCGGTCGCGGTGGCCGGATCGGTGCTGCCCGCGGGCAGGCTCCAGTGCGGCGCGGCTGCCAGCGCGATCCCGAAGAACCGTATCGCGGCGTCCAACGTACCCTCGCCGCAGACCAGTTGGATCGCGCGGGCGGACAGCAGCGCCGCCCAGCGGTGGAAGGCGCTGCCGGGCACCGTGGCGATCAGTACGCCGTCCAGCAGAACCAGTGCCTCGGCGGCGTCGGTGACGATCGCCGACCCGGCCGCGTCGCCGTCCGCCGACCGGAGGATGAGTCGCTGGGCCAGTTCCAGTGCGGCGATGACCTGCTCCGGCGAGCCGGCGGCCGAGTGCGCGGCGAGCCGGCGTAACGGCTCGAAGTCGTCGCCCGGATCGTTCACGGACACGGTCACCGGGCGGCACCGGCCGCTGTGGCTCGCCGCAACACGGTTCTGCGAATCGCGACGGGCATTCGGCACCTCCGGAAACGTGGCGGGCCCGATCGGAGAGCGAGATTAACCCACCACGGGGCTTTTGACGAGTGCTCCCGCCGACTGAACTTCTCTCGCGTGCGAGGCGTGTCCGTGACGCGGAAGCCGGACCGGGCCCAGCGTGCGTGGATTTCACTGAAGCTGAGTTCTTCTCGACCGAGGCCGGTACGATCTGGCGTCAGGTCCCGAATTCGCCGAGGCCGGGGAGGAGCACATGGACGCGAACGATCTGTCGGTCCTGGCCGCTCTCGTAAGGAATTTCGATGCGATCCGGCGTCTTTTGGGTGAGGCCGACCGCATGGAACTGGACCGGCTGCTGGCGATGTTCGCCAGTGCCTCCGGCGAGCAGGAGGCCGACGCCGTCGGCGAGGCTGTCGCCCTGCACCTGAGCGGCAAGTTGTCGAGCGCCGACCGGGACAGGCTCCGGCTGAGCCCGGCCACGGCGGAGCTCGATCGCAGCGCGCTGCGGGAGTTGGCGGCACGCTTCGGCTACCAGGGACCGGTCGCGGGCGTGCCGGCGGCGGGGCGGCCGGTCCCCGCGCAGCCGCCACGACCAGCCGCCGGGGCCACACCCTGGGAGCGGATCCGCGCACGGCTGCTGTCCGAGGCGTCGCTTTCGCAGGAGCAGGTGGAACTGCTCCTCGGCCAGGATCCGTGGCACCGGTATCTCATCCGGCTGACCGACAGGGCGGGCGAAGTGCGGCTGCCCACTTTCCAGTTCGGCGATGACGGGATACCGCTGCCGGTCGTGCTCTCCATCAACGAGGAGCTGCGGGCGGACTTGGATCCATGGGGCGTCGCGGACTGGTGGCTCGGGCGGAACCACTGGCTGGACACACCGCCCGCGTACGCGCTGGGCCGGGTACCGGACGACGAACTGATCGCCGTGGCACGAGCGGTGGGCGAGGGGTACTGATGGGAAGAGGCCAGCGGCTGCCGGAGAAGACCTTCCGGACGCCGGAGTCGGTGGAGTGGCAGCCGGGCACCCGTCTCTTCCGGGTCCACCAGCGAAAGTACTCCGCGACGGCGTTCAACCCGACCCTGTGCGACCCGCACTTCGGCGGCTCGCGGTTCGACGCCACCGAGAACGATCCCTACGCGTACCTCTACGCAGCGCCGCGGGTGGAGACCGCTTTGGCCGAGACGGTGCTGCGCGACCTGCCGTTCGACGTCGAGGGCAATCCGCGGGTACTGCCGTACAAGGCGCTGGCGGGCCGGTGCGTGACGGAACTCGAACTCCTCACCGCGGTCAGGCTGTTGTCGCTGATGGACGAGCCCGCGCGGGTCGCCGTCCGGCAGGATGCTTGGCTGGTGCACGCCGAGGCACCGGAGTACCCCTTCACACGCCGGTGGGGCCACTGGATACGGTCGCAGGCCGAATGGGCCCAGGGCCTGGTCTGGCCGTCCAAGCGGGACGGGCCGTGGCCCGCGCTGGTCCTGTTCGCCGACCGCCTCGGATGCTCCTGGCCTGGGCAGGACGAGGGGGAATCGCGGGAAGGCGGGCAGCCCGAGCCCGCACCGCGGTCCGCCGTCCTGCGCCGACTGCCCAAACCGTCGATCGACCTCGACGACCAGGCCGGTCTGCACTGGCTGGAGCAGACGCTGTACCGCTACGACGTGCACGTGGGTGCGCCGCCCAGCTGAGCCACCCGCATACGGACCGCGCCGCAACCGCCGGATCCGGATGCCGGCCGGGTGAGAGCCGGGTACGCGTCGGGCAAGTCCCGGGTACGGGAGAATTCCGGGCTCCCGACGACTTTTCGCCAATGGCATCATCGGATTCGGCACACCTGGCGCAGAGGGGGGAGTCCATCGGCACGCCGCCGGAGCGCCGGATCCGCAGCATGCATTCGACTTCGCCTTCCGGCACATTCTTCCGGACGCTTTTTCCGACCCATACGGCAGCACTGCGCGCTCTCGCCACAGGCGACACTGACGGTTCATTCACACACCCGCATCACCCGCGGCGCACAATTCCCTCAGTTTCCGTTCCGCGTATCCCAGCACAAGCCCCGGAGGTACCCATGTCAGCATTCACAGAGGGCGAAAAGTTCGCGATCTTCCCGGTGATCCTGGTCGTCGACGTGTCGCTGTCGATGAGCGGGCAGCCGCTGGCCGAGATCAACAAGGCGCTGCCGGCGATGCAGCAGGCGATCATCGACGACCCGACAACCGGCGAAGTGGCGCGGGTGGCGGTGGTCACGTTCTCCGACTCGGCCACCTGCGTGCTGCCGCTGTGCGACATTGCGCAGGCCCAACTGCCGTTCCTCACGGTCCAGGGCGGCACCAACTTCACCGAGGGACTGCGGATGGCCCGCGAGACGATCATCAGCGGCATCCAGGCGTACCCCAGGGGCACCAGCTACCACCAGCCAGTCGTCTTTTTCATCAGCGACGGCGAGCACAACGCCTACCAGCACTGGGGCGACGAGTTCGCCAGGCTGACCGACAAGCAGGACAAGTACGGGGCGCAGGTAGTGAGTTTCGGCTTCGGCGATGCGAACCGGGACGTCATAGCGCAGGTGTCCACCGGCAACGCGTTCTTCTCCCGGGACGTCGACCCGGCCGTGGCGGTCCGGGAGATCCTGCACACAATCCTGCGGAGCATCCGGATGACGTCCGGCACCATCCAGTCGGGCGCCTCGGCCGGCCTGGTGGTGCCGACTGACGCGGACCACTTCACGCGACTGCCCGTCAGGCAGTCCTGATGTCGCCGTTCGGCTTGTCGTGGACGCGGACGCGCACGCCGGGTACCGCCGCGACGGAGTCCGCCGATGCCGCGCCGGCCGCCGCCGGACCGCCGGATCCCGGCACTGCCCCGCGCGACGGCGGTTCACCGGTTCCGGGATCGCCGTCGCCTGCCGAGGCCAGACCGGCCCTGCCACCGGACGTCGGCAGCGTATTCGCCGAACTGCCCACCGCCGCCCCGCGCGTGGGCCACGTCCCGGGACAGGTCGTGCCACGGCTGGCACCGCTGGCCACCGGGCTGCCGAGTGTGCGGGTGGACGCCGGCCTGCTGGGCGGGCGTTGGCTGGCAGGGGCGAGCACGACCGGCCTCGGGCACCTCAAGGAGGGGACGACCGGTCAGGACGTCTACCGCTATGCCCTCGCGGACGACGGGTCCGCCCTGGTGCTCGCGGTCTGCGACGGCCTCGGCTCGCGGCCCACCACATCCCAGATCGGCTCGGCGTTTTTGGCCGCCTACGCCTGCGAGGCACTGGCCGCCGTCAGCGCCGAGCAGTTGGCCGCCGGGGCGGAGGCCGCGCTGCGCGAGGCGCTGGTGGGCGCCAACTTCCGCGCATTGCAGTACCGCAACGATGCCGAGCCCGACCTGAGCGACCGCGACCTGGCCTGCACCGTACTGCTGTGCCTGCTGCCGCTCACCGGCCCCGGCACCGCCGACGACCCGGCCGCCCACTTCCTGCGGGTCGGCGACGGCAACGCCTTCACGCTCAGCGGCGACGCATACGCCGAGGTGTTCGAGCGCGGCGACGGTCCGGCCAACGTCGTCCTCGCCTCGCTGCCTCATCCGGCGCCGGAGTCCCTGATCGAGTACACCGAGTTCCCGCTGACCGGAGTGGACGCGGTCGTTCTGGCCACCGACGGGCTGGCCACCGACGTCTTCGACTCCTCGGCCGTCCGCCGTTGGCTTGCGTCCAACTGGGAGCGGCCCTGTGGCCCGGCCCGGATGCTGGACGCGCTGCGTTACCGCCGTCAGGGCTCGCACGACGACCGTACGGCGCTGGTCGCCTGGTCCACCGGGCAGTCCGCGGCAGCGGCCGGCGCGGCAGCCGGCAGGGTCCGTGGCCCGGTACCGTCCGCCCCGGACGTGACCCCCGCGGAGTCGGGGACGCAGGCCGTGGCCGACCCGGATCCGGGAGCCGGCGGATGAAACAACTGACCGGTACGACGGGACTGCGCTATGCGGTCTCGGACGACTTGCTCGGCTCGGGCGGTGAGGCGAAGCTGTACCGCTGCACCGACGCGCGCGGCAATGCCCGCGTCTACAAGAAGTACGAGAAGCCGGGCGGACGGGAGACAGCCGCCCGGCTGGGCAAACTCCAGCGGATCGGTCTGGACATCGTGCAGTCCGCTGAGCGGTCC
Source organism: Streptomyces sp. HPF1205 (assembly GCF_020400825.1). Lineage (GTDB taxonomy): Bacteria > Actinomycetota > Actinomycetes > Streptomycetales > Streptomycetaceae > Actinacidiphila. The sequence continues at coordinate 20,389 of NZ_JAINVH010000038.1, forward strand.
CGGACGTTCGCCGACTCCCCCAGTTCGTCGATCAACTGGCCGATCGACCTGGTGCAGGACACACGGGGGCGGGTCGACGGGGTGATCCTGCCGCTGATCCCCGCCCAATTCATGCAGCCGTCGCGCCCGGCCAGGACGCTGGACTTCCTCACCCTGGCGCGGTCCGTCCCACCGCCCCCGGATGCCAAGGTGCGTGTCGGCGTACTGATCCGGCTGTGCAACATCATCGGTTACCTGCAGTCGCAGCACCTGGTGCACGGCGACGTGTCCGCGAAGAACATCGTGTGGAGCGCCGACCCGCCGCAGGTGTACCTGATCGACTGCGACGGTCTCCAGCCCTTCCACCCGGCCCCCACGAAGGGCGTGGTCACCATCGGCTGGGAGGATCCGCGCACGGTCCGCAAGGAGATCCCGGCGCACGACCAGTACAGCGACCGCTACGCGCTGGCCCTCGCCCTGTACCGAGGGCTGTTCCTCAACCCGGGAAGGCTGGCGTACCGGAATGACGGTAGCTGGCCGAAGCCGGCGGCCTTCCCGCCCGGCCTCGACCCAGGGCTGCGCCGGCTCTTCGGACGGGCACTGGACGACCCGCGCGCCACCGACACCAGACCCACTGCCAACGAGTGGGTCGCGGCTTTGACCAGTGCGTTCATCAGCGGCAGCGGCTACCGGCAGCGAGCGCTCGCCGTGCTGGACGCGCACGCGCAGGAGCACCGCGACGCGTACGCGAGGTCGGCGCGGCAAACAGTAACTCTCACCGGGGGACCGGCCGCGGCCATCGCGCCGAATCCCGTCCCTTCACCGGGCGCCGCGGCGCCCACCCGCGGGCGCGTCCGCACCCCGCAGACCCTGGTCGTGCCGCAGGGCACGCGGCCGGCGCCGACGACAGCGCCGCGCGCGCCCCAGAAGTTCCACCCGCTGCCGCAGCCCCCTCCGAAGCGCAAGCGCAACGTGGCGGCCTGGGTGCTGGTGCCGCTGGTCCTGCTGGCCGCCGGAGGCACGGGCACCGTGTGGTTTGAGCACCACCAGCGGCAGACCTCCACGCGGCAAGAGGCGCCCCCGTCGGCACCGCCGTCGGTGACAGCCTGCCCCACGACGGTGACCTCCCACCTGCCTGCCGACCGGCGGCAGGGAGCGATCCTCCTGCACCACTACCTCACCCGGCTGCACGACATCACCTTGTGCACGACCAGCGACGGCGCCATCTACTACCACGGCGAGGTACGCGACAAGCCGCAGCTCGGCAGCATCACGGTGCTCGCCGAGCGCACCGCCACCGGCTACGTCGCGCGGAACCAGGGCTACACGTACACGATCCACGGTTCGCAGGTCACCGTGGGCCTGCCCGACCGCAAGAGCGCCAGCTACGCGCTCGTCCCGGCGGGTTGAGCGCGTACGGTGTCGAGCCGGCCCGTGCGGTCAGCGGGCCGGAGCGGCGATCCCCGGGCCGGGTTCCAGTCCAGGACCCGGGCCCGGCTCCAGCCCCGGGACCAGCCCCAGGTCGGAACGCAGGCTGGTGCGCAGCTCGGTGAGGCGTGTCCAGCACCGCCGGATCTCCGCCTCGGCGGCCTCGACGGCCGTGCCGTCCGGATCCGGTGTGAGCCGCATCAGTGAGCCGTAGAGCGCCCCGAGTGTCCGGTTGGCTGTCCGCAGGGCTTCAAGGACGGGTGCGGGCACGGTCATCTGCGCCTGCGCGTAGGTGTTCCGGTACGCGGCCCGCACGGTGTGCAGCACATTGGCCGCTTCGCCCGGGTCGGCGCCGCGCCGCAGCACGTGGCAGTAGTCGGACAGCGCGGTCAGATACTGCCGGGCCGCAGCATTCAGCTCCGCGTACTGTGCGGTACGCACCTCGCGTAGGCGGTGGCGCTCGCGTTCCGCCGACCGCAGGTCGCTGTGGTCCCGGTCCGCACGGTGCGTCCGCTCGGCCTGGCGGTACGTCAGCAGCGCCGACGCCAGGGTCCCGATGATTCCGACCGAGCCCACCACCAGGGCCGCCGTACCCTCTCCCATGGCCTTGTCCCCTCGTCACGGGGGCCGTGCGTCCCCCTTGAGTCTTTTGCCCGGGACGGCGGTACGGCACCGGGTACCGTCCGGGCCGGTCGGGGACGGCATCCGGGCAGCGACCGGGTGCAGGTGCGGACAGCGATGCTGTGCGAAGCGGGAGCCGGCGCGGTCAGCGGCCCGGCGACGGCCCGTACCCGGCCAGGACATCAACGACCAGGCCGGCGTTCTCCCAGCGGCGCGTGACCAGGTGGACATCCCAGGACGGGTTTTCGGCAAGCGCCGGGCCCAACGCGGCGAGCATTCTGCGGAGGCTGTCCTCCGGCGCCAGCCCGCCACGGCCGGCCCCGAGCAACGGCAGGCACAGCGAGCGCAACGGCGGTTCGAACGCGTTCTGTTCGGCCGCCGCACACGTGAAGACCCGGGTCACGGCAGTCTCCACCGCTCCGGGCGGGACCTCGTATCCTTCGCCGGCGCGCGGGGTGACGACCGCCGCGTGGTAGATCCGGCGGACCGAGCGGGCGGCGAGGGCGCCGGACGTGGTGGCCACCACCGTGCCGGGAGCGACCGGCAGGCCCGGTGAGGCGAATCTGACCAGCCAGTTGTGGAGTTCCGCCGCCACCAGGTCCTCAAGGATCCCGCCCGCCGCGTCCCGCCGGGCCCCCGCCCGGCGCAGACTGCCGGAGGTCGTGGGACGGAAGGTGCGGGACATCTCCAGGTAGGTGTTCTCCGATGCCACCAACACGTCGATGCCGCTGAGCAGTTCGATGGAGGTGGTGTGCACGGTGAGCGGGACGGTGCCGTGCGCGAAGCCGACCCGCACGGTCTGCGGTGACAAAGGCGGGCGGCTCGACGGCTGCTGCGTGGCCGTGGCCCGGTGGGCCCGGCACAGGCTGAGAACGGCCTCCGCCGTCTGCTCGACGACCAGCTTTTCCTGATGTTTGCGAAAGTGCTCGGTGCCGACGCCGAAGCACCTGGCGGCCTCCCGCCGCCGGTCCTGCGCGTACCAGTCCTTGGTGCCGTGCCCCACACCGAAGGTGAACTCGGCCGCGCGGCGCAGCGCTTCCCCGCTCAGTTCACCGACTGCCGCGCCCAGCAGCTTCTCCACCGCTTCCGGAGGCACCTCGTGGTCCGAGGCGAATCCGCAGGCGACCGCCGCCGAGCGGAGCGCCGGCAACTGCAGCCTGCGCAGCCGTAACAGACCGTTGACCCGTACCGAGTTCAGCTCCGAGACGAGATCCGGGAGCGCGGCGGCGCCGGACTCGGCACCGGGAACGAGGCTCATCACCCCAGCATGCCACTGCGGCGTGGCGGCATCCCGGCCTTCAGGGCACTGTCGAGGCGGAACTCGCGGACTCCGGGTGGTGCGCCTCCGGTTTGCCCTGCTGCGATCCAGGCGGGCGGTCGGGCATCGTTCGCGTGGCCTTCCGGTGCTGGGGGCGGTCTCGGGACCGGCTCTTGGCGGCCTCACACGTGGTACGCCCGCGCGCCGTGAACACCGCCACCGTTGTGAGGCCAGTGGTGTCGACGAGGGTCCGGCGGACGCCCGCGTGGTGAGGAGCAGGCCGTTACGGACCGCGTCTTCCCGCCGCTCGGAACGGTGCCCGCCCCGTCGACGGGGGTGGTGCAGATGGGCTGTCGGTGCGTCAACTGTCAATGGTGAGACCTTTGTTGACCGAGTGACGCATGGATGTCATGATGCAGCGGGTCGAGCGAGAAAAGATATGATCTTTATTGATCGGTTCCCAGCAGAGTCGCCGTCGAAGCAGCGCAACAGGCGCACGGTTGAACGGCCTCTGCGTCGCCGTGGAGCACGTCCACCGACCAGGTTCCGCGGCCACGCCTGCTCGTCCCTGCCGCGTGCATCGCCGAACGGAGGTCGACGCTGTTGTCCGTCGACGAGATGACCAAGCTGCCGGGTGTGGAGCGGATTCGCACCCAGGACCCGAACAACCACCTGCACTGTCGAAAGACCCAGCTCCTGGCGTACGTCGGCGGCCTGACACCGTGGTCCGACCTGCTGATGTACGGGGCGCTGGGCTCCACCTCGGCCATCCACCGCCACTGCTACCTGGGCGGCCGGGACCGCTGGGCGTTCGAGACCCCGTACGTGACCGACGACGACCTGCGCCTGCTGGGGTTCGAGGTGCTGCCGGCCGGAGCCGCGGACGACCTGGCCCGGTTGGAGTCGGGCCTCCCCCGGTTGGAGTCGGGCCTCACCCAGTACCTGGCCGCCGGACAGCCCGTGCTCTTCTACGCGCCCCGGCACCATTTCCCGTACTGGATGGACTTCATGCGCCGCGTCGGCACGCTCCCCGAGGAGTACGGGCTGCTGCACTCGTTCCTCGTCTGCGGGGCGAGCAGCACTCAGGTACTGCTGGTCGACAACGTCGCCGACGACCACGAGTACTTCGCACTGACACGGCAGCTGTAGTTCTTGATCGGTGAGGTATCGCTGCTGGTCAGGTCGTCGCAGCGGCGGTGATGTTGTTCCATCTTTGGTGGGCCTGGGCGGCTTGGTGTTGGTGGTGGCGGCGCCAGGCGGACCAGTGCAGGAGGTGGTCGCGGTCGCGTCGGGGGTGGGGCAGGGCAGTGATCCGTAGCAGGCGGAGCAGTTCGCGGCCGCTGGCTGGGGCGAGTTCGCCGCCGGTGGTGGCCATGGTGGCAGTGCGGGCGCGGGCGATCGCGAGGACGGCTGCGGCGAGCATGCTGATCAGGGTCCAGCGCATCCAGGAGTTCCAGCAGGTGGTCTGGCCCTGGTCGAGGCCGCAGACGCCCTTTGTCAGCTGGAAGTCTTCCTCAGTCCGCCACCCGTAAAGCACCCGAAGGCGGTTCGAGTTCCTGTGGGTTGGCGATACTCCAGGTAGAGGCCCTGCTGCGGCTGGGCGAGTTGGTGACGCGGCTGCGGGGCCGTGTGGATATGGCGGGGGGTGACGACCGGTGTCCGGGCCTGACGGACCTCCCCCTTGAGCTTGGTGTGGACGGCGCTTCCCGCGGACAGGCGGGCGTTGGCCGTGCGGATGCTGGCGGCGTGGGCGAGCCGGGCGGCGAGTTCCGAACGCCGGGAGAGGAGCGGGAAGAGTGAGCGGCTCCTTCCTTCTTCCGTGGGGCCAGTCGCAGGACAAGATCCGGGCTGAGCACCGGGACCGCACCGCCCTGGTCTACGTGCGGCAGTCCAGTCGGCAGCAGGTGATCGAGCACTCGGAGTCGACGCGCCTGCAGTACCGGTTGGTGGAGCGGGCGGTCGCGCTGGGATGGGCCCGCTCGCGGGTCGAGCTGATCGACGACGACCTCGGGCAGTCCGCGGCCACGGCCGACACGCGGCCAGGCTTCGCGAAGCTGGTCACCGAGGTGACCATGGGCCGGGTCGGCCTGGTGCTGGGAATCGAGATGTCCCGGCTTGCCCGCACCGGCCGCGACTGGCACCAGCTGATCGAGCTGTGCTCGCTCTCTGGCGCCCTGCTGGCCGACCTCGACGGCGTCTACGACCCGTCCTACTACAACGACAGACTGCTGCTCGGCCTGAAGGGCACCATGCCGGAGGCCGAGCTCTACCTCATCCGCCAGCGTATGGAGGGCGGGAAGCGTGCGAAGGCAGAACGAGGTGAGCTCGCCCTGCGCCCGCCGATCGGCTACTGGCGCCGGCCCTCAGGCGAGACCGTCCTGGAACCCGACGAGCAGGCCCGCACCGTGGTCCGGCTGATCTTCGACACCTTCGCCCGCGTCGGCACCATCAACGGCGTCCTGCGCCACCTCGTCGCGCACGGCGTCCAGATGCCGGTCCGTTCCGCGTCCGGCCTCGACAAGGGCGACCTGACCTGGCGCCGCCCCACCCGCGAGACTCTGCAGATCATGCTGCACAACCCGGTCTATGCCGGGTACTACGCCTATGGGCGCAGGCAGACCGAGACGCGCCGCAAGAAGCCGGGACGGCCCTCGACCGGGCGGGTGGTGACTGCGATGGACCAGTGGCACGTACTGCTGCCCGACCGGCTGCCCGCCTACATCACCGCCGAGCAGTACCACGCGAACCTGGCCCGGCTGGACGCCAACCGGCAGACCTCGACGCATTCCGGGACGCCGCGGGGCGGAGCGGCCCTGCTCGCCGGGCTGCTGCGCTGCGGCAAGTGCGGCCACCGCATGGCCTCGCACTACCACCACCACGCGGCCCATCCGGTCACGCACAACTACTCGTGCGCCTTCTTCCCCGTCAACTACGGAACCGGCGAACGCTGCCAGACCGTCGCCGGGCCCGTCCTGGACCGCCACATCACGGCCCAGCTCATGGAAGCCGTCGCCCCCGCTGCTTTGGAGGTCTCCCTCAAAGCCGCCGAGCAGGCCGAGGCCGAGCGCGCCGTCCTCGACACCCTGTGGCGCCAGCGCCTGGAGCGGACCCGCATCACCGCTGACCGCGCCCGACGCCAGTACCAGCTCGCGGAACCCGAGAACCGCCTCGTCGTACGCCAGCTGGAGAAGGACTGGGAGGAGGCACTTGCCGATCAGGCCCGACTGGAGGACGAGTACGCCCGCTTCACCGAGGCACGTCCCGCCCGGCTCGACGACACCGAACGGCACGTCATCCGGCGCCTGGCCGCAGATCTGCCCGGCTTGTGGTCGGACCCGCGTGTCACCCAGGCCGAGCGCAAGGAACTCCTGCGCATCCTGGTCGAGGCCGTCACCGTGTCCGTCGTCGGCGACAGCGAACTGGTCGACGTCACCATCACCTGGGCCGGCGGTCATCAGACCCACAGCCAAGCCGTCCGCCCCGTCCAGCGCTACGACCAGCTCTCATACTTCCCCCGGATGCTCGAACGCCTCGATGAACTCGCCCGCCAGGGCCTGAACGTCGGACAGATCGCCCGCCAACTCAACGCCGAAGCCTTCCGCCCACCCAAGCGGACCAGCCGCTTCACCACCGAACTGGTCGGAAAGCTCCTTGCCCGGCACGCGATCCGCACTCCCGGCCGCCGCCGCAGCCCAGCCCCCGAGCCTGGCCCGGACCAGTGGACCGTCCGAACCCTCGCAGACGAACTCGCCATGCCCACCGACACCGTCTTCACCTGGATCTACCGCGGCTGGCTCACCGCCGCGAAGCCCCCTGGCGCCCGCTCTTGGATCATCAGCGCCGACGCCGACGAACTGCGCAGACTCCGCGAACTGCGCTCGCTCCCCCGCGGCCACCACGCACGCCAGCGATGGCAGGCACCCGTCCGCCCCCAACAACCCGACAAGGAGGCCCCATGAAGAAACCACCGGACATGGGGTGCACTCCGAGTGGCGCACCTCCACCCGCCACCGGCAGCACACCACGCCCACAAGATCGGCCAGGGTGACCGGCGTGGCCGAGTGGCAGCGGTAGTAGGAGAGTTCGCGGGTGTAGCGGTGGCGGCGGACCAGGACGAGGGAGTGTCCGGGCTCGTTGCCGTCGGGGGTGTCGTCGGGGTGGATGTCGAGCATGGCCCAGTCGTAGTGGCGGTCGCCCTTGAGGCCGTGGCCGGTGCGCATCCGCATCCAGTTCGTCTTCGGGACGCGGGTGGCCAGGTCGGTAACGGTCAGGCGGCCGATCCGGGTGTCCACGCGGTGGTCGGCGCGGACCGCGAGGGCGTAGTCGAAGCCGAGGCCGCGGGCGGCCTGTCGCAGTTCGCGGCTGCCGTAGACCTCGTCGCCGGCCAGCCACCGGGCCGGTATGCCCAGATCGCGGGCGCGCTGGAGCATGACGGCGGCGAGCTGGGGCTTGGTGGCGAAGATGATCTCGTCGGGCACGTGGGTGAGCAGGCGGCGTTCTTCGTCGGCGGCCCATTGCCTGCCGAAGTACAGGATCCGGTCGATGGGGGCGTGTCCGTGCGGGGAGGCGTAGGTGAGGTGGACGGCGACCTGGCACAGGCCGATCCCGCCGAGTGCCCCGGAGTACTGGTGGGCGGCGCCGACGCAGTCGGTGGAGGACTTCTCGTCGCCGGTCTCGTCCACGATCAACACCGCTTGGGGATCCGCGAGCTCACTCGCGGTCCAGGTCGCGATGCGGTCCCGGGCCAGGTCGTGGTCGATGACGGCGCGGGACAGAAAGTGCTGCAGCCGGTGCGGACCGCGATGCCCGAGCGCCTCGGCCAGGGTCCAGCAGTTGCGGGTGTCCAGCTCCATCAGCATCGCCTCGCACATTTCCCGGGCCAGGCCGCGCGGCCCCGGTCGCTCAAAACAGTCCGCGATCTTGGAGGTCACCGCCCCCAGCGCCGTCACCCATGCCTGCTCGGCTATCGTGGCCTCCACGGCCACCTGGTTCTGACGAGTCTTCACAAACCGCCATGATCACGGTGGCCGTACCCATGCCCGCGGGCACCCCCGGCGTCGGCTGACCAGCAGCGATACCGCAGGGATCAAGAACTACAGCTGCCGGTGTGCCACGAACGCAGAGAGGATGCCCGTGATGTAGGAGATCGAGCACCTTGATGCGGTGCTGTGTGAGAGATGAGGGAAGGCCCCTCGGAGTCGCTCTGCGGGGGGAGGCTCCAAACCACCGCATGCTGCGTTGGCTGAAGACCGTCGTGGTGAGCGATGCGGAAAAGGCGCCCAGGAGGCGTCAGGTGGGGACCGCGAAGACGACCGTTGTTGAAGTGTCGAAATGTAGTCAGAAGGCGTCGAAACCCGGGCGATTCGGCAGTGTTCGGGGACAAGCCTGGCGGGAGCCCGCCGACTGGCCAGGCGGCGTCCGGCATGAAGACGGCGTGAGCGTGGTCTGCCGCTCTCGCACGGAATGTGGGAAGGCGCATCTGGCGTGGTCGCGTGCAGCAGCGCGGCCGACCGGGAGTGCCCGAGCCGGGAATACCCCGTAGGGACTTCGAGTACCGGGCCGGATGCGCTGGCGGACCGGCGCGTAGTAGCGGTGATGCCCCTGCAATGGGGGCGGAGCGAAGGGGCCGGGTCGTTCGTGGCTGTTGTTCGTTTGGTCAACCAGAGCTCTGGGAGGAGCCCGATGGACCAGCTGAAAGTATCTGGCAAGCCGTTCGACATCTCCAAGCAGGAGGTGTGGGACGCCTGGTTGAAGGTGAAGGGCAATCAGGGAGGGCCGGGGGTGGACGGGCAGTCGATCGAGGAGTTCGAGAAGGATCTGCGGGGAAACCTGTACAAGGTCTGGAACCGGATGTCCTCGGGGACCTACTTCCCGCCTCCGGTCAAGGCGGTGGAGATCCCGAAAGCGCATGGTGCTGCTGGTGTCCGTGTGCTCGGAGTGCCCACTGTCGCCGATCGGGTGGCGCAGACGGTGGTAGCCGCGCATCTGGAGAGACGGGTGGAGCCGGTGTTCCATCCTGACTCCTACGGCTACCGCCCGAACCGCTCGGCGCTGGACGCGGTCGAGGTCTGCCGACGACGTTGCTGGGAGTACAACTGGGTGATCGATCTCGACATCCGGAAGTTCTTCGACAGCGTGCGGTGGGACTTGGTCGTCAAGGCCGTCGAGGCGCACACCGATGCCCGCTGGGTCGTGCTGTATGTGAAGCGGTGGCTGGCCGCTCCGCTGCACCTGCCTGACGGGACCTTGCAGGCGAGAGACCGGGGAACCCCACAGGGATCATCGGTCTCACCCGTCCTGGCGAACCTGTTCATGCATTATGCGTTCGATACGTGGCTGACCCGGGAGTTCCCCGCGGTCGCCTTCGAACGCTACGCGGACGACGCAGTGATCCACTGCGTCACCGAGGGGCAGGCCAGGCGTGTCCTGGCGGCCCTGCACGAGCGGATGGCCCAGGTCGGACTGGAGCTGCACGCGGACAAGACGAAGGTGGTGTACTGCAAGGACAGCAACCGGCGCGGGGACTTCACGCAGGTGGCGTTCACGTTCCTGGGGTTCACCTTCCGTCCGCGCAAGGCGCGCCGGAAGGACGGGGTGCAGTTCACCGGGTTCCAGCCGGCGGTCAGCAAGGAGGCCCTGAAGAAGATGGGCGCGACAGTGCGGTCCTGGCGGCTGCACCTGCGCGTCTCCAGCTCGGAAGCGGACCTCGCACGGTGGATCAACCCGATCGTGCGGGGGTGGATGGCCTATTACGGGTCCTTCTACCGCCAAGGGCTGGCGCCCTTGCTCCACCGCATCAACACCTACCTACTGCGGTGGATCATGAACAAGTACAAGAGACTGCGGAGCTGGAAGAAGGCCGTCCGCGCGATGCGCGACGCGATTGCTCGGCAGCCTCGGTACTTCGCGCACTGGACCTGGGTGAAACCGGCTGTCACGTGACGAGAACGACAAGAGCCGTATGACGGGAGACTGTCACGTACGGATCTGTGGGAGCCCGAGGGTGAGATCCCCTCGGGCTACCCGACTGACTGACCGTGGACTGGGACGTGCTGCGTGAGGGCTATGCCCGCGAGCCCGACCGCTGGTTCCTGGGCTGTGTGACGGTCCGCCAGGTGTCCGAGCCCGACCGGGACGGCTTCGAGGCCGCGTACCGCGAGTTCGCCGACGGCTTCCGCGACGGATTCGAGCTGTACGACGTCATCGCCGACAATCTCGTCCTGGAGCGCAGGTCGGCCGCCGCCTACCGTGCGCCCGGCATCAACAGCCTGGCGCTGCTGGCCGGTTCGCGGACGCTGTTCCGCCGGTTCCTCGAGCACACCGGGCACGGCGAGCCGGTGCGCACCGCGTACGACCGCATCGCGCGACTGGCCACCGGCCTGTCGGACCGGGCCACCGCCTTCCAGGCCGGGCTGCCCGGACCCCCGGCGGACCGCATCCGCCGGGGCCTGGCCCACCTGCGGCAGCTCGAACAGCAGGCCGCGCGCCTCCTCGTCGACGAGGTGGCCACCCTCCCCACGATCCTGCCGGCGCCGGCCGACGGCCGGTAGCAGCCGACCACCGGGACCACACACGTGCGAATCATGTATCTGTTCAGCGGCATGGCGGGGATACAGGGGCCGCCGCTGGCCGCACTGCGAGCGCTGTACGCGCGGCCGCAGAACGCCCCCTATTTCACCGCCGCGGCCGACGCGGTGGCCCGCGCGCTGGACCACGTGGGCGCGGACGCGTACCGCCGTGAACTGCCCGGCGGCATCCCGCTGGCCGCCTGGCTGCGAGGGACGGAACCGGACGCCGGCGCCCTGGACCACTCCATTGTGGACGGTCTGTGCGCACTCATCTACCAACTGTGCCTGCTGCAACCGCCGATCGGCGGCGCCGGCGCCGACCGGCCCGCACCGGTGGCTGCCATCGGCCACAGCCTGGGCCTGACCGGCGCGATGGTCGCCGGGATGCGCACGACCAGCCGCCGTGAGCACACGGCGCTGTCCCACGACCTGATCGCGATGACCGCCCTCACGCTGATCCACTGCCATCAACCGGCCCCGCCGTCCCCGGGCCCGGCCACACCGATGGCGGCTGTGACGGGCATGCCGACCGCGGAAGTACGGGACCTGGTCGCGGGCTCACCCGTGCACCTGGCGCTCGCCAACTCCGGCCGCTCACACGTGCTCGCCGGCCGCCCGGACGACCTCGCCGGACTGCGGGTGCGCCACGCGCGGCGGCTGGCCGAGCCCGGGGTGCGCTGGACGTACCTGCGCAGCACCGCCCCGTTCCACACACCGCTGCTGGAACCGGCGGTGCGCGCGGCACTGGCGGACCGGCACCTCATGACCTCCCCGCTGACCGGTGACCGGCTCGCCGTGCCGGTGTACGTCGCCGACCCGCCGGTCAACCTCCAGGACCGTGACGACCTGCTGCCGGACCTCCTCGCCTACTCGATCAGCCGCCCATTGGACTGGCCCGGCACGGTCCGCGCGGCCCTCGACGGCAGCCGGCCCGACCGGATCGTCGACTTCGGCCCGGGCCCGTCGGCCCGGGTCTTCACCCGGGAGACCCTGCGCGGCAGCGACAGCGGCCTGCGCTACCGCAGCGTCCCGGCGCCGACGGCCTGAGTGGGCGGTTTGTAAGGTGATGTCTGTTTCTGGCTGAGGTTGCGGCAAGGCCGCTGGTGGAGGTTCCGTCGGCTATTGCTTCCGGGTGAAGTTGCCGGTGTCGGCCTCGGTGAGGATCCCGAGTTTGACCAGGCGTTTGAGCTTGGCGCGGGTGCCTTCAACGTTCTTGGGCTCCAGCTCGTGGCCGAGGGCTGCGCAGACGTCCTTGGCCCGTAGCGGGCCGGTGGCGTGGTTGAAGGCGGTGAGGATGCGGGGGTAGTCCGGGTGGTCGGGCAGGTCCGGCGCGACGGCCGGGAGCCGGTCGGCAAGGCCGGTGAGGATCTTGCGGGTGATCGTGAGGTGCTCCAGGTGCGTCTCGGCCTCCCGCAGCCGGGTCTGCAGGTCGTCGATCTGTGCGCGGAGGTCGTCGGCCAGGGCTCGGGCGGCGTCTTCCTGGAGGTCCAAGGCGTCGAGCAGGGGCTGGATGTTCACGCTGCCGCCTCCTGCGCCGTGCGCCAGGTGGGGGCGTTCGCGCCGGTGAGGCGGCGGGTCATGACGTGGGTCATCGCCCAGTAGACGCGGGAGGCGGAGGAGGAGGGGCGGTGTTCGTAGTCGCGGACCAGACGCCGGTGCAGTATCAGGATTCCGTAGGTCTGCTCGACCCTCCAGCGCTTGGGCTGTGGCACGAACCCCTTGTCCTGCGGGTTGCGGGCGACGATTTCGACGTCGATGCCCAGGCCGGCGCCGTGCGCGACGACCTGGTTCTTGAAGCCCTGGTCGACCAGGGCTTTGCGGACGCTGTGGCCGGTGTGCTCGGCGACCCGGTTCAGCAGGACGATGCCCGCGGTGTTGTCGTGGGTGTTCGCGGTGACCGTGCCGCCGCGGCTGCCGGCCTCCGCAGACTCTACACAGCAGTCGGAGGACCTGGCGGAATTGCGGAGTTCGGCCTGGGGCTTGCAGCGTCCTTCTTCGACGCGGTGGGGCTGGCCGGGCGGCGCCCCAGGAACCTCACCAGGATGCCGACTTTTCCCGGGGATCTGCTGGATCCCGGGGCGACCCATGGTGACATCCTGCTCTACGTGGCCGCGCCCACCGCCGCCAAGGTGGAAGCGGGTGAGCGCGCGCTGAGAGCGGTCGTGCCGGACTGGGCACCACGCTGGCGCGCGCTGATGCGGCGCGACGACAACCACATGGCTTACGGCCGTCCGGCCAGCCGCAACGGCTTGGGCTACACAGAAGGCCTGGGCAACCCAGGCACCTCCGCTCAGCTCGCCGATGCCGCGCTGGTCGCCCCCGGCGACGGGGAACCCGGCTGGGCCGTGGGCGGCAGTTACCAAGTGGTGCGGCGGATCCGGCTGGCCATCGAACGCTGGAAAGACCACCGGCAGACCGACCGGGACCGGATCATCGGCCGCCGCCCCGACGGCACCTGGCTCGACGGCCGCTCGGCCGACGCCCGCCCGGACTTCACCGCCGACCCACTCGGCCGCACCACTCCGCTGGACGCCCACGTCCGACTGGCCAACCCTGCCGCCCAGCACGGCACCCCCGCGCCCCTCGTACGCCGCAGCTACTCCTCGGCCGCCCCCTCGGACGGCCACGGACTGGTCTTCATCTGCTACCAGCGCAGCCTCGCCAACGGCTTCACGGCGGTCCAGCACCGGCTGGCAGGTGAAGCCCTGGCCGACTACCTCCTGACCACCGGCGGCGGCTACTGGTTCACTCCGCGCCCGGACCCCTCCTGGCTGGGCCAGCTCTTCGCCTGATCACCGGGGCGCCACTGGCTGCTGCCCCTGGGGCAACGAGTGGCACGCGCCCCGAGATCACCGGCACCGTCTTCGAGGCCCCTGAACCGCCTCCCCGACAGCACTGCGCAACCCAGCAGCGAGCAGGGCGCGGCCGCCGGGGCCTCGGCCACGCTTCGCAGGTAGTTACCTGGATTAGCCGGGCGGATGCCAGCCAACGTCGAGGGCGCCGCCGGCATGTCGTGACAGCAGGCGGCGCGGCGTAGTGTCCAGGGGTTCGCGTTCCGGAAGGGGCTCTGCCGCGTGGTGGGGACGGATTCCGCGAGGGAGCCCGGAGCGAATATTTGGCTGAAATTGTGTGGCCGAGGTATGGCGGACCAGTTCTGGCGCGCGGAATCGAAGTGTTGATGCCGTGGCGTATCAGCCATGCAGTGTTCGTGAACGAAATTCCGTTTGCGCTCCGGACCTTAGCTGCTAGTCATTCCGGTTCGCTCTCTTCTTGACTGGACGTGGTACGTGGGTGCTCCGGGTGGCATGGCCGCTACCTGCGGAGACTCTTCCGCCGGAGGGATTTGCGGGTTATGTCGATTTCCCCGTGGTCCTGGTGAACGGATGGCGAATAAAAGTGTCTGTGATCGGTCCGGTGTTTGATCGGTGCATCGGCGGTCAATGATCCATCCGTTTGCCGTCGTCAATGGTGGGGGGATGGAATGCTCAGGCATGCCCGGCATGCGTTGTTAGTGATCTTGACGTTGGGGCTTTTGGCTGCTGGGGTGTCGCCGTCGTGGGCGGCGCCGGGCAGGGGAGGGGCGGCGCGGAAGGGGGGTGTGTCCCAGGCGGTCAGTACGCGCAGTGCGGCTGATCTGCCGAAACCGCCCAAGGCGATGACGTTGGCCCAGCGCCGTAGCCAGGTGGCTCGCGGTCAGGGCAAGTTCTCGCCGATGCGGGGCTATGTGCGGCCGCGGCCGGTGAAGGGCCGCCTGCATCCGCATGCCCGGCCCTCGGTGCGTGCCGGAAAGGGTCCCGCGGCTGTCGGGCAGCCGTACAGCGCGGGCACGGTGGCGCCGCGGAGTGCGGCGGCTGTGCCGGATCCGGCGTGGGTGTCGGCGTACGCGACGGCCTATCCGGGCTACCTGTCGATCGGCGGGAACCTGCAGTTCGGGTCGGGTACGGCGTCCTCGTACTCCGGTATGTGGCTGTACGTCGTCGATTCGTCGAACCACATCGTCATCCAGCAGGAGATCAAGAGGTCGACCGGTGACCCGACGGGCCGGTTCCTGGAGACGGGCGCCTGGTGTTACGGGTGGTGGGCGGCCAACTCCTATCCGGCCAACCAATGCTTCTGGTGGGCCTCGAACCAGCTGGGCGGGGCGCTGCAGGACGGGAAGCAGTACTACGCCTGGATCTTCATGGAGGGCACGGACGGCTCCACGAGCCCGAGCGGCACCACCTCCCCGCTGGTGACGGCGTTCTACACCCCGGACATCCCGGGATCCCAGGTCGGTATCTGCAGCTGCTACGGGCAGACGGACCGGGCCGACCCGGTGAACACCGCCACGGGCACCTACTTCGAGAAGGCCACGGACGCGAGCCTGGTCGGGGCGGGCAAGCCGCTCACGCTGGACCGCTACTACCGCTCGGACTCCTCGGCCACGGGCCTGCTGGGACGGGGCTGGTCGACGCCGTTCGACTCGAAGCTGACGCTCACCTCGACCGACGCGACGCTGCTGACCGCTGACGGTTCGAAGGTGTCCTTCCTGAAGCTGAATGACGGCACGTATGCCACGCATGTGGGCGCGTTCTTGAAGCTGACGGTGTCCGGGTCCACGTACACCGTGACCGGTCAGGACCATTCGGCGAGCGTCTTCGACAGCAGCGGCCGGCTCACCGGGCTGCGTGACGCGAGTGGTCACGGCCTGAGCCTGTCGTACGCCTCGGGGCATCTGGCTTCGATCACGGACGCGGCGGGCCGCAGCACCGCGTTCACGGTGGGTTCCGACGGACTGCTGACCAAGGTCACGCTGCCGGACGCCACCACGGTGGGATACGGCTACACCTCCGGCTTGCTGACGTCGGCCACGGACCCGGCGGGCAAGACCACGAGTTACGGGTACGACTCGGCGCAGCGGCTGACGACGGTCACCGACCCGACGGGCGCCAAGATCACCAATGTCTACGGTACGAACGGCCGGGTGTCGAGCCAGACCGACCCGAACGGCAAGAAGACGACTTTCACGTGGGACGGCAGCCGCACCTCGAACACCACCGACGCGGACGGCGGGGTGTGGTCGGACGTGTACTCCGGCAACGTGCTGCTGGACAGCATCGACCCGTACGGCAACGAGGTCAGTTACGACTACGACCAGGACCTGCACCCGATCGACATCACCGACCGGCTCGGCAACACCACCACGATGACGTACGACAATGCGGGGAACATGCTCACCCGCACCGCCCCGTCCTCGGTGGGCTACAGCGAGAGCTGGACGTACGACTCGGCCGGCAACGTCCACACTCACACCGACGGCCGCGGCAACACCACCACTTACACGTACAACGCCGCCAACCAGGTCGCCACCGTCACGGACCCGGCGGGTGGGAAGGTCACCTACACGTACACCCCGCTGGGCGCGCTCGACTCGGTGACCACCCCTCGCGGCAAGAAGACGACCTACGGGTACGACGCTGCAGGGAACAGGACGTCGGTCACCACGCCGCTGGGTGAGAAGACGACGTTCACCTATGACGCCGCCGGGCACGTCCTGACCAGGACCGATCCTCGCGGGAACGTCAGCGGGGCGGATCCGGCCGCGTACACCACCACCTATACCTATGATCCGCGCGGGCTGCTGTCGTCGGTGACCGACCCCCTCGGGCACGTCACCGGCTACGGCTACAACGATGCCGGACAGCTCACCACGGTCACCGACGCGGCAGGCCACACCACGACCTACACCTATGATCCGGCCGGGAACGTCAAGACCACGACGGACCCTGCGGGGAAGGTGACCACCGACACCTATGATTCGGCCGGCAACCTGGCCTCGGTCACCGACCCGCTCGGCAACACCACGACCTACACCTACGACAAGAACGGGCTGCTGCTCAGCACGGTCTCACCGCGTGGCAACGTCACCGGGGCCAACAAGGCTGCCTTCACGACCAGTTACGGCTACGACGCCAACGGCAACCGGACCACGGTGACCGATCCGTCCGGCGCCACCACGGTGACAGGCTACGACGCCTTGAACCGGGTCGTGTCGGTCACCGACCCGCTCGGCCACGTCACCAAGACCAGCTACGACGGCAACGACAACCTCGCCACCACCACCGATCCGCTGGGCAAGGTCACGAGGTACACCTACGACGCTGCCGACCGGCAGAAGACCCAGACAGACCCTCTGGGCAAGGTCACCGCCTACGGGTACGACGCGGACGGCAACCGCACCAGCACCACGTCACCGCTGGGGTTCATCACGTCGTGGACGTACGACTCCGATGGGCGGATGCTGACGCAGGTCGACCCGCGGGGCAACGTCAGCGGAGCGACGGCCTCGCAGTACACCACGACCTACGGGTATGACGCGGCCGGCAACCAGACCACTGTCACCGATCCGCTCGGCAAGGTGACCGTCACCGCCTACGACGCCGACAATCACCCTGTGTCGGTGACCGATCCGCTCGGGCACGTCACCAAGACCGACTACAACGAACTGGGCGCGGTCGCCACGGTGACCGGTCCGGACGGCGCGGCCACCACCTACACCTACAACGCCACCGGCACCCTGCACACGCGAACCGACCCCAACGGGCACACGACGACCTACGGGTACGACGACGCCGGCCGGCAAAAGAGCGTCACCGATCCGCTGGGCCGCGTGCAGGGCTTCGGGTACGACGCGGACGGCAACCCCACCACCGTCACCGACGCCCGCGGCATCACCGCCACCACCACCTTCGACGGACGCAACCTCCCGTCGGGAACGACCTACAGCGACAGCACCCCGGCCACCGGCTACACGTACTTCGCCGACGGCCACCCGAAAACTGTCACCGACGGGACAGGGACGCGGACGTTCGGCTACGACCTGGACGGGCGGCTGGCGTCGGTGACGCCGTCGGCGGGCAAGGGGGCCTTCGCCTACACCTACGACGCCGACGGGCGGATCGCCTCCCGCGCCCAGGACTACACGCCGGGGACGGCGCTGGACTGGTCGAGTGCGGTGCAGACCGCCTCGGCGGACCTGAACGGCGACGGCATCAGCGACGTCATCCGCACCGACGCCAAGAACGGCATCCGCACCTATCTCGGGCGCCCCGACGGCACCTTCACCACCGGCGCCACCCTGACCGGCAGCGGGACCGGCTTCAAGCAGATCCTGCCGATCGAGTACACCGGTGACGGCAAGACCGACCTGCTGGCCATCGACAAGTCCACCGGCCACCTCTTCCGCTACAACGGCGACGGAAAGGGCGGCTTCGCCGCACCCGTCGACATGGGCGGCGGCTGGGGCGTGATGACCCTGACCGCCGGGGACTTCAACGGCGACGGCACGCAGGACTTCCTGGCCATCAGCTCGTCCGCCAACGAAATGTACTTCTACCCCGGCAAGGGCGACGGCACCTTCGGCACCCGCACCGCCGTCGGTCCGGGCTGGGCCACGTACCGGCTGACCGCGCTGGACTACAACGGCGACGGCACACTCGACGTCCTGGCGATCAACTCCGCCGTCGGGCACCTGTACTTCTATCCCGGCAAGGGCGACGGGACCCTCGGTGCCCGCACCGACCTCGGGCAGGGTTGGGGCGCCTTCCAGCTCACACCCGGTGACTTCACCGGCGACGGCAAAGCCGACTTCGCCGCGGACGACACCTCCGGCCACCACCTGTACGTCTACCCGGGCACCGGATCCGGTACGTTCTCCGCCCGCATCCTGCAGGCCGACGACTGGACCAGTTACGGCATCCCCGTCACGGGCACCTTCGACGCCGGCACCACCTTGGACATCGCCGCACCGGACACCGCCGGCCATCTGCGGTGGTGGAGCGGCGACGGCGCAGGCCACCTGACCGGCGCCACCCTCGCCACCGGACCTGCCTCGGGGCAGAAGACCACCTACGGCTACGACGACGACTCCCGCCAGACCTCCCAGACCGGCCCCGCAGGAACCATCGCCTACGCCTACGACCCGGCTGGCAACCTCACCGCCACCACTCTCCCCGCCGCCAACGGGTACGTGGAAAAGCGGACATACGACACCGCGGGCCGCCTCGCCTCCATCGGCAGCACCAAAGGCACCACCACGCTCGCCAACTGGAAACTCACCCTCAACGACGACGGGCTGCCCAGCCGGGTCGACGCCACCCGCGCCGGCAAACCCGCCTCGTACCAGTACTACACCTACGATCCAGACGGACGGCTGCTGACCGACTGCACCTCCGCAACCGCCGCCGCCCAGTGCCCCGACACCACCACCGGCACCGCCTACACCTACGACGGCGCCGGCAACCGGAAGACCGCCACCACCGGCGGCACCACCACCACCTACAGCTACGACGACGCCGACCAGCTCACCACCGCCACCACCGGCACCACCACCCGCAGCTACAGCTACGACAAGGACGGCAACCAGACCGGCGACGGCACCAACACCTTCGCCTACAACGCCACCAACCACCTCACCTCGCTGACCACGCCGAGCGCGACCTTCACCTACGGCTACGACGCCGACGGCAACCGCGTCACCGCATCCAAGACCGGCACCGGGCTGCAGCGCACCACCGTCTGGGACCCCAACAACTCCCTGCCGCAAGCAGCCGCCGACTACAACGGCAGCGGCACCCTGACCGCCACCTACCAGTACAACCCGCTGGAGCAGATCCAGTCCCAGACCCTGCCCACCGGCGCCGCCTACTTCCAGCACCACGACCAACTCGGCTCCGTCACCGACCTCACCGATAACACCGGCACCCCCCAGACCAGCTGGACCTACACCGCCTACGGCCAGGCCACCGCCACCAACACAGCCACCAACCCACCGGCCAACCCCTTCACCTACACCGGCCAGTACACCGACCCCACCACCCCCGCCGCCGGCTACGACCTGCGCGCCCGCAACTACGACCCCACCACCGGCCGCTTCACCAGCACCGACCCCATAGGGCTCCGCCAAAACCAGCCCTACACCTCCGCCTACGCCTACGCCGGCGACGCACCCACCTACGCCACCGACCCCTCCGGCCAGGACTGGCTCAGCCCCATCACCAGCCGCATCAAAGCCATCGGCAGCGGCCTGAAGGAAGGCGCCGAACTCCCCTTCACCGTCATCGGAGACCTCGGCGACGCTGTCACCGGCCGCAACGGAGGCGCCGGAGGCTTCCTCGACAAGTACCTCCCCATCCGCCCCGCCTACCGCCTCTACCGCGCAGCCGACATGCTCCGCAAGCAAGGCTGCGACCAACTCGCCGACCAGTACGACGCCGCCGCCGACCAACTCACCCAGCAAATCCTCCTCGTCGGCCTCGGCGGCCTGGAAGGCTGGGAGAAGGATGCCGTGGCCCCCGGTACTCGCGGGCACGACATTCCAACGGTCGGCAAGGGAGTGGGGCCTGCCCGGATCAGGGAACCGGGTGGCCGTACAGATCAGCCAGTGATCGCGGGACATGGTGTCTACTTCCGGGGCACCGGAGACACAGAAGTGCCGAATGGCACGTGGGCCTACTTCTACGTTGAAGACGGGAAGAGGTTGAGTCAGGTCAAGGGTATCGCCATTGAAAAGGGTGAGAAGATCAAACCGACCGAGATATTTCGTCCCGGCAGTTCGATGCCTGACTATACTGTGCTTCCAGGCTCCGACTTGCGGATGATGGAGCGGTCGATCACGGTGAGCAAGCCCACGCGACTGAGTGAGATACTGAAGCCTGGTATGGGCCCTGTTCACATTGCAATCTGCCGGGAACACTGTGACCCACGCTGATAGAAAGGGGAAGGTGTGACGTACTACGCGGATCTGACTCCGTACACCTACGAGTCGTCAGAGCAGCCCGCCCTCAACGTGGGATGGCTGTCGGCCGACGAACCCTTCACAAAAGGTGTGGTTGCGGAGTGTGTGGTCGATGCACTCAAAGTGCTGTGTGCAAGGCGGGTCAACCAGATGAGAGGTCTGCATTTCTGTGAGTTCTGCGACGTGCTCATGCCTCACATCAAAGGCGGAGAAAAAGGAGAAGAGGAGATTCTTCTCGGCTCTGCAGAGATCCACGTCTGCGGTGACTCCGGGATTGTGTACGCAGCCCCAAATCTCATCGTGCACTACGTGATGGAGCACTCGTACTGCCCCCCCGCGGAGTTTTGTTCGGCTGTGGTAGAGGCCGTCGGTGTAGAGTGCGCCGACCAGTTGGTGCTACCCGAATGAGGTGTTAATTCGCAGCTCTGCGGTAATCGTGACTACCGCAAAAGCGGCGGCGCGGGCGCGACGGAAGCGGTGTAACCCGTTGGTCCGGCGCTGTGCTTCCTTTCGGAAACCCGGCTGGAAGCACAGCGCTTCCGCGGAGCAGGTCTGTTTGTTCAACGGCTTGTGCCGCAGAGGTGAACATGCGAACTGTTATCCCCTTGGGTGTGTTCGGCGATGGAGTATTGCACTCGGATGTCACCAGATGGCGCGCCTCGCTTGCAGCGCTCAGTGGCCGTATCCCGCCGGACGATCGTCCGAAGATTGCGCACTATCTGCGAACTGCGCCTGTCGTCCTGGCCTTCATGTCGTACACCGAAGACGTGATCAATTCCGCTTTCGGCGTTTCCGGAGGCTCTGGAGTGGCCAGTGATGGGGTGCATTACTGGCGCCGGGACGCTGCCGAGTACGTCGAGCATTACGGAACTGGTCTGCCGGATGATTTCTTGCGTCATGGACAAAGCGTGAGCTGGGAACCGCCCGTCCTCACGCAGCATGAAATTATGGAGATCGATGATTTCCTTGTAGCGAGGTACCGCCCCCATGGCGGGGGCTGAGGGAGGCGGGCGACGGGGGCTGACACGCGGCTTCGGCGTAGTCACGTGACGCCCGTTTTCATCATGCGAGCCCGAGGAGCGTGAGCGGTCGCGCGCCCCCCCCGCTCTCTCCCGCCGCTCCCAGGCTCAACACGCACGCCGCCTGGCATATCCGCCACGGCGTCGACACCGAGCAGGCCCTGACACTGCTCACTTCCGGTATCACCTCCCGGCGCATCGCCCACCTCCTCGGCCGCGACGCCGCCCGTCTCGGGCACCGGTCGGCCGGCCTGCGGCAGTGGACCGCCCGGCACCACATCGACGGCTGGACGCAGCAGTACCGGGCGAGCGACTACGAGGTACAAGACCTCCTCGACTACGTCCGCATTCCCTCCGACCCGATAAACCAGCTCCTCGACAACCGTGCCGCCACCACTGCGCTGACCCGGCTGGTGGCGGGAACACCCGACGGCCCGGTCAACGTCGCACGGCCCAGCGCGGCGCCACCCGACCATCCGCGCCACCCGGCACGGCCGCCGAGCGCCACCTCGACGTCCTCGCGATGCTCGACAGCGGCCTGGACCTCGACCACCGCCTCCACAACGGCCACCTCGTCACCACCCGGCGCACCCTGTAGCGCCGGCCCAAGCGCGGGACTGCGGCTCAACGCCGATATTCGAATGGGCGTCGAGGGCGGCGGCACATCCGGTGCCGACGCGTGATGGCCTGGCGGTAGATGTGGTCACGACATCGCCTGCAGCGAATACGTCGAGGATGCTGGTACGAGTGTCCGGGGCCTGGACGGTGATGTAGCCGTCGTAGTCGAGGTCGAGCTGGTCTGCGAACAACTTGGTGCGTGGGTCGTGGCCAATGGCAATGAACAGCCCGGTGGCGTCCAGCGCCGAGATTCCGCCGACAAGGCATCCCGGAGGGTGACGCCGGCGAGCGTGCCGCCGCAGCCCGGCCTGCGCCACCTGGCCGGGCATCACCGCACGCGGCATTACCGCTAAATCAGCGAATCCGCAACGGGGCGTCCCGTCGTCTCCTTCACCCACTCGGTGCAGCGCGGGGCGGCAGAGCGCTCGGCCAACAGGGCCAATCGGTCCTAGGTATTGCCCCGTTGCAGTGCTCTACATGCTAAGAGGTGAGCTAGGAAACGCTTGTGGGGATCCTACAATGTTCGCCCCGGCGTGAGGCTGTCAGCCAAGAGCAACGACCCCCGGGGCCTCTTACGTTTGCGGCATTCGTCGCAGGTCACAGGGTTGTTTGTGCGGAACGCGGCCAGCGGGTGAGTCGGGACCGCAGGGTGCCCACGGCAAAGAGGGAGGCGGTCGCCGCTCGACGACTGGCCGCTTGACCTGCGGCGCTGGCCATACCGAGTCCGCTCAGGACTGGTTTGTAGGGTTCTTGCGCCGAAAAGAGCAACGGTCAGAAGACCGTGTGCGTTTTGGCAGGTACAAGAAAGGCTCTGACCGGCATTTCTGCTGGTCAGAGCCCCATCCCGGAAGTGCCCCCGGCAGGATTCGAACCTGCGCACACGGCTCCGGAGGCCGTTGCTCTATCCCCTGAGCTACGGGGGCTGGTGTTGCCCCTGGTGGGGGCGACGGGAAGAACACTATCAGGTGCGCGGGGGTGGGCGTGTACGGGTTTCGGCGGGGTGGGGCGGGGCGGTAGGGGAACGGCTGGGGGAGAGGGCGGTGGCGGTGGGCAGGTGGTGCGGGGACGGAGGTGAGGTCACTCCTCGGAGGGGAGAAATGGGCAAAACGCGGACGCATCGCGAAGGGCGCGCCTAGGCTTTCCGGTGTGGCGGGCGCGTCGGGCCGGGTGCTTGTGGTCGATGACAACAAGGTGATCCGGCAACTGATCAGGGTCAACCTCGAGCTGGAGGGCTTCGAGGTCGTGACCGCGGCCGACGGTGCCGAGTGCCTGGAGATCGTCCACAGCGTGCGGCCCGACGTCGTGACGCTGGACGTGATGATGCCCAGGCTCGACGGAGTGCGGACCGCCGCGCGGCTGCGGGCCGACCCGCGCACCCGGGGCATAGCAATCGTGATGGTCAGCGCCGGCTCCGCGCCCGAGGGGCTCGGCGGCCCCCACGGAGCCGACGTCTACGTGGCCAAGCCCTTCGAGCCCGGCGACCTGGTGGCCACCGTCCGGGCCCTGGCCGACGGCTCCGGTCCCGGCCCCTTCGAAGGTCCCCGTCGCTTCGAGGACCCCCTCGCCCTCGAAGAAGAGGGCGAGGCGGCCGCCACCCCCGGCGCCCGCCCCGGGCCGCCCTGATCCGCCGGACGCGCCCTGATCCGCCGGGCCCGCCCCGGCCCCGCCCTCCCGCCGCCACCAAAGTGCCGTACCCCGCCCCCAAACCCGTTCGCGCTCGCACCCCCCTGCTCGCCTACCCTTTGGGGCGTGACCCCCGCCGAGCTGTCCCGTGCCGTGATGACGACGGTTCGCCGTGCCGTCGCCGCGGACGAGCTGCGGGTCGACGTGCCGGAGCGGATCGTGGTGCAGCGGCCGCCGCGGCCGGGATGCGGGGACTACGCCACCAACGTGGCCCTGCAGCTCGCCAAGGCGGCGGGCCGCACACCGCAGGAGGTGGCCCGCATCCTCGGGCGGCGGCTGGCGGAGGAGCCCGGGATCGCCCAGGTCGAGATCGCCGAACCGGGCTTCCTGAACATCACCCTCGACGCCAGGGCGTACGGTGACGTCGTACGCCAGGTGCGCGCGCAGCGCGAGCGGTACGGGTACGGTGACGGGCTCGCGGACGAGCCCCTGACGGCGACCGCCGACCCGGGCGACCCCCGGGGCCTGCTCGTCGCCGAGGTCGTCAACCGGCTCGCCCGGGCGGCCGGCGCGCCCCCCGCCGCCACCCCCGTGACCCTCGCTCCCGCCGCGCCGGCCGCGCACACCCCGCCCGCCGTCCTCGGGCCCGACGAGATCCGCTGGGCCCTGCTGCGACCGCCCGCCGAGGACCCGCCGCGCCTGACCGCCGACCTGCTGGTCCAGCGCGAGACCAACCCCCTCTTCCGGGTCCGCTACGCCCACGCCCGCACCCGCGCCCTCCTCCGCAACGCCCGCGACCTGGGCGTCGACCCGGACCCGGTCCCCGACCCCCTGCGGCCCGCCGGCCCGCCCCCCTGCACCGCCGACGGCGCCACCCACCACCCCGCGGAAACCGACCTGCTCGGCCTCATCGCCGACTTCCCGCGCGTGATCGAGACCGCCGCGCGCCGCCGCGCGCCCGACCGGGTCGCCCGCCACATGGAGCGGCTCGCGGACGCCTTCCTCCGGTTCCACGACGAGTGCCGGCCGCTGCCCAAGGGCGACGAGAAACCCTCGCCCGTCCACGCCGCCCGGATCCGCCTCACCGACGCCACGGGCATCGTGCTCGCCGACGGCCTGCGCCTGCTCGGCATCACGGCCCCCGACCATCTGTGACACGACCATCCGTGACACGACGATCCGTGACACGACGATCCGTGACCCGGCCGCCCGCGACCGCGCCAACCGGGGCCCGGACCGCGCCCCGCGACCCCGCCGCCCGCGACCCGGCCGGCGCCCCGCGACCCGGACCGCGCCGCACACCCAGGCGGCGCCCGGACCCGCCGGACCCGCCGGACCCGCCCCCAGCCCCACCGAGCCCTGACCAGCCTGATCAGAAGGACCCACAGAAGTGAGCCGCTCCGCACACCCCGCAGGCCCCCGTCACGCCGACGTCCTGCCCGAAGGCCACTACTCCGCGCCCCCCGCCGACCTGAACCGCCTCGACGGGCGGATCTGGCCGCGTACCGTTACCCGCAACGGCGACGGAGCGGTCGAAGCCGCCGGGCTGGACGTGCGCGACCTCGCCGAGGAGTTCGGCACGCCCGCGTTCGTCCTCGACGAAACGGACTTCCGGGCCCGGTGCCGGGCCTGGAAGGCGGCGTTCGGGCCGGACGCGGACGTGTTCTACGCGGGCAAGGCGTTCCTGTGCCGCGCCGTGGTGCGCTGGCTGTACGAGGAGGGCCTGAACCTGGACGTCTGCTCCGGCACCGAGCTGGCGGTCGCCCTGGACGCCGGGATGCCGGCCGAGCGGATCGCCTTCCACGGCAACAACAAGAGCGCCGCGGAGATCGAGCGGGCGGTGACCGCAAGGGTCGGCCGCATCGTGCTGGACTCGTTCCAGGAGATCGTGCGGGTCGCGGACACCGCGGCCAGGCATGGGGTGCGGCAGAAGGTGCAGATCCGGGTCACGGTCGGGGTCGAGGCGCACACCCACGAGTTCATCGCGACCGCCCACGAGGACCAGAAGTTCGGCATCGCGCTCGCCGACGGGCAGGCCGCGGAGGCGGTCCGCAGGGTGCTGATGCTGCACGAGAGCCTGGAGCTGGTCGGCATCCACAGCCACATCGGCTCGCAGATCTTCGACACGGCCGGCTTCGAGGTCGCCGCGCGCCGGGTGGTCTCGCTGCTCGCCGAGGTGAGGGACGAGCACGGCGTCGAGCTGCCCGAGATCGACCTCGGCGGCGGGCTCGGCATCGCGTACACCCCGAACGACGACCCGCGCGAGCCGCAGGAGATCGCCAAGTCGCTCGGTGAGATCGTCGCCCGCGAGTGCGAGGCGGCGCGGCTGGCCCCGCCGCGGCTGTCGGTGGAGCCGGGCCGGGCGATCGTCGGGCCGACCGCGTTCACGCTGTACGAGATCGGCACCGTCAAGCCGCTGGAGGGCCTGCGCACGTACGTCAGCGTGGACGGCGGCATGTCCGACAACATCAGGACGGCGCTGTACGAGGCGGAGTACAGCGTGGCGCTGGCCTCCCGTACGAGCCAGGCCGCGCCGATGCTCAGCCGGGTGGTCGGCAAGCACTGCGAGAGCGGCGACATCGTGGTCAAGGACGCCTTCCTGCCCGCCGACCTGGCGCCCGGCGACCTGCTGGCGGTGCCGGCCACCGGCGCGTACTGCCGCGCGATGGCCAGCAACTACAACCACGCGCTGCGGCCTCCGGTGATCGCCGTCGCGGACGGGCGGGCGCGGGTGATCGTCCGGCGGGAGACGGAAGAGGATTTGCTGCGGCTGGATGTCGGCTGACCAGAAACCACGCAAGATCACCGGATGGGCGGGAAATCTCACCGCCTGCCCGGCCGGTCTCGCGATCCGGACACGGCGTGGCTTCTCCCGTCCGGTGCGTGAGACTGGGCTCCACAAGCGATGCTCCACAAGCGATGCAGGAGAAACGAGGTCGGATGATGCGTACCCGTCCGCTGAAGGTGGCGCTGCTGGGCTGCGGCGTGGTCGGCTCCGAGGTCACGCGCATCATGACGACGCACGCGGACGACCTCGCGGCACGCATCGGCGCCCCCATCGAGCTGACCGGGATCGCGGTACGCCGGCCCAACCGGGTGCGCGAGGGCGTCCCCGCCGAGCTGCTCACCACGGACGCCATGGCGCTGGTCAAACGCGGCGACCTCGACGTCGTCGTCGAGGTCATCGGCGGCATCGAGCCGGTCCGCACCCTGATCGCCACCGCCTTCGAGCACGGCGCGTCCGTGGTCTCGGCGAACAAGGCGCTGCTGGCCGCGGACGGCGCGAGCCTGCACGCCAAGGCGGTCGAGCACGGCGTGGACCTGTACTACGAGGCCGCGGTCGCCGGTGCGATCCCGCTGATCAGGCCGCTGCGCGAGTCGCTGGCCGGCGACAAGGTCAACCGTGTGCTGGGCATCGTCAACGGCACCACCAACTTCATCCTCGACAAGATGGACAGCACCGGCGCCGGCTACAGCGAGGCCCTGGACGAGGCCACGGCGCTCGGCTACGCGGAGGCCGACCCGACCGCCGACGTCGAGGGCTTCGACGCGGCGGCCAAGGCGGCCATCCTGGCCGGCATCGCCTTCCACACCCGGGTCACCATCGACGACGTGCACCGCGAGGGCCTCACCGAGGTCACCGCCGCCGACATCGCCTCGGCACGGAAGATGGGCTGTACCGTCAAGATGCTGGCGATCTGCGAGCGCGCGCGCGACGGACGGTCCGTGACCGCCCGGGTGCACCCCGCGATGATCCCGCTCAGCCACCCGCTGGCCTCCGTGCGCGAGGCGTACAACGCCGTCTTCGTGGAGGCGGAGGCGGCCGGCCGGCTGATGTTCTACGGTCCCGGCGCGGGCGGCGCACCCACCGCCTCCGCCGTCCTCGGCGACCTGGTGGCCGCCTGCCGCAACAAGCTGGCGGGCACCACGGGGGCCGGCGAGTCCGCGTACACGCAACTGCCGGTGAGCCCGATGGGCGATGTGGTCACCCGCTACCACATCAGCCTCGACGTGGCGGACAAACCGGGCGTCCTGGCCCAGGTCGCCACGGTCTTCGCCGAGCACGACGTGTCGATCGACACGGTGCGGCAGCAAGGGAAGGACGGCGAGGCGTCGCTCGTCGTCGTCACCCACCGCGCGCCGGACGCCGCGCTCTCCGCGACGGTCGCCAGCCTGCGGACACTCGACACCGTACGCGGGGTCGCCAGCATCATGCGTGTGGAAGGGGAATAGACCGCCATGAACGTCCATCTCGACCGGCCCCAGGCGCCGGACGGCCGAATGTCCGGCGCCCACCAGTGGCGCGGCATCATCGAGGAGTACCGCGACCGGCTGCCGGTCGGCCCGGACACCCCGGTGGTCACGCTGCTGGAGGGTGGCACCCCGCTGGTCCCGGCCCAGTTGCTGTCCGAGCGCACGGGCTGCGACGTCTACCTGAAGGTCGAGGGGGCCAACCCCACCGGGTCCTTCAAGGACCGCGGCATGACCATGGCCATCTCCAAGGCCAAGGAGGCCGGGGCCCAGGCGGTCATCTGCGCCTCCACCGGCAACACCTCGGCCTCGGCGGCCGCGTACGCGGTACGGGCCGGCATGGTCTGCGCCGTGCTCGTCCCGCAGGGCAAGATCGCGCTCGGCAAGATGGGCCAGGCGCTGGTGCACGGCTCCCGCATCCTCCAGGTCGACGGCAACTTCGACGACTGCCTGGAACTGGCCCGCGGTCTGAGCGAGAAGTACCCCGTGGCGCTGGTCAATTCGGTGAACCCGGACCGCATCGAGGGCCAGAAGACCGCCTCCTTCGAGGTCGTCGACGCCCTCGGCGACGCGCCCGACATCCACGTCCTGCCGGTCGGCAACGCCGGCAACATCACCGCGTACTGGCGCGGCTACCAGGAGTACGCGGCCGACGGCCCGGCCGGCCGCACCCCGCGCATGTGGGGCTTCCAGGCGTCCGGCTCCGCTCCGATCGTCCGCGGCGAACCGGTACGGCAGCCGCAGACCATCGCCACCGCCATCCGGATCGGCAACCCGGCCTCCTGGCAGTACGCCCTCGCCGCCCGCGACGAGTCCGGCGGCCTCATCGAGGCGGTGACGGACCGTCAGATCCTGTCCGCCTACCGCCTGCTGGCCGCCCGTGAGGGCGTCTTCGTCGAGCCCGCCTCCGCCGCCTCGGTGGCCGGCCTCCTCAAGGCCGCGGAGGAGGGCCGCGTCGACCCCGGCCAGCGCATCGTCTGCACCGTCACCGGCAACGGCCTGAAGGACCCCGACTGGGCGGTGGCCGGCGCCCCCCGGCCCGTCACGGTCCCGGTCGACGCCCACGCGGCGGCGGAGAAACTGGGCCTGGTCTGACGGCCGGGGCCGGCGGGCCGGCACGGCCGGCGTGACGGGCACGGAACGGGACCGCCGGGTGCAGCCCCGGGCGCCGGCCGGCCCCGCCCGGCCGGCCGGGCACCCGGTCGGCCGGCCGCGGCCCCGTCACCCGGCCCCGCGGATCCCCGGACAGGGGCGCACAGCCGCGGAGCGACACGCATCGCGCGCGGTGCGTGCGCCCTATGTCCGTGGAGAACCCCTCTTCGATAAGATTGCAGCAGCGGCACCTCAACGTGCCCGATCGGCGGACGCCACCTCGCATTTCCGCCCCTCCTCAGCCCGCCGCCCGGCAATGGAGCCGCTTGGGCGCCGCAGGCGAACCGCACCGCCGTACAAGGAGATTCGTCGAACGATGGCCGGTCCCGCATTCCGCGCCGCTGCGACACGCGTGCGCGTCCCCGCGACCAGCGCCAATCTGGGCCCCGGCTTCGACGCCTTCGGCCTGGCCCTGGGGCTGTACGACGACGTGGTCGTACGGGTCGCGGACTCGGGCCTGCACATCGACATCGCGGGCGAGGGCGCCGACACGCTGCCCCGCGACGAGAAACACCTGGTCGTCCGTTCCCTGCGGACGGCGTTCGACCTGCTCGGCGGCCAGCCGCGCGGCCTTGAGGTGGTGTGCGCCAACCGCATTCCGCACGGCCGCGGCCTCGGCTCCTCCTCGGCCGCCATCTGCGCCGGCATCCTGGCCGCCAGGGCCGTCACCATAGGCGGGCCCGCCGTTCTGGACGACACCGCGCTGCTGGAGCTGGCCACCGAGATCGAGGGCCACCCCGACAACGTGGCGGCCTGTCTGCTCGGCGGCTTCACCCTCGCCTGGACCGAGGCCGGCGGGGCCCGCGCGGTCCGGATGGACCCGGCGCGGTCGCTGGTTCCGGTGGTCTTCGTGCCGGCCACCCCGCTGCTCACCGAGACCGCCCGCGGGCTGCTGCCGCGTACCGTTCCCCATGTGGACGCCGCGGCCAACGCAGGCCGGGCCGCGCTGCTGGTGGAGGCGCTCACCAGGCGCCCCGAGCTGCTGCTGCCCGCCACCGAGGACCGGTTGCACCAGGAGTACCGGGCGCCCGCCATGCCCGAGTCGCTGGCCCTGGTGAACCGGTTGCGCGCGGAAGGCGTCCCCGCTGTCGTGTCGGGAGCCGGGCCGACCGTGCTCGCGCTCACCGACGAGGGGGCCGCCGACAAGGTGTCCCGCTTCGCGAGCGAGGACTGGGCGGCCAACCGCCTGGCCCTGGACACGGCCGGGGCCAGTGTCCTGCCGCTCGCGGGAGGGCAGTGACACGATTGCCGGCCGTAGAGAGGGGGAATGTTTGTTGGATCCGGTAGTGTTAATCTCAAGCCAGCATTCGCCGCCCAGTCGATATCCAGATGGGCGCGATGCGCTGTGTCCCTTCCGTGGGACCGCTTTTCTTCCGGGAGCCTCCCACACCGCATAGGCAGCCTGCCTGACAGGGACAGACAGCCTGCTGTTGCAGTGCTTCGAGCACGCTCCGGAGACGGTACGAGTTCACTCCGTACCGAAGCACGTATGTATTTCTGCCGCCATCAGGCGGACCACCGCCCCGGATCTGGACAGCGAGAATGCCCAGGCCCGGACAGCACGACCGGTCGCCGAGCCAGACAGGCCGACGTCCGCTCCAGGGAAGGACCCTTCGTGAGCGACACCACCGATCTGATGGGCGTGCGCGCAGACAACACTGTCGCCCCGTCCGATGCCGCCGCGCCCGCCACCGGTGCAGCCACTGCCGGCGCCACCAGGCGCCGCCGCTCCGGCACCGGCCTGGACGGCATGGTCCTGGCCGAACTCCAGCAGCTCGCCTCGGGCCTCGGCATCAAGGGCACGGCGCGCATGCGCAAGAGCACGCTGATCGAGACCATCAAGGAGCGGCAGGCCGCGGGCGGCTCGGCCGCCGCGCAGAGCCCGGCCTCCGCCGACGGTGCCGCGGCGGACAAGCCCAAGCGCCGTGCCACGTCGCGGGCGCGCCTGGAGCAGGCCGCCGCCCAGTCCGACAGCGCCGCGCAGGCCGCGACCGCCACGGCCACCGCGCCGCCGGAGCTCAAGCAGATCGAGATCCCCGGCCAGCCCGCCGGGGAGCAGGCCAAGGCCGCCGCGGCCCCCGCCAAGGCCGACCGGGCCGCTGAGGCCGCCGCCGACACCGCCGAGGGGCGTGCCGCGGAGAAGGCCGACAAGGGCGGCGACAGGGGCGCGGGCGACAAGCAGCAGGCCGGTGCGGGTCAGGGCGACGACCGCCAGGACCGCTCCCGCCGGGACCGCCGTGAGCGCCAGCGCGACCGCGACCGCGACCGCCGCCGGGGCGAGGACGGCGACGGCGGCCGGGGCGGCCGGCAGAGCGGCCAGGGCGGCCAGGGCCAGCAGCAGGGCGGCCAGGGCGGTGGCCAGGGCGGCCAGCAGCAGGACGACGACGAGTTCGGCGAGGGCCGGGGCCGGCGCCGCGGCCGCTACCGCGACCGCAGGGGCCGCGGCCGCCGCGAGGACTTCGGCGGAGGCGGCGAGCCGCAGGTCGCCGAGGACGACGTCCTCATCCCGGTGGCCGGCATCCTCGACATCCTCGACAACTACGCCTTCATCCGCACCTCCGGCTACCTGCCCGGCCCCAACGACGTGTACGTCTCGCTCGCCCAGGTCCGCAAGAACGGCCTGCGCAAGGGCGACCACGTCACCGGCGCGGTCCGCCAGCCCAAGGACGGCGAGCGGCGCGAGAAGTTCAACGCGCTGGTGCGGCTGGACTCCGCCAACGGCATGGGCCCCGACTCCGGCCGCGGCCGTCCGGAGTTCAACAAGCTCACCCCGCTGTACCCGCAGGACCGGCTCCGGCTGGAGACCGACCCGAGCGTGCTGACCACGCGGATCATCGACCTGGTCTCGCCGATCGGCAAGGGCCAGCGCGGCCTGATCGTGGCCCCGCCGAAGACCGGCAAGACCATGATCATGCAGGCGATCGCCAACGCCATCACCACCAACAGCCCCGAGTGCCACCTGATGGTCGTGCTGGTGGACGAGCGGCCCGAAGAAGTCACCGACATGCAGCGGTCGGTGAAGGGCGAGGTCATCTCCTCGACCTTCGACCGCCCGGCCGAGGACCACACCACGGTCGCCGAGCTCGCCATCGAGCGGGCCAAGCGCCTGGTGGAGCTGGGCCACGACGTGGTCGTGCTGCTGGACTCCATCACCCGCCTGGGCCGCGCGTACAACCTCGCGGCGCCCGCCTCCGGCCGCATCCTGTCCGGTGGTGTCGACTCGACCGCGCTCTACCCGCCGAAGCGGTTCTTCGGCGCCGCGCGCAACATCGAGGACGGCGGCTCGCTGACCATCCTGGCCACCGCGCTGGTCGAGACCGGCTCGCGGATGGACGAGGTGATCTTCGAGGAGTTCAAGGGCACCGGCAACATGGAGCTCAAGCTGGACCGCAAGCTCTCCGACAAGCGGATCTTCCCGGCGGTGGACGTGGACGCGTCCAGCACCCGCAAGGAGGAGATCCTGCTCGGCGGCGAGGAGCTGTCCATCGTCTGGAAGCTGCGCCGGGTGCTGCACGCGCTCGACCAGCAGCAGGCGATCGAGCTGCTGCTGGACAAGATGAAGCAGACGAAGTCCAACGCGGAGTTCCTGATGCAGATCGCCAAGACCACGCCGGGTTCGATGGACTGAGCCCGCTCGCGTGACGCGACCCGAACCTGCCCACCGGCCCCCCCGGTGGGCAGGTTCATTTCTATGTCGTATGATCGGCCAGCCGCAGGTGGGGGGGAACTCATCTTCGGACCTTGCCCTGCGCCCGTGGTCAACCCGCCCGCGCCCGGGCGGGTCTCTTTTTGTCTTCAACCTGTTTTCCTGCGTGCACCCCGCCGCCTTCGCGCGCGAGCGCCGGCGGCCCTGGAGACAACGACAGGAGTTCTGGGTGATCCCTGCTCATGACATCGCCCGGCGGGCGAGACGCGGCGCGCTCGCGTTTTCCGCCGCGGCACTGGCCGCCGGTACCGCCGGCGCCCTGATGACCGTTCCGGCGCACGCGGACAGCCCGTCCGCGCCGAGCCGGTCGGCCTACACCCTCGCCGCTTCGCACGACACCTCGACGTCCTCGGACAGCGCGGCGCGACTGCGCAAGGTCGTCGACGAAGCGCGCGTGCTGAAGAGCCGGAAGGCGACCCGCGGCACCTTCTCCGCGACGCCCGGCGGCAAGAGCACCACCGGCACCACGAGCACCACCGGGTCCAGCGGACCCACGGCCACCCCGCAGATCATCGGCGGCACCGACGCCACGATCAGCGAGGCGCCCTGGATGGCCCAGCTTTACTACCTGGACGACCAGGGCACGGCGGACACCTCCGACGACACCATCATCTTCTGCGGCGGCACCGTGGTGTCACCCTCGAAGATCCTCACGGCCGGCCACTGCGCGAGCGGCATGGACTGGGCGAGCAACGGCTTCGTCGTCACGGGCACCGACCAGTTCTGGCTGGACGCCGTCGGCGATCCGGCGGGATCCGTGATCAGCGGCGTGACGCGGCAGTGGGTCAACCCGTCGTACAACGCCACCACCACGGACAACGACGTCGCGGTGCTCACGCTCGTCGAGCCCGTGACGACCAAGACGCTGTCCATGACCTCGGCGAACGACACCACCTCGTACACCGCGGGCAAGACGGCGACGGTCTACGGCTGGGGCCGTAACAGCTCCACCACGCAGGACCAGCCGCTGCAGCTGCAGAAGGCGACGCTGCCGATCGACACCGACTCGACCTGCACGTCGTACTGGGGCTCGTTGTTCAAGCCCGGCCACATGGTCTGCGTGGGCGACGCGGCGACCGGCTCCGACGCCGGCACCGTCAGCCCGTGCAACGGCGACTCCGGCGGTCCGCTCGTCGAGGGCGGCAGGATCGTCGGCATCGTGTCGTGGGGCGTGGAGGACTGCGTCGCCCAGGGCGCGCGCAGCGTCTTCACGAAGGTCAGCACGTACGTCCCGACCGTGAACCCGCGGCTGGACGACGCGAGCTGGAACGAGGACGGCCTCGGCGACCTGATCGCCCGCACCCCCACGGGTTCGGGTTACATCTACTACTCCACGGGCAGCGGTCTGGCCTCGCGCGAGTACCTCGGCGACCTGAGCGGGCTGAACCTGGTCCGCCAGACCGACCTCAACCGGGACTCGTACGAGGACGCCGTGGTCCGCACCACGGACGGCAAGCTGTACTTCCTCGACGCCTACTCCGGGGACTCCGTCCTGGTCGGCGGCGGCTGGGGCGTCATGCGCTCCATCACGCTGCCCGGCGACCTCACCGGCGACGGCCTGCCCGACCTGTTCGCCACGGACAGCAGCGGTGCGGCGTACGTCTACCCGGGCAACGGCAAGGGCACGTTCGGCTCGCGCGTCAAGATCGGCACGGGCTGGCAGACCTACGGCGCGGTCATCTACGGCAAGGGCGACCTGACCAACGACGGTCACCCCGACATCGTGGCCCGCGACGGCTCCGGCAACCTGTGGCTGTACAAGGGCACGGGCAAGGCCTCGGCCCCCTGGGCGGCCCGGGTCAAGATCGGCGGCGGCTGGGGCACCTACACGGCCTTCGCGGCCGTCGGCGACCTCACCGGCGACGGCAAGGCGGACCTGATCGGCCGGGACTCGGCGGGCAAGCTGTGGCTCTACAAGGGCACCGGCTCGTCCACCGCTCCCTACGCCGCGCGGGTCCTGATCGGCACCGGCGGCTGGAACGCCTACAACCTGTTCGGCTGACCCGCTCGATCCCGGCCGTAAGGCCACCGGCGCCCGCGTACCCCTCCACCAGGGGATACGCGGGCGCCTTCGCGTATCGGCCGGGTGGCCGCGGGGTCGCCCGAATGGCGGCGCCGGGTCCGCGGGCGCACAGTGGGACGTCAGACGCGTCTTCACGCCGCGAGCCGGGACCGACGGGCGCGGGCCGGCGCCCGCCGGCCGAGGACAGGACCACGCCTGAGGACGGCGGCCGGGGGTAGCCGACACAGGACGAGGACGCGTCGAGCGAGACCGAGGTGCCGCCATGCCCGAGGACCAGTCGCCGGGCGCCGGCGCCAGCCCCATAGGGGGCGGCGCGGCCCGGGCACGCCGCCGCCGCACGCTGAAGGCGCTGGCGTGGTCGGCGTCCGTCCTGGTGCTCCTCGGCGCGGGCGGGGCCGGCTACGTGTACTACCGGCTGAACTCCAACATCCACAGCGTGGACATCGACTCCGCGCTGCGGCGCGGCCACCGGCCCGCCAGGCTCGACAACGGCGCCATGGACATCCTCGTCCTCGGCTCGGACTCCCGCTCCGGCGCCAACCGCGCCTACGGCCGCGACAGCGGCACCGCCCGCTCCGACACCGCCATGGTCGTCCACCTCAACCGGGGCCACACCGAGGCCACCGTGGTCAGCATCCCGCGCGACACCCTGGTCCACCGCCCCGCCTGCGCGAAGCCGGGCGGCGGCACGGCCCCTGCCGCGGACGGCGTCATGTTCAACAGCGCCTACGAGACCGGCGGCCCGGCCTGCGCGGTCAAGACGACCGAGGCGCTCACCGGGCTGCGCATGGACCACTACATCGAGGTGGACTTCACCGGCTTCAAACACCTGATCGACGCCCTCGGCGGGGTGCCGCTGACCACCACCGCGGCCATCCACGACCAGCAGAGCCACCTGAACCTGGCGGCCGGCACCCACACCCTCGACGGCGCGCAGGCGCTCGGCCTGGTCCGCACCCGGCACGGCGTCGCCGACGGCAGCGACCTCGGGCGCATCCGGCTCCAGCAGGCGTTCCTGCGGGCCCTGCTCGACCGGATCGGCGGGATCGGGCTGCTGACCAGCCCCGGCAAGCTGTTCTCGATCGCCGACACCGCCACCGGCGCGGTCACCACCGACACCGGGCTCGGCTCGGTGAACAAGCTGATGAACCTGGCGCAGAGCGTCCGCTCCATCGACTCGCGGCACGTACGGACGGTGACGCTGCCAGTGCGGTTCGCGCCCAGCGACCCCAACCGCGTCCAGCCCATCCCCTCGCGGGCGGCCATGGTGTGGGGGGCCCTGCGGGCCGACCGTCCCGTCCCGGCATCGGCCACCAAGGGCTCGGTCGCCGAGGAGACCGAGGCCGCCAAGGTCGTCAGGCACCCTTGAGCAGGACGGCAGGCACCCCTGAGGAGGGCAGCGGGCCCCCTTGAGGAGGACCGGCGGGCACCCCTGAGCAGGACCAGCGGACAACACGCTGACCTGCGCGGACGCCCCGGGAATGATTCCGCGGGACCACCGGTTTTGGAGGATGCGGTCGGTCCTGGCAGACTTGACCGCTGGTCCCGGTTCACGCGACGCAAACCCGCGGCGCGACCCGGTGCCCTCCCGGACCTAGGAGCATCCTTGAAGCGCGACATTCACCCCGAGTACGTCGAGACGCAGGTCACCTGCACCTGCGGCGCGTCGTTCACCACCCGCAGCACCGAGGCCAGCGGCCAGATCCGCGCGGACGTGTGCTCCGAGTGCCACCCGTTCTACACGGGCAAGCAGAAGATCCTCGACACCGGCGGCCGCGTGGCCCGCTTCGAGGCCCGCTTCGGCAAGGCGAAGACGGCCGGGTCCGCCAAGAAGTAGCGACCCGCAAGCGCCGGTCCCCGGTCGCCCGGCACAGGGCGACCCGGACCGGCGCTTTGTCGTCCGGCCCCCACTTCTTTCTTCCCAGGGATCCATCATGTTCGAGGCGGTCGAGGAACTGATCGGCGAGCACGCCGACCTCGAAAAGCGGCTTGCCGACCCGGCGGTGCACGCCGACCAGGCCAACGCCCGCAGGCTGAGCAAGCGTTACGCCGAGCTCACGCCGATCGTCGCCGCGTACCGCTCGTGGCGGCGGACCGGCGAGGACATCGACACCGCGCGCGAACTCGCCCTGGCCGACCCGGACTTCGCCGCCGAGGTCAAGGACCTGGAGCGGCAGCGCGAGGAGCTCACCGAGCGGCTGCGGCTGCTGCTGGTGCCGCGCGACCCCAGCGACGACAAAGACGTCATCCTGGAGGTCAAGGCCGGCGAGGGCGGCGAGGAGTCCGCGCTGTTCGCCGGCGACCTGCTGCGGATGTACCTGCGGTACGCCGAGCGGGTCGGCTGGAAGACGGAGATCCTCGACGCCAACGAGTCCGACCTCGGCGGCTACAAGGACGTCTCGGTGGCGGTGAAGGCCAGGGCGAGCCACGAACCGGGCCAGGGCGTGTGGGCGCGGCTGAAGTACGAGGGCGGCGTGCACCGGGTGCAGCGGGTGCCGGCCACCGAGTCGCAGGGGCGCATCCACACCTCCGCGGCCGGCGTGCTGGTCACCCCCGAGGCGGAGGAGGTCGAGGTGGAGATCAACCCGAACGACCTGCGGATCGACGTCTACCGCTCGTCCGGCCCCGGCGGCCAGTCGGTCAACACCACCGACTCCGCGGTCCGCATCACCCACCTGCCCACCGGCCTGGTCGTCTCCTGCCAGAACGAGAAGAGCCAGCTGCAGAACAAGGAGTCGGCGATGCGCATCCTGCGCTCCCGGCTGCTGGCCCTCGCCCAGGAGGAGGCCGAGCGGGAGGCGTCCGACGCCCGCCGCAGCCAGGTGCGTACGGTGGACCGCTCGGAGCGCATCCGCACGTACAACTTCCCGGAGAACCGGATCTCCGACCACCGGGTGGGCTTCAAGGCGTACAACTTGGACCAGGTGCTCGACGGGGACCTGGACGCCATGATCCAGGCGTGCGTGGACGCCGACTCCGCCGCCAAGCTGGCCGCGGCCGGCGACGGCAGCTGACAACGGCCGGGTCCGAAGGGGTCCGCTAGGGGTCCCGCGAGGGTCCGAAGGGGAAGAGAAGAAGTGAACCTGCTGCTCGCCGAGGTGGCGCAGGCCGCGCAGCGGCTCGCGGAGGCCGGGGTGCCGTCGCCGCGCTTCGACGCCGAGGAGCTGGCCGCGTACGTCCACAACGTCAAGCGCGGCGCGCTGCACACGGT
Source organism: Streptomyces sp. HPF1205 (assembly GCF_020400825.1). Taxonomy (GTDB): domain Bacteria; phylum Actinomycetota; class Actinomycetes; order Streptomycetales; family Streptomycetaceae; genus Actinacidiphila. Next base: position 58,621 of record NZ_JAINVH010000038.1, read on the forward strand.
CGCCGACGCGGACTTCGACGCGCGCTACTGGGAGGCCGTCGCCCGCCGCGAGGCCCGCGAACCGCTCCAGCACATCACCGGCCGCGCCTTCTTCCGCTACCTGGAGCTCCAGGTCGGACCCGGGGTGTTCGTGCCGCGCCCGGAGACCGAGTCGGTGGTCGGCTGGGCCATAGACGCGGTACGTGCGATGGACGTCGCCGAGCCGCGCATCGTGGACCTGTGCACGGGCTCGGGCGCCATCGCGCTGGCCCTCGCGCAGGAGGTGCCGCGCTCGCGCGTGCACGCCGTGGAGCTGTCGGAACAGGCCCTGGAGTGGGCCCGCAAGAACACCTCGGGCACCAAGGTCGACCTGCGGCACGGCGACGCGCTGACCGCCTTCCCCGACCTGAACGGCCAGGTGGACCTGGTGATCTCCAACCCGCCGTACATCCCGCTCACCGAGTGGGAGCACGTGGCCCCCGAGGCCCGCGACCACGACCCCGAGCTGGCCCTGTTCTCCGGCGAGGACGGTCTTGACACCATCCGCGGCATCGAACGCACCGCCCACCGCCTGCTGCGGCCCGGCGGCGTGGTCGTGGTCGAGCACGCCGACTCCCAGGGCGGCCAGGTCCCCTGGATCTTCAAGGAGGACGCGGGCTGGGCGGACGCGGCCGACCACCCCGATCTCAACAACCGCCCGCGGTTCACGTCCGCGCGGAAGGCGTTGCCGTGAGCACGGCAACGGGTACGTCTCAGGAGGTCAGCTAATGGCACGGCGATACGACTGCTCCGACGCGACCGACCGGGCCACCGGCCTGCGCGAGGCCACCTCGGCCGTCAAGCGCGGGGAGCTCGTGGTGCTGCCCACCGACACGGTCTACGGGATCGGCGCCGACGCCTTCGACGCGGAGGCCGTGGGCGACCTCCTGGAGGCCAAGGGACGGGGCCGCAACATGCCCTCCCCGGTGCTGGTCGGCTCCCCGAACACGCTGCACGGCATCGTCACCGACTTCTCCGAGCAGGCCTGGGAACTCGTCGACGCCTTCTGGCCGGGTGCCCTCACCCTGGTCACCAGGCACCAGCCGTCGCTGAACTGGGACCTGGGCGACACCCGCGGTACGGTCGCGGTCCGGATGCCCCTGCACCCGGTCGCGATCGAACTGCTGACCGCCACGGGGCCGATGGCCGTCTCCAGCGCCAACCTCACCGGGCACCCCTCGCCGCAGGACTGCGACGCCGCCCAGGGGATGCTCGGCGACTCGGTCGCGGTCTACCTCGACGGCGGGCCGACCCCGGCCGCCGTGCCGTCCTCCATCGTGGACGTGACGGGCAAGGCGCCGGTGCTGCTGCGGGCCGGGGCGATCAGCGCGGACGAGCTGCGCAAGGTCGTACCCGACTTGCAGGAGCGCAATTGACAACCGCCGGACTCCGGTCCGACGGGTGGGACATACGGGGGGCGGTCGGCCTGCCGGACGTACCGGGGCAGGGCCGCGACGTCTTCCGCGTCCTGCACGTGTGCACCGGCAACGTGTGCCGCTCCCCGATGGCCGAGCGGCTGATGCGGCACGGCCTGGCCGGGCGGCTCGGCGACGGGGCGGCGGGGATCCTGGTGGAGTCGGCCGGCACCTGGGGCCACGAGGGCGCGCCGATGGAGGCGCACGCGGCCGCGGTGGTCGCCGAGTACGGCGCCGACCCGTCCGGCTTCACCGGCCGCGAACTGCTCGACGACCACGTCATCGACGCCGACCTCGTGCTGACCGCCACCCGCGACCACCGGGCCCAGGTCATCTCCATGGGCCACGCGGCGGGCCTGCGCACCTTCACCCTCAAGGAGTTCACCCGCCTGGTGCGGGCGATAGACCCCACCACGCTGCCCGACGCCGGCGTCACCGAGCGGGCCCGGGCGCTGGTACGGGCCGCGGCGGCGCTGCGCGGCTGGCTGCTGGCACCCAGCCCCGATGCCGACGAGGTGCGCGACCCGTACGGCGCCCCCGTCTCGTACTTCCGCAGCATCGGCGCGGAGATCCAGCTCGCGCTGGACCCGGTGGTGACCGCACTGACCGGAATCCCCGCCGCCGTTTAGCCCCGTGCCGCAGCGCGTGTCCGGGCGGACGCGCCTACAGTGGGACCGGGAATTCTTCTCTTCGCCCGGGAGCGCAGCCATGCCGGTCGCCGGAGGAACAGCGGAAGGAACCGCGGGACCCGCGGCGGCCGACGGGCCCCGCGCGGGAACGGGAGCCGGGACGAGGTCCCGGACGCGGGCGCGGACGGCGCCCCCGCCGCAGACCGGGCCGGAGCCCGGCCCCCCGGCCGTCCCCGGCCGCCCGGAGGCCGCGCCCACCGCTGGGGCCGCGTCCGGTGCGGGGACCCCGGCCGGTGCGGAACCCGCGAGCGGCGCCGGTTCCGCGGGCCGTGCCGGGTCCGCGAGCCGTACCGGGGCCGCCGGCCTCGAACCCTCCGCCGCCGGCGAACCCGCGCCCGGAATCGAACCCGCGCCCGGCGAGATCCACGCGCCGCCCGCGGACTTCGCGGCCCTGCGGCGCCAGGATCCGGAGCTGGCCGGGGTGCTGCTGGCCGAACTGGACCGGCAGAGCACCTGCCTGCAGCTCATCGCGGGGGAGAACTTCACCTCGCCAGCCGTCCTGGCCGCCCTCGGCTCGCCGCTGGCCAACAAGTACGCCGAGGGCTACCCGGGCCACCGCCACCACGCCGGCTGCGAACTGGTCGACCTGGCCGAGCGGCTCGCCGTCGAGCGCGCCTGCGCGCTGTTCGGCGCCGAGCACGCCAACGTCCAGCCGTACTCCGGCTCCTCCGCGGTGCTCGCCGCCTACGCCGCCCTGCTGGTGCCGGGCGACACGGTCCTGGCCACCGCCCTGCCGCACGGCGGCCACCTCACCCACGGCTCACGGTCCAACTTCTCCGGCCGCTGGTTCGGCTTCGTCGGCTACGGCACCGACCCGGACACCGGCCTGATCGACTACGACCAGGTGCGCGACCTGGCCCGCGCCCACCGCCCCAAGGCGATCGTGTGCGGCTCCATCTCCCATCCCCGGCACCCCGATTACGCCGCCTTCCGGGAGATCGCCGACGAGGTCGGCGCCTACCTCATCGCGGACGCCGCCCACACCCTCGGCCTGGTCGCGGGCGGCGCCGCCCCCAACCCCGTCCCGTACGCGGACGTGGTGTGCGCGACCACCCACAAGACGCTGCGCGGGCCGCGCGGCGGGCTGATCCTGTGCGGCGAGCACCTCGCCGGGCGCGTGGACCGGGCCGTCTTCCCGTTCTCGCAGGGCGGCCCGCACATGCACTCCGTCGCCGCGAAGGCGGCGGCGTTCGGCGAGGCGGCCGGCCCGGCCTTCGCCGCGTACGCCCACCAGGTCGTCGCCAACGCCCGCCTGCTCGCCAGGACGCTGGCCGGTGAGGGCCTGGACGTGCTCACCGGCGGCACCGACACCCACCTGATCGCCGCCGACGTCTCCCCGCTCGGCCTGGGCGGGGTACGGGCCCGCGGCCGGTGCGCGGCGGCCGGCATCGTGCTCGACAAGTACGCCCCGCCGTACGCCGCCAGGACCGACGACAGTTGCGCGGGGATCCGGCTGGGCACCGCCGCGATCACCACCCAGGGCATGCGCGAGACCGAGATGCCGCAGGTCGCCGCGCTCATCGGGCGGGCACTGCGGGAGGAGCGCGGGGTCGTCGCCGACGTCAACGGGCTGGTGCGGCGCTTCCCGCCGTATCCCGCCGTGACCACCGGAGCGTGACCGCGCCGGCACCGCCGCGTGAGCGGGCCGATCCAGGTACATTCCCCGCCGGGGTGTGGTGCAACCGCAAAGGTTGCCCAAGAGTCTTCAGTTGTGTTGGCTGTCGCCGCCCGCCCACCACTAGGGTGTGACGCTGTGAGGAACCCCCGGACGTGCGCGCCCGGCGGCCGCGCTCCCGAAGACGTCGGAGGCTGCTCGTGCGCGAGTATCTGCTGACCCTGTTCGTGACGGCGGCTGTCACGTACCTGCTGACCGGGCCGGTGCGGAAGTTCGCCATCGCGGCGGGCGCCATGCCGCCGATCCGGGACCGCGACGTGCACCGCGAACCGACCCCCCGGCTGGGCGGCATCGCCATGTTCGGCGGGCTGTGCGCGGGCATGGTCACCGCCGCGCACCTGACCAACCTCGGGGACACCTTCACCCTCACCAACGAACCGCGCGCGCTGCTGTCGGGCGCGGGCCTGATCTGGCTGCTGGGCGTCCTGGACGACAAGTGGGGCGTCGACGCGCTGATCAAGCTGGGCGTCCAGATGATCGCCGCCGGCGTGATGGTCATGCAGGGCCTCACCATCCTGTGGCTGCCGGTGCCCGGCGTCGGCACCGTCGCCCTCACCCCCATCCAGTCCACGCTGCTCACCGTCGCGCTGGTCGTCATCACCATCAACGCGGTCAACTTCGTCGACGGCCTGGACGGCCTGGCGGCCGGCATGGTGTGCATCGCGGCCGTCGCGTTCTTCATGTACGCCTACCGGATCTGGTACGGCCACGGCATCGAGGCCGCCGCGCCCGCGACGCTGTTCAGCGCGATCCTGATCGGCATGTGCCTGGGCTTCCTGCCGCACAACATCCACCCGGCGCGGATCTTCATGGGCGACTCCGGCTCCATGCTGATCGGCCTGGTGCTCGCCTCCGGCGCGATCTCCATCACCGGCCAGGTCGACCCCGACGCGATCACCACCTTCACCGGATCCACCCGCAACACCGTGCACTTCATGGTCCCGGTCTACATGCCGCTGCTGCTGCCGCTGACCATGATCGCCATCCCGGCCACCGACCTGGTGCTCGCCGTGGTGCGCAGGACCTGGAACGGCCAGTCGCCGTTCGCCGCCGACCGCGGCCACCTGCACCACCGGCTGCTGGAGATCGGCCACTCGCACAGCCGCGCGGTGCTGATCATGTACTTCTGGGCCGCGCTGTTCGCCTTCTCCGCGGTGGCCTTCTCGGTCAACTCCTCCAGCCTGACGATCGTGCTGGTGATCGTGGCGCTCAGCGCGGTCGGCCTGGTGGCGCTGCTGCTGCCGCGGGTACGGCCGCGGGCGCCGCGCTGGGCCGAGTCGTTCGTGCCGCCGCGCTACCGGGGCCGCCGCCGGCGGCTGGCCGCCGCGGCGGCCGCCGCCGAGCGCGAGATGCGCTCCGCCGACCGGCCCGCGCTGCACGGCTCCACCGCCATCGGCGACCGCGGGCTGCTGCCCGGCCGCGGCGGCCTCACCGGCGACGCCCGTACGGGTGCGCGGGGGGAGACCCGCGGGAGTGTCGACAGCACGCGTGTGTGACAGGCAGCACATCACCATGGTAAAGACCGCATCAAATACTTTGTGATACCGTTCACGAAAGCAGGGCCCACGCCGTTACACCCTGAGAGCGGTCGACACGGCACCGGAGGGTCCCCCCGCGCGAGCGGGGAAGCCCGTCCACAGCCCTGACTACGCTCGTCTCCGACGACATCCGCTTGTCCCAACTCCCGCCGGAGGAGCCGCCCCCATGCAGCCCAACGACGCCCGGATCCTGAAGGGGGCGGCGACGATCGCCGCCCCGGTCGGACTCGTCGCCACCGTCGTCAGTGCCGTCGTCGCCGGCGGCAAGGGGCTGACCGGCGGCCTGATGGCGCTGGCCGTGGTCGCGGCCTTCTTCGGCCTCGGCTCCTGGGCCCTGATGCGGATCACCCAGGACAAGCCGCAAGTGGCGATGGCCGCCGGAATGCTGGTCTACACCGTGCAGATCCTGCTGATCGGCATCTTCGTCATCGCCTTCAAGAACACCACCCTCTTCAACGGCCGGGCCTTCGCCCTGGTGCTGCTGTTCACCGCGCTGGCGTGGGTGGGCGGCCAGATCCGGCAGAGCCTCACCGCCAGAATGCTGTACGTGGACCCGCTGCCGTCCGTGCCCGGCACGTCCGTGCCCGCGAAGCCGGCCGCCCGCACGTCCGCGTCCGGAAAATCCGCGCCCGCCGAGGAGGACTCGCCTTCGCTGAAGACGGGGACCTCCCATGGGGGTTAAGGGCAGGGCAAGAGGTCGTCAAACTCATCTGCTATCGTCCGGAAGCGCATCCGGACGTGGGGGCCCCTCTCGAATGAGGCAGGTGCCGCCCCCTCGTCCTGCGGTGTACTCGGATCCGGTGCCGCCGCCCCGGCTGGGATCCCGGGCCGCCGGTCTTCGATGCGGGCTCTCAGCGGATCGCGGTGGCGCGGATGACTTCGCCACGCCACGTTCCCGGTGCCGACCTGCGGTCCCAGCGACCGCGCCGACACACACAGTTGCAGTCTTCTATGCGTCACGACGAAGGAGTCACGGGTGAGTGCCCACACGCTGCTCGCGGAGAGCGGATGCCACATCAACCATGACTGCGCGTTCCCCGCTCCGGGCCTCAACTCTTTCCAGTTCAAGCCGATCTTCAGCATCGGCAGCTTCGACTTCACCAAGCCGATGCTGCTCGCACTCATCTGCATGCTGCTCGTCGTCGGCTTCTTCTGGGCGGCTTTCGCCAAGCCGAAGCTGGTCCCCAGCAAGCTGCAGCTCGTCGGCGAGATCGGCTACACCTTCGTCGCCCGCAGCATCGCCCGCGAAGTGATCGGCAAGAAGGGCGACAAGTACGTGCCCTTCCTCACGTCGATCTTCTTCTTCGTGTGGATCATGAATGTGATGTCCATCATCCCGCTGGCGCAGTTCCCGGCGACCTCGCGCTTCGCGTACCCGGTCGTGCTCGCCGCGCTGGTGTGGCTGACCTACATGTTCCTCACGTTCAAGAAGCACGGCTTCAAGGGCGGCGTGAAGAACCTGGTCTGGCTCGACGGCCTGCCGAAGTTCCTGGTCCCGCTGATCGTCGTGCTGGAGTTCTTCTCCAACGTGATCCTGCGCCCATTCACCCTCGCGGTGCGGCTGTGGGCCAACATGTTCGCCGGCCACATGCTGATCGTGATGTTCAGCGTGGCGAGCTGGTACCTGCTGACCCCCTCGATCATGGCGGCCATCTCCGGCGGTTCGTTCCTGCTGGCCGTCGCCATGACCGCCCTCGAGGTCCTGATCCAGTTCCTCCAGGCGTACATCTTCACGCTCCTGACCTCGATCTACATCAGCGGAGCGCTCGAAGAGGGCCACTGATCCCGGCGGGTCGCCGACCCGTACCCGCACTACGCCTTCCCGTACCACAGCCGCTGGGAAGCCTCCCAGCGGACCGCATCGCACACATCACAAAGGAAGACAGGGAAATGTCTGCCGAGCTTGTTAACCTCGCCGCCGCCACCACCGCCGGCCGCCTGGGTGCCGTCGCCTACGGTCTGGCCGCCATCGGTCCCGGCGTCGGTATCGGTCTGGTCTTCGGCCACTCCATCGAGGCGATGGCCCGCCAGCCCGAAGCCATGCCGATCATCCGCACCAACATGTTCCTCGGCTTCGCGCTCTGCGAGGTGCTGGCCCTGCTCGGTCTGGTCGTTCCCTTCATCTTCAACAAGTGAGCTGAACGACCGGTAGCCACACTCGACGAAAGGTTCAGACATGATGACCTTCCTTGCGGAGGAGGGGGCGCAGAATCCCCTCATCCCCAGCAGCGCGGAACTGGTCGTCGGCCTGCTCTGCTTCTTCATCGTCTTCGGCATTCTTGGCAAGAAGCTCCTGCCCAACATCCAGAAGACCCTGGAAGAGCGGCACGACGCGATCGAGGGTGGCCTGGAGCGGGCGGCGGAAGCGCAGGCCGAAGCCAACCGCACGCTTGAGGAGTACAAGGCGCAGCTCGCCGAGGCCCGCCACGAGGCGGCCCGCATCACCGAGCAGGCCCGCGAGCAGGGCGCGCAGATCATCGCCGAGATGCGCGAGGAGGGCCAGCGGCAGCGCGAGGCCATCATCGCCGCCGGCCACGCCCAGATCGAGGCCGACCGCCGTCAGGTGACGGTCACGCTGCGGCAGGAGGTGGGCCGGATCGCCACCGACCTGGCCGGCAAACTGGTGGGCGAGTCCCTGGAGGACCACGCCCGGCAGAGCCGCACCATCGACCGGTTCCTCGACGGCCTTGAGGAGTCGGCGTCCGAGTCGGCGTCCGAGGCGGCGCGATGAACGGAGCGTCCCGCGAGGCACTGGCCGCCGCCCGCGAGCGGCTCGACGCGCTCGCCGACAACACGTCGGTGGACGTCACGAGGCTCGCCGGCGAACTGGCCGCCGTCACCGCGCTGCTCGACCGCGAAGGCGGTCTGCGCCGCGCCCTGACCGACCCGGCCCAGCCCGGCGAGGCCAAGGCGGCGCTGGTCCGGGGCCTGCTGGGCACGCAGGTCGGCGAGGAGACCCTCGACCTGGTCAGCGGCATGGTCAGGTCCCGCTGGTCGCGGTCGCGCGACCTGACGGACGCCGTCGAGGAGCTGGCCGACACCGCCGACCTGATCGCGGCCGAGCGGGCCGGCAACCTGGACGATGTCGAGGACGAGCTGTTCCGGTTCGGCCGCATCCTGGCGGGCAGCGGCGAACTGCGTGCCGCGCTCGCCAACCGGACGGCCGGCGGCGACGCCAAGTCCGAGCTGCTGCACACGCTGCTGGGCGGCCGCGCCGATCCGGTCACGGAACGGCTGGTCACCCGGCTGGTCACCGCGCCGCGAGGACGTAGCCTGGACAATGGGATCGAGGCCCTGTCCAAGCTGGCCGCCGCCCGCCGCAACCGGATGGTCGCGGAAGTGGTGTCCGCGATCCCGCTGACCGATCAGCAGAAGGAGCGGCTCGGAGCCGCGCTGGCCAGGATCTACGGCCGGCGGGTGCACCTGAACCTGGACGTGGACCCCGAGGTCCTCGGCGGGGTGCGGGTGCGCATCGGCGACGAGGTGATCAACGGCACGATCGCCGACCGCCTGGAAGAGGCGTCGCGGCGGATGGCCGGCTGACCACCCCGACGAATCAACAAGCCAACAAGCATGAAGGCGGCCCGGGTTGGGCCGGCAGAGTCCTTCGGGCCAGACCCCCGGAGGCCCCAGAAATTTCGGGCCCAACAAGGAGAGCAGGGAACCCAGATGGCGGAGCTTACGATCCGGCCGGAGGAGATCCGGGACGCGCTGGAGACGTTTGTCCAGTCGTACACGCCGGACGCCGCCTCGCGTGAGGAGGTCGGCACGGTCAGCGTTGCCGGAGACGGCATCGCGAGGGTCGAGGGCCTGCCCTCGGCCATGGCGAACGAGCTGCTGAGGTTCGAGGACGGCACGCTCGGCCTCGCCCTCAACCTCGAGGAGCGCGAGATCGGCGCCATCGTCCTCGGCGAGTTCAAGGGCATCGAGGAGGGCCAGCCGGTGCAGCGCACCGGCGAGGTGCTCTCGGTCGCCGTCGGCGAGGGCTACCTCGGCCGGGTCGTGGACCCGCTGGGCAACCCGATCGACGGCCTCGGCGAGATCCGGACCGAGGGCCGCCGGGCCCTGGAGCTGCAGGCCCCCACGGTCATGCAGCGCAAGTCCGTGCACGAGCCGATGCAGACCGGCCTGAAGGCCGTCGACTCCATGACCCCGATCGGCCGCGGCCAGCGCCAGCTCATCATCGGCGACCGGCAGACCGGCAAGACGGCCCTGGCGATCGACACGATCATCAACCAGCTCGACAACTGGCGCAGCGGCGACCCGAGCAAGCAGGTCCGCTGCATCTACGTCGCCATCGGCCAGAAGGGCTCCACCATCGCCGGCGTGCGCGCCGCGCTGGAGGAGGCCGGCGCGCTGGAGTACACCACGATCGTCGCCGCCCCGGCGTCCGACCCGGCCGGCTTCAAGTACCTCGCCCCGTACACCGGCTCGGCCATCGGCCAGCACTGGATGTACCAGGGCAAGCACGTGCTGATCGTCTTCGACGACCTCAGCAAGCAGGCCGACGCCTACCGCGCGGTCTCCCTGCTGCTGCGCCGCCCGCCGGGCCGCGAGGCCTACCCGGGCGACGTGTTCTACCTGCACTCCCGCCTGCTGGAGCGCTGCGCCAAGCTGTCGGACGAGCTCGGCGCCGGCTCGATGACGGGCCTGCCGATCGTGGAGACCAAGGCCAACGACGTCTCCGCGTTCATCCCGACCAACGTGATCTCCATCACCGACGGTCAGTGCTTCCTGGAGTCCGACCTGTTCAACGCCGGCCAGCGGCCCGCGCTGAACGTCGGTATCTCGGTCTCCCGGGTCGGCGGCTCGGCGCAGATCAAGGCCATGAAGTCCGTCGCCGGCCGGCTCCGCGTGGACCTCGCCCAGTTCCGCGAGCTGGAGGCGTTCGCCGCCTTCGGCTCCGACCTGGACGCGGCCTCCAAGGCGCAGCTGGAGCGCGGCCAGCGCATGGTCGAACTGCTCAAGCAGCCGCAGTACGCCCCGTTCGCCATCGAGGACCAGGTCGTCTCGATCTGGGCGGGCACCACCGGCAAGCTGGACGACGTACCCGTCGAGGACATCCGCCGCTTCGAGCGCGAGCTGCTGGACTACCTGCACCGCGAGCACAAGGCGCTGCTCACCGGCATCGTGGAGACCGGCAAGCTGGAGGACGGCACGGTCGACGCGCTGACCGAGGCCGTGGCCGCCTTCAAGAAGCGGTTCGAGACCTCCTCGGGCGCGCTCCTGGTCGAGGGCTGAGCGCATGGGTGCACAGATTCGGGTCTACAAGCGCCGGATCAGGAGCGTCACCGCCACCAAGAAGATCACCAAGGCGATGGAGATGATCGCGGCCTCGCGGATCATCAAGGCCCAGCGCCAGGTGGCGGCCTCCAGTCCGTACGCCGACGAACTCACCCGCGCGGTGACCGCGGTGGCGACCGGGTCCAACACCCGGCACCCGCTGACCACCGAGGCCGAGAACCCGACCCGGGCCGCGGTCCTGCTCGTCACGAGCGACCGCGGTCTGGCCGGCGGCTACTCGTCCAACGCGATCAAGGCCGCCGACCGGCTCGGTGAGCGGCTGCGCGCGCAGGGCAAGGAGGTCGACAGCTACATCGTCGGCCGCAAGGGCGTCGCGTACTACGGCTTCCGGCAGCGGGACGTCGCGCAGTCGTGGACCGGCTTCTCCGACAGCCCGCAGTACGCGCACGCCAAGCAGGTCGCCGCGCCGCTGATCGAGGCGCTGCTCAAGGAGACCTCCGAGGGCGGCGTGGACGAGCTGCACATCGTCTTCACGGAGTTCGTGTCGATGATGACGCAGGTCCCGGTCGACCGGCGGCTGCTGCCGCTGACCTTCGACGAGGCAGACGAGGCCGGCGAGGGCGGTGAGGGCGCCGAGCGCAAGAAGGGCGAGGCGCTGCCGCTGTTCGAGTTCGAGCCGTCGGCGGAGGGCGTGCTGGACGCGCTGCTGCCGCGTTACGTCGAGAGCCGGATCTACAACGCCCTGCTGCAGGCCGCCGCCTCCGAGCACGCGGCCCGCCGCCGGGCGATGAAGTCCGCCACCGACAACGCGGAGGACCTCATCAAGTCGCTCACGCGGCTTGCCAACGCGGCCCGACAGGCCGACATCACCCAGGAAATCAGCGAGATCGTCGGTGGCGCGAGCGCCCTGGCCGACGCGAACGCGGGGAGTGACTGACCACTATGACTGCCACTATTGACACCGTTGAAACCGCCACCGGCCGGGTGGCGCGGGTCATCGGCCCGGTCGTCGACGTGGAGTTCCCCGTCGACGCCATGCCGGAGATCTACAACGCGCTGCACGTCGACGTCGCCGACCCGTCCGCGGACGGCGCGACCAAGACGCTCACCCTGGAGGTCGCCCAGCACCTGGGCGACGGGCTGATCCGCGCCATCTCCATGCAGCCCACCGACGGCCTGGTCCGCCAGGCCCCGGTGACCGACACCGGCAACGGCATCACCGTGCCGGTCGGTGACGTCACCAAGGGCCGCGTCTTCAACACCCTCGGCGCGATCCTCAACGAGCCGGAGGCCGAGTCCGAGGTCACCGAGCGCTGGCCGATCCACCGCAAGGCCCCGGACTTCGACCAGCTCGAGTCCAAGACCGAGATGTTCGAGACCGGCCTGAAGGTCGTCGACCTGCTCACCCCGTACGTCAAGGGCGGCAAGATCGGCCTGTTCGGCGGCGCGGGCGTGGGCAAGACCGTGCTCATCCAGGAAATGATCATGCGTGTGGCCAAGCTGCACGAGGGCGTTTCCGTGTTCGCCGGCGTCGGCGAGCGCACCCGTGAGGGCAACGACCTGATCGCGGAGATGGCCGAGTCCGGCGTGCTCCCGCAGACCGCGCTGGTCTTCGGTCAGATGGACGAGCCGCCGGGCACCCGGCTGCGGGTCGCGCTGGCCGGCCTGACCATGGCGGAGTACTTCCGCGACGTGCAGAAGCAGGACGTGCTGTTCTTCATCGACAACATCTTCCGCTTCACCCAGGCCGGCTCCGAGGTCTCCACGCTGCTCGGCCGCATGCCCTCCGCGGTGGGCTACCAGCCGAACCTGGCCGACGAGATGGGTCAGCTCCAGGAGCGCATCACCTCCACCCGCGGCCACTCGATCACCTCGATGCAGGCGATCTACGTGCCCGCGGACGACCTGACCGACCCCGCCCCGGCGACCACCTTCGCCCACCTCGACGCGACGACCGTGCTCTCGCGGCCGATCTCGGAGAAGGGCATCTACCCCGCGGTGGACCCGCTGGACTCCACGTCCCGCATCCTGGACCCGCGCTACATCTCGCAGGAGCACTACGACTGCGCCTCGCGCGTCAAGGGGATCCTGCAGAAGTACAAGGACCTGCAGGACATCATCTCCATCCTCGGCATCGACGAGCTCGGCGAGGAGGACAAGCTCACCGTCTTCCGCGCCCGCCGCATCGAGCGCTTCCTGTCGCAGAACACCCACGCGGCGAAGCAGTTCACCGGCGTGGACGGCTCGGACGTGTCGCTGGACGAGTCCATCTCGGCGTTCAACGCGATCGCCGACGGTGAGTTCGACCACTTCCCGGAGCAGGCGTTCTTCATGTGCGGCGGCCTGGACGACCTCAAGGCCAACGCCAAGAAGCTCGGCGTCAGCTGAACCCGGTGACCGGGGGGCGGCCCCGGGACTCCCTCGCGGAGCCCCGGGCCCGCCCCCCGGTCGCAACCCCTTATTCTGTGTCTTAGGCATTACGCATCCCCGCACGGTGGGTGCCGAACCGAGGAGCCGTCTTGGCCGATCTTCACGTCGAGCTGGTCGCGGCGGACCGCAATGTGTGGTCCGGCGAGGCCCACATGGTCATCGCCCGGACCAAGTCCGGTGACATCGGCATCATGGCCGGTCACCAGCCCCTGCTCGGTGTCCTTGAGTCCGGCCCGGTGACCGTCCGCACCAGCGACGGCGGTACCGTCGTCGCCGCGGTGCACGGCGGGTTCATCTCCTTCGCCGACAACAAGCTCTCGATTCTCGCCGAGATCGCCGAGCTGGCCGAGGAGATCGACATCGCCCGCGCCGAGCGGGCACTGGAGCGTTCGAAGTCCGAGGCCGACGCGGCGGCCGAGCGCCGCGCGGAGGTCCGGCTGGCCGCCGCGGCGGGCGCCCGCTGAACGCGACGCCGGCTTCCGTACCACCAGGTACAACCGCAGGACCACGGTGCCGCGGACTGCCTTACCGGGCGGTCCGCGGCTCCGCCGCAGCTGATTACTTTCGAGGCGAGGAGGCATGATGGACGTGATCCTCGCTTTCGAGGCGGCCGGAGTGATTGTCGCGGCCGGCCTGCTGGGGCTGTTCCTCTTCGGCCTGCGCCGCCGGCTGATCCAGCGCTCCGGTGGCACCTTCGACTGCTCGCTGCGGCCCGCCCCGCCCGAGGGCGCCGACCTCGCCGCGGGCGGGGGCGTCCCGAGCGGCAAGGGCTGGGTCTACGGGGTCGCCCGCTACAGCAGCGACCGCGTGGAGTGGTTCCGGGTCTTCTCGTACGCCTTCCGCCCCCGCCGGGTCCTCGAACGCCCCGCGATCGAGGTGCTCGGCCGGCGCGCCCCGCAGGGTTCGGAGGAGCTGGCCCTGCTGTCGGACGCGGTGGTGCTCACCTGCGCCCACCGGGGCACCCGGCTGGAGCTGGCGATGAGCGACGACGCCCTGACCGGTTTCCTCGCCTGGCTGGAGGCGGCACCCCCCGGGCAGCGGGTGAACGTGGCGTAGGCCGGACCGGGAGCCGACGGGCGGCGGTGTCGGCTCCCGGCTGCCGCAGCGTAGAAAGGTCTGGACCAAAGGGCAAGAGGTCCGGACCGACCGTGCGGCCCCGGCCGGCCCTCAGCGGTTCGCGCCCGGCACCCACAGCACGTCGCCCAGCTCCTTGTTCGCCGTCCTGGCCAGGATGAACAGCAGGTCCGACAGGCGGTTGAGATACGTGGCCGTCAGCGGGTTCATCGTCTCCCCGTGTTCGGCCAGGGCCGCCCACGTCGAGCGCTCCGCGCGCCGGACGACCGTGCACGCCTGGTGGAGCAGGGCGGCGCCCGCGGTCCCGCCGGGCAGGATGAAGCTGCGCAGCTTCTCCAGGTCCGCCAGGAACCGGTCGCAGTCGGCCTCCAGGCGGTCGACGTACGACTGCTCGACCCGCAGCGGCGGGTACTTCGGGTCGGGGACCACCGGCGTCGACAGGTCCGCCCCCACGTCGAACAGGTCGTTCTGGACCCGCACCAGGACGGCGGCCACCGGCTCCGGCAGGCCGCCGAGCGCGAGGGCGACCCCGATGACCGCGTTCGCCTCGCTGGCGTCCGCGTACGCGCCGATCCGCGAGTCCGTCTTCGCCGTACGGCTCATGTCGCCCAGCGAGGTCGTGCCGTCGTCGCCGGTGCGGGTGTAGATACGCGTGAGGTTGACCATGCCTGTGAGCGTAGGCCCTCCGCGGGCCGTCCACGCGGCCCGCCCCCGCCGCCGCTGCCGGGAGGTCCCCCTTCCCCTCGCCGGCGGGTGCCCCGACTCGGCGTCGTGCGACCAACGACACACGGTGACGCGGGCGACAACTGCTGCGGCGGGCGGTGAACGGGCGTTAAGGTCCGGCCAGACCCCCCGACCAACCAGACCCCCGACGAACGCGAACGGAAGGTGTGTGCCGTGGCGAAGAAGCTCGCCGTCATCGGAGCCGGACTGATGGGCTCCGGCATCGCGCAGGTCTCGGCCCAGGCCGGGTACGAGGTGGTCCTGCGGGACGTCACGGACGAGGCCCTCGCGCGCGGCACCGACGCGATCCGGTCGTCGTACGAGAAGTTCACCGCCAAGGGGAAGATGACGGCCGAGGACGCCGAGGCGGCGCTGGCCCGCATCACCCCCACCACCGACCTCGACGCGGCCGCGGACGCCGACGTCGTCGTCGAGGCGGTCTTCGAGAAGATCGAGGTCAAGCAGGAGATCTTCCGCGCACTTGACGGGATCGTGCGCGAGGACGCCGTCCTGGCGTCCAACACCTCCGCCATCCCGATCACCAAGATCGCCGCCGTGACGAAGCGCCCCGAACGCGTGGTCGGCACCCACTTCTTCTCCCCGGTGCCGCTCATGCAGCTGTGCGAACTCGTCCGCGGCCTGAAGACCAGTGACGAGACGCTGGCCCGCGCCCGCGCCTTCGCCGAGGAGACCGGCAAGACCTGCGTGGTCGTCAACCGCGACGTCGCCGGCTTCGTCACCACCCGGCTGATCTCGGCACTCGTCGTCGAGGCGGTCAAGCTGTACGAGTCCGGGGTCGCCTCGGCCGAGGACATCGACACCGCCTGCAGGCTCGGGTTCGGCCACGCCATGGGGCCGCTGGCCACCGCCGATCTGACCGGCGTGGACATCCTGCTGCACGCCACCGGCAACATCTACACCGAGTCGCAGGACGAGAAGTTCGCCCCGCCGGAGCTCATGCGGCGCATGGTGGACGCCGGTGACCTGGGCCGCAAGGCCGGGCAGGGCTTCTACTCGTACTGAGTCCGCACCAATGGACATCGCTCGGACGAGTGAATTCGGTATCGGTTCGCTCACAGACGGCAACTTCTCTATGCAACGGGCCGTCAGGTGTGTGAAGACATACGGATCCGTGCCGTGCTGACGCCGCTTCAGCGCGGTGGCCCGCACGGCTCACGTTCAGCGCTTCAGGGGAGTGACTATGCACATCAGGGGCGACCACGCCGAGCTGGCCGTCGGGGGGCGCCTCGACGTACGCAGCGCGGCTGACGCCCGGACGGCCCTGCACGACGCGGTCGACGCCGGCCGCGGCGACCTCGTACTCGACCTCACCGAACTCGACTCCTGGGACGCGACCGGACTGGGCGTCATCATGGGCGCCCACCGCCGGGCCGGACGCGCCAACCGGAGATTGGTGCTGCGCGGCGTGCCACCGCAGATGCAGCGTCTGCTCGTTGCCACCCGGCTGCACAGGATCCTGGCGATCGAGGCCGAAAGATGAGGTAGGGCGGTGGCACCCCGCCCTTCGTGGATCCCGCCCTTCAGAGAAACCGGGCGAGCCCTTAGAGTGTGGGCTCACATGGCCGTGAGGCGTGCCATCCGGGGGACCCCCGCCGCAGGCAGGGGAACCCGGCAGAGGGCCGGAGACGGAAGCGGAAGCCGCGGCGGCTTCCGGGACGGTCCGCGGCGGCCCCCATATGTGACGCAGTTCGGGACGCACCTGGGGGGCGTACGACATGGATGAGCACAGCGCTGAGCCGGGCGGTGGCCGCCCGGGCGAACGGGAGCCGTTCGAGGCGTACCAGGATCACGAGGCGTACCAGGACCACGAGCCGGCGCAGGCGTACGAGCCGGCGCAGGCCGTCGAGCGCGCGGATCAGGGGCAGTTCGAAGAGGCCGGGCAGGCGGGCGGGACCGGCGTCCTTCCCGGCGGGGAAGCGGCCGGCGGGACTGACGGGACCGACGGGACCGACGGGACCGGCTCGGGCGGCGACGTGACGAGGACGGCCGAGCTGCCGGGCGCCGGTGGCGAGTTCGGCGGTTTCGGGGGGCTCGGAGGGCTCGGGGGGTTCGACGCCTTCGACGCTTTCGATGCCTTCGGCACCAAGACCCCGGCGCGGCCGGCGGCCGGGCTGCCCGTACCGCTGCCGCCCGTCGCGCCCCTGTCGCCGGTCGCACCGCGCCAGGGCCTCGGCGGCCGGTGGCCGGAGCTGCCCGAGCCGCCCGGTCCGCTCGCCCTGCCGGCGCGCGCGGGAAGCGGACCGTCAGGGGACGCGGCCCCCGCCGGACCGCCCGCGCCCTCGCTGTTCGACAGCACCGCGCCCCTGCCCAAGCTGCCCGCCCGGCTCACCCGGGACCCGCACGTGCCGGAGATCGGCACGCCCAGCGGCGCCGGCGCCCGGGCCCGGCAGGTCGTCGCGGGGGAGTACCGGCTGACCGTCAACCCGGTCGACGGCACCGAGGTCGCCCTCTGCCCGCCCGGTGAGCGTCCCGTCCCGGAGCGGCGCACCCGCGAGGAGCGCGACGCGCGGATGTCCGCCGCGCGCCCCGCGCCGCCCCCCGGCCCGCCCGCCCCCGAACTCCCCCTGCTGGAGCGCGAGGAGGAGCGGGAGCGGCTGATACGGCTGCTGGCCCGGGGCCGTTCCCTACGGGTCACCGGTCCGTCCGGCGGCGGCCGCACCGCCCTGCTGGAGTCCGTGGCCAACGCCTGCGGCGACCTCGCCCCCGACGGGGTCCTGTGGCTCTCCGGCTACCGGCGCACTCCCGGCGACCTGCTGCAGGACCTCTACACCGCGGTCTACGGCGGCGACGGCTACCGCCCCGGCCGCGCCGAACTGCCCGGCCTGCTGCGCGAGGTCGGCGCGGTCATCGTGGTCGACGACCTGGAGTTCGGCGGCGCCGCCCTGGAGGAGGTGCTGGCCACCGCGCCGGAATGCGCCTTCCTGATGTCCGCCACGCCCGACGTGCCGGCCCCCGCCCCCGACTCCATGGTCGAGGAGGTGTTCCTGCCCGGCCTGACCCGGGTGGCCTGCGTCGACCTGCTCCAACTGGCCGCCGGCCGCCCGCTGGCGGAGGACGAGATCGCCTGGGCCGCCGACCTGTGGTTCGAGTCGGAGGGGCTGCCGCTGCGGTTCGTCCAGGCGGGGGCGCTGCTGCGCCAGCGCGACGCCCTGCGTCCGCCGGCCGCGCCGACGGGCGCGGCTTCGGCCCCGGATGCGCCTTCGGCCCCGGGCGCGGACCCGGCTCCCGGAGACGCCGACGAGTGGGACGACTCGGTGTGGGAGAAGGGTTCGCCGGGCGCGGCCGCCGGCCGCCGCAAGGAGTTCGGCGAACTGCCCGACCTCACCGGGTTCGGCGGGTTCGGTGGACCGGCCGGGACGCCGGACGCCGCCCGGCCGGGCGAGGCCGGGGAGGCCGCGGGGGAGCCGCCGTTCGACCCGCTGCCGGGACACGCCGGCGTACGGGTGCCCGCGTATCCCGTGCCCAGGTATCCCGCTCCCGCGGACGAGCCGCCGCCGCTTCCGTCCCTCGCGGAGAGCGCCGCTCCCGCCGACCTCCTGGCCTCCCGGCTCAGCGAGTCGGCACGGGAGGCGCTGGCCTTCGCCGTCGCGCTGGACGGGGAGTGCCCGCACGCCTCGCACCTGCCCGCGCTCGTCGGGGACACCCACGGTGACGCGGCACTGGGCGAGTTGACCGCGGTGGGCCTCGCCGTACCCGTCGCCTCGCACTTCCGGCTCGCCGCCGGGGTCGTCCAGCAGATGTCCGTCACCCTCGCGGCCGACGGCGAACTCACCGACGTCCAGGCGCACAGCGCGGCCCTGCACTACTCCTGGTGGACCGGGCACCCCTCGGTGGCGCCCGAGCGGGTCGCGGCCGAGTCCGAGGCGATCCTGGCGGCCATGGCGGCGGCCAGGGACGGCGACCACGCGAGCGCCGCCGTACTCCTGGCACGTACGGTCGCGCCGGTCTTCGCCGCGGCCCTGCACTGGGGCGCCTGGGAGCGGGCGCTGCGGATCGGCCAGGAGGCCGCCCGGCACAGCGGCGAGGTCGCGGAAGAGGCGTACTTCCACCACGAGTTGGGCGTGCTCGCGCTGTGCTCGGGCAACCTCGACCGGGCCCGCGCGGAACTGGAGGCGTCCATCGCCCTGCGGGGCGCCCTCGCCGACCGCCAGGGCTCCGTGCTGGGCCGCCGTACCCTCGCCCTGGTCGGCGACATCGCCGGCGACCTCCCGGACGCGCCCGAGCCCCTCGCGCTCACGGCGCCCGCGGAGACGACCCTCGCCCTGACCGCCGGGCCGGCTCCGGCCCTCGCGGTCATCGCCAAACCCCCGGCGCCCGCCCACCACTCCGCCGGGCCCGCCCGCCTCGCCCTGCGGGCCTCCCGCCGCAACCTCGTCGCCGCCGGCACGGGCGTCCTCCTCGCGGGCGTCCTGGGCACGATCGTCACCCTGGGCGCGACCTCGCACAGTTCCTCCGACACCCCCGACCAGGTCAAACCGATCGAATCCGTCCAGCAGAACCCGCCGGACGACACGACCTCGGCCCCGGAGGACGGCACGTCGCCCCCGGCGGCGCCCCCGGCCTCCACCTCGACCACACCCACACCCTCGACCACCCCGTCGACCAACAGCCCGGGCACGGTGGTCACGAACGGCGGCCTCACCAGCCCGCCCAACGCCCCGACGGCGCCTCCCCGTTCCCCCTCCTCCACCACCGGCGGCACCTCGGGCGGCGGTCACTCCACGACGGGCGGCGGTACGACCGGTGGCACCATGACCTCGGGCGGTTCGTCATCCGGCGCCGTGACCACGGGCGGCTCGTCCGCGGGTACGACCGGTGGCTCGACCGGCGGTACGACCGGTGGCACGACCTCGGGCGGCTCGTCCACGGGCGGCTCGTCCACGGGCACGACCTCCGGCTCGACCGGCGGTACCACCAGCGGCTCCACCAGCGGTACGACGAGTGGTTCGTCCAGCGGTGCGACCGGTGGCACGACCTCGGGCGGCTCGACCGACACGCCCACGCCCACTCCAAGCGACAGCACGACCAGCGCCGGCGCCACCACCACCGACTCGGCGTCGGCCTCGGCGTCGGCCTCCACCACCGCCTCCACGACCGAGGCCGCAAGCACCACCCCCGCCGCTTGAGCCCGGTTCGGCACCGCCGGCCCGCACCGTCGTGGCTGCTCGCCGCCGCGGCGGGATGAAAGGTCGAAAGGTGCCGCCGCACCTTTCGAGTCGGCGGTCCCGGTGTGGGGCCCACTCGGCCCGACCTGAGGCCGCGAGGCGGGCGCAGTGGGCCGTTCGCCGCGCAGCAGCCGCATGACATCGGCGGTCGTCAAACCGCGGACGTCCGCCGCGGTGGCCGTGCCGGCCCTGTTCTCGTACGGCTACGGCCACCGGTCAGGCGGCCGGTGCGAACGCGGTGATCGCGTCGACGAGTTCGTCGGGGGCTTCGAGCGGGATGAGGTGCCCGGTGTTCGCGATCACCGCGAACTGTGCTCCGGAGAGGTAGGGAAGGAGGTTGCGGCGCAGCACGTCGGCGGGTTCGACGCGGTCGTGCTCGCCGGCGATGACGAGGGCCGGGACGCTGATCATGCGGGTGTGTTCGGTGATGTCCTCGGCGATGCCGCGCAGCGGCCATTGCGTGCGCGCCGCCTCGGCGCCGGCCCGGGAGTCCGCGATGATCTGTGCCTTGAGTCGCGCCGGCAGGTCGGTGGCGGTCAGGACGGTGTCCCTCGCGCCGGCGACGGACTCTTCGGTGTCGTAGGCGTGGGAGAGGAACTCGCGGTACTCGGCGGTGATCTCCGCGGCCGGCCTGGCCGGTCCGGATC
Source organism: Streptomyces sp. HPF1205 (assembly GCF_020400825.1). Lineage (GTDB taxonomy): Bacteria > Actinomycetota > Actinomycetes > Streptomycetales > Streptomycetaceae > Actinacidiphila. Next base: position 79,260 of record NZ_JAINVH010000038.1, read on the forward strand.
CGACGAGGACTACCCCCCGCAGACGGGCGGGGCGCGTCGCGGCGACGAGTTGCGCCACCTTGCCACCCATGGAGTGCCCGACCAGGACGTAGTCGTCGATTCCGGCGTCGGCGAGGACGGCGACGGTGTCATCGGCGAGCCGGCGGAGCGTGTAGGGCCCGGGGAGCGTGTTCGAACGGCTCCACCCGCGGAAGTCGACCGCGAGCGTGTCGCGGCCCGGCAGACGGTCCACGACCAGGTCCCAGGTGCGGGCGGACCCGCCCCAGTAGTGCAGGAAGACCAGGGTCGGGCCCGTGCCCCTGCGATGGTCGTATGCGGGCAGGGAAAGGTGCTGTGTGCTGGTCATGCGGGGATCCTCCGGTCTCGCCTTGCGGCTGGTTTCGCCGTGGTTCCATTGGACCGCCGGGCGCGGGTCGGGACATCGGCACGACTGGACGGCTGATGGTGAAAACTGGACTCGTGGCAACGATCCGGCACATGACCTATCAGCCCGTCGAGCGCGGGGCATCGTCAGTCGAGGTGATGGCGTTCCAACGGCTCCGGGACATCAACGACCGCGGCACGCAACGAGCCGACTTCCACGTCCTGGCTCTCGTCGACGAAGGGGACGGCAAGGTCACGGTCGACTTCGTCTCCCACCCGCTCTCGGCGCGGACCGCAGTGTGGATCCCGCCCGGCGCGGTGCACCGCTGGGACGACATCAGCCGCGTGGCGGGACACCTGGTGCTCTTCGTCCCGACCGCGCCGGTAACGCACCGCACGCGCGAGCTGGTCGCCTCTCCCGATCTCGCCGCCCGGTGGCCGGTGCCCGCCGAGGCCTGGCCGTTCGTCGACGCGGCACGCAGGCACCTCGTCCTGGAGGCGGCCGCCCTGGCCGATGACCCGTCGACGGAGCTGCCCGCGATCCTGCTGTCCGCATTGATCACCCGCGTCGAGCCCCCGCATCGCGAGGCGCGCTCGGCAAACCCGACGTTCCAGCTGTTCCGCTCGAGCGTCGAGGCGCATTTCCGGACCCACCACGACGCCGGTTACTACGCGGCTACGCTCGGGTTCGCCCCGCGTACCCTGACCCGGGCAGTGCAGCAGGTCACCGGGCGTACCGCGAAGGCGTACATCGTGGAACGGATCGTGCTCGAGGCGAAGCGCCTGCTGGCCCACGAACGCGTCACCGCGGCGCGATGTGCGAGCGAACTCGGGTTCCCGGATCCGTCGAACTTCTCGCTCTTCTTCCTGAACGCGACGGGCCTGCGCCCAGGCGCCTGGCAGGCGGCGACGATCCTGGACTGACCCGTCATCTGCCAGCGACCAGCATGAGCATCCCGATACCCACTCACGCCAGCCCCCTGACCAGCGCCTTCAGCCTGCACACCGCTCGGTTGGCCCGATCACCGGCTACGAAAATCCTGTATGAGCCAGGAACTGCACCCAATCGGCTTCGCCCCTCGGGTCATGCGGCAGGCCCTGCCGCATGGTGGTGCTCACGGGCAGGGCCTGGCGGCGGCGATGACGAGGTGTTGCGGAAGCGCCTCGCCGCTTGCTATGCGAGGCCTTCCAGACCGTGGGCGCGGGTCCCCAGAACGCGTCGCGACACTTCTGCTTCCATCGTGCCGTCGAACGGCATTGCCGACGCTGCTTCGCGGGCCTCGGTGGCCCGTCGGGCGTCTTCGAGGATGAGGTCCATGTTGATGGCGCCACCTGCGGTGTTTCCGGCGGCGGCGGACTGGGGCACGGCAGCGAGGACGTCGCTGACGTTACCGGCGGCCCACACGCCCTGGACGCCGGTGAATCCTGAGGGGTCGACGGCGACCTGGACGCCGGGGACGGCGGGGTGCGGATTGAGTGTGAGGCCGAGGTCTTCGAGGAAGCCACCGCGGGCGGAGAAGGCCGGCGCGACGACAAGGGTGTCGAGGGGGATGACGGTGCCGGAGGCCAGGCGGGCCCCGGTCAGCTTGTCTTGTTCGGTGTCGGTCTCGAGGGCGGCGACGGCGCCGTGGATTACTTCGATGCCGAGGGCGGCGAGCTGCTCCCACTGTTCGTCGGTGAGCTCTGCCTGTGCGTGGTGGGCGAAGAGGGTGACCTGGTCGGTCATCTGACGGAACAACAGGACTTGATGGAAGTTGCCCAGGACGCCGACCTTGGTTTCGCGGGCTTCCCAGCCGTGGCAGTACACGCAGTGGATCACGTCGTGGCCCCACCTCTCGGCCAGGCCGGGGATGTCGGGCAATTCGTCGATCAGGCCAGTGGTCACCAGGACGCGCCGGGCACGGGCGCGCTGTCCGTCCTGGGTGGTGACGGTGAAGGTGCTGTCGACGCGCTCGACGCGCTCGACTCGGCCGTTGACGACTTCTCCGCCGTAGGAGGCGACTTCCTCCCGGCCTATGCGAAGGAGCTCCAGGGGGGAGATGCCTTCGCGGCCCAGGATGTTGTGGGCGCCGACTCGCGCGGCGGGGGCGTTGCGGGGTTCGCCTGCGTCGATGACGAGGACGGAGCGCCGTACGCGAGTCAGCAGCGGGGCGGCGGACAGGCCGGCGACGCCCCCGCCGACCACGACGACGTCCCAGGTACGGCCTTCGGTGCTCTTCGGTTCATTGGTGT
>NZ_JAINVH010000039.1 GCF_020400825.1 Streptomyces sp. HPF1205
CATGAACAGCCTGCGCGAGGAGAGGACCGAGGCCGACCCCGAGCCCGGGCAGGAAGCACTCGCCGCCCTGTCGCCGCGCGAACGCGAGATCCTCGGCCTGATCGGGGAAGGCCTGACCAACAGGCAGATCGGCGCGCGCCTCTACCTGTCCGAGAAGACCGTCAAGAACAACGTCTCCCGCCTGCTGGCCAAGCTCGGCGTCGAGCGCCGCGTCCAGGCCGCCGTCATCGCCACCCAGGGGCCGAACGCGCCGGACCACGACCGCCGGTAAGGCCCTCGCGGGCCCGGCCGCGGCGGCCTGCGGGCCCTCTCCCGGCGGCCCGTCCACCGGCGTGGACGGACACGGGTCCCGGTTCGCACCGGCGCCCAGCGGCTGCCCGCCGCGCTGCCCGTACCGCGCCGGCCCGGGCACCCGGCGCCCGACACCCGGCGCCCGGGACCCGGCACCCACGCGACGGGCGGCCCGTCACGGCCGACGTCATGCCCGCCCGCTGTACACCTTGGTCGCGGCGGCCGCCGGTCAGCCCTCGGCGGGCAGGGGGGCCGCCCACTCCAGTACGGTGCCGGCGCCGGACGGGCCGGGAGTGACGGCGAAGGTGCCGCCCAGCTCCTCGGCGCGGGAGCGCGCGTTGGCCAGGCCGCTGCGCCGGGCGACGTCCGGGTCGATGCCGCGGCCGTCGTCGGCGACACGCAGCCGCACCCAGGCGTCGTCGACTTCCACGGACACATCGACGGTGGCGGCTTCCGCGTGGCGGGCGGCGTTCGACAGTGCCTCGCGTACCACGGCCAGGACGTGCTCGGCCACGCCGGCCGGTACCAGGGTGTCCAGCAGTCCGCTCATCCGCAGGGTGGGGGTGAACCCCAGGGCCTCGGATCCTTTGTCGGCCTCGGCGAGCAGCCCGGCCCGCAGCCCCGTGTCCTGCCGGTTCGCGCGCCGGCCGAGGGCGTAGATCGTGGAGCGGATGATCTTGATGGTCTCGTCGAGGTCGTCCACCACGCGCTCCACCCGCTCGGCGGCCTCCGGGCGGTCGGCGATCCGCCCCAGGGCCGCCTGCAGGGTCAGTCCGGAGGCGAACAGCCGCTGGATCGCGAGGTCGTGCAGGTCCCGGGCGATACGGTCCCGGTCGTTGAACACCAGCAACTGCTCCGAGGCCCGGCGGTGTTCGGCGATGCGCAGGGCGAGCGCGGCCTGTCCCGCGAAACCGGAGATCATCTCCAGGGCGGCCTCGGAGAACGGCTGCCCGCCGGGAGTGCGGGCCACCTGCAGCACGCCGAGGGCCTCCTCCCCGCCGCCCAGGGGCACGAAGAACGCCGGGCCCAGTTCGACCACCGACGCGCTGCCGCCCTGCGAGCGCGGATCGGCGGACAGCCCGTCGCTTATGACCGGCTCGCCGCCGCGGTGGACCGCGGCCGCGAGGGTCGTACCGCCGAGCGCCAGCCCCCGGACCGCGTCCGCGGAAGAGCCGGCCGCCGCCTCGACCACGAGGTCGCCGCTGCTCCCTACCGGCAGCGCCAGCGTGACCAGGTCGGCCTCGGCCATGTCCCGCACGGTCTCGGCCAGGTCGCCCAGCACCTGGGACGGTTCCGCGCCCGACAGCAGGGTGCGGGTCAGCTCCCCGCTGGCCGACAGCCACCGCTGCCGGCGCCGGGCGTCCTCGTACAGCCGGGCGTTGTCGATCGCCACGCCCGCGGCGGCGGCGAGCGTGCGCAGCACCGCCTCGTCGTCGGCGTCGAACTGCCTGCCCTCGCGCTTGTCCGTCAGGTACAGGTTGCCGAAGACGCGGTCGCGCACCCGCACCGGAGCGCCGAGGAAGCTGCGCATCGGGGGGTGGCCGGGGGGAAACCCCGACGAAGCGGGATGCTCCGACAGGTTCTCCAGACGCAGCGGGACCGGCTCGCGGATGAGCAGCCCCAGTATGCCCTCGCCCCTGGGGTAGTGCCCGATCCGCGCCACGTCCCGCTCGTCCATGCCGACGGTGACGAACTGCCGGATCGTGTCCTCCTCCCCCAGGACGCCCAGCGCGCCGTACCGGGCGTCGACCAGCTCCACCGCGGCGGCCACGATCCTGCGCAGCACCGTCTGCAGGTCCAGGTCGGAGCCGATCGCCAGCACCGCGTCCAGCAGCGCCTGCACCTGGTCGCGCGTGCCGCGGACCCTGTCGACGTGCCGCTGCAGGTCGTCGAGCAGCTCGTCCAGACGCAACTGCGGCCCCGTGCCGCGCTCGTCGCGCTCGTTGGTGTGCCCGCCGCCCATGTCCGCCGCCCCCTAGGTACTCCCGCCTCAGTCCGAGAGTATGCCCAACGTGCCACGGGCATCCGCAAGGGGCACATTCAGGCCCGGTGACCTGCGGGCGTCACCAGCCGCGGCGCGGTGCCCGGGCGCCCAGTCGCGCGTCGCGGCTGCGGTAGACGATGTACGGGCGGGTCAGGTAGCCGATCGGCGCGGTGAGCATGTGGACCAGCCGGCTGAACGGCCAGAACGCGAACAGGCACCAGGCGGCCAGGACGTGCAGCTTGAAGCCGATCGGGGCGCGCAGGATGAGGGCGGTGTCGGGGTGCAGGTAGAACACGGAGCGGAACCAGGGGGCGACGGTCAGGCGGTAGTCGTGGGGGTGGCCGGTGGCGTTGCCGAGCACGGTGGTGCCAAGGCCCAGGCACAGGGTGCCGACGAGCAGCACGTACATGACCTTGTCGTTGCGGGTGGTGGCGGAGAAGACCGGACCGACGGTTCGGCGGCGGTAGACGAGGATGGCCGCGCCGCCGAGGGTGCACACGCCGGCGACGGTGCCGAGGCCGAACGCGGCGGCGTGGTAGGCCGTTTCGCTCACGCCCATGGCCTTGGTCCAGTTCTCGGGGACGAGCAGGCCGGCGACGTGGCCGGCGGCGACGAGCAGGATGCCGAAGTGGAACAGCGGGCTGCCCAGCCGCAGCAGCCGCTTCTCGTACAGCTCGGAGGAGCGGGTGGTCCAGCCGAACTTGTCGTACCGGTAGCGCCAGATGTGGCCGAGGACGAAGACGGCGACGGACAGGTAGGGGACGACGACCCAGAGCAGGATCGACCAGGTGCTCGGCGGGGAGGCGGGGGCGGCCGCGGGGCTCATCGGGCGGCTCCGGGAGCGGTGGGGAGGTACTCGGGCGGGGCGTACGGGTCGAGGCCGACCTGCTCGTCGGGCGGTCCTTCGGCGGCGAGGCGGGCGACGGCGGTGTGCTCGTCGCCGCTGAGCGGCGGCAGGGTGGCGCGTACGGAGTCCAGGACGCCGGCCCAGGGCGAGCGGGCGTCGTGCAGGGCGAGGCGGCACAGCTCGATGCCGGCGCGGTGCCCGGTGAGCAGCCGGTGCCCGGTGGCGGGGTCGCCGGTCGCGGCGAACTCCAGGACCACGGCGAGGTGGTCGGGCAGTTCCTCGTCGGTCAGGCGCAGCCCGGCAGCCGCGTAGGTGCGTTTGAGGCGGAGCAGTGCCAGGCCGCGCTTGCGGGTGTCGCCGTGGGCGTAGTACGTGAGGTAGAGGCAGCAGCGGCGGCGGTGGTCGAAGGTGGCGACGTAGTCGGCGGCCAGGTCGGTGGGGGCGGTGCGCGCGCAGTGGTCGGCGAAGCGGGTGAGCGGTGCGCCGACCGGGGCGGGCAGCGCCGCCGCGGCCTCGCGGATCGCGGGCAGCGCGGCGGTGAAGGGCTCGTCGGGGTACGTGAGCAGCAGGGACTGGAGCTGCCATGCGTCCGGGTGGACCGGGGGGTTGTCGTGGCGGCGTCTCATCGCTGCTCTCCGCTCTGCTCGGGTCCGGGCGGCGGGAAGAGGCCGGGCGGGCGGCCCTTGCCGTCCCAGTTGAGGAGGTTGACGCGGGCGGCCTTGTCGGTGGGGGCGGCGGCGGTGTCGGAGGTCTGGCGGTCGCGCAGCGCTTGGTAGTTCTCGACCGCGAGCGGGGTGGCGCCGCCGGATGCCTCGCCGAAGGGGCCGGAGCCGCCCATGCCGGGGCCGCCGTCGTAGTCGAGGCTGCACTCGGTGGCCAGTTCCTCCAGCCGGTGGGCCTGTTCGGCGTGGGCGGGCGGGATGACGTACCGCTCGTCGTACTTGGCCAGGGCCAGCAGCCGGTACATGTCGTACATCTGCTCGCCGGTCATGCCGGTCGCGGCGGGGATGGTGTCGTCCGGTTCGCGGCCGAGGTTGATGTCGCGCATGTAGGCGCGCATGGCCGCCAGGCGGCGCAGCACGGCCTCGACGGGTGCCGGGTCGCCGGCGGTGAACAGTTCGGCGAGGTACTCGACGGGGATGCGCAGGGTGTCGATGGCGGCGAAGAGGTTGCCGCGGTCCTCGCCGTCGTGGCCGGTGTCGCTCACGGCGTCGACGACCGGGGACAGCGGGGGGATGTACCAGACCATGGGCAGGGTGCGGTACTCCGGGTGCAGCGGCAGCGCCACCTTGTAGGTGTTGATCAGGGCGTGCACCGGGGACCGCTGGGCGGCCTCGATCCAGTCCCGCGGGATGCCGGCCCGCTCGGCCTCGGCGACCACGCGCGGGTCGTGGGGGTCGAGGAAGACGTCGCGCTGGGCCTCGTACAGGCCGGTGTCGTCGGGTGTGGTGGCGGCCGCCAGGACGCGGTCGGCGTCGTACAGCACGAGGCCGATGTAGCGCAGCCGGCCCACGCAGGTCTCGGAGCAGACGGTGGGGATGCCGACCTCGACGCGGGGGAAGCAGAAGGTGCACTTCTCGGCCTTGCCGGTGCGGTGGTTGAAGTAGACCTTCTTGTACGGGCAGCCGGTGACGCACATCCGCCAGCCGCGGCAGCGGTCCTGGTCGACCAGGACGATGCCGTCCTCCTCGCGCTTGTAGATCGCCCCCGAGGGGCAGGACGCGGCGCACGACGGGTTGAGGCAGTGCTCGCAGATCCGCGGCAGGTAGAACATGAAGGTCCGCTCGAACTCGAAGCGGACCTTGTCAGAGACCCGCTGGACGATGACGTCCTTGGTGCCGTGGTCGACCGAGCCGCCGAGGTTGTCGTCCCAGTTGGCGGACCAGGAGATCTTCATGTCCTTGCCGGATATCAGCGAGTGCGGGCGGGCGACCGGCGTGTGCTCCTGCAGCGGGGCGTTGGTCAGGGTCTCGTAGTCGTAGGTCCAGGGCTCGTAGTAGTCCTTGATGGACGGCAGTTTGGGGTTGGCGAAGATGGTGACGAGCTTCTTGAACCGGCCGCCGGCCTTCAGCGTGAGCCGGCCGCGCTTGTTGAGCTGCCAGCCGCCCTGCCAGGTGTCCTGGTCCTCGTAGCGGCGGGGGTAGCCCTGTCCGGGGCGGGTCTCGACGTTGTTGAACCACACGTACTCCACGCCGGTGCGGTTGGTCCACGTCTGCTTGCAGGTGACCGAGCAGGTGTGGCAGCCGATGCACTTGTCGAGGTTCATCACCATCGCCATCTGGGCCATGATGCGTCCGATGGGGGCCGCGTCGCGGGGCATCAGTAGGTCACCTCCTGCGAGCGGCGGCGGATGACGGTGACCTCGTCGCGCTGGTTGCCCGTCGGGCCGAGGTAGTTGAAGGCGTACGACAGCTGTGCGTAGCCGCCGATGAGGTGGGACGGTTTGATCAGCAGCCGGGTCAGCGAGTTGTGGATGCCGCCGCGGCGGCCGGTGGTCTCGGTGCGGGGCACGTCGATGAGCCGGTCCTGGGCATGGTGCATGTAGACGGTTCCCTCCGGCATGCGATGGGAGACGACGGCGCGCGCCACGACGACGCCGTTGCGGTTGACGGCCTCGATCCAGTCGTTGTCGTGGACGCCGATCTTCTCGGCGTCCTGCGGGCCGATCCAGATGGTGGGCCCGCCGCGGGACAGCGACAGCATGAGCAGGTTGTCCTGGTACTCGGAGTGGATGGACCACTTGTTGTGCGGGGTGAGGTAGCGGACGGTGACGCCGAGTTCGCCCGTGTCGCCGATTTCGGGCTCGCCGAACAGGGCGTGCATGTTCAGCGGCGGCCGGTAGACGGGGAGCTGCTCGCCGAGGGCGGTCATCCAGTCGTGGTCGAGGAAGAAGTGCTGGCGGCCGGTGAGGGTGTGCCAGGGCTTGAGGCGCTCGACGTTGACGGTGAACGGGGAGTACCGGCGCCCGCCGGCCTCGGAGCCGGACCACTCCGGTGAGGTGATGACCGGCACGGGGCGGGCCTGGGTGTCGGCGAAGGAGATCCGCTTGCCCTCGTGCTCGGCGGCAAGGTCGGCCAGCCTGGTGCCGGTGCGCTCCTCCAGGGTGCGGAAGCCCTGGGTGGCCAAGTGGCCGTTGGTGGTGCCGGACAGCGCCAGGATCGCCTCGCAGGCGTGCACGTCCCGGGCGAGCGAGGGGCGGCCGTCGGCCGGGCCGCCGCGGACCGTGCCGTTCTTGTGCCGCAGGTGGTCGACCTCGCGGGTGACGTCGAAGGTGACGCCCTTGGTGGTCAGTCCCAGGTCGTCCACCAGCGGGCCGAGAGCGGCCATCCTGCTCGCGACGGCCGGGTAGTCGCGCTCGACCGTGACCAGCTTGGGCATGGTGCGGCCCGGTACGGGTTCGCACTCCCCCCGTTTCCAGTCCGCGACGCGGCCGTGCGGGGTGGCGAGGGCGTCCGGGGTGTCGTGCAGCAGCGGCGCCGCCACCAGGTCCGTGCGCCTGCCCAGGTGCGTGGCCGCGAGGCGGCTGAAGTGCTCGGCGAGGGTGGTGAAGGCGTCCCAGTCGGTGCGGGTCTGCCACGGCGGGGCGATCGCCGGGTTGAAGGAGTGCACAAAGGGATGCATGTCGGTGGTGTTGAGGTCGTGCTTCTCGTACCAGGTCGCCGCGGGCAGCACCACATCGGAGTACAAGGTGGTGCTGGTCATGCGGAAGTCCAGGGTCAGCAGCAGGTCGAGCTTGCCGGTGGGCGCCTCCTCGCGCCACACCACGTCGCGGGGCCGCTGCTCGGGCGGGGTCTGCGTGGCACGCACCGCGTGGTCGGTGCCCAGCAGGTGCTTGAGGAAGTACTCGTTGCCCTTCGCGGACGAACCCAGCAGGTTGGCCCGCCAGACGGTCAGCACCCGCGGGAAGTTCTCCGGCGCGTCCGGGTCCTCCCCGGCGAACCGCAGCCGCCCGGCCTTCAGCTCCGCCACCACGTGCTCCGCCGGGGAGCGCCCGGCGGCGCCGGCGTCGTCGGCCAGGTCCAGCGGGTTGCGGTCGAAGGTGGGGTACGCGGGCATCCAGCCCATCCGGGCCGACGCCGCCAGCACGTCGGCCGTGGACGTGCCGGCGAAGGTCCCGCCGGCGCCGGCCGCGGCCAGGGCGCCGGCGGAGAAGTGGTCGTAGCGGAACTGGTCGGTGTGCAGGTACCAGTACGCGGTCTGGATCATCTGCCGCGCCGGGCGGTTCCAGTCCGACGCGGTGGCCAGCATGGAGTAGCCGGTGAGCGGGCGGACCTTCTCCTGCCCCACGTAGTGCGCCCAGCCGCCGCCGTTCACGCCCTGGCAGCCGGTCAGCGTGGTCAGGGTCAGGAACGCCCGGTAGATGGTGTCGGAGTGGAACCAGTGGTTGGTGCCCGCCCCCATGATGATCATGGAGCGGCCGCGTGACTCCTCCGCGTTGGCGGCGAACTCCCGGGCTATCCGGGCCGCCTGGGCCGCCGGGACCGCGGTGATCGCCTCCTGCCAGGCGGGGGTGTAGGGCTGCGACGGGTCGTCGTAGCCGGCCGGCCAGGTGCCGGGCAGCCCTTCGCGGGCCACCCCGTACTGGGCAAGCAGCAGGTCGAACACCGTGGTCACCAGCCGTCCCGCGACCCGGCGTACCGGCACGCCGCGCGGCATGGTCCCCGCCGCGCCGTCCGGGGCGTCGAAGCGCGGCAGTTCGACGGCCACCGGCTCCTCGCCGCCGCCGGCCGCCGAGAGCAGGGGGTCCACCGTGCCCAGGTCCAGGTTCCAGCGGCCCTTGCCGCTGTCGGAGAAGCGGTGGCCCAGCGTGCCGTTGGGCACGACGGGGCGGCCGGTGGCGGCGTCGAGCAGGACGGTGCGGAACGCCGCGTGCTCCGCCTCGGCCTCGGTCCCGCCGAGGTCCTCGGCGGTCAGGAACTTGCCCGGCCGGAACGTCCCTTCCCCGGTGTCCTCCAGGGCGACGAGGAACGGCAGGTCGGTGTACCGCTTGACGTAGTCCGCGAAGTACGGGACCTGGCGCTCGACGAAGAACTCCCTCAGCACCACGTGGCCCATGGCCATGGCCAGCGCCCCGTCCGTGCCCGGCTGCGCGGCCACCCACTCGTCGGCGAACTTCACGTTGTCCGCGTAGTCCGGGGCGACCGCCACCACCTTCTGGCCCCGGTAGCGCGCCTCGGCCATCCAATGGGCGTCGGGGGTACGGGTGACCGGCAGGTTCGAGCCCCACATGACCAGGTAGCCGGCGTCCCACCAGTCCCCCGACTCCGGCACGTCCGTCTGGTCGCCGAACACCTGCGGGGAGGCCACCGGGAGGTCGGCGTACCAGTCGTAGAAGGACAGCATCACCCCGCCGAGCAGCGAGTAGAACCGGGCGCCGGCGGCGTGCGAGACCATCGACATCGCCGGGATCGGCGAGAAGCCCGCGAGCCGGTCCGGGCCGTACTCCTTGATCGTGTGCACGTGCGCGGCGGCGACCATCTCCACCGCCTCGTCCCAGCTCGCGCGCACCAGGCCGCCCTTGCCCCGGGCGGACTTGTAGCGCCGGGCCCTGGCCGGGTCGCCGGTGATCTCCGCCCACGCCGCCACCGGGTCACCGAGCCGGGCCCGTGCCTCGCGGTACATCTCCAGCAGCACACCGCGCACGTACGGGTAGCGGATCCGGGTCGGCGAGTACGTGTACCAGGAGAAGGCGGCGCCGCGCGGGCAGCCCCGCGGCTCGTACTCGGGGCGGTCCGGGCCGACCGACGGGTAGTCGGTCTGCTGCGCCTCCCAGGTGATGATGCCGTCCTTGACGTACACCTTCCACGAGCACGAGCCGGTGCAGTTCACCCCGTGCGTGGAACGCACCACCTTGTCGTGCGACCAGCGGTCCCGGTAGAACTCGTCCGCCTGCCGGCCGCCCTTCTTGTGGAGGGTGCGCAGGTCCTTCGAGACCTCCGCCCGGGTGAAGAACCGGCGCGAGCGCACCAGCGCCCGCACCAGGTCGCCGTCCACATCCGCGCGCGCCCGCTCCGGACCGCTGGTGTCCGTACTCACCGTGCTCTCCGCTCCCGGGCCTGCCGGCCCGTTCGAAACGTGATCGATTCCGGCTCGCGACGACTCTATGGCCGCCGTGCCCGTACGGGTCAACGGCCGGACCGCGAACCATGCCCGCTCCGGGGCAGCCGGTGCCCGGGTGGCGGCGAGGTGTCCGAAGGGGTCGGACCACCGGGGCCGAACCGCGGGTCAGGCGGCCGGGGGTGCCGCGGCGGCGGCGCCGGCCCGGGCACGCGCCGCCTCCACCGCCTCCCACTGCTCGGTGGACAAGGTCGCCAGCGCGGCGGGGAACACGCCGTCCTGTTCCTTGAGGATGTGCTCCCGCAGCAGCGCCAGTACGTCCATCAGCCGCCCGGGCCAGGCCGGATCGGCCGGCACGGTGTCCGCCGCCTCGTCCAGCACGGCCTCGATCGTGCGGTGCTCGGCCTCCAGAGCGGCGATGTGGCCGGGGAACTCGACGGCCATCGCGGGGAACAGACCGAGCTCCTCCACTTGCGTGTGCGGGCCCAGGACGCGGGCGATCTCCCGGGCCAACCCGGCCATACGGGGAACGTCCGCGTCGCGACGGGCCTCGCGCACGCGGCTGACGAGTGCGACGACCGCGTCGTGCTCCCGGGTCAGCTCGCCGATCGCCGCCACCGACTGGCATCCGCAGTACTCACACATCGAAGACCTCCGCTTCCGTGTCCACGCCCGTGTCCGTGTCCTTGTCCCTGTTCGCTTCCGTGTCCCGGTCCCTGTCCCGGTCCCGGTCCCTGTTCCGGTCCTTGTTCCGGTCCCTGTTCCGGTCCTTGTCCGTCGACCCGGCGGGTCCCGTCCGGCGTCGCGGGCCGGGGCCCGGCGCGGTGGCCGCGTGGCGTACGCCGGTGACGGTGAGCGCCAGGGCCGCGGCCGCCACGGCGCCGAGCAGGACGAGGCCGATCGCGTACGAGCCGCAGGCCCCGTACAGCGAGCCCATCAGCAGCGGCGGGACGAAGCCGCCCAGGCCGCCCGCGGCGCCCACGACGCCCGTGACCGAGCCCACCGTGTCCGCCGGGGCCAGTCGCGCGACGAGGGCGAACACGGCGCCGCTGCCCGCGCCGAGCGCCGCCGCCATCACCAGGAACGCGGCCGTCCCCGTCGGGGCCAGGGCCGGCGTGAACGCCTGGACGGCGGCCGCGGCGAGGACCGCCCCCAGGGACCAGGCGAGCACCCGGACCGCGCCGGCCCGGTCCGACAGCCAGCCGCCGATCGGGCGCGTCGCCACCGCCAGCAGCACGAATCCGGCCGTCCTGTTCGCCGCGTCGGTCTGCGTCAGCCCGTAACCCGTTCTCAGGTACGTCGGCAGGTAGACGGAGAAGGCGACGTAACCGCCGAAGGCCACCGCGTACAGCGCCGCGGCCTGCCAGGTGACGGACAGGTCGAGGGCGGCGGCCAGGCGGCGGGTCGGTGGTCCCGCCGGCACTGTGCGGCCGGGGGCGTCCCGCAGCAGGACCGCCGCCAGGACCGCGTACACCGTCAAGGCGGCGGCGGTGGCCAGGAACGGGGTCCTCATGCCGTGCGCGTCGACCAGCCGGACCGTGGTCAGCGCGCTGACGGCGGTGCCGCCCATCCCCATGCCGAAGACGCCGACCGCCATGCCGCGCCGCTCGGGCGGGAACCAGGCGTTGACCACCGGCACGCCGACCGCGAACGCGGTACCGCCGATCCCGAGGAAGAAGCCGCCGGCCAGCAGCGCGCCGAGGGACGAGTGGCCCGCCAGACCCAGGTAGAGCACGGGTACGACGGTGGCCGCCGACACCAGCGGGAACATCACCCTCCCGCCGAACCTGTCGGTCAGCGCGCCCACCGGGATCCGTCCCAGCGAGCCCACCACGACCGGCACCGCCACCAGCAGCGACTGCTCGAACGACGACAGGTGGAGACCGTCCTTGAACCGGGGCCCGAGCGGGCTGAGCAGCGCCCACGCCCAGAAGTCGACGGCGAAGCCCACCGTGGCCAGCGCCAGCACCAGCCACGCGCGGGCCGGTACCGGTGCGGCCGGGGTCTCGCGGCCGCCGTCCACCGCTGCCGACCTGGCCATGGCGTGTCCCCTCCCCTTCGTGACTTCCTGTAAGCACGGGGCCGGACCGAAGCGGCCGCCCCGAGGGCCGCGGGCCGGCCTGCTGAGTCACTGTCAGCCGCGGCGGCACGGGCGGACCATGGGCCATGAGTCCCTGCCGAGGGGCCCAAGGTCCCCCCGGGCACCCGCCGGCCGCGTCCTGGCGTGACAGGGCCGATCGGCCCTACCGCGGGGCGGCGTCCGCGCGGACGATCGAGGGATGGTGAAAGACGACGGATTCCACGTTCTCGGCCGGCAGGAAGCCCTGCGCCTGCTGGCCAAGGTGCCGGTGGGCCGCGTGGTGTACACCCGGCGGGCACTGCCCGCCGTCCTCCCGGTCAACTTCTGCCTGGACGAGGACTCCTCGGTGCTGCTGCACACCTCGGCCGGCTCCGACCTCGTGCGTGCCATCGACGGGGCCGTCGTCGCCTTCGAGGCCGACGAGTTCCAGGCGGCGACGCGTTCCGGCTGGAGTGTCGTCGTGACCGGCCGCGCCACGGTGGTGACCGACCCCGCCGAGCACGAACGCCTGACGCGCACCGGCCCGGACTCCTGGATGAACGAGCGGGACGGGGTCTTCGTGCGCATCGAATCCGAAATGGTCACCGGACGCGAGCTGACGGGCACGACGGCCGCTCTCGGATGATCCGCGGCACGCGGGGGCGGGCGCCCACCCGGCGCGGCCTGCGAGGGCGCCCGCGCTTCCCGCCGCGCGACGGCGGTGGCCCGACCGCGGGCCGCCGCCGTCGTCCGGTGGTGTGACAAACGGCCGCCGGGAGCGCGCGCCGCGATGCGGCGGCGCCTTCGGCCCTATGGTGGGGCCGGAGCGGAGGTGAGGGCGGGCGTGAGCGTGAGCCAGGCGGACATCGACTACCGGGCGGTCTTCCAGGCCCTGCCGGGCATGGTGGCGCTGCTGACGCCGGAGCTGGTGTACGCCGACGCCAACGAGGACTTCCTGCGCAACTCCGGCCGGACCAGGCAGGACCTGATCGGCCGCTACCTGTTCGACGTGTTCCCCGACAACCCCCACGATCCGGCCGCGACGGGCGCGAGGAACCTGGAGGCGTCGCTGCGCCGGGTGATCGCCGGCGGCGAGCGCGACACCATGGCGCTGCAGCGTTACGACGTGGAGTCCCGGGAGCGTCCCGGCGAATGGGAGCAGCGGTACTGGAGCCCCGTCAACGCGCCGGTCCTCGACGCCGACGGCCGCGTCGTGCTGCTGGTGCACCGGGTGGAGGAGGTCACCGAACTGCTCCGCGCCCGCGACCGCGCGGCCGGTGACCGGGCCCAGGTGCTGGAGGCGGAGCTGTACACCCGCGCCCGTGAGCTGCAGGACATCAACGAGGGGCTGCGGCAGGCCCACGCGCGCGAGCGGGAGGTGGCCCTCGCGCTGCAGGAGGCCATGCTGCCCGCGCCGCGCCTCGCCGACCGCCACCGGGCGGCCGTGCGCTACCAGCCCGCGGCCGGCACGCTCAACGTGTGCGGCGACTGGTACGACCTGGTCGAGCTGAGTGACGGGTGCCTGGCGGTGTCCGTCGGCGACGTCGTCGGGCACGGCCTGCAGGCGGCCGGGGTGATGGGCCAGTTGCGCAGCGCGCTCAGCGCGGCCTCCCGCGTGTCGGACGGCCCTGCCCAGGCCCTGGACGTGCTGGGGCTCTACGCCCGCTCGGTCCGCGACGCCGAATCGACCACCGCGGTGTCCGTGCGCGTGGACTGGGCCGGCGGTGTCCTGACCTACAGCAGCGCCGGACACCCCCCGCCCGCCCTTGTACGCGCCGACGGCACGGTGGTGTTCCTCGACCGCGCGACCGATCCACCGCTGGGCGCCCGGCCGGAGCACCTGCCGCGCCCGCAGGCGCGGCAGGACTTCGCCGAGCACGACACCCTGGTGCTCTACACCGACGGCCTGATCGAGCGGCGCCGCGAGGACATCGACGTCGGCCTCGGCCGTCTGGCCCGGTCCCTGTCGGCGCACCGGGCGCTCACCCCGAACGAGCTGGCCGACGCGCTGCTGCTCGACCTGCTCCCCGTCTCCGGCGCCACCGACGACACCGCCCTGGTCGTCATCAGTCTGTGAGGGCGCGCCGCTCGCCCGCCCCGGCCCGGTCCGCGGGGTGGGCCAGCCACAGGTCGGGGCCGAACACCTCGTAGCGGATCCGGCGCGCGGGGATGCCGGCACGCAGCAACTGGCCCCGCACGGCGCGCATGAAGGGCAGCGGGCCGCACAGGTAGACGGCGGCGCCGGCGGGCAGGTCCACGTCGGTGAGGTCCATCAGGCCGGTTCGCGCACCGGGCCGCTCGGCGGCGTCCCGCTCGTACCAGAACAGCGCCCGGGCGTCCGGCAGTTGAGCGAGGGCGCGCTCGGTGTCGGCGCGCAGCGCGTGGTGCGCGGGGGAACGGTCGGCGTGCAGCACCCGCACCGGACGGGTGGCCCCGGTGGCGGTGAGGTGTTCGAGCATGCCGGCCATCGGGGTGCAGCCGATGCCCGCCGACACCAGCAGCAGCGGTGTCAGGTCCTCGTCGAGCACCACCTCGCCGAAGGGCGCGGACAGCGACAGTTCGTCACCGGCCCGCACCGCGCGGTGCAGTTGGTTCGACACCTCGCCCTCGGGCGCGCTCGCCCCGCCCGCGACCCGCTTGACCGTGATGCGCCGCAGCCGGTGGCCGGGCGCGCCCGACAGGCTGTACTGGCGGGTCTGGTGCACGCCGTCGGGCATGAGGGCCCGGACGCTGACGTACTGTCCTGGCCGGGCCGCCGGCATCGGCGCGTCGTCCGCCGGGCGCAGCAGGAAGGAGACCGTGTCCGCGGTCTCGGTCCGCCGTTCCACCACCGTCCACTGCCGCCAGGGGCGGCGCGGGTCGACGCCCGCCTGCTGGTACAGGCGGGCCTCGATGGCGATGAGCGCGCCGGCCATCAGCCAGTACACCTCGTCCCAGGCCGCGGCCACCTCCGGGGTGACCGCGTCGCCCAGCACCTCGCCGATGGCCCGGAACAGGTACTTGTGGACGACCGTGTACTGGTCCTCGGTCACGCCGAGCGCCGCGTGCTTGTGGGCGATCCTCGCCAGAAGGGCGTCCGGCCGTACGTCCGGGTGGTCCAGCAGGGCCTGGGCGAAGAACGCGATGGACCCGGCCAGCGCCTTGCGCTGCTCGCCGCTCGCCTGGTTGCCGCGGTTGAACAGCCCGTCCAGCAGGTCCGGCTGCTCGGCGAACATCGTGCCGTAGAAGCGGGTGGTGATCTCGTCCAGCGCTCCGCCGACGGCGGGCAGGGTGGCGCGGACGACCGTGGCCGACTCGGGCGACAGCATGACTCTCCCTCAGTGGGTTGGGTGTGCGTTTGGGCCCACGCGTGCCGGCCTTCTCGTCCGGCCGGCTCATCGATCATCGCGGTGGACCCGGCGCCTCCCCTAGGGCCGAACCTCACCGCCGGTGGGCCGTTCGGCCCTGCATGGGCCGGGCGCACCCACCCGCCCCGCCCGGACGCCACCGGCAGGGCCCGGTGCCCTCTCGGGGTCCGGGCCCTGCCGGCCGAAGCGGTAGGCGGCGGTGGTCAGTTGTAGGGCAGGTGGAGTACGGAGAGGTCGCCGGTGCCCAGGGTGGTGGCGCTGGTGCCCAGCGCGCCCCAGACCTTGGCCTGGACCGTCCCGTTCACCAGATCGCACGGCGTCCCGCCGGCGGAGGCCGTACCCATGGACTGTGTGTAGTGCTCCCAGCCCGCGAGCGGATCCGTGGCGAAGTAGCGGTACGTCTCCACGCGATCCCAACTGCCGTCACCCGTACAGTCGTACGAGATCTGCAGCTGCACCGCGTCACCCACGGTCGTCCCCGCGTCGACCGCCAGGTCGAACGATGGCGCGCCCCCGTTGTAGGACAGGTTCAGACCCGTCGCCGTGAACGTGACGGGGTGGTACGGACTTCCGTCGTGGTTGCTCCCGTCCGCCGACGGCACCACCACGCTGCTCTCGTCACCCGCCGAACCGGACAGCGACCCGTCGCCTCGCACGTACAGCGTCGGCGAGGACGAACCGCCGGTGGTGGGCGGGGTGGTCGGCGGAGTGGTGGGCGGGGTGGTCGGCGGGGTCGTCGGCGGGGTGGTGGTGGGAGTGGTGTCCGTCGGGGTGGGTGTGGGGCCGCCCGTGGCGCTGCCGCCGGTCCAGTTCTGGGCCCCGGAGGCGACGGTCTTCCCGGCGGGGACCGCGACCGCGGTGCCGTCGGAGAAGCGCACGGTCGCGTCCGTGGCCGAGACGTTCGCGGCCACGTACGTGCGCTGCCCGTTCTTCACGAAGACGGACGCCAGCGGGCTGTCGGCCGTGACGGAGGTGTCGACGGTGCCCAGCGCGGCCAGGTTGCGGATCCAGTGGAAGGTGTGGGCCTTGCTCTCGCCCTCCTCGGAGGTGAAGGAGTTGTCGGCGCGGAAGTCGGCGAGCGCGGTGTCGCCGTCCCCGAGGGCCAGGTACTCGTACCAGATGTCGGTCCAGATGGTGGGGCGGGTCTTGCCGCTCTGCCCGAGCATCTCCTGGTAGTTGGCCTTGACGTAGGCCGGGTCGTAGCCGAGGTAGAGGTGGCCGCCGGTCACCGGCAGCAGGTTGATGCCCTGGATCTGCTCGGGGGCGCTGGAGAACCAGGTCGAGTAGGCGCCTCCGTTGCCCCAGACCATGCCGACCTCCTTGTGCGGGAAGGTGCTGGGGTACACCTCGTGGTGGACGTCGAACCAGTAGTCCTGGATCGCGGCGGCCTGGGTCGTGTACATGTAGATGCCGGCGTCGCGGACGGCTTTGTCGCCGGTGGCGGCGCCCCACTGGATGAGGGCGTTGTCGAAGTTCATGCCCTCGGACGAGGACTCCTGGTTGTTGCCCGCGGCGAAGGAGCCGTGGCCCGAGGCCCAGTCGTGGCCGCTGTAGACGTCGAAGTCACGCAGGTAGGGGAAGCGCTTGTCGCCGCGGTCGTAGTTGTCGGCGTCACGGACGAGCAGGTCGACCATGCCGCCGTAGGCGCTCGCCCACGCGGGGTCGAACTTGGCGAGGGTCGCGGCGGCCGCGATGTAGTAGCCGTAGTGGAAGTGGTGGTCGTTGAGTTCCTGGTCCGAGCCGTAGGAGGCGGGGTAGCCGATGAGGGTGCCCCAGTTGGAGTCGTAGTAGAAGAGGTGCCCCGTCTCGTTCGGCGAGGCGGTGAACCAGTCCGTGAGCTTCGACTTGATCGCGGCCAGTGCCGCGTCGCGGACGTCGGTGTCGCCGGTCTGGTCGGCGATCTCCGCCAGTCGCGCGGCACGCCCCAGTCCCTTGCCGGTCCAGTACGTGTCGTCGCTCTGCTGGCGGGTCGGGTCGGCCTTCTCGGCGTCCAGGTAGTTCCGCAGCGTCGTGGCGTCGGCGCCGCCGCTGTCGGCGACCGCGGGCACCTCGGGCAGCACACCGTGGAAGACCATCGACGTGCTGAACGAGCTGATGCCGGTCAGCACCTTCAGGGGGCCGCGGGAGGAGACGTAGGTCTGCGGCAGCGGACTGCCGGAGGCGAGGTAACGCCACTGGTGCGGCAGCAGCGCGGCGACCGTGCCGGTGGCCGTGCCCTCCATCGCGGTGGTGGTGTACCGGTAGGTGGTGGTGACCGTGCTGCTCGCCTCGTCGTAGCCGTACGAGACGGTGGTGCCGGTGACGTGGTCGTAGGCGTACTTCGCGTACTCGGCGGCCAGCGCGGCCCGGTCGGAGGCCGGGGTGGACGGCGTGGTCGGCAGCACCGCGACGGAGAAGTAGTCCTTGCCGGCAAGTGAGGAGCCGATGGTGGAGCCGTCGACGGTCCACGTGGCGCCGGTCGGGGCGAAGGCGAGGTAGTCGTGTCCGTTGACGGTGTAGCCGATGGTGGCACCGGAGTGGGACCACACGCTCACGGCGGCGCCGGAGGCGCCCTGGATCCGCGCGTCGCCACCCGAGGCGCGGAAGTAGGCGAACGGCAGGCCCGAGCCTATGGTGGCCCGCAGGGTGTGCGCCCCGTCGCTGAGCAGCGGGCTGACGGTCCAGTCGCTCCAGTCGTCGACCTTCACCTCGGGCGCCGCGAGGCCCGCGACCCCGACGACAAAGTCCTCCGCGTAGTTGTAGTGGTACTCCCCGACGCCCGTGCCGCTGCCGGAGATCGTGGGGGTGGTGCTGTACGAGACGCCGAGGCCGGCCGACTGGGCCCGGAAGCCGAGCGGCTGGGCGAACAGCGGCTCGCCGTAGGCGCAGTTGGTGCGCTTCCACAGGATCGACGTCCACCAGTCGTTGGTGGGCACCGCTCCTGACGGAGCGTTCGAGGTCACCCAGTGGCGCGGGTTCGTGGAGATGTCGGCGCAGCCGGACGGCAGCGGGCCCGGCGGTGTCGTGGTGTAGCTGCCCTGGCCCACCTGACCGGTCGTTCCGGCGGTCGCGGCGTGCGCGGTGAGCACGGCCAGCGTGGCACCGAGCAGGGCGACCACCACCGCGAGGACGGCGCCGCGCGAGCGGCGGGAGGAACGCCGGGCCCGGACCCGCGGCGCGTCCGGACGGGCACCTGGCGGTCCGCTGCGACCCGCCGCTCCGGGCGGCGGGTGACTCGCTGAGAGCATGAGGGATCTCCTGTGGGTGGGGGGCGCGCAGGCCGTACCCGGCCTGGCGGATGGATGTGCGCGGGTGGACATGCGCGGGTTGACCTGGACGTGCGCGGGTTGACCTGGACGTGCACGTGCGGACCTGAACGTGGGCCGGTTGACCTGGACGTGCACGTGCGGATGACCGCGTGCGTGGCGGATCCGTGCCGCGGGAGCCGGCGCATCAGGCCGGACCGAGGACGGCGCCCTTGGCAGCACCGGGGCCTTTTTGAGAGCGCTTTCAGAACAGGGAGGCTAGGGACCCCTTCCGCGCGGTGTCAACAGGCGTGCACGGGCCGCGAGTCGGACCGCCCGCCGCCCGCCCCCCGCGGGCCATCCACCCGGGACGGACCGCCCTCTCGTCGATCCGCCCTCGCACCGGACCGCGAGACCGGGGGGCTTGACGCATCCGTTACGCGATGGGCCCTTGACGGGACCGCGGAGGTTGCGGAAACTCTCAGCACTGCTCCTGAGAGCGCTCTCAGAGCGCTCTCAGGACTCGCACACCGCACTCTCCGTCCCGAAGCCTTTGGGAGGCTCCCCCATGCCCTTTTCCCGAGCCGTCAGAGCTCTCGGATCCGTCAGAGCTCTCGGATCCGCCAGAACTGCCAGAGCCGTCGGGCGACCCGCCCTCAGGCTCGGGGCGGTCGCGGTCGCCGGCGCCCTCCTCGCCGCCTGCGGTTCCGGCTCGTCCGGATCATCGGGGTCGTCCGCCGACGGCGGCGGCGGCAAGGTGACGCTGACGATCGATCTGTTCGGCACGTTCGGCTTCAAGGAGGCGGGCCTGTACGCGGATTACGAGAGGCTCCACCCCAACGTCACGATCAAGGAGTCCAGCACCGAGAACGAGGCCGACTACTGGAAGGCCCTGCAGACCCGTCTCGCCGGCGGCGGCGGACTGGCGGACATCCAGGGCATCGAGGTGGGCCGCATCGCCTCGGTCACCCAGCAGCAGGCCGACAAGTTCACGGACCTGAACACCTTCGGCGCCGCAAGCCTCAAGAACGAGTGGTCACCGGCCAAGTGGTCGGCGGCCACGACCACCGACGGCCGCACGCTGGGCCTGGGCACCGACATCGGCCCCGAGGCGATCTGCTACCGCACCGACCTGTTCAGGCAGGCCGGCCTGCCGACCGACCGGGACGTGCTGGCCCGCAGGTGGGCCACCTGGGACGGCTATCTGGAGCTGGGCAGGCAGTACCAGGCGAAGGCGGGCGCCAAGAGCCACTGGATGGACAGTGTCGGCAGCCTGTACTCGCTGATCACCGGGCAGCAGAAGGAGCGTTACTACGACGCTTCAGGAAAGCTGGTCTACAAGGACAACCCGGCCGTCAAGGCCGCCTGGGACACCTCGGTCAAGGCCGCCCAGGAGGGCTTGAGCGCCAAGCTCGCCCAGTGGACTCCGGCCTGGAACGAGGCGTTCAGCAGCGGTTCCTTCGCCACCATCGGCTGCCCCGCGTGGATGCTGGGGTACATCAAGGGCCAGGCCGGCAGCGCCGGCCAGGGCAAGTGGGACGTCGCCCCGCTCCCCGGCGGCGCCGCCGGCAACTGGGGCGGCTCGTACCTGACCATTCCCAAGAGCTCGCCGCACGCCAAGGCGGCGTACGACCTCGTGCAGTGGCTCACGGCGGCGCCGCAGCAGGAGAAGCTGTTCAGGAAACAGGGCAGCTTCCCGTCCAACCTCGGTGCCGTCAAGGCGGTCCAGGACGTCAAGGACCCCTACTTCAGCAACGCCCCGATCGGGCGGATCTTCGGCACGGCCGCCCGGACCTCGCCCGTGCAGGTGCTGGGCGTGCAGGACAACGACGTGAACACGCAGATCACCAACGCGCTCGGCGAGGTCGAGCGCAGGGGCACCGGCTCCGGCACCGCCTGGAGCCACGCGGAGAAGGGCATCCAGAACGCGGTCGGCTGACGGCGCCGCCCCCTTCCCGGGTGGCGCGGAGGACCGCGTCCCGGCGCCGCCGGCCCCGCCCGGTCCCGGCCCGGACCCCGCGGAACGGCCGCGGAACGGCCGCGGACCGGCCCGATCCGACCGGGCCGCACCGGCCCCCTCGGCCCGCCGGCCCCGCCGGTCCTTCGCCCCCCCGGGCGCCCCCTCCGCCCGTCCCGCCCTGCCCCCTTCGACCGAAGGTCCCACCATGACCCTGACCGCCACCGCCCCGCCGCGGAGCGCGCGGCCACCGGCCCCCCCGCGCCGGCGCCTGGCCCGGATGGCGCCCTACGCGTACATCGCCCCGTTCTTCACGCTGTTCGCGGCCTTCGGGCTGTTCCCGCTGATCTACACCGCGTACGTCTCGCTCTACCGCGTCGAGCTCCAGACACCCGGGCAGATGCAGTGGCGGGGCCTGGGCAACTACACCGCGCTCTTGGGCGATCCGTACTTCTGGACCGCGCTGCGCAACACCTTCACCATCGGCGTCATCTCCACCGTCCCGCAGCTGCTGATGGCGCTCGGCCTGGCCCACCTGCTCAACTACAAGCTGCGCGGCCGCACGTTCTTCCGCGTCGCCATGCTGCTGCCCTACGCCACGTCGGTGGCCGCGGCCACGCTGGTCTTCGCCGAGCTGTTCGGCCGCGACTTCGGGCTGGTCAACTACCTGCTGGGCCTGGCCGGCATCCATCCCGTGGACTGGCAGTCCGGCACGCTCGCCTCGCAGATCGCCGTGTCCACCATCGTGACCTGGCGCTGGACCGGCTACAACGCGCTGATCTACCTCGCCGGCATGCAGTCCGTCCCGGCCGAGCTGTACGAGGCCGCCGAGCTGGACGGCGCCTCCCGCTGGCGGCAGTTCCTGCACGTCACCGTGCCCGGACTGCGTCCCACCATCCTGTTCACCGTCGTGGTGTCCACCATCGGCGCCACCCAATTGTTCGGCGAGCCCCTGCTGTTCGAGGGCAGCATCTCGGGCGGCATCTCCCACCAGTACCAGACGCTCGGCCTGTACATGTACGAACAGGGCTGGGGCTTCTTCCACCTCGGCCGGGCCGCCGCCACCGCCTGGGTGATGTTCCTGCTCATCGTGCTCCTGGTGCTGGGCAACACCGCCGTCGCCCGGCGCCGCGTCGGCAAGGAGGCCCGCCGATGACCGTACTCGCACCCGCGCGGCGCGCCCGCGGAACCGTCCAGGACCCCGGCCCGGCCCGCCGGCCCCGCAGGCCCCGCGGTGGCGGGGCGGGCGGCGGGCGGCACGGCGGCCCCCTCACGTACGCGGTCCTCGTCGTGGCGGTCCTGGTCTCGGCGTTCCCCTTCTACTGGACGATCGTTGCGGCCACACGGTCCAACGCGGACCTGGCCGGCACCCCGCCGGCGCTGCTGCCGGGCGGCAACCTGGCGCACAACGTCGGCCAGGTGCTGGACCAGGCCGACATCGGCAAGGCCCTGCTGAACTCGCTGATCGTCTCCGGTTCCGTGACGGTGGGGACCGTGCTGTGCTCCACCCTGGCCGGATTCGCCTTCGCCAAGCTGCGTTTCCGGGGGCGGGGCGCGCTGCTCGCCCTCACGGTCGGCACGATGATGGTGCCGCCGCAGCTGGGGGTGATCCCGCTGTTCATGGTCGTCGCGAAGCTGCACTGGGCGAACCAGCTCCAGGCGGTGATCCTGCCGGGACTGGTGTCCGCGTTCGGCGTGTTCTTCATGCGCCAGTACCTGGTGCAGACACTGCCCGACGAGCTGATCGAGGCCGGCCGGGTCGACGGCGCCTCCACCGCGCGGATCTTCTGGAGCATCGTCGTCCCCATCGCGCGGCCCGGCATGGCGGTGCTGGCGATCCTGACGTTCATGGCCTCGTGGAACGACTTCTTCTGGCCGATCATCGCCCTCACCTCGCAGAACCCGACCGTGCAGGTCGCCTTGCGGCAGTTGGGCGGCGGGTACGTCCACGACCAGTCGGTCATCATGGCCGGCACCCTGCTCGGCACCCTGCCCGTGCTGCTGGTCTTCGGCCTGCTGGGCCGGCAGATCGTGGGCGGCATCATGCAGGGCGCCGTGAAGGGGTAGCCGCCGGCGCGCTCCACGACGGCCCCCCACCCGGGACCGGCCCTGATCACCCACGTTTCGCAACGACCACGACGGAGCCCTCATGCCCATGACCGCCCCCCGCGCCGCGACCGACTCGCGAGCGGCCTTCCCGCCCGCGTTCCGCTGGGGCGCCGCCACCGCCGCGTACCAGATCGAGGGAGCCGCGGACGAGGACGGCCGCACGCCGTCCATCTGGGACACGTTCAGCAGGACCCCCGGCAAGGTGCGCAACGGGGACACGGGAGACATCGCGGCCGACCACTACCACCGCATGCGCGAGGACGTCGCGCTCATGGCCGGTCTCGGCCTGACGGACTACCGCTTCTCCGTCTCCTGGCCGCGCGTCCAGCCCACGGGCCGCGGCCCGGCGCTGCAGAAGGGCCTGGACTTCTACCGCGCCCTGGTCGACGAACTCCTCGCGGCCGGCATCCGGCCCGTACTGACTCTCTACCACTGGGACCTGCCGCAGGAACTGGAGGACGCCGGCGGCTGGCCGGCGCGCGACACCGCGTACCGCTTCGCCGAGTACGCGGGGCTCGTGGCAGAGGCGCTCGGCGACCGGGTGCCGACCTGGACGACGCTGAACGAGCCGTGGTGCGCGGCCTTCCTCGGCTACGCGGAGGGCGTCCACGCGCCCGGCCGCACCGAACCGGAGGCGGCGCTGCGGGCGGCCCACCACCTGAACCTGGCCCACGGCCTGGCCGTCGGCGTGCTGCGCGAGCTGACGCGTCCTTCCTCCGAGGTGCTGCTGTCGCTGAACCTCGCCGCCGTCCGCCCGCTCAGCGGCGGCCGCGCCGACGCCGAGGCGGCGCGGCGCGTGGACGCGCTGGCCAACCGCGTCTTCCTGGACCCCGTCTTCCACGGCCGCTACCCGCGGGACCTGATCTCGGACACCGCGCCGCTGACCGACTGGTCCTTCGTCGAGGACGGCGACCTGCGGATCGTCTCGCGCCCGGTGGACGGACTCGGCATCAACTACTACACGCCCACCGTCGTGGGAGCCGGCTCCCACCCGTTGCCCTCGCCCTGGCCGGCGGCGCACGACCACGTCGGGTTCGTGCCCGCGCCGGGTCCGCGTACCGCCATGGACTGGCCGGTGGACGCCGGCGGCCTGTACGAACTGCTGGTCCGGCTGCGGGACGAACTGCCGGGCACGCCGCTGCTCGTGACGGAGAACGGGGCCGCCTACGACGACTACGCCGATCCGGCCGGGGCCGTCCACGACCCGGAGCGGATCGCGTACCTGCGGGCCCACCTGGAGGCGGTGCAGCGGGCGATGGCGGCCGGCGCGGACGTCCGCGGCTACTTCCTGTGGTCGCTGCTGGACAACTTCGAGTGGGCCCACGGCTACGGCAAGCGGTTCGGGCTGGTGCACGTGGACTACGCCACCCAGCGCCGCACGCCGAAGGACAGCGCCTCGTGGTACGCCGACGTGGTGGCGCGTGGCGGACTTCCGCCGAAGTGATGCGGTGTCCGCAGGGGAGGGTGCCCGGGGCGGGCCCGGCGGCGCGGCCGTGCGGGAAGGGCGGCGGGTAGAATACCGGGCAGGTGAGAGCGCTCTCCGTCCTTGTCGCCCCTCCACCGCCTCCGCCCGGGCAGCCCGGGCCGCCGCGGGGCAACCACACCGTCCCCGAGAGGAGCGTTCCTTGTCCGACCCGATCCCCGCGCGCCGCCCCACGCTGGAGGCCGTCGCCGAACGGGCTGGCGTGTCCCGGGCGACCGTCTCCCGTGTCGTCAACGGGGGCAGCGGGGTGCGCGGACCCCTGGCGGCGAAGGTCCGCCGCGCGGTCGAGGAGCTGGGGTACGTGCCGAACCAGGCGGCACGCACCCTGGTCACGCGGCGCACGGGGGCGGTCGCCGTCATCGCCGCCGAGCCGGAGGCCACGGTCTTCACCAACCCGTTCTTCGCCGAGCAACTGCTCGGCATCAGCCGCGAGCTGGCGCACAACGACCGCCAGCTGGTGCTGCTGCTGACAGAGCGGGCGGCCGACTACGAGCGGGTGGGCCGCTACCTCGCCGGCGGCCACGTGGACGGCGCCGTGCTGTTCTCCCTGCACAACGACGACCCCCTGCCGGACATCGTCCGGCGGGTGGGGATCCCGACCGTCTTCGGCGGCCGGCCCGGATGGCCGGGGGCGGAGGCGGACCGCTCCATCGTGTACGTCGACTCCGACAACCGCGGCGGCGCCCGCGAGGCCGTACGCCACCTCGTCTCGCTTGGACGCCGCCGGATCGCCACGATCACCGGGCCGATGGACCAGGTGGCGTCCGTGGACCGGCTCAGCGGCTACTACGACGTGCTGATGGACGCGGACCCGCGGCTGGTCGTGGAAGGCGACTTCACCGAGGCGGGCGGCGCGCGCCGCATGACCGAGCTGCTGGACCGCGCCCCCGGCGTGGACGGCGTGTTCGTCGCCTCGGACCTCATGGCCGCGGGCGCGCTGCGGGTCCTGCGGGAACGCGGACGCCGCGTGCCGCAGGACGTGGCGGTGGTGGGCTTCGACGACATGGCCAAGGTCGCGGAGCTGACCGACCCGCCGCTCACCACGGTCCGCCAGGAGATCGAGGAGATGGGCCGGCTGATGGTGCGGCTGCTGCTGCGCGGGCTCGACGAGCCGGTGGACGCGGGCGGCGTCGGCCGTCCGCTGTCCTCCCGGATCATCTCGACCCGGCTGGTCCGCCGCGACACGGCCTGAGCGGCGGGCCGCCGCTTCCGGGTGTCCACGACCGCCCGGGACGCGCCGCGGGCCCGCGAAGGCGGCCGGATCCGGTTCAGCGGTTGCGGCGGACGATCGAGGCGTTCAGCGCGGTCGCGAAGCAGCACCAGGCCGCGTACGGCAGCAGGACGCGGGCCGCCGCGCGGTCGGCGCGGGCGGTGCGGCGCAGCAGGTCGGCGTTGCTCAGGTCGAGCAGCAGGGTTCCGGCGAGACCGGCGGCCGGGCTGCGGCGGGCGAAGAACAGCCAGTTCCAGCCCGCGTTCAGCGCCAGGTTGACCGCGAGGCTCCCGCCGATCCCCCGGCGCCGGGAGGCGTCCTCGGCCCGGCCGAGCGCGCGCCCGGCGGCGTACGCGATCGTGGCGTACAACGGCGTCCACACGGCGCCGAACGCCCATGGCGGCGGCTGCCAGTCCGGCTTGCGCAGCGCGCGGTACCAGGCGCTGTCCGCGTCGACGGCCGTGGCGCCCAGCCCGGCCGCGACGGCGACGGCGGCCCCCGCCGCTCCGTACCGCACCCAGGCGCGGGGCCGAGGGGCGTCGTCGTATCCGTGGTGAGGACTCATACGCGTACGGGTGCCCGGTGGGGGGTGCCCCACACGGCGGCGGGAACGGTACGGCGGCGGCGCCGCCGCGGGAGCCGGGGCGGAACCGGCACGCTGCGGGCTCGGCGGCGCCACGACGCACAGGGTGACACGGCCGGGAGCGGCGATCGCGCCACCGGCGGCCGTGCCGCGGGGCGGCGAACCGCGCGGGGCCCGGCCTTCGCCACGCCTCACCCGGCAGGGCGGGAGGACGGTCGCACGGCGCCCGGCAACCCGGCGGACGGACGGCGCCGCCCCGACACCGCGCACCCGCCACCGCACGACCGGCCCGGCCGCCGGCCCGGCCGCCGCCCCGGCCCGCGCCTCGTCCGCCCAAGGGGCCGTCACGTGCCGCCGGCCGCCCGTACCGCCCACCGCGGGAGCGGGCCGCAGCCGCCGTCGGGGACCGTCCACAGCGGGTGCCCGCGCAGCCGCCAGCGTTCCAGCAGCGCGTTGGCGGCGAGGAAACCGCTGGTGGCCGCCCGTTCCATCAGCGCCACCGGCAGGTTCGTGCGTACCGTGTCCCCGGCGACGACCAGGCCCGGGGTGGGGGTGCGCACTGCGGGGCGGTCGCCGTACCCGCCGACCGGGAAGAGGGGGCAGTCGGCCCGCCACTCGTGCCGGGCGTCCACCACGCGGGCCGCGCGGGTCTCGGGGTAGACGCGGTGCAGTTGGTCCAGGAGTTCCTTGTGCCACCTTTCGCGGTCGGTGTCGCCGGGCAGCGCGTAGGCGTGCAGTTCCAGCACCGAGCCGCCGGTGCGCGCGGCCCACCGGGCTGCCTCGCCCTCCCACCGGTGCAGGACGCTGACGTTGTCCAGGGGGCCGTGTCCGGCCGTGCCCAGGAATCCGGGCCGGTCGCCGCGCACGGGACGGTCCAGCCACAGGCGGGAGACCAGGAACGGCGGGGCGGTGCGCAGCCGCGCGATCCGCTCGCGCCAGGGTGCGTCGCCGAGGGACGCGCAGGCCCCGACGAGGGCACGCAGCGCGCCCGGGTCCGCCGCCAGCACGACGGCGTCACAGGGTTCCTCCGTGCCGCCCGCGGCCACCGTGAAGCCGCCGCCGGGCAGCGCCGTCACCGACTCCACGGCCGTCGAGGTGGCCACTCGCGCCCCACGGCGGGCCAGATAGGCGGCGAGCGGGTCCCACAGGGCCCGGGGGAACGGCTCGGCGGGCACGTCGAACAGCAGGCCCTCGGCCGAGCCGAGGAAGTAGATGTGGAACATCAGCGCCATCTCCGCCGCGGACAGGGTCCCGGGGTCGGCGAAGAAGCTGCGGGAGAAGACCTCGAAGGCCAGGTGCCGGGCCGCCGCGGGGAAGCCGATCGCCTCCAGGAAGTCGTGCGCGCTGGTCCCGTCCAGCTGCTCGTACACCTGCGGCACCCGTACGTCGAGCAGCGGGAGCGCGGCCCGCGCGTTCATCCGGGCCAGGTCGCGCAGCCGGAAGGAGGGGCTCAGCGCGACGAAGCCGAGCGCGCTGAACGGCGGCGTGCGCGGTACGTGCCGGAAGCTGTCGCGGGCGCCGGCGGCGTGCCGCAGGGGGTAGTCGGGCAGGGCGGTCAGGCGGGACAGGGCGGGGTCGCAGCGGCGCAGCAGGGCACGCAGGTTGTAGTACTGGCGGAAGAACGCGTGGAAGCCCCGGCTCATCGTCACGGTGCTGCCGTCCGCGAGCCGGGTCGGCCATCCGGCCAGCCGGCCGCCGAGTGAGGACCCGCGCTCGTACACGGTGACCCGTACCCCCCGCTCGGCCAGCGCGGTGGCCGCGGCCAGCCCCGCGATGCCGCCGCCGACGACCACGGCGTGCGGTGGGCGGTCGGCGTCCGCGCGCGCGGCTCCGGGGAGCGCGGGGATCAGCCGGGCCCGCCGGTCCCGGCCGGGGCGGGGCGCGGGGCGCCGGGTGCCGTTCGTCATCGCGGATCCTCCCCGCCCGCCGCGCGGGGCAGCCGGTCGCCGCCGAACGGACGGCGGGTTCCGGCGGCGGCCGGCGCGGGAATCCCACGGGCGGCCGGGGACGCTTCGCACGCCGGGCGCGGGCGTGGGCCGGGGCGGTGTCGGGGGCGGGATTCGGTGGCGGCGGCGCGTGGCAGCGGCATGGGGCTCTCGGCTCCAAGTCGTCGGGCGGTCGGGCGAGCGGGCAGTCGGGCGGGCGCGGGATGGGGATCGGGATCGGGATCGGTGAGGTGATCGGGCAGGTGATCGGCTTTCAGGCGGCGGGAGGTCTTCGCGGGGTGAACGGCACGGCCAGGGCGGAGGCGAGCATGGCGGCCACGGGCACGTGCGCGCCGATGCCCAGGTCCTCCGCCAGGCTGGTGCGGCCGTCCAGGAAGCGCAGCAGCCGAGGCGCGGGCACGCGCGAGAACAGGCGGGTGAAGAAGGCCGGACCGTCCACCCGGCCGCGGTCGAGCGCGTGCAGCAAGGCGGCGTCCATGAAGCGGGCGCGGGCGGAGTGGGGGCGCGGCGGCAGCGGGTGCCGTCCGGCGTGCAGGGCGGCGGCGACCGCGGCCGTCTGCCGCTGGACGGCGCTGAAGGTGTAGCCGGTCGAGGGGCGGGTGGCGCCGGCGCAGGCGCCGATCCGGAACACGCCGGGCGCGGTCCGGCGGGGGAAGTCGGCGTCCGTCATCGGGATCACGCCCTGTTCGCAGCCGGTCACCTCGTAGGAGCCCACGCCGAGCACCCGCCCGACGTACTCCCGCAGCGCCCGGTCGTACCCGTCGGTGCCGAGCACCCGGCGGGAGAATTCCGTGTACTCCACGAGCGCCTCGCGCGGGCCGAGCGGCAGCACGTAGCCGAAGGACAGGCCGTGCGCGGGCTGCGGGGTGCGGAAGTCCATCAGTTCCACGACGGACGGATCGAAGACCGGCCTGGCCGTACGCACGAACCAGCCGCGGAAGTGCTGCAGCAGCGTCGTACGGGCGGGCGGCAGGCGGGGAAGCGGACGGGAGTCGAACACCCAGCGGGCGCGCACGGTGACCTCGCCTCCGCGCGCGTCACGGGCGTGCACCAGGGCGCCGCCGCCCGGCGCGGGGGCGATCCGGTCGACGGCGGCCTCCATCCGCGACACCCGCCCCTCGCCCGAGGTGATCGCACGGTCGGCCAGCGCCTCGAAGGCGTCGGAGCGCAGCATCTTGTAGCGCAGCGGCGCGATCGCGGAGGTGACGGGCGTGCCGTCGCCGCCGCGCACGCGCAGCCGACGCCAGGACGCGGTGAGCGCCTCGTCGTAGGGGCCGCCGTCGGGCTCCCAGAAGCACCACGTGCGCGGCGCGGCGCGTGCCGGCCCGGGCGGGGCGGCCAGCACCAGGACCTGCGGCCGCACGGCGCCCGCGGGCGGCCGGGCCAGCCGCAGCGCGAGCGACAGCCCCGCCGCGCCGGCTCCCACCACGGCCACGTCGGCCTCCACCTCCACGCCGCTGCTCCTTCCCGCCCCCGGTGGGGACCCTTCCGCCCCGTCGCGCGGGAGTGTCCCGCCCCCCGTCGCGCCGGGCGTCGCGCTCCGTGCGCCGCGGCCGCGGTCCGGCGTCCCCGCGTGCCGTCCAGTGTTTCCGGCCGGCCGGACCGTACGGATGCGGCGCCCGGCGTGTCGTGCGCCACCCGCGGAAATCCCCGGCACATCAGCCGAACGGCGCATCCGGTACGGCGCCCCGCGCGGAATGCCAGATGCAGGCGATGTCACGACGGGCGAGAGGAACCGCTATGCGCTCCACCCAGGTCACCCACCGGCAGACGGCGCCGCCGGGCTCCGCTCCCGCCCGCCGGGAAGGCGGCGGGCCGCCCGCGCGCCTCGCCGCGGCCCCGGCCGTGCGCGGCCGCGACGCCGGGCAGGACCACCCCGCCGATCCCCGCGTCGTCGACGGTGATGTGGCCGCGGCGGTCCGCGCGGCGCTGGACCGCGTCCTGACCCCGCGGCTGGCGGGCGCACGCACCCTGGACGCGCTGTTCGCCCGGGACCTGGCCGAGCGTGTCGCCGACTTCGCCCTGAGCGGCGGGCGCCGGGTGCGCCCCCGCCTGCTGTGGTGGTCGCTGCGCGCATGTGGCGGCGGGGCGGCCGAGACCCCGGCGGCCCTGGGGGTCGGCGCGGCGCTGGAACTGCTGCAGACGTGCGCGCTGGTCCACGACGACGTGATGGACGCCGCCGCGACCCGCCGGGGCCGCCCGGCGCTGCACACCGCCGTGGCCGGCCAGTACGCCGACGCCGTGCCCGGCGCGGCGGGGCGGCTCGGTGACGCCGCCGCCGTCCTCGCCGGCGATCTGGCGCTCGCCTGGGCGGACGACCTGATGACGGACCTGCTGCTGGACGGAGCGGACCTGGCCCCCGGTGCCAGGGGGCGGGTGCGGGACCTGTGGCGCGCCACGCGCACGGAGATGGTCGCGGGCCAGTACCTCGACGTGCAGGGCCAGGCCACCGGCTGCCGCGAGCCGGACCGGGCCGTGCGCGCCGCGTGCCTGAAGAGCGCCCGGTACAGCGTGGAGCGGCCCCTGGAGTTCGGTGCCGCCCTGGCGGGCGCGGGCCCGGCCGTCACGCTTCCGTTGCGGCGGGCCGGGCGCTGCGCCGGTCTCGCCTTCCAGTTGCGGGACGACCTCGACGACCTGTTCGCCGACCCCGCCGTCACGGGCAAGCCGTCGGGCGGCGACGTACGCGAGGGCAAACCCACGTACCTCCTCGCGGTCGCCCGTGCCCGGGCCGCCGCGGACCGCGACCGCGGCGCGCTCGGCGTCCTGGACGCCTCGCTGGGCCGGGCCGGGCTGAGCGCGGCGGGCCTGGACCGGGTCAGGGACGTCGTGATCGCGACCGGCGCCCGGGATGTGGTGCGGGGGAAGGCCGAGCGGCTGTCGCGGCAGGCGCTGCGCCACCTCGCGGAAGCCTCCTTGGAGCCCGGCCCGGCGGATGCCTTGCGCGCGCTGCTCGCCGAGGTCACCGGTACGGCCGGGCAGGTGCCCCAGCCGGGCGGCGGGCAACCGGGCGGAGAGCAACCGAACGGCGGGCAACCGAACGCAAGCCCGCCCTTCCCCGCCGCGCTCGCCGCCGGCCCGGCGCCGCGGGGTGCCCGGTGACCAGATCCATGGAAGGGCCCACCGACCACGTGGTGGTCGTCGGCGCCGGCCTGTCCGGCCTGTCCGCCGCTTTGCACCTGCTCGGCGCGGGCCGGCGGGTCACCGTGGTCGAGCGGGAGGCCGGCCCCGGCGGGCGCGCCGGCCTGCTGGCGCGCGGCGGCTACCGTATCGACACCGGGCCGACCGTGCTGACCATGCCGGAGGTCGCCGACGAGGCGTTCGCGGCGGTCGGCGCATCGCTGCGCGACCGGCTCGACCTCATCCCCCTGCACCCGGCCTACCGGGCCCGCTTCGCCGACGGCAGCACCCTGGACGTGCACACCGACGCCGACGCGATGGAGGCGGAGGTGGAACGATTCGCCGGTCCCGGGGAGGCCGCCGGATACCAGCGGCTGCGGCACTGGCTGACCGAGCTCTACCGCGCCGAGCGGCACCGCTTCCTCGACGCCGACTTCGACTCGCCCCGGCAGCTGCTGGGGCCCGACCTGGTACGGCTGGCCGCACTCGGCGGCTTCGGCCGCTGGGAGGCGGGCGTGGCCCGCCACCTGCGCGACGAGCGGCTGCGCCGGGTCTTCACCTTCCAGTCGCTGTACGCGGGCGTGTCACCGGCGCGCGCCCTGGCCGCCTACGCCGTGATCGCCTACATGGACACCGTCGCCGGCGTGTACTTCCCGCGCGGCGGCATGCACGCCCTTCCCCGCGCGATGGCCGAGGCGGCCGAGGAGGCCGGCGCGGTCTTCCGCTACGGCCTGCCGGTCACCCGCCTCGAACGCTCCGGCGACCGCGTCACCGCCGTGATCACCGACGAGGGGCGCGTCCCCTGCGACGCGGTCGTCCTCACCCCGGACCTGCCGGTCGCCTACCGACTGCTGGGCCGTACCCCGCGCCGCCCGCTGCGGCTGCGGCACGCGCCCTCGGCGGTGGTCCTGCACGCCGGCTGCGACCGCACCTGGCCGGAACTGGCCCACCACACCTTGTCCTTCGGGCACGCCTGGCGGCGCACCTTCGACGAGCTCACCCGTACCGGAGAGCTGATGAGCGACCCCTCCCTGCTGATCACCCGGCCCACCGCGACCGACCCGTCCCTGGCCCCGCCGGGGCGCCACCTGCATTACGTGCTCGCGCCCTGCCCGCACACCGGCATCGGCCCCGGTCCCGCCGCCTGGCACGAGCTCGGGCCCCGCTACCGCGACGCCCTGCTGCGCGAGCTCGACCACCGCGGTCTGACCGGCATCGCCGACGCGATCGAGGAGGAGTGCCTGGTGACCCCGGCGGACTGGGCGGCGCGGGGGCACGCGGCCGGCACACCGTTCTCCGCGGCCCACACGTTCACGCAGACGGGCCCGTTCCGGCCCCGCAACATGGTGCGCGGCGTCGCCAACGCCGTCCTGGCCGGCTGCGGCACCACACCCGGGGTGGGCGTGCCGCCCGTCCTGCTGTCGGGGAAGCTGGCCGCGGCGCGCGTCGCCGGCGCCGGCCGCATCACCTCCCCGGCGGCGGGCCTGCCCCGCACCAGGGTGCCGGTCCGCGCGGAAGGGGCCCGCCCGTGACCGCCCGCGAACTGGACGCCGCCGGGATCACCGACCCGGCCCTGCGCGACGCCTACACCCGCTGCCGGCGGCTGAACGCCCGGCACGGCCGTACCTATTTCCTCGCCACCCGCCTGCTCACCCCCGAGCGGCGCCCCGCCGTGCACGCCTTGTACGGCTTCGCCCGCCGGGCCGACGACATCGTCGACTCCCTCGACGGCGGGATCGACGGCGGGATCGACAGCGGCACCAGCAGCCGCATCGGCGGCGGC
Organism: Streptomyces sp. HPF1205; assembly: GCF_020400825.1. Taxonomy (GTDB): domain Bacteria; phylum Actinomycetota; class Actinomycetes; order Streptomycetales; family Streptomycetaceae; genus Actinacidiphila. Next base: position 31,998 of record NZ_JAINVH010000039.1, read on the forward strand.
ATCCACGCAGGCCGGGCCGCGCGAGCCCGCGCCCTCGACCGGCTCGAAGCCGACCTGGCCGAGGGGCTGGCCGAGGGGCCGGACCGGGGCGCGGGAGCCGACCCGGTGGTGCGGGCGCTCGCCGACACCGCGCGCCGGTACGCCATCGACCACCGCCACTTCGCCGACTTCCTCGCGTCCATGCGCGGCGACCTGACGGTCGGCTCGTACGCCACGTACGCCGACCTGCGCGGCTACATGCACGGTTCCGCGGCGGTGATCGGCCTGCAGACGCTGCCCGTGCTGGGCACGGTGACGTCCCGTGAGGAGGCGGCGCCGCATGCCGCCGAGCTGGGCGTCGCCTTCCAGCTCACCAACTTCCTGCGGGACGTCGGGGAGGATCTGGACCGCGGGCGCGTCTACCTTCCGCAGGACCTCCTGGCGGCCCACGGTGTCCGGCGCGAGCTGCTGCGCCACTGCCGGGACACCGGCCGTACCGACCGGCGGGTCGTCCGAGCGCTGCGGGAGTTCGAGTCGCTGACGCGCGCCGCCTACCGGCGCGCCGCGCCCGGCATCGCCATGCTCGACCCCGTCTCCCGGCCGTGCGTCCGCACCGCCCTGGTGCTGTACTCCGGGATCCTGGACGCCGTCGCGGCCACCGGGTACGCCGTGCTGCACCGCCGCGCCGTGGTGCCCCGGCGGCGCCGGGCCCTGGTCGCGGCGGACGGCCTGGCGCGGGTCGCCGGGGCCCGGGCCGCCGCGCGGCTGACCCGCGGCCGGCCGGCCCGGGCCGCCGTACCGCCGCCGCTTCCGGCCGCCCGCCCCTTGCCGCGTCACGAGGAGGCCGTGTGAGTCCCGCCCCGCCCTCGCGTCCCTGGCGTCCGCCGCTCGGCCTGCGCCGCGCCCCGGTCGCCTGGGCACGCCAGCGCCCCACCTGGCGCGAGGCCAGGCCCGCGCTGATCGCCGGGGCGCTCGCACGCGCCCAGGCGCGCCCCGCAGGCAACTGGTACGTGGTGGGCGCCTCCCGGGAGCTGCGGCCCGGCCGGCCGCTGGGACGTACCGTCGCGGGGCGGGAGGTCGTCCTGTGGCGCGACGGCGAGGGGCTCCCGCTGGCCGGTCCCGGCATGTGCCCGCACCTCGGCGCGCCGCTGAGGGACGGCCCGGTGCTCGACGGCGCCCTGGTGTGCCGCTGGCACGGGCTGTGCCTGGACGGGAAGCCGGTCGCGGGCTGGACACCGTGGCCGGCCCACGACGACGGGGTGCTGGTCTGGGTGCGGCTGGACGCGGCCGGGCAGGAGGAACCCACCCCGCGCCCGGCGGTGCCGGCCCGCCCGGCGGCGGCCGGGGCGCTCACGGCGGTGTACACGGCGGTGGGTGCCTGCGAGCCGGAGGACGTCGTCGCCAACCGCCTCGACCCCTGGCACGGGGCCTGGTTCCACCCGTACTCGTTCGTCGACCTCACCGTGGTCGAGGCCCCGGGCCCGGACTCGGGGGACGACGCGTTCACGGTGGATGTGTCGTTCAGGGTGGCCGGCCGGCTGGTGGTGCCGGTGCGCGCGGTGTTCACGGCGCCGGGCCCGCGCACGGTGGTGATGCGGATCACGGCGGGCGAGGGAGTGGGGTCCGTGGTGGAGACCCACGCGACGCCGCTCGGCCCCGACTCGGCGGGACGGCCGCGCACGGCGGTCGTCGAGGCCGTCGTCGCCACGTCCGGTCGGACGGGATTCGCCGCGGTCCGCCGCGCGGCCCCGTTGCTGCGCCCCTTGGTGCGGGCCGCCGCCGGCCGCCTGTGGCGCGACGACCTGGCGTACGCCGAACGCCGCTGGGCCCTGCGGTCCTCGGGGTCCTTCCCCGGCTGAACGGCGACGCGGGGACGGCGCACCGAAGGGCCCGCGGCGGGGGCCGCCCGCCGGGGCCCCTTCGCCCCTTCGGCGCCGCCTCAGCGTGCCGACGTGGCCTGTACGCCGCCGGCGCCCTCGTACAGCCCGGTCAGCAGCCGCGCGGCCTCCCGCAGCCCGGCGCAGTGGGGGAAGCCGGCGCGGGCCCGCCGGTCCCAGCCCGGTCCCGCGGGCAGGACGAGGGGCCGGCGGCGCGCGCCGGCGGCTCCCCATTCGAGCCCCGCGACGTGCCGGGCCAGTGGCGCCGACGCCGTCGACCGCGTCTGCGCCCACAGCACGACCGCGGCAGGACCGGTGCGCCGGACGCATGCCAGCAGCGCCTCGGCGGGCACCGCGGCGCCCAGCGTCCGGGTCGGCACACGGCGTTCGCCGAGCACGGCCGTCAGCGCCTCCAGCGCGAGGGAGTGCTGCTCGCCCGGCGCGCAGGCCAGCACCACGGGCGGGGCCCCGTCGGGCGGCGCGGCGGCCGAAAGCAGCAGCGGCGCGTTGCGCAGTACGCCGCTGACGTGCCAGGACAGCAGGTGCTCGACCTCCACGTAGCGGTCGCCCGACGTCTCCCACTTGCGGCCCACCGCGCGCAGCGTCGGCACCATCACCTCTTCCCAGGCCGCCGTCAGACCGTGCCGCCGGACGGCGTCCAGCAGCTTGCGGTCGAGTTCCGGCCCGTCCAGCCGCACCGCGGCGCGGGCCAGGCCGCGGCCCTCGTGCCGCCCGCCGCCGAGCGGGAGCCCGCCGCCGGGACCCCCGGGGCGGGCCGCGGCCGCGGGCGGCGGCTCGTCCGGCCGGGCCGTCCCGGGCCGCCGCGCCGGCTCCTCGGCCGGTGCCGTCCGGCCGTGCGGGGCGAAGCGCAGCAGGGCCACCCGCGCCGCCTCGGCCGGCGGGGCGCCCGACGCCGTGAGCCGGCACATCTCCTCCGCCATTGCGACGTCGCCGGGCGCCCAGCGCCGGTGACCGCCGTCCGAGCGCGTCGTGGGGCCGAGCCCGTAGCGGCGGTCCCAGGAACGCAGGGTGGTCGGGGACACGCCGAGCCTGCGGGCGAGCACGCCCGTGCTGACGCCGGCCGCCTCACGCGCGCCGGCTCCGGCGGGGTCGGCCGAGGGAGCCGGCGCGCGTGAGGCGGCCGGCGCCTCGGCGATCGTGTCGTCGTTCGGGGCCGTGTCGTCGTTCATGGTCATGGAGAGCTCGGCGTCCTGCCGTTCGGTGGCGGCCCCGGCGGGCCGGCCGTTCGTTGCCCGCGACGGCGGATCCGACGCGCCCGTCGGGGAATTCGATGCGCTACCGATGCGAGTTGTCCCCATTCTGCTGTCCCGCGCACTGTGGGGCAAGGCCGGGGACGACCGGCCCGGCACGGACGGCCGGGGAGGCTCGCCGATGGACCGGCGCACGACGACGCACAGCCGCACGACGGTCCCGTTCGGCCGCGCGGATCCCGCCGACGCGCGCACCGCCGACGCGTGCGGCCACGACGAGGACTGGTCGGAGCTGCACCGCCAGTGGTCGGGCTTCGTCCACGCGCTCGCCCGGCGCGCCCTGGGAGACGCCCGGGACGCCGAGGACGTGACCCAGCAGGTGTTCGCCGCCGCATGGCGCGGTCGCGACAACTACCGCGCCGACCGGGGAGCGTTCGCCGCCTGGCTCGCGGGCATCACCCGGCGCAAGGTGGCCGACGCCCTGGCCGCCCGCTCCCGTCGCGCCGAGCTGACCGCGCTGGCCGCCGAACACCTGTCGGCAGACCCGGGGCCGGGTCCCGAGTCCGACCCCGAGACCGCGCTCGACCGCGTGGTCGTCACCGCCGCCCTGGCCCGCCTCTCGGCCCCCCAGCGGCGGGTCCTGCGGCTCGCCTTCTACCAGGACCTCACGCAGACGCAGATCGCACGGATCACGGGCTGGCCGCTGGGCACCGTCAAGAGCCACACCAGGCGCGGCCTGGACCGCCTGCGCAGCTGCCTGCGCGACGACGGGCTGCCGGCCGCCTGAGGCAGGCGGCCGGCCGCCTCAGGGGGGCGGTCGGCCGCCGTCGGCGGTCGCCGTCGGTCGCCGCACGCGGCCGACGGCGACCGGGGCCTACGCCGAACGATGCGGAACCGATGCGGCGGATGGACGCCTCCGCGACGGGCGCCGGAAACGCCGCTCAGCCCGTGTCCCGCTCGTGGGCGGTGCGGTCCGCGGGATCGCCGACCGCCTCGTTCAACGCGCTCAGGCCGGCGACGAGTGCCTGCCGGGCCTCGGGCCGCATGCGTTCCATGGCCTCGCGCAGTGCCTGCTCCCGGCGGTGCCGGAGGGCGCTCAGGTGCGCGGCGCCGGCCTCGGTCACTTCCAGCCGCACTTCGCGCCGGTCCTGGGCGCAGGGGATGCGGCGGAGGAATCCGGCAGCCTGGAGGCGGTCGCACAGGCGGGTGACGGACGGAGCGGCCGCGGACAGGCTGCGGCCCAGGGCGGTCAGGTTGATGCCGGGCTCGCGCTCGACGACATACAGCACGCGCGTCTGGGCGGCCGACAGCGGGGCGGTGCCGAGCGCGCCGCGGGCGCGCTCCCAGGCGACTTCGAGGAGCTCCAGGACCTGCCCGACCTCGGACACGGCATGGGAGGTGTGCTCGTGGAAGGCGGTGGGGGCCTCGTTCATGTGACACTCCCGAGTGGGCCGTACAGGCTCGTTCCAGCTGCTCGATCCGGCAGTCGCACAGATGACGATATGGGAACGAAAGTAGGACCGATAGCGGTGGACAGACCTTGTGCGGTCGAGCGACGCCTTCGCCAGGCGGCGCCCCATGAGATCTTTGACGTGCTGCGCTCCACGATCGAGCGCCGCCACCGCGCCCGGGCGGTGGAGCTGCTGATGGCGGACTATGCCATGACCCAACTGCAGCCCGTGGGGGTTCTGCCCCGTACCCGCACCCCGGTGCCGGCCCACGAGAGCGACCCGGGGCGCGCGTTCGGCGCCCAGGAGCCCTTCTGCGTGCGCGATGAGGCGGCGGCCACGGTGACGGTGCACCTTCCGGTCAGTGTCCGCGGGGACCGGCTGGGTGTGCTGAGCGTCACCCTGCCGGACGAGGACGAGGACGGGGAGGAGGCCGGGGACGGGCCGGCGGCGGAGGTCCTCGCCGAGCTCCAGGAGTACGCCGACGCGCTGGCGCACGAGCTGGTCGTCGCCGAGCGGGACACCGACCTGTTCCTGCAGGCGCGCCGGGCCGAGCGGCTGACCCTGGCCGCCGAGATGCAGTGGCAGTTGCTGCCGGGCCGCTCCTGCGCCCGGCTCGAGTACACGCTGGGTGCCCAGCTCGAACCCGCGTACGCCATCTTCGGCGACAGCTTCGACTGGTCGGCCTCCGCGGACGACCTGTACGTGACGGTGAACAACGGCATGGGCGAGGGGATAGACGCCGCCCTGCTGACGAACCTCGCGGTCAGCGCCCTGCGCAACGCCCGCCGCGCCGGCCTGGCCCTCGGCGACCAGGCCTACCTGGCCGATCAGGCCGTCTACGGGCAGCACGGGGGTGAGCAGTACCTGGCGGCGCTCCTGCTCCACTTCCACCTCCCCACGGGAAACGTGGAGATCATCGACGCCGGCTCGCCCCGTATATGGCGGCTGCGCGAGGGCGTCGTCGAGCTCATCGAACTGGAACCACAGCTTCCGCTCGGCATGTTCGAGGACACGGTGTACGTGCCGCAGCACTTCACGGTCGCCCCCGGGGACCGCCTGCTGTTCATCAGCGACGGCGTCTACGACGCCCTGTCGCCGGCCGGCGAGAAGTACAGCCTGCGCGCGCTGGCCGCATCGATCATCGAGACGCGGCCGCTGCCCGCCGCTCAGGTGCCGCGGGCGATGCTGCGGGGACTGCTGGGGCACCGCGGGCCGGGCCCGGCCGCGGACGACGCCCTGGTGATGTGCCTGGACTGGACCGGGCGGCCCTCCGGGGCGCCGGGAGCCGTGACCCCAGGACCGCACATGTGACCGTCGTGTGAAGATTCGGAGCGCGCGCCGTGAGGTTCCCCGGCGGCGCGCGCCTGCCGGGGGCCGGCCGGCCGGGACGGGTTGTCGCCGCGGGCACTCCTGGGAGATGCTTGCCGTCAGGCAAATAATCCTCGTACGGAAAGTTGGTGCGGCTCGCCGCCGGCGGGCCCTTCTCATGGCCTCTACCGAGGAACACTCCGTTACGGGGTCCGTGCAGAGCCCGGCGCCCGGCTTGTGGGCCCTGGCCCCCTGTCCGGTGATCGTGGCCGACGAGTCGGGCACCGTGCTGGAGGTCAACCCCGCGGCCGCGCTCCTGCTCGGCGGCGCGGTGGCCGGGGCGGACATGGCGGACGCCGTCCCCGCCTGGCTGGCCGGGGCCCACAGGGAGGCGACGCTGTGCGCGCCCCTGCCGGGCACGGCGGTCCTGGACGGCGAGGTCCTCCCGCCGGCGTCCGGGCCCATCGCAGGGCGCAGCTTCGAGGCCCACCCCACCCGCGGCCACGCGGGCGCGGTGGTGTGGTGGCTGGTCGACCACACCGAACGGCGGCTCGCCGAGGAGGCACTGGCGACGGAGCGCGAGCGCACCCGGTTCCTCGTCGAGGCGTCCGACGCCCTGCTGGCCTCGCTGAACACCGACAGGTGCATGACCGCCACGGTGCGGCTGGCCGCGGAGCACCTGGCGGACGCGGCGGTCGTCGTCGCCCCGCCGTCCCGCGGCAAGCTGCCGGTGGCGTACGCCGTCACCGGCCAGGACGCCGTCCGCACCCTGGTCGCGGCCGATCCGTCCGTCCTGCCCGGCCTGAGCGAGGCGCTGCGGGGCTTCCCGCCCGTGCCCTCGCGGTGGATCGACGCCGCCCTGCTGCCCGACTGGCTCCTCCCGCGCGGGTTCTCCGGTACCGTCGGGTCGGTCGTCGTCACCTCGCTGCCCGGTCACGGTGTGCCCGCCGGGGCCCTGGTCCTGCTGCGCGGCACGGGCCGGGCCCGGTTCAGCGAGAGCGAGGAGGTCTTCGCCCGGCTGTTCGCCGCACGGGCGGGCGCCGCCCTGTCCGCCGCCCGGCTCTACAGCGAGCAGATGGCGATCACCCGGACGCTCATGCGCGATCTGCTGCCGCCGCGGTTGCGGCACGTGAACGGGGTGGAGTTCGCCGGCGGCTACCGGCCCGCCGAGATCGGCGAGCTGGTGGGGGGCGACTTCTACGACATCCACCCCGGTCCCGCCGCCGACGACTCGCTGGTGGTCCTCGGGGACGTGTGCGGCAAGGGCCTGGACGCGGCCGTGCTGACCGGCAAGATCCGCAGCACCCTGCAGGCGCTGACACCGATGGCCGGCGATCACGAGCGGATCCTCAGGCTTCTCAACGGATCCCTGCTGAACTCCCAGCACACCCGCTTCGCGACCATGGTGCTGGCCTCGGTGCGGCGCGCCGGGGACGAGGTGCGGCTGCGCCTGACGTCGGCCGGCCACCCCGCTCCCCTGGTGGTCCGCCTCGACGGGAGTGTCGAGGAGGTCCCCACCCGCGGCACCCTGATCGGAGCCCTGGCCGGCATCGAGTCGCGTTCCGCGCCGGCCGTCCTGCGGCCGGGCGAGACGTGTCTGCTGTACACCGACGGATTCACCGAGGCGCGCGGCGGACCGGTCGGCAACGAGCTGTTCGGCGAGGAGCGCCTGAAGCGGACCCTGTCCGAGTGCGCCGCGATGCCCGCGCAGGCCGTCGTCGAGCGGATCCAGATGGTCGCCTCCGAGTGGCTGCACGACGGCAGTCACGACGACATGGCCCTGGTCGCCATCAGCGCCCCGCGCACCACCGCCCCGGCGCGGTGAGGGGGCCGCCGTACCGGCCGGGGCGCGTGCCGGCGTACGGGCCGTGAGCGGGTGCGCCGGTCACCGGCACAGCGCGCTCATCAGCGTCCCCGTCTCCGGCGCGTCCAGGAGGACGAACACCGGGGTACGGCTGAGATCCGCGGCGTAACCCGTCAGGTCGGCCGGTCCGTGGATCGTCCTGCGGTGCAGCACGTCGAACCACCGGCCGGGCGGGAGGTGGATGTCCCGGCGGGCCTGGTCGCCGAGCACGGGGGCCGCGAGCAGCGCGTCGCCGAGCAGCCACTCGTCGTCGATCGTGTAGGCGGCCTCGTCGCGCGGGTGGTTGAAGAACAGCGGCTTCATGATCGGCTCCCCGGTGCGCACCGCCCGTCGGGCCTCGGCCTCGATGTAGGGCGCGAGCCGTTCGTGGGTCTCGACCGCGGCCGTGTACAGGTCGACGGTCTCCTGGTCGTAAGCGCGGGTACCGGCGGAGTTGGACACTCCGAGCGGTGAGGTGGAGCAGTACATCAGCGGCATCAGCGACGCCGCCTGCGCCCACCGGACGAGCACCTCCTTGGCGGGCGGCATCTTGTCGAGCGAACCGCCGATCATGTCGGTCTCGACGAACGGGTAGCCGACGGTGCTGATCGCGAGGTTCTGCGCGACCGCCGCGCGCAGCGAGTCCCAGCCGGTCCCCTTGTCGATCTGCCGGGTGACGAAGCCGTGCTTCTGGGAGCCGGTCCAGTGGATGCGCACTCCGGCGCCCTGGAGGTCGAACCCGTCGCACAGCTGCGCGCCCAGCTCGAGGTAGTCCAGGGAGGTGTGACCGGGGTACGGCGCGCAGGTCTCGTCGAAGAAGCGGGTGTCGAACTTGAACCCGTCGACGCCGTAGGCCTGCTGCACGGTCCGCAGGTTGCCGGTGTACCAGTCGCGGGCGGCCGGGTTGGCGAGGTCGACGATACCGGCGGTGCCGTTCCACCAGGTGACCAGGCCCGGTGCGCCCGGGTCGGTCCTCGACCGCAGGAGGTAGCCGTGGTCCGCGGCGTACCCGAAGTTGTCGGCGTCGGTGTTGATCCACAGCGTGACCCAGATCCCGAAGCCGTACCCCATCGCGTGGATCTCGTCGGACATCGCCTTGGGATCGGGGAACTTGCCGTTGAAGGTGAAGTCGCCGTAGTGGCTCATCCAGCCGTCGTCCATCTGGATGGTGTGCCCCGGCACCCCCGCGTCGTGCAGGCCCTTGGCCCAGGCCAGCAGCGAGTCCTGTGAGACGCCGGTGTAGGACTGCGCCCACGAGTTCCACAGCGGCTTCGCGTACTGGGTGCCGGTCGCGTCGCTCTTGGCGGGCGTGCCGGTGATCCCGACGTAGTCCTCGTACACGTCCCTGGGGGTGCGTTCGACGAAGACGGTGCAGTCCATCGCGGCGCTGCGGGTGAGCGTGCAGCCGAAGACGCCCTGCTCCACGGCGTTGATCGACACGTCCATGACGTCCTCCGTGTCGACCCACAGGCCGGTGCCCCGCTGGGTGAACCAGAAGGGCTCGGTCATCAGGTACTCCGCGGGCGACATCGCTTTGTCCCGGACGGTGCCGGAGTCCAGGGGCCACGGCTGCCGGATGTACGGGCCGCCGTCCGCGGTCATGGCTTCGCCCTGCCCGTACCAGTGTCCGGCCGAGTCGAGGGCGTAGTGGCAGGCCACCTGCGTGGCGGTTGCCTGGCCCAGGACCGACCACGCCGTCCGGTAGCGGTCGGCGCCCGGGGTGATCCGGTAGGCGACGGTGCTTCCGGGCTCCGTCGTCGCCAGCGTCAGGTCGAGTACGCCGTCGTGCCAGGTCGCCCCGGCCACGGTCGTGGCCGGGGCCCAGGACCCGGCGGCCGTCCTGAAGGCCGCGGGGCCCGAGGACCCGGCCACCCCCGCGGTGGTCCGCAGCACCACGCTCCCGTCCCGCCGCGTGGTGATCCGGAACGGCGACTTGTCGACGACCACCGTGTAGCCGGGGCTCGTCGCGGTGGCCGGTACGGTGAGGACGAGGGTGTCGCCGGCGTCCCGGTACCGCGCGTGCGCCGAGGCAGCGGCGCCGGCCCTGCCGTGGGCGGTGGCCTGTGCGCCCGTCAGGAACGCGGCGCAGGCGCCGGCCGCCCCGCCCGCGACGACGAAGCGCCTGCGGGACATCCCTGTCGCTTCCGCCATGGTGCGCCTCCTTGTGGCGAGCGTCGAGTCGCCGGCCGGTCGTGCGCCCGGCACGCGGGACCCGGTGGGCGGCGTGACGCGTACTCACATGCTCACCGGTGCGCCTGGGGGACGTCGCCGGCGACCGACGGGTGCCGAGGGCCGAACGGGTCGTCAGCGGACGGCCCGCCCTCCGCGCAGTGAGGCTAACCAGTGGCAATGGTGAGCGCAAGAGATCGAAACCCGGCCTCATCAGGCATCACCGAGCACACGACACGCGCGCCGCCACCGGGCCGCGACGCGGACCGACCTGCGCCTTCCCCGCGCCTCGCGCTCCCGCCCGGGCCCGGCCGTCCGATCGGCCGGGCCCGGCCGGAGGGCTCAGCCGGAGGGCTCCGCCAGGGGCATCAGCCGCGGCCGGGCTCCCAGCGGAAGAAGCGGCGGGTGACGGCGACCGCGGCGGCGCCCCAGGCCAGCGCGATCAGGAGGCCGGGGCCGGCCGACTGCCAGCCGTCGAGCAGGCTGAGGCGCGGCAGTACGGCGCCGCGCCAGGTCTCGCCGCCGAAGTCACGGCCGAACCAGGCCACGCGCAGCGCCCGGACGACCGGTTCCAGCGGCAGGCAGCGTGCGGGGCCCCGCAGCCAGGACGGCAGGGACTCGACCGGGGCGAAGACGCCCGCGCCGAACATGCACAGCAGCAGCACCGGCATGGCCACGGCGGGGGCCGTCTCCACGCTCGGTGTACGGCAGGCCAGCGCGCAGGCCAGCGCGCCGAACACGAGGAAGCCGACGGCCAGGGCGAGCAGGAAGAGCGGCGGGTCGGCGGGCGGCCGGACCCCGAACCACCCGACCGCCACCGCGCCGAGGATCACCGCCTGGATCAGCAGCACCACGGCGCTCACCGCGAGCTGGCCCGCGAAGATGGCCGACGTCGGCACCTCAGTGCCGCGCAGCCGCTTCAGCACCAGGCTGTCGCGGCGCGCCACCACCGCGTTGAGGAGGTTGACGAAGGACGTGGCCACGGCCAGGCCGATGAAGCCGACGGAGGTGTAGCCGGCCGCGTCGACCCCGCCGATCTCCTTGTGCCGCAGCGGCGCGGCCACCATCAGGTCGAGCAGCACCGGCAGCAGGAAGCCGATGAAGGTGGAGCGCCCGTTGCGCCAGAACACCCGCCAGGACAGCAGGAACTGGCCGCGGACGTAACCGGTCCAGCGCAGGGCCGGCCGGCCGGCGGCGGGGAGCGGCCCGGGGGCCGGTGAGGAGGCCGTCGTACCGTATGCGACCGGGTTCATCGGGTGCCCGCCTTGTCCGTGGTCCGCCGGTTGCCGGGGTGGCCGGGGTGGCCGTGCGGACGCCGCGTCAGTTCCAGGAAGACGTCCTCCAGCCGGACGGGGCGCACCTCGACGCCGTCCAGTTCGACGCGGCGCCGGGCCGCCCACCGGTGCAGCTCCGCCAGCGCCGGCCCGGTGCGGTCCACCGTGTACCGGGCGCGCCGGCGGCCGGCCGCGCGCTCGACGACGGGCGTGCCGTCGCCGGCGGCCCGCGCGAGTACGGGCAGGTCACCGGGCCCCAGGCCGTCCGGAAGCCAGAAGGCGACCTGACTGCCGTGACCGGCGAGCACCTCGCTCACGGTGCCGGTGGCGGCGATCCGCCCGTCCGCCATGACGGCCACCCGGTCGGCGAGGTGCTGCGCCTCCTCCAGGTAGTGGGTGGTCAGCACCACGGTGGTGCCGCCCTCCAGCAGTTCCTCGACCAGCAGCCAGGTGGCGCGGCGGGCCTCGGGGTCCATGCCGGCGGTGGGTTCGTCGAGGAAGAGCAGTTCGGGACCGCCGAGCAGGGCCAGGGCCAGGTCGAGCCTGCGGCGCTCACCGCCGGAGAGCCGGCCGACCCGGACGTCGGCACGGCCGGCCAGGCCCACCTGGTGCAGCACCTGCGCGGTGCGGCGCGGGCCGTGGAGGAAGCCGCGCCAGGAGTCGACGGTCTCGCGCGTGGTCAACTCGTTGAAGAATCCGCCGTCCTGCAGCATCACGCCCGTCCTGCGCCGCACGGCGACGCCGTCACGGCACGGATCGAGGCCGAAGACCCGCACACTGCCCGCGGTGGGCGCGTGGAAACCCTCCAGGATCTCCAGGGTGGTGGTCTTTCCGGCGCCGTTGGTGCCGAGCAGCGCGAACAGTTCGCCGCGCATGACGGTGAAGGAGACACCGCGCACGGCCCGGTAACCGCCGTAGGACTTGTGGAGGTCCCGCACGTCCACCACGGGAACGGAATCCTCGCGGGCGGACTCGGAAATGAATACGTCTCCCATGGCAACAGGGTGCACGAATCCCGAGGCCGGCAACAAGGGCCGAATGACGTGCAGAAAGCCATGGGATGAGGGGTGACACATGTCATGGGTGGCGGCGCTGACATTTTCCCCCACGTCATCGTGATATCTCGCACTTATGCTCGCCCCGGTTTTTGCGGCACATTCTTCTCAGCGCCGGAACGGCCGGGGAAACGGCCCCGGGAAATCCGCTCCGGTTTACCGAAGGGATACGGCCATGGCTGACAACGAGAAGATCACCGAGACCGCCGCGGTCGAGGGCGAGGAGCAGTTCGACATCGAGGTCGAGGAGCTGGACTCGGTTTCCGGTGGCCTGAGCGTCAGCTCGCTGGCCAGCGCGGCCTGCCCCGTCTCCTCCTTCAGCTCGCTGTCCAACTGAGCCTCGCCGGCCGAGCCGCGCGGCGCGGTTGTCCGTACGGGCCCCGCGGCCGGGCCGGTGGCACGAGCGACTGGTGCGGCATCGCACGCCGGCGCTCCGGCGTGATGTGAGGGACCAGTGCCGCGGCGGGGGCGTAACGCCCTCCGCCGCGGCACCCAGGTGTTTTCGCCCGCGCCCGACCGGCGCGGGAGTCGTGCCCGATTGCACGGCTTCCCGGCTTCCCGGCTTCGCCACTTCCCGTCTTCACCACTTCGCCGGTTCACGGCTTCGCCACTTCGCCACTTCGCCGGTTCACGACTTCACGACTTCACGACTTCACGACAAGGAGCCGGGCATGGACAGCCTCCGGCACGAACTCGCGCGGTTCATCCAGAGTCCGTCCGCGCGGCACGATCCCCCTGGGCTCTACCGGCGGCTGCTGGCCACCGCCCCCGTACTCGACCTGGGGCGGGTCCACGTCGTCTCCGGCTACGAGGAGATCGTCACCGTGCTCATGCACCCGGGCACCGTCGTCGACCCCTCCGCGGTCGGGCTGGCCCGTTCCGGCTCCTCGGCGCTGGCCGAGGTGGTGGCGCGGATGCTGCCGCTGCGCGACGGCCGCGACCACACGCGCCTCAAGCGGCTGGCCACCGCCGCCTTCAGCGCCCGCCGGCTCGCCGTCATCGGCCGCCGGATCTCCGCGACCACCGAACACCTGCTCACCCCGCTGCTGGATTCGGGGTCCTTCGACCTCGTCGCGGACTTCGCGGTGCCGCTGCCGGTCGCGGTGTCCTGCAGCATCCTCGACGTCCCGGAGGAGGACCGCCACCGGGTCACCGGGTGGGCCGGCCTGGTCGCGCGCTCGTTGCTCGACCCGGACCCGTCGGCGGCCGAATCCGCCGCGCTGGACGCCGAGTTCGCGCAGTTCCGGGACTACGTCGAGGAGTTGTGCGCCCGTCGTGCGGCGCGTCCCGGCGACGACCTGATCAGCCGTCTCACGGTGGCGCGCGCGGCCGGGCAGCTCGACGACGAGGACCTGCTGGCCTTCGTGGTGATGCTGTTCGCCAACGGCCTGGAGACGCTCACCTCCGGGCTCGCGGTCGCCGTGTGGCACCTGCTGCGCACGCCCGGCCTGATGGACCTGGTACGCGCCCGGCCGGAGCTGGCGCAGGACGTCTTCGACGAGTGCCAGCGGCTGGGCAGTCCGGTGCGGGCCAGCGCCCGCGCGCTGACCGCCGACGTCCCGGTGGGCGGCACGGTCCTGCCCGCCGGCACCGTGACCCTCCTGCTGTACGCGGCCGCCAACCGCGATCCGCGCCGCTTCCCCGATCCGGACCGCTTCGACCCGGCCCGGGCCGAACGCCGCCACCTCGCCTTCGGCCACGGGCCGCACCACTGCCTCGGTGCCCCACTCTCGCTGATGGTCGGCGCCGGGGTGCTGCGCGCCCTGGCCGAGGCCGGCGCGCACCGCCGCCTCAGCACCCCGCTCACCGAGGAGACCGCCCCGTGGAGCGAGCAGTTCGTGTTCGGCGGCCTGCGTTCCCTGCCGCTGATCGCCGCCCCGGCCGCCGCCCCGGCGGCCCCGCTCACGACGGGGGTGGCCCGATGACGACGGCATCCGCGCGGACGACTGCCGAACCCGCCCCGGCGGACGGCTCGGCGGGCGTCCCGGGGGCGGGCGACGGCCCGCACGGCGACAGCCCGGCGCGCACCCCCTCCGGGCTGCCCACGGCCGCCGTGGAGCCGGGACTCGACCGGCCGGTGCGGCTGATCGGCGGGCGGCTCTCGCTCGCCGCCGTCGCGCTGGCAGTGGCGGTCGGCGCGGGGACGGCGTGGGGGGTCGCGGGGTCGCTCCCCCACACGATGACGCTGCACGGTGTGATGGCCCACGGCCCCGCGCCCGTGACCGTCTCCGCCACGGCGCCGGGTTCGGTGCTGCGCGTCCTGGTCGCCCCGGGCACGCGCGTGGTCGCGGGACAGCCCGTCGCCGTCCTCGCCGACAGCCGCGGCGGGCCGGGCGGCCCGCCGGGCGCGAACCCCCTCGCCACCTCGGGCACCGACGCCGGCCGGGGCGCCGGCGAAGCGGCACCGGGCGCCGGTTCCGCGAGCGCGGGCGCCACGGACGGCGCGGGCGCCCGGCCCGCCACCGGCGGCACCGAACTGACCGCCCCGCAGGCCGGCGTCGTCACGGCGGTGCTCACCGGTCCCGGCGGCACGGTCGTCCCCGGGTCCGCGGTGATCGCGCTGGACCCGGCCGCCGCCCCCGCCACCGTACGGCTCTTCACCGGCGACAGCGGCGCGCTGCGGCGGCTGCGCACGGGCCAGCGGGTCCTGGCCGGGCTGCCGGACGGCCGTACGGTCCGGCTGCGGATCACCGGCGCGGATCCGTACCCCACGACGGCCGACGGCCTGCGCGGGACGCTGCCCGTACCCGTTCCCGGTGTGCCCGCGGGCACCGCGCCGGTGTGGACGGTGCGGACCGCGCCCGACGGACCGCGCGATGCGGCAGCGCTGGCGGCCGTGATGCCGGCGGCCGTCGACGCCTCGGTCGACCTCGGCGCCCGCCACCCGTACCAGGTGCTCTTCGGCTCCACCGGAGGCGGGTCATGAGCGTCGACACCCGCGCGGACGCCCGCCCGCGCACCGGTTCCCCGGACGCGCCCGAGCCCGCGGCCGCGGCGCCCGCGTCCCCGTCACGGGGGCGGTCGGCGGCCGGAGCGGGGCGGCGCCGTGAACGCCGCTACCTGCGCACCCCGATCGTCCCGCAGATGGAGGAGCAGGACTGCGGGGCCGCCTGTCTCGCCGTCGTCCTCGGCGCGTTCGGCCGGCGGACCACCCTGCACGAGGCGTCGCGGGCCTGCGGCGTCTCCCGCGACGGCGTCAGCGCCGCCGCCGTGGCCAGGGCCGCCGCCCGGTACGGGCTGACGGCCCGGGGCAGGCGCGTGACCCGCGGCGACGGCCCGCTGCTGGGCCTGGAAGCGGTACCCGTTCCGTCCATGGTGCTGCTGTCCGGGCCGCACTTCGCCGTCTACGAGGGCGTGCGCCGCGGCCGTATCCATGTCAACGACCCGTCGCTCGGCTCGTACAGCACCACCCCCGAGACGTTCTGGGAGTCCTTCGCGGGGATAGCGGTCGGCTTCGCCCCCGGGCCCGGTTTCACACCGGGCAGCGCCCGCTTCCCGTTCCTGCGCGGCCTGGCCGGGCGGACCCGCGGCTACCTGCCGGGGCTGCTCCTCGCGGTGTTCACCGCCTTGGTCCTGACCGTGCCGTCGGTGACGGCGTCGTTCCTGCTGCGCGCCTACCTCACCGGCGTCACCGAGAACGGGCACGGCGACTGGCGACTGCCGCTGGTGCTCGCCACGGCCGGCGCCGCCGCCGTCGTCCTGCTCGGCACATGGCTGCAGCAGGCGCTGGTCGGCCGGGTGCTGGAGGCGATGTCGGCGCGTTCCTCGGCGGCGTTCCTGTCGCGGATGCTGCGCCTGCCCGGTTCGTTCTTCCACCGCCGCCAACTGGGCGGGCTGGTCACCCGGGTGCAGATGAACGACGGCCTGGCCGCGCTGCTGTCCTACCGCGTGACCGGGGCCGCGGCCGCCGCGGCAGGCGCGGCCGCGCACCTGGGCGCGCTGATCTGGCTGTCGCCGCGCCTGTCGGTGATCCCAGGCGCGGTCGCCGTCCTCGACGTGCTGGCCCTGCGGCTGGCCACCAAGCGGCGCGGCGGCATGCTGCACCGGCTGCACTCGGAGCAGTACAAGCGCGACGGCGTCGCCTTCGCCGGCGTCGCCGCGATGGAGACCATCAAGGCCGAGGGCGCCGAGGAGTCCTTCTTCCGCTCCTGGTCCGGCTGGCAGGCGCGGGCCATGGACACCGCGCAGACCATGGCGGCGGCCGTCGTCGGCCCGCTCACCGTACCCACCGCCCTCAACACCGCGGCCGGCGCGGCCGTGGTCGTGGCCGGCACCTCCCTGCTGCTCGGCGGCTCGCTGACGTTCGGCACGCTGCTGGCGTACCTGCTGCTGCTCAACGGGTTCCTGCTGCCGGTGGCCCAACTGGTCGGCGTCGGCTCGGAGCTCACGGTCGCCCGGGCCCAGACCGCGCTGCTGGAGGACGTCGAGCAGGCCGCGCCCGACCCCTACCTCACCCCGGTCCTGGACGTGCCGGGCGACCGCACCGGGCTGCGCGGCGGCCTGGAACTGCGCGAGGTCACCTTCGGGTACGACCCCAACCGCCCGCCGACGGTGGCCGGGGTGTCGCTGACGGTCCGCCCCGGCGAGTGGGTCGCCGTGGTCGGCGACAGCGGCAGCGGCAAGTCCACACTGGCCCGGCTGGCCGCGGGCGTGCTGCGGCCCTGGTCCGGCGAGGTGCTGCTGGACGGGCGCCCGCGCGAGCAGGTGCCGCGGGCGGTGCTGACCGCCGACGTCGCCTACGTGGAGCAGCAACTGCGGCTGTTCGAGGGCACGTTCCGCGAGAACCTGACGCTGTGGAACCCGGCGGTCGGCGCGGACGCGCTGCACCGCGCGCTCGCCGACGCCGAGGCCGCGGACCTGGTGAACGGGCGCGGCGGCCTGGACGCCGGGACGGTCGACGAAGGCGCGCGCAACCTGTCGGGCGGCGAGCGCCAGCGCCTCGAACTGGCCCGCGCGCTCGCGCTCGACCCGGCCGTGCTGGTCCTGGACGAGGCCACCTCCGCGCTCGACACCCGCACCGAGGAACTGGTCGGCCGCCACCTGCGGGCCCGCGGATGCAGCTGCCTGGTGCTGGCCCACCGCCTCAGCACGGTCCGCGCCGCCGACCGCGTCGTGGTCCTGCGCGAGGGCCGGATCGTGCAGGAGGGCCCGCCCGCCGAACTGGCCTCCGTGGCCGGTCCCTACCGCGATCTGCTCGAAGAGGACGCCGCGGCGCACGACACGGGAGACCTCTCATGACCGCCACCCCCACCCACACGCCCGCTCCCACTCCCACCCGATCCGGCGACGCGGCGCGGCACTTCGAGGAGACCGCCGCCGCCAACCGGGCCGCCCTGGCCGAGGCGCTCGGGGCGCTGCGCCTGGCACCGGACCGCCCGCGGCGGCGCGGCAAGGCGGCGCCCGACGCGGCGTCCGCGCCCGTCGTACCCTCCTCGCCGACCGCGGCCGCCGACGTCCTGGCCGCCTACCGGGACCTGGCGCCCCAGGTGGGCCGCACCGCCCCGGCCGAGGTGCCGGCCGAGGTGCGCGACGCACGGGACCCGCTGATCGCGCTCCTGCGGCACCAGGGCATCCGCTGGCGGCAGATCACACTGCCGGACGACGGGTCCGGGCACGGCGACACCACCGGCCTCACCGGTCCGGTGATCGGCTTCACCGCCGGCGAGGGCAGGCCGGTGGCGCTCCCGTACGCCAGAAGGGCACGCGGAAGCGGCGGCCGGGCCGTGGACCGGCGCGCGTACCTGCTCTACCGCCCGCTGCCGGCCGGGACCCCGACGGCGGGGGCGCTGCTGCGGTTCGCGCTCGCGGCCCCCGGCGCCCGCCGGGACCTGCTGGTGCTGGCGGGCGCGGGACTCGCGGCAGCGCTGCTCGCCCTGGCCGTGCCGCTCAGTACGGGTCTGCTGATGCCGCGGCTGGTCGCCGCCGGCCACCACCCGCTGCGCTGGCTCGCGGTGCTGCTCACCGCGGGTACGGTCGCGGCAGGTCTGCTGCTGCTGGTCCGCAACGTCACCGCGGTCCGCCTGACCGGCCGCGTCCAGGCCGCGCTCGAACCGGCCGTCTGGGACCGGCTGCTCGACCACGACGCCCGTTTCTTCCGCGACTTCAGCACCGGCGACCTGGTGCACCGGGCCAACGCGATCGCCGAGGCCCGGCAGGCGCTGTCCGAAGTGCTGGTCGGCGCGGTGCTCGGCGCGTTCTTCTCGCTGTCGGGGCTCCTGGTGCTGCTCGCCGTCGACCCGGTCCTCGGCGCGGCGCTGCTGGCCGCCGCCTTGGTCGCCGTCGCCGCGCTGGTGGCCATGGGCCGGCGCAGGCAGCGGTACGAGTCCCGGGTGCACGCCCTGCACGGCCGGCTGCACGGCACGCTGTACGGGCTGATGCTGGGCATCGACAAGCTGCAGACCGCCGGCCGGGAGATCCAGGCGTTCGCCCGCTGGGCGGTCCCGTTCGGGGAGCAGAAGCGCGCCGACGCCGCCGCCATGCGCACCGACGCCGCCGCCACCGCGCTCACCGCCGCCCTGCAGCCCCTGCTGCTCGCGGTGCTGCTGGCCGGCGTGGCCGCCCGGGGCACGGGGGCGGGCGGGACGGGCGCGGGCCACCTGATGGCCGCCGGGATCGCCGCGGGGCAGGTCGCCCTCGCGCTCGGCCAGGTCACCCACGCCGCCGCCACCGCGTACGGCATCGCGCCCGTCCTGGACCGGCTGCGGCCGGTCCTCGCCGAGCCGGCGGAGGCTTCCGGCCGCCGCCGCGGCCGGGCCGACCCGGGACGGCTGCGGGGCGCGGTCCGCCTGGAGGAGGTGTCGTTCCGCTACCCGGGCGCCGCCGCGTCCGCCCTGGAGGGTGTGTCGCTGTACGCCGATCCCGGCGAAATGGTCGCCGTGGTGGGTCCTTCGGGCGCGGGCAAGTCCACCCTGGTCCGGCTGCTGCTCGGCTTCGAGCGGCCGGCCGCGGGCCGGGTCCGCTACGACGGCCGGGACCTGGCCGGGCTCGATCCGCGGCTGGTGCGCCGCCAGTTGGGCACCGTGCTGCAGAACGGACGCCTGCTGCGCGGCAGTCTGCTGGAGAACCTGGCGGGCACCGACCCGGACGTCACCGAGGACGACGTGTGGCGGGCCGCCGAGCTCGCCGGCATCGCCGCCGACCTGCGCCGCCTCCCGCTGGGCCTGAGCACCCGCGTCGGCGAGGACGCGCAGGGCTTCTCCGGCGGGCAGGTCCAGCGGCTGCTGCTGGCCCGCGCGCTGGTCCGCCGCCCCGCCGTCCTGCTGCTCGACGAGGCGACCTCCGCGCTGGACAACGCCACCCAGCGCCAGGTGGCCGAGGGCATCGCGGCACTGGACCGCACCCGCCTCGTCATCGCCCACCGGCTGAGCACGATACGCCGCGCCGACCGGATCTACGTCCTGGACCGCGGCCGGGTGTCGGCCGTCGGCGGCTACGACGAACTGCTCGGCTCCGATCCCTTGTTCACCCGTCTCGTCCGACCCCAGGAGCTGTGAGATGACACTCGACACCGAGGCGCGGGCGCTCAGCGCGGGTGCCGCCTCGCGCGACTCCGCCACCGTTTCCGCTGCCGCGCCCGCCGCCCCCTCAGTGGCCGCGCCCGCCGCCCGTGCGGCGGCGCCCGCCCCGTCCGGCGCCCGCGGGGACACCGCGGCGCCCCCGTACCGGGCCGACGAGCGGCTGCGTGCCGTCGTCGCCGCGGCGGCCGCCTTCCCCGACCGGGCCGCCGCGGCGGCCGGGCCCGGCGCGGGCACCTCCGTCTTCGTCGCCGAGCCGCCCGGGGACCGGGCCGCCGAGCGGGCCGTGGTGGGCCGCTGGCTGGAACGCGCGGCCGGCGACCCGGCCGACGCCGCCGTGCTGCTCGACCACCTGGCCGCCACCGGGCGGCCGCTCGGCGCCGGCCTGCGCAAGGTCCGGCTGCGCGACCCCGCTCGCCTGCCGGACTGGGCGGAGGCGCTCGCCGTCTTCGTCGGGGCCCAGCCCGCCGTCCCGGACGCCACGACGACCGCCGCCAGCTCGCTCACCGCCTCCTTCCGGCGGGCAGCGGAAGCGCTCCTGCCCGCCCTGTCCGGCACCGTGCTGGGCGTGCCGGTCGCCGCCGGCGCGCTGGACGACCTCGGCGCCGGCCTGGCCGCCCGGCTCGGCGAGGCGTGCCGGCTCTCGTTGTGCCACGAACTGCAGGCCGCCACCGGCCGCCCGGGCGCCGACGACTGGGACCACCACCCGGGCCTGGACGCCTCCCGCGAGGGCTGGCTGGCCCGGCTGGAGCGGCTGCCGGCGCTCGCCTACCTGATCGGCGTGGTCTGCCGCAACTGGCAGCAGGTCACCTGGGAGATGTTCGCCAGGCTCGCCGCCGACCGCGAGATGCTGCGCGCGAGGCTGTGGGGCGGCGCCGACCCCGGCGCGCTCGCCTCCGTGCGCGGCGACGCCGGGGACCGCCACGCCGGCGGCCGCTCGGTGGCCCTGCTGCGCTTCGAGCACGGCGCGGCCGTGGTCTACAAGCCCAAGGACCTGCGGCACGCCACCGCGTACATGGAACTGGTCGGCCGGCTCAACGAGTACGCGGCCGAACACCCCGGCTCCGGGCTGCTCGACCTGCCCACCCGTACCGTGATCACGTGCAGCGACAGCGGCGACGGCGGGCTGGGCGGCTCGCTGTCCCGGGACGGGGCCGGCGAGTACGGCTGGGAGGAGCTGGTGCCGGGCGGTCCGTGCGCCGAGCGCGCCGGGTTCGCCCGCTACTACCGGCGGCTGGGCATGACGATCCGCCTGATGCAGCTCCTTGAGGGCCGCGACCTGTGGGCCGACAACCTGCTGGCCGACGGCGAGCACCCGGTGTTCATCGACCTGGAGTGCCTGCTGTACCCGCGGGTGCGGACGCCCCCGGCGCTTCCGGCCGGGCAGCGCGGCCTGCTGGACCGGCTGGAGTCCACGGTGGTGCGCACCGCGATGGCCGCCCAGCCATGGGTGATCGCCAAGGACCAGCCGGTGCTGGACATCGGCTGCCTCACCAGGGCCGGCGGCGGGAACCCCGGCGGCGACGCTGCCGGCGACGGGCCCACGCTGCCGCTGCCGCCGTACCGTCCGGTGCACGCCGGGCGCAAGGCGGACCCCTGGCGGTACACCGCCGAGGTGGTGGACGGCTACAAGGCCATGCACCGGGCGCTGTTCGCGCTGCGCGACCGGCTCGCGGACGCCGACGGCCCGCTGGCGGGGTTCCGCGGAGTGTGGGTGCGCTACATCTGGCGGCACACCTGGGACGGCTACAAGATCCTCAACACCTCCACCAGTCCCCGGGCGCTCGCCGACGGGGCCACCAGGGAGACGGTGATCGCCGGGGCGCTGCGCGGCGCTGTCGCCGCCCGGGCCGGCGACAGCGAACGCGACGACCTGCTGGACGTGGTGCTGTCCGAGCTGGACTCCTTCCGCGATCTGGACATCCCCTTCTTCCGCTCCCTGACCACGTCCTCCTCGGTGTTCACCGTCGACGGGCGGGAGATCCCCGGGCACTTCCAGGGCACCGGCTGGCAGCGGCTGACCGGCCGGGTGGCCGAACTCGCGGACTTCGACCTCGACGCGCACACGGCCGTGCTCACCGGCTGCCTCGACGCGGCCGTCGGCGGCAGGGTCACGTCCGCGCCACCGCCGAGGAGCGCGGCCGCCTTCGCCCTGCCCGGCCGCGGCGAACTGCTGGAGCGGGCCGTGCGGATCGGCGACCAGGTGCTCGCCTGGCGGCACGACACGGACGACGGGCACGGCTGGATCGGGCAGAGCTGGTACCCGCTGGCCGGGCTGCGCCAGGTCGAGGCGCTCAGCGGGGTGGACCTGCTCACCAGCGGCGTCGGTGCCGCCCTCTTCCTCGCCGAGCTGTGGACCGCGAGCGGCGAGCCGCGCTTCCGGCGGGCCGCCCACCGGACGCTGACGGCGGCGGCGGCGCTGGTGGACCCCGCCGCCCCGCACGCCTTCGCGTTCGCCGCCGACAGCCGGCTCGCGCTCGGCGCCCCCGTACCCGGGGGCCTCGCCGGACCCGGCGCGCTGATCCACGCGCTGGCCCGCGGCGCACGCCTGCTGGACGAGCCCCGGTTCCTGACGGCGGCCCGGGCCCTGGTGCCGGGCGCGCTGGCGCTGGCCCGCGGACCGGTGGCCGGCCGGGCCGGCCGCCCGGGACCCGCGCCGTACCGGGACGTTCCTCTCGGCACGGCGGGGCTGCTGCTCAACCTGCTGACGCTGCGCCAGGTGCTGCCGGCGCCCGACGCGGCCACCGACGGCGGCGTGCGCGAGCTGGCCGCGGTCGCGTACGAGGCGCTGGCCGGCGGGCCCGGGGACGCCCCCGCGCCGCGGTGGGCCGGCGCCGCCCGCTTCCTGGACCTGGTGCCCGGCGGCCCGGACAGCGTGGCCGCGGCGCTGGCCCGCACCCTGGGCGAGGCACCGGACCTGCTCGACGACCCGGAGGGTGTCCGCGGCCTTGTCCGCGGCCATCGTTTCGACGTCACCCGCAGCGGGCGGCTGGCCTGCCTGGAGACGGCCGTCGCCCTGGGCACCGGCGCCCTGGACTCCCGGCAGATGGGCCTGCTGGCAGCGCCGGTCGGCGAGGCCCAGGTCGCCACGCTGGACACCCGCGCCCTGGTCGCCACGGCCGGGGAGGCGCTCACAGCCGCCGAACTCGGGCTGGTCCACTCGCTGCCGGACGGCGTCCGCGGCCTGGTGCCCGGGCCCTTCTACGACGGCCGTGAGGCCGCGACCGCGCTGGTCGGCGAACTGATCCGGCGGCGGCGCGCGACCGGCTCCTGGTACGGCGACCGGGTGGCCGACGACCGGGTCGTCCTCGGCGTGCTGGACGGCGTTCCCGCCGTCGGCCTGCTGCTCCTGCGACTGCTCGACCCCGCCACCGTCCCGATCGCGACCTTGCGCTGACGGCCCGTCAGGCCCCCGGCGGCCCGCGGATCCCGATCCCCGGGCCGCGCCGCGGGACCGCCCGCTCACCCGCCCGCGCCGGCCCGTGCCCACCCGTGCCGGCTCCGCTGCCGACCGCCCGACCCACTGCCGACCGCCCCACCCGTTCCCGGACCACGGTCCGTGTCCCCGGAAGGAGGAACCGCCATGACGCGGCACCCGCGCACCTCAACTGTCGGTTTCAAACGTCACTTCACGTCCTTCGTCGTCGAGGGAGAAGCCGTCTACCTGGTCTCGGAACGCGGCGTGAACGCCGTCTCCGGCCGGCTCGCGCAGCTCCTCGCGCCCCTGCTGGACGGCACTAGAACCGCCGAGGAGATCGGCGCGGAACTGGCCGGGACGGTGCCCGCCGAGCGTGTCGGACAGGCCCTGGACCGGCTGGCCGAGGGCGGCTGGGTCGCCCCGACCGATCCCGCCGCCGACCGCGCGGCGACCGCCTTCTACGAGATGGCCGGGGTGACCGGGCCCGGCGCGCCCGGTGTGCCGGCCGGTGCCGTCGTCCGGGTCGAGACCTACGGCCGGGTCGACGCCGCCCCGCTCGCCGCCGCCCTGGCCGCGGCGGGCGCGGGCACGGTGACGGTGGCCGGCGGGTACGACCCGGCGGCTCCGCCCGAGGGCGAGCCCGATCTGGTGGTCGCGCTGGTGGACGACTACCTGCACCCGGGGCTGGCCGCCCGCAACCGGGCGGCGCTCGACGCGGGCGTCCCGTGGCTGATCGCCCGCCCGGTCGGTTCCCTGGTGTGGGTCGGGCCCGTGTTCGTACCCGACGGCGCGGCCGCCCGGTCGTGGCCCGCTCCCATGGCGGCCACCGGCTGCTGGTCGTGCCTGGCCCACCGGCTGTCGGCGAACCGCCAGTCGCTCAGCTACCTGCAGCACCGGCTCGGCCGGGACACGCCGGTGTCCACGGCGGTCGCCGGCATCGCCCCCACGGTCGCCGCCGGCACGCAGCTCGCCGCCCTGGAGGCGGCCAAGTGGCTCGCCGGGGCGCGCCCGTCCGGCCCTGCCGCCGTGTTCACGCTCGACACCGTGACCCTGGAGGCCGAACGGCACCGGCTCGTCCGCCGGCCCCAGTGCGCCGACTGCGGCGACCACACCCTGATGGCCGCCCGGCAGTCCCGCCCGATCCGCTTCGAGAGCCGCCCGAAGGTGTTCACCGGCGACGGCGGCCACCGCTCCGCCTCGCCCGAGGAGATGCTGGAGACCTACCGGCCGCAGCTGAGCCCGATCACCGGCGTCGTCACCTCGCTGGTGCCCGCCCAGCACACCCCGGACGGGCTGCGGGTCTACATCGCGGGCCAGAACCTGGCCCGGCAGGTGGGCGACCTGCGCCAACTGCGCACCGGGCTGCGCTCGGTGAGCTGCGGCAAGGGACGCACCGACGTCCAGGCCCGGGCCAGCGCCATGGGCGAGGCGATGGAGCGCTACTCGGGTGTCTTCCAGGGCGACGAGGCCCGGCGCACCGCCACCTACCTGGAGTTGGGCGACGCGGCCGTGCACCCGGCCGCCGGCCTGCTGTTCAGCGAGCGCCAGTACGCCGAGCGGGACCGCTGGAACGCCCGCCGCTCGATGTTCAACACCGTGCCGGAGCGGTTCCGCGAGGACGTGCCGATCGAGTGGTCGCCGGCGTGGTCCGTGACGGCTCAACGCACCCGCTGGCTGCCCACCATGAACCTGTACTACGGCTACCGGCACCGTTCGCCGTTCTTCGCCCTGGGCGACTCCAACGGCTCGGCGGCGGGCACCTCCTTCGAGGACGCGGCGCTGCAGGGCTTCCTCGAACTGGTGGAGCGCGACGCGGTCGCCCTGTGGTGGTACAACCGCGTCAGCCGTCCGGGCGTCGACCTGGACGCGTTCGGCGACCCGTACATCGACCGCATGCGGGAGGTGTACGCGGGGCTGCGGCGCGAGATGTGGGCGCTCGATCTCACCTCCGATTTCGGCATCCCGGTCGTGGGGGCGTTCTCCCGGCGCGTGGACAAGCCCGCCGAGGACATCCTGATCGCCTTCGGCGCGCACCTGGACCCGCACATCGCGCTGACCCGGGCGCTCACCGAGATGAACCAGTTCCTCTCCCCCGTCGCGGGCAACGGCCCGGACGGCGCGGTCACGTACGCGGGGGCCGATCCCGAGCAGAAGGCGTGGTGGACGAGTGCCACCGCGGCGAACCAGCCGTACCTGCTGCCGGACCGCGCCGCCCCGGCCTCCGGTCCCGGCCGCTGGCCCGTGCTTGCCGGCGGCGACCTGGCCGACGACCTGGCGCTGGCCGAGCGGCTGGTGGCGCAGCGGGGCATGGAGATGCTGGTGCTCGACCAGACCCGGCCCGACGTGGGCCTGCCGGTCGCCAAGGTCGTCGTACCCGGCATGCGCCACTTCTGGGCCAGGTTCGCCCCCGGCCGGCTCTACGACGTGCCGGTCCGCCTGGGCTGGCTCGAGCGGCCCACCGCCGAGGCCGACCTGAACCCCGTCCCGATCTTCATCTGACAAACCGGAGGTGCGCCATGACCGTGATCCACGCCCGTCCCGCCCCCGCGCCGGCCGGCCCGGCCGGCCCGCCGCGGCACCTGCTGCGGCTGCGCCCCGACGTCCTGGTGGCCCCGGACGGCGACGACGTCGAACTCACCCATCCCTGGGGCCGTCAGCGGGTGCACAGCCTCGGTCCCGCCACCGTGGCGCGGCTGCTGCGGCTCGCCGGCCAGGACACCGACGCCGGGACGCTGACCGCGGACCCGGACGGGGTCCGGCTGCTGCGGCTGCTGGAGCGCTTCCCGTACCTGGTGACCTCGGTCCTGGCCGGCCCGGACGGCGTGCCGCTGGCCACCGCCGTCCCCATCGCGCGGTCCGCGACGCTGCCCGCGGGCGCCCCGGGCGGCGGGCCGGCGCACCGCCCGGTGGTGCTGTCCCGCTTCGCGTACCTGCGCCGGCTGCCCGATCCCGGGGCCGACGCCTGCGTGATCGAATCGCCGCTGGCGGCGTACCGGGTGACGCTGCACCAGCCGGCCGTCAGTGCCTTCGTCGCGGCGCTCACCTCGCCGCGGGCACCGGCGCGGGCGGCGGCCGCGGCCGGCCTGCCGGCCCAGGTGGGCGAGGCGCTGGCCGGGCTGCTGTCGGCCACCGGCTTCCTGGAGCGGGCCGCCGGGGAGGACGGGGCGGAGCCCAAACTGTGGGACTTCCACGACCTGCTGTTCCACTCCCGCAGCCGCGCGGGGCGGCACGACTACCCCAGCGGGGGCGTCTTCGCCCACCAGGACCACCCTCAGTTGCCCGCGGTGCCCGGGGCGAGCCCGCGCGAGGAGGGCCCGGGCATCGACCTGCCGGTGCCGGACTGGTCCCGGGTGGTGGCCGGCGACCCCGGCTTCACCGAGGTGCTGGAGGGCCGCCGCTCGGTACGCGGTTACGGTGACCGGCCGGTCACCGTCGGCCAGCTCGGCGAACTCCTCTACCGCGCGGCCCGGGTACGCCAGGTGATCACGGGCGACCCGCAGTCGCCCACCTCGTACGACATCGTGGACCGGCCCTATCCGGCCGGCGGTTCCACCGGCGAACTGGAGCTGTACCTGTCGGTCGTGGACTGCGAGGGGCTGGAGCCCGGGGTGTACCGCTACGACGCGGCGGCGCACCGCCTCAAGCCGCGCCGCTGGAGCTGCGCGGCCGACGAGGCGGCCTTCCGCGAGCTGCTGACCGCCGCGTGGCGGGCCACGAACCGTACGGTGGAACCGCAGGTGCTGCTCACGGTGACCTCCCGGTTCGGCAGGCTGTCGTGGAAGTACAGCCAGATCGCGTACGCCCTGACGCTGAAACACGTCGGCGTGCTCTACCAGACGCTCTACCTGGTGGCGACGGCCATGGGGCTCGGCCCGTGCGGGCTGGGCTCGGGCGACACCGACGCGGCGGCGCGGGCGCTGGGGCTGGAGTGGACGGAGGAGACCTCGGTCGGGGAGTTCCTGATCGGCAGCCTTCCGCAGGGCCCGGCACCGGCGCCGCGCGGTTTCCGGGACGTGGTGGCGCGCTCGCGCGAGGACATGGGCTGAGCCCGCGCCGGTGTCGCGGCGCGGGCCGGCCCGCACGTGCGGCAGCGACCGGCGTACGGCCGGCGCCGTCTCACAGCCAGCCGCTCTCCCGGGCGATGCGGATCGCGTCGACCCGGTTGCGCGCGCCCGTGCGGGCGATCGCCGACGACACGTGGTTGCGTACCGTCCCCTGGGAGAGCGACAGCGACCGGGCGACCTCCGCGACGCTGCATCCGTCGGCGACCAGGCGCAGCACGACCAGCTCGCGCGGTGTCGGGCCGCCCGGCCGGGCCCGCACCGCGTCCACCAGCAGCGACGACTCGTATTCCTGTCCACCGGCGGCCAGCGTGCGGACCGCGCCGAGCAGACGCTCGGGCGGCAGGTCCTTCAGCAGCACGCCGTCCACGCCGTCGGCGAGGGCGCGTTTGACGTCGGCCGGCCGGTTGTAAGCGGTGAGCAGCAGCACCCTGGTGCCGTCGGTCCCCGTGGCCCCGGCCCGGATCGCCGCTGCTACTTCCAGTGCGGGCCGGCCCGGCAGGTCCAGGTCGAGCACCGCGACGGCCGGCCGCAGCCGGAGGGCGGCGTCAAGTGCGTCGTCCCCCCAGGCGGCCTCGGCGACCACGGCGAGGTCGGCCTCGCGGTCCAGCAGGGCGGTGAGGGCGGAGCGGAACAGCCGGTGGCCGTCGGCGAGCAGGACGCTGATCAGGGCGGCACCTGTGGCCTTCGCGGCCCCGGCCGCCGCCGGCGACCCGGGCGACCCCGGCGTCGCCCGGTCCGGGACGGCCGCTCGGGCCGCGGCGGCCGATTGGGGCGCTCCGGGCGCTCCGGCCGTTCCGGGCGCCTGTGCCATGTCGGGCGTGGCGACGGCGGGGGCGGGGGCGGCGGCGAAAGCCGTGGCAGTGGTCATCGGGTCCTCTCCAGCTCGTGGCCTTGGACGGTCGGTGAGGCGGGCGCCGCTCATCCCCCCCAGCCCCAGGTGTCGGGGGTGTACGTGGGGCCGGGCGGCGGGACCGGCGGGCCGGGGGTGCCTTGGTCGCCGCCCGCGCCGCCCCCGCCGTCGGCGCGCACGGAGACGGCGCCCGGGTGCGGCGCCGGGACGTGGACGGCCAGGCCGCCGAGAGCGGCCAGGGAAAGTACGGTAAAAGCGGCAAATCCGGCGATCCTCAGCATGTCGGTGCCCATTCCTTTCGGAGTATTGACGCACACGGGGAAGAGCGGGGAAGAGCGGGACAAGGGGAGCGGGCGCCCGCGAGCGCGTCCGCGTCACGTCCGGCCGGCCCGGGGGAACCTGCCCGGTGGCGCCTGCCGACACGTTCAGCATGGCGGGACCGGACCGCGGGTGTCAGCCGCCGGGGCTGGCACCACAATGCCCTGGCACTGTGATGCCAGTCCCGGCCCCGACGAAATGGCCGGTGCCGTTGATGCGCCAGATACCTGGGTGATGTCTGCGCAAGGAAAGGAAGAGGCGGGCACAAGAGCCGGAAAAGTCCTGAGGGAATTGCCGATACCTTTTCGAATCCTCCACATCGCCCGTTAAGCTGTCACCCCGCATGCCATTGCCGCCGTTTCCCGCGCGCGGCTGCGACCGTGTCGTGCGACCGCAGGGGGAGTGCGTTTGATGACCGCAAATGGACTCATGGGCGGACGGGACGGGGAGTCCGGGGACGGCGAAGGGCCCGGGTACGGGCTGGACGCGCTGTCGGAGTCCGTGTACCGGCTGCTGCTGGTCCACCCGCAGGACGGCCCCGCGCAGATCGCCGAGCGCCTGGCGTGCCCCGAACCGGACGTCCGCGGCTGCCTGGAGCGGCTCGCCGACCTGGCCCTGGTACGGCCGCCCGGTGCCGGCGGCCGCTGGCGCGCGCTCAATCCCGAGGCGGGTCTTGCCGCGCTGCTGGCCCGGCAGGAGGCCGAGGCCGCGCGCCGGCAGGCGGAGCTGGACCGCAGCCGCGGCGCCATGGCCAGCCTGATGGCCGAGTTCAGCCGGGCCCGGCAGTCCTCGCCGCCGTCGGGAGTGGAGATCATCTCCAGCCTGCAGGAGGTACGCGACCGGCTGGAGCAACTGGCCGGCGACGCGGTGGCCGAGGTGCTCTCCTTCGCCCCCGGCGGACCGCAGCCCGCAGCCGTGATGGAGGCCAGCCGCGCCCTGGACCGGCAGAGTCTCGAACGCGGGGTGCGCATGCGCACCGTCTTCCTCGACAGCGTCCGCAACGACCAGGCCACCGTGCAGTACGCCCAGTGGCTGGGCGGACTCGGCGGGACCGTCCGTACCGTGCCGTCCCTGCCGTTGCGCATGATCATCGCCGATGGCACCACGGCGGTGGTCCCCCTCGATCCCGGCAACTCCGACCGGGGCGCCGTCCTGCTGCGCAGCCCCGGCGTCATCACGGCCCTGCGCGCGCTGTTCGAGCAGGTGTGGGAGCACGCCAAGCCCCTGGGCGAGGAGGTCCAGCGCGACGGCTACGGCCTGACCGGGCAGGAGCGCCAGTTGCTGCGGCTGCTGTCGGACGGCCTCACCGACGAGCGCGCGGCGCAGCGACTGGGCGTCTCCTTAAGGACCATCCGCCGCATGATGGCCGCGCTGATGACCCGTCTGGACTCCCGCAGCCGCTTCCAGGCCGGCATCAAGGTGGCGGCGTCCGGCTGGCTCACCGACACCTCGCTCCCCCACTCCTCGGACGCCCCCACCGCCTCCGGCGCCTCCGCCGTCCTTTTCACGGCTTCCGACCAGTGAATCCACCGGACCGGCGGCAGTGAGTCGCCCGGGACGGGTGCGGCGGGCGCCGCGGGAAACAGCCGAAAAGGGCCTGGCGGAAACACGCAAATAGCCACCGTAGCGCTGTGATTGACGCCTTTTCACACGCCCGCCCGTCCCCGGTTTCGGCGTGGGAAATCCGCTCCGGCCGCCGATATCGCGGGCCGGAGCGGCCTGTTCGAGGACGCCGGTCCCGCCGGCGCACTTCGGTTCATACCGGACTGGCCGCCGCGCTTCCGTTCACGCCGTGGCCCGGCTCGCGCGCTCGGCGAAGGTGCGGAGCTGGTCGATCAGCGCCTGGGGTGACCGGACGCGGAACGGGAGGTCGGTCATCAGCAGCCGGACGGCCATCCAGTCGAGGCGGTCGGCGTCCACGCGCCAGCGGGAGGTGCCGTCCGGGAGGGACTCGACGTCCCCGGGGGCCTGGCCGAGGTGCGACCTGAGCAGGTCGGCGGGGGCGTCGAAGTCGATGACCGCGGAGGCGGTGGGCCACAGGTCGCGCAGTTTGGCCTGGACGAACTGCGCCGCGTCGGCGGCGGGGAGTTCGCGCGGGGTGGCGCGCGCGCCCGTCGCGGTGAGGCCGGTGAGCCGGTCGACCCGGAAGATGCGCCAGTCGTCGCGCTCCAGGTCCCAGGCAACCAGGTACCAGCGGCGGCCGGTGGCGACGAGCCGCTGGGGTTCGGCGTGGCGGCTCGTGCGGGCCCCGTCCCCGGCGCGGTAGGAGAAGCGGACGCGCTCGCGGTTGGCGATGGCGGCGGCCAGGGCGGTCAGCGCGGCGGGCTCCACGCGCGGGCCGCCGCCGGCCATCGTCACCACGGCGGAGCCCAGCGCGCCGACGCGGTACCGCAGCCGTGACGGCAGCACCTGCTCCAGCTTGGTCAGCGCGCGCAGCGACGCCTCCTCGATGCCGTGCACCGCGCTGCCCGCCGCCGCGCGCAGGCCGACCGCGATGGCGACCGCCTCCTCGTCGTCCAGCAGCAGCGGCGGCATCGCCTTCCCCGCCACCAGGCGGTAGCCGCCCATCGCGCCCATCGTGGCCTCGACCGGATAGCCGAGTTCGCGCAGCCGGTCCACGTCCCGCCGGATGGTGCGGGTGCTCACCCGGAGGCGGTCGGCCAGCTCCGTGCCCGACCACTCCCTCGGGGTCTGCAGCAAGGAGAGCAGGCTCAGCAGTCGTGCCGGTGTGTCCATCATGCCGTCCAGGGTCGGGCCGATGTAGGACATGATCTGTCCTGCATGCCGCCTAGCGTAGGTCCTGCCAGACGGAAGACACAGGCAGGAGACCTGGATGAGTACCGACCTCGGGGCCCGTACCGCCCCCGACCGCAAGCGCTGGATCGCCCTCGCCGTCGTCATGACGGCGAGCTTCATGGACCTGGTCGACGCGACCATCGTCAACATCGCTGTCCCGAGCATCCGGCGCGACACCGGCGCGGGCTTCAGCGCGATCCAGTGGATAACGGCCGGTTACGCGCTGGCGTTCGCCGTCGGCCTGATCACCGGCGGGCGGCTCGGCGACATCCACGGCCGCAAGCGGGTCTTCCTGATCGGCACGGCCGGCTTCACGGCCGCGTCGGTGCTGTGCGGGGTGGCGGCGGACCCGGGGATGCTGGTGGCCACCCGGCTGCTGCAGGGCGCGGCCGCCGCGCTGATGGTGCCGCAGGTGCTGTCGATCATCCACGCCACCTTCTCCGGCGAGGAGCGCGGCAAGGTCTTCGGCATGTTCGGCGCGGTCATCGGACTCGCGGCCGTCACCGGGCCGCTGCTGGGCGCGCTGCTGACCCAGTGGAACGTCCTCGGGCTGCAGTGGCGGCCGATCTTCCTGATCAACCTGCCCGTCGGCATCGCCGGCCTGGTCCTCGGCCGCCGGTTCATCGAGGAGTCCAGGGCCCCGCGCGCGCTCGGGCTGGACCTGGTCGGCGTCGCGCTGGCCACCGCCGGCCTGCTGGCGCTGATGTACCCGCTGGTCCAGGGCCGGGAGAACGGCTGGCCGCTGTGGGGCTACGCGATGATGGCCGGCGGGCTGGCGGTACTCGCCGGGTTCGTCCGCTACGAGCGGGCCAAGAAGGACAGGGACGGGTCCCCGCTGGTCGAGCTCTCCTTGTTCCGGGCGCGCAGCTTCGCCGCCGGAATCGGCGTCCAGCTGGTCTTCGGCATCGCGTGCGGCGTCTTCTTCCTGGTCTGGACGCTCTACATGCAGGTGGGACTGGGCTGGTCGCCGCTGCACGCGGGGCTGACCGGACTGCCGTTCACGGTCGCCTGCTCCGCCTCGGCCGGCCTGTCGGTGCAGTTGCTGGTGCCCCGCTTCGGCCGCCGGGTGCTCCAGGGCGGCGCGCTGACCACGGCCGCCGGCGCCCTGCTCTACGTGGGCGAGTCCGCGCGGTACGGCCAGTCGGTCCACTCCTGGCAGATGGCCCTGCCGCTGCTGGTGATGGGCGCCGGGATGGGCATGGTCTTCTCCCCGCTGACGGACGCGGTGCTGTCCGACGTGCCCCAGGAGCACGCGGGTTCGGCCTCCGGCCTGATCAACACGACCAACCAGCTGGGCAACGCGTTCGGCCTGGCGCTCGTCTCGGTCGCGTTCACCGGCTCCACCGTGGTGCGCGCCTTCGGCCACGCGATGCTGTGGATGGTCGGCGCGCTGGCGGTGGTCGCGCTGCTGATGAGCGCGCTGCCCAAGCGCGGCGGGCACACCGGACCGCCGGCAGGGACAAGCGAGGCCGCACGGGAGCCGGCCCTCGTCGGCTGAGACCCGCGCGAACCGCGGGACCGGGGGCGCCTCCCGCCGGCAGGCAGGCGGTGCCCCGTCCCACCCCGCCGGGGACGTGGCCGATCACGGCGGCCACGTCCCCGGCGGCATGAGCGGGTGGACGGAAGGTCGCCGGTCCGGGTGCCCTCGCGCCCATCCGCGAGGCAGCCGGCCCGGGTGCGCGGTACCGGCCGCGCGTACCGCCCTCTTGACGCGGCCGGGTTCTCTTGCCACGCTCACCCACCAATACGACAGCTCTCGGGCCTCCCGCAACCGACAACCTCCGCCCCCCACGTTTGCGCCGGCGATTGTTAGCGCTCACAAGGATGGTTTCCGTATGCATACGCCTCAGGGACGATCGACGTGCGCCGCGCTGCTCGCCGCGGCCATGTCGGGCGCCGCCGCGGCGACCGCCGCAGGCGCGGTCGGGGCACGCACGGTGCGCCCCCGCCGCCGCGTGACGGACCCGCTCCTCGGCCGCGAACGCGGTGGCGCCGGCGCGGAATCGAGCCGTGCCGGCCCGGCCGGCGCGCTCACCGTCCGGCGCCGGGTGGCAGGGGCCGCGGCCGCGGGCCCGCCCGAACGGCCGACCGGCCGCCGCGTCGTACCCGACACCGCGGACACGTCCCGGCGCGGCACCGACGCGTTCCCGCGCCGGCCGGCACGTTCCCGCGCCTTCCCGGACCGACGCACGGCCCGCGTGGCCGACCGACAAGGAGGCACGACCTGATGCGACACCATGAAAGCCCGCCGACGGCGCCCGACGGCGCCGCGGGCGGGCAGGCGGAACCCCGAGTGCGCAGGCGGCCGGGCAGAGCCGTACCGGCGATCGTGGCGACGGTGCTCGCGGTGCTCGCCGCCGTCGCGGCGATGGCCCTGACCCAGCCGGCCTCGGCCGTCGACAAGTCCGCGGCCTCGGCGCCGAACGCGGCGACCTCGACGCAGCGCGGTCCCGACCCGACCATCTCGATGATCGAGGCCACCCGCGGCCCGTTCGCCACCGCCCAGTTGAGCGTGGCGCCGGGCAACGGCTTCAACGGCGGAACGGTCTACTACCCGACCGACACCAGCCAGGGCACCTGGGGCGCGCTGGCCATCGTGCCCGGCTACAGCGCCCTGTTCGCCAACGAGGAAGCGTGGATGGGCCCCTGGCTCTCCTCCTTCGGCTTCGTCGTCATCGGCGTCGAGACCAACAGCCGCTCCGACGACGACAACGCCCGTGCCTCGGAACTCCTTTCGGCGCTGACCTGGCTGACCACGCAGAGCCCGGTCAAGGACAGGGTCGACCCGAACCGCCTGTCGGTCCTCGGGCACTCGGCCGGCGGCGCGGGGGCCATCAGGGCGGCGGAGCGCCAGCCCTCGCTGCGCGCCATGATCGGCCTGGCCCCCGGATTCCCCGGCAACAGCCTGAGCATGGCCACCGACCACGTCCCGACCCTGATCATCGGCGGTCAGAACGACGGCACCGTCACCCCCTCGTACCTCTCCAGCCTGTACGGGACGCTGCCGGCCTCCACGCAGAGCGCCTTCGCGCAGATCGCCGGGGCCGACCACGTCTACTACACGCACGCCAACAACGTCGAGATGAAGCTCCTCATCCCCTGGCTGAAGATCTTCCTCGACAGTGACACCCGCTACACGCAGTTCCTGTGCCCCTCCCTGCCCGACCCCAGCACCATTTCCGCGTACCAGCCCAAGTGCCCGTACGTACCCCCGGGCGGCACGACGACCGGCGGGACGACGACCGGCGGCACCACCACGGGCGGTACGACCACGGGTGGGACCACGACCGGCGGGACGACGACTGGTGGCACGACGACTGGTGGCACGACGACCGGCGGGACCACCACCGGGGGTACGACGACGGGCGGTACGACGACCGGCGGGACCACCACCGGCGGCACCACGACCGGCGGCACGACGACGGGTGGCACCGGCAACGGCGCGTGCTCGGCCACGTACTCCACCACCAACTCCTGGTCCGGCGGCTTCCAGGGCCAGGTCACGGTGACAGCCGGCAGCGCCGCGATCAGCGGCTGGACCGTCAAGTGGACCCTGGCCGGCGGACAGACCGTCACCCAGGTATGGAACGGCACGCTGACCACCAGCGGATCGACCGCGACGGTCACCAACGCCTCCTACAACGGCTCCCTGGCCGCAGGAGGCTCCACCACCTTCGGGTTCCTCGCCAACGGCAGCCCGAGCACACCCACCCTCACCTGCACGAGCCCGTAAGGGCGATGGCCTCGCGTGTGCCGGTCCGCCCGGACCGGCACACGCGACGCGGGCGGGTCGCGGCGGGTTCAGCCGAGGGAGTCCAGGGCGGCGTCCAGGCGCCGCCGGGCCTCGTCGGCGACCGGCCGCAGGTCGGGCAGACCGCTGAGCTCGACCATCACCTGGGGATCCAGGGCCTGGACCAGGGTGCCGCCGCCGGGCTCGGCGCGGACCACCACGTTGCAGGGCAGCAGCAGCCCGATGGAGCGGTCGACGTCCAGGGCGCGCTGGGCGAGGGGCGGGTTGCAGGCGCCGAGGATGAGATACGGCTCCAGGTCGGCGCCCAGCTTCTCCTTGAGGGTGGCGCGGACGTCGATCTCGGTGAGCACGCCGAACCCCTGCTCCGCCAGCGCGCCCCGAAGGTCGCTCACCGCCTCGTCGAAGGGCGCGTCCAGCCGGACTGTCCGCCCGTAGTCGGTGGTCATGGCCTCGCCTCCGCCGTCCAGCGGGATCCGGCGGGATCCCGTCCCGGGCACGGTATCCCCGCGGGCCGGCGGGTGGCCGCCACGCCACACCGGCCCGGCGCGTACGGGATCCGATCGGCCCACGCGCGGCTCGCCCTCGGCCCCTGACGACACCTGAATGCTCGGGCCCGCTCCTGACGGCCCTCCAGGCGATGCATTGCACATCCTTCACTGCGGTGACGGGTCCGCCATCTGTCGCCTCCGGTTAACCTGGGCCCGTGATCAGTGGCCAAGCCCTCGCCGTGGAAGCCGGCACCGTTCCCGAGCCGCGCACCCAGTCGCTGCTGCTGACCATGTTCGGCGTCTACCTGCTGGACCGGCCGGTGGCCGTGGCGACCGGCAGCGTGATCGCCGCTCTGGAACGGGTGGGCGCCTCGGAGGAGGCGGTACGGTCCACCGTCAACCGGATGGTCAAACGCGGCCTGCTGGTACGCCACCGGCGCGGCCGCAGAACCTACTTCAGCCTCACGCCGCGCGCCTCGAAGGTCCTCACCGACGGCCGCGACCGCGTCTGGCGCACGGGCGCGGTCAACCGCGACTGGGACGGCCGGTGGACCATGGTCGGCTTCTCGCTGCCCGAGGCCTGGCGCAGCGAGCGCCACGACCTGCGCTCCCGCCTGATCTGGGCGGGTTTCGGCCCGCTCCTCAGCGGCCTGTGGGTCGCACCGGCCGAGGTCGACGTCCTGGCGGCGGTGGCCGGCCTGGGCCTGGAGGCCCACCTGCGCGTCTTCCGCGCGCGGGTGGCCGCGCCGACCGAGGCCCGCGAAATCCTGGAACAGGCCTTCGACGTGCCCGGCATCGCCGCGCGCTACGCGGCCTTCCTGCACCGCTGGGACCGCACCGAGCCGCTGCCCGCGGAGACCTCCGGCGACGAGTTCGCCGCCCAGCTCCTGCTCCACACGGACTGGTTGAACCTCGTCCGGCAGGACCCGCACCTGCCGGCCGAGCACCTGCCGCCCGACTGGCCGGCGGCCCGCGCGCAAACGGTCTTCCGCGGCCTGTCCCGGCGGTGGGACCGCGGCGCGGCCGCCGCCGCGGTCCGCGTGCTGGAGACGCTGCCGTTGTAGCTGTCGTTGTGACCGCCGCTGTAACCGCCGTTGCAGCGGCCGAGCGAGCCGCCGCGGGCGAGCGCGTGCGGACCGCCGAGCGGCGGGTGAGGGACGCCCCGGCGCCGGCCTGGCGTACCCGTTCCACCAACGCAGTGCAAAGCATTGACGGCTGTCATGGAACCGCCCTACATTTTCGGCACCCTTCCGGCCCGGCGCCGCACTCGTCACCTTGAGGCCGCCACTCCCCCCACCCCCCTGCTCCGGCCGCTCCTCCCGGAGCGGGGCCGCTGCCCGCTGGATCCCGGCCCCGCACGCCGTTCCCCCACCCGCAACGACAGGAGACCGCTGTGTCCGCCACCGTCGGCACCTCCTCCGCAACCACGACGACCGGCCCGGGACTGACCGCCGGAACCCTCGTCGCCGGCCTGCTCGCCGTCTGCCTGGCCCAGATCGGCCTGGCCATCCCGGCCACGCTGAACGGCCTGTTCCAGACCGACCTGCATCCGGCCGGCTCCCAGCTCACCTGGATATCCGACGCCTTCCTGCTCCCCGTCGCCGTACTGGAGCTCACCTTCGGCCTCCTGGGGGACCTGTTCGGCCGCAAGCGGCTGCTGGTCGGCGGTGCCTGCCTGCTGGCGGTCGGCGAGCTGGTGAGCACCACCTCCTCCGGAATCCACCAGTTGTGGGTCGGCCAGGCGCTCGCGGGTCTCGGCGCGGCGGCGCTCTTCCCCACCTCGCTCGCGCTCCTCGCCGCCGGCACCACCTCGCCCGCGCAGCGGGCCCGGGTGATCGCGACGTGGGCCGCGCTGCTGTCCACCGGCGGATTCCTGGCTCCGCTGCTGGGCGGGATCACCGCGACCTACGGCTCCTGGCGCTGGTCGTTCATCGTCGTGACCGTCATCGCGGCGCTCAGCGCGGCCGTGAGCGCGGCGTTCGCGACCGACTCGCGCGCCCCCGAGGGCCGCTCGCTCGACCCCGCCGGGCAACTGACCATCGGCCTGGGCCTGTTCGCCCTCCTCTACGCCATCATCCAGGGCCCGGAGGACGGATGGGGGTCGCCGCCCATCGTGACCGCGTTCGTCCTGGCGGCGGTGTTCGTGGCGGTCTTCGTGTTCGCCGAGCGGCGGGCGAGATCGCCGCTGCTGCGGCTGGAACTGTTCCGCAACCGGGCCTTCGCGGTGGCGTCGGTGGTGGCCGTGGTGGGCATGTTCGCCTTCCTCGGCACGGCCTACGCCGTCAGCATCAGGCTCGGCGCCATCCAGGACCAGCGGCCGATGCGCACCGGCCTGGCGTTCCTGCTGCTCAACGGAGTAGCGCTGGTCATGCTCCCGGTGACGGAACGTCTGCTGCGCACGGTGACGCCGAGACTGCTGCTGGCGGCCGGGCTGGTGCTGATGGCCGCGGGCGACTACTGGGCGGCGACGCTCCACATCACCGACCGCTCGTTCCTCTCGCTGATCGTGCCGCTCGGCCTGGTGGGTCTGGGCTTCGCCGTCACCGTCTCCTCCATCACCGCCACGGCCGTCAACACCGTCCCGCTCGGACTGGCCGGCATGGCGAGCGCCGCCACGAACCTGCTGCGCGACTTCGGCTTCACCCTCGGCCCCGCGATCATCGGCGCGGTCGCGCTGAGCCGCGCGGCCGACGGCTTCTCGGGCGCTCTCCACTCCTCCGAGCTCCCGGCGCCGCTGAAGGGCGCGGGAGGCGCGATCCTCCACCAGGGCGGTCCGCTGGCGGTCAACGGGGCCTCGGCGGCCGATCCCCACCTGGCCCGGCTCCACCCGATGGCCCTGGACGCCCTCGGACACGGTTACGCCGTGGGGTTCGTCGTCTGCGGCTGCGCCGCGCTCTTCTCGGCCGTGCTGGCCGTGGTCGCCCTGCGCGGCCGCTCGGCGGGAGGTCCGGAGGAAGCCCTCCCTGATCCAGCGCTGTGAACCGACGGCCGTCACGCGGCGGACCGACGTCCACGGCGGCCGGCCACCGTCCCCCGAACCCATGACCTGGCCACCGTCCCCCGACCCCATGACCCGCGGGAGCCGCATCATGCCCCGACTTCGACGTACCGCCCTTGCCGCGCTGTGCGCGGCCGCCGCGCTCACGTGCACCGCGGCGACCGGTTCCGCCCCGGCCGCCGCGGCCACCGGGGCACGTTCCGCGGCACGTCCCTCGGCGACCGCCGCGGGAAGCACCCACTACAGCGGCGTCCTGGCCGACGGCGCCTCCTGGGTCGCCGACAGGCCCGCGAGGTGGAACGGCGTCCTGCTGCTGTTCAGCCACGGCTTCGGGCCGCTCACCGCCGCCGACGCGCCGTCGGACGCCTCCGCCGCCGAACTCCTCTCGGAGGGCTACGCGCTCGCCGGTTCGTCCTACGACCCGAACGGGTCGGCCTGGGCACTGCAGTCGGCCGAGCGGGACCAGTTCGCCACCGTCACCGCGTTCACGGACACCGTCGGCAGGCCCGCGCACGTCGTCGCCGTCGGCCTGTCGATGGGCGGCCTGGTCAACGCGCAGATCGCGCGCGACGGCAAGGGCCGCGTCGACGGCGCGCTGAACCTGTGCGGCCTGGTCGCCGGCGGCGTGGACCTGGAGAACTACCAGCTCGACGCCGAATACGCGCTGGCCTGGTTCTTCGACCGCGCCGACCTCGGACGGCTCGTCGACCTCCCCGATCCGGCCGCCGCGTCCGCCCTCGCCTCCCGTCTGAACGCGGCCGTGGACTCGGCGCAGCGGACACCCGCGGGGCGGGCCCGGATCGCCCTCGCCGCCGCCTTCCTCAACCAGTCCGCGTGGGCACCGGGCCAGGCGCCGCCGGCCCCCGGCGACTACGCCGGCCAGGAGGAGCAGCAGTACGAGTGGCTGCAGCAGGGCGTGCTGTCCTTCATCGTCCCCGGGCGGTACGCGATCGAGCAGTCCGCGGGCGGCAACCCCGCCTTCACCGAGGGCGTGGACTACACCGCCCTGCTGAACGCGTCCTGGCACGCCCCCGAGGTCCGGGCCCTGTACCGCGCCGCGGACCTGGACGTGCGAGCGGACACCGCCGCGCTCACCGCGCACGCCGCGATCACGGCCTCCCCCGCGGCCCTCGCCGGCCTCAGGGCGACCTCCACCGTCGGCACCGGACTCGGCGTCCCGATGCTGGACGTGCACACCGTCTCGGACCAGCTGGTCCCGGTCGAGCAGGAGAACGCGTACGCGGCGCGGATCCGCGCGTCCGGATCGGGCGCGCTGCTGCGGCAGGCCTACGTGGCCCGGCAGGGGCACTGCGCCTTCACCACCGCGGAGATCGTGGCCGCGCTGCACGCCCTGGAGCAGCGGCTCGGCACCGGCTCCTGGGGCGGTGCCACCACCCCCGCCGCCCTTGAGAGCAGGGCGCTCGCGCTCCACCTGGACGGCGCCGCGTTCGTCCCCTGGCACCCGGCGGCGCTCAGCGGCGTCCGCTGAACGCACCCCCGTGTCACGGCCGCGGACCGGCGAACGCGGCGGACGCCCCGGGCCCCGGCCCGCCGCGCCGCCGCGTTCGCGCCCGGGCCGCCGCCCACCGCACGCCGCCCGCTGACCACCGCCCACCGACGCGACCGGTGCCGTGCGGCTCGCGGCCGCCTCCCCGGTGATCCATTGCGCCGTGCTAGGCTTCCGGCAGTTGCAGTTTTGGTACCCATGATTGACGTGTGCGCCTGACGGGATGTGACCTCTTGGGCGCATTTTTGTTGTCGGCCTGCGGATGGGGTCAACACAGCGACGCCGGACCCGCGAGGCGCGGGTGCGGAACCGCCCCTCTCAAGGAGATCGACAATGGCGACCGGTACCGTGAAGTGGTTCAACTCGGAAAAGGGCTTCGGCTTCATCGAGCAGGACGGCGGCGGCGCCGACGTCTTCGCCCACTACTCGAACATCGCGACCCAGGGCTTCCGGGAGCTCCAGGAAGGCCAGAAGGTCAGCTTCGACGTCACGCAGGGCCAGAAGGGCCCGCAGGCGGAGAACATCGTCCCGGCCTGACATCCGGGAAGAAGAATGTCGGCCGGGTCCCGCGGACTGGACGCGGACCCGGCCGCTTTTCTGTGTCCCGCACCATCACGTCATCGGCACGTTCTGCGGATCCCCGCGCGAATTCCCCAGTGCGGAGTCTTCACAGCGGCACGCGCCGCCTTCGAGGAAGGCTCAGGTGTGCAGGAGAAGGACCGCGATCCGCTTTCCGTTCCCCCTCACCGCTCCCCGCGCAACCGGTCCCGTGCGGCGCGTCGCCCCGATCGCGCCAAGCGGCCCGCCCGGGGCACGGCCGGACCCGCGCAGACCGGCACGAACGCCGCTCGCGCCGAGCGCGGCGGCCGCCCGGAGCACACGGCGCGCCCGCAGCACACGGCCGGACCGGCCGGCGGAACGAAGACCGCCGACCCGGCAAGGAGCGGTACCCCCGCGACGGGCGGCGGCCCCGCGACCGACGGCGGTGCCGGTACCGCCCGCGCGCCGATCGCCACGTCCTTCGCGGACCTGGGCCTGCCCGCGGCCCTGTCGGCGGCGCTGACCGACCAGGGCGTCACCGTACCCTTCCCGATCCAGGCCGCCACCCTGCCCAGTTCGCTGGCCGGCCGTGACGTGCTCGGCCGGGGCCGCACCGGGTCCGGCAAGACGCTGGCCTTCGGTCTCGCGCTGCTGGCGCGGACGGCGGGACAGCGCGCCCAGCCGCGGCGGCCGCTGGCCCTGGTCCTGGTCCCGACCCGCGAACTGGCCCAGCAGGTCACCGAGGCCCTCACCCCGTACGCCCGTGCGGTGCGGCTGCGTCTGACCACCGTCGTCGGCGGGATGTCGATCGGCCGTCAGGCCGCCGCCCTGCGGGGCGGTGCCGAGGTGCTCGTCGCCACCCCCGGCCGGCTGCGGGATCTGGTCGACCGGGGCGACTGCGCGTTGGACCAGGTACGGACCGCCGTACTCGACGAAGCCGACCAGATGGCCGACATGGGCTTCCTGCCGCAGGTCACCGCCCTGCTGGCGCAGGTGCCCGCGGACGGCCAGCGCATGCTGTTCTCCGCCACGCTCGACCGCGACGTCGACCGGCTGGTCCGCCGGTTCCTCAGCGACCCGGTGGTCCATCACGTGGACCCGCCGGTCGGCGCGGTGAGCACCATGGAGCACCACCTCCTGCACGTCACGGTCGAGGACAAGCGCGCGGCCACGATCCGCATCGCCGCCCGCGAGGGGCGGGTGCTGCTGTTCATGGACAGCAAGCGGGCCGTCGACCGGCTGGCCAAGGCCCTGCTGGCGGGCGGTGTCAGGGCCGCGGCGCTGCACGGCGGCAAGTCGCAGCCGCAGCGCAACCGCGCGCTCGACGGGTTCAGGAGCGGTGAGATCACCGCGCTCGTGGCCACCAACGTGGCGGCGCGCGGTATCCACATCGACGACCTCGACCTCGTCGTCAACGTCGATCCGCCGGCCGACCACAAGGACTACCTGCACCGCGGTGGGCGCACCGCGCGGGCCGGGGCGGCCGGCAGCGTCGTCACGCTCGTGCTGCCCGAGCAGCGCCGCTCGGTGAACAAGCTGATGACCGACGCCGGCGTCACCCCGCGCAGGACCGCCGTGCACTCCGCCGACGAGGAGCTCGCCAGGATCACCGGAGCCCGCGCGCCTTCCGGTGTTCCGGTCGTCGTGGCCGCGCCGGCCGCGCCCGCGCGCCCCGGCGGCGGCAACGGCGGTAAACGCGTCAACGGCGGTGGCGGTGACCGCGGCACTCGCGGAAGCGGCGGCGCCGACGGCGGCAGTGGCGTCAACGGGCGGGCGAGGGGCCGACGCCGGTCACCGCGTAAGCCGCCGTCCCGCCCGGCCGGAGCGGCCGGAGCGGCCTGAAGACAGCCACCGCTCGCCGAGCGGACGTGACCGTGTCGTGGGAGAGGCCGCTGGGCCCGGAGCGCTCCGGGCCCAGCGGCCTCTTTCACGACAGGGCGGCGCGGGCGGGACCCGCCCCGCCCGCCGCGGCGGCCGTCACGACATCGGGGTGATCTCGGCCAGGTTCGTGCCGACCAGCTCGGAGACCCTCTTGCTCGTCACGAACTGCACACCGAGCCCCCGCTGGCCGAACCAGGGCCTGGCGGGCCCGGCCTGCACGGTGAAGGCCTTGGTGACGCGGTACAGGTGGTAGTTGA
The DNA here is from genome assembly GCF_020400825.1 of Streptomyces sp. HPF1205. Classification (GTDB taxonomy): domain Bacteria; phylum Actinomycetota; class Actinomycetes; order Streptomycetales; family Streptomycetaceae; genus Actinacidiphila. The sequence goes on from NZ_JAINVH010000039.1 coordinate 74,547, forward strand.
ACGCGGGAGCGTCCGCGCTGTACTCGTCCAGGTTGGTCGGCGGGATGGCGCGGTCGGTGTACGGCGTGCCCTGCGGAGCCAGGAAGAAGCCGGTGCCGCTGCCGAAGAGGTCGACCTGCTCCCCCACCCGCAGGACCCTCGGCGACTCGACCGGACGGCCGTCGCGCAGGAGGAAGCCGTTGTTGTCCGGGTACCACCAGCCGGACTTGTTCTGCTGGTCCGTCTGCCAGTAGCAGCCGAGGAACCAGTACTGCGAGGTGTCGTCCTGCGGGTGGTAGCCGCGCAGCATCCGCCCGATGGGGCCGGTCATCGGGAGATAGCTGGGGCCCAGGCGCCAGTCGCCGTGGTAGTAGTCCTGCAGTCCGGTCGGCGGCGCCGTGGTCGTGGCGGCCGTCCGGTTGGTCGTCGGGCAGCTGTGGGAGGCGCCCGGGGGGCGGGCCTCGGCGGCTTGCACGGGGGCCGGCGCGATGCCGACCAGGAGCAGCGAAGACCCAAGCGCGCTCCACAGGAGACGTCGCAATGCGCGCATCCGAATCCCTTCTCTTCCGGTGCCGGCGGGCACCGGACACGCGGGCACAGAGTGGTCGCCGCGAGGAGGGCCGTGTCGGATGGACCCCCGTGGCGCGGCACCGTGCAGTCAATGCGCGCGGGGGAAGGGAGGGAACGAGGTGGCGCGGACGGGTCGCCCGGACAGCGCAGCGCAACGCCTCGGACAGCCCAGCGGTGGGTCCTGGCGAGGGGGCGGGGCGGGAGCCGCGGGCGTGACCGGCCGGGCACCGAGCGTTGTTACGATGAGGTCCCGAAGGAAAGGATCAAGGGATGAGCGGTCTGCCGCGGGAGTTGCGGGACCTGATCGAGTCGGGCCCCCTGACCCACCTGACCACCGTGAACGCCGACGGGAGCCCCCAGGTGACCGTCATCTGGATCGGCTTGGACGGCGACGAGGTCGTCAGCGGCCACATGGCGCTGCACAAGAAGCTGCGCAACATCGAGCGTGACCCGCGTGTCGTGCTGTCGTTCCTGGCGCCGCGCGACCACAGCGCCGTGCTGAACGAGTACGCGGTGCTGCACGCGCGGGCCGTCGTCCAGCCGAGTGACGGCGCGTGGGACCTGCTCGACCGGCTGACGAAGGTCTACATGGCGCCGGACACCGAGTTCCCGGCACCGAGGGGCCCGGGTTACATCGTGCGCTACTCGGTCGAGCGGATCGGCGGCGTCGGCCCCTGGGTGACACCCGCCCGCTGAACCCGCGCGGTCCACTGCCCGCGGGCCGTGCCCGCGCCCGTCCCGTGCGGGTGGGCGCCGCCGGAAGCGGCGCCCACCGCGGGGATCAGCCGATGGCCACGGCGAAGATGTGCATGGCCACCTGGCCGGACGTCGCGTCCGGGCCGATGTCGGGCAGGGTCAGGTAGGCGATGGTCTTGCCCGCCTGGAGCGGTACGGTCGCGCCGTACACGCTGACGTGCTGGTTCGATTGCCCGTTCGCGTTGTTGAGGTAGTCGCAGGTGGCGAGGATGTCGCTGCCGGTCGCGGCGCTGTTGCTCCACCAGTCGTTGAAGGACAGGGTGAAGTCCTGGGTGGTGCCGTCTGTGTAGGTGATCGTGCCGGTGCCGGAGGCGTTGCCGTAGTCGGCGGTGCCGAGGAAGCCGAGTTTGCTGCCGGTTCCGGTGAAGGGGACGGTCTGTCCGCCGGCGACGATGTTGTCCGGCTTGCCGGTTCCGGTGGTGGGCCAGGTGAAGGTCAGCCCGTCGTGGTCGACCGTGCCCCCGGAGGTGATCCCCTGGGCGGCCAGGGCCTGTTGCGACAGGCTGGCGTTGCCGCCGTCGAGGTTGCCGGCGCCGGGGGTGGCGTCGTCGCTGACACCGATGTTGGTGACGAGGTCACTGAGGGCGCCGTACGGGATCAGCAGCCGGCCGGCGGCGTCGTCACTGGCCTTGGCGCCGCGGTAGGTGGCGGTGGCGGCGAGGGCGTAGCTGCCGGGCTTGGCGTCGGCGGGAGGCGTGACGGTCCACGTCGTCTTCACCGAGGCGCCCGCGGGAATGCTCGCGAACGTGGCCGGCGAGGTCGCGGTGGCGGTCCAGCCGTCGGGCACGTCGAGGGCGACCGAGGCGCCCGGCAGGGCGGTGGGGCCGGTGTTGGTGTACGTGGTGGTGGCGGTCGTGCCGGCGCCCGGCTCGACGATCCGGGCGGAGGAGGCGACGGCCAGGGTGTGGTGGACGCGTATCACCGCGGAGCCGGTGACGCCGTTCACCGTGACCTTGATGGTGGCCACGCCGTTGCCGACCGCCGTGACCAGTCCCTTGCGGCTGACGGTGGCGACGGAGGGGTCGCTGCTGCGGTAGGTGACCTTCGCCTTGGACAGGTCGAGGAAGGAGCCGTCGTCGTTCACGGCCTCGACGACGTGGTCGGCGGTGACGCTCAGGTTGCGTCCGGGCTGGGCGGTGGGGTCGGTGTCGTCCTTGATCCACTGGTTGCGGGAGGTCAGGTCGATGGTGTCCCCGGCCTTGTAGACGACGCTTTCGGGCTGCACCGTCACGTACCGCAGGTGCGGGGTGAGGCCGCCGTGGACGGCGACCGACGCGGTGCCCGCGGTGGTGGCGGAGTCCGGTCCGACCTCGAACCGGTAGGTGCCGTCGTAGACGACCTGCTTGGCCTGCCCGCCGTCGTGGAAGGCGAGGTCGGCGATGTTCACCCGCAAGGTGATGTGCTGGGTCGCGCCGGGCCGCAGGTTTCGGGTCTTCTGGAAGCCGGCGAGGCGCTTGGCGGGCAGTTCGCGGCCCGCGACCGTGAAGGGGGTGGCCGCGTAGAGCTGGGCGACGGTCGTCCCGGGCACGCTGCCGGTGTTGGTGACGTCGAAGCCGACCTTCACCGTGCCGTCGGCGTTCACCGAGGAGCGGTCGGCGTGGATGTGCGAGTAGGCGAAGGTGCTGTAGCTCAGGCCGTAGCCGAACGGGTAGGTCGGGGTGCCGGTGAAGTACTGGTAGGTCCGGCCGAGTCCGCCGGTGCCGCTCGGGCTCAGGTCGTAGTCGGAGATGGCGGGCAGCTGCGAGTCGTCCTTGTACCAGGTGAAGTTCAGGTGCCCGCCGGGGTTCTGCCTGCCGAAGAGGACGTCGGCCAGTGCCGTGCCCTGGCTCTCGCCGTTGTAGCCGGCGAAGACGATCGAGGTGACCTCGCCGCGGTAGGGCTCGATGGCGACCGGCCCGTCGGACTGGATGTCCAGTACGGTCCTCGGGTTGCCCAGGGCGCCGACCTGGTCGATCAGGCTGCCGTAGTTGCCGGGCAGGGCCAGACCGGTACGGTCCTTGCCCTCGCCGGCGGTGGCCTCGTCGGTGCCGACCGCGATCACCACCAGGTCGGCGCTCTTGATGTCGGCCTGCGTCTGCGCGCTCAGCGTGGCGGCGCCGGTGGCGGTGGTGGAGGTGCCGGCCGCGTCGTAGACCACCTGTGCGTCGGGGTTGGCGGCCTTGACCTGGGCCGTGATGCCGTCCACGGCGTCGACCTTCAGCGCGGGGTCGCCGGAGTAGCCGCCGAGCGTGACCTTGCCCGCCTGGTCGCCGACGACGACGACCTTGTCCAGCTTGGCGGGGTCGGCGGGCAGCAGGGGCTTGCCGGCGCCGGTGGGCTCGCCGTTCTGCAGCAGCACCAGGGCGTTGTCGGCGACCTTCGTGGCCAGCGCCTGGTGGGCCGGCGACTGGATCACGTCCTTGGTGATCTTCGTGTAGGGCTGCTTGTCCACCGGGTCGAACTCGCCGGTCTCCATGCGGATGGTGAACAGGTGCACCAGGGCGTTGTCGATGACGCCCTCGCTGAGGATGCCGGCCTGGATCGCCTGCTCCAGATTGGGCGTGGTGGCCTCGTCACCGGTGCAGTTGACGTCGGTTCCGGCCCGCAGCGCGTACGCCTGCCCGCCCCCGGCTCCGGAGACCTTCTGGCCGGTGGTGTCGTTGGTCCAGGTGGCGTTGTTGCCCTTGCCGTCGGTGGTCCAGCCGGGCGGCGCCCAGTTGTGGCCGCTGGGGAAGGACTTGTACGTCGTGCCGACCGCGCCGCAGTCGGAGGTGATGTAGCCCTTGAAACCGTAGGTGCGCTGGGCGATCTGGTTCGTGGTGTACGTGTTGGCCACCGACGGTGTGCCGTTGATCGCGTTGTACGACGTCATCAGGCCCGCCACGTGCGCCTTCTCGATCAGGCTCTTGAACTGGGCGGTGTAGTAGTCGTACAGGTCGTCGTCGGTGACGTCGGAGCTGATGCCGGTGCGGTCCTGCTCGACGTTGTTCAGGGCGTAGTGCTTGGCGGTCGAGGCGACCTTGAGGTACTTGCCCAGCGGCTTGCCGTCCTCGGTCTGCCCCTGGTAGCCGTTGACGAAGGCGCCGGCCATCTGGCCCACGAAGTAGGGGTCCTCGCCGAACGCCTCGTCGCTGCGTCCCCAGCGCGGGTCGCGGTCGAGGTTGACCGTCGGCGCCCAGTAGGTCAGCATCCCGTAGTCGTCCTTCGAGGGGCCCAGGTTGTTCTGCGCGGTGCCCCACAGCGACTTGTCCAGCAGGCCGCGGGCCTCGTCGGAGATCGCGGTGGTCTCCTGGTACATCAGGTTCTTGTCCCACGACATCGAGGCGGCGAAGTTCGTGGGGAAGCTGGTGGCGTGCACGCCACCGGTCACCGAGCCCGGATTGGTGTCGCCGAAGAGCGTGTTGATGCCGTGCTGGCCCTCGCTCCAGTACGTGTACTGCTGCACGCCCAGCCGCGGGATCGCCGGCGCGCTGTTGGTGTGCAGTTGCTGCACCTTCTCGTCCAGGGACATCCGCGAGACCAGGTCCGCGGCCCGCTCCTGGAACGAGTACGTGGTGTCGAGGTAGATGGGCGGGGACGCCCTGACCGCGGATCTCTGGCCGGCGTGCGCCGTGCCGCCGACGGTACTGACCAGTCCGAGCGAGCACACGGCCGCCAGGGCCGCGCGTAGTATCCGTGCCTTGTTCCTGCGCATCGCGCCTCCTTGCGCGTCGGGGCAGCCGCGCACAGGAGTCGTGCTTCGGACCCGCACCGCGCGGCTGCAGGCGGCGCCGGGCCCGTGCCGTGACGGAAGGGAACCGGGTGGGGCGGGCAGATGTGTCCGGCGCGAGGGTCCTCGTCGGGACCGCCGTGATCCGGTCCACGAGGCGTCGCCCGCACGACCGGGGGGGCGTGGACGCACTCAGTTGCTGTCGGTGGAGGGCCGAACGGGGCCCGCGTACACACTGAGCAGGGGTGTCCCGTACCCCTGCCGGAAGACTGCTTCTGGCGGCGCGCTCCTCAGTCATCGTTTCCAACTGCAAGCATTGTTAGCGCTCACTGCATGACCGTCAAGGTCGCCTGCACCCGCCCCGGCCGGCGAAGGACGCGAGGACGCGGCGCGGAAGCCGTGGTGGGGCCCGGTCCGGGCGGCCGGGCCACGCCGACGGACCGCGAGTGGGCGAATCGGTTCGACACGACGCACACACGCGAGAAGCCGGCACGGCGGTGGGCCGGCCGCTGCCCGGGCCGACGGGTCAAGCGCGGTGCCGGTCCGTAAGGGGCGTTGATCACCGGGTTCGCAAGCGGCCGTGATGCGACCGGAATTGACTCGCCCGCATCTCATTGACCCCGGCGGTCCCCGGCCGTACGATCCCGTCGAACCGATTCCGGTGAATCGGTTCGAGTGCCTCTCGGCTCACCGTCACGCGAGGGCCGGGAGGGCGGGGCCTGGCGGACAGGCACCTGTCCACCCGACTCGCGACACGGTGGGCGCGGCCCGCCACGCACCCGTCCGCCGTCCGGCGCCACGGTCCGGTCGTCCCTGGCCGGTCCCTCGGCCCGGACTCGGTCCGGTGTCTCCCCTCGGTCCGAGGAAGGGCCGCGGTCGCCACGTGCGGCACGGAGCCGCAGATCCACCATCTCGCCGCGTCACGACGCAGTGACGCCATGCCGGAGGAGGAAGTCGATGAGAAAGAGGGTCGGACCGGGAAAGCTGGTGACAGCGGCCGCCGCGGCGCTGGGGCTGGCGGGACTGCTGCTGATGCCCACTGCGGGTCAG
>NZ_JAINVH010000004.1 GCF_020400825.1 Streptomyces sp. HPF1205
TGGTGTCGCTGATCTGGTCGGCGATCTTGTCTGGGTGTCCCTCGGTGACGGACTCCGAGGTGAACAGGCGGCGGGACACATCGCTCCCTGGGGTCGCAGCGGCTGCTGACTGATTCTGGGTGGGGTGCGTGGGGCTGCGCCCAGCACTCCGCGGTTAGTTTATCGTTCGCGCCGATCGGGCGGAGGGGACATCTCGCTCCTTGGATGGCCCATGACGTGCGTCACTCGGCTCCCGGGCCCTGTCGTCAACCCCGGCAGGGCCCGGCGATGTCCCACTTCCGGGTGGTATTCGCGTGCGGGCGGAGACCATTCGTCAGCGTGTCGACGAGTTGACTCCATTTCGGGTGAATTTAGGTCAACCGAGTGACGACCAGGTCCCAGACGCGGTCGGCGAGGGCCTCCTTGGGTCCGTACGGCACCGAGGTCTCGCTGCCGTCGGCGGCCAGGATCACCGCCTCGTTCTCCTCGCTGCCGAACGCCTTGCGCTCCCCCACCTCGTTGACGACCAGCAGGTCGCAGCCCTTGCGGGCGAGCTTTGCCCGGCCGTTGGCGAGGACGTCGTCGGTCTCGGCGGCGAAGCCGACCACCAGTTGCCCGGGGCGCGGGCGGCTCGCCGACAGCTCGGCGAGGATGTCCGGGTTGCGGACCAGGGCCACGGGCGCCGGGTCCTCGCCGTCCCTCTTCTTGATCTTGCCGGGCGCGTACGCGGCGGGGCGGAAGTCGGCGACGGCCGCCGCCATCACCACGGCGTCGGCGTCGGCCGCCGCCTTGAGGACGGCCTCCCGCAGCTGCTCGGCGGTGCCCGCGGTCACCACGTCGGCGCCCGCAGGATCGGGCAGGGCGGTGTTCGCGGCGACAAGGGTGACTCGCGCGCCGCGGGCGACAGCGGTACGTGCCAGCGCGTAGCCCTGCTTGCCGGACGAGCGGTTGCCGAGGTAGCGCACCGGGTCCAGCGGCTCGCGGGTGCCGCCGGCGCTGATCACCACGTGGCGGCCGCGCAGGTCGGGCGGCAGGACGCCGCGGGCCAGCACCCGGCGGCAGACCTCGTGGATCTCGGCGGGCTCCGGCAGCCGGCCCTTGCCGGTGTCGGCGCCGGTGAGCCGCCCGACGGCGGGCTCGACGACGACGCAGCCGCGGCGGCGCAGGGTGGCCACGTTCTCCTGGGTGGCGGGGTGCTCCCACATCTCGGTGTGCATGGCGGGGGCGAAAACCACCGGGCAGCGCGCGGTGAGCAGGGTGTTGGTCAGCAGGTCGCCGGCGAGGCCGTGGGCGGCCCTGGCGAGCACGTCGGCGGTGGCGGGGGCCACCACGACCAGTTCCGCGCCCTGGCCGATGCGCACGTGCGGCACCTGGTGGACGTCGTCCCAGACCCGGGTGGACACGGGGTTGCCGGACAGCGCGGACCACGTGGCCTCGCCCACGAAGTGCAGCGCCGAGTCCGTGGGCACCACACGCACGTCGTGCCCGGACTCGGTGAGCCGCCGCAGCAGCTCGCACGCCTTGTAGGCGGCGATGCCGCCGCTCACCCCCAGGACGACCTGTGGCCTGGCCATCGTCTCTCCCGCCGCCGTCGGACCTTCCTCATCCATGACACACCCATGACACACCACGGGGCCCGGCGGACGAACCGCCGGGCCCCGATCGGTGTGGTGCCGGGTGCTCCGCCGTGAGCGCGGCCGCCCGGACCCCGCGTCAGTGCGCGGGCGGGGTCAGTGCGTGGGCGGGGCGTCGACCGCCTCGGAGGTCAGCAGGCCCGCGTTGATCTCGCGCAGGGCGATGGACAGCGGCTTCTCGTGCACGTGGGTGTCCACCAGCGGGCCGACGTACTCCAGCAGGCCCTCGCCGAGCTGGGAGTAGTAGGCGTTGATCTGGCGGGCGCGCTTGGCCGCGTAGATCACCAGGCTGTACTTGGAGTCCGTGGCCTCCAGCAGCTCGTCGATCGGAGGGTTGATGATGCCCTCGGGTGTGGTGATGGAAGAGGACACGCTCTGCCTACCCCTACTTCTGGACGATTTGTGGACGACCGGGATTGCGGAACAGTCACCTCAGTCGATTGCCATCAAGGCTAGCAGTTCGTGCGCCACAGCCTCGACGGAGGTGTTGACGAGGGTCCGGTCGAACTCGGACTCGGCCGCCAGCTCGACCTTGGCGGTGGCCAGCCGCCGCTCGATCACCTCGGGCGACTCGGTACCCCGGCCGGTGAGCCTGCGGACGAGTTCGTCCCAGCTCGGCGGGGCGAGGAAGACCAGGTGGGCCTCCGGCATCGACTCCCGGACCTGCCGGGCGCCCTGGAGGTCGATCTCCAGCAGTACCGGCTCGCCCGCCGCGATCCGGTCGAGGACGGCGCGGCGCGGCGTCCCGTACCGGTTCCCGGCGAACTCCGCCCATTCGAGGAGTTCACCGTTGGCGACGAGCTTGTCGAACTCGTCGTCGTCGACGAAGAAGTACTGGACGCCGTGCTTCTCGCCGGGGCGCGGCCTGCGGGTCGTGCAGGACACCGAGAGCCAGACCTCGGGGTGCACGGTGCGCAGGTGGGCGACCACCGTGCTCTTCCCGACCCCGGAGGGTCCGGAGAGCACGGTCAGCCGCGGATGTCTGTCCGGGTGGGCCGGTGAGGCCCCCTGCGGTGCGAGGGGACGGGCCGCCCCCCGGGAGACTGCAGAGCTCATGGAGCGATTATCCCCGGTTCTCCGGTGTGCCGGGACCGCTGCCCCGGCACACCGGTGGGGGTCAGGCGGCGGTGCCGCCGAACTCGCGCTCCAGGGACGCGATCTGGTTCGAACCCAGGCCGCGCACTCGGCGGCTCTCGGAGATGCCGAGCCGCTCCATGATCTGCTTGGCGCGCACCTTGCCGACACCGGGGAGGGACTCGAGGAGGGCGGAGACCTTCATCTTGCCGATGACATCGTTCTCCTGGCCCTGCTTGATGACCTCGTGCAGGGAGGCGCCGGAGTGCTTGAGCCGGTTCTTGACCTCGGCGCGCTCCCGGCGAGCCGCGGCGGCCTTTTCGAGCGCGGCAGCGCGCTGTTCAGGGGTAAGGGGCGGAAGAGCCACGCCTACGTCACCTCGGAAGTAGAGCAATCGGATATGGACCGTGTGGAACTTGACGCCGCCCCGTGGTCACGGAGCGGCGAGCGGCGCCTGTGGAGGGCCCCGCTCTTGTCGGAGACTAGCGGTCCGAACGGCTCAAGTCAGCGAGAACAGACGAAAAGTCCTGGTCAGCCTTGATCCGAGGGGATATATAGGGCAAAGCGGAACAGGTTTGGCGGCCAATGGGGCCGATGGTTGAATCCGGCCCTTTTTTGCGCCGTTTTTCGCTCGCATTACCGAAGGACATTGCCGTCGGCTTTCCCCGCCCCGGCGAGCGCCTCCGCCAGCCGCTCCGCATATGCCGCCGCCGCATTCCGCAAGGCCGCGGCGTCCGGGCCGTGCCGCAGCACGTCCCGGCTGACGCTCGGCACGACGTCGCCGGCCGCGGCGCCGAACAGCCCCGGGAGGTCCTCGGGGGTCGCTCCCTGGGCGCCGATGCCGGGGGCCAGCAGCGGCCCGCCCACGGCCAGGTCCGCGCCGGCCCGGCCGAGCGTGGCGCCGACCACCGCGCCGACCGACCCCAGCGGCCGCGCGCCCGCGGTCCCGGCAGCGATTTCGCCGGCGTTCTCGGCCGCGATGTGGTCGAGCACCACCTGCGCCACCGACCGCCCGTCGGCGCCGGCCGCCCGCTGCACCTCGGCGCCCTCGGGGTTCGAGGTCAGCGCGAGGACGAACACCCCGGCGCCGGAGATCCGCGCCGCGTCCAGGGCGGGCCGCAGCGACCCGAAGCCCAGGAAGGGGCTGAGGGTGACCGCGTCGGAGAACAGCGGGGAGTCCTTGTCCAGGTACGTGGCGGCGTAGGCGGCCATGGTGGAGCCGATGTCGCCGCGCTTGGCGTCCATCAGCACCAGGGCGCCCGCCTGCCGGGCGGCGGCGACGGCCCGCTCCAGTACGGCGACGCCGCGCGACCCGAACCGCTCGAAGAACGCGGACTGCGGTTTGAGCACCGCGACCCGCTCCCCCAGCGCCTCCACCACGGTCATGGCGAACCGCTCCAGGCCCGCCACGTCGTCGCCCAGCCCCCAGGCGGCCAGCAGAGAGGCGTGCGGGTCGATGCCGACGGACAGCGGCCCGCGCGTGTCCATGGCGCGGCGCAGCCTTGCGCCGAAGGGCTCCGGGGCGTCGCCGCCCGTTCCAGGTGTGGTCATGCCGCTGCCCTCCGCAGGTCGGCGCCGACCGCGTCGGCCAGCGTGGCGTACGGACTCGCGGCGAGGCGCGCCGCCAGCCCCTTGTGCACCGCGCGCGGCCACAGCGGCCCGCGGTAGATGAAGGCGCTGTAGCCCTGGACGAGGGTGGCCCCGGCCAGGATCCGCCGCCAGGCGTCCTCGGCGTCCTCGACCCCGCCGACGCCGACGAGCGTGACCCGGTCGCCGACCCGCGCGTACAGCCGCCGCAGCACCTCCAGCGACCGCTCCTTCAGCGGCGCCCCGGACAGCCCGCCCGTCTCCTGGACCGCGGCGGGGTCGGAGCGCAGGCCCAGGCCCTCGCGGGCGACGGTCGTGTTGGTGGCGATGATGCCGTCGAGGCCCAGTTCCAGGGCCAGGTCGGCCACCGCGTCCACGTCCTCGTCGGCCAGGTCGGGCGCGATCTTGACCAGCAGCGGCACCCGGCGGCCGGCCACCGTCCGGTCGGCGGCCTCGCGCACCGCGGTCAGCAGCGGACGCAGCGCCGAGGTCGCCTGCAGGTCGCGCAGGCCGGGGGTGTTCGGCGACGACACGTTCACGACCAGGTAGTCGGCGTACGGGGCCAGCCGCTCGGTGGACGTCACGTAGTCGGCGACGGCCTCGGCCTCCGGTACGGCCTTGGTCTTGCCGATGTTGACGCCGACGGTGACCGGGAACACCGCGCGGCGGTCCGCGAGCCGCCGCGCGACGGCCGCGGAGCCGTCGTTGTTGAATCCCATCCGGTTGATCAGGGCGCGGTCGGCGACCAGCCGGAACAGCCGCTCGGGCGGGTTGCCCGGCTGGCCCCGCCCGGTCACGGTGCCGACCTCGACGTGGTCGAAGCCGAGCATCGCCAGCCCGTCGATCCCCGCCGCGTTCTTGTCGAACCCGGCGGCCAGGCCGAACGGACCCGGCATGCGCAGGCCCAGCGCCTCGGTGCGCAGCTCCTCGTACCGGGGCGCGAGGAAGGCCGCGGCCAGCGTCCGCAGGCCGGGGACGCGGGCGGCCAGCCGGATCCAGCCGAAGGCCAGGCGGTGCGCCCGCTCCGGGTCCATCCGCGCGAACAGCAGCCGGAAGAGCAGCCCGTACACGTCACCCCTCCCGCGCGGCGATGAGGTGGCCGGCGTGCTCCTGCAGCGACCGCACGCCGATCTCGCCGCGGCCGAGGGCGTCGATGCCCTGGACCGCCGCGGCCAGAGCCTGGACGGTGGTCAGGCAGGGGATGCCGCGGGCGACGGCGGCGGTGCGGATGTCGTAGCCGTCCAGGCGCCCGCTGGTGCCGAAGGGCGTGTTGACGATCAGGTCGACCTCGCCCTCGTGGATGAGGGTGACCACGGTGGGCTCGCCGTCCGGGCCGACGCCCTCGCTGTTCTTGCGGACCACCCGGGCGGGGATGCCGTTGCGGCGCAGGACCTCGGCGGTGCCGGACGTGGCCAGCAGCTCGAAGCCGTGCTCGGTCAGGGCGCGCGCGGGGAAGATCAGGGCCCGCTTGTCGCGGTTGGCCACCGACACGAACGCCCGGCCCTTTGTGGGCAGCGCGCCGTAGGCCCCGGCCTGGGACTTGGCGTAGGCGGTGCCGAAGACCGCGTCGATGCCCATCACCTCGCCCGTGGAGCGCATCTCCGGGCCGAGGATGGTGTCGACGCCGCGGCCCTGCGGGTCGCGGAACCGCGACCAGGGCAGGACGGCCTCCTTGACGGAGATCGGCGCGTCCATGGGCAGGGTCCCGCCGTCACCGGTGGCCGGCAGTATCCCCTCGGCCCGCAGCTCGGCGATGGTGGCGCCCAGCGAGATGCGGGCGGCGGCCTTCGCCAGGGGCACGGCGGTCGCCTTGGAGGTGAACGGCACGGTCCGCGAGGCGCGCGGGTTGGCCTCCAGGACGTACAGGATGTCCCCGGCCAGCGCGAACTGGATGTTGATCAGGCCGCGCACGCCGACCCCGCGGGCGATCGCCTCGGTGGAGGCGCGCAGCCTCTTGACGTCGTGGCCGCCCAGCGTGATGGGCGGCAGGGCGCACGCGGAGTCGCCGGAGTGGATGCCGGCCTCCTCGATGTGCTCCATCACGCCGCCCAGGTACAGCTCGTGGCCGTCGTAGAGGGCGTCCACGTCGATCTCGATGGCGTCGTCGAGGAACCGGTCGACCAGCACCGGCCGGGTCGGGCTGATCTCGGTGGACTCGGCGATGTACGCGGCCAGGCGCGTCTCGTCGTAGACGATCTCCATGCCGCGGCCGCCCAGCACGTACGAGGGGCGGACCAGGACGGGGTAGCCGATCTCGTCGGCGATGGCCTTCGCGGCGGGGAAGGAGGTGGCGGTGCCGTGCTTGGGGGCGGGCAGGCCGGCCCGGTCCAGCACCCGGCCGAAGGCGCCGCGGTCCTCGGCCAGGTGGATGGCCTCCGGCGAGGTGCCGACGATCGGCACCCCGTTGTCCTTCAGTGCCTGGGCCAGGCCCAGCGGGGTCTGGCCGCCGAGCTGCACGATGACCCCGGCGACGGGGCCGGCCTTGGTCTCGGCGTGCACGATCTCCAGGACGTCCTCAAGGGTGAGCGGCTCGAAGTACAGCCGGTCGGAGGTGTCGTAGTCGGTGGAGACCGTCTCGGGGTTGCAGTTGACCATCACCGTCTCGTACCCGGCCTCGTGCAGCGCGAAGGAGGCGTGCACGCACGAGTAGTCGAACTCGATGCCCTGCCCGATCCGGTTGGGCCCGGAACCGAGGATGATCACCGCCGGCTTCTCGCGGGGGGCGACCTCGCTCTCCTCGTCGTAGGAGGAGTAGAAGTACGGGGTGCGGGCCGCGAACTCGGCCGCGCAGGTGTCCACGGTCTTGTAGACCGGCCGGACCCCCAGCGCGTGCCGCACCTCGCGCACCACGTCCTCGCGCAAGCCCCGGATGCCGGCGATCTGCGCGTCGGAGAAGCCGTGCCGCTTGGCCTCGGCCAGCAGGCCGGCGTCCAGCCGGTCCGCGGCGGCCAGTTCGTCCGCGTACTCCTTGATCAGGAAGAGCTGGTCGACGAACCACGGGTCGATCCTGGTGGCGGCGAAGACCTCCTCGGGGCCGGCGCCGGCGCGGATGGCGGCCATGACGGTGTTGATCCGGCCGTCGGTGGGGACGGCCGCCTTCGCCAGCAGCTCGTCCTTGGTGCCCAGTTCGGCGACGGGCGTGGCGAAGTCGAACTGCGAGCCCTTCTTCTCCAGCGACCGCAGCGCCTTCTGCAGCGCCTCGGTGAAGTTGCGGCCGATGGCCATCGCCTCGCCGACCGACTTCATGGTGGTGGTGAGGGTCGCGTCGGCGGCCGGGAACTTCTCGAAGGCGAACCTCGGCACCTTGACCACGACGTAGTCGAGCGTGGGCTCGAAGGATGCCGGGGTCTGCTCGGTGATGTCGTTGGGGATCTCGTCGAGGGTGTAGCCCACGGCCAGGCGGGCCGCGATCTTCGCGATGGGGAAGCCGGTGGCCTTGGACGCCAGCGCGGAGGACCGCGACACCCGCGGGTTCATCTCGATCACGATCACCCGCCCGTCGGCCGGGTTGACCGCGAACTGGATGTTGCATCCGCCGGTGTCGACACCCACCTCGCGGATCACCGCGATCCCGATGTCCCGCAGGATCTGGTACTCGCGGTCGGTCAGCGTCATCGAGGGCGCGACGGTGATGGAGTCACCGGTGTGCACGCCCATGGGGTCGAGGTTCTCGATGGAGCAGACGACGACCACGTTGTCGTGCCGGTCGCGCATCAGCTCCAGTTCGTACTCCTTCCAGCCCAGGATGGACTCCTCCAGGAGCACCTCGGTGGTGGGCGACAGGGCCAGTCCCTGGCCGGCGATGCGGCGCAGTTCCTCCTCGTCGTGGGCGAAGCCCGAACCCGCGCCGCCCATGGTGAAGGAGGGCCGGACGACCACCGGGTAGCCGCCCAGCGTGTCCACGCCCGCGAGCACCTCGTCCATGGAGTGGCAGATCACCGACCGGGCGGACTCGCCGTACCCGATCTTGCGGCGCACCTCCTCCACGACGGCCTTGAACTGGTCGCGGTCCTCGCCCTTGTGGATGGCCTCGACGTTGGCGCCGATCAGCTCGACGCCGTACTCGGCGAGCACCCCGCCCTCGTGCAGGGCGATGGCGGTGTTGAGCGCGGTCTGGCCGCCGAGGGTGGCGAGCAGCGCGTCGGGCCGCTCCTTGGCGATGATCCTCTCCACGAACTCCGGGGTGATCGGCTCCACGTACGTGGCGTCGGCGATCTCGGGGTCCGTCATGATCGTGGCCGGGTTGGAGTTGACCAGGATCACCCGCAGGCCTTCGGCCTTCAGCACCCGGCACGCCTGGGTGCCGGAGTAGTCGAACTCGGCGGCCTGACCGATCACGATCGGGCCCGAGCCGATCACGAGAACCGACTGGATATCGGTGCGCTTAGGCACGCTGGGCTCCTTGTTCTGCCATGAGCTGGACGAAGCGGTCGAACAGGTACGCGGCGTCGTGCGGGCCCGCCGCCGCCTCGGGGTGGTACTGGACGCTGAACGCCGGCCGGTCGAGCAGCCGCAGGCCCTCGACCACGTCGTCGTTCAGGCAGACGTGGCTGACCTCGGCGCGGCCGTAGGGGGTGTCGCTCACCCGGTCGAGCGGCGCGTCGACGGCGAAGCCGTGGTTGTGCGCGGTGACCTCGACCTTGCCGGTGGCCCGGTCCTGGACCGGCTGGTTGATGCCGCGGTGGCCGTACTTGAGCTTGTACGTGCCGAAGCCCAGGGCGCGGCCGAGCAGTTGGTTGCCGAAGCAGATGCCGAACAGCGGGGTGCCGCGCTCCAGCGCCGCCCGGATGACGGTGAGGTCGGCGGTGGCCGGGTCGCCGGGGCCGTTGGACAGGAAGACCCCGTCGGGGTCCACCGCGTACACGTCCTCGACGGTCGCGGTGGCGGGCAGGACGTGCACCTCGATGCCGCGCTCGGCCATGCGGTGCGGGGTCATGCCCTTGATGCCGAGGTCGAGCGCGGCCACGGTGAACCGCTTGGCGCCGATCGCGGGCACCACGTACGGCCGCTCGGTGGCGACCTGCGCGGACAGGTCGGCGCCGGTCATCTGGGGGGCCTGCCGTACCCGCGCGAGGAGGGTGCCGTCGTCGGCCAGCGCGTCGCCGGAGAAGATGCCGACCCGCATCGCGCCGCGTTCGCGCAGGTGCCTGGTCAGGGCGCGGGTGTCGATCCCGCTGATGCCGACCACGCCCTGGGCGGCCAGCTCCTCGTCGAGGGAGCGGCGGGAGCGCCAGCTGGAGGGGACGCGGGCGGGGTCGCGCACGACGTATCCGGCGACCCAGATCCGGGAGGACTCGGGGTCCTCGTCGTTGACGCCGGTGTTGCCGACGTGCGGGGCGGTCATGACGACCACCTGGCGGTGGTACGAGGGGTCGGTGAGGGTCTCCTGGTAGCCGGTCATCCCGGTGGAGAACACGGCCTCGCCGAAGGTCTCCCCGACGCTCCCGTAGGCGCGGCCGCGGAAGGTGCGGCCGTCCTCCAGGACGAGTACGGCGGGCGCGGTGGCCGCCCGGGCGGAGGTCGTCATTGTGCGCCTTCCTTGTCGTGCTGCTGGGGGTGCGGGGTCCGCGGACCGCGCGGGCCGGCCTCGCCGGACCCGTCGCGCCGCGGGTCGGGAACGGGGGCGGGGGCGGCGCCCGCGGGGGCCGGGGCGTCCCGCCGTCCGCCGAGTTCGTTGATGAGGGCCACCCAGCGCGGGTGCTCGGCGGCGTGGTCGGAGCGGAAGCCGGAGTCGAGGAGGGTCCCGCCGTGCTCCCAGGTGACGACGAGCAGGCCGCCCTCGGGGAGCACCTTTCCCGCGATGGCCCGGTCGAGCCGGGCGCCGCGCAGGGCCGCGGCCGGCACCAGGAAGCCGGGGGCGCCGACGCGGTCGACCACCAGCCCCTCCTCGGCGAGCGACAGCCGGACCCTGCTGCGTACGCCCAGGCCGTGCGCCACGATGCGGTCGAGCCACTGGCCCGCGGTGGTGCTGCCGTGGTAGCGGCCGTCGGACTCCAGCAGGGCGGGGCCGGGCCGCTCGGGGATCGGGGGGAGGGCGGGCAGGCCGCCCTGGAGGGTGCGCCGCCACTGCCAGCCCTGCCGCATCAGCCAGTAGACGAGCGCGACCACCAGAAGGAGGCCGATGATCCAGCCGATCCGGTCGGTCCAGTCGGTGACCTTCGCGGAGTGCTTGCCGCCCTGCGCGGTGACCGCCGCCAGAAGTGTCTCAGGTGTCATGCGAGCTTCCCGTCCATGACCGTGGCACGGCCCCGCAGGAAGGTGGCGACCACCCGGCCCGGCAGCTCACGGCCCGCGTAGGGCGTGTTGCGGCTGCGGGAGGCCATCTCCGCGGGGTTGACCACCCCACGGTATGCGGGATCGACCAGGACGAGGTTGGCGGGCTCGCCGGGGGCCACCGGCCGTCCGTGGCCGGACAGGCGTCCGATGGCCGCGGGCCGCGCCGACATGCGGTCGGCGACGCCCGCCCAGTCCAGCAGCCCGGTGTCGACCATGGTGTGCTGCACCACGGACAGCGCGGTCTCCAGGCCGATCATGCCCATGGCGGCCGCGGCCCACTCGCAGTCCTTGTCCTCGTACGGGTGCGGGGCGTGGTCGGTGGCGACGCAGTCGATGGTCCCGTCGGCCAGCGCCTCGCGCAGCGCCATGACGTCGGCCTCGGTGCGCAGCGGCGGGTTGACCTTGTAGACCGGGTTGTAGGAGCGGACCAGCTCGTCGGTGAGGAGCAGGTGGTGCGGGGTGACCTCGGCGGTGACCGCCCAGCCCTTGGACTTGGCCCACCGTACGATCTCCACCGAGCCGGCCGTGGACAGGTGGCAGATGTGCACCCGGGAGCCGACGTGCGCGGCCAGCAGCACGTCGCGGGCGATGACCGACTCCTCGGCGACGGCGGGCCAGCCGGTGAGGCCGAGCTCGCCGGAGACCGTGCCCTCGTTCATCTGTGCGCCCGCGGTCAGCCGCGGCTCCTGGGCGTGCTGGGCGACGACGCCGTCGAACGCCTTCACGTACTCCAGCGCCCTGCGCATGATCACCGCGTCGTCCACGCACTTGCCGTCGTCGGAGAACACCCGCACGTGGGCTGCGGAGTCGGCCATCGCGCCCAGCTCGGCGAGCTGCTTGCCCTCCAGCCCGACGGTGACCGCGCCGACCGGCTGGACGTCGCAGTAGCCGGACTCCTTGCCGAGCCGCCACACCTGTTCGACCACGCCGGCGGTGTCGGCGACGGGGAAGGTGTTGGCCATCGCGTGCACGGCCGTGTAGCCGCCGGCCGCGGCGGCGCGGGTGCCGGTCAGCACGGTCTCGGAGTCCTCGCGGCCGGGCTCGCGCAGGTGGGTGTGCAGGTCGACCAGGCCGGGCAGCAGGACCAGCCCCTCGGCCTCGACGACGGCCGCTCCCGCCGGGTCGAGCCCGGGCCCGACCGCCTCGACGGTCCCGCCGCCGATCAGGACGTCCACCGGGTCGCCGCCGAGGAGCCTCGCCCCGCGGATGAGCGTCTTGCTGCTGGTCACTTGGTCTCCTCGCTACGGGGGCGGTCGGCGTCACGGGTACGGGGGTCGTCGCTGCGGGGCTCGTCGCTGCCGGGCTCGTCCGTACGGGCGGCGGACAGGGCGGGCTCGGAGCCGCCGAGCATCAGGTAGAGGACGGCCATGCGGGTGCTGACGCCGTTGGCGACCTGCTCGACCGCGGTGCAGCGCGGCGAGTCGGCGACCTCGGCGGTGATCTCCATGCCGCGGTTCATCGGTCCGGGGTGCATGACGATGGCGTGCCCGGGCAGTGCGGCCATCCGGATCGCGTCCAGGCCGTAGCGGCGGGCGTACTCGCGCTCGGTGGGGAAGAACGCGGCGTTCATCCGCTCGCGCTGCACCCGCAGCATCATCACGGCGTCGGTCTTGGCGAGGACCGCGTCCAGGTCGTAGGAGACCTCGCACGGCCACCGCTCGACGCCGATGGGCAGCAGGGTGGGCGGGGCGACGAGGGTGACGCGCGCGCCGAGGGTGGCCAGCAGCAGCACGTTGGAGCGGGCGACCCGGCTGTGCAGCACGTCACCGACGATCGTGACGTGCCGGCCGGACAGGTCGCGGCCGGGTCCCGACAGGTGGCGGCGCATGGTGAAGGCGTCCAGCAGGGCCTGGGTGGGGTGCTCGTGGGTGCCGTCGCCGGCGTTGACCACCGAGGCGTTGATCCAGCCGGAGGTGGCCAGCCGGTGCGGGGCGCCGGAGGAGTGGTGGCGGACCACCACCGCGTCGGCGCCCATCGCCTCCAGGGTGAGCGCGGTGTCCTTCAGCGACTCGCCCTTGGAGACCGAGGAGCCCTTGGCGGAGAAGTTGATGACGTCGGCGGACAGCCGCTTGGCGGCGGCCTCGAAGGAGATGCGGGTCCTGGTCGAGTCCTCGAAGAAGAGGTTGACGACGGTACGGCCGCGCAGGGTGGGCAGCTTCTTGATCGGCCGGTCCGCGACCCGGGCCATCTCCTCGGCGGTGTCGAGTACGAGGAGTGCGTCGTCGCGGGTGAGGTCGGCGGCCGAGATCAGGTGGCGCTTCATGCGGTCACTTCCGGGAGGGCGTGGGCGGGCGCGGGCGCGCGGGAGGGCAGGCGGCAGCGCCGGGCGGGTACGCGGGGGGCGTACGGACCGGCGTGCGGGGGCGCTACTCGTCCGGCTGGGAGTCCGTGTGCCGGGCCCGGCCGTCGGCCGCGCGGCCGGCGGCGGAGCCGAGCAGGACGCTGTCGCGGCCGTCCTCCTCGGTCAGCAGGACCTTGACGGTCTCGCGCAGCGACGTGGGCAGGTTCTTGCCGACGTAGTCGGCCCTGATCGGCAGCTCCCGGTGGCCGCGGTCGACCAGGACGGCGAGCTGCACGGCGCGCGGGCGGCCGATGTCGTTCAGCGCGTCGAGCGCGGCGCGGATGGTGCGGCCGGAGAAGAGCACGTCGTCCACGAGGACGACCAGGCGGCCGTCGATGCCGTCACCGGGGATCTCGGTGCGGGCGAGCGCCCGCGGCGGGTGCAGCCGCAGGTCGTCGCGGTACATGGTGATGTCCAGGGAGCCGACCGGGGCGGAGCGTCCGGTGATCCCGGCGAGCTTGTCGGCCAGCCGGCGGGCGAGGAAGACCCCGCGGGTGGGGATGCCGAGCAGGACCACGTCGTCGGCGCCCTTGGCGCGTTCGACGATCTCGTGGGCGATACGGGTCAGCACCCGGGCGATGTCCGGGGCCTCCAGCACCGGACGGGCGTCCGCCGGCGCGGTGGACGCGGACGGCTGTGCGGACGGCGGCGGTGCCGCCACGGTGTCGCGGTCGTCGACCATGGGTCGGGGACCTCCTTCCCCGCCTCACGGGACGGGCATTAAAGGACGTCTGGGGTACCCCGCCACCGTACCAGGTGACGTACCAGGTGACAGCGACGGCCCAGGTCAGGGACCGGTCGGACCTTTTCGGCTTGACGAGGGCGGATTACGCTGCGTAACCTCACAGTGAGTCACCGAGTTTCCGTCCGGGGAGCCATATGTCCAGCGATTACGCCAAACAGCTCGGAGCCAAGCTCCGGGCCATCCGCACGCAGCAGGGCCTTTCCCTGCACGGCGTCGAGGAGAAGTCCCAGGGCCGCTGGAAGGCAGTGGTCGTGGGCTCCTACGAGCGCGGCGACCGCGCCGTGACCGTGCAGCGTCTCGCCGAGCTCGCCGACTTCTACGGGGTGCCGGTGCAGGAGCTGCTGCCGGGGACGACGCCCGGCGGCGCCGCCGAGCCCCCGCCGAAGCTGGTCCTCGACCTGGAGCGCCTGTCGCAGGTCCCGCCGGAGAAGGCGGGCCCCCTGCAGCGGTACGCGGCGACGATCCAGAGCCAGCGCGGCGACTACAACGGCAAGGTGCTCTCCATCCGCCAGGACGACCTGCGCACCCTCGCCGTGATCTACGACCAGTCGCCGTCCGTCCTCACCGAGCACCTCATCTCGTGGGGCGTGCTCGACGCGGACGCCCGCCGCGCGGTCCAGCAGCACGAGGAATCCGCCTGACGACCGTCCCGGACCAGCAGAAACGTCCCGCCGCCCGTGGCACCTCCCGTCGGGGGGCCGCGGGCGGCGGTGTGCGTGCGGCGGGTGTCCGCGCGGGGAGGCGCGCGGCCGGGTCCGGGCACCGCATACCTTAGAGCTCCGAACAGATACGCAATCCACCGCGCGAGGAGCGCCCACCCGGTGACTGACGACGGACTCTCGCGGACCTTCGGACCGGCAACCGCCGCCGAGGACACCGCAGGAACGGCCGCACCCCAGACCGCATCCCCCTCGGAACCCCCGGCATCCGGTCCGTCCGCCTCCGACGCCCCGGCCGTGCGGCGCCTGGCGGGGCTGAAGGTGCCCCGGCAGGTGGGGCCGTACTTCGCCACCGCGCCCGAGGACCCGGTGCCGCTGGGCGACTTCGCCGCCGCGAGCGGGCGGCGGGTGGCACGGGCGCGGTGCGCGCACTGGGCCCGGCTCGGCGGCGACAGCGGTTACGAACTGTGCGCCGACGAGGAGGGCACCGTCCGGGCGGTGCTGCTGGACTTCGACGAGGACGAGCGGTTCGTGAGCTCCTCCCCGGAGGCGTTCGCCGCGGGTCTGAGGGAGCTGGACCGGGCGCTGCGCGCCATCGTCGGCACCGACCGGCCGCAGGCCGCGGCGGCGGCCCACGACCGCCTCGCGGAGCGGCTGCGGGCCGCGGACCCGGCGGCGTTCGCCGACGACGAGCACTGGTGGCCGCTGGTCCTCGACGACATCCGCGACACCGCGAGCGCCGAGAACTACGCGGCCTTCGAGTACGTCGACCCGGTCGAGGGCAAGCGGATCGTCACCCGCGCCGGCGCCGTCGCCCTGCACCCCGAGGAGCGGCTGTGGGCGAGCCTGCGGGCCGCCGGCGTCGAACCGGAGCAGGTGCTGCGCGTCCACACCGACCTGGAGCCGTGCTTCCTGCCCGGCCACTACTGCTCGATGTGGCTCGCCCAGGTCTTCCCGGACGCCGAGATGACGCACAGCTTCCCGTACGGCGAGACGGCCGCCTCCCGCGCCGAGGGCGTCCGGCAGCTGCGCGAGTACGCCGAGCGGTCCGCGGACGCCTGAGGAACGCGCGGGGCCCGGCGGCGCAGGATCCCCTCCTGTGCCGCCGGGCCCGGCGCGTGCCGCGTCGCGGCGCGCTGCCGTCAGCGCTTCAGCGTCGGCTTCAGCTCCAGCAGCCGGCCGAGCAGCCCGTTGACGAAGGACGGCGACTCGTCGGTGGAGAACTCCTTGGCGAGCTGCACGGCCTCGTCCAGGGCGACCGCGTCGGGGACGTCGTCCTCCCAGATCAGCTCGTACGCGCCCAGCCGCAGCACATTGCGGTCCACGACCGGCATACGGTCCAGGGTCCAGCCCACCGCGTAGCCGGACAGCAACTCGTCGATCCGCTCGGCGTGCGCCGCGCAGCCCTCCACGAGCTGCATCGTGTACTCGGTGACGGGGGGCTGCCGGTCGTCGGTCCTGGCGAGCCGGATCCAGTCCGCCATGACGGTCAGCGGGTCGGCGCCCCGCTGATCCGCTTCGAACAGGATCTGGAAGGCCCGTTTCCGGGCCTTGTTGCGGGCAGCCACGGTTAGCTGTTCACCCGGCCGAGGTAGTCGCCCGTACGAGTGTCGACCTTGACCTTCTCACCCGTGGTGATGAACAGCGGGACGCCGATCTCGTGGCCGGTCTCCAGCCGGGCCGGCTTGGTGCCGCCGGTGGAGCGGTCGCCCTGCACGCCGGGCTCGGTGTACTCGATGACCAGCTCGACGGAGGCGGGCAGTTCGATGTACAGGGGCGCGCCCTCGTACATCGCCACGACGGCGTCGTTGCCCTCCAGCAGGTAGTGGGCGGCGTCGCCGACGACCTCGGGGGTGATGGTGATCTGGTCGTACGTCTCGGTGTCCATGAAGACGAAGTCGGCGCCGTCCTTGTAGGAGAACTGCATGCCGCGCTTGTCGACATTGGCGGTCTCGACCTTCAAGCCCGCGTTGAAGGTCTTGTCGACGACCTTCCCGGACAGCACGTGCTTCAGCTTGGTGCGCACGAAGGCGGGGCCTTTGCCGGGCTTGACGTGCTGGAACTCGACGACGGTCCAGAGCTGGTCGCCGTCGAGCTTGAGCACGAGGCCGTTCTTGAGGTCGTTCGTGGTGGCCACGGTTGCGGAATCTCCTGAAAGTGCTGCTTGGGGACCAGGGAAGGGGCGCCGGTCACAGCGCGAGCAGTTCCTTGGTCGTGATGGTGAGTAGCTCGGGCCCGCCGTCCGCCGTGGGACGTACGACGAGTGTGTCGTCGATGCGGACACCGCCGCGGCCCGGAAGGTGGACCCCCGGCTCGACGGTGACCGGCACGCAAGCGTCCAGTTTACCCATGGCCGCCGGCGACAACTGCGGGTCCTCGTCGATTTCGAGGCCCACCCCGTGCCCGCTCCAGGGGGCCAGCCCCTCGGTGTGGCCGGCCGCGGTCAGCGGCTGCCGGGTCGCCCGGTCCACGTCCCGGCAGGCGACGCCGGGCGCGAGGGCCTCCCGGCCGGCCCGCTGGGCGTCGAAGACCAGCTCGTACAGCTCGATCTGCCAGGGCGCGGGAGCGGTGCCGATGACGAAGGTGCGGCCCACCTCGCAGCGGTAGCCGCGGTAGCAGGCGCCGAGCCGGACGGTCAGGAAGTCCCCCTCCTCGACGCGGCGGTCGGTCGGCACGTGGCGGGCGGTGCCCGAGTGCGGGCCGGTGCCGACGGAGGTGGGGAAGGCGGGTCCCTCAGCGCCGTGGTCGACGAGGCGGCGCTCCAGCTCCAGGGCCAGGTGCCGCTCGGTGCGGCCGACCAGGATGGACTCCAGCAGCTCGCCGAGGGCCTGGTCGGTGATCTCGGCGGCGATGCGCAGGGCGCCGATCTCGTGCTCGTCCTTGATCAGGCGCAGTTGTTCCACGGCGCCGCCGAGGTCGGACAGCCGCAGCCCGTCGGCGACCGAGGAGACGGCGCGGTGCCGGCTGACGGTCAGGTGGTGCTCCTCCACGGCGAGCGAGTCCGCGTGCCGCTCCCGGGCGAGCTCGGCGGCGGCGACGGCGGCGTCGCCCTCCGGGGAGGGCAGCACGAGCGAGCGCAGGTCGTCGGGCGGCCCCGCCTCGTTCCCGTCGTCGGGCGGCGGCCGCAGGTGCACCAGGACGTCCTCGCCGGCCGGTCCGATCAGGAGCGCCGCGCCGGCGGGCGCGCTGCCGGTCAGGTAGCGCACGTTGGCCGGGCGGGTCACCAGGGCAGCGCCGATCCCGGCCGCGGTACACCGGTCGCGCAGCCGTTCCCTGCGGATCGCATGCACTTGCGCCATGCCGCGAGCTTAGGTCGGGAAGCGGTCCGGCGCCCCTTTTAGGCGTCCGCCGGCGACGGGCGCCTCACCGGACGGGCGGGCCCTGGACGCTGCGGGCCACCACCCGGTCCAGCGCGGCGGCCGCGGCGGGCACGTCGAGCTGGGAGTTGTCGATGATGGGCAGTCCGGAGCCGTACCAGCCGGCCATGCGCCCGTGGATGCGGGCGACCTCCTCGTCGGACAGTCTGCGGTTGCCGCTGCGCTCGGCGTTGCGGGTCAGCACGACGTCCAGGCCGGGCAGCAGGACGACCGGGAGCAGGCCGGGGCCGACGTGCCGCTTCCAGCCGCCGAGGCCGACGGCGGGCCGGTCGGGGAAGACGGCGTCGTCGATGATGCAGGACACGCCGTTGGCCAGGAAGTTGCGGGCGGCGAAGCCGCAGGTGCGCCGGGCCAGGCGGTACTGCGCCTCGGAGTGCTCGTTCCATCCCGCCTGCGGGTCGGCGAAGCCCGCGCGGACCCATTCGCGCACGTCGTCGAGGCTGATGTGCGCGGTCGGGGAGCCGCGGTGGTCGGCCCAGTACCGGGCGATGGTGGTCTTCCCTGCGCCCGCCGCGCCGATCAGCAGGACCGCGACGGGGCCGTGGGCGGCGCCGGACAGTGAGCCGCCGCCGGGAGGCGCGGGCACCTGTACGGGGCCGGGTGCGGGCAGCGGGAACTGCCCCGTGTTGCTGCCCGGCCCCGAGCCGGGTCCCGGCTGCGGCGCCCCCACAGCGTGCGGCGTCAAGGTCCACTCCAAGGTTCGCGTCGCGACCGGCGGGTAGCTGGCCGTTCGAGGGAACGGTACCCGATCGCCGTCCTCGGGGTGGGTGGCGGTTCGCCGTCGCGGGCAAGGCAGTTCACCCGGTGGCGCGCCAAGTCGCGACCCGGACGCGGCCGGCCTAGGCGGGACCGTCCTGCGCCACGGCGCGCAGCGCGAGGTGGTAGGAGGCGAGACCGAAGCCCGCGATGGTGCCGGAGGCGACGGAGGCGATGACGGAGGTGTGCCGGAAGTCCTCGCGGGCGTACGGGTTGGAGATGTGGACCTCGATGAGGGGGGCCGTGCGCTGGGCGGCGGCGTCGCGCAGTCCGTACGAGTAGTGGGTGAAGGCACCGGGGTTGAGGACGACGGGCAGGCCGCCGTCGGCGGCCTCGTGGAGCCAGCGGATGAGCTCGCCCTCGTCGTTGGTCTCGCGGACCTCGACGTCGAGGCCGAGTTCGGCGCCGAGCTTCGTGCACGACTCGACCAGGCCGGCGTAGGAGGTGGAGCCGTAGACGTCCGGTTCGCGGGAGCCGAGGCGGCCGAGGTTGGGGCCGTTCAGGACGAGCACGCGGCGGGTCACGCGGACACCTCCCCGTATGCGGCGAGCAGGACGGCGGGGTCGGGGCTCTCCAGGACGGCGGGCTTGGCCAGGCCGTCGAGGACGATGAAGCGGAGCCGGTCGCCGCGGGACTTCTTGTCCACCTTCATGGTCTCCAGCAGCTTCGGCCACTGGTCGCCGCGGTAGGTGAGCGGGAGGCCGACGGATTCCAGGACGGCGCGGTGGCGGTCGGCGGTGGCGTCGTCCAGCCGGCCCGCGAGGCGGCCGAGTTCCGCGGCGAAGACCATGCCCACGGAGACGGCGGCACCGTGCCGCCAGTTGTAGCGCTCGTTCTTCTCGATGGCGTGCGCGAGGGTGTGGCCGTAGTTGAGGATCTCGCGCAGTCCCGATTCCTTCAGGTCGGCGGAGACGACGTCGGCCTTGACGCGGATGGCGCGCTCGACGAGTTCGGCGGTGTGCGGCCCGCCCGGGGTGCGGGCGGCGGCCGGGTCGGCCTCGACGAGGTCGAGGATGACCGGGTCGGCGATGAAACCGGCCTTGATGACCTCGGCGAGCCCGCTGACGTAGTCGTTGACCGGCACGGTTTCGAGGGCGCCGAGGTCGCACAGGACGCCGGCCGGCGGGTGGAAGGCTCCGACGAGGTTCTTGCCCTCGGCGGTGTTGATGCCGGTCTTGCCGCCGACGGCCGCGTCGACCATGCCGAGCAGCGTGGTGGGCACGGCGATCCACCGCACCCCGCGCAGCCAGGTGGCGGCCACGAACCCGGCGACGTCCGTGGTGGCGCCGCCGCCGACGCCCACGACGACGTCGGTGCGGGTGAACCCGCTCTGTCCCAGCGCCTTCCAGCAGTAGGCGGCGACCTCGGCGGTCTTGGCCTCCTCGGCGTTGGGCAGCTGGATCGCGATGGCCTGGTACCCCTGCTCGGCCAGGTCCTCGCGGATCGCCTCGCCGGTCCCGGCGAGCGCCTCCGGGTGCAGTACGGCCACCCGGCACCGCTCCCCCGCCTGCCCGCCGATCAGCCCGGGCAGCTCGCCGAGGAGCTGGTGGCCGACGAGCACGTCGTACGGGGCGGTGCCCGCGGTTCCGCCGACGCGGATGCGGGTCGGGGGTGTGTCCGCGGTCCAGGACTGGGAGTTCTCGCTCATGCGTCCTTCAGTTGGAGTGCGTCGAGTACGGCGTCGGCCACGGCCTCGGGGGTGCGGTCGTCGGTGCCGACCACGGCCCGGGCGACCTCGGTGTAGAGCGGCCTGCGCTTGTCCATCAGCTCGCGCCAGCTCTGCCGGGGGTTGACGGCGAGCAGCGGGCGCGGCGCGTCCAGCCCCACCCGGTGGACGGCCTGCTGCAGCCCGACGTCGAGGAAGACCACGGGCAGCCCGGCGAGCAGGGCCCGGGTGCCGGCGTCCATGATCGAGCCGCCGCCGAGCGAGAGGACCCCGGCGTGTCCCGCGACGGCCGCGCGCACCGCGTCCCGTTCCAGCTCGCGGAAGTAGGGCTCGCCCTCGTCGATGAAGATCTCCGGGACGGTCTTGCCGGCCGTCTCCTCGATGTCGGCGTCGGTGTCGCGGTACGTGGTGCCCAGCCGCTCGGCGAGCAGCCGGCCGATGGTCGACTTGCCGGCCCCGGGGGGGCCGACGAGGACGACGGCGGGCGGTCCGCCGGCGGCGGCGCCGTCCCGGGCGCTCACCGGATCCCCAGGTTGTCGAGGAAGCCGCGGACGTTGCGCCGGGTCTCGGTGACCGAGTCGCCGCCGAACTTCTCGGCGACGGCGTCGGCGAGCACCAGGGCGACCATGGCCTCGGCGACGATGCCGGCGGCGGGGACCGCGCAGACGTCGGAGCGCTGGTGGTGGGCCTGGGCGGGTTCGCCGGTGGTCACGTCGACGGTGGCCAGCGCGCGCGGCACGGTGGCGATGGGCTTCATGGCGGCCCGCACGCGCAGCGTCTCGCCGGTGCTGATGCCGCCCTCGGTGCCGCCGGAGCGGCCGGAGGCGCGCCGGATGCCCTCGGCGGTGGGCAGGATCTCGTCGTGCGCCTGAGAGCCGGGCACGCGGGCGAGTTCGAAGCCGTCGCCGACCTCGACGCCCTTGATGGCCTGGATGCCCATGAGGGCGCCGGCCAGCCTGGCGTCGAGCCGCCGGTCCCAGTGCACGTGCGAGCCCAGGCCCACCGGCACCCCGTAGGCGAGCACCTCGACGACGCCGCCGAGGGTGTCGCCGTCCTTGTGGGCCTGGTCGATCTCGGCGACCATCGCCTCGCTCGCGTCGGCGTCGAGGCAGCGCACCGGGTCGGCGTCCAGCCCCTCCTCGTCGCCGGGCACGGGTACGACGCCTCGGGGCGCGCTCGCGCGGCCGAGTTCCACCACGTGCGAGACGATCTCGATGCCCGCCGTCTCCTTGAGGTAGGAGCGGGCGACCGCGCCGAGCGCGACCCGGGCCGCCGTCTCACGGGCGCTGGCCCGCTCCAGCACCGGGCGGGCCTCGTCGAGGCCGTACTTCTGCATGCCGGCCAGGTCGGCGTGACCGGGGCGGGGGCGGGTCAGCGGGGCGTTGCGGGCCAGGCCGGCCAGGATCCGCGGGTCCACCGGGTCGGCGGCCATGACCTGCTCCCACTTGGGCCACTCGGTGTTGCCGACCATGATCGCCACCGGGCTGCCCATGGTGAGGCCGTGCCGTACCCCGCCGATGAAGGTGACCTCGTCGCGCTCGAACTTCATCCGCGCGCCGCGTCCGTAGCCGAGCCGCCGCCGGGCGAGCGCGTCGGCGACCAGATCCGTGGTCACGGGCACGCCCGCGGGCAGCCCCTCCAGCGTCGCGACGAGTGCGGGGCCGTGCGACTCCCCCGCGGTCAGCCAGCGCAACCTGCTCAACGGTGCTCCCTCGTTCTCCGCCGGGGTACGTACGGTCCGGCGACGCGTGCTCCGATCCTGCCACGAACGGCGGGCCGGGCCGGCCCGCGTCCAGCGTGCGGACCGCGCCTCCTCACGGCTCCCGGGGGGCCGCCGGGCGCAGGGCTGCCTCGCCCGCGGCGCGCATCGCGGCAAGGGGTGCCGGGGCGCGGCCGGTGTGCTGTTCGACCTGGAGAACGGCCTGGTGGACCAGCAGGTCGAGGCCGCCGACGACGGGGGCGCCGCGGCCGGCCCAGGCGGCGGCCAGGGCGGTGGGCCAGGGGTCGTAGAGGACGTCGAACAGAGTGCCGGGGGCGGCGGGCACGGCGGCGGCCAGGTGGTCGGTGGCACCGGCCGGGGTGGTGGCCACGACCAGGGGGGCGGTCAGGGCGTGGGCCGCGTCGGCCCAGTCGGCGGTGCGTACGCTCACCCCGAGCCGCTCGCCCCACTGCCGCATCTCGGCGGCGCGGGCGGGTCCGCGTACGTAGGCCGTGACGTCGCCCGGGCAGAGCCGGGACAGGGCGGCCAGGGCGGAGGAGGCGGTGGCGCCGGCGCCGAGGATCGCCGCGGCGGGCACGGAGGTGATGCCGCGCTCGCGCAGGGCGGCGAGCATGCCGGGGATGTCGGTGTTGTCGCCGGTACGTGTGCCGTCGGGCCGGAACACCACGGTGTTGACGGCCTCCACCGAGGCGGCGGTCGCACTGACCTCGTCCAGCAGCGGGATGACGGCCCGCTTGAGGGGCATGGTCAGCGACAGCCCCGCCCATTGCGCCGGATCGAGCTTGTCGACGAAGCCGGGCAGCGCCTCCTCGTCCACCTCGAACCGGTCGTACCGCCAGTCGTCGAGCCCGAGCGCGGCATAGGCGGCGCGGTGCAGCACGGGCGAGAGCGAGTGCGCGATGGGCGAGCCGAGCACGGCCGCCCGGTGCGCGCCGCGGGGGGTCATCCGCCGTGCTCCCTCTGGTACGCGTTGAACGCCTGGACGTTCTTCTGGTGCTCGGCGTAGCTGTTCGTGAAGCGCGTGTCGCCGGGTTTGACGGTGACGAAGTACAGCCAGTTGCCCGCGGTGGGGTTGAGCGCGGCCTCGATGGCCTGGTGACCGGGGTTGTCGATGGGGCCGGGCGGCAGACCCTTGTGCAGGTAGGTGTTGTACGGCGAGGCGTACTGCGTGTCCTTGTTCGTCGTGTTCAGCGTCGAGCGGCCCATGGCGTAGTTGAGCGTGGAGTCGAAGCCGAGCGCCATGTTCTGGTCGAGCCGGTTGTATATCACCCGGGAGACCTTGCCGAAGTCGGCGGCCTCCTGCGCCTCGGCCTGCACCAGGCTCGCGATCTTCAGGATGTCCTCCGGCGACTTCCCGAGCTTGGTCGCGCTGTTCTCCAGACCGTCCTTCGTGTACTCGGCGTTGGCCTGGTTGACCATCTGCCGGACGACGTCGGCCGGTTTCATCGACTGGGCGATGCTGTACTTGGCCGGGAAGAGGAATCCCTCCAGGTTCCCGTGCGCCCACGACGGCAGCCCCACGTTCGCGCCCTTGACCGCCGATGCGGTGGTACCCGCCTTGACGTGGAGCTTGGCGTCGATCGCCTGGTAGATGCGGGTGGCTCGCCAGCCCTCGGGGATGATCATCGCGTTCTGCGACTTCGGATCGAGCATCATCGTCACGGCGTCGGCGGCCGACATCTGGCGGTGCAGGACGTAGATCCCGGCCTGGATCGTGCGGCCCTTGGGGTTCTTGCCGGCGGCGGACGTGAAGGCCTCCACGCTTTTGACGACGTCGGCCTTCTTGAGGATGTTGCCCATGGTGGTCAGCGTGGAGCCCGTGGGGATGTCCACCTGGACGTCGCCTGTGCCCTGGCCGGAGTAGTCGGGGGCGGGGCCGAAGTGGTTCTCGTAGAAGTGGTAGCCGAAGTACGCGGCGCCGCCGAGGCCGCCGGCCAGGACGACGGCCACCACCAGGCAGGCGCAGCCACTGCGGCGCTTCTTGCCCTTCTGCGGGGCCGCGCCCGCGCGCCGCCCGGTTCCGGCCGAGGGGGAGTCGTCGTCATGGTCGTCCTCGTCGCGATCGGCGAAGAACGCGTGCTCGCGCGGGTTCTCCTCGTGCTCGGGTTCCCAGGAGCCGGTCTCCTCGGGCGCCGCG
Source organism: Streptomyces sp. HPF1205 (assembly GCF_020400825.1). Taxonomy (GTDB): domain Bacteria; phylum Actinomycetota; class Actinomycetes; order Streptomycetales; family Streptomycetaceae; genus Actinacidiphila. Next base: position 23,952 of record NZ_JAINVH010000004.1, read on the forward strand.
CGCAGCGGTCCCGCCCCGGCTTCCTGCGGGTGGCCCATGCCGTGCCCGGGGTCCTGGCCGGGGCCGGGACGGCCGGCGTCCTGCCGGCGGCCGGGGCCCATGCCCTGCCCCATGTTCTGACCCTGGCCCTGGCCCATGTCCTGGCCCGGGCCCATGCCCTGCCCCATGTTCTGGCCCGGGCCCATGCCCTGGCCGGGCCCGGTTCCCATCGGCCCCTGGCCGGGGCCCTGCCCCATGCCCTGCCGCCGGAACTGCGGCTGCTGCGGGGGCGGGTAGCCGCCCTGCCCGTAGAAGTCGTGCCCGCCGGTGGCGTACGGGTCCTGCGGCTGCTGCCCGCCGTAGGGGTCCTGGTGGCCGAAGGCGCCGGTCCGGTGCGATCCCGTGTCGTAGCCGTCGTAGTGCCCCTGCGGGTACTGCTGCTGGTGCTGCTGTTGGTGCTGCTGCTGGTGCTGCTGGGGGTACGGCTGCTGCTGAGGCTGCTGTTGCTGCTGCGGCTGCTGGGGATACGCCTGCTGCTGGGGGTACTGCTGCTGCGGGTACTGCTCCTGGGGGTAGCCCTGCTGCGGGTAGGGCTGCTGCCGGCCGGTGGCGTACGGGTCCTGCCAGCCGTCCTGCTGCTGGGGGTACGGCTGCTGCTGCGGTGGCTGCTGGTATCCCTGGCCCTGGTCGTACACGTCACCGAAGAGCGGGTCCTCGGGGTGCCACGGTTCCGAGCCGGAGCCCCGGCCATAGTCAGTCATCGGTCCCCTTGGTACGCGGCCGGCAGCCGGCCTGCCGACCTTGCGAAACGGGCGGCGCCCCAGGGCGCCGCCGTGTCGCGCGGAACGTTACCGTACCGCGATCAGGTGGCCACTTCGACGGTCTCGCCCGGAGCTTTGCCGGACACCCGTTCGGCCTCCAGCGCGCTCTGGAGGATGATGACGGCCGCCGCCTGGTCCACTACGGAGCGTCCCTTCTTCGCCTTGACGCCGGATGCCCGCAGGCCCTGAGTGGCCGTCACGGTGGTCATCCGCTCGTCGACGAGGCGGACCGGGACCGGTGCGATGACTTTCGCCACATTCCCCGCGAAGGTCCGGGCCTTGGCCGCCGCCGGGCCCTCGGAGCCGTTCAGCGACCGCGGCAGCCCGACGACGACCTCAAGGGGCTCGTACTCCGCCACGAGGGCGGCGAGGCGGCGCAGCGCGGCGGGCACGTCCCGCCCGGGCACGGTCTCCACGGGTGTGGCCAGGATCCCGTCGGGGTCGCACGAGGCCACCCCGATCCGGGCTTCCCCGACGTCCACGGCGAGCCGCCGTCCGCGCCGCATCGTTCCTCCCTCGCCCCCTCGCGTCACGCCTTGTCCGCCACCAGGCGCTGGACGGCCTCGATCGCCTCCGGTACGGCAGCCGCGTTCTGGCCGCCGCCCTGGGCGACGTCGTCCTTGCCGCCGCCTCCGCCGCCGAGGGTCTTGGCGGCGGTACGGACCAGCTCACCGGCCTTGATGCCGCGGTCGCGGGCGGCCTCGTTGGTGGCCACGACGGTCAGCGGACGCCCGCCCGACACCGTGAACAGGGCGACCACGGCGGGGCGGCCGCCGGTGATGCGCCCGCGGACGTCCAGGACCAGCTTGCGCAGGTCGTCGGCGCTCGTACCGTCCGGCACCGCGCCGGTGACGAGCGCGACGCCCTTGACGTCGGCGGCGGATCCGGCGAGCCCGGCGGCGGCCTGGAGCACCTTCTCGGCGCGGAACTGCTCGATCTCCTTCTCGGCGTCCTTGAGCCTGGTCAGCATCCCGGCGATCTTCTCGGGCAGTTCCTCGGGGCGGCCCTTGACGAGGTCGGTCAGCCGGGAGACGAGGGTGTGCTCGCGGGCCAGGAAGGAGTAGGCGTCGACGCCGACCAGGGCCTCGACCCGGCGCACGCCGGAGCCGATGGAGGACTCGCCGAGCAGCTTGACCAGCCCGAGCTGGGCGGTGTTGTGCACGTGGGTGCCGCCGCACAGCTCCTTGGAGTAGTCGCCGATGGTGACCACCCGCACCCGGTCGCCGTACTTCTCGCCGAACTCGGCGATCGCGCCCTGCTTCTTGGCCTCGGCGATCGGCATCACCTCGGCGGTCACGTCGAGTTCGCGGGCCAGCACCTCGTTGATCTTCTGCTCGACGTCGGTGAGGACCGTGCCGGGGACGGCGGTCGGCGAGCCGAAGTCGAAGCGGAAGCGGCCGGGCGAGTTCTCGGAGCCGGCCTGGGCCGCGGTGGGGCCGAGCGCGTCGCGCAGCGCCTGGTGGGTGAGGTGGGTGGCGCTGTGGGCGCGGGCGATGGCCCGGCGGCGCACCAGGTCGATCTGCGCCAGGACGTTCGCGCCCACGGTGACCTCGCCGACCTGGACGACGCCCTTGTGGACGCTCAGCCCGGACACCGGCTGCTGGACGTCGCGGACCTCGACGACGGCGCCGCCCTCCACCCTGATCCGGCCGGTGTCGGCGAGCTGGCCGCCGCCCTCGGCGTAGAAGGGGGTGCGGTCCAGCACGACCTCGACCTCGTCGCCCTCGGTGGCGGCGGGCGAGGGCACGCCGTCGACCAGCAGGCCGACGACGGTGGCCTCGTTGCTGTCGCGGGTGTAGCCGGTGAACTCGGTGGTGCCCGACCGGTCGGCGACCTCACGGTAGGCGGACATGTCGGCGTGGCCGGTCTTCTTGGCGCGCGCGTCGGCCTTGGCGCGGTCGCGCTGTTCCTTCATCAGCCGGCGGAAGCCGTCCTCGTCCACGGACAGGCCCTGCTCGGCGGCCATCTCCAGGGTGAGGTCGATGGGGAAGCCCCAGGTGTCGTGGAGCAGGAACGCCTGCTCGCCGGGGAGCACGCGGGAGCCGGCCGACTTCGTCTCGGTGACGGCGGTGTCCAGGATGTTGGTGCCGGCGGCCAGCGTCTTCAGGAAGCGGGCCTCCTCGGCGAGCGCCACGGACTCGATGCGCTTGCGGTCGGTGAGCAGTTCCGGGTACTGCTCGCCCATGGTGGTCAGGACCACGTCGATGAGTTCGGCGGCCACCGCCTCGTGCGCGCCCAGCAGCCGCATGTTGCGGATGGCGCGGCGCATGATGCGGCGCAGGACGTAGCCGCGGCCCTCGTTGCCGGGCACGACGCCGTCGCCGATGAGCATCATGGCGGTGCGCATGTGGTCGGCGACGACGCGCAGCGAGACGTCGCTGTCGTGGGCTTCGCCGTAGCGCACGCCGGTCAGTTCCGTGGCCTTGTCGATGACGACCCGCAGGGTGTCCGTCTCGTACATGTTGTGCACGCCCTGCAGGATCATCGCGAGGCGTTCCAGGCCGAGACCGGTGTCGATGTTCTTGGCGGGCAGGTCGCCGAGGATCGGGAAGTCCTCCTTGCCCTCCCCCGGCCCGCGCTCGTACTGCATGAAGACCAGGTTCCAGATCTCCACGTACCGCTCGTCGTTGACGGCCGGGCCGCCCTCGGGGCCGAACTCCGGGCCGCGGTCGTAGTTGATCTCGGAGCAGGGGCCGCAGGGGCCGGGCACGCCCATGGACCAGAAGTTGGGGCCCATGCCGAGGCGCTGGATCCGCTCGGCGGGCACGCCGATGACGTCGCGCCAGATCTGCTCGGCCTCGTCGTCCTGTTCGTAGACGGTGATCCAGAGCCGGTCCGGCTCCAGTCCGTAGCCACCCTTGTCCTGGGGCGTGGTCAGCAGCTCCCAGGCGTACTTGATGGCGCCTTCCTTGAAGTAGTCGCCGAAGGAGAAGTTGCCGCACATCTGGAAGAACGTGCCGTGCCTGGTGGTCTTGCCGACCTCGTCGATGTCCGGGGTGCGCACGCACTTCTGGACGCTGGTGGCGCGGTCGAAGGGCGGCTTGACCTCGCCGAGGAAGTACGGCTTGAAGGGGACCATGCCCGCGGGAACCAGGAGCAGCGTCGGGTCGTCGGCGATGAGCGACGCCGACGGCACGACGGTGTGCCCGCGCTCCTCGAAGAAGCGCAGCCAGCGGCGGCGGATTTCTGCCGACTCCATCAGTGTTCGTCCTTCCGGTTCTCGTACCCGTCGTACGTCAGGCCCCGGCGCTGCGCCGGGAGGTCGCCGTCCCGGGCGGGCAGGCCCGGGCCGTGGTCGGGGGCGGTCAGGCCCTTGGGTTCCGCGCCGCCCGGGAGGGCGGCGCCGGTGCGCAGGCCCAGCGCGTCGTGCAGTTCGCCCTCCCGCTGCGCCATGCCGGCCCGCACGTCCTGGGCGAACAGCCGCAGCCGCGCGCCGGTCTCCAGGGCGCGGTCGGCGGCGGTCGCGGCGAGGCTGTCCGGGCTGAGCCGGCGCATCGCGCGGCGCACCTTGGCGGTGGCCCACACTCCGGTGGCGGCGCCGGTGAGGAACCAGAACAGGCGGCGGAACATGGGCCTCAGTCCTTGGAGCGGTTGCGTCGGCCGCCGCGCCTGCTGGCGGGCAGCGTTTTGCCTGCCGCGGCGGTGCCGGTCCCGGCCCGGCCCGCGTCGCCGGTCCGCAGGCCCACCGCGCGCCGCACCCCGTAGCCGAACGCGGCGACCTTCACCAGGGGGCCGCCGAACGCCGTTGCGACCGTGGACGACAGCGCGGAGGCGTTGGCGGTCACCTCGGCCACCTCCGCGGTGATGGTGTCCACCCGGTCCAGCTGGGTGTGCGCCTCGCGCAGCGCGGCGCTCGCCTCGCCGAGCAGCGGGACCGCCTGCTCGGTGATCCCGGCGACCAGCTCGGTGGTGCGCCTGAGCGTCTGGGCGAGCCGTACCAGCGCGACGGCCAGGAACGACACCAGGATCGCCCAGAACACCGCAACGATGAGGCCGGCCACCTCTCCACCGGACACGCGCCGCTCTCCCTCGCCTTCGAGACCCGCCGACAGGACTCCGACCCTATCGCGCCGGACCTGCGCACCCGTACCGCATTGCCGCCCCGTTCCCTCGGGGGCCCGGCGGAGCGGCGGTCGTGACCCGGCGAAGGTCAGCGGGCGTAGAACTCGACGACCAGCTGCTCGTCGCAGACGACCGGGACCTCGTGGCGGTTGGGGTCGCGGTCGAGGCGGAAGGCGAGCAGCGGCAGGTTGACCTGCAGGTAACGGGGGGTCTCGCCGTCACCGGCCCAGCCGCCCTCGCGGGCCACCAGGAACGGGGTCTTCTCGCGGGACCGCTCGCGGACCTGGACGACGTCCTCGGGGCGCACCCGGTAGGACGGCTTGTCGACCTTGCGGCCGTTGACCTCGATGTGGCCGTGCACGACCATCTGCCGCGACTGGTAGATGGTGCGGGCCAGCCCGGCGCGCAGCACCAGCGCGTCCAGCCGGCGCTCCAGCTCGACGATCAGCGCCTCACCGGTCTTGCCCTGGACCTTCTTGGCGCGCTCGTACGCGCGCAGCATCTGCCGCTCGCTGATGTCGTACTGCGCCCGCAGCCGCTGCTTCTCCAGCAGGCGGGTCTTGTAGTCGCTGGTCTGCTTGCGGCCGCGGCCGTGCTCGCCCGGCGGGTAGGGACGGGCCTCGAAGTACCTGACCGCCTTGGGGGTGAGCGCGATGCCGAGCGCCCGCGACTTCTTGACCTTGGGACGCGACTGATTCACGTGCGTCGAACCTCCGTGTAATTAGGTAAGGCTTACCTTAGCCGAAGAGGGTGCGTGGTTCGGCCCGGGAACCCCATGCCCGACGTGCGGGCCCTGGTCAGCCGCGTCCCGTAGCTGAGGAAACGCCGCGCCGGCCCTCGGCCGCGCGGCGTGCGCACACTCCTTGACCACAGTAACCCGCCTCCCGCGCCGGCCATTCCCGGCCGCGGGGCGGCCGACCGCCGTGCCGGGCGGCCGGCGCGGGCTCACCGCCCGGGCCCACTCGGCGCGCTCATTCCTCGGGTCCACTCCGCGCGCTCACTGCACGGGTCCACGGCACGGGCCCGCTCCGCGCGCTCATTCCTCGGTGCCGGCCAGCCGCTCGCGCACCCGCTCCAGCACGTCGGCGTACCGCGCCTCCGCGCCGTAGCGCGTCGGCTCGTAGTACTGACGGCCGGCGAGTTCCTCGGGGAGGTAGCGCTGGGCGGCGATGGCCCCGGGCACGTCGTGCGGGTAGACGTACCCCTGGGCGTGGCCGAGTTTCGCCGCGCCCTTGTAGTGGCCGTCGCGCAGGTGCGGCGGCACGGGGCCCGCCTTGCCGTCGCGTACGTCGGCGAGCGCGGCGCCGATCGCCGTGGTGGCGGCGTTGGACTTGGGGGCCAGGGCGAGGGCGATGGTGGCGTGGCTGAGGATCAGCGACGCCTCGGGGAAGCCGATCATCGCCACGGCCTGCGCGGCGGCCACGGCGGTGGGCAGCGCGGTCGGGTCGGCCAGCCCGATGTCCTCGCTGGCGGAGATCATCAGCCGCCGGGCGATGAAGCGCGGGTCCTCGCCCGCGACGATCATCCGCGCCAGGTAGTGCAGCGCGGCGTCCACGTCCGAGCCCCGGATGGACTTGATCAGGGCGCTCGCCACGTCGTAGTGCTGGTCGCCGTCCCGGTCGTAGGCGACCGCGGCCCGGTCGACCGACTCCTCCAGGGTCGCCAGGGTGATGGTGGTCGCGCCCTTGGCCAGCGCCGCTCCCGCGCCGGCCTCCAGGGCGGTCAGCGCGCGGCGGGCGTCACCGCCGGCGATCCGCAGCAGGTGCGCCTCGGCGTCCTCCGGCAGCGTCACCGCCCCGCCGAGGCCCCGCTCCTCGCTCAGCGCCCGGCGCACCACGTCGCGCACGGCGTCCTCGCCGAGCGGTTCGAGGGTCAGCAGCAGCGAGCGGGACAGCAGCGGGGAGATCACCGAGAAGTACGGGTTCTCGGTGGTGGCCGCGATCAGCGTCACCCAGCGGTTCTCGACGGCGGGCAGCAGGGAGTCCTGCTGGGCCTTGCTGAAGCGGTGGATCTCGTCCAGGAACAGCACGGTCTCCCGCCCGTAGCCGCCGGACTCGCGCTTGGCGCTCTCGATGACCGCCCGGACCTCCTTGACCCCGGCGGTGATCGCGGACAGTTCCACGAAGCGCTTGTTGGTGGCCTTGCTGACCACGTACGCCAGGGTGGTCTTGCCCGTGCCCGGCGGACCCCACAGGATCACCGACGAGGGGCCGGCGGGACCACCGCCGCCCTCCCCCACCAGGCGCCGCAGCGGCGAACCCGGGCGCAGCAGGTGCTGCTGCCCCACGACCTCGTCCAGCGTGCGCGGACGCATCCGGACGGCGAGCGGGCTGGCCCCGGGATCACGCTCCTGACGGGCTTCGGCGGCGGCGGTGAACAGGTCTGGCTCCACGTACTGCAGCGTAAGCCACACCTGTGACAGCCCGGCCGGGCCGCCGGGCCCGCGGGGGACGGCCGGTCAGACCAGCGTCTTCCAGTACGACCACCAGCGGGCCAGGATCAGCGTGGCAATGATCCCGTACCACAGCACGGGGACCACCCAGTGGAACTCCAGCACCAGCGCGCGGGCGCCGGCCGGGATCTTGATGACGCGGTGCTTGATGTTGTGGACCAGCGTGTACCAGAAGACGGCGATGGTGACGACCCACGCCAGGCTGCACCACAGGCACAGGGAGCCGATGTTGTACAGCGTCTGGTACTGCAGCCAGGAGCAGAAGACGACGCCGAACAGGCCGCCGGCCTGCAGGCCCAGCCAGTACCACGTCTTGTAGCGGGCTCCGGCGAAGGCGCCCATGGCGACGGCGATCACCACGGGGAAGGCGACCAGGCCGATGATCGGGTTCTGGAACCCGAAGACGTGGGCCTGCGGGCTCTGCATGACGTTGCCGCAGGAGATGATCGGGTTCAGGCTGCACGCGGGGGTGTAGGTCTTGCCCTCGACCTTGGCCTGCAACAACTTGAACTTGTCGTCGGTGATCACGAAGGACGCGACGAGGCCCAGGGCGCCGCAGATCAGAAGCAGCCAGGTGTAGGCGCGTCCTGCCGCGATCCCCTCCGGCTCGTGCTGCTCGCTGCCGCCGTCCGTTCGTGTCTCGTCGTCAAGCGCGGATGTCGTCATGGCCGCCGTTCTTCTCGGTCCGTGGGGGTGAGCGGGCTTCCCCAATTGTGCACGAGCACCCTGTGGACGCTATAAGGCCGAAAGGCCCCCGTACACGTACGAGAGCCCTTCTCTACCCGTTCGAGCGGATCAGCGCAGCCGTTCCTTGACGGTGGCGACGAGCTCGTCGAGCCGGACCGGCGTCTGCTCCCCGCTGTCGAGGTCCTTGAGCTGGACCACGCCGTCGGCCAGGTCGCGTTCGCCGGCCACCAGGGCGAACCGGGCACCGGAGCGGTTGGCGGACTTCATGGCGTTCTTCATGCCGCGGCCGCCGTACGCGAGGTCGGCGGCGACCCCGTCCCGGCGCAGCGCGGTGACCGCGGTGAACAGGGCGCGGCGGGCCTCCTCGCCCAGCGGCACCGCGTAGACGTCGGTGGCCCGGGGCAGCGGCAGCTCCACGCCCTCCGCCTTGAGCGCGAGGACCGTGCGGTCCACGCCCAGCGCCCAGCCGACCGAGGGCAGCTCGGGGCCGCCGATCATCTCCGACAGCCCGTCGTAGCGCCCGCCGCCGCCCACCGCGGACTGCGAGCCGAGCCCGTCGTGCACGAACTCGAAGGTGGTGCGGGTGTAGTAGTCGAGCCCGCGGACCAGGTGCGGGTCGTCCTCGTACCGGACCCCGGCCGCGGTGAGCTGCTCGCGCACCTGCTCGTGGTACGCCTTGCACTCCTCGCACAGGTGGTCGGCGATCCGCGGAGCGCCCGTGAGCTGGGCACGTACCGCCGCGCGCTTGTCGTCCAGCACCCGCAGCGGGTTGATCTCGATCCGCTTGCGGGTGTCCTCGTCCAGGTCGAGGCCGCGCAGGAAGTCCTGAAGGGCGGCCCGGTAGGCCGGGCGGCACGTCTTGTCGCCGAGGGTGTTCAGCAGCAGCCGGAAGTCGCTGAGGCCCAGCGACCGGTAGGCGTCGACGGCCAGCACGATCAGCTCGGCGTCCAGCAGCGGGTCCTCGGCGCCGATCGCCTCGGCGCCGACCTGGGAGAAGTGGCGGTAGCGGCCGGCCTGCGGGCGCTCGTAGCGGTAGTAGGAGCCGCTGTACCACAGCTTGACCGGCAGGTTCCCGGCCTTGTGCAGGTTGGCCTCCAGGGCCGCGCGCAGGACGGACGCGGTGCCCTCGGGCCGCAGGGCGAGCCGGGTGCCGCCCTTGGTGGTGAAGGTGTACATCTCCTTGGTCACGATGTCGGTCGACTCGCCGACGCCGCGGGAGAAGAGTTCGACGTTCTCGAAGCCGGGGGTCTCCACGTAGCCGTATCCGGCGCGGCGCAGCGGGGCGGCGATCGCCTCGCGCACCGCGAGATAGACGGCGGAGTCGGGCGGCAGCAGGTCGTAGGTGCCCTTGGGGGCCTGGAACGTGCTCACGGCAGGTCTCGTCACAATCCTCGTCGTGGAGCCGCGTCGGCGGCTCCCGCGCCGCGGGCCGCCTCCGCCAGGTAGGGGTTGGCGGCGCGTTCGCGGCCGATGGTGGTCTGGGGTCCGTGGCCGGACAGCACGACGGTCGAGTCGTCGAGCGGCAGGCACACGCGGGCCAGCGACTCGTACAGCTCGGCCGTGGAGCCGCCGGGCAGATCGGTGCGTCCGACGGAGCCGGCGAACAGCAGGTCGCCGGAGAACAGCACCGACGGGATGTCGGCGGCCTCGGGCAGCCTGTACGTCACCGACCCCTTGGTATGGCCGGGCGCGTGGGAGACCTCGAACTCCAGGCCCGCCAGGGACAGGCGGGCGCCGTCCGTCAGCTCCCTGAGGTCGTCGGGCTCGCCGACGGTCAGGTCGCCCAGGAGCTGCTGCCCGACCGCGCGGCCGAGCCCCTTGGCCGGGTCGGTGAGCATGTCCCGGTCCCCGGGGTGGATCCAGGCGGGCACGCCGTGGGCGCCGCACACCGGGATCACCGAGGCGACGTGGTCCAGGTGGCCGTGGGAAAGGATGACGGCGACGGGCTTGAGTCGGTGCTTGGCGAGCATGTCCTCGACGCCCTGGGCCGCGAGGTGGCCCGGGTCGACGATCACGCACTCCTCACCGGCGGCGGGGGCGACCACGTAGCAGTTGGTGCCCCAGGCCCCGGCGGGGAACCCGGCGATCAGCACGTTCGTCCTTCGGTAGTCCTGGTCCGGGGCGGTGGCCCCGGGGGCGGTGTCGGCAGGTCGAAAGCCTACCGGCGGGCGTGCGGCGGCGGCGAACCCGTATCGCGCACAGCCGCGCCTCGTATCGTGCGGTGCGGCGGGCTGGACGGCACGCGCGCGGGACGCGAAGATCTGCGCACACGGCGCGTCGGCCCCGCACGGCACGTGCCCGGCCACGGGGCACGGCCGACGGCAACGAAAACAGTGGCAGCAACGACAGCACTGGCGAGCAGTGGCAAGCACTGACAGCACCGACAGCACTGGCAAGCACCGGCAACAGCGACAGCACTGACGGCGAACGACAGCAGCAACACCAACGGCAACGACATCACCGGCATCAACGATTCAACGACGGAGACGGCGAAGTGGTCACCAAGGAACAGCGGCGGCGGCAGCTCGCCCGGGAGAAGTTCGAGCGGCAGCAGCAGCGCAGGCTGGAGCAGCGGCGCAAGGCCCGGGTGCGCAATTCGGTGATCGCCGCCGTGGTGGCGGTCGCCGTGGCGGGCACGGGCGCGGCCTTCGCGGCAGGGGCGTTCAAGAGCGACAAGAAGAAGAGCGGCGACAACGCGGCCGCCACCCCGTCGGCCTCCACCTCCCCGTCCGCCTCGGCCGGCGCGAAGGCGCCCGACCCGTGCGCCAAGCCCGCCAAGGGCGCCCCGGGGACCCAGCAGTGGCACTCCGCGCCGGCCCTGTCGATCGACAAGTCCGCCACGTACACGTTCACGCTGCGGACGACCTGCGGCACGATCCCGCTGACGCTGGACGCGGCGAAGGCGCCGCAGACCGTCAACTCGTTCGCCTTCCTGGCCGGCCAGGGCTTCTTCGACCACACCAAGTGCCACCGGCTGACCACGGACCACATCTACGTCCTGCAGTGCGGCGACCCGAAGGGGGACGGCAGCGGCGGCCCCGGCTACACCATCCCCGACGAGAACCTGTCGGCGTTCGGCAAGGCGTCCGCCGACGGCAAGGTGGTCTACCCGGCGGGCACCGTCGCGATGGCGAACACGGGCGCGCCCCACTCCGGCGGCAGCCAGTTCTTCCTGGTCTACAAGGACAGCCGGCTGGCGCCCTCGTACACCCCGTTCGGCACCATCGGCGCGGACGGCATGAAGGTGCTGGACAAGATCGCCAAGGCGGGCGAGAACGACAGCAGCGGCCCCGGCGACGGCGCCCCGAACGCCACCGTGGTGATCGACAAGGCGACCGTGACCAAGTCCTGACCGCCGCCGCCCACCGCCCCGGCCTCCCGCAAGGTCGCTGATCGGCACCAATTCCGATTGGGGCGGTATCGGATGCGGACAGCCGGGTCACTGGTCGCCTATGTTGGCGGTTGGACCGGTCGGGGCCGTCGGCCAGACCGGAGGAAACTGTGGACGATGCCCGCCGGGCGCGCTTCGGCGGGGCATCACGTGGAGGAGGCGCTGTGAGCAGCGACCCGTGGGGCCGCGTCGATGAGACGGGGACCGTGTACGTGCGTACGGCCGACGGCGAGAAGGAGGTCGGCTCGTGGCAGGCGGGCGCTCCTGAGGAGGCCCTGGCCTACTTCGAGCGCAAGTACGAGGGGCTCGTCGTGGAGATCGGCCTCCTGGAACGGCGGGTGCGGACCACCGATCTCGCGCCCAAGGAAGCCCTGACGGCCATCGAGCACCTGCGGGCCGCGGTGGCCGAGGGCCACGCGGTCGGCGACCTGGCGGCGCTGGACGCACGGCTGGACGCGCTGGTGGCGCTGGTGGACAGCCGGCGTGAGGAGCGCAAGGCGGCCAGGGCCAAGCAGCACGAGGAGGCCAGGACCGCCAAGGAGCAACTGGTCGCCGAGGCCGAGCAGCTCGCGGAGAGCGAGCAGTGGCGGTCCGCGGGCGAGCGGCTGCGCGCGCTGGTGGACACCTGGAAGGGCCTGCCGCGCCTGGACCGCAAGGCCGACGACGAGCTGTGGCACCGCTTCAGCCACGCCCGCTCGGTGTTCTCCAAGCGGCGCAAGGCGCACTTCGCGTCGCTGGACGCGCAGCGCGAGGAGGCGCGGCGGACCAAGGAGAAGCTGGTCGCCGAGGCGCAGGCGCTGTCGGACTCCACGGACTGGGGGCCGACCGCAGCCCGCTACCGCGAGCTGATGGCGGAGTGGAAGGCCGCGGGCCGCGCCCAGCGCGAGGCCGAGGACGATCTGTGGAACCGCTTCCGCGGCGCCCAGGACGTGTTCTTCGCCGCCCGCTCGGCGGTGTTCGCCGAGCGGGACAGCGAGCAGCGCGACAACCTGGCCGCCAAGGAGGAACTGGTCGCCGAGGCGGAGAAGCTGCTGCCGGTGACGGACCTGAAGTCGGCCCGGGCCGCGTTCCGTTCGATCAACGAGCGCTGGGAGGCGATCGGCCACGTGCCGCGCGACGCCCGGCCGCGGATCGAGGGGCGGATGCACGCCGTCGAGCGGGCCCTGCAGGAGGTCGAGGAGAACGAGTGGCGGCGCACCAACCCGGAGGTACGGGCCCGTGCCGCCGGGCTGACCGGCCAGCTCCAGGCCGCGGTCGACAAGCTGCGGGCACAGATCGACGCGGCGCGCGCGGCCGGCAACAACGCCAAGGCCGACAAGCTCCAGTCCGAGCTGGATGGCCGGCAGGCGCTGCTGGACCAGGCGCTCAAGGGGATGCGGGAGTTCGGCGGCTGATCCGGTCGACCGGCTGACGGCCCGCGCCGGTCCGGGGTCCGCCCCGGGCCGGCGTCCGCGCGAGACGCCGGACGGACCTTCGTGGCCCGTCCGGCGTTTTCCGTGCGTTCGCCGTGCGCCGCGGCGCCTACCGCTGCTGCTGCCGGCCCGAGGTGACCCGGTAGACGTCGTACACGCCCTCCACTCCCCGTACCGCCTTCAGGACGTGGCCCAGGTGTTTGGGGTCGCCCATCTCGAAGGTGAAGCGGGAGGTGGCGACCCGGTCGCGGGAGGTCTGGACGGCCGCGGACAGGATGTTGACGTGCTGGTCGGACAGCACCCGCGTGACGTCGGACAGCAGGCGGGAGCGGTCGAGGGCCTCGACCTGTATCGCGACGAGGAACACCGAGGACTGGGTCGGCGCCCACTCGACGTCGATGATCCGCTCCGGCTGCTGGGACAGCGACTCGACGTTGACGCAGTCGGCGCGGTGCACCGAGACGCCGTTGCCGCGGGTGATGAAGCCGATGATGGGGTCGCCCGGTACGGGGGTGCAGCACCGGGAGAGCTTGACCCACACGTCGCTCTCGCCCTTGACGATGACGCCGGGGTCGGCGGTGGCCCGCCGCTTGCTGCGGCCGGGCGAGGGGGTGGTGATCTCCGCGATGTCCTCGGTGGCGCCGTCCTCGCCGCCGAGCGCGTCCACCAGTTTCTGCACGACGGACTGCGCGGTGATGTGGCCCTCGCCTATCGCCGCGTAGAGCGCGGAGATGTCGGGGTAGCGCATCTCGTGCGCGAGGGTGACCAGCGAGTCGCCGGTCAGCACCCGCTGGATGGGCAGGTTCTGCTTGCGCATCGCGCGGGCGATGGCGTCCTTGCCCTGCTCGACGGCCTCCTCGCGGCGCTCCTTGGAGAACCAGGCACGGATCTTGTTGCGGGCCCGCGGCGACTTGACGAAGCCCAGCCAGTCCCGGGAGGGTCCGGCGCCGGGCGCCTTGGAGGTGAAGACCTCCACGGTGTCGCCGTTGTCGAGGGTCGACTCCAGCGGTACGAGACGGCCGTTGACGCGGGCGCCTATCGTGCGGTGGCCCACCTCGGTGTGCACGGCGTACGCGAAGTCCACCGGGGTGGCGCCCGCGGGCAGCGCTATGACGTCGCCCTTGGGCGTGAAGACGAAGACCTCGCTCTGCGACAGGTCGAACCGCAGCGACTCCAGGAACTCGCCGGGGTCCTCGGTCTCCTTCTGCCAGTCCAGCAGCTGCCGCAGCCACGCCATGTCGTTGACCGCGTCGTCCTTCTTGTCCGAACGCGGGCTGTCGGTGCGCACCTTGGAGGCCCCGGCGACGGCCTCCTGCTTGTACTTCCAGTGCGCGGCGATGCCGTACTCCGCGCGGCGGTGCATGTCGAAGGTGCGGATCTGCAGCTCGACCGGCTTGCCGCTGGGCCCGATCACCGTGGTGTGCAGCGACTGGTACATGTTGAACTTCGGCATCGCGATGTAGTCCTTGAACCGGCCGGGGACCGGGTTCCACCGCGCGTGGATGGTGCCGAGCGCCGCGTAGCAGTCCCGGACGGTGTCGACCAGGACGCGGATGCCCACCAGGTCGTAGATCTCCGCGAAGTCGCGGCCGCGGACGATCATCTTCTGGTAGACGCTGTAGTAGTGCTTCGGGCGGCCGGTGACGGTGGCCTTGATCCTGGCCGCGCGCAGGTCCTGCTGCACCTGGTCGGTGACGACGGCCAGGTACTCGTCGCGCTTGGGGGCGCGCTCGGCGACCAGGCGGACGATCTCGTCGTACATCTTGGGGTAGAGGATCGCGAAGGCGAGGTCCTCCAGTTCCCACTTGATGGTGTTCATGCCCAGCCGGTGGGCCAGCGGGGCGTAGATCTCCAGGGTCTCGCGGGCCTTCTTCTCCTGCTTCTCGCGCTTGAGGTAGCGCATGGTCCGCATGTTGTGCAGCCGGTCGGCGAGCTTGATGACCAGGACCCGGGGGTCCTTGGCCATCGCGACGACCATCTTGCGCACCGTCTCGGCCTGCGCGGCCTCGCCGAACTTGACCTTGTCCAGCTTGGTGACCCCGTCGACCAGCAGCGCCACCTGGTCGCCGAAGTCACGCCGCAACTGGTCCAGGCCGTACTCGGTGTCCTCGACCGTGTCGTGCAGCAGCCCCGCCATCAAGGTGGCCGGGTCCATGCCCAGCTCGGCGAGGATGGTGGTGACGGCCAGCGGGTGGGTGATGTACGGGTCGCCGCTCTTGCGCTTCTGCCCGCGGTGCCAGCGCTCGGCGACCTGGTACGCCCGCTCGATCTGCCGCAACTGGGCGCTGTCGCCCTTGGGGTCGTTGCCCCGCACGATCCGCAGCAGCGGTTCCAGTACGGGGTTGTACGGGGTGGAGCGCTGCACACCGAGCCGGGCCAGGCGGGCGCGCACCCGGGAGGAGGAGGCTCCGGGGCGGGTGGGCGCGACACTGCCCGGCGTGCGCACCGGCCGGACGGCGGGCGGCGCGGGTTTCGCGGCGGACTGCCCGCTCTCCGCCGGGACGTCCGCCGCCCCGGCCACGGCGGCGGGCTCCGTCGCGCCGGCGGCGTCGAGTCGCTGGACCTCGTCTGGCAAGAGCACTCCTCACGCGAGGGGGGAGTCCCATGGTATCGACCTGCGGCGCGAGACGGGCGCCCGGAGCGTACGGGCATCCGCCGCGGGAGCCGTACGCCCCCGTACACGCCCCTGGCGCCGCTCCGGGGGCCCGGCGTCGCCCCGGGAGCGGGCAGAGGCCGTCAGGGGCTCTCAGGGCGTCCAGGGGCGCCCTGGGAGTGGCGGTCAGACGGCCACGAGGGAGTCGAGCGGGGCTCCGTCCAGTGCCGGGGCGAGCCGCTCGCGGCCGCCCAGGAAGCCGAGCTCCAGCAGCACCGCGACCCCCGCGACGGTGGCGCCGCAGCGGCGCACCAGTTCCAGGGACGCCTCGGCGGTGCCGCCGGTCGCCAGCACGTCGTCGATGACCAGCACCCGGTCCTGCGGGGTGAAGGCGTCGGTGTGCACCTCGATCTCGGCGGAGCCGTACTCCAGCTCGTACGACTGCGCCAGCGTGGCGCCGGGCAGCTTGCCCGCCTTGCGGACCGGGACGAAGCCGAGCCGGGCACGGGCGGCCGCGGGAGCGGCGAGGATGAAGCCGCGGGCCTCCAGGCCGACGACCTTCGTGGCCGCGTGCCGGGCGCACAGCCCGGCCAGGGCGTCCACCAGGGCGTTGAAGGCCACCGGGTCGGCGAGCAGCGGGGTGATGTCCTTGAAGACCACCCCGGGCGTGGGGTAGTCGGGCACGTCCCGGATGCGGGTGATCAGCAGGTCCCGCAGCTCGGCGGAGGCGGCTTCCGTCGTGGTCATCTCACTGCTTTCGTTCGGTTCGTCTCGTACAACGTACCCGGCGCGCCCGGCCGGCCCGTGACAGCCGTCGCCGCCCGGACCTGGTGGTGGTCCGGGCGGCGACGGGATGCGTCAGCGGTGCTCGCCGGCGGGGCCGGCGCTCAGCGGCGCTTGCCGGAGGGGCGGTTGCGGCCGCGGCCGGCCCGGCTGGGCTGGCTGCGGGTCGTGCGGCTCACCGACGACGGGCCCTGGGCGCCCGCGCCCGCCGCGGCGGGGGCGGCGTCCGCGTCGACATCGCCGTCGTCGTCGGACGCGGCGTCCGCGAGGTCGCCGTCCTCCGCCTCGTCCTGCCCGGCCGGGCCCTCGGCGGCCTTGCGCGCGTCGGCCGCCCGCTTGGCCAGGACCCGCTTGCGCAGCGCCTTGATCTGCGGCTCGCGCTCCTTGAACTCCGCGACGATCGGGGTCGCGATGAAGATCGAGGAGTAGGCACCGGCGGTCAGGCCGACGAACAGCGCGAGGGCGATGTCGTTGAGCATGCCGGCGCCGAGGATGCCGCCGCCGATGAACAGCAGCGCGGCGACCGGCAGCAGGGCCACCACCGTGGTGTTGATGGACCGCACCAGGGTGCTGTTCAGGCTGCGGTTGGCGACGTCGCTGTACGTGAAGCGGTTCTGCTTGGTGATGTCCTTGCTGGCTTCCTTCAGACCGTCGAAGACGACGACGGTGTCGTAGAGGGAGTAACCGAGGATCGTGAGCAGACCGATGACCGTACCGGGCGAGACCTCGAAGCCGACGATGGCGTACACGCCGGTGGTGATCGTGAGGTCGTGCAGCAGCGCGATGAGCGCGGCCGCCGCCATGCGCCACTCGAAGGCGATGCCGAGGTAGATCACCACCAGGACCAGGAAGATGATCAGGCCTTCGACGGCCTTCCTGGTGATCTCCTTGCCCCAGCTCGGGCCGACGATCTCCGCGTCGATCTTCGACGGGGTGAAGCCGAGGTCCTTGGCGATGTCCCGCTGGACCGTCTTGGACTCGTCGGTGGTCAGCCCGCTGATCTGGATGCGCAGGCTGCCGTTGCCGAGCTTCTGGACGGTGGCGGTGCGGCCGCCGGTGTCGCCGGCGATCCGGTGCTGGGCGTCGCTGACCGAGATCGACGTCTTGGGCGTGTTCAGGACGGCGCCGCCGGAGAAGTCGATGCTCTCCTTGAGGCCGTTCACGGCCAGGCCGATGATCGCGACGATCGTGACCAGGATCGAGAACGAGTACCAGATTTTCCGCTTCCCGACGAAGTCGTAGCTGACCTCGCCGCGGTGCAGGCGGTGACCGAGAGTGCCGAGCTTGGACATCAGGCTTCCTTCGTCTCGGTGTGCTGGCGGCGGACGCGGCGCAGCGGCGCCTTGACGCCCAGGCTCTCCGGGTTGAGCCCGGACCACTTGTGGCCCTGGGCGTAGAAGGGGCGCCTGGACAGGATCTTCATCAGCGGCAGGGTGAACAGGAAGACCACGGCGACGTCGAGCACTGTGGTCAGGCCGAGGGTGAAGGCGAAGCCCCGGACCTTGCCGACCGACACCACGTACAGGACGGCGGCTGCCAGGAAGGACACGAAGTCGGACACCAGGATGGTGCGCCTGGCGCGCGGCCAGCCGCGGGCCACCGCGGGCTGCAGCGACCTGCCCTCCCGCAGCCCGTCTCTGATGCGTTCGAAGAACACGATGAACGAGTCCGCGGTGATACCGATGGCCACGATCGCGCCGCAGACGGCCGGCAGGTTGAGCGCGAAGCCGATCGCCGAGCCGAGCAGGCACATGATCGTGTAGGTCAGCGCGGCCGACACCATCAGGCTGAGGACCGCGACGAAGCTCAGGCCGCGGTAGTACAGCAGCAGGTAGAGCACCACCAGCGCCAGGCCGACCGCACCGGCGATCATGCCGCCGCGCAGCTGCTCGTTGCCGAGGGCCGGGGAGACGGTGGTCTTGTCGGAGACGCCGAAGGCCACCGGCAGCGAACCGTACTTCAGCACGTTGGCCAGGTCCTGGGCGGACTTCTGGGTGAAGCTGCCGGAGATCTGGGCGCTGCCGCCGGGCAGGGCCTGCGAGACGCGGGGCGCCGAGACGACGTCACCGTCGAGGTCGATGGCGAACTGGTTGTTCGGCTGCTGCTGGGAGGCCAGGTCGCCGGTGACCTTGGTGAACTGGCCGGCGCCCTTGCTGTCGAAGGTCAGGTTGACCACCCAGCCGTTGCCGCCCTGAGTGTCGAAGGCCGCGTTGGCGCCGGAGACCCGCTTGCCGTCGATCAGGGTGGGGCCGAGCACGTACTTGTACCAGTGGCCGCCCTCCTGGCCGCAGGTGACGACCTTGTCCTTGGGGCCGTTCGCCGCGCGGGCCTTGCCCAGCGCGATGGAGTTCGTGCAGTCCAGTGCGGCGAACTTCTGCTGCAGGGCCGCGGGGATCGACAGGTCGCCGGTGGCGCCCGTGGCGCCGGGGCTCGTCGGCGCCGACGGGCTGCCGGTGGGCAGCGGGGTGGGGGCCTTGGCGGGTGCCTTGTCCGCGGCGGACTTCAGCGCGTCGGTGACCGCCCGGCCCTGCGGGGAGGAGCTCGACGTCGGGGTGGACGTGGCCTTCGAGCCGGCCTTCGGGGATGCGGAGGAACCGGGCGCCGTGGTCGCGGACTTCGAAGGCGTCGGGCTCGGGCTGCCGCTCGGCGAGGAGCTCGGGGAGGCCTTCGCGGGCTGGCCGTCCTGCACGGCGAGCACCTGGCGGAAGTCCAGCCGGGCGGTGGTGCCGACCTGCTGCTCGGCCTGGTCGGCGTTGGTGCCCTTGGGGATGTTGACGATGATGTTGTCGGATCCCTCGGTCTGCACCTCCGCCTCGGAGACACCGAGACCGTTGACACGGCGGTTGATGATGTCAACCGCCGTGTTCATGTTGGCCTTGGTGACCGCGTTGCCCTGATGGGGCTTCGCGGTGAGCGTGATGCTGACACCACCGGCGAGGTCGATGCCGAGGCGGGGCGTCCGCTGGCCGGAGATGAAGATGCCTCCGGTCAGTGCCACCAGGGCGACGAGGATCACGGCCAGAGCACGCCCGGGGTATCCCTGGCTCCCCGAGGACCTGCGGCCCTTGTTGGCTGCTGCCACCTTCTTGTTTCTCCCTGTTGTACCGCCCCGAGCCGAGCGCTCACGGGGTGGGGTCGAGTTGAGTGAGAGCCCGCCGCCTACTTCGAGTCGGCGCCGGCTCCGGTGCCGGCTCCGGAGCCGTTGTGCTCCGCGGCCTCCCCGGTCTTCTTCAGGTCGACGTGCTCGTCGTGCTCGCTGTGCTCGTCCTTCGCGCCCGCGGCGGTCCCCGTCCCGTCGTCGTGCGCGCCGCCGGCGGCGTCCCGGGCCGCGTCGGCGGTGTCCTCCCGCGTGCCCTCGGCGCCTTCGGCGTCCTCGGGCTCCTCCGGCTCGATGCCGTGCACGATCCGGTTGAACTCGTCCTCCGACAGCACGGTCCCGATGGCGTTCTTGGCGAAGTGCACGTGCACGCCGTCCGTGAGCTCCAGGAGAACCGTCTCCTCGTTGACCTCCTTCACCACCGCGTAGATGCCGCCGATGGTGCGGACACCGGAGCCCGGCTCCATCTTGTTGCGCATTTCCAAGGCCTGGCGCTGCTTGTTCCTGGCCGAACGGGTCATGAGGAACATGACGCCGATCATGACGATGAAGATGAGGATCAGGGGACTCACGGTCTGGACGTTCCTTCGCGCGGCCGGCTTGCGCCGGCCTGGGTCTCGGGATGTGGTTGCCGCTCCGGAGGAAGGGCGTCGGCGGAGTTTAAGCGCTGACTCGCCGTTGGAACAACGCCAAGCATGGCACTGGGGTTCCTCAACAAGCGAGTCCCCGCCAGGTCACGGCCCGAACAGCCCGGTCTGTCCCGGTCCGGCGGCACCTTGACCCGCTCCGCCGCCTCCTTGCGGGGGTACGAGGCCCAGGTGCGCCCAGGCCGCGGGGGTCGCCACCCGTCCTCGCGGAGTACGGGCCAGCAGGCCCTCACGGACGAGGAACGGCTCGGCGACCTCCTCCACAGTCTCACGTTCCTCCCCCACCGCGACGGACAATGTGGACAAACCCACAGGACCGCCTCCGAAAAGCTTCAGAAGGGCGTGCAGCACGGCCCGGTCCAGGCGGTCCAGACCGCGGGCGTCGACCTCGTAGACCTCCAGGGCGCGGGCGGCGACCTCGCGGGTGATCACTCCGTCGGCCCGCACCTGGGCGTAGTCCCGGACCCGGCGCAGCAGCCGGTTGGCGATGCGGGGGGTGCCGCGGGAGCGCCCGGCGATCTCCACGGCGCCGTCCGCGGCCACGGGGACGTCCAGCAGCCCGGCCGAGCGGTGGATGACCCGCTCCAGTTCGGCGGGCTCGTAGAACTCCATGTGGCCGGTGAAGCCGAAGCGGTCGCGCAGCGGCGGCGGCAGCAGGCCGGCCCTGGTGGTGGCGCCGACCAGGGTGAACGCGGGCAGCTCCAGCGGGATCGCGGTGGCGCCCGGCCCCTTGCCGACGACCACGTCGACCCGGAAGTCCTCCATGGCCATGTAGAGCATCTCCTCGGCGGGCCGCGACATCCGGTGGATCTCGTCGAGGAAGAGCACCTCGCCCTCCTGGAGGGAGGACAGGATGGCGGCCAGGTCGCCGGCGTGCTGGATGGCCGGGCCGGAGGTGATGCGGATCGGGGCGCCCATCTCCGCGGCGATGATCATCGACAGGGTGGTCTTGCCGAGCCCGGGCGCACCCGAGAGCAATACGTGGTCGGCGGTGCCGCCGCGCTTGCGGGCGGCCTTGAGCACGAGGTCCAGCTGCTGCCGCACCCGCTCCTGCCCGATGAACTCGTCCAGGTCCTTGGGGCGCAGTGCCGCCTCCACCGCCTGCTCCTCGCGGTCGGCGTCGGCGGCGACCAGTCGCTCGGCCGCTGCGTCGGGGGCGTCGTCCCAGTTCATGATGGTCTTCCGGGTCGGGGGCGGTTCTCGGTAACAGGTGGTTCTCGGTACGGGTGGTTCTCGGTGCGGGAAGGTTCGGTACGGGTGGGCGGTGCGGGGTGCCGGTGCCGGGCCCGCCGCGTCGCGGGTGCGGCCCGGCGGGGCGGGGACCGGCGGGCCCGTGCGCGGGCCGCGGGTCAGCGGGTGCGGTTCAGGCTCTGCAGGGCGGCCCGCAGCAGTGTGCCGACGTCGGGCCGCCGGTCGGCCTCGGCCTGCGGGGTGACGGCCGCCAGCGCCTCGTCGGCCTCCCGGGTGCCGTAGCCGAGCCCCAGCAGAGCGGCGTGCACCTGCTCGCGCCAGGAGGCGCCGACCGGGCTGCCGACGCCCCGGTCGGCTCCGGGCCCGCCCGCGGGCTCGCCCAGCCGGTCCTTCAGCTCCAGCAGCAGCCGCTGGGCGCCCTTCTTGCCGATGCCGGGGACGGCCGTCAGCGCCTTCTCGTCGCCCGCGGCCACCGCCGCCCGCAGCGCGTCCGGCGAGTGCACGGCCAGCATCGTCTGCGCCAGCCGCGGGCCGACACCGCTGACGGTCTGCAGCAGCTCGAAGACCAGCTTCTCGTCGTCGTCCGCGAAGCCGTACAGCGTCAGGGAGTCCTCGCGGACCACCAGGGAGGTGGCGAGCCGGGCGGGCCGGCCGACCCGGAGGTCCGCGAGGGTGCCGGGCGCGCACTGGACGGCCACGCCGATGCCGCCGACCTCGATCACCGCGGTGTCGGGGGCGAGCGCGGCGACCGGGCCGCTGACGAAGGCGATCATGTGGCGGGCTCCTGGGCTGGTCCGGCGGTCTTGCGGTGGGCGGCGACCGCGCGCTGAAGGCGGCTGTCGGCGGTGCCGCGCCATATGTGGCAGATGGCCAGGGCGAGGGCGTCGGCGGCGTCGGCCGGCTTGGGCGGGGCGTCCAGCCGCAGCAGCCGGGTGACCATCGCGCCGACCTGCGCCTTGCCGGCCCGGCCGCTGCCGGTGACGGCGGCCTTGACCTCGCTGGGCGTGTGGAGGTGTACGGGCAGCCCCCGCCGGGCGGCGCAGAGCACGGCGACCGCGCTGGCCTGGGCGGTGCCCATCACCGTACGCACGTTGTGCTGGCTGAAGACGCGCTCGACGGCGACCGCCTCGGGACGGTGCTCGTCCAGCCACGCCTCGACGCCGCGCTCGATCTGCACCAGCCGGGTGCCGATGTCCGCCTCGGCGGGCGTGCGCACCACCCCGACGCCCACCAGTGCCAGCGGACGGCCCGCGGCCCCCTCGACCACGCCGATCCCGCACCGGGTCAGCCCCGGGTCCACCCCCAGCACCCGCACCGCGCTCCCCTCCCTCCCGCTCGCCCGATCCTGCCTGCTCCCGCAGGCTATCGGTTGGCACCGACAATCGGCGCGAACGCGGGAGGGGCCGGCCGGGGATGTCCCGGCCGGCCCCTCCCGACGCGCCTCAGGCGTCGACCTTCTCCATGATCTCGTCGGAGACGTCGAAGTTCGCGAAGACGTTCTGCACGTCGTCGCTGTCCTCAAGGGCGTCGATCAGCTTGAAGATCTTCCGGGCGCCCTCCTCGTCCAGCTCCACCTGCATGGTGGGGACGAAGTTGGCGTCCGCCGAGTCGTAGTCGATGCTGGCCTGCTGCAGGGCCGTGCGGACCGGCACCAGGTCGGTGGCCTCGCTGATCACCTCGAAGGAGTCGCCGAGGTCGTTGACCTCCTCGGCGCCCGCGTCGAGGACCGCGCCGAGCACCTCGTCCTCGGTGAGATCGCCGCTCTTGGGGACGATCACCACGCCCTTGCGGTTGAACAGGTACGACACCGAGCCGGGGTCGGCCATCGAGCCGCCGTTGCGCGTCATGGCCACGCGGACGTCCGAGGCGGCGCGGTTGCGGTTGTCGGTGAGGCACTCGATCAGCACCGCGACACCGTTGGGCCCGTACCCCTCGTACATGATCGTCTGGTAGTCGGCGCCGCCGGCCTCCAGACCCGCGCCGCGCTTGACGGCGCTGTCGATGTTCTTGTTCGGGACCGACTGCTTCTTGGCCTTCTGGATCGCGTCGAAGAGCGTGGGGTTGCCGTCCGGGTCGGCGCCCCCGACCCGGGCCGCGACCTCGATGTTCTTGATCAGCTTCGCGAAGAGCTTGCCGCGCTTGGCATCGATCACGGCCTTCTTGTGCTTCGTCGTCGCCCATTTAGAGTGGCCGGACATCCGACAGTCTCCTTCGCGTCACCAAAACTCGCCGTACTTCGTCGCTCGGTCGATCCTACCGGGACACGGTCAGCTCTCGGTGCGCACCATGTGCACGAAGAGTTCGTGCACCCGGTGGTCACCGGTCAGTTCCGGATGGAACGAGGTGGCCAGCACCCTTGCCTGGCGGACGGCCACGATGTGGCCGTCGTGCTCGGCCAGGACGTCGGCCCGCGCGCCGACCGACTCCACCCAGGGCGCGCGGATGAAGACGCCCTCCACGGGCCCGCCGGCGACGCCGGCGACGTCCACCAGCGCCTCGAAGGACTCGTTCTGCCGGCCGAAGGCATTGCGGCGGACGATCATGTCGATGCCGCCGAAGGTCTCCTGGCCCGAGCGCGGGTCGAGGATCTTGTCGGCGAGCATGATCATGCCGGCGCAGGTGCCGTAGACCGGCAGGCCGTCGCGGATGGCGGCGCGCAGCGGCCCCATCAGCCCGAACAGCACGGCCAGCTTGGAGATGGTGGTGGACTCGCCGCCGGGCAGCACCAGGCCCTGCAGGCCGGCGAGTTCCTCGGGGCGGCGCACCTGCCTGGCCGCGGCGCCCGCCGCGGCCAGGGCCGCCAGGTGCTCCCGCACGTCGCCCTGCAGCGCCAGGACGCCGATGGTGGGCTGGACGGTCACGGGCTCACCAGCCCCGGTTGGCGTAGCGGTCGGCCTCGGGCAGGACGTCGATGTTGATGCCGACCATGGCCTCGCCCAGGTTGCGGGAGGCGTCCGCGATGACCTTCGGGTCGTCGAAGAAGGTGGTCGCGCGGACGATGGCGGCGGCGCGCTTGGCCGGGTCGCCGGACTTGAAGATGCCCGAGCCCACGAACACGCCCTCGGCGCCGAGCTGGCGCATCAGCGCGGCATCCGCGGGGGTGGCCACGCCGCCGGCCGAGAAGAGCACGACCGGCAGCTTGCCCAGCTCGGCGACCTCCTTGACCAGCTCGTACGGGGCGCGCAGCTCCTTGGCGGCGGCGTACAGCTCGTTGTTGTCCAGGCCGCGCAGGCGGGAGATCTCGCCCTTGATCTGCCGCAGGTGGCGGACCGCCTCGACGACGTTCCCGGTGCCGGCCTCGCCCTTGGAGCGGATCATGGCCGCGCCTTCCGCGATGCGGCGCAGGGCCTCGCCGAGGTTGGTGGCACCGCAGACGAAGGGGGTGGTGAAGGCCCACTTGTCGGAGTGGTTCACCTCGTCGGCCGGGGTGAGGACCTCGGACTCGTCGATGTAGTCGACGCCGAGCGCCTGGAGGACCTGGGCCTCGACGAAGTGGCCGATGCGGGACTTGGCCATCACCGGGATCGAGACGGCGTTGATGATCCCCTCGATCATGTCCGGGTCGGACATCCGGGCCACGCCGCCGTCCTTGCGGATGTCGGCGGGCACCCGCTCCAGGGCCATGACGGCCACGGCGCCGGCGTCCTCGGCGATCTTCGCCTGCTCGGGGGTGACGACGTCCATGATCACGCCGCCCTTGAGCTGCTCGGCCATGCCGCGCTTGACGCGCGCGGTGCCGGTCGCCGGGGTCGGTTCGGTGGACGGGGTGGTGGACACGGTGACCTCACTCCTGACGAAAGGGGCTTTTCCGTTATCGTCCAGCGGCCGATCGACGGCCGGAAAGGGCCAATTCCGCTCAGGTGGCTCCTCCGGACGCCACCGCGGTCCCGCGCGTCCCGCAGCTCCCCCGCCGTCCCGTACGCCCGCGCGTCCCGCCGCTCCCCCGGCGTCACAGCGCCGAGGCGCCGCCCTCCGCGGTGAGCGCGGCCGGCGGCTCGTCGTCCATCTCGAAGGCGAGCGGGAAGGGGGCGTGGCCGGCCAGGCGGAACCAGCGCACCACGCGGTGCTCGCGGACGGCGCGGGCGGCGCGCACCGCGTCGTTGTGGAAGCGCCGGGCCATCGGTACCCGCCGCACCGCCTGCGTGAGCTCGCCGATGGCCGCCGTGCCGCCGGGGGCCTGCCGTACCGCCGTGACGGTGTCGGTCTCGGCGAGCACCGCCCGCAGCGCCTGGCTCAGTTCGCTCTCGGCGACCTCGCGCTGCTCCGGCTCGGCGGAGCGGGCGGCGTGCGCGGACTCGTACAGCACGATCGAGGCCGCGGGGTCCAGTACGCCGGCGGTGGCCAGTTCCTGCGCGACCGACGCCCGCCGCAGCAACTGGGCGTCCAGCGCGGCCCGCGCCGCGTCGATACGCGCGTGCAGCCGGTCCAGACGGCCGGCCGTCCAGCTCAGGTACAGGCCGACGGCGACCAGGGCGACGGCGATCAGGATGATGGTGGTGGTCACGGGCGGCAAGGCTACCGGCGCGGGCGGTGCCCCGTTCGGGCCGGTTCACAACGGTCGTACCAGCGGGAGGCGGGTGACGGCGGGTGGACGCGGGTGGATCAGTCCCGGGCGAGCCAGAACCGCCCGCGCAGCCCGGTGCGTTCGTCGGCCGCCACGCTCGCCGCGCCGTCGGTGACCGTCTCGTAGACGGCGAGGATGTCGCCGCCGACGACGGACCAGTCGAAGCGGCGCACATGGGCGCTGCCGCGGGCGCGCAGTTCGGCGCGGCGGGCGGGGTCGGACAGCAACCGGACCGCGGCGGCGGCGAGTTCGTCCGCGTCCTCGTTGGCGAACAGTTCGCCGGCCGCGCCCTGGTCGAGCACCTGGGCGAAGGCGTCCAGGTCGCTGGCGAGCACGGGCGCGCCCGCGGACATGGCCTCGACCAGGATGATGCCGAAGGACTCGCCACCGGTGTTGGGCGCGACGTAGAGGTCGACGCTGCGCAGCAGCCGCGCCTTGTCCTCGTCGCTGACCATGCCGAGGAACTCCACCCGGTCCCGTACCGGCGCGGGCAGCGACCCGAGTGCCTCCTCGGCGTCGCCCCGCCCGGCCACCAGCAGGCGGGCGCCCGGGTGTTCGGCGAGGATCGCGGGCAGCGCCCTCATCAGGACGGGCAGGCCCTTGCGGGGTTCGTCGATCCGGCCGATGAAGCCGATCGTCTGCCCCTGCCACTCCGGCTTCGGCTCCGCCCGCGCGAAGAAGTCGACGTCCACGCCGTTGGGGATGACCACCGCGTCCCCGCCGAGGTGCTCGACCAGGGTGCGCCTCGCGTACTCGCTGACCGCGATCCGGGCCCGGATCTTCTCCAGCGCGGGCTGCAGGATCGGGTACGCGGCGATCATCGCGCGCGAGCGCGGGTTGGAGGTGTGGAAGGTGGCCACGATGGGGCCCTGCGCGGCCCAGCACGACAGCAGGCCGAGCGAGGGGGAGGCGGGTTCGTGGATGTGGATGACGTCGAAGCGGCCCTCGTGCAGCCAGCGGCGCACCCGCGCCGCGGACAGGAAGCCGAAGTTGAGCCGGGCCACCGAGCCGTTGTACGGCACGGGCACGGCCCGCCCGGCCGAGACCACGTAGTCCGGAAGCGGGGTCTCGTCGTCGGCGGGCGCGAGGACGGAGACCTCGTGGCCCAGTGCGATGAGATGCTCGGCAAGGTCCCTGATGTGGAACTGGACGCCGCCGGGCACGTCCCACGAGTACGGGCAGACGATCCCGATCCTCACGTCGTCTCCGTCTCCGTCTCGGTTTCCGTCGCCGTCCCGGTTTCCGTCGCCGTCTTCGGGTCGCGCGGGGCGGGGGGCCGCCCGGACGCCGGACCGGCGTCGGGCCGGGGGTCCCGGGCGGGCAGGTCCGCCAGCCACAGCCGCTGCAGCATGTGCCAGTCCTCGGGGTGCGCGGCGATCCCCGAGGCGTAGGCGTCGGCGAGGGCCTGGGTCATCACGCCGGTGCGCACGGCCCGCTCGTCGCTGGGCGGGACCGGCACCGGCGGGTGCACCCGGCCCCGCATGACGGGCGAGTCGTCGTACCAGAGGGTGACGGGCAGCAGCAGGGCGCCGGTCTGCTGGGCGAGCGCCGCGGGTCCGGCCGGCATGCGCGTCTTCTCTCCGAAGAAGTCGACCTCGACGCCCCGCGCGGACAGGTCCCGCTCGGCCACCAGGCAGACCAGGCCGCCGGCCCGCAGCCGCCGGGCGAGCGTGCCGAAGGCGGCGGCGCCGGTGTGCGGCAGCACCTCCATGCCCAGGCCCTCGCGGTAGGCGACGAAGCGGTGGTAGAGGCTCTCGGGCTTGAGCACCTCGGCGACCGTGGTGAAGGGCGTCTCCAGCGCGGTGGTGACCCAGGCGCCGGCCAGGTCCCAGTTGGCCATGTGCGGGAGGGCGAGGATGACGCCGTTGCCCGCGGCCAGCCCGTCGGTCAGGTGGTGCACGTCCTCGGGGTCGAAGCCGCCGCGGATGCGGTCCTTGCTCCAGGCGGGCAGCCGGAAGGACTCCATCCAGTAGCGCAGGTACGAGCGCATGCCCGCCCTGGACAGCTCGCGCAGCCGCTCGGGACCGGCGTCCGGCACCACGCGGGCCAGGTTCGACTCCAGGCGGCGCACCCCCTTGCCGCGCTGCCGCCAGGCCGTGTCGGCGATGGTGCGGCCCAGCGCGCGGGCGGCGGGCTCGGGCAGCGCCTTGACGGCGCTCCAGCCGAGCCCGTACATGCCGTCGGTGAGGCGTTCCTTCACACGCCGCTCCGGTGCTCGGCGGCCCGCAGCGCGTCGGCCGCGTCGGCCTCGGCGGCCTCGCGGCGCACGGTGACCACCCGCTGGACGAGCGTGACCAGGCTGCCCGCGGCCACCACCCACAGGGCGATCGGCAGCAGCCACTGGATGCCGGGCACCCCGAAGGTGCGGTGGAAGCCGGACAGGCCGCACAGCACCAGGGTGATCACCAGGCGCTCGGAGCGCTCCACCAGGCCGTTGACGTCGACCGGCAGTCCGATCGCCTCGCCGCGCGCCTTGGTGTACGACACCACCTGGCCGCTGGCCAGGCAGAAGATCGTGACCGCGCAGAGCACCAAGTCGTCGCCCTTGCCCGCGTACCACATGGCCAGGCCGCCGAAGACGGCCCCGTCGGCGACACGGTCGAGGGTGGAGTCCAGGAAGGCGCCCCAGCGGCTCTTGCGGCCGGCCTGGCGGGCCATGTTCCCGTCGATCAGGTCCGAGAAGACGAACAGGGTGATGACCACCGTGCCCCAGAAGAACTGCCCCCTGGGGTAGAAGGCCAGCGCGCCCGCCACGACCCCGGTTGTCCCGATCAGGGTCACCGCGTCGGGGCTGACCCCCTTGCGCAGCAAAAACGCGGCGAACGGCGTGAGAACACGCGTGAAGAACGCACGCGCGTACTTGTTCAGCATGGCCTTCCCGACTGGCTCGGTGGTTCGGTGACGTCACGGGGGTGACGTCTGAGCTGACATCTGAGCTGACATCGAACACGGCGGCCGGATCGGCCACCGGGATGGCCCATCGTAGCCAGCCGCCGGGCCCCGGACGCGCGGGGCGTTGCCCGGACGGCCGACCCTACCGGCAGATGTGCGACGTATGGACGCACCGTGACCGTCGTGGGAAGGTCGAAAGACCGCAGGCGTCGATGAGGAGGCCTGACCGGGTCTCCCCATCGCGCTCCCCTGGACCGGGAGGCGAGAGCACATGGGTGGTGCATCCGACAGGAGAGACGTACAGCCGGGAGCCGCCGGAAGGGCACCGGCGGCCGACCGCCCCGAGACGGTACGGAACGTGGTGCTGGTCGGCCACAGCGGAGCCGGAAAGACGACACTCGTGGAGGCCCTGGCGCTGGCCGCCGGGGCGGTCAACCGGGCCGGCCGCGTCGAGGACGGCGGCTCGGTCTCCGACCACGACGAGATCGAGCAGCGGCAGCAGCGCTCGGTCCAGCTCTCCCTCGTCCCGGTGGAATGGGGCGGCATCAAGGTCAACCTGCTGGACACGCCGGGCTACGCGGACTTCGTCGGGGAGCTGCGGGCCGGGCTGCGGGCGGCGGACGCGGCGCTGTTCGTGGTCTCGGCCGCGCAGGACGGCGAGGGCATCGGCGGCGCGACCCGGATGGTGTGGGAGGAGTGCGCGGCCGTCGGGATGCCGCGCGCGGTGGTCGTCACGCACCTGGAGTCGGCGCGGGCCGGCTTCGAGGAGACGGCCGCGCAGTGCGCCGCGGAGCTAGGCGGCGACGACCCCGACGCGGTGCTGCCGCTGTACCTGCCCGTGCACGGCCCGGCGGGGCCCGACGGCCACGCCCCGGTCACCGGCCTGGCGGGGCTGCTGTCGCGGAAGGTGTACGACTACGCCTCCGGCGAGCGCCGCGAGGCCGAGCCCGGCCCCGGTCTGCTCCCGGAGCTGACGCAGGCGCGCAACCGGCTCATCGAGGGCATCATCGCCGAGAGCGAGGACGAGACCCTCATGGACCGCTACCTCGGCGGCGAGGAGATCGACGTCAAGACGCTGATCACGGATCTGGAGCGGGCGGTGGCCCGCGGCACCTTTTACCCGGTGCTGCCCGCCGCGCCCGCCGCCGACGGCGCCCGGCACGGCCTGGGCACCCTCGAACTGCTGGAACTGGTCACCGGGGGCTTCCCCACCCCGCTGGAACGCGAGGTCCCCGCGGTGACCAGCCCCGACGGCGGCAGCGAGCCCGGCCTGGCCTGCGACCCGGCCGGCCCGCTGGCCGCCGAGGTGGTGAAGACGTCCTCGGACCCGTACGTCGGCCGGATCAGCCTGGTCCGGGTGTTCTCCGGCACCCTGCGGCCCGACGAGACGGTGCACGTCTCGGGGCACGGCATGGAGGACCGCGGGCACGAGGACCACGACGTGGAGGAGCGGGTGGGCGCGCTGTCCTCGCCGTTCGGCAAGCTGCAGCGGCCGGTGCCGTCGGCGGCGGCCGGCGACCTGGTGTGCGTGGCCAAGCTGAGCCGCGCCGAGACGGGTGACACGCTGTCCGCCAAGGACCACCCGCTGCTGATGGAGCCCTGGCAGATGCCCGATCCGCTGCTGCCGGTCGCGATCGAGGCGCACAGCAAGGCCGACGAGGACAAGCTGTCCCAGGGCCTGTCGCGGCTGGTGGCCGAGGATCCGACGATGCGGCTGGAGCAGAACCAGGACACCCGCCAGGTCGTCCTGTGGTGCATGGGCGAGGCGCACGCCGACGTGGCGCTGGAGCGGCTGCGCGGCCGCTACGGCGTGCGGGTGGACACCGTGCCGTACAAGGTGCCGCTGCGCGAGACCTTCGGCGCCTCCGCGGCCGCCCGCGGCCGGCACGTCAAGCAGTCCGGCGGCCACGGCCAGTTCGCGATCTGCGACATCGAGGTCGAGCCGCTGCCGGTGGGCTCGGGCATCGAGTTCGTGGACAAGGTGATCGGCGGCGCCGTGCCGCGCCAGTTCATCCCCTCGGTCGAGAAGGGCGTACGCGCCCAGGCCGCGCGCGGGGTGGCGCTCGGGTTCCCCGTGGTCGACATCCGGG
Source organism: Streptomyces sp. HPF1205 (assembly GCF_020400825.1). GTDB lineage: Bacteria > Actinomycetota > Actinomycetes > Streptomycetales > Streptomycetaceae > Actinacidiphila. The sequence goes on from NZ_JAINVH010000004.1 coordinate 54,613, forward strand.
TCACCCTGGTCGACGGCAAGGCGCATTCGGTGGACTCCTCCGACGCGGCCTTCCAGACCGCGGGCGCGCTCGCGCTGCGCGAGGCCGCCGCGGGCGCCCGCATCCACCTGCTGGAACCCGTCGCGGAGGTCACCGTCATGGTGCCGGACGCGTACGTGGGGCCCGTCATGAGCGACCTGTCCGGCAGGCGTGGCCGGGTGCTGGGCACCGAGCAGGCACCCGGCGGCCGTTCCCTGATCCGCGCGGAGGTGCCCGAGATCGAGATCGGCCGCTACGCGGTGGACCTCCGGTCGCTGTCGCACGGCACCGGTCGGTTCGGCCGCCGCTACGCGCGGCACGAGCCGATGCCGCCGCAGCTCGCGGCGAAGCTGCGCGAGCAGCAGGACGAGGAGGCGCACGCGCACGCCCGATGAGCCAGGGTGAGCGTGAGAGCGTCCGGTTGACGGTGACGTCGTGTCAGTTGTCCCCGGATCGAGGCCAATCGGCGGCTCGCGCCCCCACCGCGGGCCGCCCCGCCGCTAATGTGGACAGTGCTCCGAACGTGTGACGTGGGCGTCGGCGGGGAACGGTCCGGTCGGAGCGGTGGACGTGAGGCGTGTCGTGCCGTGCCGTGCGGACGGCGGAGTGGGGGCTTGCGGTGACGGACGGGTTCGACTTCAGCCCGGGGGCGCAGGTGCCGCTCCTGGGCTCCGACGGGGAGACGGGCGCGACCCAGGCGCTGGCCTCGGCCGCCTACCGGGACTCCGCTGTGACCGCGCTCGTCGACATCAACGACAGCGCGTCGGTCACCGCCCCCCGGCTGCGGCTGTTCGAGCCCAACCTCGGCGAGGCGTGGGGACGGGCGGTCCAGGTCAGGATGCTCGGCGGTGGGCGCGAGCAGGTGGTGCAGTCCTTCGGGATCGAGCCGCAGACCGTGGTCGAGCACTGCCTGGCGGCCAACCGCATCCGGCAGGAGCGCGACATCCGGCTGACCGTCATCATGGTCGTCTCGGGGCTGCTGTTCCTGCCCGGCGTGCTGCTGTGGCTGGGCGCCTTCCAGCTCCGCAGGTCGCTGGTCTCGCTGCGGGAGAAGGGCAGCAGGGCGGGGGCGCTGGGCGGCGTCGTGATCGCCGTGGCGGTCGCCTTCACCGCCTTGATGGCGATCAGGCCGCCCTTCAGCGGCTTCTGGCAGCTCTACTGCCGGGTGGTGATGATCGCCCCGGTGATCGGGTGGTACGTGGCCAAGCGGATCTGCGAGAGCACCGCGAAGGACCTGCGGGCCCGCTGGGCCGACCTGGCCGGCGGCAGCGGGATCGGCGCGAAGATCCCCGAGGCGGTCCCCCGCAACCCCGGCCAGGTGCGCGCCGAGACCCTGCGGCAGAGCTTCGCCAAGCTGGCCGCCGAGCAGAACAGCAACGTGGTCTTCTACGCCGGCCCCAAGGGAATACTGGGCATGGGCACCCGCTGGGCGAGCTGGCAGATGGCCGAGGAGCTGATCCCCGTCGAGGGGCTGAAGGAGATCAACCCGTTCCGGAGCTGGGACGTCGTCCGCGCCATCCACGACCGGCTGCGGATGCTGGAGCGCGGCCCGCTGCACACCGGCGGCTTCCCCAAGCCGTCCATACGGCACTGGATCGTGGTCCCGATAGGCGAGAAGGCGGGCAAGATCAGCCGCCCGACCGGTTCCGACGTCGAGGGCTACACCGTCAAGGACTTCGAGATCCAGCGGATCTGCAACGAGCAGCAGTTCGGCAAGGGCAACCGGCACTACCTGGGCACGCAGTTCACCCTGTGGGACGGCAACCTGGTGATCACCCTCATGGTGACCGTCACGGTCCTGGCCAGCACCCTGCGGGTGGAGGTCACCGGCCACGCGCTCGGCCCCGTCAACGGCCTGTTCACCTCCGGCCCGCCGGCCAAGGAGAAGACGGTCAGCAAGACGGTGCGGTTCTGGGAGACCAAGAAGGTCGCCCTGCCGCTGATCGAGCCGGCCGAGGTGGTGCGCCTGGCCGCCCGCGCCCCGCTCACCTGGTTCCCGCCGGTCCTGGACTACCTCGGCGGCACCCTGAAGCTGCCCGAGCCGTTCGGCCTGCGCCACACCTGGGCCGACAAGCCCTGGGCGCACCGCTTCATGGCCGACGACGCGCTGCGGGCCGCCACGCCCGTGCTGCGGGCCGTGCACGCCGCCGCCATCCAGGTCATGCAGGAGAACGGGGTGGACACCTCGCACTTCACCAGCCGCTCGATGGTCCTCAGCGGGCTGGTCCAGGGCGTCGAGCCCTCGAAGGCGGACCTCTACGACGCCTGAGCCGGCGGTCGCGTCGTGACCGCCGGCACGGCGGCGGTCACGACGGCCAGATGTCGGCGAGCATCTTGCGGGTGTCCTGGAGGAGCTGCGGCAGGACCTTCGTGTGGCCGACGACGGGCATGAAGTTCACGTCGCCGCCCCAGCGCGGCACCACGTGCTGGTGGAGGTGCGCCGCGATACCCGCGCCGGCCACCGAGCCCTGGTTCATGCCGATGTTGAAGCCCTGCGCGCCCGACGCGGTGCGCAGGGCGGTCATCGCGCGCTTGGTCTGCGCGGCCAGTTCCCGCGTCTCGGCCTCGTCCAGGTCGGTGTAGTCGGCCACGTGCCGGTACGGCACCACCATGAGGTGCCCGCTGTTGTACGGGTACAGGTTGAGCACCACGTACACGTGCTCGCCCCGCGCGATGATCAGTCCGTCCTCGTCGGACTCGGCCGGGACCGCGCAGAACGGGCATCCGTCTCCGGCACCGGGGCCGGTGGGCTTGTTCTCGCCCTGGATGTACGCCATCCGGTGCGGGGTCCACAGCCGCTCGAACGCGTCCGGCACCCCCGCCCCGGGCTGCTGCTCCGGCTCACTCGTCATGCGGATCAGCATAGGACTTCCGGCCCCGGTCGCGTGTCGCCGGGCCCGTCACCCCCACCGCCCGGCGATCCTGGCCGGATGGACGCCGACACCCGCCTGACCCGGTGGGAGAACCGCAGCGAGATCCCCCTGTTCTTCGCGTCGCTGCTGTTCCTCGCCGCCTACGCCGTCCACGTCCTCGACCCCGGGCTGCCCGCGGCGGTGCACATGGCGCTCAAGTCGGTCGTCGTCGCCACCTGGGGGTACTTCCTGCTGGACTACGTGGTCCGCTGGCGGCTCAGCGGCCGGCGCTTCGGCCCCGCGTACGTCCGCGACAACCTGCTCGACACGGTGGTGCTGTTCCTGCCCCTGCTGCGCCCGCTGCGCATCGTCGACCTCTACCAGGTGCTCCAGCGCCGCCGCGCGCAACCCCGGCTGAGCCTGTACGGCCGCGTCATCTCGTACGCCGGCCTGAGCGCCCTCCTGCTCGGTTTCGCCGCCGCGCTGTCGGTCTATCAGGCGGAGCGGTACGCCAAGGGCGCCAACATCCGTACCTTCGGCGACTCGGTGTGGTGGGCCTGCTCCACGATCACCACCGTCGGCTACGGCGACGCCACCCCCGTCACCACCCGCGGCCGCGTCGTCGCGGGACTGCTGATGTTCCTGGGCCTGGCGCTGCTGGGCGCGGTGACCGGCTCGTTCTCCTCGTGGCTGCTGCAGGTGTTCACGCGGGAGGACGAGAAGAGGCCCCCGGCGCCTTGAACGCGCCGGGGGGCCGCCCTCAGAAGTCCGCCGACAGGAGTCCGCGGTCACACCTGGACGCGGCGCTCGACCACGTCGACGATCTTGCGCAGGGCCAGGTCGCGGGGGACCCCGTTCTCCTGGGAGCCGTCGCGGTAGCGGAAGGACACCGTGCCGTTGGACATGTCCTCGTCGCCCACGATGATCATGAACGGCACCTTCTGCTTCTGCCAGGTCCTGATCTTCTTCTGCATGCGGTCCGACGACGCGTCCACCTCGACCCGCAGCCCCTCGCGCTTGGCCTCGGCCGCGAATTCCTGCAGGTAGGACACGTGCGCGTCGCCCACGGGGATGCCGACCGCCTGGACGGGCGCGAGCCAGGCCGGGAAGGCGCCCGCGTAGTGCTCCAGCAGGACCGCGAAGAACCTCTCGATGCTGCCGAACAGCGCCCGGTGGATCATGACCGGCCGCTGCCGCGAGCCGTCCGCCGCGGTGTACTCCAGGCCCATGCGCTCCGGCATGTTGAAGTCGAGCTGGATGGTGGACATCTGCCAGTTCCGCCCGATGGCGTCCCGGGTCTGCACCGAGATCTTCGGCCCGTAGAAGGCCGCGCCGCCCGGGTCGGGCACCAGCGGCAGTCCCTGCTTCTCGGCCACCTTCCGCAGGGTCTCCGTGGCCTCCTCCCAGACCTCGTCGCTGCCGACGAACTTGGTCTCGTCCTTGGTGGACAGCTCCAGGTAGAAGTCGGTGAGCCCGTAGTCCCGCAGCAGGTTGAGCACGAAGGTCAGCGTCGAGTCCAGCTCGTCGGCCATCTGCTCGCGGGTGCAGTAGATGTGCGCGTCGTCCTGGGTGAAGCCGCGCGCCCGGGTCAGGCCGTGCACCACGCCCGACTTCTCGTACCGGTACACGGTCCCGAACTCGAAGAAGCGCAGCGGCAGTTCACGGTACGACCGGCCGCGCGCACCGAAGATCAGGTTGTGCATCGGGCAGTTCATGGGCTTGAGGTAGTAGTCCGTGCCCTCGTCGAGCTGCATGGGCGGGTACATGGCGTCCGCGTACCAGTCCAGGTGCCCGGAGATCTCGTACAGCTTCCCCTTGGTGGCGTGCGGGGTGTAGACGAAGTCGTACCCCTCCTCCTCGTGCCGCCTGCGCGAGTAGTCCTCCATCACCCGGCGGACGATGCCGCCCTTGGGGTGGAAGACGGCCAGGCCGGAGCCGATCGGCTCGGGGACGGAGAACAGGTCGAGCTCGGTGCCCAGCTTGCGGTGGTCGCGCTTGGCGGCCTCCTCCAGGAAGTCCAGGTGGGCCTTGAGCTCGTCCTTGGTGGGCCAGGCGGTGCCGTAGATGCGCTGCAGCATGGGGTTGGCCTCGCTGCCGCGCCAGTACGCGGCCGCGTTGCGCATCAGCTTGAACGCCGGGATCAGCCGGGTGCTGGGCAGGTGCGGGCCGCGGCACAGGTCCTTCCAGCACAGCTCGCCGGTCTTGGCGTCGAGGTTGTCGTAGATGGTCAGCTCGCCGCCGCCCACCTCGACGTCCGCGCCCTCGCCGGCGGTCGCGGAGGAGCCCTTGAGGCCGATCAGCTCCAGCTTGTACGGCTCGCCGGCCAGTTCCGCGCGGGCCTCGTCCTCGGTGACGACGCGGCGGGAGAAGCGCTGGCCGCGCTTGACGATCTCCTGCATCTTCTTCTCGACGGCCTTGAGGTCGTCGGGGTGGAAGGGCTTGTCGACGTCGAAGTCGTAGTAGAAGCCGTCCTTGATCGGCGGGCCGATGCCCAGCTTGGCCTCGGGGAAGATCTCCTGCACGGCCTGGGCCATGACGTGCGCGGTGGAATGGCGCAGGATGTTCAGGCCGTCCTGGCTGGTGATCTCCACGGGCTCGACCCGGTCGCCGTCGGCGAGGACGTGACCGAGGTCCTTCAGCTCGCCGCCGACCCTGGCCGCGACCACCGAGCGCTCGCCCGGGAACAGGTCGGCCGCCGTCGTCCCCGTCGTGACCAGCCGCTCTTCCGGTTCGGCGGAATCGCGTGTGATGATCACTCGGAGGTCTGACACGGGTCTGCTCCTGACTGAGGTCCGTGATACGGGTCGGTACGGTCGGTACGGGTCGTCGTGCGGATGGTACGGGGGCCCCGCCCGCGTGACGCCGTCGCGCGGCGAGGGGCCGCACCGGTGAATCGTACCGAGACCGGAGGCGTGCCCGCGAAGGCATACGGCACGCGGGGGCCGAGCGGCACCCGGGGCCCCGCGGCGGGCGGTGCGGGCGGTGCACCGGGCCCGTGGCGGGCGCACGGCGTCCGGCGCCTTCTTGCGGGGGTTGCCGGGGTTGCCGGGCGGGGCACCGCCTGGCGGAGGCCGGCGCCGGGCGGGACGCCGGGCGGGTGCCGAGCAGGCCCCGCGGCCGGGTCCCCGGAGCGCGGGGAACGAGTCCGCTCGTGCGTACAACAGTGCGTGACTCGTACGTTTTCTCCCTCGTATTGGCCTTCCGACCTGCGCAAACTCGCGAAGTATCCCGGTTCGTCGACGTCCCGTCATGGGTACACCATTGGTGGGGAGTTGCCGTACTCCTCCCGAACATCCCCTGGAAATCCTTTATTCATGCACTTGGGGAGCACGCCATGCCGCGCTGGTACGAGGGTCCGCTGGCCGCCTTCGCCACCGAGACGACGGGGGTGGACGTGGAGACGGACCGGATCGTCTCCGCCGCGCTGGTCGTCGAACCGGGCGCGGACCGGTCGGCCGAAGTGGTCCGATGGCTGGTGGATCCGGGTGTTCCCGTGCCGCGGGCGGCGAGGGCGGTGCACGGCCTGTCCGAGGAGTTCCTGCGGTTGTACGGGCGGCCGCCCGGCCCGGTGCTGGAGGAGGTGGCCGGGGAGCTGGCCCGGGTCAGCGCCGCCGGCGTGCCCCTGGTGGTGATGGACGCGCCCTTCGGTCTGACGGTGCTGGACCGGGAGTTGACCCGGCACCGGAACACCTCGCTGCGGTCGTACGTCGCCGGTTCCGGCTGGCACGTGCTCGACCCGCGGGTGCTGGACAAGCACCTGGACAGGTACCGCGAGGGCCGCCGCGCCCTCGCCGACCTCTGCGAGCATTACCAGGTCCCGCCGACCGGCGCCCATGACGCGGCGGCCGACGCGACCGCGTCCCTGGCCCTCGTACGGGCCATCGGCCGGCGCTACGCCGACCGCCTCGCCCCGATGACCACCGCCGAGCTCCACGCGCGTCAGGCGGTCTGGCACGCCGCCCAGTCCCCCGGCATCGAGTCCCGGCCCGCCCGCGACGGCTCCCCGGAACACCGCGACCCCGCCTGGCCCCTGCGCCCGGCCCCCACTTCCCCGGCCGCGGCCTGAGCGCGCCGCGGACGCCCCGGGACGACGGCGGCACGTGGCACACGGAAAAGGCGGGGCACATCCGCGTTCTCGCGGACATGCCCCGCCTTCTTTCCGGTGGGCGATACTGGGATCGAACCAGTGACCCCTTCGGTGTGAACGAAGTGCTCTCCCGCTGAGCTAATCGCCCGGGACGTCAGAACCATACAGGCGAAGGGCGGTGCGCTTCAAACCACATGGTCCGCGCCGCCCGCGCCGCCCGGCAGCGGCCCCGGGCCGTCGTCGGCCGCCGCGGGCGGTCCAGCGGCCGGGGACGGCGGATCGGCCGGGTCGGCGGCGAGGCAGGCCCGCAGGCCGTCGCGGCCGGCGCGCATCATCAGGGCGTGGTTGGCGCGGAAGAAGGGGCGGCCGGGGACGGCGAGCAGGCGCATGAGGAACTTGCGGACCACGACCTCCTGCTCGAACAGCAGCCGGGTCGCGGCGGGGCGCCCGCCGGCCAGGACGGTCCAGCGGACCCACCCCTCCAGATCGCCGGTCATGGCGACCTCGAGGACGCGCCCCGCCGGATCCTGCCGGGTGGAGCGGGCCGTGACCACCAGGTCGTACGGGAGCAGGGAGCGGAACCGGAGCACCCCGCTGGTCTCGCCGGTCTGCCGGACCTCGCGGACCTGCGGCCACCACCGGGGGTAGAAGTCGGGACGTTCGAGGACGCGGTAGACCGCGTCGGGCTCGGCGTCGAGGTGCCACACACTGCGGAAGCGGTAGTGACTCCAGTCCATGGGACCAGTGTGCGCATCCGCCCGCGTCCGGGGGCGGGAAACGGCGGGGTTGGTGCGCGATACTGGGATCGAACCAGTGACCTCTTCGGTGTGAACGAAGCGCTCTCCCGCTGAGCTAATCGCGCCTGCGCCAGCAAGATTACCCCACCCGGAGGGTGCTCCCGACCACCCGGCGGCGGCCCCCCGGGGCCGCCGCCGGCGCTTCCCGCCAACCGCCCGTCACCCCGCCCGTCCCCTCGGCCGTCACCCCGCCCGTCTTTCGTCCGCGTCAGGGTGCCGGGGCCGCGCGACCCCCATCCGCTACCGAGCGTAGTCGCGGAGCCAAACGTACGACTTTTGCCGCACCCCCGCGACGGCCCTCCGGCAGGTCCGCGGGCTGGGCCGGACGAGGTACCAGAAGCCTCACAAACCGCTCAGAGGGGTTTACAACGTCCCCGCAGGTGGCATGTCGATTTCGCCGACGTGCGAATCCCCGAGCGCACACTGAGCGAAAGGCCTTGGCGCTTATGAACACCACGGTCAGCTGCGAGCTGCACCTGCGCCTCGTTGTGTCGAGCGAATCCTCACTGCCCGTGCCCGCGGGCTTGCGGTACGACACGGCCGATCCGTATGCCGTGCACGCCACCTTCCACACCGGTGCCGAAGAGACGGTCGAATGGGTGTTCGCCCGCGACCTGCTCGCCGAGGGGCTGCACCGCCCCACCGGCACCGGCGACGTCCGGGTCTGGCCGTCCCGCAGCCACGGTCAGGGCGTCGTGTGCATCGCCCTCAGCTCCCCGGAGGGCGAAGCCCTGCTCGAAGCCCCGGCGCGGGCCCTGGAGTCCTTCCTGAAGCGGACGGACGCCGCGGTGCCGCCGGGCACCGAGCACCGCCATTTCGATCTGGACACGGAGCTCTCGCACATCCTCGCGGAGAGCTGAGCCCCGTACCCGGTCCGCGGCCGTCCTACTCGGGGGGACGCCCGGACACCAGCAGTAGCGCCGGACCCGGGGGCGGCAACGCTCCCCGGACACGGGGTCGTACCGCGGCCCCGCGCCCGCCGTCCGCCGTGACAGCCGCGGCCGCGGCGCCCTCGGGCACCCGGCCGGGGCCGTCGCGCGCTAAAGTCACCCGGAACCGCAGCCGTCCGACCACGGCAGGAGCGTTCCGTGCTGATCAACCATGACACCAGGTGCGCGCTGGACAGCGTGGTGGACCTGGTCAACACCCAGCCCTCGATCGAGGGGCGCGAGGCGCTCGGCGATGTCGCCGGCTTGCGCGGGTTCGTGGAGCGCAACCGGGTCAGCGAGGTGGGCCGGCTCGACCAGGACGACGTGACCGCCGTGCACGCGATGCGCGCGAGGTTCACCGAGGTCTTCCGGGCGACCGACGACAACCGGGCGTCGGCCATGCTCAACGCCATGATCGCCGAGGCCGGCACCACCCCCCGGCTGACCGACCACGACGGCTACGACTGGCACGTGCATTACTTCGCCCCGGGTGCCTCGCTGGCCGACCACCTGGGCGCGGACTGCGGGATGGCGCTCGCGTTCCTGATCGTCGCGGGCGAACGGGAGCGGCTGCGCTGGTGCGACGCGCCCGACTGCCGGCGCGCCTTCGTGGACCTGTCGCGCAACCGTTCGCGCCGCTACTGCGACAGCCGCACCTGCGGCAACCGGCTGCACGTGGCGGCGTACCGGGCCCGCCGCCGGGAGACGGCAGTCTGAGGCGCCGCGCCCTGCGCGGGGACGTCCGGGGGCCTGCGGGCCGCGTCCACGGCGCCGGCCCGCACAGCACCGGCACCGGCACCGGCACCGGCACCGGCACTCACAGGACCAGCAGGTCCCAGGCGGCGCCCGCGCCCAGCAGCGCGCCGATGACGCACAGGAAGAGCATCAGCGGCGGCTGGGAGAGCGCGTAGAGGCATCCCTTCGGCTCCTCGGCCGGGGAGGCGGCCACGGGCGTGCGGACCACGGCCGCCACGGCGGTCGTCGAACGACGCGCGGAAGGCGGCGCGGACGGGGATGCGTGCGGGGATGCGTGCGGGGATGCGGAAGGAGACGCGGAACCGGCCGGGGAACGGGCGGCGGAGCCGACCGGAGAGCCGGCCGAGGCGTCGGCGGCGAAGCCGGCCGGATCGTCGGCCGGGGGCCGGGCCGCGGGGTCGGCGAGGTCTTCTGCGGGGGGCGGCAGCACAGCGAGATGATCGCGCAGTCCATGATCGCCCGGGGCCCAACACGCGGACTTTACAACGCTGTTTACCTGGGGTCTCGCATCCCGGAACTCACATGCCGAGACAGCTCGTCCCGGATAATGTGCGTCGGTTCGCCTCTCGGACGAGCGCGGAGGGCGCCGGGTGAGCGGGCGGAACCGGGCGGAACCAGGGGGGACCAGGGGAAGCGGGCAGAGTCGGCCGGAACCGGGTGGAAGTGGCCGGTCAGATGCCGCGGCGCCTGAGGATCTCCTCGACATCGGCGAAGTCCGACAGCCCGCTGTCACCGGAGCCGCGGCGCTTGGACCGCGACGGGCCGCTGCTCGGGGGCAGCGCCGGCGCCGGGGCGCCGGGCACGGCGGACGCGGCCGTCTCCCGGCCGTGCTCCCCGTCCCGGCCGCCCGCCCCGCGGCCGCCGATCAGCCGGGTGATCCCGTAGAGCAGCGCGGAACAGGCGAGGACGGCGAAACCGGTCCACACCGTGGGCTTGAGGACGAGGTCCGCGGCCCAGTCGCCGACAGCGGTGCCCACCCTGCGGCCGAGGGTCACGAGACCGGCCAGGGCCAGGCCGACGGGCAGCAGGGAGGCGGCGGCGATTCTGGTGGCGCGCAGGAAGCGGCGGCGGTACGCGGTCTGCAGCGCGACGGCCAGGCCCGCCGCGGACGGGGCGGCGCACAGTGTCGTGGTCAGCATCCTGCGGCTCCCAGGGGCAGTGCGGCGGCCCGCCGCGGGGCCGGGCGCGGGTCCCGGCGGGCACTCGTCCCTCCATCGTGCCTCGCGGCCCGCGCCACCGGCCACGGTCCGGGCCCCGGCTCAGGGAATTCTCGGGGGCGTCTCCTCCTCCGGTGCCGGGCGGACCTCCTCCGCGGGACGGTGACGGTCCCGCCTCGGAGGGACGGTCCCGGCGCTCGGGAGCACCCTCGCGCGGGTGCTCCCGCCGTGGTGGGAGACTGACCGCATGACTCACCCCGCCTCCCCCGTCGTCCTCGAAGTGTGGTGCGAGCTGCAGTGCCCGGACTGCCGCGCGGCCCTCGCCGACCTGCGCGCGCTGCGCGAGCGGTACGGCGACGCGCTGGACATCCAGCTCCGGCACTTCCCGCTGGACAAGCACCGCCACTCACTCGCGGCGGCGCAGGCGTTCGAGGAGGCGTACGCGCAAGGGCGCGCCTGGCCGTACGCGGAGGCGGTGCTCGCCCGGGTCGAGGAGCTGGCCGAGCGCGGCGAGCCGCTTCTGGTCGAGGTGGCCGCGGAGCTCGGGCTGGACGCGGGCGAGCTGGACACCGCGCTCATCGACGGCCGCCACATGCTGCTGGTCGACTCCGACCAGGCCGAGGGCACGGCGATCGGCGTGACCGGCACGCCCACCTACGTGATCGGCGGTGAACTGCTCGACGGTTCCAAGAGCCAGGAGGGCCTGCGCGAGCGGATCATCGAGATCGCCGACCGGCTGCTGTCCGGGCGGGGCTGAACGGGCCGAGCGGGCCGCAGAGGGCGCGCGCCGCTCGGCGCCGGCGCGGCCCGGCACGGCCCGTTCGGTGCCTCAGCACAGCGGTTTGGTGAAGTGGCGGTCGACGGTCGCGTAGCCGAGCGACTCGTACAGCCGCAGGGCCGTGGTGTTGGTGGCGAACACGTTGAGGCCGACGGTCCGGGTCCCGGCCGCCCGGCACAGGTTCTCCGCGACGAGCATCATGGAGCGGCCGTGGCCGCGGCCGCGATGGGCGGCGTCGACCTCGACCTGGAGGACCCAGGCGGGTTCCGCGGTGCGCAGCCACAGTCCGGCGACGCGTTCCCCGTCGTGCTCCAGGGCGACGAGGTCGGTGCCCGGCGCGGGGGCACCGGCCGGGAGGAGGTCCTCGACCGACCGGGCCGCGCGGTACTCGGCCTGGTCGCGCGGTACTCCCATGCCGGCGAGCTTCGCGACGTACTCCTCGTGGCCGCGGGCCAGCCACGGCTCGTACTCGCCGCGCGCCATCGGCCGCGCGGAGCTGCCCGGCGGCAGCGGCCGGGGCCGGCCGGTGATCTTCTTGGCCATGGTGCGGTTGCGTTCCGTGTAGCCCAGGGACGCGGCCATGCGCAGCGCGTAGGGGGCGTCGGCGGGTACGGCGGCCTCGACGAGGCGGCAGCCCCACGAGCGCAGCACCTCCTCGCCGGCCAGCGCGGCCACCGTGCCGCGGCCCCGGTGGCGTCCGGCCCTGTCGATCGCGAGGCCGGCGATGCGTCCGACGTCCGGCCCGTGGCGCCCGCCGCGGCTCAGCTCGACCTCGCCGACCGGGCGCCCGTTGACGCACACGTGGTACGTGCGCGAGCGGGCGCCGTCCGGTCCTGGGCGCTCGGGTTCCGCCGGTCTCAGGGTCGTCGTCATGGTCGCGCTCCCGGAGTCGTCGCCGCGCTGGTCATGTGCCGTTCTACCGCGCCGGGGCGGGGCGGGGCAGCGATCTTCGCCTCCTGCCCGCGGAACGCGACGCGGCGTCCCTCAGCGGCCTTCCGGCCGGGCCGCGGTGCGCTACGGGTTCGGGTGGGCCGCCGCGCGCTCGGCGAAGACGCGCTGCGCCTTGGCGGTGACCGGGCCGGGCGACGGGGACAGGTCGCGGTCGTCGACCCGGCGTACGGCCTGGATGTCGCGGGTGGAGGAGGTCAGGAAGATCTCCTCGGCCTCGGCGAGCACGCCGAGCGGCAGGTCGGCCTCCTCGCCCCCCGCCCACTCCAGGACCAGTTCGCGGGTGATGCCGGCCAGGCAGCCGGAGCTCAGCGGCGGGGTCAGCAGCCGCCCGCCGACCACGACGAAGACGTTGGAGCCGGTGCCCTCGCACAGCCGGCCCCGGGTGTTGGCGAACAGGGCCTCGGTCGCGCCCTGCTCGCGGGCGCGGGCGAGCGCGACCACGTTCTCGCCGTAGGAGGTGGTCTTCAGGCCGGTGAGGGCGCCGCGCTCGTTGCGGGTCCAGGGCACCGTGACGACCGCGGTGGGGCCGGCCCCGAGGGTGACGGGGGCGACGGCGACGACGAGGGTGGCGGGCGCGTCGCCGCGTTCGGAACCGAGCGGGGAGGGACCGCCGGTGTAGGTGATCCGGAGCCGGGCCGCGGGCATCGGGTTGGCGGCGATCACGGCCTCGCAGGCGCGGGTGATCTCCTCCGGGTCGGGTTCCGGCAGGCCCAGGCCGCGGGCCGACCGGGTCAGCCGGTTCAGGTGGCGGGTCAGGGCGAAGGGGCGGCCGCCTTCGACCTTGACGGTCTCGAAGACGCCGTCGCCGACGGTCAGGCCGTGGTCGAGGACCGAGACCGTCGCGTCCCCGGTGTCCCGCAGCGCCCCGTCAAGCCAGATGGTCACCGCAACATCCCTTCGCTCGTACCGTGCGCGCTCCCGGTGAGCGGCTCCCGGTCCCCGCCGGATCCTGTTCCGGCCCCGCGGGCCGCCCGCGCGGCCCCGCCCGATTCCGACGCTACCGCCAGCAGGCGCGCGGCCTTCAATTCCGTCTCGGCCCACTCGCCGACCGGGTCGGAGCCCCAGGTGATGCCGGCGCCGGCGCCGAAGCGCAGCACGGGGCCGCCGGGGGCGGTCCGGTCGATCCAGAACGTCCTTATGCCGACCGCGAGTTCGGCGGTGCCGCGGTCGGCGTCCACCCAGCCGATGGCGCCGCAATAGGGGCCGCGGGGGGCGTTCTCCAGCTCGTGGATCACCCGCAGCGCGCTGGACTTGGGCGCGCCGGTGACCGAGCCGGGCGGGAAGGCGGCGGCGAACAGTTCCGGCCATCCCGCGTCGGCCCGCAGTTCGCCGCGCACGGTGGAGACCAGGTGGACCAGTCCGGGGTGCGGCTCAACCGCGCACAGGGCCGGCACGGTGACCGAGCCGGTGGCGCAGACGCGGCCCAGGTCGTTGCGGACCAGGTCGACGATCATCACGTTCTCGGCGTGGTCCTTGGGGAGCAGCAGGTCGGCGGTGGGGGCGGTGCCCTTGATGGGGCCGGACTCCACGACGGGCCCGCGGCGCCGCAGGAACAGCTCGGGCGAGGCGGTGGCGATCTCGACGCCGTGCCCGGGCAGCCGGATCGTGCCCGCGTAGGGCGCCGGGTTGCCGCGGGCCAGGACGGCACCCAGCGCGTCGATGTCGGGGCCGTACGGATCGCCGGTGCCGCCGCCGTCGCCCGGCGGCAGCGGGGCCGTCAGCACCCGGCACAGGTTGACCTGGTACACCTCGCCGGTCGCGATGCGCTCGCGGATGGCGCGCACGCCGTTCTCGTACGTCTCGCGGTCCATGGCGGAGGTCCAGGCGGCCGGGTCGGGGCCGTGCCAGGCGGCGGGGTCCGGGGCGGGCGCGGCGCCGGCCGGGCGGACGTCGCCGAAGCGGGCGCAGACCGCGTGCCCGTCGAAGCCCACGGCGACCGCCCAGAAACCGGTGGAGTCCAGGGCACCGAGGTCGTCGGTGACATCCCGCAGGTCGGAGGCGACGAGACCACCGAAACGGGCCATGGGTGCGAGGTGACGCACGGTGCTCCTCCGCTGGGTGTACGAGGGCCGGGGCCGAGTGTAGGCGGGCCGCCGCCGGCGCCCGCGGCGGCGGCCTCGTCGTCGTCTCCCTGTCATTGGCCCGGCACGCTGCGGAAACAAATTTTTGAGCTGGCCCGGGAATCCGCTAGAGTTCAGTCGTCGCCGAGGAACCGAGGTTCAGCGGCGCTTGTGCGGACGTGGCTCAGTTGGTAGAGCATCACCTTGCCAAGGTGAGGGTCGCGAGTTCGAATCTCGTCGTCCGCTCGATGTGGGGGATCGTCCCGGTTCCCCCGCTGTTGTGGTGGAGTGGCCGAGAGGCGAGGCAACGGCCTGCAAAGCCGTCTACACGGGTTCAAATCCCGTCTCCACCTCCATGGACGATTAGCTCAGCGGGAGAGCGCTTCCCTGACACGGAAGAGGTCACTGGTTCAATCCCAGTATCGTCCACGGAGCCCTGCGGGGCTCGGCCCCGCGGGGCCTGTACGATCCTGCACCACCTCGCGCGATTAGCTCAGCGGGAGAGCGCTTCCCTGACACGGAAGAGGTCACTGGTTCAATCCCAGTATCGCGCACGGCCCCTCGTGGGGCTTTGGTACGCCCATTGCGGCGTCCCGGACGATTAGCTCAGCGGGAGAGCGCTTCCCTGACACGGAAGAGGTCACTGGTTCAATCCCAGTATCGTCCACGCATTACGACAGGCGATGTGTGTCCGCGAACCGCGCGGACCGCGTCGCCTGTTGTCGTTTTCCCGGCACACGGGCATGCGGGCGCCACGAGCGCGCCAGGCGGGCACAGGGGAGCGTAATGCCCGGGTATCGGGCGATACCCGGGCAACCGCAGTCGTCCGCCGTACCCCCGTCCCCACGGGGTGGTGCCGGCGAGCCCCGGCCCGGACCGCTCTTCCGGGCCCGGGGCGCCTGAACGCGGCGCCCCGTTCGGGACCGGCTGCGGACGACGTCTGGGCGACCACCTCGGCGGCCGTGGCCGGTGGTCGGGTCCTGCGTGGTCTGCGATGTCGACGGGCGGCGGACGTTTGGCCTCGGGGGACGAGTGCGCGTCCGCCGCTTGACCTCCAATCTAGGTGTGGGCGGGGCCACCGGCGTCCGCCCCTCGTACCGCTTCCCGGGCCTCCGGAAGGATGAGGGCGCGGGGCGCGGCTACTCCCTGGGGTGGAGGCGCGAGCGTCCTTCCCCGGGGTCATCCCTGAGAGGGGTCCTCGTCCGCGGGTCCTGGTCCCCTTCCTGGCCGACCTCCCGCTCCACCGGCTGTTCGACGAGGGCGAGTACGCGGGTGGCCATGAAGCGGGCGGTGCGGACCACCGTGCCGCTGCGCGTCACCTCGCTCACCTCGACCACGCCGCGCCGGATCGCGGTCTCGACCCTGCGCCCGGCCCTGGTGGCCACCACCTCGTAGGCGCGGGTGCTGTCCCCCGCGTCGACGACGATCTCCACTCGGTCACCTTTCACGGCGTCACTCCCCCTCGGCAGACGGTCCGTTGGCGGTGCGGGGCCGCTGGCGGTTCGCTTCCCCATCTCCAGGTTCCCACCGCCCACTGACAATTCACGGCCCGCCGCCTGCGGGCCTTCGGCGCGGATCGGTACCTGAGTCCGTAAGCTGTGGGCGGCCGGAACCGGCCGGTGAGATCGGTGGAGTGGGGCCTCCCCACGGGAGGTAGGGGACATGGCGATGATGCGGCTCCGCCGCGAGGATCCGCGAGTCGTCGGCGTGTACAGGCTGCACCGCCGCCTCGGCGCCGGCGGTATGGGTGTCGTGTACCTGGGCGCGGACAAGCGCGGGCAGCGCGTGGCGCTGAAGGTGATCAGGCCCGAGCTGGCCGAGGACCAGGAGTTCAGGTCGCGGTTCGCGCGTGAGGTGTCGGCGGCGCGGCGCATCCGGGGCGGCTGCACGGCCCGGCTGGTGGCCGCGGACCTGGAGGCCGAACGGCCGTGGTTCGCCACGCAGTACGTGCCTGGTCCCTCGCTGCACGACCGGGTCGCCGAGCACGGGGTGCTGCCCGCCGCCGAGGCGGCCTCCATCGGGGCGGCGCTGGCCGAGGGCCTGGTCGCCGTCCACGAAGCGGGGGTCGTGCACCGGGACCTCAAGCCGTCCAACATCCTGTTGTCGCCCAAGGGTCCGCGGATCATCGACTTCGGCATCGCGTGGGCGACGGGCGCCTCGACGCTGACGCACGTGGGCACGGCGGTGGGTTCGCCCGGCTTCCTCGCGCCGGAGCAGGTGCGGGGGGCGGCGGTCACGCCGGCGACGGACGTGTTCGCGTTCGGCGCCACCCTGGCGTACGCGGCGACCGCGGACTCGCCGTTCGGGCAGGGCAGTTCCGAGGTCATGCTGTACCGGGTGGTGCACGAGGAACCCGACCTGGGCGGCGTCCCGGACTCGCTCGCGCCGCTGGTGTACGCCTGCCTGGCCAAGGATCCGGCGGACCGGCCCAGCACGGTCCAGTTGTCGGAGCGGCTGGCGGAGATCGCGGCCCGGGAGGCGCGCGGGATCGGGGCGCCGCGCCGGGAGGGCATCCCGCGGGCGGCGGGCCCGCGCCCGGAGCGGCCCACCGGCCGCCGGGCGCAGGAGTACGCGCAGCAGCCCACCGAGCGGCGCCCGTCGGCCGGGCCCACGCCCGCGGGGCTCCGGCCCGAGCACGGCGTCCCCTCCGCGCGCCCGCCGGCCGCCCGCAGGCCGCCCGCGCAACAGGACCGGCAGCACGACGGGCGGCAGGACCGCTACCAGGACCGGTCGACGCACCCCTCGCCGCGCACACCCGTCCGTACGTCCGCGGGCCGGCGCCCGGCCACCGCGTCGAGCAGGCTGATGCGGCAGCGGATCTTCGTCTTCGTGATCGTGACGCTGCTCGCGGCCGTCTGCATCGCCGCGCTGCAAGGATGCGACCGCCTCACCGGCGCGGCGCGCCGGCCCGCCGGGACACCGGCGCCGTCGCGGGTGACACCGGTGGCGCCGCCGGTCCGGCCCGCGTCGCCCGCGTCGCCCGCGTCCTATGAGGCGGCGGACGCCGCCCCCGCCTCGGGCCGCTGACCGGGGCCTCGTCACCGGCCCGGTGACCGCCCGGTGCCCACTCGTACCGGCCCCGCAGGCGGGCTGGCGTGGTCGGCCGCTCGTACCGTAGGTTACCAAGCGCTTGCTCAGCTCCCCGGGGAGCTGAGCAACGGGAAGCGGCCGGGGGCAACGGGAATCGGGCAGCCGGAAGGGCGGTGCGGCACATGGCGAGGACCACGGCGGCGGACGACGGCCGGGGGGCGGCCGTCGGCGAGGAGGACCTGCGGCGGGCGGTGCGGGCGCTGCTCGGCGCGCACGATCCGGCGGCGACCGAGCCGCTGGAGTTCCTGCGGGCCAGGTTCGACGCGGGCCTGGCGTGGGTGCACTTCCCCGAGGGCCTCGGCGGTCTCGGCGCCCCGCGGGCCCTGCAGTCGGTGGTGGACGCCGAACTGGCCGCGGCCGGCGCGCCGGACAACGACCCGCGGCGCATCGGTATCGGCCTGGGCATGGCCGCGCCGACCATCCTGCGCTACGGCACGGACGAGCAGAAGCGCCGGTTCCTGCGCCCGCTGTGGACCGGCGAGGAGGTCTGGTGCCAGTTGTTCTCCGAGCCGGACGCGGGCTCGGACCTGGCGGGGCTGCGCACCCGCGCGGTGCGTGACGGCGACGACTGGGTGGTGGACGGCCAGAAGGTGTGGACCTCCGGCGCCCACAACGCCCGCTGGGGCATCCTCATCGCCCGCACCGACCCCGGCGTGCCCAAGCACCGGGGCATCACGTACTTCGTCTGCGACATGACCGACCCCGGCGTCGAGGTGCGGCCGCTGCGGCAGATCACCGGCGAGGCCGAGTTCAACGAGGTGTTCCTGACCGGGGTACGGGTGCCCGACGCGCACCGGCTGGGCGACGTCGGCGACGGCTGGCGCGTCGCCCAGGCCACGCTGATGAACGAACGGGTGGCCATCGGCGGCACCGTGCTGCCCCGCGAGGGCGGCATGATCGGCAGGGTCGCGGCGACCTGGCGGGCGCGCCCGGAGCTGCGCACGCCCGAGCTGCACGAACGGCTGCTGCGCCTGTGGGTGGAGGCGGAGGTGGCGCGGCTGACCGCCGAGCGCGCCCGGCAGCAGCTCGCGGCCGGCGCGCCGGGACCGGAGGGCTCCGGCCTCAAACTGGCCTTCGCCGGCATCAACCAGCGCGCCAGCGGCCTGGAGGTCGAGCTCCTCGGCGAGGAGGGGCTGCGCTACGGCGACTGGACGATGGTCCGCCCGCGGACGGTCGACTTCTACGGCCGCGACGCGGGCTACCGCTACCTGCGGGCCAAGGGCAACTCGATCGAGGGCGGCACGTCCGAGATCCTGCGCAACATCGTCGCCGAGCGGGTGCTCGGGCTGCCCGCCGAGCCCCGTACCGACAAGGACGTCGCCTGGAAGGACCTGCCGCGATGAACCTGCTCTACTCCGAGGTGGAGGACGATCTGCGGGCCGCCGTGCGCGGTGTGCTGGCCGACCGCGGCGCCCCGGCCGCGATGCCGGCGTGGATCGGGACCGGGGCGGCGTACGACGCCGGTCTGTGGCGCGTGCTGGGCACCGATCTGGGGCTCGCGGGGCTGCTGGTGCCGGAGGAGCTGGGCGGGCAGGGCGCGTCCGCCCGCGAGGCCGCGGTGGTGCTGGAGGAGCTGGGGGCGGCGGTGGCGCCGGTGCCGTTCCTCGGCGGTGCGGTGCTGGCCGTGCGCGCGCTGCTGGGCTGCGACCCGGCCGACGACGCGGTGGCGGCCCTGCTGCGGCGGCTCGCCTCGGGCGTGGCGGGGGCGCTCGCCGTGCCGCTGTCCACCGCGCCGGGCGGAAAGTTCCCGTCCGGGGTACGGGCGGACGCCGCGGGTCTGCTGACGGGCCGGGTGACCAGTGTCGCGGACGCCTTGGCGGCTGACGTGCTGGTGGTGCCCGCGCTGGGACCTGCCGGGCCGGGGCTGTACGAGGTGGCGGCAGGGGCCGCCGTGGTGGAGCCGGTGGTGTCGCTGGACCTGACCCGGCCGCTGGCCGACGTGCGGTTCGAGGGAGTGCGGGGGCGACCGCTGGCGGCGCCGGAGCCGGCCGAGGCGCTGGACCGGGCGCTGCTGACGGGCGCGGGACTGCTCGCCTCGGAGCAGCTCGGGATCGCCGGGTGGTGTCTGGACGAGACGGTCCGCCACCTGAAGGAGCGGCGCCAGTTCGGCCGGGTGGTGGGCTCGTACCAGGCGCTCAAGCACCGTCTTGCCGACGTGTGGCTGGAGGTGGTCTCGGCGCGGGCGGCGGCCAGGGCGGCGGCCGACCGGCTCGCGGGCGACGGACTCGTGGGCGGGGGGCGGGCCCCGGCGGAGACCGCCGTGGCGGTCGCGGTGGCGGTCGCGGTGGCGGCCTCGTACGCGTCCACGGCCGCCGTGCACGCCGCCGAGGAGGCGGTGCAGCTCCACGGTGGCATCGGCATGACCTGGGAGCACCCGCTGCACCTGTTCCTGAAGCGGGCCAAGGCCGACGAGATCGCGCTGGGCACGCCCGGCGCCCACCGGGCGGCGCTGGGGCGGCTGGTGGACCTGACGCCGTAGCGGCGGCGCCCGCGGCGCCGTTGTCGGCCCCCCGCGCGATACTCGGACCGGGCGGGGCCGCCGGGGCGCCGCACGGGGAAGGGAGCGGCAATGGCCGAGGTGGTGGTGTTCCATCACGCGCACGGGCTGACCACCGGTGTGCGCGGGTTCGCGGCCGGTCTGGAGAGGGCCGGGCACACCGCGCACGTGCCGGATCTGTACGCGGGGCGCACCTTCGGCACCTTGGAGGAGGGCGTCGGCTTCGCGCGGGAGACCGGTTTCGGCACGCTCCTGGAGCGCGCGCGGGCCGCCGTGGAACCGCTGCCCGAGGAGCTGGTGTACGTCGGGATGTCGCTGGGGGTGCTGCCCGCCCAGATGCTGGCGCAGACCCGGCCGGGCGCGAGGGGCGCGCTGCTGCTGAGCGCCTGCGTGCCGCCGTCCGAGTTCGGCGGCGACTGGCCGCGCGGGGTGCCGGTCCAGGTCCACGGCATGGACGCCGACGAGATATTCACCGGCGAAGGGGACCTGGCCGCGGCGCGCGACCTGGTGGCCGCGGCCGGGCAGGACGCCGAGCTGTTCCTGTACCCGGGCGCCGCCCACTTGTTCGCCGACGCGAGCCTGCCGTCGTACGAGGCGCCGGCCGCCGCGCTGCTGTCCGAGCGGATGCTGTGCTTCCTGGACCGCGTGAAGTAGCCGCTCAGGGCCTGGTCGCGTAGAAGGCGACCGCAGAGGCGGCGGCGACGTTCAGGGAGTCCACTCCGGCCGCCATCGGGATGCTCACCCAGGTGTCGGCGGCACGCAGGGCGCCCGGGGTGAGGCCCTCGCCCTCGGTGCCGAGCAGCAGTGCGAGCCTGCCGTGGCGGCGCGCGGCGAGCTCGTCCAGGGTGACGGCCCGGTCGGACAGGCACAAGGCGGCGGTGACGAAGCCGTGCTCGCGCAGCAGGCCGAGGCCGACGGGCCAGTCGGTGAAGCGGGTCCACGGGACCTGGAAGACCGCGCCCATCGACACCTTCACGGACCGCCGGTACAGGGGGTCGGCGCAGCGGGGGCTGAGCAGGACCGCGTCCACGCCGAGGGCGGCGGCGTTGCGGAAGGCCGCGCCCAGGTTGGCGTGGTCGACCATGTCCTCGAAGACGGCGACGCGGCGGGGCGCGGCGGCCAGCAGCGCGGCGGGGTCGGGCAGCGGGGCGCGTTCCATCGAGGCCAGGGCGCCGCGGTGCACGTGGTAGCCCGTCACCTGCTCGGCCAGCGCCGGCGTGACCGCGTACACCGGCGCCGTCGCCGCCTCGATCACGTCGGCCATCACGCCGAACCACTTGGGGGTCAGCATCATGGACCGCATCGCGTAGCCGGCGGCCACCGCGCGGCGGACGACCTTCTCGCCCTCGGCGATGAACAGTCCCTCGGCCGGTTCGCGGCGGCGGCGCAGTTCGACGTCGGTGAGCGCGGTGTAGTCCGCCAGGCGCGGGTCGTCCGGGTCCTCGACGGCGACCGGCTCAGCCATGGGCGCCGGCTCCCGCGCCGATCGTGACCACGTCGCCGACGACGATCACCGCGGGTGGCCGTACGCCCTGGTCGGCGACGGTCCGCGCCACCGTCGCCAGTGTGGCGTCCACCCGGCGCTGCGACGCCGTGGTGCCCTCCTGGATCACGGCGACCGGTGTGCCGGCCGGCCGGCCGCCCGCGATCAGGGTCTCGGCGATCGGCCCGACACGTTCGACGGCCATCAGCAGCACCAGGGTGCCGCGCAGCCGGGCCAGCGCCCCCCAGTCCACGAGCGAGCGCGGGTCGTCCGGCGCGACGTGGCCGCTGACCACGGTGAACTCATGGGCGACGCCCCGGTGGGTGACCGGGATCCCGGCGGCGGCCGGCACGCTGATCGAGCTGGAGATGCCCGGCACCACCGTGACGGCGATGCCCTCCGCGGCCAGTGCCTCGGCCTCTTCCATGCCGCGCCCGAACACGAAGGGGTCGCCGCCTTTGAGCCGGACCACCGCCTTCCCCGCCTTGGCGTGCTCGATGAGGGCGGCGTTGATGGCGTCCTGGGCCATGGCCCGGCCGTAGGGGATCTTCGCCGCGTCGATCACCTCAACGTGCGGCGGGAGTTCGTCCAGCAGGTCGCGCGGGCCGAGCCGGTCGGCGATCACCACGTCGGCCTCGGACAGCAGGCGGCGGCCGCGCACGGTGATCAGGTCGGGGTCGCCGGGCCCGCCGCCGACCAGGGCGACGCCGGCCGCCTTGGTCCGCTGGTGCGGCGCGACCAGGCTGCCGTCCCGCAGTCCCGCGACCACCGCGTCGCGTACCGCGGCCGAGCGCCTGGGGTCCCGGCCGGTCAGCACGGCCACGGTCACCCCGTCGGTACGGCCCGTCGCCGGGGTCCAGGCGGTCGCCGCCTCGGCGTCGTCGCTGCGTACGCACCAGACACGGCGCGCCTCGGCCTCGGCGGACGCGGCCCGGTTCGCCTCGGCGTCGGTGGTGGCGATCAGCGCGTACCAGGCCTCGGCCAGGTCGCCCTCCTGGTAGCGGCGCCGCTCCCACCGCACCTCCCCCGCCGTCACCATGGCCTCGACGGAGGGGGTCGCGGTCGGTGAGACCAGGACGACGTCCGCGCCCGCCGAGACCAGGGCGGGCAGCCGCCGCTGCGCGACCTGGCCGCCGCCCAGGACCACGACCCGCCTGCCGGCCAGGCGCAGTCCTACGGGGTACGCGGGCGCGTCGTGGGCTTCCATGGCGTTGCGGCTCCTCGGTGCGGCGTCCGGTGACGCGGGTGTGCGGTGGTGTGTCGCGTGGTCCGGTGCTCCGTTGCTCCGGTGGCGGGTTTGAGGGGGTCGTGCGCGTCGAGCGGGCTTGAGCCGGCGTGAAGGGGTTCGCCGGCGGATCGGCTGGTGGCTGGCCGGCGGGTCGGTCGGCGCGCGGGTCGGGGACGGCGTGGCGCCCGGGCCGGCGGGCGCCGGCACCTGGCACCGTCCCGGGCTTGGCGGCTCACGCCCGGGACGTCCACCTTATTGCGCTTGTTCGGTCGTCGTGACGCCCTTCTCCGTCACCCCGGCGGCGTCGAACGTCGCCACCTCGTGCATGACCCGGGCCGCGCTCTGCACCAGCGGCAGGGCGAGCAGCGCGCCCGTGCCCTCGCCGAGGCGCAGGTCGAGGTCGACCAGGGGCCGCAGGCCCAGCGTGGTGAGCGCGGCCATGTGACCGGGCTCGGCGCTGCGGTGGCCGGCGATGCACGCGGCGAGCACCTCGGGTGCGATGGCGCGGGCGACCAGCGCCGCCGCGCCGGCGCTGACGCCGTCGAGGATGACCGGGGTACGCAGGGCGGCGGCGCCCAGCAGCAGGCCGGCCATCGCGGCGTGCTCCAGGCCGCCGACGGCCGCCAGCACGCCGATCGGGTCGCCCGGGTCGGGCCGGTGGAGTTCCAGGGCGCGGCGTACCACGTCGACCTTGCGGGCGTGCATCTCGTCGTTGATGCCGGTGCCGCGGCCGGTGACCTCCGTCGGGTCGGCGCCGGTGAACACCGCGATGAGCGCGGCCGAGGTCGTGGTGTTGGCGATGCCCATCTCACCGGTCAGCAGCGCCTTGTTGCCCGCGGCGACAAGGTCGCGGGCGGTCTCGATGCCGACTTCGAGCGCACGGACCGCCTCCTCGCGGCTCATGGCGGGCCCGGCGGTGAAGTCGGCCGTGCCGGGGCGCACCTTGCGCGGCATCAGCCCGGGGGTGCTGGGCAGTTCGCCGGCGACGCCCACGTCGATGACGCAGACCTCGGCGCCCACCTGGTTGGCGAAGGCGTTGCACACCGCGCCGCCGGCCAGGAAGTTGGCGACCATCTGCGTGGTGACCTCCTGCGGCCACGCGGTGACGCCCTGGGCGTGCACCCCGTGGTCGCCGGCGAAGATCGCCACCGCGGCGGGTTCGGGAACGGGCGGCGGGCACATCCGGGACAGGCCGCACAGCTGCGCGGAGATGATCTCCAGCATGCCGAGCGCGCCGGCCGGCTTGGTCATCCGCTTCTGCCGCTCCCACGCCTCGCCGAGCGCCTTGGCGTCCAGCGGGCGGATGCCGCGGAGCGTCTCCTCCAGCAGGTCGTGCGGCTCCTCGCCGGGCAGCGCCCGGTTGCCGTACTCCTCCTCGTGGACCACCCACGACAGCGGGCGCCGCTGCGACCAGCCGGCCTGCATCAGCTCCGGCTCCTCCGGGAACTCCTCGACGTACCCGACGCACAGGTACGCGACGACCTCCAGGTGCTCGGGCAGGCCGAGTTCCGCGACCATCTGCCGCTCGTCGAAGAAGCTCACCCAGCCGACGCCGAGGCCCTCGGCGCGCGCGGCCAGCCACAGGTTCTCCACGGCCAGCGCGGAGGAGTACGGCGCCATCTGCGGCTGGGTGTGGCGGCCCAGGGTGTGGCGGCCGCCGCGGGTGGGGTCCGCCGTGACCACGATGTTGACCGGGGTGTCGAGGATCGCCTCGATCTTCAGCTCGCGGAACTGCCGGGCGCGGGCCTTGGGCAGTGTCTTGGCGTACGCCTCGCGCTGCCGCATGGCCAGCGCGTGCATCTTCTCCCTGGTCTTCTCCGAGCGGATGACCACGAAGTCCCACGGCTGGGAGTGGCCGACGCTGGGCGCTGTGTGGGCCGCCTCCAGGACGCGCAGCAGCACGTCGTGCGGGATCGGGTCGGGCAGGAAACCGTTGCGGACGTCCCGCCGTTCGCGGATCACGCGGTGCACGGCCTCGCGCACGGCGGGCTCGTACGGTTCCGCGGCCGTCCCTTCCGCTTCGGCGGCGGGGGCCGGTGCCGGGTCGGCCCCGTCCACGGGCTCGGCGGGTTCGCCGGCCGGAACGGAGGGGTCGGCCGCTGCGGCCCCGGCGGGCTCCGGCAGCGCTTCGGCGACCGCCTGGGCGGGCGCGTCCGCCTCCGGCGTCCCGGGCGCGGGCAGGGGGGTTCCGGCGGCGGCCGCGCCGTCGGCCTGGACGGCAGCGACGGCCGGGGCGGCCGCGTCCTCGTCCGTGGAGCCGGGAGCCGCCGCGGGCGTGACGTGACCCGGCGCCGCCTCTCCTTGAGCACCGGCCGGCTCGGCGGGTGCGCTCGGCGCCGGGCCGCCGGCCTCCGCGGCCGGTGCCGTCCCGGACGGCTCGCCGTCCGCCGTGGCGACGGCACTTGGCGCCGCTTCAGGGGCCGCCGCGGCCGGGGTGCCCTCAGCGGCGGCGGTGTCGGGGGCGGTGCCCTCGGGGACCGCCGTCGGCTCGGGCTGCCCGGTGCCGGTGGAACCTTCGCCGGCCGCCTGCGGGGCGGGCTGCGGCGCTTCGGCGGTCACGGGTACGGGCGCGGGCGCGACCGGCCCGCCGGCGTCCGCGGGTCCTGAACCCTCGCCCGCCGCCTGGTCGGCGGGCCGGTCCGGCCCGGGGGCAACGGCGGCGGCGGGGGTCGCGGGGGCGGATTCCGCCTCTGCCGGAGCCGGCGCCTGGTCGGGCTCGGGGGGCTGGACGGACGCGGCCGGCTCGGGAGCGGCGGCCGACGCGGTGGACGCGGCCGGCTCGGGAGCGGCGGCCTCGGCCGGGGTGGGCGCCGGGATCGCGCCGTCGCCCTTACCCGCGTCGGGTACGGGCGCGCCGGCCGCGGCCGGAGCCGGCGCCTGCTCGGCGGCGGGGGCCGGTTCGGGGACCGCGGCGGGCTCGGCGACGGGCACGGGGACCGGGCTCTCCGGGGCCGCATGCCGCCCTGAGGGTGCGGGCGCGTCGGCAGCCGTAGCCTCCGCCGTGACGACGACGGGGGCGCCGGGCGCCTGCACGGCCTCGGTCCGGGCTTCGGGGTGGGGCTCGAAACCGGCGCCGGCCTCGGTTCCGGCCGGGTCCGGGGCCGCCTCCGGAGCCGCGACCGCTCCCTGGGAAACGTCCGCGCCAGGGGCGGCGGCGTCCGGGACGGCGGCGTCCGGGACGGCGGCGTCCGGGACGGCGGGCAGGTCAGGGGCCCCGGCGGGGCTCACGTCCGCAGCCGCGACCGTGACGGGCGCGGCGCTGTCGGCGGGCGCGGCAGCCACGGCCTCGGGGGCGGGGGCGGCCGGCGCGGCTTCTGGGGCGGGGGCGGCCGGCGCGGCATTCCCGGCCGCGGCCGGAACCGCGGCGTGCGTCCGCGCGCCCGGCTGCTCCGCCGTCCCGGCCCGGGCCGGGACCGTGCTGTCCGCGTGCGGGATGAGGGACTGCTGGGACGGCGTGTCGTCCTGCGGGGCCGGCCAGGCGGTGGCGGGCTGGGCCGGGTCCGGGCCGGTCTGCTGGGCGGGGATGCCGACCGCGGCGTCCGCGGGGAGGTCGAGGTATTCCGGACCGGCGGTCTGGGGTCCCTGCGCGTGCACGGCGGGGCCGCGGTCGGCGAGGGAGCGCACGGAGACACCGCCGCTCGGGGTGTCGGTGCCGGGCGGGCCCATGTGCAGCGGACGGCGGGGCGCGGGCGGGACCGCGGCCTGGGCGACGGGGGTGTCCGGAGCGGGGGGCTGCGCCGGGGCGTGGGCCTGGTCGAGGCCGGCCTCGACCGGGAAGCCGTCCGGGGCCTGGACCTGGACGGGCGGCGGGGGCGGCACGGGCTGCGGGTCGCTCCAGTTGCTCTGCGGGCCGGGCATCAGCAGGACGTCGTCCTCGTCGTCGAGCGGGGTGCCGGGCGGAGCCGGGTGGTCGAGGTAGCCGTAGCCGGGGTCGCCCTGGTATCCGGCCGCGTGACCCGCGGGGGTCCCGGCCTGCTGGTCCGCGCCCCAACCCGGCTGCTGCTGCGGTACGCCGTTGCCGGGAAGGCCGGGAACGTCGGTGTGCGGCGGGTGAACCGCTTCTCCGACGCCGCTCCCCGGCAGCCCCTCACCGGGGATCTGACCGGTGTCCGTCATGCGTGCCCCTCGCCCATCGGTTTCGCTCCTTCCAGCCGCTGTGCCCGCCTCCCCCAGCGGTGCCGGGGGACCCGGCGCAACCCCCGCAGACAAGAACGAGCGTGCGGGGCATGCGGCACGTCGGCCCGCCGGACGCCGAGCCGATCCTCGACTGCCCGTCAACGCACGACGACGGCACAACGATCCGTCAGCCTACCCGCACCGAGGTGCCGTGAGCCTCGGGGTCCGCACCTCGGGACGCATCTCACACGGCCCCCGTCCGCACACCCCCGACAGGCGCAAACGCGCTGCGCACCGGCCGGTTCCGCACCGGCGCGGAGCACGGCCCGGGTCACTGTCCTGATCACGCCGCGAGGCGGGGGAAGGGGGCCCGAAGCCCGGTCGGACCCGGCCCGTTCGCCGCCGCTCCGCCGCCCGGTTCCGCCCGGTTCCGGAACGGTCTCCGGCCGGTCTCCGGCCGGACGTCGAACGTCGGCCGGATGCCGGCCGCATGCCGGCCGGTCTCCGGCGGGGTGCGGGTCGCCGCGTCAGCGGCGGGTGCCGCAGAGCGCGAACGCCACCGACCTCTCGCGCTCGACCCATTCGCTGTCGAGTTCGACGGATTGCAGGAGTTGGCGCTCGACGTCGTAACCGCCCTCCTCCAGTGCCCTGCTGACGGCCTCGGCCTCGTCGCGCAGGGCCACCGCGGTGACGATCCGCTCCGGGCGGCGCGCGGCGCAGGCGGCCACGACGGCGGGGTCGGCGCAGCCGAGGCGGACGACGTCGGGCTCGGGAAGGTCCTCCAGGGCCTGCGGCGCGGTGCCGTGCACGACGTGCAGCGGCACCCCGAGGCGGCGGCCGGTGGCGCGGATCCAGTCGCAGGCGTCGGCGTCCCGGTCGACGGCGATCACGGCCGCGCCGAACCTGGCCGCCTCGACGGCCACCGCGCCGTCCGCGGCGCCGATGTCCCACACCAGGTCGCCGGTGCGCGGCCCGAGCCGGGCCAGTTGGTGGGCGCGGATCTGGACCGGCACGTCGCCGCCGTACTCGGAGGCGGGCAGCGCCCAGCCCCGCACCGGGCCGGGGAAGCCGGGGTCGCGGCCGGCGATCCAGCCGCCCTTGCGCTGGGCGGTGGTGCCGCCCGGGCCCGCGGGCTCGGCCGCGGCCGGGGTCGCGCCGCCGACGACCAGGACGACGTTGGGGTCGCGCCAGATGTGGTCGGCGACCTTGTCGGAGGTCAGGACGGTCACCTGCTCCCGCTCGGTGCCCAGTGCCTCGCAGATGACGAAGGTGCGGTGCACTCCGGTGAGCAGCAGCGCGAGTTCGGCGGGGCCCGCCCCCGGCGAGGTGAGCACCGCGACCTTGGGGTAGGCGCGGCAGACGTTGACGGCACGGCGCAAGGTGCGGCCGGTGGCCACGACCACCCGGGCGTCGTCCCAGGGCATGCCGGCCCGCGCGAAGGCACGCGCCACGGACGAGACCCCGGGCAGCACCTCGATCTCCAGGCCGTGCTCGGGTGCCCGCAGCGCGCGGACCACCCCGAAGAAGCCGGGGTCGCCGTCGGCGAGTACGACCGCGCTGCCGCGGTGCCCGGCGATCCGGCGGGCGGCGATGTCGATGCTGCCGAGCACGATCCGCTCGGCGTTCGCGGGGACGTACGGCAGCGCGAGGTGGTGACGGGTGCCGGCCACCAAGGTGGCGGCGCCCAGCGCGGCACGGGCCGGTTCGGACGGGGGTGAGCCGTCCCACCCGATGACGGTGACCCGGTCGGCCATGCTCGTTCGACCCTCCATGGCGTGTCCTGCGTCCTGCGGAGCCCCGCACCGGGCGCGGTGGCGGTCGGCGAGCGCGGGAGCGCGCACGGCCCGGGGTGAGAACCCTAACCCGGCGCAGGGCCCGGTGAGGCCCCCCGGTCGGCCCCGCGTACTCGGCGGATCAGCGCCAGTCGGCGTAGGCGGTGTAGTTGTCGTACGCGTCGTCCCGGTTCGCCCCTCCCGAGGCGCCGTCCGCGGACTCGTCGAGGTCCTCCGGAAGCAGGCTCCACACCAGCAGGTCGGTGCGGATCTCGGCCCAGCGGCCGTCCTCGGTCTGGGTGCGGACGATCCCGGCGTTGCGCAGCACGCCCTCGCTCACGCAGCCGATCTTCTGCGCCACCTGCTGGGAGGCGGTGTTGTCCGCGGCGGTGCGCAGTTCGACGCGTTCGAAGCCCTGGTCGTCGAACAGCCAGCGGCATACCGCGAGCACCGACTCGCAGGCGTAGCCCTCGCCCCGCGCCCAGGCGGCGGTGAGGTAGCCGATCTCGGTTCCGCGGATGCGCCAGTCGGTGTGCTGGAGCTGTACGGTGCCGACCAGCCGCTGGGTGAGCAGCTCGGTGACGGCGAGCACCAGGCCGCGGCCCTCGGCGCGCTCCCTGGCGGCGGTGGCGGTGACGTACTCGCGGGCGTGCCGGTCGGTGTACGGCTGCGGTACGCCCGTCCACGCGGTGACCAGTTCGTCGTTCATCATCTCCACGAGCGCGGGGATGTCCGCCTCCTCGTACGGACGCAGCACCAGCCGCTCCGTACTGAGCGAGATGTCCGGAAAGGTGGAGGTCATTCGCTGCTCCGTAACCAGGGCACGTGTGGATTGCACAGCATGCAGCATCAGGCGCGGCGTGCGCCGGGCAGGGTAGGCGCGGCCGGGAGCGCTGCCCGGGCGGGCGGCGCCGCGGGTGCGGGCCGGCGAACGCCCTTCCAGGGTAGGGGGAATGGCCGTCGGGGCGGGTATCCGTGAACGTCATCCGATGCTGCTACCGTCAGCCCGCGTGACAGTGCACCACGCAGCAGGAGTCGGGTACCAGCGGGCCGCGGGGGTATACGAGCGCTCCCGGCCCTCCTATCCGCTGGCCGCGCTGGCGGCGCTGGCGGACGCGCTGCCGCTTGAGCAGGGCCGGACCGTGGTCGACCTGGGCGCGGGAACGGGCAAGTTCACCCGATTGCTCGCGCTGACCGGCGCCGAGGTGCTCGCGGTGGAGCCGGTGAAGGAGATGCGCGAGCGCCTGGCGGAGCTGCTGCCGGGCGTGGCGGCGACCGGCGGTACCGCGGAGGACACCGGGCTGCCGGGCGGGTGCGCGGACGCGGTGGTGGCCGCGCAGTCCTGGCACTGGTTCGACGCGCGGGCGGCGCTGGCGGAGGTCGAGCGGCTGCTGCGGCCGGGCGGGGCCCTGGCGCTGGTCTGGAACACCTACGACACGTCGGTGCCCTGGGTGCGGGACTTCCAGGACATCTACTTCCGGCTCGCGCCGCGCGATCTGCCGAGCCCGCCGCTGGCCTCGGGTCTGGGCGAGCACCACCCGGGGGCGTGGCGCGAGGCGTTCGCGCACCGGGCGGGCTGGGGGCCGATCGAGGAGCGGCACTGGCCCAACCCGCACAGCACGACGGTCGCGGACGTGGTCGAGCGGATGATGTCCTCCAGCCACATCGCCGTCCTGGACGCGGCCGCGCAGGCGCGGGTGCGCGCCGAGGTGGAGTCCGTGCTGGGCGCGCACGACGCGACCCGCGGCAGCGGGGCGATCGAGATGCCGTACACCACGGACGTGTACTGGACGCGGTACGAGGGCTGAGCGCACGAGGGCCGGCGGGCGGTCGGCGAGGCGCCCGGGCTCGCGCGGCCCGGGACGGCGAACGGCAGGCGGCAGGCGGCAGGCGGCAGGCGGCGCCAGGACGGCCGGCCTGCCGCCGGGGCGTACGGCGGGGGTGGCGGACGGCGGGGGTGCGCGCCCGTAATACAGTCGACGCATGCTCGACGCGGTCATCATCACGGTCTCCGTCACCGCGCTGCTGCTCGCGGCGTGGTGCGGTTTCGCGGCGTACCGCGACTCGCCGACCAAGGACTGGCATTTCGGCGGGATGGCCGTGGTGACGCTGGCCGCACTTGTCCAGTTGGTGGTCTCGATCGCGCAGCTGGCCCGCGGCGACCGGCCCGACCAGGGGATGGCGGTGTTCCTCGCCTACCTCGTGGGCGCGGCCTGCACCATTCCGGCCGCGGCCTTCATGTCCCTGGCCGAGCGGACCCGCTGGGGCTCCGCCATCGTCGCGGCCGGCGGCGTCATCCTGGCCGTGCTCGAACTGAGGCTGCACGAGATCTGGGGAGCCGGCCATGGCTGACCGCACTTCGCCCGCCGAGTCCGCGCCCGCCGCGGAGCACGCCCCGCCCGGGTCCCCTCCCAGGCCCGCAGCCGCCCGGATCGGTACCGGGCCCGGACGGCTGCTGCTGTGGCTGTACGGGATCTTCACGGTGGCCGCGCTGTCCCGGTCGATCGTGCAGATCAGCACGAAGTTCCACCACGCGCCGCTGGCCTACGTGCTCTCCGCGGTGGCCGGGGTGATCTACGCCGCGATCCTGGCCGCCCTGGTCAAGGGCGGCGAGACGGCCCGCCGGGTGGCGCTGGTGTGCTGCTCGGCGGAACTGCTCGGCGTGATCGGGGTGGGGACGTGGACGGTGGTGGACTCCTCGGCGTTCCCGGACCAGACCGTGTGGTCGTACTACGGGGCCGGCTACATCCTGCTGCCCGTGCTGATGCCCGTCACCGGGCTGATGTGGCTGCGCCGGGCCGCGAGGGAAGAGGCCGCGCCCGGCACGGGTGAGTAGTCACGCCCGGCACGGGCGAGTAGTCACGCACGGCCGCCCCGCGCGGACACCGGTCCGCACGGGGCAGCGCGCGCGCCGTCACGCGCTGGCGGCGTAAGGGGTGTCCGCCGACTTCTCCATGGTGACCAGGCTCAGCCGCCTGGTGACCGGCTCGGCCGCGCCCACCTGCTCGTAACCGCGCTTGCGGTACATCCGCAGGTTGACCTCGCTGCGGTGGCCGGTGAGCAGGCGGTACCGCTTGGCCTCGGCCTCGGCGGCGAGCCGGCCCTCCAGGGCGGCCAGCAGCCGTCCGCCCAGGCCGTGCCGCTGCAGACGCGGGTGGACGATCAGTTTGCCGATCCGGGCGGTGCCGTCCACGTCGACGTCGCCGCGCACTGAACCGACGACTTCCTCGCCCAGCCGCGCGACCAGGACCACGGACCGCGCGAGCTCGGCGCGCAGCTCGTCCAGGGTCTGGGTGAGCGGCTCGATGGAGTAGTCGCCGTACAACTCCGCCTCGCCCTGGTAGCAGAGGTACTGGAGTTTCAGGATCTTCTCCGCGTCGCTGTCGAGCGCCGTGGAGATGGTCACGCTCATGCCCATGCGCGCACGCCTCCCCTTCGAATCCGTCCGGGCAGTTGAGGGTGGTGAGCGCCCGGAACGTGTGCCTGAACGGAGTTGGCGCGGGTGTGCGCCGCGTCCGTTGGCGCCGATGATCGCACAAACAATCCGGCCGGGTACCGCCCAGGCGGCGCCCGTCACGGTCTCGTCCGGGCGTGCCGAGGGTGCCCACTGCCGCTGACTGTTTACCGTGCCTTACCCCGCTGGGCCAGGGGTCCAACCCTCGATTTCAAAGCCGCCCGAAGACAGCCGAGACAACGCGAGCGCAGGGGCCCGAGGCTGCCCTGTGAGATTCCCAACTCCCTGGAGATTTCCTGGTAAGTGGGGTCGGAACCGGACATCAGGGCCGCGACGACCTGTGGGCAGCGGCCGGGCAGGGCGCGGACGGCCGCGGCCACGGTCCGGCGCTGGTCGGCGGCGACCACGAGGTCGGCCGTCGCGGAGCCGGGCGGGCCGGCCGGTCCGGTGTCGTCGTCGTAGGGGCGTACGCCGCTGAGGGCGCGTGCCGCGCGGGCCTCGGCACGCACCGCCCCGGCCACCCAGCGGGCCGGCTCGGCGGGCCGGGCGCCGCCGAGCTCCAGCAGCCGCAGCCACACGGCCTGTTCGAGGTCGGCGGGGTCGATCCCGGAGCCGGGCGGCGCGTGTGCGGCGGCCTCGGCGGCCAGCAGCGGCCGCAGCGCGGGGTAGGCAGCGGCGAAGGCGTCGCCCCGCCCGGCGGCCGGGGCGCCGGGCGGGCGCGAGCCCGCCGACGGCGTGCCGGGCGAACGCCGGTCGGACGAGGTCCGCGGGGTCCGCGGGGTCCGCGGGGGGTGCAGGGTCTGCGAGGTCTGCGAGGTGTGCGAGGTCTGCATACCGGCGGCCACGAGACGCCCGCGGCCGGCGGTTGCGGGCCGGGGGCGGCGTTCACCGGGGTGGGTGGCCCGGTTCACCCCGCCGAGGGGCCGGCCTGGGCACGGCGGTTGTCAACACCGTGTAGCCACCGGGTGAGCCCGGCGTGCGAGGGGCCGGTATGCGGAAGTATCGTCCTCATGTACGGCCCGGCCCGCCGCGACGGCGCGGCCGGTCCGCGAGCCGTCGACCGTACGAGACCGGAGGGTCCGTTGTCCCGCATGTCCCGCAGTGTGCTGAAGGCGATTCTGCTGGTCCTGATGCGTGTCCTGTACCACCCCAGGGTCGAGGGCGTGGAGAACATCCCGGACGAGGGTCCGGTGATCGTGGCGGGCAACCACGTCACCTTCATCGACTCGATGTTCCTGGGGCTGGTGGTGAAGCGGCAGGTGTTCTTCATCGGCAAGGACGAGTACGTCACCGGCAAGGGGGTCAAGGGCCGGCTGATGGCCTGGTTCTTCACCACCTGCGGCATGATCCCGGTGGACCGCGACGGCGGGCACGGCGGCGTGGCGGCCCTGATGACGGGCCGGCGCGTGCTGGAAGAGGGCCGGATCTTCGGCATCTACCCCGAGGGCACCCGCTCCCCCGACGGCCGCCTCTACCGCGGCCGTACCGGTATCGCCCGGCTGGCGCTGATGACCGGCGCACCGGTGGTGCCGTTCGCGGTGATCGGTACGGACAAGGTCCAGCCGGGCGGGCGCGGCCGGCCCCACCTGGCCCCGGTGACCATCCGCTTCGGCTCCCCCCTGACCTTCTCCCGCTACGAGGGCATGGACCGCGACCGCTACGTCCTGCGGGCGGTGACCGACGAGGTGATGTCCCACGTGATGCGCCTGTCCGGCCAGGAGTACGTGGACGTCTACGCCACCAAGGCCAAGGCCGCCGCCTGACCCGCCCCGCCGCCCGCCGGCCCCCCGTACCGCTCCGGCGGGAACTGCTCGACCCGACGGGGCGTCAGTTGCGGTAGGGCGTACGGGAAGGGGTCGCGAGTGCGGCGAGCGGTGCGGCGGGCGTTGGTGCGTGGGCTGGGCGCGGGGGTCGTGGCCGGGGCGGTGGTCTCGGCCCTGATGCTGGGCGGGAGCCCGGGCGGCGGCGCGGGCAGCGGACCGCGCGGTGACACGGCCGCACGTGCCGCCGCGCCACGGGCCGAACCGGCCAAAATGCCCGCCGACGACGAGTCGTGCCGGCCGCGGGAGAGCTATCGTCCGCCGTCCGTCATGCCGCAGCCCGGCCACATGCCGGCCGGCTCCACGATGGCGGCGATCGTCAAGCGCGGCCGGCTGATCGCGGGCGTCGACCAGAACTCGTACCTCTTCGGCTACCGCGACCCGCTGACCGGGAACCTGGACGGCTACGAGATCCGCATGCTGCGGCGCATCTCGACGGCGCTGTTCGGCAGGGACGACCGGATCGAGTTCCGTACGATCAGCTCGAACCAGCGGATCCCGGTGCTCAGCCCGGACCGCAAGGTGAACCCGGACCCGGTGGACATCGTGGTCGACTCGATGACCATCAACTGCGACCGGTGGAAGAGCGTGGCCTTCTCCACGGACTACATGAACGCCGGCCAGAAGGTCCTGGTGCCCAAGTCGTCCACCGCGAACTCCATCCGGGACCTCGGCGGCAAGAAGGTCTGCGCGGCCGGCGGCACCACCTCGATCGACACCCTGCGCGCGCTGAAGGACCCCGCGGTGATCCCCTGGCCCGTGAAGGACTGGACGGACTGCCTGATGCTGATGCAGCTCGGCCAGGTCGCCGCGGTCTCCACCGACGACACCATCCTGATCGGCCTGCACAAGCAGGACCCGAACACCAAGCTGATCGGGCCCCGCTTCACCGACGAGCCGCACGGCGTCGCGATGCAGTCGCAAGCGATCGACTTCGTGCGCTTCGTCAACGGCGTGCTGGAGCAGATGCGGCAGGACGGCTCGCTGGCCCGCCTCGGCCAGGACTGGCTGGGGCAGGACTACGGTCCCGACTTCGCGCCGCCCGCCCCGGAGTACCGGGACTGACCGCAGTACCGGGGCCGACAGGGCGGGGGGCCGACCGGGAGGACGGACGGCCCGGTCCGGGCGCGCCCCACGACCGGGCCGGGACCGGGGCCGGGGCCGGGGCCCGCTCCGGTCAGTTCCCCCCGCGCGCCCAGGCGTGCTGCGCCGCCAGGTCCGCCTTGACCTCGGCGAGCTGGACGGCGACCGCGCTCGGCGCCGTACCGCCGCGGCCGTCGCGAGCGGCGAGCGCGCCGGACACGTCGAGCACCGACCGCACCCGCGGGGTGAGGTGCTCGGAGATCTTCGCGAACTGTTCGTCGGTCAGCTGGTGCAGCTCGATGCCCTCGGCCTCGCAGGCCTTGACGCACTCCCCCGCCACCTCGTGCGCGACGCGGAACGGCACGCCCTGCCGTACCAGCCACTCCGCGATGTCGGTGGCCAGCGAGAACCCGGCCGGGGCCAGCTCCTCCAGGCGCTCGCGGTGGACGGTGAGGGTGGCCAGCATCCCGGTGAGCGCGGGCAGCAGGACCTCCAGCTGGTCGCAGGAGTCGAAGACCGGCTCCTTGTCCTCCTGCAGGTCGCGGTTGTACGCCAGCGGGAGCGCCTTGAGCGTCGCCAGCAGCCCGGTCAGGTTGCCGATCAGGCGCCCGGACTTGCCGCGGGCCAGTTCCGCGATGTCCGGGTTCTTCTTCTGCGGCATGATCGAGGAGCCGGTGGAGAAGGCGTCGTGGAGGGTGACGAAGGAGAACTCCTTCGTGTTCCAGATGATGACCTCCTCGGCGATCCGGGAGAGGTTCACGCCGATCATGGCGGTGATGAAGGCGAACTCGGCCGCGAAGTCGCGGGAGGCGGTGCCGTCGATGGAGTTGCCGACGCTGCCCCGCTCGAAGCCGAGGTCGCGGGCGACGGCCTGCGGGTCCAGGCCCAGCGAGGAACCGGCCAGCGCGCCGGACCCGTACGGGGACACGGCGGTGCGCTCGTCCCACTGCCGCAGCCGCTCGGCGTCCCGGGACAGCGCCTGGGCGTGGGCCAGCACGTGGTGGGCGAAGAGCACCGGCTGGGCGTGCTGGAGGTGGGTGCGGCCGGGCATCGCCACGTCGGGGTGCGCCTCGGCGAGGCCGACCAGCGCGTCCTGCAGATCGGCGATCAGGTCGCCGATGATCCGGGCGTGGTCGCGCAGGTACATCCGGAACAGCGTGGCGATCTGGTCGTTGCGGGACCGCCCGGCCCGCAGCTTGCCGCCGAGCTCGGGGCCGACCCGCTCCATCAGGCCGCGTTCGAGGGCGGTGTGCACGTCCTCGTCGGCGATGGTGGCGGTGAACGCCCCGGCCGCCACATCGGCTTCGAGGGTGTCGAGCCCCGCCGTCATCCGGTCGAGTTCGCCCTGGTCGAGCAGTCCGGCCCGGTGCAGCGCGCGGGCGTGCGCCCGGGAGCCGGCGATGTCGTACGGGGCCAGGCGCAGGTCGAAGTGGACGGAGGCGGAGAGCTTCTCCAGCGCGGCGGACGGCCCGTCGGCGAATCGCCCTCCCCACAGCTTGGCGTCCTTGGCGCTCCGGCCGCCGGGTACGACGTGCTCGCTCACGGGTCACTCCTCACGGTTCTTCCACTGCTGAGCATAAGTATGCAGTGGACTGCATGAAACGTCAAAACGCCAGGTCGGCGGGTCGGCGAGGGTGCGGAAAACCGCGGACGGCGGTACGGCGCGGTGGCGTGCGGTACGGCCGGGGCGGCTCAGCCCTCGCCCTGGGCCAGCCGCAGCAGGTGGTCGGCGAGCTTCTGGCCGCCCGCCGGGTCGCGGCTGATGAGCACCACCGTGTCGTCCCCCGCGATGGTGCCGAGGATGTCGTACACCTCGGCCTGGTCGATGGCGGAGGCGAGGAACTGGGCGGCTCCCGGAGGGGTGCGGACCACCACGAGGTTGGCCGACGCCTCGGCGGAGATCAGGAGTTCGCCGGCCAGCCGGCGCATCCGCTGCTCCTTGACCGACTCGCCGAGCGGCGCCTGGGGGGTGCGGAAGCCACCCTCGGAGGGGACGGCGTAGATCAGTTCGCCGTCGTTGGTGCGGATCTTGACGGCGCCGAGTTCGTCGAGGTCCCGGCTGAGCGTCGCCTGGGTGACGCTCAGCCCGTCGTCGGCGAGCAGCTTGGCGAGCTGGCTCTGCGACCGCACCGGCTGCCGGCCGAGGATGTCCACGATCCTGCGGTGCCGTGCCGTACGGGTCTGCGGTACGGCATGGCCGCCGTTCGCCTGCGCCTCGCTCATCGCCTCGTCTTTCTGCGTCGTCACTGCTCCGCGGCCGCGGTCGCCCGGGCCGCCCGGGCCGCCTGATCGAGGACACCGGGCAGCGCCCGCAGCAGCGCGTCGGTCTCGGTGTCGCCGACGATCAGCGGCGGGGCGAGGCGTACGGTGTCGGGCACGGCCGCGTTCACGAGGAAGCCGGCGTCCTGAGCCGCCTTCTGCACAAGGGCGGAGAGCGGCTCGGTGAGCACGATACCCAGCAGCAGGCCCGCACCGCGCACATGATCGACCAGCGGGTGTCGCAGCGCCTCGATGCCCTGCCGCAGCTTCTCCCCCTGCCGCTTGACGTTGTCCAGCAGCCCCTCGGCGGCGATGGTGTCGAGAACGGCGAGCCCGGCGGCGCAGGCGACCGGGTTGCCGCCGAAGGTCGTGCCGTGGGCGCCGGGGGTGAGCAGGTCGGCGGCGGGCCCGAAGGCGAGGGTGGCGCCGATCGGGAGTCCGCCGCCCAGGCCCTTGGCGAGGGTCACCACATCGGGCTCGACGCCCTGCGTCTGGTGCTCGAACCAGTGGCCGGTGCGGCCGATGCCGGTCTGCACCTCGTCGAGTACCAGCAGGGTCCCGGTCGCCTCGGTGATCTCCCGGGCCGCCCGCAGATAACCGGCCGGCGGTACGACCACGCCGTTCTCGCCCTGGATCGGCTCGATGATCACCAGGGCGGTGTCGGTGGTGACGGCTGCCCGCAGCGCGTCGGCGTCGCCGAACGGCACATGGGTGACGTCGCCGGGCAGCGGCTCGAAGGCCGCGCGCTTGGCGGGCTGGCCGGTCAGGGCGAGCGAGCCCATGGTGCGGCCGTGGAAGGCGCCCTGGGTGGCGACCATGCGGGTGCGTCCGGTGAGCCGGCCGATCTTGAACGCGGCCTCGTTGGCCTCGGCGCCGGAGTTGGCGAAGAACACCCGGCCGGGCCGGCCGGTCAGCGCGAGCAGGCGTTCGGCGAGCGTGATCGCGGGTTCGGCGATGAAGAGGTTGGAGACGTGGCCGAGGGTGGAGATCTGCCGGGTGACCGCCTCGACCACCGCGGGGTGGGCGGTGCCCAGGCAGTTCACGGCGATCCCGCCGAGGAAGTCGAGGTACTCCTTGCCGTCGGCGTCCCAGAACCGGGTGCCCTCGCCGCGGACCAGCGGCAGCCTGGGCAGCCCGTAGTTGTCCATCAGCGAGCCCCGCCAGCGTTCCGCCAGCTCCTCGTTGGACACGGTGGTCACTGAACTCCCCCTTCTGCTGTGTGTGGTGTCGCGTCCGAGGCCGGTACGGGGACGGCTCGCGGGCCGGCGGCCGATTCCGGCGCCGGGGCCGGGTCCGAGCGCGGCTCCGATTTCGACGTCGGGTCCGGGTCCGGGTCCGGGACGACCATCGTGCCGATGCCCTCGTCGGTGAAGATCTCCAGCAGGATCGAGTGCTGGACCCGCCCGTCGATGACGCGGGCGGTGCGTACGCCGCCGCGCACGGCGTGCAGGCAGCCCTCCATCTTGGGGACCATGCCGCTGGACAGCTCCGGCAGCAGCTCCTCCAGCTCGCTCGCGGTCAGCCGGCTGATCACCTCGTCGCTGTTCGGCCAGTCCTCGTACAGGCCCTCGACGTCGGTGAGGACCATCAGGGTCTCCGCGCCGAGGGCGGCCGCGAGCGCGGCGGCCGCGGTGTCGGCGTTGACGTTGTAGACGTGGCCGTCGTCGGCGGCCCGGGCGATCGAGGAGACCACCGGGATCCGGCCGTCGTCGAGGAGCGCCTGGATGGCGCCGGGGTCCACCGCGGTGATCTCGCCCACCCGGCCGATGTCGACCGCCTCGCCGTCGATCCGCGGGTAGTGCTTGACGGCGCTGATGGTGTGGGCGTCCTCGCCGGTCAGGCCGACCGCGAGCGGGCCGTGCCGGTTGAGCAGGCCGACGAGTTCGCGCTGCACCTGGCCGGCCAGCACCATGCGGACCACGTCCATGGCCTCGGGCGTGGTGACCCGAAGGCCCGCCTTGAACTCGCTGACCAGTCCGTGCCGGTCGAGCTGGGCGCTGATCTGCGGGCCGCCGCCGTGCACGACGACCGGCCGCAGCCCGGCGTGCCGCAGGAAGACCACGTCCTGGGCGAACGCGGCCTTCAGCTCCTCGTCGACCATGGCGTTGCCGCCGAACTTGATGACGACGATCTTGCCGTGGTGCCGGGTCAGCCAGGGCAGGGCCTCGATGAGGATGCGGGCCTTGGGCAGGGCGGTGTGCTTGCGCGGGGGGACCCCCTGCCGGATGTTGGGGGAACTCATGAGCTGTAGGCGCTGTTCTCGTGGACGTAGTCGGCGGTCAGGTCGTTGGTCCAGATCACGGCGGACGCGTCGCCCGCGGCGAGGTCGGCGGTGACGGTCACCTCGCGGAAGCGCATGTCGACCAGCTCGCGGTCGTCGCCGACGGAGCCGTTCCGGCACACCCACACGCCGTTGATGGCGACGTTGAGCCGGTCGGGGTCGAACTCGGCGCCCGTGGTGCCGATCGCGGACAGCACGCGGCCCCAGTTGGGGTCCTCGCCGTGGATGGCGCACTTGAGCAGGTTGTTGCGGGCGATGGACCGGCCGACCTCGACGGCGTCGTCCTCGCCGGCCGCGTTCACCACCTCGATCCTGATGTCCTTGCTCGCCCCCTCGGCGTCCCCGATGAGCTGCCGGGCCAGGTCGGCGCAGACGCTGTGGACGGCGTCGGCGAAGTCGTCGTAGCCCGGGGCCACCCCCGAGGCGCCGGAGGCCAGCAGCAGCACGGTGTCGTTGGTGGACATGCAGCCGTCGGAGTCGGCCCGGTCGAAGGTGCGCCGGGTCGCGTCCCGCAGCGCCTTGTCGAGGGTGGCGGCGTCCACGTCGGCGTCGGTGGTCAGGACGGCCAGCATGGTGGCCAGGCCCGGGGCGAGCATGCCGGCGCCCTTGGCCATGCCGCCGACGGTCCAGCCCGCGGAGCCGCCGGAGCCGCCGGGGCCTTCCGCGACGGCGGTCTTGTGAACGGTGTCGGTGGTCTTGATGGCGATGGCGGCCTTCTCGCCGCCGTACTCGGACAGTTCGGCGGCGGCCCGCACGATGCCGGGCAGCAGCTTGTCCATCGGCAGGAAGGTGCCGATCAGGCCGGTGGAGGCGACCGCGACCTCGCCGGCGCCGCAGCCGAGTGCCTCGGCCGCCTTCTCGGCGGTGGCGTGGGTGTCCTGGAAGCCCTTGGGGCCGGTGCAGGCGTTGGCGCCGCCGGAGTTGAGGACGACGGCGGTGAGCTCGCCCGCCTTGAGCACCTGCTGCGACCACAGCACGGGGGCGGCCTTCACACGGTTGGAGGTGAAGACGCCCGCGGCGGCGCGGCGCGGCCCGGTGTTGACCACGAGGGCCAGGTCCGGTTGGCCGTTCGCCTTGATCCCGGCGGCGATGCCCGCCGCCGTGAACCCCTTGGGTGCGGTCACGCTCATGGAGCGACTCCGATCGTGGAAAGGCCGGTCGCCTCGGGCAGCCCGAGGGCGATGTTCATGCTCTGCACGGCGCCGCCGGCGGTGCCCTTCGTGAGGTTGTCGATGGCGCTCACGGCGATCACGCGCCGGGCGGCCTCGTCGAAGGCGACCTGGAGGTGGACCGCGTTCGAGCCGTACACGGAAGCGGTCGCGGGCCACTGGCCCTCGGGGAGCAGGCGGACGAACGGCTCGTCGGCGTACGCCTTCTCGTAGGCGGCCCGCACGTCGGCGGCCGTGACGCCGGCCCGCGCCTTGGCACTGCAGGTGGCGAGGATGCCGCGCGGCATGGGCGCGAGGGTGGGGGTGAAGGAGACGGAGACGGGCTCGCCGGCCGCCGCGCCGAGGTTCTGCATCATCTCGGGGGTGTGCCGGTGGACGCCGCCGACGCCGTACGGGGACATCGAACCCATGACCTCGGAGCCGAGCAGGTGCGGCTTGGGCGCCTTGCCCGCGCCCGAGGTGCCGGAGGCCGCGACGACGACCGCCTCGGGTTCGACGAGCGCGGCCCCGTACGCGGGTACGAGCGCGAGCGAGACGGCCGTCGGGTAGCAGCCGGGCACCGCGATCCGCTTGGCGCCGGCCAGCGCGGCCCGCGCCCCGGGCAGTTCGGGCAGCCCGTACGGCCAGGTCCCGGCGTGCGGCGAGCCGTAGAACCGCTCCCAGTCCGCCGGGTTCCGCAGCCGGAAGTCGGCGCCCATGTCCACGACCAGCACGTCGGGGCCGAGCCGTTCGGCGACGGCGGCGGACTGCCCGTGCGGCAGGGCCAGGAAGACCACGTCGTGGCCGTCGAGCACCTCGGGGTCGGTCCCGGCCAGCACCCGCCCGGCCAGCGGACCGAGGTGCGGCTGCAGGGCGCCGAGCTCCCGCCCGGCGTTGCCCGCGGCGGTCAGCGCCCCGATCTCGACGTGCGGGTGCCCCAGAAGCAGCCGCAGCGCCTCCCCGCCCGCGTACCCACTGGCTCCCGCCACCGCAACCCGCAGCACCATCGAACCCTCCTCGCCGATGGCATGACTATACGAGCTGCCGCACTTTTATGCAAAGCCGCCGCGCATATGTGCCCGCCAGGACACCTGGACACGTGGACACCCGGGCACCTGGGGGCCCGCCGGGCGGGCCTCAGTGCTTGGTGGCCCGCAGCACGACGAACTTCGGGGTGGAGGCGACCAGCTCGCAGTCGCCGAACAGGCGGCGCAGCCGGACGTGGTAGCCGAGGTGGCGGTTGCCGACCACCCACAGTTCACCGCCGGGGCGCAGGGCGGCGCGGG
Organism: Streptomyces sp. HPF1205; assembly: GCF_020400825.1. Taxonomy (GTDB): domain Bacteria; phylum Actinomycetota; class Actinomycetes; order Streptomycetales; family Streptomycetaceae; genus Actinacidiphila. The sequence goes on from NZ_JAINVH010000004.1 coordinate 96,515, forward strand.
CGGTGGCGAACATGCGGCGGGCGGTGGTGTCGGTGGTGGCCCGGTGGGAGTGGAACGGCGGATTGTTCAGGACGAGGTCGGCGCTCTGCGGCGGGAGCGCGGTCAGGGCGTCGGCGACCAGGAACTCGGCCTTCGCCGCGGGGCCGGCGTTGGCGCGGAAGGTGGCCTCGGCCGAGGCCACGGCCTGGTGGGACTCGTCGACGAAAAGGATCTCGCAGGCGGGGGCGGCCAGTGCGGCGGCGGTGCCGACGACGCCGTTGCCGCAGCCGAGGTCCACCACACGCCCGGCGCCGCGCGGTACGGGCAGGTGCTCCAGCAGGACCCGGGTCCCGATGTCGAGGCGGTCGGCGCAGAAGACGCCCGCGTGGCTGGTGACGGCGCGGCCGGACATGGGGCCGATGGCGTCCGGGAGGGTGTACCGCAGCGGCCAGGGGCTCGGCTCGCGGGGCAGCGCGGGGTCGGGGTCGCACAGGATCAGCCGCGCCTTGCGGACGGCGAGGGACGTACGGGTCGGGCCGAGGATCCGCTCGAACAGCCGCAGGGTGGAGGTGTGGATCTCGGTGACCATGCCGGCGCCGACGACCACCGTCCCGGCGTGCACGGCCGGGGCCAGCCGCCGCAACTGGTCCTCCAGCAGCGCCAGGCTCTTGGGCACCCGTACCAGCAGGACGTCGATCCGCTCCGGCGGGGTGTCGCGCGTCGACAGCAGCCGGACCGCGCCGGTCTCCTCGGCCTCCCCGGCCGCCCCAGGCGCGCACCTGCGCAGGTTCTCCGCGGTGGCCCGCTGACCGAGAAAGGAGTCCGAGATCTGGACGTACGGGGCGTGCGGGGCGCGCGGGGCCGGGTGGCGCGCGGCCAGCGCCGTCGTGAGCGCCCCCCACCGGTCGCCGAGCACCACCACCTGGCCGGACAGGTCGGTCCCGGTCCGCGCGAGGTGCCGCAGGACGTAGTCGTCGGCGGCGTCCCAGGCCCGCAGCTGCTCCCGCGGCGCCGCCGGGTACCGGGTCAGGTCGAGGTCGCCCCACGGCGAGCTGAATCGATGCATCGTGGGGCTCAGGCTAACCGCTGCGGCCTGGCCATGCGTCATCCGAATCCCTACGATCCCGCTCATGACCGAACCGCATGACTTCCCCGCCTCCTGGCTGCGGGTCTTCACCGAGGTGGCCCGCCTGGGGTCCTTCACCGCCGCCGGGCGGGCGCTGGGCTACACCCAGTCCGCGGTGTCCCGGCAGATCTCGGCGCTGGAGGGCGAGGCGGGGGTGCCGCTGTTCGACCGCCTGGCGCGCGGGGTGCGGCTGACCGAGGCGGGCGGCACCCTCCTCCCGCACGCCGAGGCCGTGCTGGGGCGGCTCGCCGCGGCCCGCCGCGACCTGGCCGCGCTGCGGGACCTGACGGCGGGGCGGGTCCGGGTCGGGGGGTTCGCCACCGCGCAGGTGTCGCTGCTGCCGCGCGCCGTCACCGCGTACCGCTCCCGCCACCCGAACGTGGCGCTCCGCGTCGAGGAGGGGCTGACCGGCCGCCTCGTGGCCCGGCTGCTGGCCGGGCACCTCGACGTCGCGGTGGTGTCGACCACCGGCTCGGCGCCGTTCGACGGCCTCGACCTCGTGCCGCTCCTCACCGACCACATGGTCGTCGCCCTCCCGGCCTGCCACCCGCTGGCCGGCCGGGACGCGATCGGCCTGGCCGAACTCGCCGACGAGGAGTGGCTCGCGGGCAGCGCGCGACCCGCGGACACGCTGATGTCGCACTGCCTGCGGATGGGGTTCCGCCCCCGGATCAGCCTGGTCGTGTCCGACTGGCTGGCCAAGCAGGGCTTCGTCGCGCAGGGACTCGGGATCACCCTCGTCCCCTCGCTGGCGGTCGCGGCCGTGCGCCCGGACCTCGCCCTCGTCCCCCTCCTGCCCGACCAGGTCCCGGTCCGCCAGGTCTACGCGGCCACCTGCCGCGATCTGCACCGCACGGCGGCGACCGAGGAGTTCCTCGCGGTCCTGCGGGAAACGGCGGCCGCCGCCGCGGCGCAGGCGGCACGGGCCCCCGTGGGCGAACCCGCGTGAGCCGCGCGCCGGTCCGCGCGAGCCGTACGTGAGGCGCGTGCCTCGTGAGCCGCGGGCGCGGGTCCCGTGTCGCGGCGGGGCGTGCCCTCACCCGATCATCCGAGGTTCCATTGCTGGTTGCTGCCGCCGTTGCAGGTCCACAGTTCGACGAGGGCGCCGTCGGCGGTGGATCCTCCGGTCACGTCCAGGCAGAGTCCTGACTGCGCCCCGGTGATGGTGCCGTTGGAGTTGAACTGCCACTGCTGATTGCTCTGGCCGGTGCAGGGCCAGATGATCACCTTGGTGCCGGGGCCGGTGCCCTGCCCGCTGGCGTCCAGGCAGTCCGTCGTGCCGTTGTTGGTCACGGTCAGCTGGTTCGAGGACGTGCGGGTCCAGGTCTGGTTCGCCTGGCCGTTGCAGCCCCAGATCTGCATCTGCGTGCCACCGGTGGTGCTCCCGTACGGGTCGTCCAGGCACTTGCCCGCGCCATCCGCGTGCAGGGCCCCTGTGCTGGTGCCGCCGCCGCTGCCGGGTGCGTATCCGGCGGCGTTGATGTTGGCCTGAACGGCGTTCTCGGTGGCGTCGGAGGGGTAGCCCGCCGTCATCGCGCCCTCGTAGAAGGTGCCGGCGCCGCCGTCGCTGTTGTCGCCGCCGATGCCCAGCAGGATCGCGCCTTCCTTGTGCATCGGGTTGTAACCGGCCGGGCGCGGTCCGCTGTAGAAGGTGGACAGGCTCCCTGACTGGGCGTCGCCGCCGCGGATCGCCCACTGGTTCGACCCGCCCTTGACCATCGCGGTGGTGAACCGGTGGTTGATCGTCGGGTCGCCGGAATTCCGGCTGTTCACGTTGGAACCGGAGAACAGGCCGTTCTCCAGGTCGGCCATGATCCACGGTCCGTTGCCGGCGCCGGTGTCCCAGTAGGAGGCGTTGCCGAAGTAGATGGCCTCCATGGTGCCGTTGCCGTCGTCGTTGTTGCTGGTCTCGGCGTTGCCGTAGTCGAAGCAGCACCCGTTGTCGTAATGGGTGCCGTCGACGATGTCGTATTCATGCCCTCGGGACTGTCCCCGGTGGCGACGCCGCTGGTGCTGTCGTCGCGGTACCCGATGCCGGTCGACGTGTAGACACCGTAGGCCTCGTGTCCACCGATGGTGATGGGCGCGGCGGTGGCATTGGCGGGGCTGTCAGGGGTGTGCACGTACCCGCCGGCGGGCGCCGGAGTCAGGTTGTTGCCCCGCCCGGACTGGTCGTAGATCACCGTGATCACACAGCTCGTGCCCGCGCAGAACGAGTCCTGCGCGGCGGCGTCGGCGACCCCGCCCGCGGAGAGCGGACCGATGTTCGTGGTCGCCCCGTCCGAGGAACGCCGCACCTGGTACAGCGGACCGCCGTACGACGCGTACAGCGCGCGCGTCGTCGAGTGCGCCGCCACACACGGCGTGCCACCGGCCGCGTAGATGTCGCACGGCCCCTGCGACGCGGCGTGCGCCGCACCGGTCGAGGCCGCGGTGCCGACGAACGCGCCGAGGACGAGCACCATCCCGGCTCCGAGGCTTCCGAGTCTGCGTCGACCGCCCCATGCGCTTGCCTTCATGCCTTCTCCCAGCTCCGCGTTGAGCACGACTGACTGTGAGCGCTAACATCAAGCCTCTCTCGATACCTCTACAGTAAAGAAGCTCGACAGTTTCGACAGATGGTGACGCTCCCTCATCCCCCGGCGCCCTGTCAAGGAGGGCGACGACCCGCGCCTGCTCCGCGCGCTTCGCCTCGCCGCCGAACCCGCGCTCGGCGCGGTCAGCCTCGCGGGAGACCGGGCCGGGAGCCCGACGCGACGCCGCGGGGGAAAATGTCTACGCGGTCACGGGCCGCGCGGACGGCCCTCGCGACGCTTCCCGAGACCGCGCATCGCGCGCGGACACCGGACGATCGAGAAACAAAACTCCTAACATGCGCGACAGCTTTCTCGGCCAGGACGCCCTCCCGCAGACGCACCTGGACCGCACCTCGGGCCCGGGCGGCACCGCGCGACCCGGCCGATGGCGCCCTCCGCCCCAGCGGCTGCGACACCGCCTCCTACCTGCGCGAATACGGCCGGGACGCCACACGGCCGCCGGCCGCGCTCCGCATCACGTGATCGATCCCGACGCAACAGTGAACGACGCCGACCGCTGCCGCCGCCCCGGTCCTCGGGGCGCGGCGCCCGGTTCGCAGGCTTGACCGGTATCGCGAACCCGCACCAGGATGGGAGCGCTCCCATAGCTTTTTCGAGTCCGATCCGGCGTCGCCCCATCGGCCTGGAGGCCGGGTGTCGCGCCAGAAACGAGGTTTGGCATGCACATGCCTGTCTTGCGGAAAGGCAAGCGGCTGCGAAGATTCGCGGCGGGCGCCGCGGCGGTCCTGACCATCGCCGCGCTCCCCGTGGCGCGGAGCACGACCGCCCACGCGGCGAGCGCGACGGTCGATGTCACGGTCAACGCCGACGAAGGGTTGGGGACGGTCCCTTCCACCGCTTACGGCGCGAATCAGGCCGTGTGGGACGGCAGCATGAACACGCCGGCAGCCGCGAGCGTGCTGCGTGCGGCGAACGTGGGCATGATGCGCTACCCCGGCGGCTCCTACGGCGACGGCTACCACTGGCAGACCAACACGGTCACAGGCGGCGGATACGTCGCGCCCGGCACCGACTTCGACTCGTTCCAGGGCACGGCCCAGTCCGTCGGCGCGCAGGCCATCCTGATCGCGAACTACGGCTCGGGGACCGCGGACGAAGCCGCCGACTGGGTGAAGTACGCCAACATCACCAAGGGCTACCACGACCAGTACTGGGAGATCGGCAACGAGGTCTACGGCAACGGCCACTACGGCGCCGACTGGGAACTCGACCAGCACGCCGACAAGAGCCCGACCGCCTACGCGACCGGCGTGGTGCAGTACGTGAAGGCGATGAAGGCCGTCGACCCCACCATCAAGGTCGGCGTCGTGCTCACCCTGCCGGACAGCTGGCCCGACGGGGTCGTGGCCTCCGGTGACAGCAAGGACTGGAACCAGACCGTGCTGCCGATCGTCGGCCCCTACGTCGACTTCGCGAGCGTGCACTACTACCCGAATCACACCACCGCCGCCGACATCCTGCAGCAGACCAAACTGCTGCCCGCCGAACTCGCGCAACTGCGCGAGCAGATCGATCAGTACGCCGGGGCGAACGGCCCGGACATCGGCATCGCGGTGACCGAGGCCCAGTCCAACTTCCAGTCCGACACGCAGGTCGGCGCCTTGTTCGACACCGACATGTTCTTCACCGCGCTGGAGAACGGCGCCTTCACCGTGGACTACTGGGACACGCGCAACGGCACGGACTGCAGCAACATCACCACCGCTCCCGACGGAGCCACGGACTACGGCGACGGAGGCCTGCTCTCCAGCGGAGCGTCCTGTGAACCGCCGTGGAACACCCCCTTCCCCTCCTACTACGGGCTGCAGATGCTCAGCGATGTCGCCCAGCCCGGCGACACCCTGGTCAACTCCTCCTCGGACAACGCCCTGCTCTCGGTGCACGCGGCCCGCAACACCAACGGCGACCTGAGCGTCGAACTGGTCAACCAGGACCCGACCAGCGCCTACACCGTCAACCTGAACTACGCCGGCTGGACACCCAGCGGCGCCACCCCGACCGTCTACACCTACGGCGACGAAGCCACCTCGATCACCAGCGCCCGGCAGGGCACGGCCGGCACCCAGGTCGTCCCGCCCTACTCGATCGTGACCGTGAAGCTCACCCCGTCGCCGGACAACCCGGTCGACCGCGCCCTGACCGCGCCCGGCAGCCCGACCGCCTCCTCCGTCGGCGCGGACGGCGCGACGATCTCGTGGCAGCCGTCCACCGGCGGCGACGTGACCCGCTACGAGGTCTACCAGCAGTTCGGCACCAACAGCGTGCTGCTCGGCGAATCGACCTCGACCTCGTTCACCGCGCACAACCTGCGGCCCGGCACCTCCTACACGCTCAACGTGCTGGCCACGGACCAGAAGGGCTACCTCAGCGCGCCCTCCGTACCCGTGACCTTCACCACCGGCACGCCGCACGACAGCACGTGCGCCGTGAGCTACTACCTGAGTACCGGCTGGGACAGCGGCTTCGTCGCGAACATCTCCGTCACCGACACCGGCCCCGCCCCGATCGACGGCTGGACACTGGCCTTCAGCTTCCCCACGACCACCGAGACCGTCTCCGGCAGCACATGGAACGCCACCTACGCCGAGAACGGACAGAACGTGATCGTCACCCCGTCCACCGACAACGCCCACCTGGCCGCGAACAGCGGCAACACCGTCAGCTTCGGATTCGTCGGCAACCAGACCGGCGCCAACCCGCCACCCACCGCGTTCACACTCAACGGCACCGTCTGCACCACCACCTACCTGTCCTGACGCCGGACACGGATCCATGAGAGCCGGCCGGGAGGCACGCGCACCCGCCTCCCGGCCGAGCCGAGCCGACCCGTCCCGGCCCCTCCCCGGCCCGGTCAGGCCGGCCGTACCCGCTTCGGGTAGTGGTCCGCGACCACCCGGCTCATCGCGCCCAGCGGATCGGACCGCACCTGGGTGGCCGAGAAGTAGACGTTGCCGCGCACCTGCGGGAAGTCCGCGTCGAAGGTCAGGTGGCGGGAGAGTTCGGCCGGGTCCTGCCAGGCGGCGGGCTGGCCCGCGGCGCCGACCTTGTACAGGGCCTCGCCGATGAACAGCCGCACCCGCGTGCCGGCGACGACGTCGGACCACCAGGGGACGAGCGTGGCGTAGTCGGCGGCCGCGAAGCCGATGTTCCAGTACACCTGAGGCACAACGTAGTCCAGCCATTCCTCCTTGACCCACTTGCGGGTGTCGGCGTGCAGGTCGTCGTAGGTCTGGACGCCCGCGGCCGTGGCGGAACCGAGCGCGTCGGTGGTGGAGTTGCGCCACACGGCGAACGGGCTGATGCCGAACCGGGTGCGCGGCCGGATCCGTTTGAGGCGCGCGGCCGTCTCGCTGACCAGCAGGTCGATGTTGTTGCGGCGCCAGGCGTCGCGGTCGGGGAAGCCGGCGCCGTAGCGGGCGTAGGCGTCGTCGTCCTGGAAGACCTGGCCGGCCACCGGATAGGGGTAGAAGTAGTCGTCCCAGTGCACGGCGTCGATCGGGTAGCGGCGGACCGCGTCGAGCATCGCGTCCTGGACGAAGCGGCGGACCTCGGGCAGGCCGGGGTTGTAGTAGAGCTTGCCGCCGTAGGCCACCACCCAGTCCGGGTGCACCCGGGCCGGGTGGGTGGGCAGCAGGGCAGCCGGGTCGGCGGTCATGGAGACGCGGTACGGGTTGAACCAGGCGTGCAGTTGCAGGCCGCGGCGGTGCGCCTCCTGGACGGCGGTGCCCAGCGGGTCCCAGCCGGGGTCCTGCCCCTGAGTGCCGGTCAGGTAGCGCGACCAGGGCTCGTACGGGGACGGCCAGAGAGCGTCGGCGGTGGGGCGGACCTGGAGCATCACCGCGTTGAGGCGCCGCTCGACGGCCAGGTCGAGCAGGTCGAGCAGCTCCTGGCGCTGGCGTTCGGCCGGCAGGCCGGGGGCGGAGGGCCAGTCGGTGTTGGCGACGGAGGCGATCCACATGCCGCGCAGTTCGGGCCGCCGTCCCGGCCGGCCGCCGCCCACCGCCACCGGGCCGGTGTCCGGTACGGACCCGGTTCCGCGGCCTGCCGCGGCGGACGCGGGCCCGGGCAGCGCGGCCGAGGCCAGCGCTCCCGCCGCGGCCGCGGTGAGGGTTCTGCGCGAGAGCCGTCCCATCGGGTGTTCCTCCTCCTGATCGCCCGTCATGACCCGCCGATGATGGGCTGTCGCGGGCGTGGCGGCAACCGCCGAATGGTCCATGCCACTGAAGTGCCCCGACCGGCGGGCCCGGTGGCCGTACGGACCCGGCCACGGGCCTTTCTCGGCGGCCGGGCCGGGGGCTAACATCGGACCAATCATGGGAGCGCTCCCATGACTTCGGGCCATGCGCCCCCTTTCCGGGCCCCCACGTCCGGCTTCTCGTCCACCCCCCACCACAGAGGACGCCCTATGCTCCGCAGACCGATCGCCGCGCTGGTCGCGGCGCTCTCCTTGATCGGCGGCGCCGTGACCGTCGCCTCGGCGACCGCGGCCGCCTCCGACGCCGCCGGATCCCGGCAGGCCGCGCCGCGGGCGGTCGCCGACTCGTACACGTGGCAGAACGTGCAGATCGGCGGCGGCGGTTTCGTCCCCGGCATCGTCTTCAACCAGTCGGAGAAGAACCTCGCCTACGCGCGGACCGACATCGGCGGCGCCTACCGGTGGAACGAGGCGGCCAAGTCCTGGATCCCGCTGCTGGACGGGACGGACTGGGACCACTGGGGCCGTACCGGGGTGGTGAGCCTGGCCACGGACGCCCTGGCGCCGGACAAGGTGTACGCGGCGGTCGGCACGTACACCAACTCCTGGGACCCGGGCACGGGAGCGGTCCTGCGCTCCTCCGACCGCGGCGCCACGTGGCAGGCCACCGACCTGCCGTTCAAGCTGGGCGGCAACATGCCCGGCCGCGGCATGGGCGAGCGGCTGGCCATCGACCCCAACAAGGACAGCGTCCTGTACCTGGGCGCGCCCAGCGGCAACGGGCTGTGGCGCAGCACCGACTCGGGCGTCACCTGGTCGAAGGTCGCCTCCTTCCCCAACCCCGGCACCTATGTGGCGGACCCCAACGACACGACCGGCTACCAGAGCGACAACCAGGGCGTCGTGTGGGTGACCTTCGACCCGCGCACCGGCACCAAGGGGTCGGCCACCCAGACGGTGTACGTGGGCGTGGCGGACAAGAGCAACACCGTCTACCGCTCCACGGACGGCGGCGCCACCTGGTCGCGGCTGGCCGGCCAGCCCACCGGTTACATCGCGCACAAGGGCGTCCTCGACCCGGTGAACGGCTACCTGTACCTCACCACCAGCGACACCGGCGGCCCGTACGACGGCTCCAAGGGCCAGGTGTGGCGGTACGCGACAGCCACCGGCACCTGGACGAACATCAGCCCGATGTCCGACTCCGACACGTACTTCGGCTACAGCGGCCTGACCGTCGACCGGCAGCACCCGGGCACCATCATGGCGACCGGCTACAGCTCCTGGTGGCCGGACACGATGATCTTCCGGTCCACCGACAGCGGCGCCACCTGGACCCGGGCCTGGGACTACACCAGCTACCCCGACCGCAGCAACCGCTTCACCATGGACATCTCGTCCGTGCCGTGGCTGACCTTCGGCACGAACCCCTCGCCGCCCGAGCAGACGCCGAAGCTGGGCTGGATGACCGAGTCGCTGGAGATCGACCCGTTCGACTCCGACCGGATGTGGTACGGCACCGGGGCCACCATCTACGGCACCGACGACCTCACCGACTGGGACAAGGCCGGCGGCAAGATCACCATCAAGCCCAACGTCAAGGGCCTGGAGGAGACGGCCGTCAAGGACCTGATCAGCCCGCCGTCCGGCGCGCCGCTGATCAGCGCGCTCGGTGACCTCGGCGGCTTCCGCCACGCCGACTTGAACACGATCCCGTCGACGATGTTCACCCAGCCCACGTTCACCACCACCGACGCCCTGGACTTCGCGCAGGGCACCCCGGCCACGATGGTCCGGGTCGGCGAGGTGGACTCCAGCTCGACCTCGCACCACATCGCCTTCTCCACCGACGACGGCGCCGACTGGTGGCAGGGCGCGGAGCCGTCCGGGGTGAGCGCCGGCGGCACGGTCGCCGCGGCGGCCGACGGCAGCCGCTTCGTGTGGAGCCCGGTCGGCACCGGCGTGAACTACACGGTGGGCTTCGGCAATTCGTGGACGGCCTCGACGGGCATCCCGACCGGCGCGGTGGTCGGCTCGGACCGGGTGAACGCCAAGAAGTTCTACGGCTTCTCGGCCGGGAAGTTCTACGTGTCCACCGACGGCGGCGCGAGCTTCACCGCCACCGCGGCGACCGGGCTGCCGTCGAGCGGGACCGTGCAGTTCAAGGCGCTGCCCGGCACCGAGGGCGACATCTGGCTGGCCGGCGGCGCCACCGGCGGCACGTACGGCCTGTGGCACTCCACCGACTCCGGCGCCTCCTTCACCAAGGTCGCCGCCGTCCAGGAGGCGGACAACATAGGCTTCGGCAAGGCGGCGCCCGGCGCGAGCTACCCCGCCCTCTACACCAGCGCCAAGGTGGGCGGCGTGCGCGGCCTGTTCCGCTCCACCGACGAAGGCGCGACCTGGGTGCGGATCAACGACGACGCCCACCAGTACGGCTGGACCGGCGGCGCCATCACCGGCGACCCCCGGGTCTTCGGCCGGGTCTACGTGGGCACCAACGGCCGCGGGATCGTCTACGGCGACACGACGGACTCCGGTGGCACGTCCACACCCCCGACCACCCCTCCGACCACGCCCCCGACGACGCCGCCCACGACTCCTCCGACGACGCCCCCGACCACACCTCCGACCACCCCGCCCACCACGCCCGCCGGCTCGGGCTGCGCGGTGGCGTACTCCATCACCAACCAGTGGCCCGGCGGCTTCCAGGCCTCGGTGACGATCCACAACACCGGCTCGACGGCGATCGGGAACTGGAAGGTGAGCTGGGACTTCACGGCCGGCGAGACCATCACCTCGCTGTGGAGCGGGACCGCGAGCCAGAGCGGCAGGACCGTCACGGTGACGGCGCCGAGTTGGGCCCCCTCGATACCGCCCGGCGGGACGGCGACCTTCGGCTTCACCGCCACGTCCTCCGGGACCCCCGCGGTGCCGCTGGGCTTCGAACTGAACGGGAACGGCTGCTCGATCATCACATGAGCCGGGCGTCACACGAGTCCGGCATCGCGTGACTGGGCATCGCGTGAGCCGGGCATGACCTGAAAATCGGCGTCACCTGAAGCCGGGACCGGCCCCAGCCGGTCCCGGCTTCTCCGTTCAGCGGTAACGTCTGTCCGGTGGACGAGGCACGACGGGGCACACGGCGAGGGGTTGACGAGTGAGTGACATCCAGCGTGTCGGAGTGGTCGGCGCGGGCCAGATGGGTTCGGGCATCGCCGAGGTGTGCGCGAAGGCCGGGCTCGACGTCCGGGTCGCCGAGACGAACGGCGAGGCGCTGGAGCTGGGCCGTGCCAGGCTGTCGAACTCCCTCGGCAAGGCGGCCGAGCGCGGCAAGATCACCGCCGGGGAGCGGGACACGGCGCTGGAGCGGCTCACCTTCACCACCGATCTGGGCGATTTCGCCGACCGCGACCTGGTCATCGAGGCCGTGGTGGAGAACGAACAGGTGAAGACCGACATCTTCCGGGTCCTCGACCAGGTGGTCACCCGGCCGGACGCCATTCTCGCGTCCAACACCTCCTCCATCCCGCTGGTCCGGCTCGCGGTCGCCACCTCGCGCCCGGACCAGGTGATCGGCATCCACTTCTTCAACCCCGCGCCCGTGCAGCGCCTGGTCGAGCTGATCCCGGCGCTCACCACCGGCAGTGACACGGTCAAGCGCGCGGACCACCTGGTCACCGAGGTGCTGGGCAAGCACGCGATCCGCGCGCAGGACCGGGCCGGCTTCGTGGTGAACGCGCTCCTGGTGCCGTACCTGCTCTCCGCGATCCGGATGTTCGAGTCCGGCATCGCCACGCGCGAGGACATCGACAACGGCATGGAGATGGGCTGCGCCCACCCGATGGGCCCGCTGAAGCTCTCCGACCTGATCGGCCTGGACACGGTCGCGGCGATCGCCGACTCGATGTACGCCGAGTACAAGGAGCCGCTGTACGCGGCGCCGCCGATCCTGCAGCGGATGGTGGACGCCGGGCGGCTGGGCCGCAAGACGGGCGCGGGGTTCTACAGCTACTGAGGTACGGACGGGTCGCGGTACGGACAGGGGTACGAGCGGGCGGGCCGCGGGCAGGCAGCGCGCGGGCCGCAGGCGGCACACGGCACACGGCACACGGCACACGGCACACCGGGGGGTCACTTCCCGCCGCTGTGCTCCTCGTAGGCCGCGACCACGTCCTCGGTGGGGCCGTCCATCAGCAGCTCGCCCCTCTCCAGCCAGATCACCCGGTCGCAGATGTCGCGGATGGAGTTGTTGTTGTGGCTGACGAGGAAGACGGTGCCGGCCTCCTTGCGCAGCTCGCGGATGCGGGACTCCGAGCGCTTCTGGAAGGCGCGGTCGCCGGTGGCCAGCGCCTCGTCGATCATCAGCACGTCGTGCCGCTTGGCGGCGGCGATGGAGAAGCGCAGCCGGGCGGCCATACCGGAGGAGTACGTGCGCATCGGCAGCGAGAGGAAGTCCTCCTTGTCGTTGATGCCCGAGAAGTCCACGATGCCCTGGTAGCGCTCGCGGACCTCCTCCTTGGACATCCCCATGGCGAGGCAGCCGAGGACGACGTTGGTGGCGCCGGTCAGGTCGTTCATCAGCGCCGCGTTGACGCCCAGCAGGGACGGCTGGCCGTCGGTGTAGACCCGGCCGCGCTCCGCCGGGAGCAGGCCCGCGATCGCCTTGAGCAGGGTCGTCTTGCCGGAGCCGTTGGAGCCGATGATGCCGATGGCCTCGCCGCGGTAGGTGGTGAAGCTGACGCCTCTGACGGCGTGGACGGTGTGGACGTTCGGCGAGCCCTGCCGCAGCAGGAGGCGGCGCAGCGCGGCCGTGGCGTTGCCGTGGCCGGTGCCGGCGCCGTGGATGCGGTACACGACGTGCAGTCCGTCGACGACGACGGTGGGTACGCGGGTGGTGGCGCCGGGCCGCCGGTCGTCGGCCGGCCCGGCGCCGTTCACGTGGGCCGTCGGTGCCGCGCCCGTCCCGGCCGGCACGGTCGCGGAGCCGTCGGCGCCCGCGGCGGCGGGGGCCTCGCCGTCGCCGGCCGCCGCAGGGCGTGCGGCGGGCGCGGCGGCCGGTGTGCCCGTGGTCTGTTCAGCCTGCGGTTCAGCCACGTCCGTACTCCTCCTCGGACGACCGAAAGAACATGTACCCAGCGCCTGCGGCCACAGTCGCCCAGATCAGGGCGAGCGGCCACACATGGGGCGGCAGTCGGGCGGCGGTGACGCCGTCGACGAGCGCGTCCGCGCGAGGCTCCCGTGGATCAACGCCGGGTCGGCGCCGGACAGCACGGCGACGGCGCGCGGGACGGGCGACCCGCCGACCGGGCTGCCCGAAGGCTCGCCGGGTGACCCGGCGACCCCGCGGCCGGGTCAGGTCCGCGGGGCCGCGGACAGTACCGCCGTGCGGGGCGGCAGGTCCCGGGAGCGGGCGCGGGCGCCGTCGCGGACCAGGACGAGCAGGGCCATGTCGTCGCGGAGCCGGCCGCCGGCGTGCTGCCGGACGGCCGTGCCGAGGTGGTCGGCGAGTCCCGGTCCTGACAGCGTGCCGTCGCCTGTCGCCTCGTACAGCGCGTCCCGCAGCGGGAAGAAGCGGCCCGACCCGTCGCGGGCGTCCTGCAGGCCGTCGGTGTGCAGCAGCAGCCCCTCCCCCGGCGCGATCCGCCCGGCGCGGACGGGAAGAACCGTACGGGCGGTCTCGAACAGCCCCAGCGGCGGCAGCGGGTCGCCCAGCGGCAGCGGACGGACGGACTGCCCGAGCAGGTACGGCTCGGGGTGGCCGCAGCTGATCACCTGGAAGGCGCCGTCGCCGCCGAGCTGGACGAGCTGGACCGTGGCGAACTCCTCGGCCACCGGGTCCCGCGGAGCGCTCCCGGTCACGGCCGGATGCTCCTCGTGCGCCCGCTCCCTCAGGTGCCGGCGCAGCGCTTCGTCGAGGCGGCGCAGCACGCCGGCCTGGTCGGGCTCCTGGTGCGCGGCCTCGCGGAAGCTGCCGAGCAGCGCGGCCACCATGCCGATCGCGGGCAGGCCGTGTCCGCGGGCGTCGCCGATCAGGGCGCGGACGCCGTAGGGGGTGACGAGCACCTCGTAGAAGTCGCCGCCGATGAGCGCGCCGCGGCTCGCCGACGCATAGGCGCTCGCCACGCTCCAGGGTCCGGTCCTGCGCGGCAGCGGACGCAGCAGTACCTCCTGGGCCGCGGTCGCGATCTCGCGGGCGCGGTCGAGTTCCGCCGACAGCCCGCTGCGGCGGGCCGCCGCCCACATGCCCGCCCCTACGGCGGCGAGCACGGTCGCCGCGCAGCCGAGTGCCGGGCCGGCGCCGGACGGCACCTCGCCCGCGAGCTCGGCGCCGAGCACGGCGAGCGCCACCGCTCCCCCGGCCAGCACTCCGCCAGCCAGGGCCCGCAGCCGCCGCGCCCGGTCGGCCAGCGCCAGCACGGGCGTGACCGCGAGCCCCGGGAGCAGGTCACCGCCGTCCGGCAGCCACCAGGCCAGCGCGCCCAGGGCCACGGCCCAGGCCGCGGGCAGCGCCGCCCAGGGGACCACGGGCCGCGGGATACGGCGCGGCCCGCCGACAGCTCGTGTGAGGATCATCCGGACAGGTCCCCTCGAAGCGGCGGTGGCGATCAGGGTCGGACCGAGTGGCTCGCTCCGCGTCCGACCGATTCTGGCGCGGCGCCACGACCGGACATCGGGGAGACGGCGGTAATCACCCGAAAGAGCGACGAAACCCCCCGGGGGGATACGGAAGGGGTCCGCCGCCCATGCCCGCGCCCCCACGCCCCCCGCACGGGAAACGCCCGAGGGGCGCGTGACCGGCGTTCGGGCCGGTCACGCGCCCCTCGGGGGTAGCTCCGCGCGCATCCCGCTTTCCGCGCGCGTCCCGCTGTCAGGCGCCCCGCAGAACCGCTCCCGTGCGCTCGGCGGCGGCCGAGACGGCCGCGTCCCGGGCGGCGGACGCCTCCTCCGCGGTCAGTGTGCGGTCGGGGGCGCGGAAGCGGAGGGCGTAGGCGAGGGACTTGCGGCCCTCGCCGATCTGGGGCCCGGTGAAGATGTCGAACAGGCGCAGGGACTCCAGGAGTTCACCGGCGCCGTCGCGCAGGGCGGCCTCGACGTCGGCGGCGGGGACACCGTCGTCCACCACCAGGGCGACGTCCTGGGTGGCCACCGGGAAGGCGGACACCCGGGGGCCGGTGACGCGGCCGGCGCTCGCCCGCTCGATCACGTCCAGATCGGCCTCCATGGCGCTGCTGCGCTCGGGGATGCCGAGGGCCTTGGTGACCCGCGGGTGCAGTTCGCCGGCGTACCCGACCAGCAGCTCGGTGCCGTCGGGGGCCGTGGCGTGCAGCGAGGCGCAGCGGCCCGGGTGGAAGGGCGCGTACTGGGCCTGCCGCACGGTGAGGGTGACGGCGGCCTCGCGGGCGACCGTGCGGGCCGCCTCGACGGCGTCGGCCCAGCTGCCGGGGTGGCCCGCGCCCCACCAGCCGGCCCGTTCCCTGGCACCGGCCAGGACGACGGCGACGTGCCGGGGCTGGGCCGGCAGCGCGGCCTCCAGCGCGGCGATCTCGTCGTCGGTAGGACGCCGGTCGACCGGCAGCCGGGGCGGCCGGTGCTGGTCGGGGCGGGGCCGGAAGACCAGGCCGGTCTCGAAGAGGGCCAGGTCGTGGCTGCCGCGGCCGTCGTTGCGGCGCAGGGTGGCCAGCAGCCCGGGCAGCAAGGTGGTGCGCAGCGCGGGCTCGGTGTCGTAGAGGGGGTTGGCGAGCAGGACCGTGCGGCGCCGCTCGTCGTCCTCGTCCAGGCCGAGCTGGTCGAACACCTCCGCGCCCAGGAAGGGGTAGTTGGGCGCCTCGACGTAGCCGGCGCCGGCCAGGGCCCGGCCGACGCGGCGCAGCAGCAGCTGGGAGCCGGTCAGGCCGCGGCCGGAAGGCAGCCGGGGCAGGGTCGAGGGGAGGTTCTCGTAGCCCTCCAGGCGGATGACCTCCTCCGCGAGGTCGTTGGGGTACGCCAGGTCGGGCCGCCAGCTCGGCACGGTGACGATGAGCTCATCAACACCTCCCCCGTGGCCTCCGGCATGGGGGTTCCCCCATACGTCGCAGCCGATCTGCTGGAGCCGGCGGACGACGGTCTCGCGGCCGTACTCGGCGCCTGCCACCCGGTCGGGGTGGTCGGCGGGCATGACCACCGTGTGGGGCGCGGACGGGGAGATGACCTCGGTGACGCCGGGCTCGGCGTGGCCGCCGGCCAGCAGCACCAGCAGGTCGACCGCGCGCTGGGCGGCGGCGGAGGTGGCCAGCGGGTCGGTGCCGCGCTCGAACCGGCGGGACGCCTCGGAGGCCAGCTTGTGGCGGCGGGCGGTACGGGCGATCGAGACCGGCTGGAAGTGCGCGGCCTCGATGACGATCTCGGTGGTGCCGGAGTCCTCGCCGAAGTCGGCGATCTCGGTGTGGGCGCCACCCATGACGCCGGCCAGCCCGATCGGCCCGCTGTCGTCGGTGATGACCAGGTCCTCGGCGTCGAGCACCCGCTCGACGCCGTCGAGGGTGGTGAGCTTCTCGCCGGGCTGGGCGCGCCGCACGCCGATGGAGCCGTTCAGCCGGGACCGGTCGTACGCGTGCAGCGGCTGGCCGACCTCGAACATCACGTAGTTGGTGATGTCCACGGCCAGCGAGATCGGGCGCACGCCGACCTTCTGCAGCCGGCGCTGCAGCCAGATCGGGGAGCGCGCCTCGGGGTTGACGCCGGTGACGGTACGCGCGGTGAAGCGGTCGCAGCCGATGGGGTCGGCGACCTTCACGGGGTGGCCGAAGGCGTTGGGCGCCGGTACGTCGAGCAGCGCCGGGTCGCTGAGCGTCAGCCCGTACGCGATGGCGGTCTCGCGGGCGATGCCGCGCATCGACAGGGCGTAGCCGCGGTCGGGGGTGACGGCGATGTCGAGCACCTCGTCGACCAGTTCCAGCAGGGCGATCGCGTCGGTGCCGGCCTCGTGCTCGGGCGGCAGCACGATGATGCCCTCGTGGTCGTCGCCCATGCCCAGTTCGCGGGCAGAGCAGATCATGCCGTGCGAGGTGCGGCCGTAGGTCTTGCGGGCCGCGATATGGAAGTCGCCGGGCAGGACGGCGCCGGGCAGCACCACGACGACCTTGTCGCCGACCGCGAAGTTGCGGGCGCCGCAGATGATCTCCTGCGGCGCACCGGTGGCGTCGCCGACGTCGACCGTGCAGAAGCGGATGGGCTTCTTGAAGCCCTCCAGCTCCTCGATGGTCAGCACCTGGCCGACGACCAGGGGGCCCTTGAGTCCGGCGCCGAGCTGCTCGACGGTCTCGACCTCGAGGCCGGCGGAAATGAGCTTGGCCTGGACGTCGCGGCCGGTCACCCCGGCGGGCAGGTCGACGTACTCCCGCAGCCAAGAAAGCGGGACCCGCATCAGATCTCCATCCCGAACGGAAGGGTGAAGCGCACGTCACCCTCGACGATGTCTCGCATGTCCTCGACGTTGTGGCGGAACATCATGAGCCGCTCGATGCCGAAGCCGAAGGCGAAACCGCTGTACTTCCGGGGGTCGACCCCGCAGGCGGTGAGCACCTTGGGGTTGACCATGCCGCAGCCGCCCAGCTCGATCCAGCCCTCCGAGGAGCAGGTACGGCAGGGGCGGTCCGGGTTGCCGACCGAGGCGCCGCGGCAGACGTAGCAGAGCATGTCCATCTCGGCGGACGGCTCGGTGAAGGGGAAGAAGTTGGGCCGCAGCCGGGTGGTCATGCCCTCGCCGAACAGCGAGACGACCATGTGGTCGAGGGTGCCCTTGAGGTCGGCCATGGTCAGGCCCTCGTCCACGGCCAGCAGCTCGACCTGCGCGAACACCGGGGTGTGGGTGGCGTCCAGCTCGTCGGAGCGGTAGACCCGGCCGGGGCAGATGACGTAGACCGGCAGCTCGCGGGCGAGCAGGGAGCGGATCTGCACCGGGGAGGTGTGGGTGCGCAGCACCAGGCCGCTGTCGTCGGAGCCGTCGGGTCCCTTGACGAAGAAGGTGTCCTGGGCCTCGCGGGCGGGGTGGTCGGGCGGGAAGTTCAGCGCGTCGAAGTTGAACCACTCGGCCTCGACCTCGGGGCCCTCGGCGACCTCGTAGCCCATGGCCACGAAGATGTCCTCGATGCGGTCGCACAGCGTGGTCAGCGGGTGGCGGGCGCCGGACGGGAGCCGGTCGTAGGGCAGGGTGACGTCCACCGCCTCCTCGACCAGGACGCGGGCGTCGCGCTCGGCCTCCAGCTCCGTCTGGCGGGCGGCCAGCGCCTGGTTGACGGCGCCGCGGGCCTGGCCGACGCGCTTGCCGGCCTCGGCCTTGGCGTGCGGCGGCAGCGCGCCGATCTCCCGGTTGGCCAGGGCCAGCGGCGAGCCGCCGCCGGCGTGCGCGGTCTTGACGTGGGTCAGCGCGTCGAGGTCGGCGGCGGCCGCGATGGCGGCCAGTGCCTCGTCGCGCATCCGCTCGATCCGCTCGGGCTTCAGCGCCTCGACCTCGACAGGGTCGTACGACTTGTTCGGTGCCGACATCTCTTCCCGTTCCGATGTGGGTGCGTGTGCGGCTCTGCCAGGCCGGACACATGCCAATGCCCGAGTCTAGTGGGGCCGCGTGGACCGTCTGCCGCGCCCGTCGGGCGGCTCTCGTGCGGCCTGCCGCACGAAGCGGGCTCAGGACAGGAACGAGGGCGCCCCGACGGGCAGGATAAATCGGAACTGGGCGCCGCCGCCGGGTGCCCGCCCCACCGAGATGGTGCCGCCGTGCGCCTCGACGATGCCCTTGACGATGTACAGGCCAAGGCCCGTGCCGCCGCGCTTGCTGCCCCGCCAGAAGCGGGTGAAGACGCGGCCCATCGACTCCTCGGGGATGCCGGGGCCTTCGTCGCTCACGGTGACCGCCGTTCCGGGTGCCGCTGCCGGGTTCGTGTGCGTCCGCTCGCCGCCGGTGGCCGGGGCGGGCGCCACTTCGATGGTGACAGTCCCCTCGCCGTGCCGCACCGCGTTTTCCAGCAGGTTGCCGAGGATCTGGTCGACCTTGTCGGGGTCGGCCCACAGCGGCGGCAGGGGGCCGCGCACCTTCAGCGTGAACCGGTCGGCGGGCTGGCCGGCCGCGACGTGGCCGTCCACGTGCCGCCGCAGGGCCGCGGGCATGTCGACGGGCTGGCGGCGCACCTCCAGGCGCCCGGAGTCGATGCGGGAGATGTCCAGGAGCTCGGCGATCAGCCGGGTGACCCGGTTGGCGTCGGCGTCCACGGTCTGAAGCATCAGCTTCTTCTGGTCCTCGGTGAACCGCTCCCACTTGGCGAGCAGGGTGGCGGTGAAGCCCTTGACGGAGGTGAGCGGGGAGCGCAGTTCGTGGGCGACGGTGGCGATGAGTTCGGCGTGGCTGCGTTCGGTGCGGCGGCGGGCCTCGGTGCCGCGCAGGGTGACCACCAGGCGCCGCAGCGGGCCGCCGGGCCGCTGCCGTACGTAGCGCGCGGCGACCAGCACCTCCCGGCCGCCGGGCAGCAGCAGGTTGCGCTCGGGCTGGCCGACGCGGATGGCCAGGCCGCCGTACGGGTCGGTCAGCTGCCACCAGCGGCGGCCTTCGAGGTCCTCCAGGGGCAGCGCCTGGTCGACCGGGCGGCCCAGCACGTCGGCCGCGCGCAGGGCGGTGACGCGGGCGGCGGCGGCGTTGAAGCAGATCACCCGCCCGTTCTCGTCGGCGACGACCAGGCCGTCGGGCAGGTCGTCGGGGTCCAGCCCGAGGTGGTCGAGGCCGGGCAGGCCGGCGTTGGCCCGCACCGGCGGCGGACCCGCCCTTCCGCTCCTCGCGGGCCGGCCCACCAGCGCGCCGCGCACGCCGTTCTGCGGCATGACGTCCATGCCCCGCACCCCCCTTTCCAGGGCCCCCGGGCCGCCACCCTACTAGCTGGAGGTCACGCTGCGGCACCCTCCGGGCGCGCGCTGCGCCCGAGCGGACGCGTACAGGCACACCGCGGCGGCGGTGGCGAGGTTCAGGCTCTCGGCGCGGCCGTGGATGGGCACGCGTACCACCTCGTCCGCCAGCGCCCTGGTCTCCTCGGGCAGGCCCCACGCCTCGTTGCCGAAGATCCAGGCGGTGGGTCCGCCCATGGTGCCCTCGTCGAGTTCCGCGTCCAGGTCGCGCTGTCCCGCCCCGTCGGCGGCCAGCACCCTGGTGCCCGCGGCCCGCAGTCCGGCGAGGACTTGCGCCACCGGCACGCCCGTCGCGACCGGCAGGTGGAACAGGCTGCCGGCCGAGGCGCGCACCGCCTTGGGGTTGTAGAGGTCGACCGAGGCGTCGGTGAGCACCACCGCGTCCGCGCCGGCGGCGTCGGCGCACCGCAGCACCGTTCCGGCGTTCCCGGGGTCGCGCACATGGGCGAGGACGGCGACCAGCCGGGGCCGGGCCGCGAGCACCGCCTCGAAGGGCGAGTCCAGGAACCGGCACACCCCGACCAGCCCCTGGGGCGTCACCGTGTCCGCGATCTCCGCCATCACCTCGGGCGTCGCGGTCAGTACGGCGGCGCCGGCCGCGCGGGCGTCGGCGACGAGGTCGGCGTGGCGCTCGGCCGCGGCGGGGGTCGCGTACAGCTCGACGAGGGTCCGCCCCGCCGGGGTCCCGGGGTGCGCGACGGCCTCGCGCACGGCCTGCGGACCCTCCGCGAGGAACCGTCGTTCCTTGCCGCGGAAGCTGCGCTTGGCCAGCCGGTGCGCGGCGGTCACCCGCGCGGACCGCACGGACGTCAACTCGGGTGGGGGCATGGACTCACTTCCCGGGGCACGGGTGACGAGGGCAGACCACGGGCCCGCAGGGTCGGTACCTGCGGGCCCGGAGCGGTCGGTGCGCTGGACGCCGAGCGCGGCGTCAGGCCGCCTTGGGGGCGTTGACGTCCGCGGGGAGCGCCTTCTGCGCCACCTCGACGAGCGCCGCGAACGCCGAGGCGTCGTTCACCGCGAGCTCCGCCAGGATCTTGCGGTCGACCTCGACGTTGGCCGCCTTGAGACCCTGGATGAAGCGGTTGTACGTGATGCCGTTCGCGCGGGCGGCCGCGTTGATCCGCTGGATCCACAGCTGCCGGAAGTCGCCCTTGCGCTTCTTGCGGTCGTTGTAGTTGTAGACCAGGGAGTGGGTGACCTGCTCCTTGGCCTTGCGGTACAGGCGCGAACGCTGCCCGCGGTAGCCGCTGGCCTGCTCGAGGATCGCCCGGCGCTTCTTCTGGGCGTTGACTGCCCGCTTGACGCGTGCCACGTGAATAACTCCTTCTAGGGGACCGCGGGGATGCGCGCGCGGTCCGAAAGCGAATGGGGTCCCGGTCGTGTCGGGCGCGCCCCGGCCGGGGCGGCGCCGGTCACTTGCCGAGCAGCTTCTTGACCTTCTTGGCGTCCGCCGGGGCCAGCTCGGCGGTGCCGGTCAGCGCGCGGGTCTTGGTGGACGGCTTGCGCTCCAGCAGGTGGCGCTTGCCGGCCCGCTCGTGCAGCACCTTGCCGGAGCCGGTGATCTTGAAGCGCTTGCTGGTGCCGCTGTGGGTCTTGTTCTTCGGCATGGCGCCGCTGGTCTCCTCGTGGCGTCCGGCCGCCGCGGGGCGGACGGAGAGCGTCGGTTCTGGTGTGCGGGGCCCGCGGGGGCGCGGGCCGCACATGTCTGCATGGGGACCCGGAGCCCGCGGGCCCCGGGAGGTGGTTCTCGTGCCGGTCAGCCGGCGTCGGCCTCGGCCGGGGCCGACTGCTCCGCCGGCTCGCCGGCGGCGTCGCCCTGCCGGCCCGCCTTGCGCGCGGCCTGGGCCTCGCGGGCTTCGGCCATGGCCTCGGTCTTCTTCTTGTGCGGACCGAGAACCATGATCATGTTGCGGCCGTCCTGCTTCGGGTTCGACTCGACGAACCCGAGGTCCTGGACGTCCTCCGCGAGGCGCTGCAGCAGCCGGTAGCCCAGCTCGGGCCGGGACTGCTCACGGCCGCGGAACATGATCGTGATCTTGACCTTGTCGCCCTGCTTGAGGAACCGGACGACGTGACCCTTCTTGGTGTCGTAGTCGTGCGGGTCGATCTTCGGCCGGAGCTTCATCTCCTTGATGACCGTGTGCGCCTGGTTCTTGCGCGCCTCACGGGCCTTCATGGCCGACTCGTACTTGAACTTCCCGTAGTCCATGAGCTTGCACACGGGCGGACGGGCGTTCGCCGCGACCTCGACCAGGTCGAGGTCGTACTCCTGCGCAAGCTCCAGGGCCTTGGCAAGCGGCACGATGCCGACCTGCTCGCCACTGGGACCGACAAGTCGCACCTCGGGAACGCGAATCCGGTCGTTGATGCGGGGCTCGGCGCTGATGGGGCCTCCTCGGTTGCACCACGCGACTGACTGGCCGACAGCCGCGCTCGATTCTGTCTTCGTCCGACCCCGTACCCCGGGCGTCAAAAACGCCCCATACGGTACACAGGCGGGGCTCCTCAAACCGGGAACACCGCCGCGTTATTCCCGCGGGGCGCATCGGACGGCATCGAACCAGCGGTGCTGACCTGGCCGTCTGACCGGAACCCGTCGGCCTCTCGGCCGATCAGGTGGGAGATCGGAGCCTCCACTTGTTGGCCGGACATGCCTGCGTCCGGCCGGTCGTGTGTCCAGTCTAGCAGTCCGGGGCCAAAGGCCGTAATCGGCCGGACGGGGCATATCGTGTGTCGCATGAGCGACACGCCCTCCCCCGCCCCCGTCCCCGTTCCCGCGGACGCCGCGACCTCGGCGGCCTCGGCTCCCGACGTCGACGCCGTGGCCCGCGACATCGCCGACGTCCCGGCGGTGGAGGTGATCACCACGGTGGCCGTCCACCTGATGAGCGCGGCCGCGGTGAACCTGGGGCTGGCCGAGGACGGCGCCGAGCACAAGGACCTCGACGAGGCCCGCAAGCTCATCCAGGCGCTGGCCGGCCTGGTCACGGCGAGTGCGACCGAGATCAGCTCCTTCCACGCGGCGCCGCTGCGGGACGGGCTGAAGTCGCTCCAGCTCGCGTTCCGCGAGGCGTCGATCGTGCCGGACGAGCCGGGCATGGGCCCCGGCGAGAAGTACACGGGCCCGGTTCTCGGCTGACCGGCGGCTCGTCCCGCGGCCGGTCCGGCGGCCGGTCCCGCGGCCGCCGGTGTGCCGCCGGTACGACGGGGCCGCGCGGCCCCGGGTCTACGCCGGGCCCTGCGGCCCCTCGGCCTCCGCCCGTACCGCCGCCTCGGCCTCCTCCGCCTCGATGGCCGCGGTCCTGGCGGCCCTGAGCGCCTCCAGCGCGGGGTGGGTCGCCTCGTGGACGACGGCCGCCACGGCGCCGCCGATCAGCGGCGCCACCAGGAACAGCCACACCTGGGCGAGCGCGGGGCTGCCCGCGAACAGCGCGGGGCCGAGGCTGCGGGCCGGGTTCACGCCGGTTCCGGTCAGCGGTATGCCGATCATGTGGATGACGGCGAGGGCCAGCCCGATGGGCAGTCCGTCGAAGCCGACCACGGCGATCCGGTGGGTGACCGACAGCCACACGTAGACCAGCAGGAAGGTCATGATCAGCTCGGCGACGAAGGCGCCGAAGATGTTGATGCCCACGGCCGAGCGGTAGCCGTAGCCGTTGGTGCCGAAGGCGCCGTGGGTACGCAGGCCCGGCACCTGTTCGGCCACCAGGAGGAGCAGCGCGGCCCCGGCGATGCCGCCCAGGAACTGGGCGACCCAGTACTCCACCGCCCGGCGCAGGTCGATCCGGCCGGCGAGCAGCATGCCCAGCGTCACCGCCGGGTTGACGTGGCTGCCGGAGATCGGGCCGATGGCGTAGCACAGCGCGAGCAGGACGAAGCCGAAGGCCAGGGCGATGCCGAGGGTGCCGATGTACTCCCCGGACAGGACGGCGGAGCCGACCGCGAAGAAGACCAGCAGGAGCGTGCCCAGGAACTCGCACGTCACATTGCGCGTATCCGTCGGGACGAATCGCCTGTCCATCGGGCCTCCCTGGTGATCATCAGGCTGCACTTGCATTGTGGGCCTTTGGGGTGAAGCACACATCTCGGGCGGGTGCCCGGGGTTCCGTCCGGGCCGTCTGGGTCGTCGGGCGTCCAGGCCGTCGGGGCGGCCGGCCCGTCCGCCCGCGGTGGGCGGGCCGGCCGCGTTCATGCGTCCGGTACGCGTAGACGTCCGGTACGCGTAGACGTCCGGTGTGCCCGTGCGCGGGCGGCCGGACGGCGCGGGTCAGCGGGCGAACAGCGGCTCGCCCGGCAGCCGCGCGTCCGGTGGAAGCAGCGCCAGGTCCAGGTCCAGACCGCGCATGAGGGCGGCCCGCAGCACGTCGTCGGCCGCAAGCGCGGCGGCCACGGCCCGCCCCGTCCCGGCGGCGTCGGCGCCCGGGGCGAGCACCAGCGCGAGCGTCCCGCCGCCGCCCTCCGCCCCGGCGTTCAGGTGCGCCCGTACGATGCCGGGCTCCGCGGCCACCGCGGCCCGCAGCGCCTCGCGCACGGCGGGGTCCTCCAGCGGCGGCCCGCCGCCCGGGCCCTGCGCCGCGGCCCGCAGCGCGGGGCCGGTCAGCTCGTACGCCACCGGTCCCGCCATGTCGATCAGCAGCGTGTCGGCTCCCTCGTGGGCCAGGGCCGCCAGTGCCTGTCCCAGCGGGACGGCCACCGGCCGCGCGTCCGGCCGCCAGCGCGCGAGGGACGCGGTCGAGGTGAACGCGGGCAGTGCCCGGCGCCCGTCCGGCGCCTGGATGGTGGGGACCGCCATGTCGCTGGTCTTCTCCCGGCGCAGCCCGTCCGGGCCGGTCTCCGCCTCGCCGAGCAGCGCCACCACCGGGACCAGCAGCCGCGCTCCGTGCAGCGCGTCCACGACGGCGGGCTCGGCGCCGGGATCCGCCGCCCAGGCGGCCAGCGCGGCGGCCAGCGCGGGATCGGCGGAGCCGTCGTCGTCGGGGAACCCGGGGTCCGGGATGTTCTTGAGCGCCACGACGGAACCCTATCCGGGCCGCTCGCGCCTCTCGGCCCCGACCCGGCTGCGGGCCGGCGGGCTTCCAGGGGCGGGCACCCGCCGACGGACGGTCAGGGGCGGATCTGCGCGGCCGCGGACTCCCGGCGCCCCTGGCGCCGCACCCTCACCCGGTACCGGGGATGCCCGGGCCTCCGCCGTGACCGGTACCGCCGCTCGCACCGATGTGGCCGCCGGACGACTCGGCCGCCGGGCGGCGCGGCCGGAACCACAGCAGGCCGGCCGCCGCGACAAGTGCCGCGCCCGCGGCCGCGAAACCTGTGGCGACGCCGTCGCCCAGCACCTTGGCCGGGTCGGCGGGCCTCGCCGCCGGCGCGGGTCCCGGGCCGAAATAGCGGTGGGGGTAGGCGACGGCGGCCGGTACGGCGGGCTCGGGCGTGAGCCGGCGCGCCGCCGCCAGGGCCGCCGCGGGGTCGATCATTCCGGTGCCGACCTCGTCGTTGCGCCCGCCGGCCGGCTTGTGCCGGGTGGTGTCCTCCAGCAGCCGCTTGATCTGGGCGGGGCTGAGCCGGGGGTGGGCCGAGCGGATCAGGGCGACGGCGCCGGAGACGTACGCGGAGGCCGCGCTGGTGCCCCAGCCCTGGTAGTAGGTGCGGTCCGGGTCGGCGATGACCACGTCGACACCGGGGGCGGCGACCGAGGCGTACCAGCGGTGGGTGGAGAAGGAGGCGTACTTCCCGTAGCGGTCCACGGCCGCGACCGCGATGACGCCCGGGTACGCGGCCGGGTACGAGGAACGGTCCGCCGCCTGCCCGCCGTTGCCCGCGGACGCGACGACCACCACGCCCTTGGAGAGTGCGTACTGGATCGCGTCGTCCTCGTCGGCGACGGGCGCGGCCGTGGCGCTGTCGTCGCCCAGCGAGAGGTTGATGACGTCGGCGCCGTGGTCGACGGCCCAGCGGATGCCGTCGGGCAGCGCGTTGCCCCGGCTGGTCCTGGCCCTGGCGCGCTGCGAGTCCTTGTCCTCCAGGATCACCCGCACCGGCAGGATCCTGGCCTGCGGGGCCAGGCCCAGCACTCCCGCCGAGCCGCCGGGGCCGTGCCCGTGCCCGGCGATGATCGCGGCCATGCCGGTGCCGTGCTTGGCCCAGTAGGGGTCGCCGCGCCCGGCCCCGAAGCCGACCTCGTCCTTGCCGGGCAGCACCTGGCCGACGAGGTCCGGGTGCGTGCCGTCGACGCCAGTGTCGAGCACCGCCACCGTCACGCCCTTGCCCTGCGTGGTCCGCCAGGCCGTCTGCGCGTGCAGCGCGGCCAGCGCCCAGTCCGCCTGCCGGGCGGCGTCGGCGGACGCGGGCGGCGTGGCGAGCGCGATCGGCAGCACGGAGGCGGCGAGCGCGGCCAGGAGCATCCGGGCGGGGCGGGGACCGGCGGTACGGGTCCGGCCGGGGCGGGGGCGCGTGGTGGGGGAACAGGCGGTACGGGGACGGGTGCGGGGCCGGGCGGGGCGGGGCATCACTTCTCCGGGCCGGTGGTGGAGGGGTGCAGCTCGGCGCTGACGGTGGCGTGCAGGCGGTCGTCCACCGCGGAGGCGACGCCGGTCGCGTCGAAGCCGAGACCCGCCTGGGCGGGGGTGGTGGTCTGGCCCGAGGCGGTGGCCTTGTCGGCGGGCTGCCGGTCGGGGACGGCGCGCCCGTCGGCGAAGCCGCTCACCCCGTACACCACGAACGGCAGGTCGGCCGAGACCTGCACGTCCCAGCTGCCGCGCTGGGGGTCCCCGAACGAGGCGGCGGGGGTCCCGGCGAAGGCCACGGCCTTGGGTATGAGGTCGCTGCGCTCGCCGAGGTGCTCGTCGCTCCAGCGCTGATTGAGCGCGCGCATGGCGGAGGCGTCGCCCGCGGTGACGACGAGTCCCACGGTGGTCACCGTGGTGGAGGTGCTGTCCACGTACGTGGCGCGCAGCACCTTCACGCAGCCGGCGGGCGCGAGGACCCGCGCGAGCAGCGGGTCGAACGCCCCCGCGCAGCCGCTGGGCGCCGCCACCCCGATCCGCGTCCAGGCGCGGTCGGCGCCGCCCGGCCCGGCGGCCTTCGCGCTCAGCGTGCGCGGGAAGAGCTGGTCCACGGGCGCCTCGCGCCACACCTGCCGGGCCCGCGCGAACGCCTCGGGGCTCCCGTCCGCCACGGGCGGTTCGCCCCCGGGGCCGTGGTTGATCAGCGCGCCCGCGACGGCGCCACCGATCAGCCCGAGCCCGAGCACCAGACACAAGGCAGCGCCGGCCCGCCGCATCCGCGTCGGCCGCGCGGCCCCGAAGGCGCGCCCCGCCACGGGAGCCGGCCCGTGGGGGAAGGCGTACGGCTCGGCGGGCGCGCCCGGGCGCGAACCAGGAGGGGCGGGTGGAGGCGTCCCAGGCGGGGACGGGGGCCTTCCTTGCGCAGGCGCGGGCGTGGGCGCGGGCGGAGCCGGAGGCGCGGACCACGGCCGCGGCGGATTTCCGGGCGCGCGCGGAGCGGCGGACGGCCCGGCGGCGGGGTGCCGCGGCCGCGACGGCGCGTCCCCCGCGGGCGGGGCCGGGTACGGCGGCGTGTGCCCGCCTCGCGCGGGCCGGGGCGGCCGGTCAGGCGCCGGTGCGGCGGGGGGACGCGGCGGCGGCGCGGTCCTGGGGTCATCGGGTGCGGGCCGGGGCGGCGCCACGGGCGTGCCGACGGGCGGCGGGGGCGCGGCGGGGGCGGTGGCCCGGGGCAGGGGGGACGTCGTCGCCCGCACGGACGGCGGCGCGGCGGGCGGCGGTCCCGCCGGGGCGACCGCCTCCTCCCGCACTGTCCGCGCACCTCCGCCGGGTTCCGGCGCCGGCGGCGGTGCGGCGGGCGGGGGCGGAACGCAAGTCCGGCCCTTCGGCGGGGCGCCGTCCCGCGCCTGTGGGACCGCTGCCCCGCCCTGCCCGGCTCGCGCGTCCTGGCCACCACGCGCCGGGGCGGCCGCCGGACCGGCGGGCGGGCGCGCCGCCACCGGCCGCGGCGGCTCGACGCGCGACGCCGCGTCCGGAGGGGGCATCGAGGGCCGTGAGGGGTTCGGCGTCGGCAGGCGCGCGGCCGCGGGCGGCCGGGCCGGCTGGGCCGGCCGGGGTGGTTCGACGGGGCGCGGCGGAAGCGGCGGGGACGGACGGGACGCAGGAGCCGCCGGCGGGGGCGGAGGCAGCGGCGGAGCGGCCGTCGGCTTCGGCGGGGTCCGCGGCGGGTGCGGATCCTCGCCGCGACCACCGGAGGGCCGCTCCTCTCCGCTGGGCACCGAGGCCGCCGCGCGGGGGTGGAGCGGGGGGAGCGGACGGGAGGAATTGTGTCCGTTGTCCACTCCGGTGCTCACCCGGCGCCCCCCTCGTGACCTGTACCTGCGGCAGCCTCGCGTCACTTTACGGGGTCGGCGCGGCCCGCGCCGCCGCCGGGTCGGTCCGCCCGTACCCCCGGCCGCCGCGTCGCGATCCGCCGGCCTCCGTCGCTTCCGGGCGCCGGAGCCGTCACCCTCACTGTCCCCGGCGCCGGAACCGCCGTCCAGCCCCGCGTACCGCCAAGTGCCGCGGCGCTGCGGGGGCTACCGTCCGGTAGCCGATTCTGGCAGTCTGCCGTCATGTCAGAGCGCGCTGCCGACCGGGCCCGGTACGACCGGGCCACCGACCGTCTCGACGCCCCGCTGGCCCTGGTGGACCTCGCGGCGTTCGACGCGAACGCGGCGGACCTGGTGCGCAGAGCGGCGGGCAAGCCGATCCGGGTCGCGTCGAAGTCCGTGCGCTGCCGGGCGCTGCTGGAGCGGGTGCTGGCCCGTGACGGTTTCGCGGGCGTGATGTCCTTCACGCTCGCCGAGTCGCTGTGGCTGGCCCGGGCCGGGTTCACCGACGTCCTGCTCGCCTACCCTTCCGCCGACCGCGGCGGCTACGCGGAACTGACCGCCGATCCGAAGCTGGCCGGGGCCGTCACGGTCATGGTCGACGACGAGGCGCAGCTCGACCTGATCGACGCCGCACGCGGCGGGACCGGCACCGAGACCGTGCGGGTGTGCCTCGAACTGGACACCTCGCTGCGCGCGTTGGGCGGTCGGCTGCGGATCGGCGCGCTGCGCTCCCCGCTGCACGCGCCGGAGCGGCTCGCGCGGCTGGCCCGCGCCGTCACCGCGCGGCGCGGCTTCACGGTGGTGGGGATCATGGGGTACGAGGGCCATGTCGCCGGGGTCGGCGACGCGGTCGCCGGACGCCCGGCCCGTTCGCTGGCGATCCGGCTCATGCAGGCGGCGGCCCGCAGGGAGCTGGCGGCGCGCCGGGCGGAGGCGGTGGCCGCGGTGCGCGCGGTGGCGCCGGACCTGGAGTTCGTCAACGGCGGCGGCACGGGCAGTGTGCAGCACACGGCCGCCGAGGACGCCGTCACCGAGATCGCCGCGGGTTCCGGGCTCTACGTGCCGCGGCTGTTCGACAACTACACCTCGTTCCGCGGCCGTCCTGCCGCCCTGTTCGCGCTGCCGGTGGTGCGCCGCCCGGGCGTCGGCGTCGTCACGGTGCTCGGCGGCGGCTACCCGGCCTCCGGCGCGGCCGGCAAGGACCGCCTGCCGGTGCCGTACCTGCCCGAAGGGCTGCGCTACGACCCGCAGGAAGGCCCGGGCGAGGTGCAGACGCCGCTGCTGGGCACGGCCGCGGACGACCTGCGGATCGGCGACAAGGTGTGGTTCCGGCACGCGAAGGCCGGTGAGCTGTGCGAGCGTTTCGACCGGCTGCACCTGGTGGAGGGCGACCGGGTGACCGCGACGGTGCCGACGTACCGGGGCGAGGGAAAGACGTTCCTGTAGGGCCTGTAGATCCTGTAGCGCCTGTAGCGCCTGTAGCGCCTGTAGCGCCTGTAGCGCCCGCCCGGCCGCCGCTACGGCCGGCGGCGGCGCTCAGACCCCGGTCCCGCTACCGCCGGTCGTGCCGCCGCTGGTGTCCTTCTTGATGCCCTCGGTGATCCGGTCCATCACGTCGGGGCCGGGGGCCTGGCCGCCCACGTCGAAGCCGAAGCGGACCACGACGAGCTTGGACGGGTCGGCCGGGGACGGGAAGACCAGCGACTCGACGTAGCCGTCCGTACCGGAGGTGGTCGTCACCTTCCAGCGCACCATGTAGCCCTGCTGCCCGGCCACGGTCACGGACTTGGACTCCAGCTCCTGGTGGGAGGTGGTGGCGCCGTAGGCCTTCGTGTCGTAGGAGCTGGTGGCGTTGGACGCGATGTCGGCCTTGGCCGCCGCCTCGGGGTCGGTCCCGGTGAGCTTCAAGGCGGCCGCGGGCTCGGCGAACGCCCCGCCGCGCTCGCACTCCTGCGTCGCTTCCAAGGGGCACGGGTACGGGCCCGTGTCCACGCTCGCGCCTATGCCGGCCTCGCCCGACCTACCCTTCCAGCCGTCGAGCACGGGCAGGCTGATCTTGTCGTACGCGTCCACCGCGCGGCCGCCGGTCGACGGGGCGCCCTGCGAGCCCCCGGACCCGTCCGACCCGCCGGACCCGTCCGAGCCACCGGGCCCGCCGTCCGAGGGTCCCGGTGCGACGTGGTGCGGCAGCGTCGCGGTGGGCGTCGGCGTGCCCTTGTCCCCGGCGTCCTTCTTGTCGTCGCCCTTGCCGAGTACGAGGATGCCGGCGACGACGCCGCCTATCAGCACGAGTGCGGCCACGATGGCGATCACCACGGTGCCGGTGCGCCGCCGCCCGCCGGGGCCGCCGGCGATGACGTCGCCGCCCGCGTAGGGGTGGGTGAACGCGCCGTCCGGGACCGGGGCGGTCCTCGTGTACTCGGTCCACGCGCTGCCGTCCCACCAGCGTTCCATGGCTGGGCCGTTGCCTGTGTGCCCGGGTTCCCTGTACCAGCCGGGCGGGGTGTTCGTCGTCACGCCGGTCACTTTATGGCCCAAGCATGAGAATCCCGTAAGGACGAGGGGTCACAGGCCCGTCACAGTCCGGCCGCGCGTCCGGGCGGGGGCGCCGCGCGACGCAGAGCCTCGCCGAGGACGGCGGGGGCCTCGGCGAGCGAGGGGCCGTACCAGGTGAGGTGGCGGCCGCTGACGAGGGCGGCGGGCAGGTGCGGGAACGCCTCGGGGCCGTCGGCGGCGGTGAAGCGGTAGGGCTCGTCCGGCAGGACGACCAGGTCGGCGGGCGGCAGGTCGGCGACGTCGAACCGGGGGTAGCGCTCGGTGTGCCCGGCGAAGACGTGGTCGACGCCGAGGCGGGCGAGCAGGTCGCCGGCGAAGGTGTCGCGGCCGAGCGCCATCCACGGGCGGCGCCAGACGGGGACCACGGCGGTGCGGCGGCGCGGGTGGGCGGGCAGGTCGCGCCACGCGGCCTCGGCGGCCTCCAGCCAGCCGGGCGGGGCGAGGCCGCAGCCGTCGGCCAGCACCCGCCGCAGCTCGGCGAACGCCTGCGGCAGCGAACGTACTTCGGTGACCATGACGCGGAGGCCGGCGGCGCGCAGGGCGTCCAGGTCGGCGCGGCGGTTCTCCTCCTCGTTGGCGATCACGAGGTCGGGGGCCAGGGCGATGATCGCGGGCACGTCCGGGTTCTTGGTGCCGCCGATCCGGGCGACGTCGAGGCCGGCCGGGTGGCTGCACCAGCGCGTCGCGCCGACCAGCAGGCCGGGCCCGGTGGCGGCGACCGCCTCGGTCAGCGACGGCACCAGGGAGACGACGCGGTGGGGCGGATGGCTCACCGCACCACGGTACGGCCCGTTGTCGGCGGCGCGTGCGATGCTGGCGCCGTGAACGCTCGAACGCCCGGCAAGCTGCTCCTGCTCGACACCGCGAGCCTGTACTTCCGCGCCTTTTACGGGGTGCCCGAATCGGTGCGCGCCCCCGACGGCACACCGGTCAACGCGGTGCGCGGGCTGCTGGACTTCATCGCCCGGCTGGTCAGGGACCACTCCCCCACCGAACTGGTCGCGTGCATGGACGCGGACTGGCGGCCGCGGTGGCGGGTGGACCTGATCCCGTCGTACAAGGCCCACCGGGTGGCGGCCGGCGAAGAAGACGGGGAGGCCGGGGAGGCCGGGGAGACCGGCGGTGGGGCCGAGGACGTGCCGGACACGCTGTCCCCGCAGGTGCCGGTGATCGAGGCGGTGCTGGACGCGGTGGGCATCGCCCGCCTGGGCGTGGCAGGTTACGAGGCGGACGACGTGATCGGCACGCTCGCGGCGCGCGCGGCCACGCCCGTGGCGATCGTGACGGGCGACCGGGACCTGTTCCAACTGGTCGACGACGCCCGGGAGGTGCGGGTGCTGTTCCCGCGCAAGGGCGTCGGCGACCCCGAGGTGATCGACGAGGAGGCGATCCTGGTCCGGTACGGGGTGCGCGCGGATCAGTACGCGGACTTCGCGGCCCTTCGCGGCGACCCCAGCGACGGGCTGCCGGGGGTGAAGGGCATCGGCGACAAGTCCGCGGCCGAGCTGATCACGCGGTACGGGGACCTGGCGGGGGTGCGGGCGGCGGCCGACGAGCCCCTGTCGAAGCTGACGCCCGCCCGCCGGCGCAATATCAAGGAGGCGGCGTCCTACCTGGAGGTGGCGCCGAAGGTGGTGGCGGTGGCCCGCGACGTACCGCTGCCGGACTTCGACGCGCGGCTGCCGGCCGGACCGGCGGACCCCGACGGCCTGCTCGCCCTGGCCGGTCGCTGGGGTCTGGGCGGTTCCCTCGACCGGCTGCTGGAGTCGCTGGCGGTGGCCGCCGGCTGACGCGCCGGGCGGGCGTGCGCCGCCCGGCTACTCCAGCGTGACCGGGATCTCCCGCCAGCCGTGGGCGATGAACGACGGCACCTGCCTCAGGTCGGCGGGGTCGACCGCGAGGGCGAGGCGCGGGTAGCGGTCGAAGAGCGCGGGCAGGGCGGTGACGGCTTCCATGCGGGCCAGCGGGGCGCCGATGCAGCGGTGGACGCCGATGCCGAACGCGAGGTGGTCGTCGGCGGCCCTGCCGGGGTCGAACTCGCCGGCCGTGGGCCCGTAGTGCTGCGGGTCGAGGCCCGCCGCCGCGTACGTGGTGACGATCGCGTCGCCCGCCGCGATGGTCACGCCGCCGATCGTGATGTCGCTGACGGCGAACCGCAGCGGGAGCGCCGCGATCGAGGGGTGCCTGCGCAGCACCTCGTCGATGACGGCCTCCCACCCGATCTCGCCGGTCCGGACGGCGGCGAGCTGCCGGGGGTGGCGCAGCAGCGCGACCACCGCGTTGCCGATGAGGTTGACGGTGGTCTCGAAGCCGGCCCCGATCACCAGCAGCAGTGTGTCGAGGAGTTCCTGGTCGCCGAGCCGGTCGCCGTCCTCGGCCCGTACCCGGATCAGCTCGGTGGTCATGTCGTCGCCGGGGCTGCGCGTCTTGTACTCCACCAGGGCCGGCAGGACCGTGGCGATCTCCCGCTGCACGAAGGCCGCGTGCTCCGGGCTCGGGTCGGAGGTGTCCATGACGGCCGCGAGGAGGGTGCCGGTGGCGGCCGCCAAGTGGTCGGGCACGCCGAACAGTTCGCAGATCACGCGCATCGGCAGCGGGTGCGCGTAACCGGCACGCAGCTCGACCGCTCCCGCGGCGCCGGCCCGGGCCGGGAGGGCGTCGAGCAGATCCGTGGTGACGGCCTCGATCCGGGGCCGCATCGCCTCGGTCCGCCGGGCGGTGAAGCTGGGCGCGACCAGCTTGCGCAGCCGGGTGTGGTCGGGGCCGTAGGTGGAGAGCATGTTGACCACGCCCACCCAGTTCACGATCCAGGCCCACGCGGGGTGTTCGCCGATCTCGGGCCACAACGCCCAGTGCCGCCGGGCGTCCTTGCTGACCCGCGGGTCCAGCACCAGCGACTTCAAGGTGGCGTGGCCGGTGGGCGCCCAGGCCGGGATGCCGCCGGGCAGCTCGACCGGGACGATCTCGCCGAGCGCGCGCAGCCGCGCGCTCTCCGCGTGGATGTCCGTGCCGAAGGGGTCGATGGCCAGGCGGGCGGTCGTGGTCATGTGCGCGCATCTCCAGGCCGGTCGGGGGCCCGGGGGCCGCGCGCCCCCGCTGGGCCTCGCTCGATGACGGGTCGCCCACCAGTACACACCGCGCCGGTACGGTCGCGCTCAGTTTTGGGCGAAGATCCACCTGACGGTGCGGCGGGGGGCGACCCCTCTATACCTTCCATGTATAGACGGTGTGTATAGTGAGCGCGTCCTGCCGCCCGGCAGGTTCACGCCCTTGCCCGCCACCCTTCCCGGAGGTCCCGCCATGCCCCAACACCCCCGAAGGGCCCGGCGGACGGGTGTCGCCGCCGCTCTCAGCGTCTGCCTGTCACTGGGGCTGAGCGCCTGCGGCGCCACGTACGACGTCACTTCGCCGCGGGCCGCCCGCACGGCCGCGTACGAGGCGGCCCGCAAGGCCGGGACGGACGGGAAGGCCGGAGGGGACGGCAGGACCGGGACGGACGGCAAGACGGCGGGCGGCGGCGCGGGCGGAACCGCGGCCCCGTCCGGCGCGGTGGACTGCCGCAAGGCCAAGTGCATAGCCCTGACCTTCGACGCGGGGCCCAGCGAGAACACCCCGGCGCTGCTGAGCATCCTGGAGCGGAAGAAGGTCAAGGTCACCTTCTTCCTGCTGGGCCACAACCATGTCGACAAATACCCGGACCTGGTCAGGAAGATGGCCGCCGACGGCAACGTGCTGGGCAACCACTCCTGGACCCACCCCGTGCTGACCTCGCTCCCGCCGGAGCGGATCCGGGCCGAACTGGACCACCTGGACTCGGCGGTGGAGAAACTCACCGGCACCCGGCCCACCCTGATGCGCCCGCCGCAGGGCCGTACCGACAAGAAGGTCGAGAAGGTCTGCCGGGAGCTGGGGCTGGCGCAGGTGCTGTGGAGCGACACCGCGTCGGACTACGCCACGACCGACACCGCCCTCATCCAGAAGCGGATCCTGAAGGACGCGAGCCGGGACGGGATCATCCTGCTGCACGACCTCTACAAGGGCACGGTGCCCGCGGTGCCCGGCATCATCGACGCCCTGCGGGCCCAGGGCTACACGTTCGTCACCGTGCCCGAACTGCTCGCCCCCGCCACCGCGGAGCCCGGCATGGTCTACCGGCCCTGAGACGTGGGGCGGACCGCCACGGGGGCACTCGCGCCCGGCCCTGCTCCACGGCCCTGCCCCACGGCCCGCACGCCGGGGACACCGCGACGCGACCGCGACCGCCGGGACCGCGCCCCCGGGGCCGCGACCCTGGGACCGCGACCCCGGGGCCGCGGGCGGGCAGCACCCGCGGCTTCACAACTTGAACACCGTCGGCCCTCTTGACGCCCCGCAGGTGACGTCGCTTTCATGCAGGTTGCGCCTGGGAGCGCTCCCACAACGCTTCCCGGCGGTCTCCCACACCACGAACTGAAGGCGTTCCCACCCCCCACCGAGAGGAATCGCACCGTGGTTGTCTCTGCGGGCTCGTCGAGCCCCACCACAAGCCGACCGCAGCGGCAGGGGCGAAGGCGACTGGCCGCACTGCTGGCCGCGGCAGTCGCGGCCGCACTGCTGGGCCTGCTGCCGCTCACCCAGTCGCCCGCGCGGGCGGCCTCCGCCACCACCGACGCGACCGCCGCCGCGGGCACGGGCTACTGGCACACCAGCGGCCGGGACATCCTGGACTCCAACAACCAGCCGGTGCGCATCGCCGGCGTCAACTGGTTCGGCTTCGAGACGTCCAACGACGTCGTGCACGGCCTCTGGTCGCGCGACTACAAGTCGATGATGGACCAGATGAAGTCGCTCGGGTACAACACCATCCGGCTTCCGTACAGCGACGACATCTTCAAGCCGGGCACCATGCCCAACAGCATCAACTTCTACGGCATGAACACGGACCTCCAGGGCCTCACCTCCCTCCAGGTCATGGACAAGATCGTCGACTACGCGGGCTCGATCGGGCTGCGGATCATCCTGGACCGGCACCGGCCGGACGCCGGCGGCCAGTCGGCGCTGTGGTACACCAGCTCGGTGCCGGAGTCGACCTGGATCACCAACCTCAAGGCGATAGCCGACCGCTACAAGGGCAACACCGCCGTGGTCGGCATCGACCTGCACAACGAGCCGCACGACCCGGCCTGCTGGGGCTGCGGCGACACCTCGACCGACTGGCGGCTGGCCGCGGAGCGCGGGGGCAACGCCGTCCTGGGCGAGAACCCGAACCTGCTGATCTTCGTCGAGGGCGTCCAGACCTTCAACGGCACCTCGGGCTGGTGGGGCGGCAACCTGATGGGCGCGGGCCAGTACCCGGTGCAGCTCAACGTCGCCAACCGCGTCGTGTACTCGGCGCACGACTACGCCACCTCCGTGGCCCAGCAGACCTGGTTCTCCGACCCGAGCTTCCCGTCGAACATGCCCGGCATCTGGGACAAGTACTGGGGCTACCTCTTCAAGCAGAACATCGCGCCGGTCTGGGTGGGCGAGTTCGGCACCACTTTGCAGGCCACCACCGACCAGCAGTGGCTGAAGGCGCTGGTCAACTACATGCTGCCCACCTCCGGCAACGGGGGCGACAGCTTCAGCTGGACCTTCTGGTCCTGGAACCCGGACTCCGGTGACACCGGCGGCATCCTGAAGGACGACTGGCAGACCGTCGACACCGTCAAGGACGGCTATCTGACCTCG
This sequence comes from Streptomyces sp. HPF1205, assembly GCF_020400825.1. Taxonomy (GTDB): domain Bacteria; phylum Actinomycetota; class Actinomycetes; order Streptomycetales; family Streptomycetaceae; genus Actinacidiphila. The sequence continues at coordinate 132,982 of NZ_JAINVH010000004.1, forward strand.
ATCAAGGCCCCCACCTTCGGCGGCACGGGCTCGACCGGCGGCACGACCACGGGCGGGACCACGACGGGTGGAACGACCACGGGCGGCACCACCACCGGCGGCACGACCACGGGCGGCACCACCACCGGCGGCACGACCACGGGCGGCACCACCACCGGCGGCACGACCACGGGCGGCACCACCACCGGCGGCACTGGTGACTCGGGCTGCTCCGCCTCCTGGCACACCGACAACTCCTGGTCCGGGGGCTTCACCGCCACGGTCACCGTGACCGCCGGCAGCAAGGCGATCAACGGCTGGACGGTCGCCTTCACCCTGCCGTCCGGCGTGCAGGAGACCAGTGGCTGGAACGCGACCATCACCCAGTCCGGCACGTCGGTCAGCGCCAAGAACCTCTCGTACAACGGCACCCTGGCGGCGGCCGGCTCCACCAGCTTCGGCCTTCAGGGAACCGCGAGCGGCACCATCAGTACGCCGACGCTGACCTGCACCGCCTCCTGAGGGCACCCCGCACACCGCAAGCAGGACCGAACAACCGCATCACCGGCCTCGCGGGACCGCGTAGCGGCGCCCTGGTCGGCTGGTCCGTGGACCAGCCGACCAGGGCGCCCTCTTTACCGCGGGCCGCCGCGAGGCCGCCCGCGGTTCGGTGGTCAGACGACGTGCGTCATGCCGGCCCAGCCGGTGCCGATGGCGGTGCCGGATCCGACACCCGAGCCCGTGCTCGGGTAGTAGTAGAGCTTGCTGTCGCTGCCGGCCACGGCGACCACGTCGGCCTTGCCGTCGTGGTTCAGGTCGGCCATGGTGAGCTGGGTCATGCCGCCCCAGCTGGAGCCGATGGCGCCCATGCCGGTGACGCCCGAGCCGGTGCTCCGGTAGGAGTAGAGCTTGCCGTCGTTGCCGCTGACGGCCACGATGTCGGCCTTGCCGTCGCCGTCGAGGTCGCCGGCGGCGAACTGGGTCATCCCGCCCCAGCTGGACCCGATGGCGGTGCCCGAGACGAGACCCGTGCCGGTGCTCTTGTAGTCGTACAGCTTGCCGTCCGAGCCGTTGACGGCGAGGACATCGGCCTTGCCGTCGCCGTCGAGGTCGCCGAGGGCGATGTGGGTCATGCCGCCCCACCCGGTGCCGATGACACTCGTCGAGGAGAACCCGCCGTCCCCGTTGCCCAGGTAGAGGTACATCTTGCTGTCGGAGGCGTTGATCGCGACGATGTCACCCTTGCCGTCGCCGTTGAAGTCCCCGGCGGCGACCTTCGACATGCCGCCCCAGCTGGAGCCGATCACCTTGCTGCCGTTCAGGCCGCCGTTGCCGTCACCCGTGTACATGTAGAGGTTGCCCGTGGGGCCGTTGACGGCGACCACGTCGTCCAGGCCGTCACCGCTGAAGTCGTGGTGAGCCCCGGAGTTGCCCGTGACGTTGTTGTAGCGCAGGCCGACGTACCCGCTCCTGGGCCAGCCCTCCAGGGTGGAGGAGTTGATGTTGGCCGAGGTCGGGCCGTGGGTCGGGTCATTGGGGTTGCTTTCGGCGTAGTAGGTGAAGTCACCGTTGGCCTTGTTGGTCCACTGGTCGAACAGCCAGATGTGCTCGTGCGGGTAGGCCATGGCATCGCCCTGCTGGAGGTTGCTGAAACTGCCGATGCCCTTGTCGTAGGCCGTGTTCGGCGTGCCGTCGACATTGGTGAAGTCGTAAGGCGCCGGGTCCGTGACGACCAGGCTCGTACTGAGGTGCCAGGCCATCGAGACGAATCCCGCACAGTCCTCGCGGTAGGTGCGGCCCTGCGGGTCGGCCGCATAGGCCAACTGGTTGTAGGGCACGTGGTTGTTCACCCAGTACTGGGCCCGGCTCATCATCTCGGCACCCGAGATGGGACCGCCCACGCTGCTCGTGGCGTGCGCGGCGGGGGCGACACACATGAGGCCGGCGGTGGCGGCGGCCGTGGCCAGACCGGCCATGCCCCGGCGAAGGAGACGGGTGGAGACGTTCGGTATGCGCATTTCGGCTTCCTTGCTACTCGGAACGGGTTATTCCCTGTGCGATTGCGCCGTCCCGGTACGCCGGGTGCGCGTGCTGCCGTGTTCGGCGTACCGGGGCGGCGGGTCAGAAAGCTGCGTCGGCGGCGAGCATGGACACGACTGCCGGGTCGCCGGCGGTGTCGTAGGCGTCGGCCGGGTGCGCGCCGAACTCGGTGAAGGCGGCGACGACGACCGTGCCGCCGTGCCGGACCAGGTAGTAGTGGTTGATCTGCGGCCCGGCGGCCGATGCGCCGATCACCCCGGTCCAGGTGCGGGACCAGGCCGAACCCTGCGTACTGTGCGCGGTCCGGGTCACCTGGGCGTCGGTGACGGTCCCGGAGCCGCTCTGCAGCTTGCGCAAGGTGTCCTCGCAGCCCTCCATGCCGGACTGGATCGCGGCGAAGGCCCTGGCCGCGCCAGTGGTGTCGGGGAAGCTGAGGATGTCCTCCTGGGCAGGGGTGTTCCGGGCGCTGATGTACCCCTGCTCGTGCCAGGCCGTGACGCCCTCCGCACTCGCGCACTCGTTGAGGCGCACCCGATGCCCTGCGGACACCGGCAAAGCGGTGAGATCTCCCGCGGTTCGCCAGTGGGCGACTGTCTGGTCGGGCAGGCGGCTCGGTGGAACGGGAGGCGGAATCCTTGGACCGGACCCGCTCGCCGGTCCTCCCGTCGTCGGCTGCGCACTGCCCACCGGGGCCGCGCCGATGTGCTTGTCCGCCGTTCGCGCCGGCCGGTGACCGTCTTTCCCGCACGCCGCGAGACCGCCGGCAACCGCCACGACGGCGGTGACCACGATTCCCCAGCGCAGGATGCGCGCGGTGCGATTCACACCCATGACAACTCCCCCTCCGGATCCGTTGTGGTGGAAAGGCGCCGAACGTCCCTCCGGGCCCGTTCCTGTCGCGCCGGGATCCGGGCCGGCGGCATGGCGCCACCGTTAGCCGGCGGGAGTGAGGGCGACGGCCGGCACGAAGGCCGCGCGTCCGACGATCTCTGCTCCGGCCCCTCTCGACGACTGGGCTGCGTCGCCAACACTGCCCAAGGCCGATCACGGGAGCCACTAACCCGGTCAAGTCCGGTCGTGGCAGGCGTCGTTGCCGGCTGAGGGCACCCGACGGGGGCAGCGGGAGGGAAGACGAACGCGGGCGCCGGCCGATGGCCGGCGCCCGGTGACGAGCGGTATTGCGGCGTGGTGTGCCGCGGGACTCAGCCCACCGACGAGTACGCCACGACTCCGCGCAGCAGACCGTCCACGGCGCGCCGGGAGTTGCGGCGGACCGGGCTGTCCTCGGGGGCGGCGTCGCCGATCTGGCCGAGGACGTCGATGAGCTGCTTGCACCAGCGCACGAAGTCGCCCGCGGGCATGTCGGCGTCGGTGAGGACGGAGTCCAGGGAGTGGCCGGAGGCCCACCGGTAGGCGGGCCAGGCGAAGCCGAGGTCGGGTGAGCGCTGGCCGACGCCCTCGGTCTGGTTGATCCGGTGGGTCTCCTCCAGAGCGTCCAGCCGGCCCCAGATCCGCACCATCTCGCCGAGGGCGTCCTTGGCCTTTCCGGTGGGCAGGCGCGGGACCATCGCGTCGTCGGCCTGGCGCGACTCGAAGACCAGCGCCGAGGCGCAGGCGGCGAGTTCGGCCGGTCCCAGGCCGTCCCACACCCGTTCCCGGAGGCATTCGCTGGCCAGCAGGTCGAGTTCGCCGTAGAGGCGGCCGAGGCGGCGGCCGTCGCCGGTGACCTTGTCGCCGTCGAGGTAGCCGAGTTCGGTCAGGACCGCGCACACCCGATCGAAGGTGCGGGCGATGGTATTGGTACGGCCCTCGATCCGCCGCTCCAGCACCTGGGTGTCGCGGCGCAACCGGTGGTAGCGCTCGGCCCAGCGGGCGTGGTCCTCGCGGTCGTCGCAGCCGTGGCAGGGGTGGGCGCGGATGGCGGCCCGCAGCCGGGCGATCTCGGTGTCGTCGGCGGCGGCCGAGCGCTGCCTGCGGTGCCGGGCGGGCCCGGACCAGCCGGCGCTGCCGGCCTTGGAGCGCATCGCCGAGGCCAGGTCGCGGCGGGACTGCGGGCTGCGCGGGTTGAAGGACTTGGGGATCCGCATCCGCTCCAGTGCCTCGACCGGGACCGGGAAGTCTATCTGCGCCAGTCGTTTGACCTGGCGCTCGGCGGTGAGCACCAGCGGCCGCGGCCCGTCGTGGAACTCGCCGCCGCGCGGGTGGTGGTCGCCGGTGGCCCGGCCGGGGATGCCCGGCTCCAGCACCAGTGCCAGACCGGCGTACTTGCCCGCCGGCACGTGGATGATGTCGCCCGGCCTCAGCTTCTCCAGCGCGTCGGACGCGGCCGCCCGCCGCTGCATCGCGCCCTGCCGGGACAGTTCGGCCTCGCGCTCCTTCAACTCCCGGCGCAGCCCCATGTACTCGCCGAAGTCGCCGAGGTGGCAGGTCATCGACTCCTTGTAGCCGTCCAGCCCTTCCTCGTTGCGCTGCACCTGCCGGGCGATGCCCACGACCGAGCGGTCGGCCTGGAACTGGGCGAAGGAGGTCTCCAGCAGCTCGCGCGAGCGGTGCCGCCCGTACTGCCCGACCAGGTTGACCGCCATGTTGTACGAGGGCTTGAACGACGACCGCAGCGGGTACGTGCGGGTGCCGGCCAGGCCCGCGACGGCGGCCGGGTCGAAGCCGCGCTGCCACAGCACGACCGCGTGGCCCTCGACGTCGATGCCGCGCCGGCCGGCCCGCCCGGTGAGCTGGGTGTACTCGCCGGGGGTGATGTCGGCGTGCGTCTCACCGTTCCACTTGACGAGCTTTTCCAGCACCACGGAACGCGCCGGCATGTTGATGCCCAGCGCCAGGGTCTCGGTGGCGAACACCGCCTTGACCAGGCCCTTGACGAAGAGCTCCTCGACGACCTCCTTGAAGGTGGGCAGCATGCCGGCGTGGTGGGCGGCGATGCCGCGCTCCAGGCCCTCCAGCCATTCGAAGTAGCCGAGGACGTGCAGGTCCTCGTCGGGGATGGCACGGGTGCGCTCCTCGACGAGGGCGCGCACGGCCGAGCGCGCCTCCTCGTCGTTCAGCCGCAGGCCGACGGCGAGGCACTGCTGGACGGCGGCCTCGCAGCCGGCCCGGCTGAAGATGAAGGTGATGGCGGGCAGCAGGCCCTCGGAGTCGAGCCGGTCGATGACCTCGGCCCTGCTCGGCGTCCACACCCTGCTGCGGGCGCGGCGCTCGCGCTCCCGGTCGGCCTCCCTGCCCCGCTTGCCCCGCGGCTGGTAGCCGCGCTGGTTCTCCATCCTGGCCAGGCGTTCGAGCTCGGCGTTGACCTCGCGGCGGCCGCGCGGCTCGGTGGGGCCGGCCTTCTCCTCGAACAGGTCGTACATCCGGCGGCCGACCAGGACGTGCTGCCACAGCGGGACCGGCCGGTGCTCGGAGACGATGACCTTGGTGTCGCCGCGCACGGTGTCCAGCCAGTCACCGAACTCCTCCGCGTTGGAGACGGTCGCGGACAGCGACACCAGCGTGACCGACGGCGGGAGGTGGATGATCACCTCTTCCCAGACGGCGCCGCGGAACCGGTCGGACAGGTAGTGCACCTCGTCCATGACCACGTAGCCCAGGCCGTCGAGGGCGGCGGAGCCGGCGTAGAGCATGTTGCGGAGCACTTCCGTGGTCATCACGATCACGGGCGCGTCGCCGTTGAGGCTGTTGTCGCCGGTCAGCAGGCCGACCTTCTCGGCCCCGTACCGCTTGGCGAGGTCGCTGTACTTCTGGTTGGACAGCGCCTTGATGGGCGTGGTGTAAAAGCACTTGCGGCCTTCGGCCAGGGCCAGGTGGACGGCGAACTCGCCGACCACGGTCTTGCCCGATCCGGTAGGGGCCGCCACCAGGACGCCGCTGCCGGCCTCCAGGGCCTGGCAGGCCGCTATCTGGAACGGGTCGAGACCGAACTCGTACAGTTCGCGGAACCGGCCGAGCGCGGTCGCGCTCTCTTCGGCGCGGCGCCGGCTGGCGGCGAAGCGCTCGGCGGGGGACATCTCTTCGGTCATCTCGCTATCGAGCGTACCGGGCGGGACCGACAGGGCGCGTGATCTTAATTCAGGCCAGCAGCCGCACCGCGCCCCGCACCGTGTGCGCCTCCAGCGGCAGCGGCCCCAGCCGCTCCCCGTCCGCGTACCCGGTGACGTCCTCGCCGGGCGCCGTGTCGAGCCGCACGCGGGCGGCCCGGTGGACGGTGACGACCGGGTGGCCGGGGTGGGTGCCGCGGTAGACGCGGGGGAAGACCCGCAGCAAGGTGGTGCGGCTGCACGGGCCCACCACGCACACGTCGAACAGTCCGTCGTCCATGGCGGCGTCGGCGCAGATCCGCATGCCGCCGCCGTACGAGGAGCCGTTTCCGACGGCGACGAGCGTGGCCTCGATCTCCCGCTCGGGCGTGTCGTCGAAGGTGACCCGGTAGCGGATGGGGCGCAGCGCGGCGAGTTCGGCGAGCATCGCCACGTCGTAGCGGAACCGGCCGGCGGGCCACGTCATACGGTTGCCGCGGTCGTTGACCCGGGAGTCGAAGCCGGAGGCCAGCACGGTGCCGAACCAGCGGTCGCCGACCCGGCCGAGGTCGAGGGCGCGCTCGCGGCCCTCCTTGAGTGCGGCGGCCGCCGCACGGCCGGCCGCCGCGGGGTCGCGTACCGGCAGGCCGCTCGCCCGCGCGAAGTCGTTGCCGGTGCCCGCCGCGATCACGCCCAGCGGGGTGCCGGTGCCCGCGACGGCCTGCAGGGCGAGCGAGACCATGCCGTCACCGCCGACGGCGACCAGCGCGCGGGTGCCGTCGGCGACCGCCGCGCGGGCCCGGCGCAGGGCGTCGGCGGCGTCCTCACCGACCACCGTGCGGACCGTGTACCCGGCGGCGCGCAGCGCCTCGGCGGCCGGCCGGGCGGCCCCGGCGCCCCGTCCGCGGCCCGCCGCGGGATTGACGAGGAGAGTGATGTCGCTGGTCACGGGCGGACCCTACCGGGTGCGGGGCGGCCCGCGCGCGGGTCAGGTCGCGTCGTCGTAGTCCTCGTCGCGCGGCTCGCCGTGGTCGAACGGCTGTGCGGTGATCTGCTCCGGCACGTGGTCGAGGGAGGAGGCCTCGTCGGGGCTGAGCGAGAAGTCCGGGTCGGCGGCCAGCCTGCGCGCCTTGCGGCGGTCGTTGATGAAGCACACGCCCATGGCCAGGAAGTACAGGAACACGATCGGCGCGGCCAGCAGGCACATGGTGACCGGGTCACCGGTGGGGGTCGCGATGGCGGCGAAAACGGTGATGCCGATGACCATGCCGCGCCACCAGCCGAGCATGCGGCGGCCGGTGACCACGCCGGTGAAGTTCAGCAGGACCAGGACCAGCGGCAGTTCGAAGGCCACGCCGAAGACGACGACCAGGCGCAGCACGAGGTCGATGAACTGGTCGAGCGGCACCAGGTTCACCGTGTGGTCCGGCACGAAGCCGATCATGATCTTCGCGCTCTGCGGGAGGATCGCGTACGCGAGCGCGGCGCCGCCGACGAACAGCGGCACGCCGGTGCCGACGAAGGCCAGGGTGTAGCGCTTCTCGTTCTTGTGCAGGCCGGGCGCGAGGAACGCCCAGAGCTGGTACAGCCATACCGGCGAGCTGACGATGAGCCCGGTCATCAGGGCGACCTTCAGCGCGATCGAGAAACCGCCCATCAGGCCGGTGACGGTCAGCTGGGCACATGCCTTGCCCTTGCTGAGGTGGTCGGCGCCGTCCGGGCAGCCCGCCGCCTTCAGGATCGGGTGCTGGAAGATCTCCAGGATCTGGCGGTAGAAGAAGGCCGCCACGATGGTGACGACCAGAATCGCGAGCACCGATTTGAACAGCCGGTTGCGCAGCTCACGCAGGTGTTCCCCGAGGGGCATCCGCCCCTCGGGATCCTTGGCCGGCCTGGCCGGCTTGGCCTCCTTGGCCTGCTTGCGGGCAGTCTTGAGCACCCACGTCCTCGTCTCGTGCGGCAGCCGCCAGCGGCGTGGCGGCTTCGTCCTTCACCTGGCGGGCGGGCCGGTCCCGTCCCGTGCGGCCGGGGCGCGCCGGCGGTCAGCCCTGCGGCGTCCCGCGTTCGGCGGTCTCGGCGACCGGGCGGGCGCTTGCGGTGTCACCGGGCGCCGACTGGATGGTACGGGGCGCGGGCTGCTCCTGCGCGGCGGACTTCGCGGTGCCGCCGGAGCCGTCGTCCTTCATCGCCTTGGCCTCGCTCTTGAGGATGCGGGCGGACTTGCCCAGGGCCCGGGCGGCGTCCGGCAGCTTCTTGGCACCGAAGAGGACGACGATGACGAGAAGGATGAGCACGATCTCGAGGGGCTTGAGATTGCCGAGCATAAAAGGACTACCTTCTCACCTTGGCGGCGTGGACGTACGGCTCGATCGCAGCGCCTGCGGCCGAACCGCCGGGTTCATCCGGTGATCCGATCGATGGCGCCCCGGTCAGGGTACCTTCCCCGGGTGCCGGTGTAAGGGGGGTCAGCGCCGTGAGATCTCTCCCGCCCGCTCGGCGACCGGGACCGCGGCCCGCCGCAGCCGCTCCCCCGCCGCGCTCAGCGCCTCGGTGCTCGCCGCGACCTGCCGGGCCAGTTCGTGGACCGCGAGGAAGACGCGTACGGCGAGGACGCCCAGCACCAGCAGTCCGGCGGTCGCCAGGCCGACCCACATGAAGAGCCACCACATGGACGGCGAGCCTACCGCCCGGCCGGCCCACCGCCCGCCCGGCCCACCGCACGCCGGACCGGCCGCACCCCCCGCGCAGGGCCGCACGCCCTCGTACCGGCCGTACGTCCTCAGGCCAGCCGCATGGTGCTGACCCCGCCGTTCGTGAGCAGTTCCACGATCCGCTCACCGGCCGGTTTGCGGACCGCCTCGCCGCACTCGGGGCAGGTGAAGGAGTAGAAGGTGGTGCGCGCCGAACCGCCGATGGCCAGCCGCAGGTCGGCGGCGGCCAGTTGGAAGCTGGCGCGGCAGTGCGGGCAGCCGGCCCGGAAGACGGCGGGGCCGGCGGCGTGCGGCGGTACGGCGGCGGTGGTCATGGGGCGCTCACTCCCCGTAGCCGGCCAGGGCCGCCACGGCCGCGTCCCGCGCCTGCGCGGCCAGCGCGGCGGGCGCAACGATCCGGCCGTCCCGGCCGAGCCGCAGCGCGAGGCGGCGCAGCGACCCGGGGTCGGGGGTGCGCAGGGTGATCCGCATACCGCCGTCCGGCAGTTCCTCGGCGCTGTCGTGCGGGTAGTACTCGGCCACCCAGCGGCCGCCGGGGCCGACCTCGATCACCACCTCGGGGTCGTCGCCGGCCGGCTGCACCAGTCCCTGGGACAGGTCGCGCGGCTCGATGCGCGGCGGGTCGGACGGCGCGTCCAGCAGGCGGATCTCGGCGACCCGGTCAAGCCGGAAGGTGCGGCGGTCCTCCGAGAGCCGGCACCAGCCCTCCACGTAGGTGTGGCCGACGGCGAACAGGCGGATCGGGTCGACCTCACGTTCGGTCAGCGTGTCGCGGGCCGGGGAGTAGTAGCGCATCCACAGCCGGCGGCGCTCGGTGATCGCGCGGTCCACGGTGGCGAAGACGCTCCCCTCGGACTCGAAGGTGACCGACAGCCGGCCGCTGACGGCGGCGGCCTCGCCCGCGGCCTCCTCCAGTTTGGCGCCGGCCCGCCGCAGCGCCTCGCGGTCGCTGTCGCGCAGGCCGGGCAGGTTGGCCACGGCCCGGGCGGCGACCAGCAGCGCGGTGGCCTCGTCGGCGGCCAGCCGCAGCGGCTGCGCCACGTCGTCGGCGGTGCCGGGGTTGTGCCACCAGATGCGCTCGCCGTCGGTGTCGATGTCCAGCAGGTCGCCGCCGCGGAAGCTGGTGCCGCACAGCGGCAGCACGTTGAGGTCGCCGATCAGCTCCGCCTCGGTCACGCCGAAGGCGCGCGCCACGTCGCTGACCCGAGCCCCCGGCCGCTCCCGCAGATACGTCACCAGGGACAGCATCCGCCGGGTCTGGTCGATCGCGTTGCTCACTTCGCCTCCTTCACGCCCGCGCCCCTCATGCCCGGCCCCCTCAGCCCTTCGCCACCGCACGCAGCCGGTCCAGGACCTCGGCGCGCAGCTCGTCGGGGGCCAGCACCACCACGTCGGGCCCGAACTCGGCGAGCCAGGCGTCCAGGCCGTGGCCGTAGGGGACCTCCAGCTCGTCCCAGTCGGCGTCGACGGGGGTGGTGGTCACCGCGCGGGCCCGCAGCGGGTAGCCGCTGTCGCGGCGCAGCCGGATCCGGGCGGTGGCCGCGGTGGCGCCCTCGCCCGCCCAGCGGGCCACGGCCTCGCGTACGTCGACGTGGTCGGGCACCTGGACGGTGAAGGCGCCTCGGGCGCGGACCCGGCCGGTGATCCGGGACAGCCGGAAGACCCGCACGGCGCCGCGGTCGCGGTCGTGTCCCGCCATGTACCAGTGGCCGCGCCAGCACTCCAGTGCCCACGGCTCGACCAGCCGCGGCTCGGGGCGCACCGCGTTGGCCTTGCGGTAGTCGAAGGCGACCGCCCGGCGCTCCCGGGTGGCCAGCATCAGCGGCTCGAAGGCCGGCTCGGGGGCGGGGATGCGCGGCTCCAGCGCGCTCGTGGCGTCCTCGTACGGGACGCCGGCCGCGCGCAGCTTCTGCAGTGCCCCGCTGGCCGCCTCGGCGAGCCGGGCCTGCTGCCAGACCTTGGCGGCCAGGGCGAGCGCGGCGGCCTCCTCCGGGTCGAGCGCGATGTCCGGCAGGCGGTTGCGGTCGCTGCGGGCGAGGTAGCCGAACTCGCCGTCGAGGTTCTCGACCGTGTCGATGACCAGGCCGAGTTCGCGCAGGTCGTCCTTGTCGCGCTCGAACATCCGGTTGAAGGCGTCGTCGGAGGTGACCTCGTGGTAGGCCTCGATGGACTCCCGCAGCTCCTTCTTGGTGACCGGCCGCCGGGTGTTCATCAGGCACAGCGCCAGGTTCATCAGCCGTTCGGCCTTGGCAATCGCCATCCCGCACCCTTCGTCTCCGCCCTCGATCGCCGACCGTACCGCTCCCGGCCGCCCAACGGAAAACCCGAAGGCCCCGGCGGATCGCCGGGGCCTTCGGGTCGCGGGTGGACCCGGTCAGACGGAGACCAGGTCGCAGACGAAGATCAGCGTCTCGCCGGGGGCGATCTTGCCGCCGGCGCCGCGGTCGCCGTACGCGAGGTGCGCGGGGATGGTCAGCTGGCGGCGGCCGCCGACCTTCATGCCCTGCACGCCCTGGTCCCAGCCGGCGATGACCTGCCCGGCGCCGAGCTGGAACTGCAGCGGGGTGCCCCGGTTCCAGCTCGCGTCGAACTCCTCGCCGGTGGAGAAGGACACGCCGACGTAGTGCACGGAGACCATGTCACCGGCCTTCGCCGCCGGGCCGTCGCCCTCCCAGATGTCCTTGATCTCCAGATCGGCCGGGGGCTCGCCGCCCGGGAAGTCGACCTCGGGCTTGTCGATGCTCACGTGATGCTCCTCGTGGTGGTGCGGGCAACCGGGACAGTCTTCCAGACCGGGCCGGGCCTCAGAGAACGGCCAGGATGTCCAGGCAGAACACGAGGGTGGAGTTGGCCGGGATGCCGTTGTTGGCCTGGCTGCCGTAGGCCAGGTCGGGCGGGGTGACGAGCATGACCCGGCTGCCGACCTTCTTGCCGGCCAGGCCCTGCTGCCAGCCCTTGATCAGCTGGGCCAGCGGGAAGGCGGCGAGCTGGCCGGTCTTGTAGCTGGAGTCGAACTCCTTGCCGGTGGTCCACAGGACGCCCTTGTACTGCAGCAGCAGGGTGTCGGTGGCCTTGACCGCCGGGCCGTCGCCCTCCAGGACGTAGTTCGCGACGAGCTTGGTGGGGGCCTTGCCCTTGGGCACGGTGATGGCCGGGGGCTTGCCGTCGGTGTTGGTGCCGACCTTGGGCAGGCTCGCGTCGCTCTGCGCGACGGGCTTGCCGTTGGCGCTGCTCTTGCCGTTGAAGCGGTTGAGGACGTCGACGACGAAGACGATGGTGTCGGTGCCCTTGATGCCGGCCTGGGCGTTGCCGGAGCTGCCGTAGCCGAGAGCGGGCGGGATGGCCAGCTCGACCCGGCTCTTGACCTTCTGCCCGACCATGCCCTGGTCCCAGCCGGGGATGACCTTGCCCTCGCCGATCACGTTGGTGTACGGGGCGCGTCCGAAGGAGGTGTCGAAGACCTTGGCGGTGGACCAGATCTGGCCCAGGTAGTTCACCTGGATGTAGTCACCGGCGGCGATCTTCGGGCCGTCCCCCTGGATCACCGTCTTGACGGCGAGGTCCGTGGACGGGGTGCCGGTGCCCTTGGCGACGGTCGGCTTCTGGTTGAAGCCGGTGCCGCCGGTGATCGCGGGCACGGGCCCGCTCACGATCTTCGCGGACGGGCTGGCCGAGGGCGTCGGCGTGCCGGACGGGCTCTGCGAGGAGCCGGACGGCGACGGCGAGGAGGCCGAGTCGCTCTTCTTGTCGTTGCTGCCGCAGCCCGCGGCTGTCAGCAGAAGAGCGGGTACGGCGGCGAGTACGGAGCGACGGCGCACGGAGTCTTCCTCGTTGGGTCGGGTGCGGGGCGGTGGGGTCGGCTGTGCCGCCCCACACCCTACGGGGTGCCGTACCCCTGGTCACATACCGGCGATCAGCTTCTCGACACGGTCGTCCACCGAACGGAAGGGGTCCTTGCACAGCACCGTCCGCTGTGCCTGGTCGTTGAGCTTGAGGTGCACCCAGTCGACGGTGAAGTCGCGGCGCTGCTCCTGCGCCCGGCGGATGAAGTCGCCGCGCAGCCGGGCCCTGGTGGTCTGCGGGGGCACCGACTTGGCCTCGAAGATCTTCAGGTCGCTGCAGATCCGCTTGGCCTGGCCCTTGCGCTCCAGCAGGTAGTACAGCCCGCGGCGGCGGTGGATGTCGTGGTACGCGAGGTCTATCTGGGCGACCCGGGGGTGGGACATCGTGATGTTGTCCCGGTTCCGGTATCGCTCGATCAGGTGGTATTTCATCACCCAGTCGATCTCGGTGCCGACCTTGGACAGGTCCCCGGTGCCGATGGCGTCCAGGGTGCGGCCCCACAGCTCCAGCACCTGGTCGATCACGCCGGTGCGGATGCCGCGGCGCTCGCAGAACTCCACTGCCTTGGAGTAGTACTCCTGCTGGATGTCCAGGGCGGAGGCCTCGCGGCCGGAGGCGAGCCTGACCTTGCGGCGGCCGGTGATGTCGTGGCTGACCTCGCGGATGGCCCGGATCGGGTTCTCCAGGGTGAGGTCGCGCATCACGGTGCCGGCCTCGATCATGCGCAGCACCAGGTCGGTGGCGCCGACCTTGAGCAGCATGGTGGTCTCGGACATGTTGGAGTCGCCGACGATGACGTGCAGCCGCCGGTACCGCTCGGCGTCGGCGTGCGGTTCGTCCCTGGTGTTGATGATGGGGCGGGAGCGGGTGGTCGCCGAGCTGACGCCCTCCCAGATGTGCTCGGCCCGCTGGCTCACGCAGTAGACCGCGCCGCGCGGGGTCTGCAGCACCTTGCCCGCGCCGCACAGAAGCTGCCGGGTGACGAGGAAGGGAATGAGGATGTCCGCCAGCCGGGAGAATTCCCCGTGCCGGGCCACCAGGTAATTCTCGTGGCATCCGTAGGAGTTGCCGGCCGAGTCGGTGTTGTTCTTGAACAGGTACACGTCGCCCGCGATGCCCTCCTCGTGCAGGCGCCGCTCGGCGTCCACCAGGAGCCCTTCGAGGATGCGCTCGCCGGCCTTGTCGTGCGTGACGAGTTCGGTGACGTTGTCGCACTCCGGGGTGGCGTACTCCGGGTGCGAGCCCACGTCGAGGTAGAGGCGGGCCCCGTTGCGCAGGAAGACATTGCTGCTGCGGCCCCATGACACGACACGGCGGAAGAGGTACCGCGCCACCTCGTCAGGCGACAGACGCCGCTGTCCCCTGAACGTACATGTGACGCCGTACTCGTTCTCCAGCCCGAAAATGCGGCGGTCCATGTCTGAACATTACGCCCGATGCGTGGTGCTGAAACGGGGTTCGACCGCTCCGTTTCGATCTTTTTCCGGCTGCTTTCCGAGGTTTGGATCCGTCAGGATTCGGCCGGTGGCCACCAGTACGACGGCGGCCGCGGCCCCGCCCGCGGCGGCCACGGCGAATCCGGCGGAGGTCCCGCCGTGTTGGGCGGCCAGGCCGGCGGTCGCGGTTCCCCCGGCCGCGCCCACGCCGATCGCGGTGACCACCCAGGAGAACGCCTCGGTCACCGTACCGGCCGGAGCGTGCCGGTCCACGACCAGGAACGCGCAGGCCAGGGTGGGTGCGAGGAAGAAACCGGCCAGCCCGGCGAGCAGGGCCATCCAGGGCACGCCGGGGGTCAGCGGGAGTGGCGAGTAGCACACCGCGAGGGCCAGCGACAGGGCCGTCAGCCGCCGCTCGGGGGCACCGGCCCAGTGCCGGGCGCCGTAGAGCAGGCCGCCCGCCAGGGCGCCGGCGCCGTTGGCGGCCAGTACCCAGGCGGCGACCGGCCCGCCGCCGTGCGCGTCCCCGTAGGCCACCGCGGCGAGCGAGATCGCGCCGAGCGCGATCCCGACGAAGAAGCAGGCGCACAGGAGTACGGCGAGGCCGCGCGAGCGCAGGGCGCCCAGCCAGTGCGCGGCCCGCTCCTGGGCGCGCCACTGGCGCGAGGGCCGGGCGGTGACCACGACGAGGGTCCCGGCGACACCGAGCAGTCCGGTGAGGACCACGGCGGCGGCCTCGGAGGCGGCGGCCACGGCGAGCGAGACCAGCAGCGGCCCGGCGGTGAACAGCACCTCCTGGGCCGCGGCGTCCAGGGCGTACGCCTTCTGCACCCGGTCGGGCGTGCGCAGCACGTCGGGCCACAGGGCGCGCAGGCCGCCCTCGAGCGGCGGCGTGGCGATCCCGGCCAGCGCCACGGCGGCCGCGGCCAGGGGCGCCGGGCGCGGCCCCACGGCCGCCAGCAGGGCGAAGCCCGCCGCCGAGCACAGCGCGGCCGCGGCCATCACCCGGGGCTGCCCGCGCCGGTCCACGGCCCGCCCGAGGACCGGCTGGCCCACCGCCACGGCCAGCCCGTACAGCGCCGACAGGCTCCCGGCCAGGCCGTATCCGGCGCCCTGCGCCCGCAGGAACAGCACGATCGCGAGCGCGGCCATGGCGTTGGGCAGCCGCCCCACCAGCGTCCCTGCGAGCAGCCGCGCGGCGTACGGCGTCCGCAGCAGGTCCCCGTACCCGCCGGCCATCGCGACCCCTCTCCCGCACCCGCTCGCAGTTTTACGTATAACGTCGACGTCATACGTACCATGGCGCGAGCCGCCGGGTAAACCGCCCGGACCGCGGTACCGGACGCGAAGGAAGGCGGAGGAGCCGATGGGGCACGAGGGGGCCGCGGGTACCGGGCGCGGGAGGGCCGGCGCGATGCCCGCGCGGGGCCGCCGCCGGGCACGCGCCGGGCACGCCGGACACGCCGTTCGCACCGGGGCGGGCGCGCGGTGAGGAACGGCGGCGGGCCCACCTCGCGGGACGTGGCGCGGGCCGCGGGGGTGTCGCAGGCCACCGTGTCGCTGGTCCTCGGCGGCAAGTGGCGCGGACGGGTCTCGGAACGGACGGCGCAGACGGTACGGGACGCCGCCGGGGACCTGGGCTACCGGCCCAACCTGGCGGCGCGCAGCCTGCGGACCGGGCGGGCCGGGACCGCGCTTCTCGTGGTCCCGGCCCTCACGCACGAGTACTTCGCCCGTGTCTACACCGGGGCCGCCGCGGTGGCGGCCGAGCACGGCTTCGGGGTGGTGCTCTACCCGTCCCCCGCCGGTGTCGGGCCGGCCCGCGACCCCTTCGGCTCCGCGCGGGCCGCGATCGACGGGGTGCTCGCCTCCTCGATGGCCGCGGACGCGCTCGCCGGGATCGGGGACGGGGGCCGCGCGGGCGGACTGCCCCTGGTGATGCTCGACAGCGATCCGGCGGCTCCGGGCGGCGCCCCCACCGTCAACCTGGCGGTCGCCGACGGCATCCGCCAAATGGCCAGGCATCTGCTCGCGCTGGGCCACCGGCGCATCACGCACGTGGCCGGGGACGTGGACGCCTGGACCTTCCGCGTGCGGGCCCGGGCCGTGGCGGCCGAGCTGAGCGATGTCCCGGACGCGCTGACGCGCACCGTGCGGTGCGCGCTGGACGTCCAGGCGGCGCGTGAGGCCTCCTTCCGCGCGCTCACCGCGCCGGGGCCGCGCCCCACCGCCCTGCTGTGCGACGGGGACCTGCTGGCCGCGGGGGCCCTCAAGGCGGCGCGCACGCTGGGCTTGCGAGTGCCGCGGGACCTGTCGGTGTCCGGCTTCGACGACCTGTCACTGGCCGGCGCGCTCGACCCCGAACTGACCACGGTCCGGCTGCCCGCCGAGGAGGTGGGCGCCGCCGGGATGGCGGCGCTCCTCAGGCTCCTCGACGGCGGACGGCCGGAATCGGGCGAGCTGCCGGTCCGCCTGGTGGTCCGGGGTTCCACCGGTCCGGCTCCCGGCTGACCCGGGCGGGCCCGCGCCGCACCGGCCGTGCCCCGGCCGGCCCGCCCTCCAGCAGACCGGCCGGCCGCGGGGCGGGCCGCCCGCCCCTACTCCTCCTCGTCGGACGGCTCGTCCGTCTTGGCCGTCGCCGCGCTCTCCGTCTCCAGCAGCCGGGAGAGCTGACGGCCCAGGACGCGCTTGAACTTGCGCTGCTGCGGCCGGGTGCGGTCGAGCACCGCCACTTCGAGCTGTTCCGCGGTCAGGGTGCGGTCCCCGCCGTTGGTGTCCCGGCTGAGCGACTCGACGGCCAGCGCGAGCGCCTCCGCCAGGGTCATCCCGTCCCGGTGCCGCTGGTCGAGGTAGCTGCCGATCTGGTCGGAGTTCCCGCCGACCGCGACCGCGCCGTGCTCGTCCACGATCGAGCCGTCGTGCGGCAGCCGGTAGATCTGGTCGTCCTCGGGGGCCGAACCGACCTCCGCGACGATCAGTTCGACCTCGTACGGCTTCTCGCCGACGCTGGAGAAGATCGTGCCCAGCGTCTGCGCGTAGACGTTGGCCAGGCCGCGGGCCGTCACGTCGTCGCGGTCGTACGTGAAGCCGCGCAGGTCGGCGTACCGCACGCCGCCGATCCGCAGGTTCTCGAACTCGTTGTACTTGCCGACCGCCGCGAAGGCGATCCGGTCGTAGATCTCGCTGACCTTGTGGAGGGCCCTGGACGGGTTCTCGGCGACGAACACGATGCCGTCGGTGTACTGGAGCACGACGACGCTGCGGCCACGCGCGATGCCCTTGCGGGCGTACTCGGCGCGGTCCGCCATGGCCTGCTGGGGCGAGACGTAAAAGGGCGTGGACACCGGCTAACCGTGCCTTTCTGCTGTCGGCGCCGCGAGGGGCGCTGCGGGAAGCGCTGAGGGGATCCGGGAGTGCCGAGCGGGCGCGCCGGGCGCCCGGCCGGTCGTCACAGCACCTCGGCCCTGGGTCCGTCGGGACTCTCCAGCCGCCCGTCGATCACCGCGCGGGCGATCTCGCCGACCTCGGCGTCGGGGAGCCGGCGGAAGCCGTCCTCGGTGATGACCGCGACCATCGGGAAGATCTTGCGGCTCAGGTCGGGGCCGCCGGTGGCCGAGTCGTCGTCGGCCGCGTCGTAGAGCGCCTGGACGATGGCGGTGACCAGCGCGCGCTCGGACAGGTCCGGGCGGTAGAGCTTCTTCAGCGCCCCGCGGGCGTAGACCGAGCCGGAGCCGGTGGCCGCGAAGCCCTGCTCCTCGCTGCGGCCGCCGGTCACATCGTAGGAGAAGATGCGGCCCTTCTCGCGCTCGGTGTCGTACCCCGCGAACAGCGGGACGACGGCCAGGCCCTGCAGGGCCATGCCCAGGTTGCCGCGGATCATGGTGGTCAGGCGGTTGGCCTTGCCCTCCAGGGACAGGGTCGCGCCCTCGATCTTCTCGTAGTGCTCCAGCTCCAGCTGGAAGAGCTTGACCATCTCCACGCCGAGGCCGGCCGTGCCGGCGAAGGCCACCGCGGAGTACTCGTCGGCCGGGAACACCTTCTCGATGTCGCGCTGTGCGATCACGTTGCCCATCGTCGCCCTGCGGTCACCGGCGAGGACGACGCCGCCCTCGAAGGTGGCGGCCACGATGGTGGTGCCGTGCGGCAGCTCCACGGCGCCCTTGACCGGCGGCAGCATCCGGTTGCCCGGCAGGAGCTGGGGCGAGTGCTCGCCCAGGAAGTCGATGAACGAGGACGAGCCGGGCGTCAGGAAGGCGGCCGGCAGACGCCCGGTGGTGCTACGAGTGTTGGCTTCCACGCGTTTCCTTCCACACGATCATGAAGTCGGTACGGACCCTACCCATGGCCCGGAAATCCATCCGCCCCGCGGTCCTGGGCCGCGGGGCGGGCTGGTGGGGTGCGGTTACTGGCCGCCCTTCTGGACGAACGACCGCACGAAGTCCTCCGCGTTCTCCTCGAGGACGTCGTCGATCTCGTCCAGGACCGAGTCCACGTCGTCCGAGAGCTTCTCGTGGCGTTCCTTGAGGTCATCGGCCGCCTGGGCGTCCTGCTGGACCTCCTCGACGTCCTCCGTGGCCCGCGTCGCCCGCTGCTGTCCGCCGTCGGTGTCCTTTGTAGCCATGTCCCTCACCCCGCTCGATTTGTGCGCTCGATTGCGTGCCGTTACCTGCCGTGCCGAGCCGTACCGGCCCCGCGGAGCGGAACCCGTACAAGATCAGACCCTACAAGCAGGGTCCGACATCAGCGCTCGATTGGCTCAACGTACGACCGCCACTGGGTTGTTTCCCGGTTCTGGCCCGTTTCAGCCCCCGGACAGGATGCGGACCAGGTCCTCGGCCGTGCGGCAGCGGTCGAGCAGCTCCTTGACGTGCTTGCGGGTGCCGCGCAGCGGCTCCAGCGTCGGTACGCGCTGCAGGGAGTCCCGGCCCGGCAGGTCGAAGATCACCGAGTCCCAGGACGCCGCGGCCACGTCGTCGGCGAACTGCTCCAGGCAGCGGCCGCGGAAATAGGCCCTGGTGTCCTCCGGCGGGTGCGTGACGGCCCGCAGGACGTCGTCCTCGTCCAGGAGGCGCCGGACGCGCCCGCGGGCCGCCAGGCGGTTGTACAGGCCCTTGTCGGGGCGCACGTCGGCGTACTGCAGGTCGACCAGGTGCAGCCGGGCGGCGTCCCAGCCCAGGTCGTCGCGCCGCCGGTAGCCCTCCAGCAGTTCCCGCTTGGCCACCCAGTCCAGCTCGCCGGCCAGGCTCATCGGATCGGTCTCCAGCCTGCCCAGCACGTCCTCCCAGCGGCCGAGCACGTCCAGGGTCTGCTCGTCCGCGTCGGAGCCGTACCGCTCCTCGACGTACTTGCGGGCCAGCTCGTAGTACTCCATCTGGAGCTGCACCGCGGTCAGTGTGCGGCCGTTGCGCAGCGTGACCAGGCGCCGCAGCGTGGGGTCGTGGGAGACCTCGTGCAGGGTGCGCACAGGCTGGTCCACGGCCAGGTCCACCTTGATGAACGCGTCCTCGATCATGGACAGCACCAGCGAGGTGGTGCCCAGCTTGAGGTAGGTCGACAGCTCCGAGAGGTTGGCGTCGCCGATGATCACGTGCAGCCGGCGGTACTTCTCGGCGTCGGAGTGGGGTTCGTCGCGGGTGTTGATGATGGGCCGCTTCAGGGTCGTCTCCAGGCCCACCTCGACCTCGAAGTAGTCGGCCCGCTGGCTGATCTGGAAGCCGTCCTCGTGGCCGTCCTGGCCGATGCCGACCCGGCCGGCCCCGGTGACGACCTGCCGGGAGACGAAGAACGGCGTCAGGTGGCGCACGATGTCCGAGAACGGGGTCTCCCGCTTCATCAGGTAGTTCTCGTGCGTGCCGTAGGACGCGCCCTTGTTGTCGGTGTTGTTCTTGTACAGGTGGATCGGCTGGGCGCCGGGGAGCTGGGCGGCCCGCAGTGCCGCCTCGGCCATGATCCGCTCGCCCGCCTTGTCCCAGAGAACCGCGTCGCGCGGATTGGTCACTTCGGGTGACGAGTACTCCGGGTGGGCGTGGTCGACGTAGAGCCGCGCGCCGTTGGTGAGGATGACGTTGGCCAGGCCGATGTCCTCGTCGGTGAGCTGGGTGGAGTCCGCCGCGTCCCTGGCCAGGTCGAAGCCGCGGGCGTCCCGCAGCGGGTTCTCCTCCTCGAAGTCCCACCGGGCTCGCCGCGCCCGGTGCATCGCCGCCGCATAGGCGTTGACGATCTGGGACGAGGTGAGCATGGCATTGGCGTTCGGGTGTCCGGGGACGGAGATGCCGTACTCCGTCTCGATGCCCATTACTCGCCGTACGGTCATGCGGACCCTCCTTGCCCCGCTCCGGCGCCGTGCGGGCCGGAAAGCACACCGGCTGCGGGTACCCGCGGTAGGGGCCCCGCAGCCGGAGGGTAGTGCTTACAGATACTGTCCGGTGTTCGCCACGGTGTCGATGGAACGGCCGGTGTCCGCCCCCTGCTTTCCGGTCACCAGGGTGCGGATGAACACGATCCGCTCGCCCTTCTTCCCGGAGATCCGCGCCCAGTCGTCGGGGTTGGTGGTGTTCGGCAGGTCCTCGTTCTCCTTGAACTCGTCGACGCATGCCGCGAGCAGGTGGGAGACGCGCATCCCGCGCTGGTCGTGGTCCAGGAAGTCCTTGATCGCCATCTTCTTGGCCCGGTCCACGATGTTCTGGATCATCGCCCCGGAGTTGAAGTCCTTGAAGTACAGGACCTCCTTGTCACCGTTGGCGTAGGTGACCTCCAGGAAGCGGTTCTCCTCGGTCTCCGAGTACATCCGCTCCACCACGGACTGGATCATGGCGTCCACGGTGGCAGCCGGCGAGCCGCCGTGCTCGGCGAGGTCGTCGGCGTGCAGCGGCAGGGTGTCCAGCAGATACTTGGAGAAGATGTCCTTGGCCGCCTCGGCGTCCGGCCGCTCGATCTTGATCTTCACGTCCAGGCGGCCGGGCCGCAGGATCGCGGGGTCGATCATGTCCTCGCGGTTGGAGGCGCCGATCACGATCACGTTCTCCAGGCCCTCGACGCCGTCGATCTCGGCGAGGAGCTGGGGGACGATGGTGTTCTCCACGTCGGAGCTGACGCCGGAGCCGCGGGTGCGGAACAGGGACTCCATCTCGTCGAAGAAGACGATGACCGGAGTGCCCTCGCCGGCCTTCTCGCGGGCCCGCTGGAAGACCAGGCGGATCTGCCGCTCGGTCTCGCCCACGTACTTGTTGAGCAGCTCGGGGCCCTTGATGTTGAGGAAGTAGCTCTTGCCCTGCGGGCGTCCGGTCACCTCGGCGACCTTCTTGGCCAGGGAGTTGGCCACCGCCTTGGCGATGAGCGTCTTGCCGCAGCCGGGCGGACCGTAGAGCAGCACGCCCTTGGGCGGGCGCAGTTCGTACTCCTTGAACAGATCGGCGTGCAGGTAGGGCAGTTCCACCGCGTCGCGGATCTGCTCGATCTGGTTGCCGAGACCGCCGATCTGGCGGTAGTCGATGTCGGGGACCTCCTCCAGGACGAGCTCCTCGACCTCGCTCTTGGGGACACGCTCGTAGACGTATCCGGAGCGGGGTTCGAGCAGCAGGGCGTCACCGGTGCGCAGGGTGCCGTCGAGCAGCGGTTCGGCCAGCCGCACCACCCGCTCCTCGTCGGTGTGCCCGATCACCAGGGCCCGCTCGCCGTCCTCCAGGATCTCCTTGAGGGTGACGATGTCGCCGATCAGCTCGAACTCCATGGCCTGAACCACGTTCAGCGCCTCGTTGAGCATCACTTCCTGGCCTCGCTGGATCTCCTCCAGCTCGACCGCGGGACTCACGTTCACCCGCAGCTTGCGGCCGCCGGTGAAGATGTCGGCCGTGCCGTCGTCGTTGGCCTGCAGGAACACGCCGAAGCCGGCCGGTGGCTGGGCGAGCCGGTCGACCTCCTCCTTGAGGGCCACGATCTGGTCACGCGCCTCGCGCAGGGTGTTCGCCAGCCGCTCGTTCTGGGCCGACACGCCCGCCAGGTTGGTCTGCAGCTCGACGATCCGCTCTTCGAGAATCCTCGTGTGCCGCGGAGAGTCGGCGAGCTTGCGTCGCAGGACGGCGATCTCCTGCTCAAGAAAGGCGACCTGGCTCATGGGATCTTCCGATCCACGAGCGGGTCGGCCGCCACGGTTGATGTCGTCGTCGTGGGCCGCCACGGTCCTCACCTCCTCCAAGGGGAGCTGGACGTTTCCAGACCCTACCTGGGCCGGTAGGGGTTGAAACCCCTAGATCACAAAGACGATCGCGGTGTGTCCGATCTTCACCCTTGCGCACGTCCCTCCGCCACTGGGATACCCGCCGATCTCCATCCGAAAGCCGCCGGTTGTATCGTCGTTCCGGTCAACAGCCGCCGGGAACGCTTGCTTCCCGCAGGGCTGGAACGACTAACGGCAGGCGAGGGTTTCCGTGAGCGACACCGTGAGCGACAACTCGGTCGGCGAGGCACTGGAGGTCTGGATCGATCAGGACCTGTGCACGGGCGACGGGATCTGTGCGCAGTACGCGCCCGAGGTGTTCGAGCTCGACATCGACGGTCTCGCCTACGTCAAGGGTGACGACGACGAGCTGCGACAGTCCCCTGGTGCCACCGTACCCGTTCCCGTGGCGCTGCTGACGGACGTCGTGGACTCGGTGAAGAAGTGCCCCGGCGACTGTATCCATGTGCGGCGGGTGGCCGACCGCGTCGAGGTGTACGGGCCCGACGCTGAGTGACGGGCCCGGCGTCCGGCCGCCGGGCGGCCCGCCCCGTGCGGGCCCGCCGTGTTCGCTGAGCGCGTATTCGCCGTGACGACCGTCACACGCTGCCCGGCCGCGGGCCGGGGATGGCTACCCAGCGGCCGCCCTGCCACTTCCACGCGTAGTCGCGCCGCAGGTCGGGGCAGCAGCGCGGGGTGGAGTCGCTGGAGAAGCCCAGGACGGTGGCCCGCACGGTGCGGCCGTCCAGCCGGAAGCCGGTGATCTCGCGGTCCTCCTTGGGATCGACCAGCATCGCCTCGATACGGGGGGTGCCGGCGGGCGCGCCGATCACGTAGACGCCGCTGGGCGGGGTTCCCAGGTCGGAGTGGCAGCGCACCACGGCAACTGTCTCGGGCCGGCCGTCCCCGTCGAGGTCCCCGGACACCTTGCCGACGATGTCCACCGCGGCGCCGGCGGCGCAGGTCAGCGGGTACGTGACCGCCTTGGGGTCGGGCGCGGCGGTGGTGGTACGGGCCGGGGGCTTGGCGTCGGCGCCGGGAGAGGCGTCGGCGGGCTGCACCAGGGCGGCGGCCCCGACCACGGCGCCCAGGACGGCGGCGGTGCTGATCCAGTGCACGGCACGGGCTCGGGTGTGCGGCAGGTCCGGGCCTGCGGAGGGCTGCACTCGCCTGTCTCCCGGGGTCGGTTCTGCGGGGGGTGGCCAGCATGGTGCCACACGTCACACCGGGGCGGTACGCGGGGGTCGGGGGGGTCGCGGGGCCGGGCGGGCCGGCGCGGGCCGGGCGCGGACACGGCCTCCAGGACGCGGCCGGGCGCGGGCCGCCTGGGCGCGGGCCGCCGGGGCGCCGGCGCGGCCTTCCTGGGCGTGGAGAGGCGGCCTCCCGGGCGCTGTCCGCCCGGTCCGACGTGCGCGAACAGCCGCCGCGGGCGTCCGGGAGCGGACAAACCCGCGGCGGCGTGCCGAAGTTGGCCGGAAACGCGCGGTGGCGGGTCAGTCCCGCGTGGCGCCGCCGCCGCTCGCGCTCCCCGGCCCGGTGTAGTCCTCGCCGTAGGCGCCCTTGGCCGGGCGGCGGCGGCGCAGCGGCGGCTCCACGCCGTCGGCGAGGCGGCGGGCGGTGAGCAGGAAGCCCGTGTGACCGATCATCCGGTGGTCGGGCCGGACGGCGAGGCCCTCCACGTGCCAGGTGCGCACCATGGTCTCCCAGGCGGCCGGCTCGTTGAAAGAACCCTGCTCCCTGATCGCCTCCACCGTGCGCGCGAGCTGTGTGGTGGTCGCCACGTAGGCGCACAGGATGCCACCGGGCACGAGCGCCTTGGCGACGGGGTCCAGGCACTCCCAGGGCGCCAGCATGTCCAGGATCACCCGGTCCACGTCGGTGTCCGAGAGGTGGTCCTGGAGGTCGCCGACGGTGAGCCGCCAGGCCGGGTGCGGGCCGCCGAAATACCGCTCGACGTTCTGGGTGGCGATCTCGGCGAAGTCCGCCCGGCGCTCGTAGCTGTGCAGCATCCCCTGGTCGCCGATCGCCCGCAGCAGGAAGCTGCTCAGCGACCCGGACCCGACACCGGCCTCGACTACGCGGGCACCCGGGAAGATGTCGGCCATCGCCAGGATCTGCCCCGCGTCCTTGGGGTAGACCACGGCGGCGCCGCGGGGCATGGACAGGACGTAGTCGGGGAGCAGCGGGCGCAGCGCGAGGTAGGCGACGTTTCCCGTGGTTCTGACCACACTGCCCTCGGGGGCGCCGATCAGCTCGTCGTGCGGGAAAGCGCCCTTGTGGGTGTGGAACTGCTTCCCGGCTTCGAGCGTGAAGGTGTAGTGGCGTCCCTTGGGGTCGGTGAGCTGGACCTGGTCCCCGACTTTGAAGGGCCCGCGACGGCGGGCGGCACCAGTCGGTTCGGACATGAACCCACCCTATCCGGCCCGGGCGGGGGCCCCGTACCGGGCGGCCGGGCCACGCCCGGCGCCTGCGCCCTCAGCCGTCCGCGCCGCGCGACATGGCCGCGAGGAAGGCGCGCTCGACGTCAGAGGTGGACAGCACCCCGTAGATCTCGCCGGTGGCCTCCACGACGAGGTACTCGGTGGACGGCGTGGCGCGCAGCTTGTCCAGCAGGTCCTCGCCGGCCAGTTCCGCCGGCACCCGCATCCCCGGGGTGAGGTCCTGGGCCAGGCCGCTCACCGCCACCCAGGGCCTGCGGTGCTCGGGGATGCCGACGATCGCCGACTCGCGCACCAGCGCGGTGGGCGTGCCCCTGCCGTCGACCACCACCAGGGCGCGGGCGCCGGCCTCGTTGGCCCGGCGCAGCGCCTCGGACAGCGGGGTGTCGGAGGCGACGGGCACCGCGCGCCGGGTCAGGGTGCGGGCGGCCAGCCCGGGCAGCCGTTCGCGCAGCCGGGCCATCCGCAGGCTGTTGCCCGCGCCGGTCCAGATGATCGCGGCCAGGATCGCGGCGAGCAGGGCGTCGGTGAGGGAGTCCGCGCCGCCGGAGCCGCCGACTCCGCCCGCGTACGAGAGCATGGGCAGCCCGATCAGCACCGCCAGCGCCAGCGCCCGGCCGACCCAGGCGGCGGCCACGGTGCCGGTCATCGGCTTGCCGCTGATCTTCCAGACCACGGCCCGCAGCATCCGGCCGCCGTCCAGCGGCAGCCCCGGCAGGAAGTTGAAAATGGCAACGATCAAGTTGCTGACCATCAGGCCGGCGAGCAGCACCCCCGGCACGGTGCCCGCCTCGACCAGCTGCATCCCGCCGAAGAAGGCGCCGGCCAGGACCAGTGACAGCAGCGGACCGACGAAGGCCAGCACGAATTCGCGGCCCGGGGAGTCGGACTCCTTCTCGATCTCGGAGACACCGCCGAAGAACTGGAGCTGAATCCGCCGTACGGGCAGGTCGAAGCGGAGGGCGGCCACGGTGTGGGCCAGCTCGTGGACGAGCACCGAGGCGTAGAAGGCGACCGCGAAGAACAGCGACACCAGGTACCTGACCTTGCCCAGGTCCGGCAGCACGGTGTCGAGCTGGCCGCCGAACACCCACGTGATCAGCGCGGCGACCAGGAACCAGCTCGGCGCCACGTAGATCGGGACCCCGAAGAAGCGGCCCATGAGAATGCCGCCGCGGGCCTCCCTGCGGGGCGCGCCGGACCCGCCGTCCTCGCCCGGGACGCGGCTGTTCCGGGACGGCGACCGACCGCTCTCGCTCACTGGTTCCCCTCGTCGCTGGTCAGGACCCTCGTACCGAATGATGCGGGACGATCGGCTCCGCGACCATGCTATTGCTCCGCTCCCCGGGGCACCTACCGCACCGGCAGGGCGTGGACCGGGCCGTGTCCCGCGGCCTGCCCGCGGGCCGGCGTTGTCAGTGGCAGGCCGTAGGGTCGTCCCCCATGGGGACCGAGACGGAAAGCGGGACGGACACCGGTGGGGCCACCGGGACGGAGACCGGTGGGGCCACCGGTACGGGGAGCGGGCCGGCGGCGGGGCCGGGGACGGGAGCAGGGACCGGGACGGGAGCAGTGACCGTTCCGCCGCGGCCGCCGACGTCGTTGTCGCCGTCGCGTGCCGCGGACTTCATGCGCTGCCCGCTGCTGTACCGGCTGCGGGTGATCGACCGGCTGCCGGAGAAGCCCAGCGAGGCCGCCGCCAAGGGCACGGTGGTGCACGCCGTGCTGGAGCGCCTCTTCGACGCGCCCGCGGCCGAGCGGACACCGGCGCGGGCCACCGGCATGGTCGAGGCCGAGTGGGAGCGGCTGCTGGCCGCCCGCCCGGAGCTGGGGGCGCTGTTCCAGGCCGCGGAGCCCGGTGCGCTGGCCACCTGGCTGGACAGCGCGCGCTCGCTGGTCGAGCGGTGGTTCGCGCTGGAGGACCCGACCCGGCTGGAGCCCGCCGAACGCGAGATGTACGTGGAGACGGTGCTGGAGTCGGGCCTGACGCTGCGCGGCTACGTCGACCGGCTGGACGTGGCGCCCGCCACCGGCGACCTGCGGGTGGTGGACTACAAGACCGGCAAGGCCCCCCGCCCCGAGTACGCGGACGAACCGCTGTTCCAGATGAAGTTCTACGCCCTGGTGCTGTGGCGGCTGCGCGGAATCGTGCCGCGCCGGCTGCAGCTGGTCTACCTCGGCAGCGGCGACGTGCTCACCTACGACCCGACGCCGGGCGACCTGCTGAACACCGAGCGCAAGCTGCTGGCGCTGTGGCGGGCCATCAGCGAGGCGACGGCCACCGGGGACTGGCGGCCGCGCCGCACCCCCCTGTGCGGCTGGTGCGACCACCAGGCGCTGTGCCCGGAGTTCGGCGGCACTCCCCCGCCGTACCCCCTCGTGCGCATGGCGGAGGCGGCCGAGGCGGTGGGCCAGAATGGTGCGGTCTAGCGAAGGAGAGGCCGTGGCGATTCGCGTCCTGCTGGTGGACGACCAGCCCCTGCTGCGTACCGGTTTCCGGATGATCCTGGAGGCGGAGCCGGACCTGGCCGTGGTCGGCGAGGCCGGGGACGGGCAGCAGGCGCTGGACCAGGTGCGGGC
Source organism: Streptomyces sp. HPF1205 (assembly GCF_020400825.1). GTDB lineage: Bacteria > Actinomycetota > Actinomycetes > Streptomycetales > Streptomycetaceae > Actinacidiphila. Next base: position 160,249 of record NZ_JAINVH010000004.1, read on the forward strand.
GCTGCAGCCCGACGTGGTCCTGATGGACATCCGCATGCCCAGGATGGACGGGGTGGAGGCCACCCGGCAGATCACCGGCCCGGACCGGTCGGGCCCGGCGAAGGTGCTGGTGCTGACCACCTTCGACCTCGACGAGTACGTGGTGGAGGCGCTGCGGGCGGGCGCGAGCGGCTTCCTGCTCAAGGACGCGCCGGCCGCCGAACTCGTGCAGGCGATCCGGGTGGTGGCGGCCGGCGAGGCGATGCTGGCGCCGAGCATCACCCGGCGGCTGCTCGACAAGTACGCGGGCCGCCTGCCGTCCGGCGAGGAGGCCGTGCCGCCGCCGGTCAAGGACCTGACCGAGCGCGAGATCGAGGTGCTCAAGCTGGTGGCGCGCGGGCTGTCCAACGCCGAGATCGCCGCCGAGCTGTTCGTCAGCGAGACCACGGTGAAGACACATGTCGGCCATGTGCTGACCAAGCTGGCGCTGCGCGACCGGGTGCAGGCCGCGGTGTACGCGTACGAGAGCGGCCTGGTGCGTCCCGGCTCGGCCTGAGGACCCGCCACCCGCCCGGGCCGGCGGGGCCCGCTCCCGGCCCGCACCGTGAGGGGCCCGCACCGGCGTCGACGCCGGTGCGGGCCCCTCACGGCCGCGTGCCCTCGGGGCCGCGCGTGGCCGCCGCCCGTCGCTCAGCTGGTGGCGACGCCCCGGCCCAGCTCCCAGAACTGGGTGGTCGAGGAGGCGTTCAGCGCCCACTCGGTGCCGGTGATGTTGTTGCGTGCCGCGATGTACTGCTTGCCCTGCCACAGCGGCAGGATCGGCACGTCCTGGGCGATGAGCCGCTGCGCCTGCTGGAAGTCGCCCACCGCGCCGCTGCGCTCGGTCTTCTGCCGGGTGTCCTTGATGATCTGGTCGCGGATGGTCGGGTTCTGGTAGGCGAGCTTGAGGAAGTTGTCGACGCCGAAGAACGGCGCCAGGTAGTTGTCCGGGTCCGGGAAGTCCGGGAACCAGCCCATCCCGAACACCTGGAACTTGCGGGCCCGGTAGGACGCCTTGTACGCCTGCCAGTCCGCGACCGGGTTGAGCGACACTTTGAACAGCCCGCTGCTCTCCAGCTCCTGCTTGAGCTTGGCGAACTCGGCGGCGGTCGCCTCACCGTAGTGGGTGGTGGTGTACGACAGGGTCAGCGGTACCGGGGTGGAGATCTTGGCGTCCTTCAGGTACTGCTTGGCCCTGGCCCTGTCGGGCTGGTCGCCGTAGATGTCGAAGAACGGGTTGGAGTGGCCGGTGATGCCCTGGGGCACCATCGAGTACAGCGGCTCGGTGGTGCGCTGGTACACGTCCCTGGTGATGGACTGCCGGTCGACCAGCTCGGCCACCGCCTGCCGTACCGCCTTCTGCGCCGCGGTCTTGTCGGCGGTGTTGAAGACCAGGTAGCGGATCTCCGTACCGGGCGCCTCGGTCAGCTTGACGCTGCCGTCGCCGCCGACGATGAGCCGGTTGATCTGGTCGGGCGTCATCGTGCGGTTCATCACGTCGATGGTGCCGGCCTTCAGGGCGGACTCCATCGCGGCCGAGGTGGTGAAGAACCTCAGTTCGATCTTGCTGTTCTGGAGCTTGATCGACCCCTTGTATCTGGAGTTCCTGGTGAACACCGCCCGCTTGCCCGGGTCCCACGAGGCCAGCGTGTAGGGCCCGGAGCCCACCACGCCGAAGCCCGTGTGGACCTTGGTCGCCGAGTAGACCTTGCTGTCCACGATGTCCGCGGCCGGGGTGGACAGCTTGAACGGGAAGGTGGAGTCGGGGTCCTTGAGGTGGAAGACCACCGTGGACGGGTCGGGGGTCTCGACCCGGTCCACGTTGGTCATCAGGCCCGCGGGACCGTTGGGGTCGTTGATCCGCAGCATGCGGTCCACCGAGAACTTGACGTCCTCGGAGGTGATCTTGTCCCCGTTGGAGAAGGTGAGACCGTCCCGCATGGTGCACCGGTACTGCTCGCCGAGGCTGTCCGTGAAGTGGCACTCCTTCGCGGCCTCCGGCTCGGGGTCGGTGCCGCTGCGCGGCAGGCGCAGCAGCGTCTGGTACGTGTTCTCGAACACGTTCCAGGTGCCGATGTCGTAGCCGGTCGCCGGGTCGAGCGGTGCCGGGTTGTCCTTCGACATCTGGAACTGGTCCGTCGTACCGACCACGATGGGTTTGCCGTCGCCTCCGCTGCCGGAGCCGGATCCGCATCCGGCGAGCAGCGGTATCGCCAGGCCGATGGCGGCCGGGGCAACGAGCAGCTTGCGGTTCATCCTCGACGATCTCCCTCTTCTGTGCCGGTCAGCCTGCTACACCACGGCCGAGCTCCCAGAACTGCGTGGTGGTGGAGGAGTTGAGCGCCCATTCGACGCCGGTGATGTCGTTGCGGGCGGCGATGTACTGCTTGCCCTGCCACAGCGGCAGCAGCGGTACGTCCTGGGCGATGATCTGCTGCGCGACCTGGAAGGCCTCGCTCGTCGTGCTGCGCTCCGCCAGGCGCCGGGTCTGCGGCAGAATCGTTTCCTGAATCTTCCTGCTGGAGTACGGCAGGTTCAGGAAGTTGTCCTTGTCGAAGAACGGCGCGATGTAGTTGTCGGGGTCCGGGAAGTCCGGCAGCCAGCTGATCGCGAAGATCTGGTACTGGCGCCGCGAGGCAGCCTTGAGGAAGGCGGCCCACTGCTCGCTCTGGACCGTGACGTCGAACAGCCCGCTGGCGTCGAGCTGGCTCTTGATCTCCTCGGCCTCCGGCTGGTTCATCGTGCCGCCGTTGTCGCGGCGGAAGTTGATGGTCAGCGGAACCTTGCCGGTGATGCCCGCGCCGCGCAAGGTGCGCCTGGCGTTCGCGACGCTGGGGCTGCCGTAGGTGTCGAAGAACGAGTTGGTGTGGCTGGTGATGCCCTGCGGGACCACCGAGTACAGCGGGTCGGCGGTGCGCTTGTAGACGTCGCGGGTGATCGCCTGGCGGTCGATGACCTGGGCGATGGCCTGCCGGACCGCCTTGCTGCGCAGTCCGGGCGCGGCGGTGTTGAGGAACAGGTAGCGGGCCTCGCCGCCGGGCGCCTCGGTGAGCTTGATGTTCTGGTCGCCGCCGTCGAGCAGGGCGCTGATCTGGTTGGGGGCCAGCTGCCGTGTCATGACGTCGATGGCGCCGCTCTTGAGCGCGGCCTCCATCTTGGCGGAGTCGTCGAACAGCCGCAGCCGCACGCTGCTGTTGTTCAGCTTGAGCAGGCCCCGGTAGTGCGGATTCCTGGTGAAGGTGCCGCCCTCGCCCTGGACGAAGTCCCGCATGGTGTACGGCCCGGAGCCGACCAGCTTGAGGCCGTCGTACGGCTTGGTGGCCGAGTAGACCTTGTGGTCGACGATGGCCGCCGCGGGGGTGGCCAGCTTGGCCGGGAACGTCGCGTCGGGCGCCTTGAGGTGGAAGACGACGGTCGTGTCGTCGGGCGCGGACACCGACGTGACGCCGGATATCAGGGACGCCGGACCGGTCGGGAAATTGATCTTCTGCATCCGGTCGACGGAGAACTTCACGTCCTGGGCGGTCAGTCCGTCGCCGTTCGAGAACTTCAGACCGTCCCGCAGCACGCACTGGTAGGTGAGCCCCGACGCGTCGGTGTAGTGGCATTCCTTGGCGGCGTCGGGGCTCGGGGTGGTGCTTCCCCGCGGATAGCCCAGCAGCATCTGGAAGGTGTTGTAGAAGATGTTCCAGGGCGCGCTGTCGTACGAGGTGGCCGGGTCGAGCGGTGCGGGATTGTCCTTGCTCAGCTCGATGCTGTCGGTGGTGCCGAGGACGATGGGTTTGCCACCGTCGCCGCTCCCCCCGCTGGAGCTGCCGCACCCGCTGATCACGGGTGCGAGGACGCCCAGCAGGGCGGGCAGCACCAGAAGCTTGCGGTTCATCGGTCGTCGTTCTCCTCTTGCTGCTTCATGTGCCGGTGGTGACCGCGGCGGTCCGCGCACAGCCGGGCCGGCCGGCAGCGCACCGGAAACCGGAGAGGCTGAAGACCGGGAAGGCATGCGTGTGCGGGCCGTTGATCCCCCACCGTGCGGTCACCGCAGGTATTCCAGCACATCCCGCGGGCACGCTCGGGCGACGATACCGAGATTGCGTGTGATCAGCACCAAAGGGGTGTCAAAGTTCGCTGTGGGGCGGACGGGATTTCCACGCCGACCTTGCCGTATACACGCTCAGTGAATACGCGGATTCACAGCGCTCATCAAAGTGCGGAAAAAGGACACGCTCAGCTCCTCCAGCGAGCGGACCACGGTACGGCGCCGGGCGGGTGTGATGGGCACCACTGAGGGGACGGCGACGACGTGGCAGCCGGCCGCCTCGGCCGAGGTGACACCGGTGAGGGTGTCCTCGACGACCACGCACGCGGCGGGGTCGGCGCCCAGCCGGGCGGCCGCGGTCAGGTAGGGCTCCGGGTGCGGCTTGGTACGGGCCACCTCGTCGCCGGCGACGGTGAAGGAGAAGTTCTCGGCGCCCAGGGTGCGCAGCATGGCGTCGATGGTGCGGCGGTGGGAGGCGGAGACCAGGGCGGTGGGGACGCCGTGCGCGGACAGCTCGGTCAGCAGCCGCCGGGCGCCGGGCATCAGCGGCGCCCCCTTCACGATCAGCTCCTCGAACCGGGTGTTGATCGCGGCGGTGAGCTCGGCCAGGGACGCGGTGGTGCCCGTGACGGCCATCAGGTGCCCCAGGCTGCGGGACATCGGCCCGCCGACGACGACCTCGCGGTGCGCCTCGTCCAGCACGTGCCCGAGGTCCGCGAAGACCTCGGACTCCGCCGCCCACCAGATGCCCTCGGTGTCCACCAGGGTCCCGTCCAGGTCGAGGAGAACGGCCTGCGGGCCGGGTCCCTGCGCCATCCAGGTGTCGGCGACGGCGATGCTGCTGGTCATACGCCCCACTCCTCGGCTCGGTCGTTCCCCGGCCCCGGCGCGGCAGGGCGCGGGGCTTTCCGGGGGGCACAGAGGCCGGTCGCCGCATCCCGCGGTACGGGGCGGCGACCGGCCTCTGCCGGACCGTCAATAATACGACCGCCGTCGGCGGACCGCTCAATGGGACGTGAACGGTCCACCACCGTGCCCGCAACACGCGGTGAACACGCCCGGGGCGGGCGCGCCGCAGGCGGCGGCCGTACGGGGGGAGGCGGGCGGCCGGGGCCGCCGGGCGGCGGCCGTTCCCGGCGCCCGGCGGCCGGTTCAGCGGGCGTTGAAGTAGTTCGCCTCGGGGTGGTGGATGACGATCGCGTCGGTGGACTGCTCGGGGTGGAGCTGGAACTCCTCGGAGAGCTTCACGCCGATCCGCTCGGGCTCCAGCAGCTGCGCGATCTTGGCCCGGTCCTCCAGGTCGGGGCAGGCGCCGTAGCCCAGCGAGAAGCGGGCGCCGCGGTACTTGACGGCGAACATGTCCGCGATGTCGTGCGGGTCCTCGCCGGCGATGTCCAGTTCGGCGCGGACCCGGGCGTGCCAGTACTCGGCGAGGGCTTCGGCGAGCTGGACGGACAGACCGTGCAGTTCCAGGTACTCCCGGTAGGAGTCGGCGGCGAACAGCTTCGCGGTGGCGTCGGAGATCCTGCCGCCGACGGTGACGACCTGGAAGCCGACCACGTCGACCTCGCCGGACTCCTCGGGCCGGAAGAAGTCGGCCAGGCACAGCCGGCGCCCCCGGCGCTGCCGCGGGAAGGTGAAGCGGGTGCGCTCGGTGCCGTCCTCGTGCAGCACGACCAGGTCGTCGCCCTTGGACACGCACGGGAAGTAGCCGTAGGCGACGGCGGCCTCCAGCAGCCCCTCGGACTGCAGTTTGGTGAGCAGGCCGCGCAGCCGGGGCCGCCCCTCGCTCTCCACCAGCTCCTCGTACGTGGGCCCGCTCGCCCGCGACTGCTTCAGGCCCCACTGGCCCTTGAACAGGGCGCCCTCGTCGAGCCAGGAGGCGTAGTCGGCGAGCTGGACGCCCTTGACGACGCGGCTGCCCCAGAACGGCGGGACGGGCACCGGGTTGTCGGTGGCCACGTCGGAGCGGACCGGGCCGCGCTCGGTGTCGGGCTCCTCGGCGGGCCGCTCGCGGCGCGGCACCCGGCGGGCCTTGAGCTCGGGCAGGGCGGGGCCGGGCACCCCGCGCTTGACGGCGACCAGCGCGTCCATCAGCCGCAGCCCCTCGAAGGCGTCCCTGGCGTAGCGGACCTCGCCCTGGTAAAGCTCGTGCAGGTCCTGCTCGACGTAGGCGCGGGTGAGCGCCGCGCCGCCGAGGATGACCGGGTAGTCGGCGGCCAGGCCGCGCTGATTGAGCTCCTCCAGGTTCTCCTTCATGATCACCGTGGACTTCACCAGCAGCCCGGACATGCCGATGACGTCGGCGCGGTTCTCCTGGGCGGCCTCCAGGATCGCCGAGACGGGCTGCTTGATGCCCAGGTTGACCACGTTGTAGCCGTTGTTGGTCAGGATGATGTCGACCAGGTTCTTGCCGATGTCGTGGACATCGCCGCGGACGGTGGCCAGCACGATGGTGCCCTTGCCGCCGCCCTCGTCGGTCTTCTCCATGTGCGGTTCGAGGTGGGCGACGGCGGCCTTCATGACCTCGGCGGACTGCAGGACGAAGGGAAGCTGCATCTGGCCGGACCCGAACAGCTCGCCGACCACCTTCATCCCGGCCAGCAGGGTGTCGTTGACGATGTCCAGGGCCGGCCGCTCGGTCAGCGCCTCGTCGAGGTCGGCGGCCAGGCCGTTCTTCTCGCCGTCGATGATGCGCCGCTGCAGCCGCTCGTCCAGCGGGAGGGCGGCGAGCTCCTCGGCCTTGCCGGCCTTCATGGACTTGGTGTCGACGCCCTCGAACAGCTCCATCAGCCGCTGCAGGGGGTCGTACCCCTCGCTGCGCCGGTCGTGGACGAGGTCGAGGGCGACCTTGCGCTGCTCCTCGTCGATGCGCGCGATCGGCACGATCTTGGCCGCGTGCACGATGGCCGAGTCGAGGCCGGCCTTGACGCACTCGTCGAGGAAGACGGAGTTCAGGACGGTACGGGCGGCGGGGTTCAGACCGAAGGAGATGTTGGACAGCCCGAGGGTGGTCTGCACGTCCGGGTGGCGGCGCTTGAGTTCGCGGATCGCCTCGATGGTGGCCACGCCGTCCTTGCGGGACTCCTCCTGGCCGGTGCAGATGGTGAAGGTGAGGCAGTCGATGAGGATGTCGGACTCGCGCACGCCCCAGTTGCCGGTGAGGTCGGCGATCAGCCGCTCGGCCACGGCCACCTTGCGTTCCGCGGTCCGCGCCTGGCCCTCCTCGTCGATGGTCAGCGCGATGAGGGCGGCGCCGTGCTCGACGGCCAGCCGGGTGACGCGGGCGAACCGGGACTCCGGGCCGTCGCCGTCCTCGTAGTTGACCGAGTTGAGCACCGCCCGGCCGCCGAGCTTCTCCAGTCCGGCCCGCAGGACGTCCACCTCGGTGGAGTCCAGCACGATCGGCAGGGTGGAGGCGGTGGCGAACCGGCCGGCGACCTCGGCCATGTCGGCCACGCCGTCCCGGCCCACGTAGTCCACGCACAGGTCCAGCATGTGGGCGCCCTCGCGGATCTGCTCGCGGGCCAGCTCCACGCAGTCCTCCCAGCGGCCCTCCAGCATCGCGTCGCGGAACTTCTTCGAGCCGTTGGCGTTGGTGCGCTCGCCGATGGCCAGGTACGCGGTGTCCTGGCGGAACGGGACGGCCTGGTAGAGGGAGGCGGCGCCGGGTTCGGGGCGCGGGTCGCGCTCGGCCGGGGTCAGGCCGCGGACGCGTTCCACGACCTGCCGCAGGTGCTCGGGGGTCGTGCCGCAGCAGCCGCCGACCAGCGACAGTCCGTACTCGCGGACGAACGTCTCCTGGAAGTCGGCCAGCTGGGACGGCGTGAGGGGGTAGGAGGCACCGTCCCGGGCCAGGATCGGCATGCCCGCGTTCGGCATGCACGACAGCGGGATACGGGCGTGCCGGGCCAGGTAGCGCAGGTGCTCGCTGTACGCCTCCGGGCCGGTCGCGCAGTTCAGGCCGATCATGTCGATGCCCAGCGGCTCCAGGGCGGTCAGCGCGGCGCCGATCTCGGAGCCGAGCAGCATGGTGCCGGTGGTCTCGACCGTCACCGAGCAGATCAGCGGCAGGTCGGCGCCGGCGGCGTCCAGGGCGCGGCGGGCGCCCAGGATCGCGGCCTTCGTCTGCAGCAGGTCCTGGGTGGTCTCCACCACCAGCGCGTCCGCGCCGCCGGCGATCAGGCCGGCCGCGTTGGCCTCGTAGCCCTCGCGCAGCGCGCCGTAGGTGGTGTGGCCGAGGGTGGGCAGCTTGGTGCCGGGGCCCATGGAGCCGAGCACCCAGCGGGGGCGGCCGTCGGCGGCGGCGCCGTCGGCGGCCTCGCGGGCCAGCCGGGCGCCGGCCTCGGACAGCTCGTGGATCCGGTCGGCGATCCCGTACTCGCCCATCGCGCTGAGGTTGGCGCCGAAGGTGTTGGTCTCGACGCAGTCCACGCCGACCGCGAGGTAGGCCTCGTGGACCGAGCGCACGATGTCCGGACGGGTGATGTTGAGGATCTCGTTGCACCCCTCCAGCTGCTCGAAGTCCTCCAGCGTGGGGTTCTGCGCCTGGAGCATCGTGCCCATGGCGCCGTCGGCGACGACGACGCGGGAGGCCAGTGCCTCCCGCAGGGCGGCGGGGCGGGCGCCGCTCGCCGCTGTCGCGGAGGCGGGGCCGCTCGCTGAGGAGGCGGAGGGGACGGAAGGGGACGGCGAGGCCATGGGGATGCTCCCTGGGGTGCGACGGCTGTCGGCTATGCGCCGCCCTGTCCGGGACCGGGGCCCCGGGCGCAGGACACGCACCCCGCCAGGGTAGCCGCCGGGGCCGCCTGCTCTCGAAGCCATTCCGAAGGGCGGACGGGTGGTGCCACACTCGTCTCTGAGATGATGACGGTCGACAATGTCGACCGGGGGGCGCGCCACGCGGCGCCTCCCGCCGTTCTTCCTTGGAGTGCGTCCCATGCCAGGTCCCATTCAGTCGCTGGAGCGTGCGGCGGCCGTCCTGAGGCTGCTGGCCGGCGGCGAGCGCAGGCTCGGCCTGTCCGACGTGGCGTCCTCGCTGGGCCTGGCCAAGGGCACCGCGCACGGCATCCTGCGCACCCTGCAGCAGGAGGGCTTCGTCGAGCAGGACCCGGTGTCGGGCAAGTACCAGCTCGGCGCGGAGCTGCTGCGGCTGGGCAACAGCTACCTGGACGTGCACGAGCTGCGCGCCAGGGCCCTGGTGTGGACCGACGACCTGGCCAGGTCCAGCGGCGAGGCCGCGTACCTGGGGGTGCTGCACCAGCAGGGCGTGCTGATCGTCCACCACGTCTTCCGGCCCGACGACAGCCGGCAGGTGCTGGAGGTGGGCGCCATGCAGCCGCTGCACAGCACCGCCCTGGGCAAGGTGCTGTCGGCGTTCGACCCGGTGGCGCACAGCGAGGCCGCCGAGGGCGAGCGTGCGCCGCTGACCACGCGCACCGTGACCGGGGCGGCCGGCTTCGAGCAGGTGCTGGAGCTGACCCGGGCCCGGGGCTGGGCCGCGGACCTGGAGGAGACCTGGGAGGGCGTGGCGTCGGTGGCGGCGCCGGTGTACGACCGGCGGCGGATGCCGGTGGGCGCGGTGGGCATCACCGGCGCGGTGGAGCGCATGTGCGACGCGGACGGCGTCCGGTCCCGCCTGGTGGCGGCGGTACGGGACTGCGCCCGGGCCGTCTCCCGGGACCTGGGGGCGGGGCGGTTCTGATGCCGCGGCCGGGCGGGCGCGGCCCCGGGCCGGGGCGGGCGTGTCCGAATCGAAACACGGACGGCCGGAGTGCTCGGTCACATCCCTCTTGACCTGCCGGATCCAACGGTATGAGACTTTCGACCTGCGGTCGACAATGTCGAACACCGGACGGCCCCGGGTCGCCGCATATGGGCTTAGACAAAGGAGTCGCTGTGTCCAACGGCCACATAGTCATCGGCGAGACCATCGGGACCGCCACCCTCCTCCTGCTCGGCTGCGGCGTGGTCGCCGCCGTGGTGCTGAAGAAGTCGAAGGCCCAGAACGCGGGCTGGCTCGCCATCACGTTCGGCTGGGGCTTCGCCGTGGTGGGCGGCGCCTACATCGCCAACGGCTACTCCGGCGGCCACCTCAACCCCGCCGTGACCCTCGGCATCGCCATCAAGACCGGCGTCTGGCACACCGTGCCCTACTACCTCATCGGCCAGATGCTCGGCGCGATGATCGGCGCGTTCCTGGCCTGGGTGGTCTACATGGGCCAGTTCCAGGCGCACCTGACCGACCCCGAGGTGGTGGCCGGTCTCGACGCCGACCCGGCCGGCCCGGTGACCGGGCGCAAGGCGCCCGGCGGCCCGGTGCTGGGGATCTTCTCCACCGGCCCCGAGATCCGCAACCCGGTGCAGAACCTGCTCACCGAGATCATCGCCACCACCGTGCTGGTGCTGTTCATCCTCACCCAGGGCATGACCGACGGCCTGGCCCTGAACGGCTTGGGCATCCTGCTCACCTCGCTGATCGTGGTCGGCATCGGCCTGTCGCTCGGCGGTCCCACCGGGTACGCGATCAACCCGGTCCGCGACCTCGGACCGCGTATCGTGCACAGCCTCCTGCCGCTGCCCAACAAGGGCGGGTCCGACTGGGGCTACGCCTGGATCCCGGTGGTCGGCCCGCTGATCGGCGGCGCCCTCGCCGGCGGGCTGTACAAGCTCGCCTTCACGTGATCCGGCCCACCGGACCCGGACCCGCCCCCGTCACCCGGCGCAGACCCGCAGACCACCCGAGGAGCAGATCGTGACCGACACCCAGACTTCGGCCGGCTCGCACGGCACCGGCCCCTTCATCGCCGCCATCGACCAGGGCACCACCTCCAGCCGGTGCATCGTCTTCGACCGCGACGGCCGGATCGTCGCCGTCGACCAGAAGGAGCACGAGCAGATCTTCCCCAAGCCGGGCTGGGTCGAGCACGACGCCGCCGAGATCTGGGCCAACGTCCAGGAGGTGGTGGCGGGCGCCATCCGCAAGGCCGGCCAGGACATCCCCGGCTTCACCCCCGCCGACGTCAAGGCGATCGGCATCACCAACCAGCGCGAGACGACCGTCCTGTGGGACCGGCACACCGGTGAGCCGGTGCACAACGCCCTGGTGTGGCAGGACACCCGTACCGACGCGCTGTGCCGCGAACTGGGCCGCAACGTCGGCCAGGACCGGTTCCGCCGCGAGACCGGCCTGCCGCTGGCCTCGTACTTCGCCGGACCGAAGATCCGCTGGCTGCTGGACAACGTCGAGGGCCTGCGCGAGCGCGCGGAGGCCGGCGACATCCTGTTCGGGACCATGGACTCCTGGGTGATCTGGAACCTGACCGGCGGAGTGAACGGCGGGGCGCACGTCACCGACGTCACCAACGCCTCCCGCACGCTGCTGATGAACCTGCACACCCTGCAGTGGGACGAGCGCATCCTCGCCTCGATGGAGGTACCGGCCGCGGTCCTGCCGGAGATCCGCTCCTCCTCGGAGGTGTACGGGACCACGAGCGTGGGCGGCCTGGACGCCGTGCCGGTGGCCTCCGCGCTGGGCGACCAGCAGGCCGCGCTGTTCGGCCAGACCTGCTTCGCCGAGGGCGAGGCGAAGTCCACCTACGGCACCGGCACCTTCATGCTGATGAACACCGGCGGCACCCCGGTCAACTCCTACAACGGCCTGATCACCACGGTGGGCTACCGGATCGGCGACGACGCGCCGGTCTACGCCCTGGAGGGCTCCATCGCCGTCACCGGCGCCCTGGTGCAGTGGATGCGCGACCAGATGGGACTGATCTCCACCGCCGCCGAGATCGAGACGCTGGCCTCGTCGGTGGAGGACAACGGCGGCGCGTACTTCGTCCCGGCCTTCTCCGGCCTGTTCGCGCCCTACTGGCGGGACGACGCGCGCGGGGTGATCGCGGGCCTGACCCGCTACGTCACCAAGGCGCACATCGCCCGCGCCGTGCTGGAGGCGACCGCCTGGCAGACCCGGGAGATCGCCGACGCCATGACCAAGGACTCCGACGTCGAGCTGAGCGCGCTCAAGGTCGACGGCGGCATGACCTCCAACAACCTGCTCATGCAGACGCTGGCCGACGTCCTGGACGCACCCGTGGTGCGGCCCATGGTCGCCGAGACGACCTGCCTGGGCGCGGCCTACGCGGCCGGGCTCGCGGTCGGCTTCTGGCCCGACACCGACGCCCTGCGCGCGAACTGGAAGCGGGCCGCGGAATGGACCCCCCGGATGGACGCGGCCGACCGCGACCGCGAATACAAGAACTGGCTCAAGGCCGTCGAGCGGACCATGGGCTGGATCGAAGAGGAGCACTGAGGCAACCATGACCACCCTGCAGCGGATCCCCTCCCTGGGGACGCATCCGATGGCCGGCGTGAACCCCGGGCGGGCCGAGACCCGCGACCTGCTGGGGCGCGCCACGTACGACCTGCTGGTGATCGGCGGTGGGATTCTCGGTATCACCACCGCCTGGCACGCCGCGCAGTCGGGGCTGCGGGTGGCCATGGTCGAGGCCGGCGACTTCGCCGGCGCCACCTCCTCGGCGTCCTCCAAGCTGCTCCACGGCGGCCTGCGCTACCTGCAGACCGGCGCGGTGAAGCTGGTCGCCGAGAACCACTTCGAGCGGCGCGCCGTCTCCCGGGACGTCGCGCCGCACCTGGCCAATCCCCTCACCTTCTACCTGCCGGTCTACAAGGGCGGCCCGCACGGGGCGGCCAAGCTCGGCGCGGGCGTCTTCGCGTACTCCGCCCTGTCCGCCTTCCGTGACGGTGTCGGCCACGTGATCAGCCCGGCCAAGGCCGCGCGGGACGTGCCGGAGCTGCGCACGGACAACCTGCGCGCGGTGGCGGTGTACGAGGACGGGCAGATGAACGACGCCCGGATGGCGCTGATGACGGTACGGGCGGCCGTGGACGCGGGCGCGACCGTCCTCAACCACTCCGAGGTCACCGGGCTGCGCTTCACCAGGGGCCGGGTGACCGGCGCCGAGCTGCGCGACCGCGTCGACGGCACCGAGTTCGGGGTGGACGCCCGTCTGGTGCTCAACGCCACCGGGCCGTGGGTGGACCACCTGCGGCGGATGGAGGACCCGGCTGCGGCTCCCTCGATCCGGCTGTCCAAGGGCGCCCACCTGGTGCTCAAGCGGACCTCGCCGTGGCGGGCGGCGCTGGCCACCCCCATCGACAAGTACCGCATCACCTTCGCGCTGCCGTGGGAGGACATGCTGCTGCTGGGTACCACCGACGAGGCGTACGAGGGCGACCCGGCGGACGTGGCGGTCACCGAGGCCGACATCGCGCAGATCCTGGACGAGGCCGCGCTCTCCGTGCGCGACCAGCAGTTGTCCCGGGACCTGATCACCTACGCCTTCGCGGGGCTGCGGGTGCTGCCCGGCGGCCCCGGGGACACCGCGAAGGCCAAGCGCGAGACGGTGGTCACCGAGGGCCGCGGCGGCATGCTGTCGGTCGCGGGCGGCAAGTGGACCACGTTCCGGCACATCGGCCGTACCGTGCTGAACAAGCTCGCCGAACTGCCCGGCCACCCGCTGGGCGAGGACATCGAGCCGGTGTCGCAGCTTCCGCGGCACGCGCACCTGCCCGGTTTCGCCAGCCCGCCCGCGGTCGCCCACCGGCTGCTGGTGGACGGCGGCGCCCCCGGCCCCCGGATGGCCCCCGACACCGCCCGCCACCTGGCCACCCACTACGGCTCGCTCGCCTTCGACATCGCCCGCCTGGCCAACGAGGACCCGGCCCTGGCCGAGCGGATCCACCCGGACGCCCCGGAGATCCGGGCCCAGGTGGTCTGGGCCCGCGACCACGAGTGGGCGTACGAGGTGGACGACGTCCTGCGCCGCCGTACCACGCTGACCATCCGCGGCCTGGACACCCCCCAGGTGCGCGAGGACGTGGCGGCGGTCCTCAGGGCCCGTCCCTGACGGCGGGCGCGGGCGCCCGCGCCGCGGAGCCGCCACGGAGGGCGGCTCCGCGGGAGGCTCAGGCGGACCAGGCCGGGTCGCGGCCGGACAGCGCGAGGGCCAGTTCCAGGTCGCCGGCGCCCGGCGGCGGCGGCACCGGCTCGCCGAAGCCCTTGTACTGCCGGTAGAGCTCGGCCTGCTCGCGGACGACGGCCAGCGCCAGCCTCGCGGTGGCCTCGTTCGCCCGGTACTCCTGTCCGGTGGCCCTGGCCAGGTCCCAGCCGTGCAGCACCAGTTCGAGGAAGAGCATTTCGGCCATGGCCCCGGCGGGCATGGATCCCTCGCCCGTGGGGATCTCACCCTCCCAGGCCGCCGGGTCGGCCCAGGCGGCGACCGCGCGGCGCAGTGCCCCGGCGTACTGGACGGCCCAGTCGGGGTCGGCGGTGAAGTCGCGCTCGGCCAAGCCCTCCGGATGCGGCTCGCGCCGGGCGCGGCACTCCATGCCGATGCCGGTGTACGCGACCAGGTGGTTGACCAGGGTGCGGGTGTCGTAGTCGGGACAGGGCGTGACGCCGCCCAGCCGGTCCGGCGTGACCGCGGCGGCTATCCGGGCCGCCTCCTCGGCGCTGTCGGCGAGCTGCTGGTGGAAGATCATGGCCGAAACGCTACGGGGCCGCCGCACACCCGTCTTGAACAAACGCGACGGCCGGCCGCCCGGGCGGGCCGCGCCGACGACCGGCAACGCAGGGGGTACCTCCCGCCGAAGGCAGGGGGAGAGCGTGCGTGCCGGACGTCGCGGGACAGGCGGGATTTGTCAGACAGGGCCTGGGGTTGGCCTAGGGTGGGCCGCATGAGCGGGCAGGCGATGGGGCGCGGGGTGCTGCGCCCGGACGCGGCGGCCTCCGTCGTGGAGCTGCGGCGGCACCCGCCCGCCCCCGAGCTGGCTCCTTACGTGGAGTTCTACTGGAACCCGCGCTGGGACCTGCGCGGCAGGCCGGACCACGAGCAGAAGGTGCTCGCCCACCCCAGTGTCCACCTGGTCCTGGAGGACGTCGGGCCGCTGGTGTACGGGGTGCAGCGGGCGCTGTTCGTCCGGGTGCTGCGCGGCGCCGGCCAGGTCTTCGGGGTGAAGTTCCGGCCGGGTGGCTTCCGCCCGTTCACGGTGGGCCCCGTGGTGGACCTGCTGGACCGGACGGTGCCTGCGGAGCAGCTGCTCTCCGCCCGGTTCGGTGCGGACGCGGGCGCCCGGGTGGCGTCCTTGAGCCCCGCCGTCCTCGCGCTGGACGACCTCGGCGCCATGGCCGCGCTCGCCGACCGTTTCCTGCTCGGCCTGCTCCCCTCGCTCACCCCCGACCCGCGGGTGGCCGAGGTCGCGGACCTGGTCGCCCGCATCACCGGCCGGCCCCATTCGTTCCGCGTCGACGACCTGGCGCGGCAGCTCGGCATCCCCGTACGGCGGCTGCAGCGGCTGTTCGCGCAGTACGTGGGGGCGTCCCCGAAGTGGGTGCTGCGCCGGGCGCGGCTGCACGAGGCGGCCGCTCGCGCGGACGAGGGACCGGGCGTCGACTGGGCGGCGCTGGCCGCCGACCTCGGCTACGCGGACCAGGCCCACCTCACCCGCGACTTCGCCGCGGCCGTGGGCACCCCGCCGGCCAGGTACGCGGGCGGGAGGGTGGCGAAGCCGTAAGGGCACGGCGGGCGCGCGCGGGGGCGTGAGCACGGGCCGCGGGCGGGGGCGCTGTTGGGCCGTACAGCGGACCTGGCCCATAATGACGGCAAGACATCGGAGGTCTGCTGGCGGCGCTCGCCACGACCCGACGTACCAAGGGGGCGCTGATGGCGGTCACCGACGAGGCCATCGAAAAGATCAAGGAGATGATCGTCTCCGGGGCGCTGCGGCCCGGGGACCGGCTGCCCAAGGAGAGCGAGCTGGCGGCCGGGCTGGGGCTGTCACGCAACTCGCTGCGCGAGGCCGTCCGGGCGCTGTCGCTCATCCGCATCCTGGACGTCCGGCAGGGCGACGGCACCTATGTCACGAGCCTGGACCCGCAGCTGCTGCTGGAGGCGCTGAGCTTCGTGGTGGACTTCCACCGCGACGACACCGTGCTGGAGTTCCTCCAGGTGCGGCGGATCCTGGAGCCCGCGGCCACCGCCATGGCGGCGGCGCTGATCACGGAGGAAGAGCTCGACGTCCTGGAGCGCGGGCTCGACGCGCTCGGCCCGCAGCCGTCCGTCGAGGAACTCGTCACCGCCGACCTGGCGTTCCACCGCGGCATCGTGCAGGGCTGCGGCAACTCCGTCCTGTGCTCACTGCTCGACGGCCTGTCCGGCCCGACCACCCGCGCGCGCGTCTGGCGCGGCCTCACCCAGGAGGACGCGGTCGCCCGCACGCTGCGGGAGCACCGGGCGATCCTCGGCGCCCTGCGGGACCGGGACGCGGAGGCGGCGCGCAGTTGGGCGACCGTGCACGTGGCCAGCGTCGAGCAGTGGCTGCGATCCACCCTGTAACGGCCGGGACGAGGCGTTTCCCGCCGATTCCGGGCCCATTTTCCGCCGATTCCCCGCCGGTGCCCGGCGCCCCGGACCGGGCCCGCGGGCCTGCCGCGCCGCCTCCGGCAGGGGCCGGGATCTTCCCGCGGCGGGCTGCGGCGGCGCGCCCGGTACGCCGTAGGCTGGTGCCGCACGCAGAAGAACAGCAGCCGGAACGGGGACGGCTCCGCCCCCGCCGGCCGGAAGGAGGCGCTGGGTGATCGAGCTCGAGGGGGTGCCCGAGCTGATCGACCCGGTCATGGTGGCCGCGTTCGAGGGCTGGAACGACGCCGGGGACGCAGCCTCCACCGCGGTCGGGCACATCGACCGGGAGTTCAAGGGCGAGGTGTTCGCGGCTCTGGACGCCGAGGACTACTACGACTTCCAGGTCAACCGCCCCACCGTGTGGATGGACGGCGGAGTGCGCCGCATCACCTGGCCGACGACCCGGCTGTCCGTGGTCCGCGTCCAGTCCCCCAAGCCCCGTGACCTGGTCCTGGTGCGCGGAATCGAGCCCAGCATGCGCTGGCGCTCGTTCTGCAACGAGATCCTGGGGTACGCACACGAGCTGGGCGTGGAGATGGTGGTCGTCCTCGGCGCGCTGCTGGGCGACACCCCGCACACCCGCCCCGTACCGGTCACCGGGGTCACCTCGGACCCCGACCTGGCGACCGCGCTCAGCCTGGAGGAGTCCCGGTACGAGGGCCCCACCGGCATCGTGGGCATCCTCCAGGAGGCGTGCACCCACGCCGGCATCCCGGCCGTGTCCTTGTGGGCGGCCGTGCCGCACTACGTGTCCCAGCCGCCCAACCCCAAGGCCACCCTGGCCCTCCTCAACCGTCTGGAGGACCTTCTCGACCTGCGTATCCCGCAGGGCGAGCTCCCCGAGGACGCGCGCGCCTGGCAGGTCGGCGTCGATCAGCTCGCCGCCGAGGACAGCGAGGTCGCGGAGTACGTCCAGACCCTGGAGGAGGCGCGGGACACCGCCGAACTCCCCGAGGCGTCGGGCGAGGCCATCGCCAAGGAGTTCGAGCGGTATCTGCGCCGCCGCGACCCCCAGGCCGGGAGCTACGCGAGCGAGGGCGAGGACGGCGTGCCCCAGGTGCGCCCGGCCCGGGGCGAGGACGAGGAGCCCGCGGACTCCCGCGAGGACCGGCAGGACCACCCGCACCAGCAGGATCACCCGGACCGGCAGGATCGCCCGGACCACCCGGATCAGCAGGACCGGTCGGAGCACCCGGACCGGCAGGACCGGTCGGGTCCCGAGGGCCGGGAGGGCCCGGACGCCTCCAGCGAGCCGGGAGCGGACGACTGAGGGTTCGCCGCTCCCGCTGACGGCGCCGCGGCGCTCCTACCCGGCCCGCCAGGACCGTTACAGGGCCACGCCCAGCAGCGCGTCCACCGCGCGGGAGACCTCGCCGGGGGCGCCGGTGTCCGTACCGCCTTCCGCCGCTTGCCGCGCGGCCCAGGCGTCGACGGCCGCCAGCGCCCTCGGCGCGTCCAGGTCGTCCGCGAGAGCCGCGCGGATCCGCGCGAGCAGGTCGTCGGCGGGCGGCCCGTCGGGCCGGGACACGGCGGAGCGCCAGCGGGCGAGCCGCTCCACCGCCTCGGCCAGGACCGACGGCGTCCACTCCCAGTCCGCCCGGTAGTGGTGGGCCAGCAGGGCGAGCCGGATCGCGGCGGGGTCCACTCCCTCCCGCCGCAGTGTGGAGACGAAGACGAGGTTGCCCTTGGACTTGGACATCTTCTCGCCGTCCAGGGCGACCATCCCGGCGTGCACGTAGGCCTTGGCGAACGGGTACGCGCCGGTGAGGACCTGGGCGTGCGAGGCGCCCATCTCGTGGTGGGGGAAGGCCAGGTCGGAGCCGCCGCCCTGGACGTCGAAGCCCATGCCGAGGTGGTCGAGGGCGATGGCGACGCACTCGATGTGCCAGCCGGGCCGGCCCGGCCCCAGGGAGCCGCCGTCCCAACTCGGCTCGCCCTCGCGGGCCGCGAGCCACAGCACCGGGTCGAGCGGGTTCTTCTTGCCCGGCCGGTCGGGGTCGCCGCCGCGCTCGGCGGACAGCAGCCTCATCGCGGCGGCGTCGAGCCGGGAGACCTTGCCGAAGTCGGGGTCGGCCTCGACCGAGAAGTAGGTGTCGCCGCCCAGTTCGTAGGCCGCGCCGGCCTCCCGCAGCCGCTCGACCAGGGGCACGATGCCCGGTATGGCCTCGACGGCTCCGATGTAGTGGGCGGGCGGCAGGATCCGCAGGGCCGTCATGTCCTCGCGGAACAGGGCCGTCTCGCGCTCGGCGAGGGCCGTCCAGTCGTCGCCGGTGGCCGCCGCGCGCTCCAGCAGCGGGTCGTCGACATCGGTGACGTTCTGTACGTAGTGCACCTGGCGCTTGGTGTCGAGCCACACGCGCTGGACGAGGTCGAACGCGTTGTACGTGGCCGCGTGCCCGATGTGGGTGGCGTCGTAGGGGGTGATACCGCACACGTAGATCCGGGCGACGGGGCCCGGCTCGACGCTCACCGGTCCACCGGTGGCGGTGTCGTGGAGACTCAGGTCGCGTCCCGTGCCGGGAAGGGCTGGGACGTCGGGGGCAGGCCAGGCATGCATGTCATGAGGTTAACCGTGCGGGTCGCCGCGAAACGAGCCGGATACCCCCATGACCGCGCACGATGCCGGCCGCGGGCTCCTCGCGGTCGCGGCCCCTCGCGGTCGGGACGTCCTCGCGACCGTCGGGCCGGCGGGGTGCCGGGGGGACGGCCCGGTCCGCCGTACCGTACGGGAAGCCGCGCGTCACACCGGAGGCCAGGGGATGGACGGCCACCGGCCGCCCGGCAGCGGGTGCAGCCCGGTCTCCAGCAGCCGGTCGACCCGGGCCCGCAGCGCGGCCGTCTCGGCGGCGGTCAGCAGCTCGGCGAGCCGCTCGCCGAGGGCGCCTGCCAGCTCGGCGGCGAGTGCGTCCAGTACGGTCAGGGCCTGCGCGGGCAGCGGTTCGCCGGCCCAGCCCCACAGCAGGGTGCGCAGCTTGTCGTCGGTGTGGAAGGTGACGCCGTGGTCGATGCCGTAGAGGCGGCCGCCGGGGCCGGGCAGCAGGTGGCCGCCCTTGCGGTCGGCGTTGTTGATCACGGCGTCGAGGACGGCTATCCGCCGCAGGCGTATGTCGTCGGCGTGCACCAGCAGCGCGGTCCGGCCCTCCTCCACCTCGGCCTCGACCACGGCCTTCCAGCCGGGCGCTGGTTCCGGGTCCTCGGTGAGGGCCAGCAGCGGCCCGTCCTGCTCGGCCGGCGGGTCGATCCACAACTGGACCATGCCCTGGCCGTACGGCCCGTCGCGCAGCACCGTGGGCGGCACCAGGCCCCATCCGGTGGCCTCGGAGACCAGGTAGGCGGCGACCTCGCGCTGGGCGAGGGTGCCGTCGGGGAAGTCCCACAGCGGCCGTTCCCCGGAGACGGGCTTGTAGACGCAAGCCAAGGTGGCGCCCTCGTGCGCGGCCTCGCAGTACAGGACGGCGTTCGACGCGTCCGTCACCCGTCCGCGTACGGTCAGCTCACCGTGGACGAGGGTGTCGGTGGCGCTCAGGCCGACCTCCGGTACCCGTTCTGACGCGGGCATACGTGTCCTTCCGGGTCCAGGGGGAGGCTGCACAGGGGGCAGGGCGGGCGGCCGGCGGAGACCACGTCGAGGGCGCGCTTGGCGAAGGAGCGGGCCTGGGCGCCGGTGAGCATCACCCGCAGCAGCGGCGGGCCGTTCTCGTCGTCCTGGAGGAGCTGCTCCTCGGCGGCCTCCAGGTCGTCCTCGTCGTCGCCGACCAGTTCGACCAGGGCCTGCGCCTCGATGACCATGCGCTCGTGGGCGCCGTCCCAGGCCAGTGCCATGGTGCCGACCCGGAACTCCTCCTCGACGGGGACGTCCAGCGGGGCGGTGTCCGTGAGCTCGGCCGGGGCGACGGCGGGGACGGGGGCGCTGCCGCCCGTACGCCGGACGACCTCGTCCAGCAGCTCGTCGATCCGCTCCGCGAGAGCGGCCACCTGGGTCTTCTCCAGCGCGACGCTGGTGGTCCTGCCTGCCGCGGTGGCCTGCAGGAAGAAGGTCCGCTGGCCCGGCTGGCCGACGGTGCCGGCCACGAAGCGGTCCGGGTGTTCGTAGTAGAAGACCTGACGGGGCACGTCCTGCTCCGTTTGCTCGACTGATCGATGATCGGTTGACCGGCTGTGGCTCGGGTGGTGCGGGGTGCGCTGCTGGGCTGGTGGGTGGCGCCGCGGTACGGGCCGCGGCGTACCCGGGCGGTACGCGGCCGGTGCGGGCCGCTACCGGGTCGGGCGCGGCCGCTGCCGGTCACCCACCCTACTGCGGAAGCTGATCACGGGGTGCCCGTGGAGCCCCCGACGACGGCGTCGTCCGGCTCGCCCGCCGGGCCCTGCGGGCGTTCGGAGGGCATCAGCGCGGTGAGGTCGCCGGTGTCGCCGAGCCGGAGCAGGAAGGGGCGGTGCGGGGTGTAGCGGATCACGGTGACCGAGCACGGCTCGGTGCCGATCCGCTGGAAGAGGTCCAGGTGCAGGCCCAGCGCGTCGGCGGCGAGCGCCTTGATGATGTCGCCGTGCGAGCACATGAGGTAGAGCGCGTCGGGGCCGTGCTCGGCCTCGATCCTGGTGTTCCAGTCGCGTACGGCGTCCACCGCGCGGGCCTGCATCGCCCGCATCGACTCCCCCTCGGGTCCGGGGAAGACCACGCCGGAGGGGTGGCGCTGCACCGTGGTCCACAGCGGTTCCTCGGCCAGTTCGCTCAGCTTGCGGCCGGTCCAGTCGCCGTAGTGGCATTCCCCGATCCGGTCGTCGGTGTGCAGCGGGAGGGCGGGGCGGGTGCCGAGCAGCGGCTCCACGGTCTCCCGGCAGCGCTGCAGCGGGCTGCTGACCACGGCGGCCAGCGGGAGGGCGGCGAGGCGGGCGGCGAGCGCGGTGGCCTGGGCCCGGCCGGTGTCGTCCAGGGCGACGCCGGGGCTCCATCCGGCGAGCACACCGTCGGCGTTGGCGGTGGACCGGCCGTGGCGGACAAGGATCACGGTGGGCATGCCCGCCACCGTAACCCTTCCGGGGCGCGGCCGTTGTGCTGGGTGACGGCCGTGGCGGGGAAGATCCCCCCGAGCCCCCACCACGGCCGTGGAATTGCCCGATCGCGGTCCGTGCTGTCCGGGCCCCGCCGCGCGGCCCCGTGGGTAAGGTTCAGCAGGGGTCGGGGAGGCCCCGGCACTCGGGATCGCGAAGCAGGTGACGATGTTCAGCAAGGCGACGAGGAGCCGTCCGCCGGCTGCGACGGGGGCGGCTCCCGCGGGGACGGACTGGTCTCCGTACACCCGTCTGGAAGACGCCGCCGGGGTGTACTTCCTGCACGCGGACGTCGCCATGGACGCCATCGCGGGCGTGCTCGGCCGCCGCCGGGTGCGCGGCTTCACCCTGGAGCGGGTGGTCGACCTGACCGAGGCGGGGGCCTCGGTCTGGCAGGAGGCGGCGGTCTGCGACGGCCGGCGGCTGATCCTGTGGCACAGCGAGGAGTTGGCCGACGGCGACGCGCCGGGCGGCACCGTGCTGGACTCGTCGGTGCAGGTGCTGCCGCTGGAGACGATCGGGCACGTCGGCATGCGGACCCTGGTGGGGCGGGACGAGCGCGGGCGGCGGATCGACCGGGGGGTGTACCTGGTGCTGGCCACCGCGATGCCGCACGAGCTGTCGGCGGTGCAGCCCGATCCCGACGCGCCGCTGCAGGTGGCGTCCGCGAAGCTCCGTCCCGAGGCGTTCCGGTTCAGCAAGTCCCTGGACGACGGCGGGGCCGGGCAGATAGCCCGGCTGATCGACTTCGGCCGGCTGCTGGGGCGCCTGGTCCCCGGCTGAACCGGTGCCGCGCGCCGCGGCCCGGCCCGGCCGGCGCCACGCCACGGGCGGGGCCGGGCCGCGGTCGTGCCGGGAACGGGGCCGGGTCGAGCCGGGCCGCTGACCGTGCCCGGAGCCGGGCCGCGTCACCCCAGGCCCGCGCGCTCCATCGCCTCGACGCCCGCGCGCAGCCCGGCGAGCCGCTCCTCCAGCGAGAAGCCGGCCGGTGCGAGGGTCAGGGTGGTGACGCCGGCCGCCGCGTACTGGGCCATGCGCTCGGCGATCCGCTCCACCGGCCCGAGCAGGCACGTGGAGTCGATCAGTTCGCGCGGCACCGCGGCCGCGGCGCCCTCCTTGTCGCCCGCCAGGTACTTCTCCTGGATCTCGGCGGCCTCCTTCTCGTATCCCATGCGCCGGGCGAGCCGGTTGTAGAAGTTCTGCTCGCGGCTGCCCATGCCGCCCACGTACAGGGCGGTGTAGGGGCGGAAGATGTCGGCGAGGGCCGGGATGTCGTCGCCGAGGGCCAGCGGCAGGGTGGGGCAGACGTCGAAGCCGTCCATCGTCAGGCCGGCCTTCTCGCGGCCCGCGCGCAGGTGCCGCAGCGCGGTGTCCTCCAGGTGGTCGGCGGCCGGGAAGATCAGGAGGGCGCCGTCGGCGATCTCCCCGGTCTGCTCCAGGTTCCGCGGTCCGATGGCGGCGATGTAGAGCGGAATGTGCTCGCGCTGCGGGTGAACGGTCAGCTTGATCGGCTTGCCCGGCCCGCCGGGCAGCGGCAGCGTCCAGTGCTCGCCCTCGTACGTCAGCCGCTCGCGGCTCATCGCCCTGCGGACGATGTCCACGTACTCCCGGGTGCGGGACAGCGGCTTGTCGAACCTGACGCCGTACCAGCCCTCGGAGACCTGCGGTCCCGAGACGCCGAGGCCCAGCCGGAAGCGGCCGCCGGACAGGGAGTCGAGCGTGGCCGCGGTCATCGCGGTCATGGCCGGGGTGCGGGCGGGGATCTGGAAGATGGCCGAGCCGACGTCGATCCGCTCGGTCTTCGCGGCCACCCAGGACAGCACGGTGGCCGCGTCGGAGCCGTACGCCTCGGCGGCCCAGCACACGGAGTACCCCAGCCTGTCCGCCTCCTGCGCGACGGCCAGATTGTCGCCGTCCATGCCGGCGCCCCAGTAGCCGAGGTTGATCCCGAGCCGCATGCCAGTCCCCTGTCTACCGATGAGTAACGTCGTCGTCCCCACGGACTGTAGCGGCTCGCCCGGGCCCCGTCGCCTGTCGGGTACGTCACTGCTGCCCATTCGGCCGTCCCGGGCGCTAGCCTCAGCGTCCATGGAGCATAGGCACCTGGGCCGCACCGGGTTGCGCGTGTCCCGTCTCGGGCTCGGCACTCTGACGTGGGGACGCGGCACCGGCGAACGCGACGCCGCCGACCAGCTCAAGGCGTTCTGGGACGCCGGCGGCACGCTGGTCGACACGGCCGACGTCTACGCGGACGGTGGCGCCGAGTACCTGCTCGGCCGGCTGGTCGAGGACCTGGTGCCGCGGGCGGACCTGGTGATCGCCACGAAGGCCGGCAGCGTGCCGGATCCGTACCGGCGGTTCGACACCTCCCGGGGCCATCTGCTGTCCGCGCTCGACGCCTCGCTCCAGCGGCTGGGCACGGACTACGTGGACCTGTGGCAGGTGCACGCCTTCGACCCGGACACCCCGCTGGACGAGACGCTCCAGGCCCTGGACATCGCCGTCAGCTCCGGCCGGGCGCGCTACGTGGGGGTGTCCAACTTCTGCGGCTGGCAGCTGGCCAAGGCGGCGGCCTGGCAGCTCGCGGCCCCCGGCCGGACCCCGCTGGCCAGTACGCAGATGGAGTACTCGCTGCTGCAGCGCGGGATCGAGCGCGAGGTGCTCCCGGCCGCGCTCGACCTGGGGGTCGGCGTGCTGCCCTCCTCCCCGCTGGGGCGCGGTGTCCTGACCGGCAAGTACCGGCACGGCACCCCGGCCGACTCGCGGGGCGGCTCCGAGGACATGGCCGCGTTCGTGGCCCCCTATCTGGACGAGACCGCCCGCCTGATCGTGGACGCGCTGGCCATAGCGGCCGACGGGCTGGCCGTCTCGCCGCTCCACGTCGCCCTGGCCTGGGTCCGCGACCGGCCGGGCGTGACCGCGCCCATCCTCGGCGCCCGCAACGCCGCCCAGCTCACGGCCGCGTTGTCGGTGGAGGCCCTTACTCTTCCGGAAGAGATCTGCCTGGCGCTGGACGACGTCTCGGCGCCGCTGCACCGCTACCCGGACCACGACTGGAGCACTTTGTGAGCCGTGGCTCCACCGCACGACCGGAGGCCCCCACCGTGACCGACCGCCGACCCGCCGACCCGCACGCCCAGGATCCCGGCCAGGCCCCGGCCCCGGACGCCCCGGCGGAAGGCCCGGACGCCCCGCCGGCGAGCGGCAGCGAGGGGGCGGGCCGTTCCGGCGGCGGTGCCGCCCCTGCCCCCGGTGGTCCGGTGCGCCGCCCCGACCTGGCCGGTCTGGCGGCGGCCGTCCGCTCCATCGAACGCGGCGAGAACCCCGCTGCCCCGGCCCCGCGCGGCGACGCGTCCGAGGCCCGCCGACGCAGGCGTGAGGCGATGGCCGCCGAGGCCGCCGAGATGCAGGCGCGGGAGGCGGAAGAGGCGGGCCGGCCGGCGCCGGGCGGCCCCGGGTCGGCGGACCGGGCCACCCCTGACCCGCCGTCACCCGAGCCCCGGCCGGCTGAGGAGGGGGCGGCGGAGCCGGAGGAAGGGGAGGCACCGCCGGACGAGAGCCGGGCGGCGCGCCCGGGTCGGGTCCAGGCGGCGGAAGGCGAAGACGATCAGGCGGGGGAACGGGACGGCGCCCGAGCGGCGAGCGGCACCCGCGCGGCGCGGCCGGGAGACGGCACCGGGACGGCACAACCGGACAGCACCCGAACCGACGACACCACGGACGCCGGACGCACACGCCCCGACGACGCCCGGACCGCACAGCCCACGAACACCCGAGCGGCACAACCGGACAGCACCCGAACCGAGGACACCGCGGACGCCGGACGCACACGCCCCGACGACACCACGGATGCCGGACACGCGCGGGCGCGCGGCTCCCAAGGGGGTGGGGAGCGGCCCGAGCAACAGCAGCGAGCCCGCGGTGGGCCGCCGGCCGCCACCGCGGCGGCCGCTCCCGCTCCGTTCGCCGCGCGGAAGGCTCCCGTGGACCCGCGGGCCGTCGACGCCGCCCGCGTCGCCCTCACCTCGGGCGGCGCGCCCGCCGACCTGGCGGAGCCGGTCGTGCGGCTGCTGGGCGAGGGCGCGGCCGAGGCCCTGCGGGCGGACCCCTGGCTGGTGCTCGGTGTCCCGGGCGTGCGGGTGGAGCAGGCGGACGCCTTCGCGCGGGCCGTGCCGGCCGGGGCGACCGGGCCGGGCGACGAGCGCCGGGCGCGGGCCCTGGTCGGGCACGTGATGGAGCGGGCCGCGCTGGAGGGCCACACCGCGCTGCGCGCCGAGGCGGTGAAGGCCGCCCTGGCCGGTTACGGGGTGCCCGACCCCGACGCGGCCGTGGCCGCGTCCGTGGAGGACGGCCACGTACTGGTCTTCCGCGACGAGTCCGTCCCGCTCCCCGAGCCTCGCGGTGACGACGGGGACGTGGACGAGGACGAGGACACCGCCCCCGTACCGCTGCTGCTGGGCCTGGACCGGTATGCGCTGGCGGAGGAGAGCCTGGCCGACGGCTGCCTGCGCCTGCTGCGGTCCTTCGAGGACGACAGTGACGCCGGGACGTGGGAGAAGGCCGCGGCCTCGGCTCCCTCCGCGTCGGCCGCGCAGCTCATCCGCACGGCGGCGGGCAGCGGCCTGGTGCTGCACACCGGGGGCGAGGCGGCGCGCGCGGAGCCCGCCGCCCTGGTCCGGGCGGCGCGGGCCGCGGGCCTGCGGGCGTACGCGGCGGCGTACACGGACAACGGCCGGCGGCGGCTGGCGGAGGCGGTGGGCGCCGATGCCGCGGTGACCGTCGCGGGCCTGCTGGCCGGCCGGGGCGGGCCGGGCCGGGCGCCGGACGGCAGCCTCGCCCTGGACCTGCTGGCCGTGCTGGACGCCCCCCAGCTGTCCGCCGAGGAGGCGGCCACGCTGGTCGAGGCGGTGCCCGACGGCGCGCGGCTGGTGCTGAGCGGGGACGAGTTCGCGCTGTGGTCGGCGGGGCCCGGCCGCGCCTTCGCCGACCTGCTGGCGAGCAAGGCGTGCCCGCGGGTCACCTCGCGTACCCCCGACCCGGGCCCGATCGGCGAGCTGATCTCGTACATCGGGGCGGGCGAGCTCGCCGCCGTCGACGCCCCGGCCAAGGAGGTCGTGGTCGTCCCGGTGCACGACCCGGCCGAGGCGGTGCTGCGGACGGTCCAGTTGGTGGCCGACTCGGTGCCCCGGGCGATCGGCGTATCCGCCGACCGCACCCAGGTGATCACCCTCGCGCACGGCGGCCCGGCCGGCACGCGCGCGCTCAACGCGGCGCTGAAGGAGCGCCTCAACCCCGGCCCCGGCCGGTTCGGCGGCTTCGACCCCGGGGACCGGGTGGTCCTGGTCACCGGGCCGGGCCATGTGCTGCCCGGCACCGTGGCCGGCGCCGAACAGGCCGGGCTGCGGCTGGAGTTGGAGTCGGGCGGCGGGCCGGGCGAGCCTGTGCTCGTCCCTCGCGAGGACGTGGCGGCGGCGGTCCGGCACGGCTGGGCGCTCACCGGCCACCAGGCCGCGGCCATGCGCTGGCCCGCGGTCGTGGTGGTCGTTCCGGGCGACGCGGGCCCGCTGCTGACCCGCTCCTGGGTCTACACGGCGTTCGCGCGCGGCGAACGCCACCTGTCGGTCGTGCAGGGCGCCGACCAGGGCCTGGCCCGGGCCGTGGCCGGCCCGCCGGCCAGGCTCCGGACGACCCGGCTGAGCTGGGTGCTGCGCGACCTGGTCTCCTGAGGCCGGTTCTCCCGAGGCCAGGTGCGGACGGTCCACGGGCCACTCGTCCCCCGTGGAGCGTCCGCACCGGCCCGGCGGCCCGGTCCGGTCCGGATCGCTCCACTTCGGTCCGGTCAAGTCCGGTCCGGATCGGTCCAGCGCGTCTAGTCCGGGTCGAGCACGCCCAGTTCGTCGTCGAACACGGAGCTCACGTCGAACCGGCAGATCACCTGCTGTGTGTCGGCCTGCTCGAAGGGGGCGTCGAGCCACTCCCCCGCTTCGGCCGGTTCGGCCGCCGCGACCCACAGCGTGGAGTCGCCCTCCTCCAGGCCGAACTCCTTGTGCCGCTGGGCGATCTCGTCCGGCTCGTACTCCCCGAAGACCGCGCCGAGCGCCGCGTTGACGGTCGCGCTCGCCGTGGGGTCGCCGTCGCTCGACCTTCTGGCCTGCGCGAACAGCCGCTCGGGGGAGACGAGGGTGTAGTCGCGGCGGATCAGCACGGTGATCGCCTCGGGCTCCTCGGGTCCGGCGTACTCCGGTGCGGTGTCCGGTGCGGGCACCTCGAACGGAGTCACCTCGTCGTAGGTGTCGTACAGCAACTCGTCATAGGTCTCGGCGGCCGAGGCCAGGGCCTCGAACGCCGCGTAGACGGCGGGGTCGTCCTCGCCGGTACGGTTCTCGATCGCGTCGAGGTGACGGTCGAGGGCGGCCTTGACCGCCTCTACCGCGGCTCGTACATCGGCCGCCGTGGGCTGCACGTCATCAGACATGATGCAGACGCTATCCGCACCGGGGCGTTGCCCGCACAATAGATGCGATGCCGGAATACGAATTCAGAGAGATGTACGTGCCGCGCGGGGTCTCCCGCAAGGAGGCGGCACGGTTGCTGACGGACGAGGCCGAGTACCGCCACTGGGAGCTGGACCGGGTCCGGCTCTACCCGGACGGCAGCCGCCGGGTGCGCCTGCGGCGCCGGATCATCCGCCAACTGCGCGCCACATGGTGACGCACGTCACCTGCCGTGGGGTCCCGCGAGCGTGACGACGGGGTGCCACGCCACCGCCCGCCAGGAGGCGGACCGGGGGCGGGACACCCCGCACCGATGTCACCGGCCGTCGCCGACCGTCATCAGCCGTCGTCGACCGTCATCAGCCTCGTCAGCCGTCGTCAGCCGTTGAAGCACCCGTTCCCGAAGGCGGGGTTCAGCAGGCCGATCACGGAGACGGTGTTCCCGCACACGTTGACGGGCACGTGCACCGGGATCTGCACGACGTTGCCCGACGCCACACCCGGGGAGTGCACGGCGGCACCCTGCGCGCCGGAGTCGGCGGTGGCCAGTCCCGCACCCGCGAGCACCAGACCGCCGGTGGCGACCGCGACGGCGGCAATCTTCTTGATCATGACTTCCTCCTCATGGGACACGATGTGATCCCCAGCCGTGGATCACATGTGTCGTAACGACGATGGAGGAATAGAGCTACGAAAGCACCGGTCCGTTCACCCGTACCGGCGAGCGCGGCCGCCGGTACGGGCACGTACGGTCGAGCGGGCCGTCGCTGTTCGACCCGCCGGGTCGCACGGGCGTACGGCGGGCGGGCGCCGGGCCACCCGCCCGCCCGCGGGTCAGCAGTCGTCGAGGAACCGGTCCAGGACCCGCACCCCGAACTTCAGGCCGTCCACCGGCACCCGCTCGTCCACGCCGTGGAACATCCCGGCGAAGTCCAGCTCGGGCCGCAGCCGCAGCGGCGCGAAGCCGAAGCACCGGATGCCCAGGTCGGTGAACGACTTGGCGTCGGTGCCGCCGGAGAGCATGTACGGGACCGCGCGGGCGATCGGGTCCTCGGCCTTCAGCGCCGACTGCATGGCCTCCACCAGCGAGCCGTCGAAGTCGGTCTCCAGGGCCTTGTCGCTGTGCAGCGTCTCCCGCCTGACCCGCGGGCCGAGGACGCGGTCGAGGTCGGCGAGGAACTCCTCCTCGTACCCGGGCAGGAACCGGCCGTCGACGTGGGCGGTGGCCTGGCCGGGGATGACGTTGACCTTGTAGCCGGCGCCGAGCATCGTCGGGGCGGCGGTGTTGCGCAGGGTGGTGCCGATCATCCGGGCGACGCCGCCGAGCCGGGCGAGGGCCGTCTCCATGTCCTCGGGGTCCAGCTCCACCCCGAAGGCGTCGGACAGCTCGTCCAGGAAGCCGCGCACCGACTTGGTGACCCGCACCGGGAACTCGTGCCTGCCCAGCCGGCCGACGGCCTCGCACAGTTCGGTGATCGCGTTGTCCTTGTTGGTCATCGAGCCGTGGCCGGCGGTGCCGTCCACGGTGAGCCGCATCCAGTGCATGCCCTTCTCGGCGGTCTCGATCAGGTACAGCCGCAGGTTCTCGTTCACGGTGAACGAGAAGCCGCCGACCTCGCCGATCGCCTCCGTGACGCCCTCGAACAGGTCGGGGTGGTTGTCGACCAGGTGGCGCGCGCCGAAGGTGCCGCCGGCCTCCTCGTCGGCCAGGAACGCCAGCACGACGTCCCGCGGCGGCCTGCGCCCGGCGCGCAGCCGGTCGCGCACCACCGCCAGCGTCATGGCGTCCATGTCCTTCATGTCGACCGCGCCGCGGCCCCACACGCAGTCCTCGGCGATCTCGCCGGAGAAGGGGTGCACCCGCCAGTCGTCCGCGTTGGCGGGGACGACGTCGAGGTGGCCGTGGATCAGCAGCGCGGGGCGCGACCGGTCCTCGCCCTCTATCCGGGCGACGGTGGACGCCCGGCCCTGGTGCGATTCGAGGATCCGCGGTTCGAGCCCCACCTCGGCCAGCTTCTCGGCCACGTACTCGGCCGCGGCCCGCTCCCCCGGCCCGGAGTGGTCGCCGTAATTGCTGGTGTCGATGCGGATCAGCTCGCTGCACAGCTCGACGACCTCGTCCTCGCCCGCCACGGCCCGCGCCGCCTGTGACCCGCTCCTCGACTCGCCCACGCCGTCTCCTCCCTCGCCGCTCGCCGACCCGCCCCGACGGGGCGGCCCGGCCTGTCCTGCGCACCCGCGGCCGCGCGGGGACCCGGGTGGGTTCGCGCGGGCGGTGGACGCCGTCCCCATCCTCTCCCGCGACCCCCGCCTCCCCCAAGGCTCCCCGGCCCGGGACCGTGATCCACCTGCCCGGATCTTTGCTATGGTTTACCTCGTCGTCACGGCCCGGAGGCCTGGCGGCACACCCGGTCCGGGTGGCGGAATGGCAGACGCGCTAGCTTGAGGTGCTAGTGCCCTTTATCGGGCGTGGGGGTTCAAGTCCCCCCTCGGACACCAGCGAAAACCCCTGGTCGCCAGGGGTTTTCTGCGTTTTCCCCGGTTCCGGGCACCCGTGGTGCCGTCATGGGGCGACGGCGGCCGGTGGGAACTGCAAGGATGTGCCGCGTCAAGAACAGGCCAATTCAGGGGGGACGATGTCCGACCAGAACCCGTACGCCCACAATCCGCAGCAGCCGCAGAACCCTTACGGCCAGGGCGGTCAGCAGCCGGGTTACGGCTATCCGCAAGGCGAGCAGCCCGCGTACGGGTACCCGCAGCAGGCCGGGCAGGCCGGGTACGGCTACCCGCAGCAGGGCGGCGCCTACCCGCCCCCGCCTCCCGGTTCGTACACCGGCGATCCCAACGCGCCCTACGGCTACGACCCGTACGGCCGGCCGTACTCCGAGAAGTCGAAGGTCACCGCGGGCGTGCTGCAGCTCCTGCTGGGCGGCTTCGGCGTCGGGCGCTTCTACACCGGGCACACCGGCATGGCGCTGGGCCAGTTGTTCACCTGCGGCGGCTGCGGCATCTGGGCGCTGATCGACGGGATCATGCTGCTGGCCGGCAAGGACCAGACGGACGCGCAGGGCAGGGTTCTGCGTGGCTGACGGGCTGCGCCACGCCGCGGCCGGCTCGCCCGTCCGGGCGGGCCGGCCCGGCGGCCCGCTGCGGCATCCTGCCGCCGCGCCGCTGGCCACCCTCGCGGCCGCGGCAGCCGCGTCCTGGTACCTCTACGGCACCGACCCCCACCAGGGCGGCCACTGGCTGCCGCGCTGCCCGTTCAACTGGGTGACCGGCCTGCTCTGCCCGGCCTGCGGCGGCACCCGCCTCGCCTACGACCTGCTGCACGGCGACGTGGTACGGGCCTTCCACGAGAACGCCCTGATGCTCGTCGTCTCCCCGGCCGCCGTGTGGATGTGCGCCCGCTGGCTGTACGAGGGCCTGCGCGGCCGCCGCTGGCGCCCGGTGCTGGGCCCCCGGGCGCAGTACGCCCTGATGGGCGTCGCGGTGGTGTGGACGGTGGTCAGGAACCTGCGGTGAACGGCCCGGCGCCCGGCGGGTGATGAGAGCGCCCGGCGTCGGCGTCGTCAGACGGCGACGACGGTCACCGCGCTGTCCAGGCCCTTGAAGTCGTCCGGGTTGCGCGTGAACAACGGCAGGCCGTGCACCGACGCGATGGCAGCGATCATGAGGTCGAGCCGGCGGGGTTTCGGCAGGCGGCCGGCCGCCAGGGTGAGGGCGACCAGCGTGCCGTACCGGGCCGCGGCGTCGCCGTCGAAGGACAGGGGATCGAAGTCGGCCACGGCCGCCCCCAGCTTCTCCATCCGCGCCGCCCTGACCGCCGGGTCCTTGGCCGCGGCCACCCCTTGCTGCAGTTCGGCGAGAGTGATCGCGGTCAGCTCCGGAACGGCGGGCAACCGCCCGGGGTCGAGCAGGTCCAGGTCGATGTAGGTACAGGTGTCGAGCACGCCGGACGGGTAGCGGTCAGCCACGGCGGCGCTCCCACGGGTCGTCGTCGCCCACCCGCTCCTCGCCGCCGAACAACTCGTCCGCCTCGCGGCGCATGGCCTCGTGGTCGACGCGCGGCAGGCCGCGATGGCGCGCGACGAGTTCCTCCGCGCTCAGCCGGCGCCTGCGCCGCAGGGGCCGCAGCTCGGCGACCTCCACCCCGTTCCGGGTGATGTGATACGTGTCGCCCGCCTCGACCGCGTCCATGACAGCCGCGGAGTTGTTGCGGAACTCCCGCTGCGTGATGGTCTTCATGGATCGAGTGTAGCCCGGCGTGTCTCATCGGGCTACACGACTTCGCTTCGCCGGAGCCGCCCCGACCGCTCCGGGCAGGACCGCTGCTCGGGCCACCCCTCGGGCTATCCCTCCGCCTCCTCGGCGGGGCGGGCCGTGGCGGCGTGCGCGGCCGGGCCGAGGACGGCCTGCAGGCGGCGGGCCGCGTCGATGTGGTCGCCGGTCCAGATGATGCGGACGGCGGTCGCGGTGGCCTGGCCGTGCTCGTCGCGCAGGTCGCGGCGCACGGCCTCGACCAGGCGTCCGTCCGCCGCCAGATCGTGGGGCAGCGCAGCGGGTACGGGGCCGACGCCGTCCAGGCCCGCGGCGAGCCGGTGGTACCAGCGCGTGACGGTGCCGGCGGAGGCCAGCAGTTCGGCGCGTGCGGCGGCGCGTTCGCGGTCGCTGTGGTCGTCCCCGGCGCGCTGCCACAGGCCCAGGACGGCGTCGCCCGCGAGCCGCAGGCCCACGACCCCGGTGACCAGGGTGGACATCTCGGCGAGCGGGACCGGTTTGGGACCGCGCTCCGACAGGTAGTTGCGGAAGGCGTCGTCGAGGCGACGTGCCGCCGCGGCGGCCTGCCGGCCCTCTTCGCGGGGTACGGCGGCCGGGTCGGGGCCCGCCGTGCAGCAGCCCACCGCGTAGTCGACCGCGCCGGCCAGGTAGTCGGCGCTGTCCGCGTACGCCTCGGCCATCGCCTTTCCCACGGCGGCAGCGGCCCCGCGTGGCCAGAAGAACAGGCCGACGACCACGCTGACCGCGACGCCCAGCGCGATGTCCTCGACCCGCAGCAGCCCCACCCGCCACCCGGCGGCCTGGCCGATGTTGAACAGGATCACCAGGGTGACGGTGAAGGCCGCCTGCCCGGCGGCGAAGGAGATCGCGGCCGGGGCGATGCCCGCCACCAGGACGGCGAGCGGCAGCAGGAACCACAGCACGGTGTCGTTGTGGCCGATGAGCTGCAGCAGCGCGCCGCCGACGACGGAGCCGACGACCGTACCGGCCAGGGCGCGTACCGCGTTCTGCCCGGTGTTCAGGGCGTTGGAGCGCAGCACCGACAAGGTGCCCAGGACCACCCAGAAGGAGTGCTGGACGCTGGTGAGGTCCGCGATGAGCACCGCCAGGCCCAGGCCGGCCGCGCCGCGGACGCTGTTGTGCAGCCACACCGAGTGCGGTTCGAGGTGGGCGGCGGCGCGTTCCCTGGCGGACGCCAGCGGGCCGGCCAGCCCGCCGGGCTCGCGGCCGAGCAGCCGGTCGAGCCAGCCGCGGCGCTCGGCGGCGGCGAACAGGTCGACGTTGGCCGCGATCTGCATGACCGCGAAGCTCAGTTCCTGGGCGCGGAAGGACACGTCGAGGGAGCTGAGGAACTCGCCGACCTCGCGATCCTCGCTGTCGTCGCCGGTCGCGGGCCGGTACACCGGCAGGCGGGCGGTGGCCTCGTCCTCCATGGCGTCCAGTGCCTTGCGCAAGCCCTCGACGGCGACCTTGAGGCCGCCGGTTTCCCCGCGCGGGTTCTCCAGCAGGTCGGCGGCCTGGTCCAGAGCGGCTGCCGCGGCGGCCTTCACCGTCAGCGGCCCCGCGGTCGGCTCCGGCCCCTGGTGCGTCTCCGGCGGCGGACCGGTGAGGGCGGCGATCGCGCTGAGCCAGGTGAGTTCGTCGACCAGCCGGACCAGGGCGCGGGCGCCGGTGGACAGCCCGGTGGGCCGGTACGGGGTGGCGTCGAAGGCGCGGCGCAGCCGGTCGGACGCCTCCCGTGCGTCGGCGGCGCCGCGCAGGCACGCGTCCGTGCCGGGCGCGTCCGGGCCGCCGAGCGCGTGCGCCGCGTCGGTCCGCAGCCGCGCGGCCACCGCCCGGCACACCTCGGCGGCGGGCGCGCTCAGCGGGTCGGCGGCGGGCCTCGGCCACAGGACCACGACGGCGATCATGGAGGCGCCGGCGGCCAGTCCGGCGCCTGCCAGCCGGTCGGGCAGCGTGGACAGCGAGGCGGGCAGCGACGCCGGCAGGATGAACGCGAGAAGCAGGGCGGTGGTCGATCCCGCCAGCACGGAACTGACGATTCCGGAGAACAGGACCAGGAAGCCGACGACGACCATGGACGCGACGCTCAGCCACGTCACCCCGGACACCGCGGTGCCGGCGCAGATGAGCGCGGCCCAGGCCACGGACAGCCCGGCGTGCGCGCGCAGCTTCTGCGCCACCGGCCCGGTGAAGTCGACGAGCAGCAGCATGGAGAACGCGCCGAAGGCCGCGAACGTCGCCATGACCGGTGAGCCGATCACCTTGCCGCACAGCGCGAACAGCGCCGGCATCACGATCGCGCTGCGCCCCGCCCTGCGTGTCGCGGCCAGCCCGGGGTCGCGCTTCCTGAGCTGCGCGAGCGTGAACATGTGTGCCGGCTTGTGCATGCGACCGAGTATCGCGCCCCGCGCACGCCGGGGATACCCCCGGCAAATACTCGCGGCAACCGCCCGGCCCTCGCCCCGGCTCCGCTCGTCTCGACCCACTCGCCCCACTCGGCCCGACTCGGCCCCGGGGCCGCGGGCACGCTGCCCTGCCGCGGCAACTCCGTCCCACCGGAGGACGCGGGCACGCGGGCCCGCCGCCTCGATGACCTCACCCGCGTGCCGGGAAACAGGAGCGCCCTTCCCGATGCGTGGCCCGCCCCCCGGGCGCAGAATGAGGAGCGAGCGCAACCGATCGAGCGACGGCGGCACCACATGGCCATCATTTCCCGCGGATTCCGCGGCCGGCCCCGGGACGAGCGGCACCAGCTCCCGCCGGGCCAGTACGAGACGACCGACTTCCCCGTGCTCAGCGCGGGCCCCACCCCGAGGATCGACAAGGACCGGTGGGAGTTCACCATCCGCACCGAGACCGGGACCCGGCACACCTGGGACTGGACGCGCCTGACGGCGCTGGGCAGCGAGCGGCCGACGGTGGACCTGCACTGCGTCACCAAGTGGTCCAAGTTCGGCACCTCCTGGGAGGGTGTGCCGATGGACGCGCTGCTGGAGGACGTGGAGACGACCGCGGACTTCGCGCTCGTCGAGTCCTACGGCGGCTACACGACCAACCTGCCGCTTGAGGACCTGCTGGACGGCCGGGCGTGGATCGTGTACCGGTACGAGGGCGAGGACCTCCCGCCCGAGCACGGCGGACCGGCCCGGCTGCTGGTGCCGCACCTGTACCTGTGGAAGTCCGCGAAGTGGGTGCGCGGCATGCAGCTGCTCCTGGAGGACGAGCCGGGGTTCTGGGAGAGCGTCGGCTACCACGACTACGGTGACCCATGGCGCGAGCAGCGGTATCAGGGCGACTAGGCGACCGGCTGCGCTGGCGGGCGGCCCGGCTGATCGAGCGTCGGCCGGAGTCGGCGCTCGCGTACACGCTGGTCTTCGAGGTGGACGGCTGGCCGGGCCACCTGGCGGGACAGCACGTGGACGTGCGGCTCACCGCGGAGGACGGCTACAGCACGCAGCGCAGCTACTCGCTCGCCTCGGCGCCGGACGGCGACCGGGTGGAGCTGACCGTGCAGCGGGTCGAGGACGGCGAGGTGTCGCCGTATCTCGCGCACGACCTGGCGGTCGGCGACCTGGTGGAGCTGCGCGGGCCGGTCGGCGGCTGGTTCGTGTGGCGGCCGGAGCAGAAGGATCCGGTGCTGCTGGTGGGCGGCGGTTCCGGGGTGGTGCCGCTGATGGCGATGGTCCGCGCGCGCCGCGCGGCCGGCAGCCGTACGCCCTTCCGCCTGCTGTACTCCCTGCGCACGCCGGAGGACCGGCTCTACGGGGCCGAACTGGACCGCGGCGACCCGGGCCTGGACACCGCCTACCTCTACACCCGCGCGACCCCGTCGGCGTGGCGGCGGCCGGCCGGGCGGATCACCGCGGCCGACCTCGGCCGCGACGGCTGGCCGCCCGACTTCGAGCCGGCGGTCTACGTGTGCGGGCCCACCGGCTTCGTCGAGACCGCCGCCGACCTCTTGGTGGCGCTCGGCCACGCCCAGGACCGCATTCGCACCGAACGCTTCGGCCCCAGCGGAGGATGATGATGACCGACCAACCGGTACGGCCGGCCGCGCCCGCCGACACGTACGACGGCCAGGACGCGTACACCGGCCAGTACGAGGACGGGAACGCGCTGGCCGGGGCGCTCCGCGAGATCTTCGCGGCGGAGCCGACGACCGCGCGGGGACGCTGCACCGGCTGCGGCAGTGCCTGGCCGCTGGCGCGGCTGCGCGTCTACACGCGCGCGCCGGGCTACGTCGGCCGCTGCCCGGAGTGCGAGCAGGTGATCCTGCGGCTGGTGCGCACCCCGGCGACGGCGTACCTGGACCTGCGCGGCACCGTCTCGCTGGCCTTCCCGCTCGGCGACGGCTGAGGCGGCCGCGGGGCCGGCCGCGGCCGCCTCAGCCGGTTCCGCTCAGGCCCGGTCGATGTGCACGTTGGTGGACTTCACCCGCGCCACGGCCTCGGCGCCGACCTCCAGGCCGAGTTCCTCGACGGCCTCCCGGGTCACCAGCGACACCAGCCGGTGCGGACCCGCCTGGATCTCGACCTGCGCGGCGACGTCGCCGAGCTTGATCGCGGTCACGATCCCGGGGAAGGCGTTGCGGACTGTGGTCCTCGGCGTCTCCGCCTCGCCCTCGCCCTGCTGCGCCAGTTCCACCGAGAAGGCGGCCAGGTCGCGCCCGTCGACGAGCCGCCGCCCCGCCTCGTCGCGGTGCGTGGCCACCCGCCCGGCGTCCGCCCACCGCCGCGCGGTGTCCGGGCTGACGCCGAGCAGCCGGGCGGCCTGCCCGATCGTGTACGACTGCATGCGCCCACGATAGGCGCCGCCTGCCCGCCCGAGGCGGCGGGTGACGGCCCGCGCCTGCTCGTACCTGCTCGTACCTCTTGGTCCTCGCGGCGGACCGCACCCCGTAAGCTACGGCAGAAGTAACCGTTCAACCGGTTACTCGAAGCCCTGGACGGCAGGAAGGGATCGTCATGCGGATCGTCGTGGTCGGTGCGGGCGGGGTCGGGGGGTACTTCGGTGCCAGGCTGGCGGCCGCGGGCGAGGAGGTCACGTTCGTGGCCAGGGGGCGGCATCTGGAGGCCGTCAAGGCCCGCGGGCTGACCGTGCGCAGCCCGCTCGGGGACCTGCGGGTGCCGGGGGAGGCGGCCGTGCCGAGCCTGGCCGACGTCAAGGACGCCGACCTGGTGATGGTCGCGGTCAAACTGTGGGACACCGAGGAGGTGGCGCGGCAACTGCGGCCGCTGGCGGAGGCGGGCGCGGCGGTCGTCTCGTTCCAGAACGGCGTCCAGATGGACGAGGTGCTGCGGGCCCACCTGCCCGCCGCCTGCGTGATGGGCGGCGTCAGCTACATCTCCGCGTCCATCGAGGAGCCCGGCGTGGTCGTCCACCACGGCACGCTGCAGAAGCTGGTGTTCGGGGAGTACGGCGGCCGGGCCGGTTCGCCGCGGGCGGACGACCTGCTGGAGCGCTGCCTGGCGGCCGGCGTCGAGGCCGAGGTCAGCGCGGACGTCGAACGGGTGATCTGGGAGAAGTTCGTCTTCCTGACCGGCCTTTCCGGCGCCACGTCGGCGGTGCGGCAGCCGATCGGCGTGGTCCGCGCAGCGCCCGGCGCCCGGGCGCTGCTGGCCGGGGTCATGAGGGAGGCGGCGGCGGTCGGCCGGGCCAGGGGCGTCGCGCTCGACCCGGACCTCGCCGACGAGCGGCTCGCGTTCTGCGACACCCTGCCCGCCGCCATGACCTCGTCCATGCACAACGACCTCCTGCGCGGCAACCGCCTCGAACTGCCCTGGCTCAGCGGCGCCGTCAGCCGCCTGGGCCGCGAGTCGGGCGTGCCCACGCCGCGCAACGACGCCGTCGCGGAGATCCTCTCCCCGTACGTCATGGGCGCTCCGCGGCAGGCGGAGTGACCGGGCGCACTTCGTAACCACCGAACCGGTTACCATGACCGCCATGGAAGCCCCGTCGCCGCTCCCCCGCACCCGGGTCACCGCGCACGTGCGGAGCCTGCGCTTCGACGCGGGCGGGCTCGCGCTGAACCTGGTGGCCACGCTCGGGCGGCGCGGCGGCGCCCCGGTGGAGCGGATGGGCACCGTCGCGCTGCTGCGGGAGTGGTGCGCGGGTGCCGGGCTGCGGCCGGCGCGGGAGGCCGTCGGCGAGGCCCTGCTCGCGGAGCTGACGGCATTGCGCGAGGCGGCTTACGACATCGTCCTCGCGCACCTGCGCGGGTCCGTTCCCGCCCTGCCGTCCGTGGCGCTGGTCAACGAGTGCGCGCACACCGCCCCGCCCGCCCCCCGGCTGGAGTTGGGCGAGGAGGGGGTGAGGGCCGAGGAGCAGGCGCTGTCCGGACGCCAGGTGCTCTCGCTCGTCGCCCGCGACCTGATCGAGGTCATGGGCAGCCCGGAGCGCCGCGCCGCGCTGCGCGAGTGCGCCTTCGAGGCGTGCGGGATGGTGTACCTGGACACCACCCCGGGCCGGCGCCGCCGCTGGTGCTCCATGCGGCGCTGCGGCAACACCGCGAAGGCCGCCAAGCACCGGGACCGGGACCGGGACCGGCACCGCGCCCCCGGTCCGGGCCGCGTCCCCGACGCCGTGGCCGGTCCGGGCCGAGTCCCCGACGCCGTCCCCGATGCCGTCCCCGGCCCCGTGCCCGACGCCGATTCCGGGGCCCGGGCGACCGCCCCCGAGTGATTCGCGGCTGTTGCGAGGTGACCGCTTCGGCTCTCCTGCGGTCGTGGGGCAACCCGGACGGCGGCAACATCATCTGTGTACGTGCGGGACGTGCGAGGCGCGAGAGGGCCTGAGCACGGTGGAAGCGGACACGGATGCCGGTGGGGACCGGCGGACAGGACACAGTGGATGAACGACGACGCCGAGCGGCACGGCCTCGACCGGCGGCACTTCCTCGGCGCGGCCGCGGCCGGGGCCGCCTCCGTCGCGGTGGCCGCCTGCGACGCGGGGTCGGGCGGCGGCCCGCACACCCCGACCGGGCCGCCCGCGACCGGACCGGCCGTCACCGAGACCACCGACCGGGGCACGAAGGACTGGCGGATCACCTCGCAGGGACCCCCGGACGCCATCGAGGGCTATGCCGACCAGGTCAGCGTGCTCCCCGGCGAGGAGTTCGCGCTGCACGTGTCCACGACCGCCCCCGGCTTCCGGGTGTCGGCGTTCCGCGTCGGCTGGTACGGCGGCGCGCAGGCGCGGCTGGTGTGGCAGTCGGACCGTGTCGTGGGCCGCAAGCAGGACCGCCCGCGGCTGGTCGTCGCCACCCGTACCGTCAAAGCCGACTGGGAGCCCAGCCTGCGGGTGCGCACCGAGGGCTGGCCGGAGGGCGCCTACCTGCTGCGGCTGGACTCCGAGGAGGGGCACCAGCGGTTCGTGCCGCTGATCGTCCGCTCGGCGAGCGCCGTGGGCAGGACACTGCTGATGCACGGCCCGGCGACCTGGCAGGCGTACAACACATGGGGCGGATACAGCCTCTACCAGGGCCGGGACGGCACCTACGAGCACCGTTCGCACGCGGTGTCCTTCGACCGGCCGTACGCCTCCAGCGGCGCCGAGAAGTTCCTGGTGTACGAGCGGGCCCTGGTGGTGCTCGCCGAGCGGCTGGGCATACCGCTGGCGTACACCACCGGCGTGGACGTCCACCTGGCGCACTCGGTGCTGCGCGGGGCCACCGCCGCGGTCTCGCTGGGGCACGACGAGTACTGGACGCCCGAGCAGCGGCGCTACGTGACCGCCGCCCGCGACGCGGGCACCAACCTGGCCTTCCTGGGCGCCAACACCTGCTTCCGCCGGATCCGCCTGGAGATGGAGCCGAACGGCGCGGTGCGGACCGTCGTCTGCTACAAGACCGACTACCCGGTCGACCCGTACCTCGCCGACCATCCGACGATGGCGACCACCGACTTCCGCCACCGGCCGGGCGCCGACCCGGAGTCGTCGCTGACCGGGGTGTTCTACGAGGGGTTCCCCACCGACGCGCCCTATGTGGTGGAGAATCCCGACCACTGGGTGTACGAGGGCACGGGCGTCCGCCGCGGCGACTCCTTCGACCACCTGGTGGGCGTCGAGTACGACCGGGTCACCCCGCACGCCCCGACGCCCGCGCCGAT
The DNA here is from genome assembly GCF_020400825.1 of Streptomyces sp. HPF1205. GTDB lineage: Bacteria > Actinomycetota > Actinomycetes > Streptomycetales > Streptomycetaceae > Actinacidiphila. The sequence goes on from NZ_JAINVH010000004.1 coordinate 200,720, forward strand.
CGAGATCGTCGCCCACTCGCCCCTGGTGTGCAACGGCAGCCACAGCCACAGCGATTCGGCCTACTACACGGTCCCCGGCGGCGCCGGCGTCTTCGCCACCGGCACCATGCGCTGGGTCGAGGGCCTGATGGCCGGGACCGGCGACGACGGCCGCGACCACGGGCTGGACGCGCGTACCCGCGCCTTCGTCACGCGCACCACCGAGAACCTGCTGCGGGCCTTCGCCGAGGGACCGGCGGCCGAGCACCGGCCGGCCCCCCGGGACAACGTCCTGACGGTCTACGCGACCTGACGGGCCGTCACGAAAAGCGGCCGGCTGTGGCGCGCGCCGCCCGTTCAGTCGCCGGCGTGGCCCCGGGCCGCGACCCGGGCGAGGACCGCCTGCGCCATGGCCTGCTCCCCCTTGGCGTTGGGGTGCGCGGGCGCGGCGGGGGAGGCGGGCACCAGCGGCTCGATCCAGCGGTCCGCGGGCGGCCGGCACATGTCGTGGCCGATGGTGGGGGTGTAGGTGTCCACGTAGGAGTCCCCGTGCAGGTAAGCCTCCAGCCGCAGCATCGCGTTGAGCTTCTTCTCGGTGTCGCGCAGGTACGGGAAGTCCCCGGCGGCGAAGGGCACCGCGGCCGAGGTGCACGGGACGCCGTCGTCGGGCAGCAGGTCCGGGTAGCCGACCACGACGACGCGGGCACGCGGGGCCCGCTCGCGCAGGGCGCGCAGCACCTGGCCGACCTTGGGGGCCGCCTCGACGATGGTGGCCGTGAGCTCGTCGGTGCCGGAGGCCGTGTAGTGCCGCTCGCACGGGCTGCCGGCCGGGTCGGTGGCGGTCAGGCCCGCGCACGTGGCGATGATCGGGCCGAAGCCGATGTCGTTGCCGCCGATCTGGAGGGTGACCACAGTGGTGTCGCGGCCCACCGCGTCGAGTTGGGGGCCGTTGGTGCCCTGCGGCTGCCGCATCTGGACGGTGGTCGCGCCGCCGCAGCTGACGTCGGTGAAGCCGCTCACGTGGTCGGCGGCGGCCACCAGGGAGGGGTAGTTGTGGTCGGAGCGGGCGCAGTTGGCGTCCACCTGGGTGGGTATGGCGGGCCCGGACGTGTACGAGTCGCCGAGCGCGACGTAGCGCACGCCGTGGCCGTGGTGCGCGCCGCGGTCCGGCGCGGCGGTCGCCGGCGCGACCGTGGCCGCGGTCAGTGCCAGCGCGCCGGAGACGGCCGCCATCGCGACACCGACGGTCCTCCTGCCGGCCGGCCCGCCGGTCCGCTTTCCCCGCCCGCCGGTTGTTCCGCTGCGCATGGCGGTTCCCCCCTACTCCTGAGTAGTCCAACGACGAGGACCAAGATTCAGCCGGGCGTTCGACCGTTGTCAATGATTTGGACAGCGGTTTCCCGATCCATGTAACGGACACCCGATACCGTGCCGGGCATGGCCGGCACGGCACCGGGCGCCGGCCCTTCGACGACCCCCGGGGGGGAGCAGATCGTATGACCGAGTTCCTGGTGATCGGCGAGTGCGTCGCCGACATCGTCCGCGTCCCCGGGCTGCCGGATGTGACGCATCCCGGGGGCAGCCCCGCCAACGTGGCCTACGGTCTGGCCCGGCTGGGCCGGTCCACGGCCCTGCTGACGCAGGTGGGGGCGGACCCGCGGGGCGAGGCGATCCGCCGGCGGCTGGTGGCGGCCGGCGTCGAGGTGCTGGGCGACGGCCAGGAGGAGGTGCCGACCCCGACCGCGGTGGTGACGCTGGACGCGCGGGGACAGGCGGCGTACGAGTTCCACATCCGCTGGACGCTGCGGCCGGCCGAGCCGCCCGCCGGCGTGCGGCACGTGCACATCGGGTCGATCGCCGCGGTCACCGAGCCGGGCGCGCGGACGGCGCTGGACCTGGCGGCGCGGCTGCGGCCGGAGGCGACGGTCAGCTACGACCCCAACGTACGGGCCGCGCTGTTCGGTGAGCGCCCGCGGGCGGTGGCCGCGGTCGAGCGGTGTGTCGCCCTCGCGGACCTGGTGAAGGCCAGCGAGGAGGACGTGGCCTGGCTCTACCCGGGCGAAACGGTGCGGACGGTGGCCAAGCGGTGGCTGGCGCTGGGGCCCGCGGCGGTGTTCGTCACCTTGGGGGCGGAAGGGTCGCTGGCCTTCACCGCCGCCCAGGAGGTCAGGGGCGCCGCGCTGCGTACCGAGGTGGCCGACACGGTGGGCGCGGGCGATTCCTTCATGGCGGCGGCGCTGGACGCGCTGGCCGGGCTGAAGCTGCTGGGCTCCGGTGCCCGCCCGGCGCTGGCGGCGCTGCACGACGTGGCCCTGTGCGGGGTCCTGCGGCACGCCTCGACCGCGGCCGCGCTCACCGTCTCGCGTCCCGGCGCGAACCCTCCCGACACGGCGGAGCTGCGGGCGGCGCTCGGCTGACGCCCGCTCACGGCGGACGAGGCGCCGCCCGGTGGGCGCGGGCCGCGGCCGGCGGGGCTCACCACGGCGAGGGCGCGTAGTCCTTCAGGAAGCAGCCGTAGAGGTCCTCGCCGCTCTCGCCGCGCACGATGGGGTCGTAGACCCGGGCCGCGCCGTCCACCAGGTCCAGCGGGGCGTGGAAGCCGGCCTCGGCCAGCCGCACCTTGTCCGGGTGCGGGCGCTCGTCGGTGATCCAGCCGGTGTCGACCGCCGTCATCAGGATGCCGTCGCTCTCCAGCATCTCCTGGGCGCTGGTGCGGGTCAGCATGTTGAGGGCGGCCTTGGCCATGTTGGTGTGCGGGTGGCCGGCGCCCTTGTAGCCGCGGCTGAACTGGCCTTCCATCGCGGACACGTTGACGACGTACTTGCGGCGGGCCGGGGCGGCGGCCATGGCCGGGCGCAGCCTGCTGACGAGGATGAACGGCGCGGTCACGTTGCAGAGCTGCACTTCGAGCAGCTCGACCGGGTCGACCTCGCCGACGGTCTGCACCCAGCTGTTGGTGGGGTCGAGGTCCGGTACGAGCCCGCCGGCGTCGATGGCCGTGCCCGCCTCGACCCGGGCCGGCGAGGCGGACCCGCCGGTCAGCGCGAGGTCGGTGACGTCCTGGGCGGTGAACAGGCCCTCCTTGCGCGGGGAGGGCAGGGCGGCCGCGGTGCGGGCGCCGGAGCCGAAGACGCCGATGACCTCGGCGGCGGGCAGTTCACCGGCCGGCGGCGGCGCGGACTCGGCGGCGACCAGCTCGCTGTAGGCCTGCGGGGAGCGGCGCACGGTCTGGGCGGCGTTGTTGATCAGGATGTCCAGCGGCCCCGCGGCGGCCACCGAGTCGGCGAGCGCGACGACCTGGGCGGGATCGCGCAGGTCTATGCCGACGATCTTGAGCCGGTGGATCCACTCGCCGCTGTCCGGCATGGCCTTGAAGCGGCGGACGGCGTCAGCGGGGAAACGGGTGGTGATGGTGGTGTGCGCGCCGTCCCTCAGCAGCCGCAGCGCGATGTACATGCCGATCTTGGCGCGGCCGCCGGTGAGCAGGGCGCGGCGGCCGGTCAGGTCGGTGCGCGCGTCGCGGCGGGCGCGGTTCTCGGCGGCGCACGCCGGGCACAGCTGGTGGTAGAAGGCGTCCACCTCGACGTACCGGCTCTTGCAGATGTAGCACGAGCGCGGGCGCTGGAGGATGCCGGCGATCTCGGTGGTGACCGAGGGGGCGAGCCTGATGCCGAGCGTCTCGTCGTCGACGCGGTCGGCCGCGCCGGTCGCGGTGGCCTCGGTGACGGCCCGGTCGTGGGCGGTCTTGGCGGCGCGGCGCTCCTGGCGGCGGCGCTGCTTGACCGTGCGGTAGATGCCCGCGGTGGCCCGGCGTACGGCCACGGCGTCGGGATGGTCGACCGGCAGCCGGTCGAGCTCGGCCAGGACGGACAGGCAGATCTCCATCCTGGCGGGGTCTATGCCGGGGTCTGTGCCTGGGTCTGTGCCGGGGTCTGTGCCGGGCGCGTCCTGGCCGGCCTCCGTGCCGGGGTCACCGGGGCCGCCCGCCGTGTCCCCGCGGTTCCCCGGGTTCCCGGGATCCCCGAGGTCGTGAAGGTCCTGAGTCGTCGCCGTCATCCCGCCGCTGCTCTCCGTGTCCCGGGCCGTACCGCGCCCGCGCGTGCGGGGCCTGTGCTGTCGGATGCTGTCGGACCCGTGCCGTCCGGTGTCCGCCGCCCGGGCCTTGGGCCGCACTTTACGTTTCGACGTCACACACCTCCAAACCCGGACGGGACGGCGGGCGGCGATACGCTCGGGGCGTCCAAGATCCGTCCCGTGATCAGTGCCGATCTGTGGAGGTCCCGTTGAGCGCCGTCAGCCCGCTCGCCGTCCCGCCCGACTCCCTCTTCGGGGTGCGCAACCTGCCCTACGGGGTCTTCAGTACGGCGGACGACCCGCGACGGCGGCTCGGGGTCGCCTACGGGGACCACGTCCTGGACGCGGGCCGGGCGGCCGAGGCGACCGGAGCGCCCACCGACCTGGCCGCCGTGCTGTCGGCGCCGGGCCTCGGCCCGCTGCTCGCCGCGGGCCGCCCGGCGTGGACCCGGGTCCGGGCGGCGCTGACCGAGTGGCTGACCGCCGAGCGGTACCGCGCGGCGGTGGAGCCGTGCCTGGTGCCGCGCTCGCGGACGGTGCCGCACCTGCCGTTCGACGTCGCCGACTACGTGGACTTCTACGCCTCGGAGCACCACGCCTCCAACGTGGGCCGGATCTTCCGCCCGGGCGCGGAGCCGCTGACCCCGAACTGGAAGCACCTGCCGATCGGCTACCACGGCAGGGCGGGCACGGTGGTCGTCTCCGGCACGCCGGTGGTGCGGCCCAGCGGCCAGCGCAAGGCGCCCGCCGACCCGGCCCCGGACTTCGGGCCGTCCCGCAGGCTGGACATCGAGGCAGAGGTGGGGTTCGTCGTGGGCACCCCGTCGCCGCTGGGCGCCCGGGTGGCGCTGGCCGACGCCGACGCGCACGTCTTCGGCGTGTGCCTGGTCAACGACTGGTCGGCCCGCGACCTGCAGGCGTGGGAGTACGTCCCGCTCGGGCCGTTCCTCGGCAAGTCGTTCGCGACCTCCGTGTCGCCGTGGGTGGTTCCCATGGACGCGCTGGCGCACGCCCGCACCGATCCCCCGGCCCGCGGCGCCGAGCCGCTGCCGTACCTGGACGACCGCGCCGCCGAGCCCCCGTACGGCCTGGACCTGGCGCTGGAGGTGCGGCTGAACGGGCACCTGGTCTCGCGCCCCCCGTTCTCCACGATGTACTGGACGTACGCCCAGATGCTCGCCCACATGACGGTCAACGGCGCGAGCCTGCGCACCGGCGACCTGTACGCCTCGGGGACGGTGAGCGGCCCCGCGCCGGACACCCGCGGCTCGCTGATCGAGCTGACCTGGAACGGCGAGGAGCCGCTCACGCTGCCCGACGGCACGACGCGGTCCTTCCTGGAGGACGGCGACGAGGTGACGATCAGCGCCACGGCCCCGTCCCTGGACGGCACCCGGATCTCACTGGGCGAGGTCACGGGCCGGATCGAACCGGCCCGCTGAGGCGGGGGCGCCCTCGCGCCCTCGTAGCCGCCCGGTCACCGGTCGTGACCTGGGTTTGAGGGGCGTGATCGGGGTCAGAAGCGCCGCTGGGAGGGTGCTGAGGATCCAGGCCGGATCAGCGAGCGGCGTCCGGTGCTCCCCCAGGGCTTCGCCTGGGGAGTGCGTGCCGGGCGTCGGGAGCCCGGCACAGATCTTCAGTGCGCTCCCAGGCCCGCTCTGCGGGCTCCCGCCAGCCGTTGCGGCTTCGGAAGCGAGGGCCCATGCCGGAACCGTACTGCCGCGCCGCCACCGCCGCGCTGGTCCTGCCCGAGCAGCAGGAGGTGCGGCTGCCCGTGTGGCTGTCGTACCACCCGTACGACTGCTTCGCCGCCCGTCTGACCTTCTGGACGCACGGGGCCGAGGGGGTCACCTGGATCTTCGCCTGGGAACTGCTGGCGGCGGGGCTGGCCGGCCCTGCGGGGCGCGGCGACGTGCGGGTGGGGCCGGTGCCGGGCGCGGGCGAGGTGCTGCTCTCCCTCGGCCGGGACGGCAGCGGTGACCGGGCCCACCTGCGACTGCCGGCCGCCGACGTCGAGTGCTTCGTGGCCGAGATCGCCGGCCGCGCCGCCGGGGATCTGTGCGGGGTGCGGCAGGCGCTCGACGACGAGCTGGTCCGCCTGACCGAGCGTGCCTGAGCTGCCTTACCGTTCCTGACCTGCCTTACCGTTCCTGACCTTGCTCGGCCTTGCTCGACCGCGCGTGCCCGACGGCCGCGCCGCTCACGCCGCCGGCCGGGTCCCGGGCGTCGGTACACGCAGCGCGAGCAGGGCCACGTCGTCGTCGTTGCCGGCCGGGCGGACCCGGTCCAGCAGCAGGTCGCAGAAGGTCTCCAGCGGGCGGGGGGCGAGCGCGGCCGCGTGGCGGCGCAGGACGGCCAGCCCCTCGTCGATGGAGTGGCCGGGGGACTCGATCAGCCCGTCGGTGTAGAGGATCAGCGTGGACCGCGGCTCCAGGGTGACGACGGCGTCGGTACGCGGCAGGTTCACGCCCGTACCCAGCAGGATGCCGTGGGCGTCGGTGAGGAAGCGGGCCTGCCCGTCGTCGCTGACCAGGAGGGGCGGCGGGTGTCCCGCGTTGCTCCACCTCAGCCGCCAGTGGCCCGGCGCGTCGCTCTCCAGCCGGCCGAACACCAGGGTGGCCATCGCCACTTCGGCCATGCGCGCGACCATCCGGTCCAGCCGGTCGACGATCGCGCTGGGCGCCTCCGCGTGCGACCAGGCGTCGGCGCGCAGCATGTTGCGGAGCTGGGCCATGCCGGCCGCCGCGTCCAGGTCGTGGCCCACGACGTCGCCGACCGCGATGGCGGTGGCGCCGTCGTCGAGGGTGAACACGTCGTACCAGTCGCCGCCGACCTGCGAGGCGTCCGGCGCCGACACGTAGCGCACGGTCATCTCCAGGTCGGGCAGACGCGGCAGGCGGGGCAGCAGGTGCCGCTGCATCGTCTCGGCCACCTTGCGCTGCTGCTGGTACAGGCGCGCGTTGTCCAGCGCGACGCCCGCCCGGCGGGCGATGTCCTCCAGCAGCGGCAGGTCGGCCGCGCTGAACGGCGTGGGCCGGTCGGCCCGGCCCAGGGTGAGGGCGCCGAGCACCTCGCGGGGGCTGCGGATGGGCGCGATCATCGCCGAGTGCATGCCCGTCTCCTTGAGCAGGCGGCGCTGCTCCACGGCCAGGCCCGAGTCGGGGCGCCGTGCGTAGGTCTGCGGGGTCACGAGCGTGGAGGCGGCCCCGCGCAGCGCGCGGGACAGCGGCATCGGGGACTCGGGCGGCAGCGGCGGCAGGGGGCCCTGCAGGTCGTGGCGGTCCAGCAGGGCGCCGTGGGCGTAGTGGACGACGGCCGTGCGCCACACCTCGGCGTTCTCGGTGATCAGGTCGATGACCACCCAGTCGGCGATCCGGGGCAGCACGATGTGCACCAGCCGGCGCAGCGCCTGGTCGGCGTCGAGGGTGGAGGTCAGCCGGGTGGTGGTCTCGGCCAGCAGCGCCAAGCGCTCCAGCTCGGAGAGGGAGGCCGGGTTCTCGGCCCCGTCCTGTTCCGCGGGTTCGGTCGTCTCCCGCCGGTGGAAGACCACCATGGCCCCGCTGGTCCCGTCGTCCAGCCGGAACGGGGTGAGCAGCAGGGACACCGGCAGCGGCGGACCGTCGCCGCTGGCCAGCCAGCCGGGGCTGCCCAGGATGGTCCGCCCGGCCCGGAAGTCGCGCAACATGGAGCACTGGCTGCGGGCGATCGTGTGCCCGTGGTCGTCCCGGTGCAGCAGGTCGTGGGCGTCCCGGCCCACGAGCTCGTGGGCCGGCCGGGCCAGCATGCTCTCCGCCCGGCGGTTGACCGCGATGATCACGCCTTGGTCGTCGACCGCGTAGATCCCGGCGTCGACCACGTCGAAGAGTCCGGCCAGCAGGCCGTCTTCGCCCGGCGCGGGGCGGACGGCCCCGCCACCGACCGCACCAGGTTCGCTCATGTAACGCCCGCCTCCGGCCGGCAACCGTGGTCCGTCCTGCCCATCCTGCCACAGCGGGAGCGGGTGACCCCACCGTCGCGGAGTGGCCCGGCGGCCCCGGCACGCACCCTCGGGAAGGGGCCGGTCAGTGGCCGGAAGGCAATCGGGCACGCGTACGGAAGGCGGGGACAAGGCGGGGACGGGGTACCGCGTGCCGGATGGATGCCATCCCGGGCGGACGGAGGGATGATCGTACGAGAAGGCGCTTCCGGGGCGGACCGGGCCGCTGAGGCCACTGCCCCCGCCCGTACCGCCTCGGCAGCCTGTGGAGGAGGTGCGCCTCATGCTCGCCACGTCGCGTTACGCGGTCACCGTGCCCGCAGCGCCCGGCGGTCACGCCCCGCCCGAGGTGGTGATCGTCCACCTCACCACGGAGACCGGCCCGCGGGGCGAGCCGGTGTACGCCGACGCCTCCGGCCGCTACCGCTTCACCATCGCCGGTCAGACCGCGACGCTGCTGCGGGGTGCGGCGCGCGCCCGCGCCTGCCACCGCTGCCTGCCCGCTCGTCCGCTGCCCTGAGCCGTACGGCCCGGCCCCGAGCGGCCGGGGGCCGCGCCGCCTCCACCGCCGGATCCCACCGGCCCCCGCCGTAGGTGCGCCGCGTGGCGGTACGGGCGGGCACAGGTGACGCGGGCGGGGCGTGCCGCGCGGCCCGGGTACCGCTAGCCGCCGCGGCGGTGGGAGGCGGCCGCGCTGTGGTGGACGAACCAGTCGCGGGCCAGGTCCGCGACGGATTCCAGGGCACCCGGCTCCTCGAAGAGGTGGGTGGCGCCGGGGACGACGGTCAGCTCGCTCGGGCCGCGCAGCCGTACCCGGGCCTGGCGGTTGAGGTCGAGGACGGCCGGGTCGTGGCCGCCGACGATCAGGAGGGTGGGCGCGGTGACCCGGTCGAGCCCGGCGCCGGCCAGGTCGGGCCGGCCGCCCCTGGACACGACCGCGGCGACACCGGCCGCTGGGTCGGCCGCCGTCCGCAGCGCGGCGGCGGCCCCCGTGCTCGCCCCGAAGCAGCCCACCTCGCGCCCGCGGCCCTCCGGCGTCTCCCGCACCCAGCGGACGGCGGCGCCCAGCCGGTCGGCCAGCAGCGGGATGTCGAACCTCATGGCCCGGTCCCGGTCCTCCCGCGCGGTGAGCAGGTCGAACAGGAGGGTGCCCAGGCCCGCCCGGTTGAGCTCCTGCGCGACGAACCGGTTGCGGCCGCTGTGCCGGCTGCTGCCGCTGCCGTGCGCGAAGACGACGACCATCGGCGCGCCTTCGGGGACGGTCAGTTCGCCGGGCAGCCGGACCTGCCCGGCCGGGACCGAGACCTCGCGGCTGCCGCCGGCCGCGTCCCGCGAGCCCGCCCGGTCGCGGCCGAGCCGGTCGGCGGCGCGGGTCAGGCAGGCCAGCACCTCGGCGTCGGGCACCTCGGCGAAGTCGGCATAAAACTGGCCGATCGCCGAGAAGTCGGCCGGGGTGAACGGGCACACGCACACGTCCGCCAGTCCCTCGAACTTCGCGGTCCAGCCCCTCGGCGCCACGGGCACGGCCACCACGATGCGCCGCGGGCCGCGCGCCCGTACCACCTGGCAGGCCGCGCGCTCGGTGGCGCCGGTCGCGATGCCGTCGTCCACCAGGACCACCGTGCGGCCCTCGGCGTCGATCCGGGGTCTGCCCTCGTGGTAGGCGCGGGCGCGGCGCTCCAGCACCTCGCGCTCCCGCTCCTCGACCGCGGCGAGTTCCCCGGGCGAGACGCGGGCGAGGTCCACCACGTCCTCGTTCAGCACCCGTACGCCGTCCTCGCCCAGGGCGCCCGCGGCCAGTTCGGGATGGGTGGGCACCCCGAGCTTGCGTACCAGGCAGACGTCCAGCGGCGCCCGCAGCGCCGCGGCCACTTCCTCACCGACCGGGACGCCGCCCCTCGGCAGCCCCAGTACCAGCGTTCCCTCACCCGCGGGCACCACCGACCGCACCTCGTCGGCCAGCCTGCGCCCTGCTTCCTGACGGTCCCTGTAGAACATCCCGGCGGCCTCCTCGCCCGCCCCCGGCGTGTGTGTCTCCCCCGGCCTTCCGGCCCTTTTCCCCATCGTTTCCATCGTCCCTCCGCCGCCGCCCGCCCGCAGCCCGCGGCCGGCTCCCCGTGCTCAGTCGCGGGGCAGCAGCGGGCCCAGCGGACCCAGGTCGATGTTGAGGTCCTCGGGGTCCAGCCCGAAGTGCTCGCGCAGTTCGGTCATGCGCTCCTCCAGCGCCATCAGCGTCAGACCGAGTTCCTCGATCTTGTCGTCCGCGAGGTCGCCCTGGTCGATCCGCCGCATGGCCTGGCGTTCCATCAGCTGCCGCAGCAGTTCCACGACGGTCAGCACCAGTCCGGCCAGGCCCCGCTCGACCTGCTCGCGGTCGATGTCGAGCCGGCGCGGCACGGACCGCGACTCGCCACCCGGTCGTGAGGTCATCCCGGCTCCTCCCCCGGCCCGCCGGAACCGCTCCCGCCGGCGCCCTCTCCCCAGGCCGCCCGTATGGAGGCGACCAGCGCGCGCAGGGAGATCCGTACGAGGTCCACGTCCGCGATCGACAGCGTGATCTCGCCGCTGATGACGACACCGCTGGCCAGCACCCGGTCCAGCAGGTCCACCAGGGCGATCTCGCGTCCGGGGCCGATTCCGGCGCCGGAGGTCTGCCGCGGGGCGGCGGCCGGGCGCGGGGCGGGCGCCGTGTTCACGACCGCTCCTCCCCGTACTCCCCGGTTTCGTCCTGCCGCGGGCCGACGAAGGAGTACGGGGGCCAGGGCCCGCTGAGCTCCACACGCACCTCGGGGAAGCGCCGTCCGCAGGCGGCGACGGCCTCGGCGAAGGCGCCGGCGGCGGAGCGGTCCACCAGGTAGGAGTCGTTGAGGATCATCCAGCCGTCGTATCCGGCCAGCCGCGGGTCCTGGGGCCGGTGGGCCGCGGTGGCGGCGGCGTGTCCCGCCAGGTCGGCCCGGATCCGCTCGGCCCGCTCCGACGCCCGCCGGTACGCCTCCTCCTTGCTGTCGCGCTGCGCGCGGCGGCGCAGCAGGTAGGCGGTCCCCGGGCTCGTGCCGGCGGCTCCTTCGGCGCCGTCGGCGGCCGGCCCGGGTGACGCCTCGGGATCCACGTACGCCTTGACGCCCCACTCGGTGCGGTCCCGGGTCCGCTCGAAGGCCGCGGTGAAGTCGGCGGCCCGGTCCCGGAGCACCGCGCGTACGGCCGCGTCGTCGCGGTAGACGGTGGCGAACTGCAGCGGTACGGCCCCGGTGACCCCGCTCAGCGCGTCGATCACCTGATGGTGGGCGCGGGCGGCCGCCTCCAGCCAGCGCAGGTCCTCCAGGTGGTCCTTCAGCGGCTGTTCGGCGAAATCGCCGAGCGGCACCGAGCCGACGGCGGCCGCCAAGGAGCCTTCGGCGACCAGGCGGACGGGCTCGTCGGCCACGCCCGTCGGCGCCGGGGGGCCGGGGGCGCGGGTCCCGGCGGGGACGACCGCGTACAGCCATACGGCGTCGCTCATGACCCGCCGCCCTCCCCCGCGTCCTTCCCGGGCTCGTCCCCGGCGTCATCGGGCTCGTCCACGGAGTCGTCGTCCTCGAGCGCTCGCTTCCGGCCGCCGCCTGCCGCGCGGGCCGCGCCGCCCGCTTCCAGGTCGCCGGCGCGTTCCGCCTCAAGATCGCCGATACGGCGCCGCAGCCTGCGGTTCTCCGCCAGGACGTCGCGTTTGCCGGACGACAGCGACGGGTCGTGCTCCCACCAGTCGATGCCCATCTCCCTGGCCCGGTCCACCGAGGCCACGATCAGCCGGATCTTGATGGTGAGGAGTTCGATGTCCAGCAGGTCCACCCGGATGTCCCCGGCGATGACGATGCCCTTGTCGAGTACCCGTTCCAGGATGTCGGCGAGGTTCGCCGGCTCGGGGCGGCCGGCCTCACGCGCGGGCGCGCGGTCGCGACCCCGGCCCGCGGTCCACACCGGCTCGTTCATGCCCGGATCACTCCTTGTCGGCCCGACCGCGGTAGTAGCGCCGGTCGCGCTCGTACGAGATCAGCTCGCCGTCCCCGTCGAGGTCGACGCGGTAGACGGCCAGGACGTCGGTGGAGTTCGGCACGCGCCGCGTCTCCACCACCTCGATCCCGACCCGCCAGCCCTCGGCTGTCCGCGCCACCGACGTCACCCCCTCCGGTTCGCGTCCTATCAGTTCGACGACCTGTCGGGCGGCCCGCCTGACCGCGACCGAGGCCGACACTGCGGGCCCGTCGGTCCGGCCGGTGCCGGGGGCCTCGCCGTCCTCGGCGCCGCGGCGTTCCGTCTCGTGCGAACCGTCCGGCTCCCGCCGCTCGCGGCGGCGGTCGTCCCGGTCCGGCTCGCGGCGGCGCCCGGCCGTGGCGTCGCCGTCCTTCGCCCGGTGTCGTTCCGCCATCGCTCAGACCTCCAGACCGCCGAGCGGGGGGCCGGCCGCCAGCAGCTTGCCGACCAGGTACTCCTCCTCGCGCGCGGCCTCCTCGGGCGGGATCTCGCCGGCCTCGCGGGCGCGGTCCACCTCGGCGAGGCGGCGGCGGATCGCCGTGGGGTCCTCGGTCTGGCGCAGCGCCTCGTCCTGGATGCGCTCCGCGACCCAGACGACCCCGCGCACGGGCGCGAGCGGCAGGGTGAGCAATCCGGTGAACAGGCCCATGGCTATGTCTCCCCTTTGGCGCCGGCAGCCGCGGCCGTTTCCGCGCCGGCCATGGCGTCGGCGACGAAGTCGTACGGGGCGAGGGGGCCGAGCAGCCGCAGCCGGATCCGGCCGCTCCACCGCCGGGCCAGCTCTTCCGCCGCCCGTTCGAAGGCGTCCCGTCGGTCTTCGGCCACGAGGAAGGAGGCGTCGGTGACGCCGTCCTCCTCGGCCGGTTCGGAGAGGGTACGGGCGTCCGCCAGGGGCGCCAGCCGCCGGTCGAGCTCGGCGGTGTCCGCCTCCCGCTTGGCGGCGACGGCCTCGGCGACCAGTTCGCCGAGGCGGACCCGCTCGTAGCGGGCGGCCTCGTCCGGCAGGCCGGCCGTGCGGTCCCGCAGTTCCACGATGTCCGGGTGCTCCGTCAGCACCTCGCGCAGCACGGCGTCCCGCTCGTACGAGGCCCGCAGGGTGAACTGGGCCCGCCCCCTGAGCCGGTCCAGGGCCGCGGCGAAGGCGTCGTGGGCGCCGGCCAGCACCTCCTCCGCGACGGCCCGCTCGTCGTCGAGCACGGTGCCGAAGCGGAAGGGGAGCACGGGAGCGCCGGTCGCGGCCAGCGTGTCCAGCACCCGGGAGTGGGCCCGCAGGTCCGCCGGGGTGCCCAGCGGGCGGTCGCCGCGCAGCCCGCTGACGGCAGCGGCGATCCCGCCGTGCCGGACGTAGCCGACGCGGGCGCCGGAGTCGCCGTCGCCGACCGCGGGCAGCTCGCCGACCACCGCGTCGGCGTCGGGTTCCGACACGACGCCGTAGACGTAACAGGCTTCCATGGCGTCCTCCTCGGCCGTGCGGCCGGTGATCCCCGGATTCCCGAAGATCACCGGCGGCCGTCACCGGCTCCGTTCCCTGCGGCTGGCCGGACGCGACCTGCGCGGCCGCTCCTCGGCCCCGGCGTCGTCCGGCTGCCCGGCACCCTCGTCGTTCTCGTCGTCGTCCTCACCGCCGCGGCCGACCATGTCTGCGACGGTGTCCTTGACGGTCTCCTTGGCTCCTTCGAGCGCGCCCTTGGTCTTGTGCTCGGCGCCGCCCTCGCGGATCTCGTCCATCAGGCCCGGCAGCCCGTGGGTCTCGGTGCCGGTGCGGGCCAGGTCGAGGCGGTTGACCGCCTCGGCGAACCGGAGGTACGTGTCCACGCTCGCCACCACGACGCGCGCGTCGACGGTCAGCAGCTCGATGCCCACCAGCGACACCCGCAGGTAGACGTCGATCACCAGGCCCTTGTCGAGAATGAGGTCCACGACGTCCACCAGGCCGCCGCCCGACGGCCGGTCGAGGTAGGTGCCGCTCTGACTCGCCGTCGTCATCGTCCATCACCGTCCCCGGGCTCGTCCCTCGTCGTCCTCGTCGTCCTCCGCTTCGTCCTCGTACTCGTCGTCCTCCTCGTACTCGTCCTCGTCCTCGTTCTCGTCGTCCCGGTCCGGTTCCTCGTCCTCGTCCCGTTCCTCGTCCTCCTCGGCCTGCGCGCCCTGTTCCTCCTCGTCCTCTTCACCGGGCTCTTCGCCCGCGCCGCCGGGCTCCTCGCCCTCCTCCTCGGCGCGTACGTCCTCGTCGCTGCGCACGACCTCGCCGTCGGCCACTTCGCCGCGCCAGCCGCGTACCTCGTCCTGGTGCAGGATCGTCTCGGTCATCACATGCCGCCGGAAGTGCTTGAGTTCGAGCCGGGCCCGGCGGCCCTGGGCACGCCAGATGTTCCCGGTGCGCTCGAAGAAGCCCTGCGGGTGGTAGACGAGCACGAGCAGGATCCGGGTCAGGTCCGGGGTCAGCTCGTGGAAGGTGACGGTGCCGTCGACGCGGCCCTTCTCGCCGGTGGACTCCCACACGATCCGCTCGTCGGGCATCTGCTCGACGATGTTCGACTTCCAGGTGCGGTGGGACCAGAACACCTGCGCCTTCCAGTCCAGTTCGGTGTCGGACTGCTGCTTGACGTTCTCGACCTTCTTCATGAAGGTGGGGAAGTCCTCGAACTCGGTCCACTGGTTGTAGGCCACGGAGACCGGTACGCCGACGTCGATGCTCTCCACGATGTTGGTGGCCTTGAGCGTCTTGCCGCCGCCGTCTGCGCCACCTCCGCCTTCGCCCTTGTCGCCGGTGCCCGGAAGCATGCCCTTCGCCTTCTCCTTCACCTGGGTGAACCCGGCGCCGAGCAGCGACCGGGTGACGGACTTGCCCTCCGCCAGGTCGCGGCCGCCTTTGAGCGCGGCCGCCAGCCCCGAGCCGCCGTTCTCGGCGACGCCGGTCAGCCGCTCGGTGGCGTCGCCGAGCTTCGCCGACAGGCCGGACAGGGCGCGCTCGCCGAGGGCGGCGAGCAGGTCCTGGCCCTCGTGCAGCAGGCGGTCGGTGGGGAGCTCCTGCGTAAGGCCCTTCGCCAGGCCCTTGGTCGGTCCGCCGTTGGTGTCGGCGGGCGCCTGCGTCCGCTCGGTCATCGGTCAGCTCCCCTTGTTCTCGCGCCCGCCGGACCGGGCCGCCGACCCGGTCTCGCGGGAGGCCCGGCCGGAGGTCCGCCGGGTCTGCCCGCGGGACTTCCCGTCACCGCTCGCGGCCGTCTTCTTGGCGGCGTCGCCCGCCCGTGTGCCGGTCTTCTTCTTGGCCGGGCCGCGGTCCGCGGCCGCCGTGCGCTTGGCCTTCGGCCGGTCGCCCGCGCCGCCGCCGCGACCGGTCTCGCGGGACGGGCCGCCGCGCCGGGAGGACGCCGGCCGCTCGCCGCCTTGCTCCTGCGCACCCTCGCGCTCCTCCGCGCCCTCGGCCGCCTCTGCCCCCTGGTCGCCCTCGCTTCCCTCGCTTGGCTCGGGTCCGGCGCCTTCGCCTTCGCCTTCGCCGGCGCCGGCACCGCCCCGCAGCGACGCCGACCAGTCGGCCATACGGCCGCTGAGCGCGTCCATGCGGTGGGAAGCGGCCGCGATCGCCGCCGCGCGGCCCGCGGCGGCCAGGTCACCCCGCACGTTCTCGGTCAGCTTGCCGATCTCCGGGGACTTCAGCAGCGCGCCGCCCTTGTCGCCACCGCCCCGGGAGCGCAGGCGCTGCCCGGCCATGGCACCGGCCAGGGCCATGGCCCAGCGCGCCTTGTGGTGGCGCCCGAGGAAGTATCCGCCCGCGACGGCCACGGCTGCTTTTCCGGTGTTCATGAGGGTGACTCCTTGGATGACCGCAGCGATCTGTCCATGTTCGGCTGCCCGACCAGAAGGGGTGAAAACGGCATAATCCTTTTTTCTCGTAAGTCACCAGAATGGTTACGAACTGGACACGGCGACCTACGCGGGGTGGCCGGCCGGCAAGTGGTTCCCGCGCCGCTCGGGCGGGGTGGGTGCGGGAAGGGGCCGTCAAGCACTGTCAGGGTCCCTTGACGCGGAGCCGGTCCGTCAGGAAGCCTTGACGGGATCCCGGTGACGAGAAGGGGCGCGCCATGGAGTGGGCTGACGAGAGCGGACGACACCTTGGGTACGTGGTGGCCGTCCTGGAGGACGGCGGCGAGCCCGGCCCCGAGCCCGGAGGCCGCCGGCCCTGGTGGCACTACAACGGGGCGGACGGCCCGCGCGCCGTCGGCGTCAAGGGCGCTTGCGAGTGCGGCTGGCGCGGGGAGCGGACGCATCCCGTCCACCGCGGGGACGACGAGGCGACGGAAGGCTACGAGGCGGACACGGGCCCGTACGCCGACTGGGAGAGCCACGTCCTGCTGGCCGAAGGCGCGGTCCCGTACGACGTCGAGCAACTCCTCGCCGCCCTGGGACGGCGGATCGGGGAACTCGCCGAGGACCAGCCGCTCACCGCGCTGCGCGTCGCGGCGCGCGTCGAGAGGACGGCCCCGGAGCACACCCTGGAGGCGGTCCGCGCCGCCCGCCGCGGCCTGGTCTCCTGGGAGGCGATCGGCCGTTCCCTCGGCTGCACCCGCCAGGCCGCGCACGAACGCTTCGCCCGGCACGTCAAGGAGTGAGCGCCCGGCCCGCGGCGCGCCGAGGGGCGGGCGGGCGTGAGCGTCGTGAGGTCCGGCCGCGGAACGCGCCCGGGCGGACCGGAGGGCTTCCGGGGCCGACCCCGGTCACGCTGACATCGCGGGGTCGGGCGAGCCCGCCCGGCCGCGTTCGTGACCCTGGCGGACCGCGGCGGCCGCTGCCTCCCCGGCTCCCGTGGTGGTACGCGTGGTGGTTCGCGACCGGCGCGGGATCACCGGTCGGCGCGGCCGGGGGCGGAGACTGGACCCATGCCGAAGCTTTCTGCGGACGCCCGGGACGCCCCGGACGCCACCGGGGGCGGAGTTCTGCTCACGTTCGGGCACGGCACCGCGACGCGGCAGCAGATGGCCGCGGTGCTCGGCGGCGCCGGCGTCCGGGCCGTGGTGGACGTCCGTACCGCTCCCGGCAGCCGCCGCAACCCCGACGCGGGCCGGGCCGCGCTGGAGTCGTGGCTGCCCGAGGAGGGCGTCGAGTACCGCTGGGAGCGCCGCCTGGGCGGCTTCCGCAGGGCCGCGCCGGACTCACCCGACACCTTCTGGGAGAACGCCTCCTTCCGGGGGTACGCCGGCTGGACGCGGGACCCGCAGTTCGTCGCCGCGATGGACGACCTGCTGCGGCAGGCGGCGCGGACGCGTACCGCCGTGATGTGCGCGGAGACGGTGTGGTGGCGCTGCCACCGCCGCATCATCGCCGACTTCGCGCTACTCGCCCGTCACACGGACGTCCTGCACCTGGCCCACGACGGCCGCCTCACCCCCCATCCGCCCACCCCTGGCGCCCGCCTGCGCGAGGACGGCCTCCTCGTCTACGACCGGCACTGACCCCCTGCGGTGGGCCTTCCCCGGACCACGGACCGGCGCACCCGGACGCGGCGCCCGCCCCCGCCTCACGCACCCCTCGCACGGACCTGTCGGTGGTACGCACGCGACCACCCCAGTTCGCACGGACCCGTCGCTCGCCCGCGGTCCGCCCCGCCCCGAATCCGCGCCCGGGCGCATCCGTCCCGCCCGTCGGCGACGCGCGGCGGCGCTCGTGCGGCGCCCTCACTCCGGTCGGGCCGCGCCCCCGCGAGGTTTTCTCCAAATTGGACATGTAATAATCGTGGAAACATCGCAGGCAGGCACGAAGGGACCGACCGCCGTGGCACCGTCATCCGAGATCTTCATCGAGGCGACCGAGACCGATCCGGCCGTGCGGGCGCAAGCCGAGGTCCGGCGGCAGCATGAGGCGCTGCGGGCCGGGCTCACGCGGTTCACCGGGGGTGCGACCGGGGAAGGGGCGGGCGACGGGGCCGACCCGGCGGGGCTGCGGGACTTCTGCGCGGGCGAGCTGCGCCGCTACCTGGCCGCCGCCGACCGCACGCTGCACGCGGCCGCCTCCGGCGCGGCGGAGACCCGCCTGCTGGTCCGCTCCCTGCGGGTGGGGTCGGCGGCTCTCGACGAGCGGATCGAGGCACTCACCGCCGCGCCCGACGCCTCAGCCGCCACGGCGATCGCCCGCGCGATCGAGGCCGTACTGGACGTCCATCTGGCCGCCGAGGAGGCCGTCCTGCTGCCGGCGCTGGCGGCCCTGCCCGGAGCCGGGCTGCCCGCACTGGCCGCGGACCTGCGCTCCCTGCTGGAGGGCGGCTCGCTCGACGACCCCGACGTCATCGACGTCCGCGAGATCCCGCACGGGCAGCGGCACCCGCGGATCTTCGCGAGGTTTGCCCGCCTGGGGCCCGGCGAAGGGTTCACCTTGGTGAACAACCACGATCCCAAGCCGCTGCGCCGGGAGTTCCGGGCCACCCACCCCGGCGGGCACACCTGGGACTACCTGGAGTCCGGTCCCGAGGTCTGGCGGGTCCGGATCGGAAAGGCGGCTGTCGATGCCTGACCGGCACACCCGTCCCGGCGCCGGGACGACACGCGGGCCCCGTCCCGCCCCACCACCCGCCGCGCCCGTCGCGCCCGCCACTGCGGCGCCGGAGCCTTCCGCCGGCGGGTCCGCCGGGGATCCGCCGAGCGTCCGTCTGCTGTGCGACGTGCGCGCGCCGGCCGGGCTGGATCCCGCGCCGGCCGGCGCGCTGTGGAAACTCGCCGAGCCCGGCCGCCAGCTCGACGCGAACCTCGTCCACCTGCCGGCCGGGGAGCGGGTCGGGGCCCACGCCGAACCCGACCTGGACGTCCTGCTGCTCGTCGTGGCGGGCGGGGGCGCCGTGGAGACACCGGAAGGGACCGAACGACTCGCGGACGGCGCCCTGTTCTGGCTGCCGCGCGGCTCGACCCGCGCCATCGCGGCGGGCCCGGAGGGCCTGTCCTACCTCACCGTCCACCGCCGCCGCCCCGGCATGCAGATCCGTCCCCGGCCGAGCTGAGCCGAAGCAAGCCGGGCCGAGCCGGACCGGGCCGGGCCCCGGCGCCCCCGCAAAAGGTCCGGCACCGCCGTGTCCCGCGCCTGGGCGCGTGACACGACGGTGCCGTCGTGGGGTGTTGTCAGCGGCTGGTCGCGATGAGGAACCCCGCCTCCTCGTACCTGCCGTGTGCGCGGGTGATGCCCCATGGCCCGCCCAGGTTCTCGTACGAGAATCCGGCCTTGACCGCGTGCTTCACGGCCAGTCCGCTCTCGTCGTCCATGGTGGCGGCCGATACGGGACCGGCCGTCATCATGGCGCCGGCAGCGACGGCGGCCAAAGTGATCACGACGCGACGAAACATGTATTCCTCCTTGGGTGGAGCGGTGTTCGCCACCCAGATCACCGTCTGCCGCCGCCACGGCGTCAACGACGCGCCCACCCTGTCACGCGAACCGGTGGCGGCCGTTTGCCGTATCGCCGCCGCGCCCGCCCGCCGTACGGCCGCCCGTACCATCGGTGCGCCGGCACCGCAGGCCCACGCGTTCAGTGCTGCCGTCGCCCGCCGAAGGCGTCCAGGATGCGTTCCGCTGCCGCGGTCGCCGTCAGTTCGCCGTTCCTGACCCGCTGTTCGAGTACGGGGGCGAGGGAGCGGACCGCCGGGTCGCGGTGGAGGCGGTCCAGGAGGTCGTCGCGGACCATGGTCCAGGTCCACTCGACCTGCTGGTCGCGGCGGCGGGCGGCCAGGCGGCCGGTGGAGTCCAGCAGCGTGCGGTGCCGCTCCAGCCGCTCCCACACGGCATCGAGGCCGGTCGACTCGCGCGCGCTGCAGGTGAGCACCGGCGGCGTCCAGAAGGCGTCCTTGCCGTGCATGAGGCGCAGCGCCCCGGCCAGTTCGCGGGCGGCCGAGCGGGCGTCGCGCTCGTGGGGGCCGTCCGCCTTGTTGACGGCGATCACGTCGGCCAGTTCCAGTACGCCCTTCTTGATGCCCTGCAGCTGGTCCCCGGTACGGGCCAGCGCGAGCAGCAGGAAGGAGTCGACCATGTCGGCCACCGTCGTCTCGGACTGGCCGACGCCGACCGTCTCCACCAGCACCACGTCGTATCCGGCGGCCTCCATCACCAGGATCGACTCGCGGGTCGCCTTGGCGACGCCGCCGAGCGTCCCGGCGCTCGGCGAGGGCCGTACGAAGGCGCGCGGGTCCACCGCCAGCCGCTCCATGCGGGTCTTGTCGCCGAGCACGGAGCCGCCGGTCCGGGTGGAGGACGGGTCGACGGCGAGTACGGCGACGCGGTGCCCGAGGCCGGTCAGCATCGTCCCGAAGGCGTCGATGAACGTCGACTTGCCGACCCCCGGCACACCGCTGACGCCGATCCGCCGGGCGTTGCCGCCGTGGGGCAGCAGCCGCGTCAGCAACTGCTGGGCGAGCGCCCGGTGCTGGGGGCGGGTGGACTCGACGAGGGTGATGGCGCGGGCGACGAGCGCCCGCTTGCCGTCGAGCACGCCCTTGACGTAGGTGTCCAGGTCGATGGCCATCGGCTCAGCGCCTCACGGGCCGTCGTGCCCGAGGCCGGCGGCCAGCCGCGAGACGAGGTCGTGGGCGGCGTCGGGAATCACCGTGCCGGGCGGGAAGACCGCCGCCGCGCCCATTGCCAGCAGTTCCGGCACGTCCTGGGGCGGGATCACCCCGCCGACCACGATCATGATGTCCTCCCGCCCCTCGGCGGCGAGTTCCTCGCGCAGCGCCGGGACGAGGGTGAGGTGACCGGCCGCCAGGGACGACACGCCGACGATGTGCACGTCCGCCTCGACGGCCTGGCGGGCGACCTCGGCCGGGGTCTGGAACAGCGGACCGACGTCCACGTCGAAGCCGAGGTCGGCGAAGGCGGTCGCGATCACCTTCTGGCCGCGGTCGTGTCCGTCCTGCCCCATCTTCGCCACGAGGATGCGCGGCCGCCGGCCCTCGGCCTCGGCGAAGGCGTCGACCAGGGCGCGGGTGCGGTCGACGGACGCGGACTCGCCCGCCTCGCTGCGGTACACACCGGAGATCGTACGGATCCGGCTCGCGTGCCGGCCGTACACCTCCTCCAGCGCCTGGGAGATCTCGCCGACGGTGGCCTTGGCGCGCGCCGCGCGCACCGCGAGTTCCAGCAGGTTGCCCTCGCCGCCGGCCGCGCGGGTCAGGTCGTCGAGCGCGTCGCGGCAGGCCCGCTCGTCGCGTTCCGCGCGCAGCCGCCGCAGCTTCTCGATCTGCTGGGCGCGCACCGAGGAGTTGTCGACCTTGAGGACCTCGATCCGCTCGTCGGTGTCCACGCGGTACGTGTTGACGCCGATCACCGGCTGCCGTCCGGAGTCGATGCGGGCCTGTGTGCGGGCCGCGGCCTCCTCCACCCGCAGTTTCGGGATGCCCGCGTCGATGGCGCGCGCCATGCCGCCCGCCGCCTCGACCTCCTGGATGTGCCGCCAGGCCCGGCGGGCCAGGTCGTACGTCAGCCGCTCCACGTACGCGCTGCCGCCCCACGGGTCGATCACTCGGGTCGTGCCGGACTCCTGCTGGATCAGCAGTTGGGTGTTGCGGGCGATGCGGGCGGAGAAGTCGGTGGGCAGCGCGAGTGCCTCGTCGAGCGCGTTGGTGTGCAGGGACTGGGTGTGGCCCTGGGTGGCCGCCATCGCCTCCACGCAGGTGCGGGTGACGTTGTTGAACACGTCCTGCGCGGTCAGCGACCAGCCGGAGGTCTGCGAATGGGTGCGCAGCGACAGCGACTTGGGGTCCTTCGGGCCGAACTGCCCGACGAGCTTCGCCCACAGCAGCCGGGCCGCCCGCAGTTTGGCGATCTCCATGAAGAAGTTCATGCCGATCGCCCAGAAGAACGACAGCCGCGGCGCGAACGCGTCCACGTCCAGGCCCGCCCCGCGCCCCGCCCTGATGTACTCCACGCCGTCGGCGAGGGTGTAGGCCAGTTCCAGGTCGGCGGTCGCCCCGGCCTCCTGGATGTGGTAGCCGGAGATGGAGATCGAGTTGTAGCGGGGCATCCGCCGCGAGGTGAAGGCGAAGATGTCGGAGATGATCCGCATCGACGGCTCGGGCGGGTAGATGTAGGTGTTGCGGACCATGAACTCCTTGAGGATGTCGTTCTGTATGGTCCCCGCCAGCTTCTCCGCCGGCACGCCCTGTTCCTCCGCGGCCACGATGTACAGGGCCAGTACGGGCAGTACGGCGCCGTTCATCGTCATCGAGACGGTCATCCGGTCCAGCGGGATGCCGTCGAAGAGCTGCCGCATGTCGTGGATCGAGTCGATCGCGACGCCCGCCATGCCGACGTCGCCGGTCACCCGCGGGTGGTCGCTGTCGTACCCGCGGTGCGTCGGCAGGTCGAAGGCGACGGACAGGCCCTTCTGACCGGCGGCCAGGTTGCGCCGGTAGAAGGCGTTGGACTCCTCGGCGGTGGAGAAGCCCGCGTACTGGCGGATGGTCCAGGGCTGGTTGACGTACATCGTCGGGTACGGGCCGCGCAGGTACGGGGCGATGCCGGGATACGTGCCGAGGAAGTCCAGGCCCTCCAGGTCCTGCCCGGTGTAGAGGGGCTTGACCGTGATTCCCTCGGGTGTCTCCCACTCCAGCCCGGCGCCGCCGGCGGCCTGCTTGACCGCCGCGCGCCACTCGTCGGGGCCGGCGCAGGCGGCCGGCGTCCCCAGGTCGATCGCCGAGAAGTCGGGAACGGTCATCGGGACACTCCCATACGGTCGAGTGCGGCGGACAGCGCGGAGACGGCGTCGCAGCCGGTGAAGACGTAACTGTCGACGCCCTTGTACGGCCCCGGGCGGCCGGCGAGGAACACGTGCCCGGCCCCCGCGTCCCGCAGCCGGGCGGCGGCGGCCTCGGCCTGCTCCTCGTACAGCGTGTCGCTGGAGCACAGGCACGCTTCGCGGGCGCCGCTGTCCTCGAAGGCGCCGTCGGTGACGGGCTCGATCCCGCCCGCCTGGAAGAGGTTGGCGGCGAAGGTCAGCCGGGCGGTGTGGGCGGCGGCCGGGCCGAGCGCGGCCAGGTGGATCCGGGGCCGGGCCCCGGTCGCGGCGAGGTGGGCGTCGGAGCGGGCGCGCAGCGCCTCGAACGCCTCGTCCCGCCGTACCTGCGGCAGGCCGCCCGACGGCGGGGCCGGAGCGGGGTCGCGGACCACCGGTTTCTCGGCGAGGTGGGGGAACTCGCTGACGCCGGTCACGGGTTCGCGCCGCTCGTCGAGCTTCGCGCGGCGCGCGGACCAGGTCCCGGCGAGCCGTTCGCCCACCATTCCGGAGCGCAGGGCCGCCGCCTGTCCGCCGGCCCGCTCGATCTCCTGGAAGAACCTCCAGGCGGCGTGGGCGAGTTCGTCGGTCAGGCGCTCCACGTACCAGGAGCCGCCGGCCGGGTCGATCACCCGGGCCAGGTGCGACTCCTCGATCAGGATGGTGGAGGTGTTGCGGGCGATGCGGCGGGCGAACGCGTCGGGCAGGCCCAGCGCGTGGTCGAAGGGCAGCACCGTCACGGCGTCGGCGCCGCCGACGCCCGCGGCCAGCGCGGCGATCGTGGTCCGCAGCATGTTCACCCACGGATCGCGGCGCGTCATCATCACCGGTGAGGTCACCGCGTGCTGCCGCTGCGCGCCCGCGCCCGGCGCCCCGCACACCTCGGCCACCCGTGCCCACAGCCGGCGTGCCGCGCGCAGCTTGGCCACGGTCAGGAACTGGTCGGCGGTCGCCGCGTACCGGAACTCCACTTGCGCCAGGGCCTGTTCGACGCCGAGCCCGGCGCCGGTCAGCTCACGCAGATAGGCCACCGCCGTGGCCAGGGAGCAGCCGAGTTCCTGCGCCGCCGAGCCCCCGGCCTCGTGATACGGCATGGCGTCCACGGTCAGGGCCCGCAGCCCCGGGTAGCGGTCGGCGCACAGCAGCGCCGGCTCGGTCACGCTCGCGGTGTCGCGGGGCTCCCCGGTGCGGGCCTCGTCCCCGAGCGGGTCGGCGCCCAGGTTGCCGCGCGCCGCGCCCGCCGCGACGCCGCGTTCCTCGTACAGCGCCAGCAGGCGCCGCGCCGCCCGGGCGGTCCGCGGGCCGGCGTCGAGGACGACGGGCGCCAGGTCGAGGTGGACGCCGTCGAGGGCCCGGTCGAGGTTCGCGACGGTGATGCCGGCGCTCTCCCCGACGCACAGCCACAGCGAGGTGGCGCCGTTCTCCAGGTCGTCCAGGACCGCGCCCGGGTCGGCGACCGTGTGCCGCCGGCGTACGTCCCAGCCGCCGAGGGTGCTGCCCTCGGCGCGGGCGCCGCGTACGAAGGGCGCGAAGCCGGGGAGGCCGGGGTCGGGCGCGGTGTCGCGGGCGGTGTAGAGCGGGCGCGCCTCCAGCCCGTCCTCCAGCGCGGTGGACAGGGCCCGCTCGGCCTCGGCTCCCGTGAGGTCCCTGCCCGACTTGCGCAGGACACCCGCCGCCAGCCGCTGCCACTGCTCGTGCGTCGGCTCGGGGAAGTCGGCCGCCAGGGGCAGCTCGTCGTCAGGCATGGCCGTCATGCGTCGGATGCTAGGACAGGTACTCGGGCCGGAAGCGGGGAACAGGGGGCCCTTCAGGGGTGGGCCCGCCCTCCCCCTCGGGGGTGGGCGCGCGCTCGCCCTCAGCGGTGACACGCTCGCCGCCGCCACCCCGCTCGGGCCCTTGACGGGGGGCGGCGGCCGGTGCCGGTCAGGCGCGGCCGTGGACCTTCTGCGAGCGGCGGGAGAGGGAGTCCAGGACGACGGCTCCGAGCAGTACGCCGCCGGTGACCATGTACTGCACGGAGGTCTGCACGCCGAGCAGCAGCATGCCGGAGGCGATGGACTGGATGACGAGGATGCCCAGCAGCGCCGACCAGGTGGTGCCGCGGCCGCCGAAGAGGCTGACCCCGCCGATGACGGCGGCGGCGATCGCGTCGATCAGCAGGGTGGCGGAGCCGGACGTCTGGCCCACCGAGGCCACCCGTGACGCCAGGAACAGGCCGCCCACCGCGGCCAGTGTCCCGGACACCGCGAAAGCGGAGACGCGTGTCCAGTCCACGTTGATGCCCGAGCGGCGGGCGGCCTCGACGTCCCCGCCGATGGCGAAGATCCGCCGGCCGTAGGTGGTGCGCCGCAGGACGAAGTCGAGGCCGACGACGAAGGCGAGGAAGATCAGGAGGGCCAGCGGCACCCCCCGGAAGTCGTCCAGCACCCAGGCGGCGGCGAACGCGGGCACCGCGATGCCGGCGGTGCGCTCGGCGATCTCCCACACCGGTCTGGCGGCCACGCCGATGTTCCTGCGCACGCGGTTGTCCCGGTAGGACACGGCGAAGTAGGCGCCCGTGCCCAGCGCGGCCAGGCCGTAGGCGAGGGCCGCGCTGTGGAAGTAGTGGTCGGTCAGCGCGACGACCGCCCCCTGGTCGCCGAGGTCGATGGTCCCGCTGGCGCCCAGCACGTAGAGCATCAGCCCGTTCCAGGCCAGCAGTCCGGCCAGGGTGACGACGAAGGCCGGCACGCCGACGAGGGCGAAGAAGAAGCCCTGGAGGGTGCCGATGGCGGCCCCGGCGAGCAGGGCGCAGACGATGGCGAGCCATTCGGGCACGCCGTGGTTGACGTTCATGACGGCGAACAGGGCCGCGGTCAGTCCGCTGACGGCGCCGACCGACAGGTCCATCTCCCCCAGCAGCAGGACGAACACGATGCCCACGGCGATGAGGCCGGGTCCCGCGATGTCCACGCCGATGTTCGACAGGTTGCCCGGGGACAGGAAGTTGTGGTTCAGGCTCTGGAAGACGATCCAGATCACCAGCAGGGAGACGATGACCGGGACGGCGCCGAGTTCGCCGCCGCGCATCCGGGCGCCGAGGGAGCGGACATAGCCCGTCGGGCCCGGGGCGCCCAGGCCGGCGTCCTGGCGGGCGGTGGGCCGGGGACCGCCCGCCGGGCGGCGGTCGGTCCTGGCGCCGTCGGGATCCCCGGGGGCGTCCGTGCCCTTCACAGCATGTCCTCCCAAGCCTTGGTCGTGCGCTGTGTCACGGCGTTGTCGGTGGCACCGGTGATGGAGGAGACGATCTGCTCGTGCGGGGTGGAGGGAACGTCGAAGAAGCCGTTGTTGCGACCGTGCCGCAGCACCGCGGCCTGGTCGGCGACGGCCTTCACGTCACCGAGGTTGTGGCTGATGAGCATGATCGCGGTGCCGCGGTCCCGCAGGCGGTCGATCAGGTCGAGGAACTGGCCGGTCTGCTCGATCCCCAGGGCGGCGGTCGGCTCGTCGAGGACGAGCAGTTCCGGACGGCTGAGGATGGCCCGGCCGATGGCCACCGTCTGGCGCTGTCCGGCGGAGAGCGTGGCCACCGGGACGCGCACGCTGGGCGGGTGCTTGGCCAAGGCGGCGAGCAGTTCCGTCTCCAGGTCCAGGGCCCGGCGCTCCATGGCGATCTCGTCGAGGATTCCGGCCGTGGCGATCTCGTGGCCCAGGAAGAGATTGGCGACGACGTCGAGGTTCTCGCACAGCGCGAGGCCCTGGTACACGCCGGCGATGCCCAGTTCCTGGGCGTCGCGGGGCCGCTGGATCCGTACCGGCCGCCCCTGCCACTCGATGACGCCCTCGTCGGCGGGGCCGACCCCGGTGATCGCCTTGGCCAGGGTGGACTTGCCCGCGCCGTTGTCGCCGACGAGCGCGACCACTTCGCCAGCGTGGATCTCCAGCTCGACGTCGGTGAGCGCCTGGACGGCCCCGAAGTGCTTGCAGATCCCGTGCAGCGCCAGTACGGGTGTGCCCGCCACGTGAATCACCTCCCGGCAGTCGCCGATCGCCCCTCGCCGCCTTTTCGCCGCCTGTCGGCGCCGCCCGCGGCGCGTCGCGCGTCCTCCCGGTCAGCCGGTGAGCCCGGCCTGCCTGCAGGCGGAGAGGATCTCCGGTGTGCATATCTGCTGGACCGTGTAGACACCCCGGTCGACGATGGTCTGCTTGACGTTCCCCCGGTTCACCGCGACCGGAGTGCCCAGGAAGGCGGGTATGTCCTTGCCGGAGCCGTTGCTGATCCGCTGCTTGGCGACGGCGTCGACCGGCGTGCCGCGGGCCAGTGCCAGGGCCATCTCGGCGGCGGCGTCGGCCTCGGCCTTGAAGGACTTGTAGACGGTGACCGCCTGCTCGCCGGTGACGACGCGCCGCACCGCGGCGAGGTCGGCGTCCTGGCCGGTGACGGGCGGCGGCGGTTTGACGTCGTCGGCCCTCAGGGCGGTGAGGGCGCCGGTCGCGAGACCGTCGTTGGCCGCGTAGACGCCGTCGATCCCGTGCGGGCCGAGCTTGGCGATCGCGGCGAGCATGTTGGTGAACGCGTTCTGCGGGATCCAGTTCGTGGTGTTGTACGAGGCGCCGATCCGCACCTTGCCCTGGAAGACCGACAGTGCTCCCTTGCGCAGGGCCGCGGCGTTGGGGTCGGTGGGTTCGCCGTTCATCATGACGATCCGGTCGTGGCTCGCGCCGGGGCCGAGCGCGGCCATCAGCCCCTGGGCCTGCAGCCGCCCGATCCGTACCGAGTCGTAACCGGAGTACGCCGACAGGGGGCCGCCGGCGAGGCGGTCGTAGGAGACCACGGGTACGTGGCTCTCGCGGGCCCTGGTGACCGAGGGGCTCAGCGCCTTGCTCTCGACCGGGCAGAGGATGATCGCCCGCACCCCGTTGGCGATCATGGAGTTCATCTGCGCCTGCTGGGCGGCGACGTCGGCCGAGGCGTTGGCGTACCGGACGGCGCAGTCCGGGCACAGTTCCTTGATGCGTTTCTCGATCAGCGGTTTGTCCGCCGTGGTCCACCGCGCGGTGCTCGAGTCGGGCAGCAGCACGCCGATCGAGAAGCCGCCGCCGCCGGCGGCGCGGCCGGGCGCCCGGTGCGGTGACTCGGCGGCCCCGTGCGTGCCGAACGCCACGACGAGACACGCCGCGAGGGCGGCGACCACCGCGCGACCCCGTACGGCCCTCATCGCCGGGACTCCTGCCGTGCGCCGGCCGTGTCCTGTTCGGGCGCGAGTTCGATCTCGCCCCACACCTGCTTGCCCCCGCTGAGCGGCACCGAGCCCCAGGCCGCGCAGACGGCCTCCACGAGGAAGATGCCGCGGCCCCCGGTGGCCTCCCAGTCCAGGCCCGCGGGCTTGACGGGTGCCCGCGGCGAGGAGTCGCTCACCGCGACCCGCAGCCGCTCGCCGGCGAGGGTCAGATGCAGGTGCACCTCGCCCCGGGTGTGTGTCATGGCGTTGGTGACCAGCTCGGAGACGACCAGCAGGATCGCGTCCGTCTCCCGCGCCTCGTGCCAGGAACGCAGCGCACGCGCGGTGAAGCGGCGGGCGTGCATCACGGCGTCCGGCAGCCGCCAGACCGACCAGCTCGCCCGCCGCGGCCGGACCGGCAGCCCGTCGTAGCGCAGCAGCAGCAGGGCGACGTCGTCCTCGCGCCGCTCGGTGGTCCCGATCAGGTCGTCGGCGGTCCGGTCGGCGTCGGCCGGGTCGGCGGCCGCCAGCGCGCGGCGCACCCGCCGTACGCCGTCGTCCAGCGGCAGTTTCGAGGACTCGACCAGACCGTCCGTGAACAGGGCCAGTACGGTTCCCGGGGCCACGCCGAGGTTGGTCATCGGGAAGTCGGCGTCCGCGATCACTCCGAGCGGCGGCCCGCCCTCGGACTCGATCTCCTGGGTGCCGCCGTCCGGCCCGCGCAGCACCGGCTGCGGGTGGCCGGCCCTGACCACCCAGGCCTCGCCCTCCTCGACGTCGAGGGCGAGGTAGCAGCAGGTGGCGAAGGCCTCGGTGTCCAGGCCGACGAGCAGGCGGTTGGCGTGGGACATCACGACGTCCGGCGGGTGCCCCTCGACGGCGTAGGCGCGGATCGCGGTACGGATCTGGCCCATGATCGCGGCGGCCTCGGCGCTGTGCCCCTGCACGTCCCCGATGACCAGGGCGACCGACCGGTCGGACACCGGGATCACGTCGTACCAGTCCCCGCCCACCGCGAGCCCGGTCGTCGCGGGCAGGTAGCGGGCGACGGCCGTGCAGCCGGGCAGGACGGGAAGCGTGCGGGGCAGCAGGCTGCTCTGCAGCATCGCGGTGAACTCGTGCTCGGCGTCGTGGGCGCGGGCACGTACCAGGGCCTGTCCGATCAGCCCCGCGGCGGCGGTGAGCAGCGCGCGCTCCTCGGCCGCGAACTCGTGCTGGTCGTCCCAGCCCAGCAGGCACACCCCGGCCATCCGGCCGTCGGCCGGGAGCGGCAGGACCGCGAATCCTCCCGGGCCGATGCCGGCCAGCCCCGGCTCCAGGTCGGCGCTGGAGGCCCACAGCCGGGTGCGGCCCTGGCGCAGCACATCCTCCAGGGTCGGCACGTCACCGGGAGAGGCGTCCGGCCACTCCGAGTGCCATTGCGAGCGCCACGTGCCCCACACCGCCGGCCCCTCCTGGGGCTCCATGTCGGTGACCACCAGCCGTCCCGCGTGCAGTTCGGCGAGCACCACGCTGTCGGCCCCCAGGGGGTCGCGCAGGGCGCTGACCACCGCGCGGCTGACGTCGCGGACCGTCATCGACGCCGCCAGGGCGACGGACAGCCGCTGCACCCGGGACACCTCGTCCCCGGTGGGCCGCAGACGCGACGCCTCCGCGATCACGCCCAGCAGCCGCCGCGGGCTGCCGGAGTCGTCCGCGAGCACCCGGGACCGCAGCCGCAGCCAGCGAAGGCCTCCACCGGGCCGGCGGATCCGGAACTCCAGGTCCTGGCCGCCGGACCGCCCGGCGCGCGGCTCCAGGACGGACATCAGCGCGGGCAGGTCCTCCGGATCGGTCTGCGCCAGCACCGTCTCCAGGCGCCCGTCGAAGTCCTCCTGGGCCAGGCCCAGCAGGTCCAGCGCCTGCCGGTCCGCCTCGATCCGCCCCGTGGCGGGCGCCAGGGTGAACGAGCCCAGGCGCCCGAGGTCCAGCCCGGGGCCGCCGGACTCCGGCCCGGGTGGCGGCCCCGCGGCGCCGGCCTCGGCGCCCGGGCTCTCGGACTCCATCCTGGCGGCCACCTGGTCCGCGTACAGCTCGAGGAACCCGCGCCGCTCGGCCTCCACGCCGTCCGCTCCGGGGTCCTTGACCACCAGGCAGCCCAGGAGCTCCTCGCCCGCGGCCAGAGGGGCCGCCCCCAGCCACTCGCGGCCGCTCCTGCGCGCGGTGTCCGCCGGGACGTCCGCGGCGGGCGTCCTCGGCCCGATCACAGCGGCGGCGCCGGCCTCGGCCGCCGCGGACCACACGGGCCGGCGGGTGCGGCAGGCCTCGGCCACCGCCGACCGGCCGGACGTCGGGTAACTGACCGGGAACCCCGCGCCGTCGCCCGGGTTCTCCTCCACGGCCTCGCTCAGGCGCAGCCGGCCGCCCTGCTCGTCGAGCACATAGACGGCGGCGGCGGCCGCCCCTCTGAACACCATGTCCTGCTCCGCCATACTTCCCCGCGTCCTTGTCGCCGGCCGTCGATGAGCGAGTGCGCCGAGCCCGCGGTCCGGCAGCCCGCGGGCCGCCGGCGCTCATGGCACCGAGGCGCTGCCCGTTTCGACACACCACGAATACATTAGATACCTCATGTTACGAAATGTCTTCCGACCCGCGTCGGGCGGACGGCAATCCCGCCGTCCGCGCCGGGCCGGTCGCCCCGGGTCGACCGCGGGGCCCCCGTACAGGCCGTACGGGTGGGTGGGGCCGGGCGCCCCCCTCATCGCGCCCGGACCCACGGCCGGAGCCGGCCGGCCAGTGCCGCCGTCGCGCCCCCGACGCGCCCCCGACGCGCCCCCGACGGGCGGCGACGGCGCGGGCTCGCGCGGGCGCCGGCGGGTGCGCCCGTCCAGCTTCGGCTTCGCGCGGCGTCGACCGCGACCTGATTCGGGCTGTCCCGAACAACGGCATTTCGGAAGGGTGGCGGGCGACGGCATTCCGGAAGGGGTGCCGCGAGAGCGCAGCCGCCGTGTCCAGGAGAATCCGTGGTCTACCGCATCCACTTCACGAGCGAGGACCTCGCGCGCACCCGCGTCGCCCCGGCGCCCATGCCGCTGTCCGAACTGAACCTGGCGGCGAGGCTGCTGCAGGTCCGCACCCGCGACCCGCGGCTGGCCGCCTGGCGCCGGCGCGCCGCGGTGCCGCTGCCCGCGTCGGCGCGTATGGCCCTGTCGCTCTTCCCGCCCCTGGCGCCGTCACCCACCTTCGCCGCCCCGGCGCGGGCCGGCACCCTCGAAGAGCTGCTGGACCTGGTGCGTGCCACCCCACGCAAGGAGGTCGAGGCCCAGCTCGCCGCCGTGGCCGAGCACCACCCGGTTCCCGCGTGGGCCCGCCATCTGGGCGACGACATGGCGTTGCGCGAGGCGTTCTGCGAAGGGCTCGGCCACCTCCACACCCATCTGCTGAGCCCCTACTGGACGCGGATCGCCGATCTGTTCGCCCTCGACCGCACGGTGCGCATGCAGCACTTCATGCACGGCGGTGTGGAGCGACTGCTGGTCAGGGCCAATCCGCGGTGGCTGCGCTGGCGCCCGCCGGTACTGGAGGTGCGCATGGTCCACGAGGTGGATCTGGACCTGTACCTGCGGGGGCAGGGCGTCATGCTCGTGCCGTCGGCCTTCGGCTCCCGCTCGGCCGTCGACCCGGATCAGCCCCAACCGGCTGTCACGTACCCCGCCGGCCACGACCTGCCGCTCGTACGCCTGACCGCCCTCACCGAGCCCGGCACGGCCTCGACCCTGACCGCGCTTCTGGGCAACACACGCGCCCGGGTGCTCACCGCTGTCGCCGAGCATCCCGGCTGTACGACCAAGGAGCTCGCCGTGTTCTGCGGGATCTCGGCGAGCAGCGCCAGCGAACACGCCACCGTCCTGCGCGCGGCCGGCCTCATCCAGACCGCGAGGCAGCTCAACACCGCGCTGCACAGCCCGACCGGCCTGGGAGCGGATCTGCTGGCCGGCGGGGACCGACACTCCGCCGGCGGCTGACACTCCGGCGGCGCCGGTCCCGCGGTCACGTCACCGGGATCGGCCGGCGGAGGAGGGCCGCGATCGACCGGTCGGCTCCGGCCGCACGGTGCCTCCCGCGCCGGGCGACTCTTACCGACTGCTGACGGCGGGGCCGCAACTCCCCTTCCGGGCTTGTTCCTTTGGCACAGTGACTGCGCGTTCGACGACTCCGGAGTGCCGTCGCCCCCGTCCTTCCCGCCGCTTTCGTCCGAAGGGAACACTCATGCCTCGTCCATCGCGCAGGCGCCGCGGTACGACCGCCGCCCTGCTGACCGCCGCGGGGACCGCCGCCGGAGTCCTCGCCCTTTCCGCGGCCGCCGTTGCCGCGCCGGCCGGCGGTGAGGTCGCGCGTACCCACGCGGTCTTCGTCCAGACCAACGATCCCGCGGCCAACACCGTCATCGCCTACAGCCGTGACGCGGCCGGTCATCTGCACGAGTCCGGCCGGTACGCCACCGGGGGCCTGGGCGGCAGCGTGGCCGGCGCGCCCGTGGACCCGCTGGCCTCACAGGGCGGCCTCACGTACGACGCGGCGCACCACCTCCTGTACGCGGTCAACGCCGGCAGCGGCACCCTGACCGTCTTCGCCGTCGACGGGGCGCGGCTGCACCGCTTGCAGATCCTGCCCACGGCGGGCCGGATCCCGGTGTCCGTCGCCGTCGCCCGCGACCGCGTGTACGTACTGAACGCGGCCGGTGACGGCTCGATCACCGGTTTCCGGGTCCTGGACGGCCGGCTCGCCCCGCTCCCGCACTCCACGCGCGGGCTCGGCCTGGGCAACGCGGACGTGCCGTTCTTCCTCGCCTCTCCGTCGCAGGTCGCGCTGACCCCGGACGGCGGCGCGGTCGTCGTGGCCACCAAGAACCACAACCTGCTGGAGGTCTTCCCCCTCGACGGGGCCGGGCGCCCCTCCGCGAGCCCCGTCGTCACCGACTCGGCCGGAGCGGTTCCCTTCGCCCTGGTCTTCGACAGCCGGGGCCGGCTCCTCGTCACGGAGGCCGCCGGCTCGGAGTCGTCGTACGCTGTGGGGAAGGACGGGAGCCTGACGGCGGTCTCGCCGGCGGTACCGGACAACGGCCAGCAGGCCGCCTGCTGGTCGGTGGTCGTCGGCCACCAGGTGTACGTGGCCAACGCGGGCAGCGGGACGATCACCGCTTACCGCGTCGCCGACGACGGCACGCTGTCCCTCAAGGACGCCTCCGGAGTCGCGGCGACCACAGACGCGGGACCCATCGACCTGGCCGCCGGCAGCGACGGCCGGTTCCTGTACCAGCAGGCCAACGGCGCCGGTGCCATCGACGAGTTCGCGATCGGCGCCGACGGCTCGCTGACCCGGATCGGCACGGTCACCGGCCTGCCCGTCTTCGACGGCGGCAACGGGCCGGAGGGCATCGCCGCCACCTGATCCGCGCCGCCCCGCCCCTGTCGCCGGGGGAGGGACCCGCGGACGGCAGCACGCGGCCTGGCGGCGGCGCGTACCGCGCGCCGCCGCCAGGCCGGTTGTCCTCCGCGAGGCCGGGTCAGGCCTGCTTGACCGCGGAGATGTCGAAGGTGAGCTTGACCTTGTCGCTGATCAGGACGCCACCGCCTTCGAGGGCCGCGTTGTAGGTGAGGCCCCAGTCGCTGCGGTTGACGGTGGCCGAGCCGTCGAAGCCGACGCGGACGTTGCCGAACGGGTCGGTGACCTGGCCGTTGAGCGTCAGGTCGATCGAGACCGGCCGGGTGATGCCCTTGACGGTGAGGTCACCGTGCATCCGGAAGGTCTCGTCGTCGACCTGCTCGGCGCCGGCGCTGCGGAAGGTGATCTCCGGGAACTCGTCGGCGGAGAAGAAGTCACCGTTGCGCAGGTGCTCGTCGCGCGCCGCCAGCGCGGTGTCGATGCTGGCGACCTTGATGGTGAGCGCGGCGGTCGAGGCCGACGGATCACGGCCGTCGAGGTGCAGCGTGCCCTCGTAATCGGTGAAGCGACCGCGGATCGTGGTCACCATCGCGTGCCGCGCCGAGAAGCCGATCTCGCTGTGCGTGGTGTCGATGACGTAGTCACCGGTCAGGTGCGTCAGATCGACGGTGGCGACCGCCGTGGCGCCTGCGGCCGGAGCGGCGGCGGAGGTGACGGTCTTGCGGTTGAACAGGCCCATGATGACGTTCTCCCTGGGGACGGGGTTGGTTCACGCCTCAACCATTCACCTCCTCGTTCCATTCCTTTGCATAGTTCTGCCACGCGTGACGTCGCTCACCGCACAGACCCTCACGCCGGACGGGACGCCCCACCCGCCGGACACCACCGCCCGGCAGTCACATGTCCGGGGCAGCGTGCCGGGGCGTGCAGTCACATGCCAGATGCGCGGTTCCCGCCCGCGCGGGTTGCATCAGGTCACGCGCCTGCGTGAAGCCGCCGCTCCGACGGTCAACGGGTGCGACCCGCCGGCGTCGAACCCCCGTGCCTCGGCGCGGCGTCCCCATCACTCAAGGAGTGCGTGATGCCCGAACACGACCTCAAGCCGGTGGCACCCGTTCTGGAGCCGGGCGCCCGCGAGTTCGCCGCGACGACCGCCTCTCCGCCGTTCGTTCACCACCTGGGACCGCTGCGGGGCCGCAGAGCGGCGGAGGAGGTGCAGTCCGGGACGCCGGGCAAGCCCGAGGTGGACGAGAACTGGGTCGCCGTCTCCGGCGGGCCGAAGGGCAGCGTCGCCGTGCGCATCGTGCGTCCCAGGAAGGCAGGCCCGCTGCCCGCGGTTCTGTACGTCCACGGCCCGGGGTGGGTCCTCGGGAGCGCACGTACGCACGACCGGCTGGTGCGCGAGCTGGCGGTGGGCGCGCAAGCGGCCCTCGTCTTCCCCGAGTACTCGCTGTCCCCCGAGGCGCGCTACCCCGTCGCGCTGGAGGAGTGCCACACGGTGGCCCGATGGCTGATGAGACAGGGAGCCGACCACGGGATCGACCCCGCACGGCTGGCCGTCGCCGGTGACTCGGCGGGCGGCAACATCAGCGCGGCCCTGACGCTGCTGGCCAAGGAACGCGGCGACGTCTCGTTCGTCCAGCAGGTGCTGTTCTGCCCGGTCACGGACGCGGGCTTCGGCACGGGCTCCTATCACCAGTTCGCCGAGGGTTACCTGCTGCGCCGCGACACCATGCGGTGGTTCTGGGACCAGTACGCGCCCGACGAGGCGCAGCGCGCCGAGATCACGGCCAGCCCCCTGCGGGCCGCCGTGCGGCAGCTCACCGCGCTGCCCCCGGCGCTCGTCATCACCGCGGAAGCCGATGTCCTGCGGGACGAGGGTGAGGCGTACGCCGCAAAGCTCCGTGCGGCCGGAGTGCCGGTCACCGCGATCCGATTCGGCGGGACCATTCACGACTTCGTCGTACTCAACGCTCTGTCGTCGACGCAGGCGGCGCGGGCGGCGCTCGCCCAGGCCGTCGCCGCGCTGCGGCAGGCGTTCGGCACCGGCGTGTGACGTTCCCCCTCCCACCCTGCACTGCACACGCTGTCCAACGCCATGTCGTGCATACTGTGCTGGGCGAGCGGGGCGCGCCCGCAAGCCTGACCGGCACCGCCTCCTTGTCACCGGCCGGGACGGTTCCGTACAGCGATAGGAGCGTGCAGTGATCAGTGGCGACTCCGCCCTGCGCGACGCGACCGACACCCTGATCGGCCGGGATCGGGACCTGCGGCGGATCCGTGAACACCTGGGCATCGGGGCTGGAGGCGGGGCACTGCTGCTCTCCGGAGACGCGGGAGTCGGGAAGACGGCGGTGCTGAACGCCGTCGCCGAGGCGGCTCGCACGGGAGGAGCCCGAATCCTGCGCGCCGCCGGCGTGGAGTTCGAGGCGGACTGCAGTTACTCGGGCCTCAACCAGATCCTCTTTCCGTTCCAGGACGCGCTCGGCGAACTCCCGTCGCCCTTCCGCGACGCCCTGCGCGTCGCTCTCGGGTTCGAAAACGGCTCCCCACCGGAACAACTGGTCGTTTCCAACGCCGTACTGCTCATGCTGCGGGCCGTCGCCGCCGGTGACCCCCTTCTGCTGGTCGTCGACGACCTCCCCTGGCTCGACCGGGCGAGTGCGGCCGTTCTCGGCTTCGTGGCCCGGCGGGTGACCGGCGTCCGTGTCAGCTTCCTCGCCGCGTCGCGTTCGGGGGCGCGGAGCCTGTACGACAGCGGCGCCCTGCCCGAGTACCGCTTGCAGCCGCTGGACGACGAGTCGGCGGCGTGCCTGGTCGGTACGAGGTTCCCCGACCTGCTCGACGGTGCCCGCCGGCGCCTGCTGACCGTGGCACGCGGCAATCCCCTGGCTCTGCTGGAACTGCCGGCGGCGTTGCCCGCGGTACAGGACACGGCCCTGGAGGACATGCCCGCGGTGCTGCCGCTCAGCCGGCGCCTGGAGACGCTGTTCGATTCCCGGATCACTCGTCTGCCGCGGTCGTCGCAACGTCTCGTCCTGCTGGCGGCGCTGGAGGGCACGGGCGACCTCGGGGTGCTGCAGGCGGCCTCGCGGCAGGCGAACGAGGGGTTCGACCTGCATGACCTGGCAGCGGCCGAGCGTGAGGAGCTGGTGTACGTCGATGGGGGGACCCGGCGCCTGAGGTTCCGTCATCCGCTGATCCGTTCCGCGGTGGTGGAGAAGTCCACGAGCAGCGAGCGGCGCGCGGTGCACGCGGCGCTCGCCCAGGTCCTCGTCGACCAGCCCGAGCGCCGGGCCTGGCATCTGGGAGAGGCGACCGTCGAACCGGACGGGGAAGTGGCCGCCCGGATGGAGGAAGCCGCGCGGATCACCCTGCGCCGTGGTGACGCCATGGGCGGCATACGGACGCTGATCAGGTCCGCGGACCTGACCCCGCAGGGCCCCGACCGCAGCCGCCGGCTCGCGGAGGCGGCCTACCTCAGCGCCGAGTCCACCGGTGCTCTGCCCAGCGCCCAAAAACTCCTGGACGACGCCAGGCACGTGGCCCCGGGGCTGAGGAACTCCCTGCACTCGGTGGCGGCGGCCGCCCTTCTCATGCTGAACGGCGACGGCGACATCGACACGGCTCACCGCCTGCTGGTCGGTGCCATCGAATCCGGGGACCACGCCTACGACGCCGGGGACACGGCGCTCGTGGACGTCCTCCACACCCTGGCGCTGGTGTGCTTCTTCGGCGCCCGGCAGGACCTGTGGCACTCCTACTACCGGACGCTGGACAAGCTGACGCCCAAGGCGCCGCTCGTCCTGTCCGCGCTGGGAAAGACGTTCTCCGACCCCGCGCGCAAGGGTGCTGCGGCCTCGGCGGAAGTCGACGAACTCGTGGCGGAGCTGGCCGACGCGATCGACCCCGTCCAGATCACGCGGACCGGTACCGCGGCCCTCTATCTGGACCGGCTCGGAGACATCCGCGAAGCGGCCTGGCGGGTCGTGCGCATGGGCCGTGACGGCGGCCCGGCTCGCCGGTACCTGTCCGGCCTGATCCACCTGTGCCTGGACGACTACCTCGCCGGGATGTGGGAGGAGGCGGCACAACTGGCCGACGAGGGGGTCCAACTGTGCGAGACCCACGGCTACAGCGCCTTCGCCTGGTACTTCCTCTACATCCAGGCCATCCTCGGTGCCGCACGCGGTGAAGCGGACCAGGCCGGGACGACAGCGGAGCGGATCATCCACTGGGCAACGCCCCGGGGAGCCTGGTGCGCCGCGCACTTCGGCCGTCACGCGTTGGCCGTGGCGGCGCTGGGACGCGGGGACTTCGCCGACGCCTTCGAGCAGGCGAGCGCCATCAGTCCGGCGGGAAACCTCGCCTCACATGTGCCGCACGCCCTCTGGGTGACGATGGACCTGGTGGAGGCTGCCGTCAGGACCGGCCGGCACGCGGAAGCGGCCGGCCATGTGCGCGCGATGAGGGAAGCCGGCGTCGCGGCGATCTCTTCGCGGCACGCCCTGCTGACGGAGGCCTCCGCCGCCCTGTGCGCCAAGGACGACGACGAGGCTCTTCAGCTGTTCGCCAAGGCCCTGGCGGTTCCGGGGGCGCAGAGGTGGTCGTTCGACTTCGCCCGTGTCCGGCTGGCCTACGGCGAGCGGCTGCGACGTGCCAGGGCGACCGCGGATTCCAGGGTCCCGCTCGCCGCCGCGCTGTCCACGTTCGAACATCTCGGAGCCCGGCCGTGGGCGGAACGCGCCGAGACGGAATTGCGGGCGGCCGGCTGGACCAGACGGCGCACCACCGCGTCGAAGGCCTCCACGCTCACCGCCCAGGAGCTGGAGATAGCCCGGCTGGCGGCCTCCGGCCTGACCAACAAGCAGATTGCGGAGCGCATGTTCCTGTCGCACCGTACGGTCGGCGCCCACCTGTACCAGATCTACCCGAAGCTCGGCATCACCTCTCGTGCCATGCTGCGGGACGCCCTGGAATCACTCTCCGCGTCGTAGTCGTAAGGGAATCGGTGGCCCGGCCGGCCGAACGGCCGGCCGGGCGCTGCGACCCGACCGGCCGGCCGCGGCACGGACGCCGATGCTGTCAGTCGATGTCGACCACGATCTTGCCGTCGGCGGTCCCGTCCTCCACGGCATCCAGCGCCTCGGCGGCGGTGGCCAGGGTGAAGCGCCGCGGGTCGAGCAGGGGCGTGAGGGCCCCGGCCTCGGCGAGGGCGGTCACCTCCCGCATGATCTCTCCGTGGTGCTCCCGCCCGCGGCCGGTCAGCATCGGCATCAGGGTGAAGACGCCGGAGTAGGTGGCACCGCGGAAGGACAGCGGAGCGATGCTGTGGGTTCCCCAGCCCGGGGAGCTCAGGACGTGGCCGTGGTAGGGCCGGACCGCGGTGAAGGAGGCGTCGAGCACGGGGCCGCCGACGGTGTCGAAGGCGATGTCGAATCCTTCGCCGCCGGTGTGCTGGGCGACGTACTCCTCCACGGCCGTGGTGGTGTAGTCGATCGGGGTCGCGCCAAGCCGCTCGACGGTCTCCAGCTTCCCGGTCGACTCGGTGGCGAAGACTTCGGCGCCGCGGGCGCGGGCGATCTGGATCGCGACGTGGCCGATACCGCCGGCGCCGCCGTGGACGAGGACCTTCTGCCCCGAGCGGACCCGTGCCCGGTCGACCAGGCCCTCCCAGGCGGTGATCACGACCGTACGCGGCCCCTGCGGGGCACAGCAAGGGGCCGCGTGGTCTCAGGAACCGGTGGTGCAGGCGCGCTCGACGAGGACGCGAGCGGCGGCCTCAGCGGCTGCGGGCACGGCGGGATCCTGTTCGAGCCTGCCGTGCCGGCCGCGCCGGCGGTAGGCGGCTCCGGTCAGCCGGCGGGCGCCCCCTCGGGGCGGCGGTAGACGCCGTACCAATAGCCGGCGGCCAGTTCGTGGGCGACCAGGGAATCGTCGCCGCCGTCGCTGTCGGCGACCTGCCGGGCGATGACCTCACCACCTCCCTGGACGATCACCCTGGCGGCGGCTTCGGAGGCGATGCCGGCCGGCGTGCGCCCCGCCCGCTGCTCCTCCTCCAGGACCGTCACGAGATGGTCGACGAAACCGTCCTGATGGGCCTCCCACGAGTCGCGGACCGCGGGATCGTACGCGGCCACCTCCTGGATCGCCGCCAGCAGTGCCGCATGCTCACGATAGTGACGCATGATGAGCTCATAGGTCCGCGCCAGACCGTCCACCCCGCCGTCCGGGCCGCAGGGACGCCACGCCGTCGCGATCTCGTAGCTGCGCGTCTTGAGAGCACCGCTCACCCGCAGCAGCACGTCCACCTTGTCACGGAAGTACAGGTAGAACGTGGACCGCGAGATCCCCGCGGCCTGTGCGATCCGCTCCACGCTCAATTCCGTGTACGTCGCACCACCACGCAGAAGCTCCTCGATCACGGACAGGATCCGCGTCTCGAGGGCGGCCCGCCGGGCGGCCGCGTTGGAAGGTCGTCGGGTCGTGGAAGCCATACCGCCAATCCTAGAAAGCCGTTGGCACGCCCGGGCATGCGGTGGCACGCCCGGGCGGGCACGGGCCGGGCGCCGCTTCCCGCTC
Organism: Streptomyces sp. HPF1205; assembly: GCF_020400825.1. GTDB lineage: Bacteria > Actinomycetota > Actinomycetes > Streptomycetales > Streptomycetaceae > Actinacidiphila. Next base: position 240,708 of record NZ_JAINVH010000004.1, read on the forward strand.
CTCGACGCCCAGCAGGGACTTGCCGTGCACCTCGCGTCGACCCCTGCGTCAGGGCTGATGGACACCACATTCTCCTTCCGTACGCTTCGGTCTCCCGGCAGGACCGGCGGGTGGCCGCGACGGCGCCCCCCCGTGGCTCAGGCGGCCGACCCGAGCGCGATCTTCGCGAGGAGCGCCGCGAGCTCCCCCGGATGGGAGAGGAAGGGCGAGTGGTCACTCGCGATGCGGTGGACGGCACCGGCCCTGGCCGCCAGCTCCTCCTGGTGCTGCGGGCCCAGTGCCTGGTCGCGCTCGCAGATCACGTAGGTCGACGGGACGGTGTGCCAGCCCGCCTTGGTCAGCGGCTCGCTGAAGGACTTCGCGCTCTGCGGCACCAGACGCGCGGCAGCCGCCTGCGCCCGCGCCTGCGGCAGGTCCGCGTAGAACGTCGCCGGCGGATCGCCCGGCACCGCCTGGAAGCCCGCCGCCTGTGACGGCACCGGCACCCCGTGATACCCGAGGAGGCTCTCCCCCGCGTCGAGCTGATACGCCGCCAGATACACCACGTGCGAGACGTTGAACGCCTCGGCGACGGCCTGGCTCACCGGTATGCCGCCGTACGAGTGCGCCAGCACCACCACCGGTCCCTCGATCCGCCCGAGCTCCTCCAGCACCACCCGCGCGTCGTCCCGTATGCCGGCCTCCTCGTTCCCGGCGCTGGGCAGTTCGACCGCCCGGGTCGCCCAACCGTCGGCCCCGAGCTCCGGGACCAGCCTCTCCCAGCACCACGAACCATGCCACGCCCCGTGCACCAGCAGCAGGGTCGGACGCGAACCATCACCAGCAGTCACAGACGCACACCTCTCACGAGCACCGCACGGCACACACTGTCGCCGTGAGCCCAAGGAATATTGGACACTATGTCCAACATAATGTCCAGCAAGAGGCCCGCCACAGGGTCCGACAAGGAGTGCGCTGGTGGGAGGATGGTCCGGACGAGGAGCGCCGACGATGCGAAGGCCGCCGCGTCAGCGGCGATTCACCCCTCCCGGGGAACGGCGGTTTCGCACCAGACCACCTTGCCGCGGCCGCTGGGCGAACTTCCCCACTCGCCGAGAGCCTCCACGATGAGCAGGCCGCGACCGTGCTCCGCCTGCGGGCTCTCCTCCTCGCTCGCCGAGAGGGAGGAGGGGATCGGAGGCGTGACATCGGAATCCCGGACCTCCAGCCGGACGCGATCGCGGTACTGACGCAACCGGAGCTCGACGTCGCTGTCGGCATGGATCAGGGCGTTCGTCACGACTTCCGAGGTCATGAGTTCCATGTCGTCCGCCGCCACGTCCAGCTCCCAGCCCTCCAGGCACTTGCGGACGAACTCGCGCGCGGCTTTCACACCGTTCAGGTCGTGCCGCTGGATCTCCATCCGGCCGGCGTGGCGCTGCGGGTCCGCGCCCGCGTAGTGGGCGAAGAGAAGGACGACGTCGTCTCTGCGCTCGGGCGGAGAGGGCACCAGGGAGACGACCCGGTCCGCGAGTTCCTCCAGCCCGTGGCAGTCGTCCCGGGTACCGGAGACGAGCGTCGTGCGGGCGCTGGTCACCACGTCGGGGCCGTGCGCTTCGCCGAGGCCGTCGGTGTACAGGAACAGCAGCGTCCCCGATGACAGGATCGCGTCGAAAGCGCGGTAGGGGGTCGGTGACGGTACTCCCAGCGGGACACCGATGACCGTGTCGAGCACTTGGATACGTCCGTCGGGGTGGCGGAGCAGCGGAGCCGGGTGGCCGGCGAGGGCGACCTCGGCCGTACCGTCGGTCGAGTCCAGATAGACGACGCAGCACGTGGCCAGCAGTTCGCTCTCCAGCTGGCCGAGCAGGTCGCCGGCACGTGTCAGCACCGCCTCGGGTCTGTGGCCCTCGGTCACGTAGGCGAGCAGCGCGCTGCGCAGCTGGCCCATGACGACGGAGCTTTCGACCGAGTGGCCCTCCACGTCACCGATCACCAGCCCGATGCCTCCGGAAGGGAGTGCGATCGCGTCGTACCAGTCGCCACCGACCCCTCCGGTCGGGGCCGGCAGGTACCGGGCGGTGGTGACCACCTCCGGCAGGTCGGACAGGGCACGCGGGAGCAACCGCCTCTGCAGGCTCTCAGCAAGAGCGTGCTCGCCTTCGGCCAGAAGAGCCCGCTCCAGCGCCTGACCCAGCAATCCCGCCATCATCATCATCACGGCCTGCGCTTCCGCACCGAAGAGACGGTGCTCCGCCCACCCCAGGGAGCAGACGCCCACCGGATGCCCGCCGGCCCGCATGGGAAGGTGCGCCGACGCCTGATTGCCGTCGTGCTCTGCATCGGGGTAGGCCCTGAGCAGGTCGCCGCGGCGCGGGAACAAGTACGGGTCGGTGCCGCGCAGAACGTCGCTCACCGGGGTCACCGCGCCGCTCACGGCACTGGATCCGTGGAGCTGCCTGACCCCCCTGGACGACAGACCGGCATGGCCGACGACCCACAGCCTGCCCTCGCCGGCCACCGTCAGGATCAGGCTCCGCGCGCCGAGAGTGCCCATGACCCGGGACCGGGCCACCTCGACGACCTCGGCGGGACTCGCGGCCGAGTTCAGCTCGTTGGCCAGCCTGTGCAACTGGTACATCCAGCTCAGACCGGCGGAGCCGGGGATGTCCGGCAGTCCCCACCCGGTCGCGGGTTCGGTCAGGGGGCTGCGCGGCTTGAACACGGGAAAGATCAGCGGTTGACTCCCCGGCCGTACGAGCGTGCCCGAGGCAGCCAGGGAAGCCAGCTCGCGCGTCAGGTTCTCGCCCATCTGCCGGAGTCGCTCCCACTGGTCCTTCCCGAGGACGCCGTCCCTCCAGGGGATTCTGCTGACGGCCAGCGCCCCGAACCGGTGACCGTCGCCGACCAGGGGTGCGGCCACCACGGCGTACGGCGGTCGGCCCCGGCCCACGTCGTCCGGACGAGCTCCGGGCTCCCCGATGCTGGCCATGTCTCCGGTGCGGCACGCGGTCGCCGAGGCCCGCGGCCCGTTCAACCGCATGCGCTCCGGCATATTGAAGACGGCCGGAGGAGAACCGCCGATCACCGCCGCCCTCAGCCACTCGCCGTCGTCTTCCAGGAGGTAGGCGATGACGGCCACCGCGTCGAACTCCACCACCGCCTCGCGGACGGTGGCGACCAGGACTTCGTTGAGAACCCGGGCATCCGTCGCCGGACGCGCGGGGCGAGTACCGCCCTCCGGGCCCCACCCTGTGATGCTGCTCAACCTGACTCCCGGTCCTCCTCGACGGCCCCACCGGGCCGCGCCCTATCGGCGATCACGACAAAGGCGCGGCCCATTAATCCCCTTTATTCCTTTCATCCTACCTTCGGGACAGAAGGGCGGAAACAGCAGATGTGATCATGATCGTCCAGTGGTCAGCGCCTCGCGGGCAGCCCGTGCGGGTCAGGTGATCTCGGCGTCTCGACGGCGCTGTCCAGCACCCCGGCCCGCATCGCCAGGTCGGCCGGTCGAGGGCGGCGGCGCGTATCCGTACCAGGACCGAGTCCACGTGCGTTCTGGGCTCGGGCAGCTCGACGAGCTTCAGGACCTCCGGGCCGCCGTAACGGCGGCAGGACGATCGGCACGACCGCGTCGTCGGTGAACAGGGCACTTTGCGCCTTGCCGTCCCGCCGGCGATGTGCCTCATGCCCGCCGCGCACACGTTCCAGTGGACCGGACCGCCCACCTCGGCAGCCTGGTCGTCGCGGTCGGCGCGATCGCTGAGCCGGAGGCCGGACACGGACGAGTGCGGCCGCGCCGACGGGCCGCGTGACCGGTCCCATCGGTTGCGAGGCCCGGCACGGCTCTCGGTGCGGCGGGCCGCAAGGCCACCAGTGGGCGCTCGGCCGGCGAACTCGCCTGCCACGACCGCGTCGTCCATGACTTAGTCCGGACCGGTAAGTCGTGCGACAGATCCCGGGGCGCTGTGCCCGAGTAAGACTCGGTCCGTGGCCGGGCCCCGCGTACGCGGGGCCGACACCCCGCGTGCGGTACGGCCGCAAGGCGGTGGCCACGCGGTTTCCGTACCCGGTCCGCCGCTCGGCGGCGAGCCGGGCGGCCAGCAACAGCGTTCCACGTTCCGAAAGGGAAAACGATGCCGTTCATCAAGGTCGGCCAGGAGAACTCCACCGACATCGACGTGTACTACGAGGACCACGGCGCCGGTCAGCCCGTCGTCCTCATCCACGGCTTCCCGCTCAGCGGCCACTCCTGGGAGAAGCAGTCGGCAGCCCTGCTGGGGGCCGGCTACCGCGTCATCACGTACGACCGCCGCGGCTTCGGCCAGTCCAGCCGGCCCACCACCGGCTACGACTACGACACCTTCGCCGCCGACCTGAACACCGTCCTGGAGACGCTGGACCTGAACGACGTCGTACTCGTCGGCTTCTCGATGGGCACGGGCGAGGTCGGTCGCTACGTGGGCACCTACGGCACCTCCCGCGTCGCCAAGGCAGCTTTCCTGGCGTCCCTGGAGCCGTTCCTCCTCAAGACGGACGACAACCCCACGGGTGCGGCCCCCCTCGAGTTCTTCCAGGGCATCTCCGACACCGTCAAGGCGGACCGGTACGCGTACTACACCGCCTTCTACAAGGACTTCTACAACGTCGACGACAACCTCGGCACCCGCGTCAGCGAGGAGGCGTTGCGCAACAGCTGGAACGTGGCCGCGGGCGGCGGTTCCCACGCCGCCGCCGCCGCTCCGCTGACCTGGTCCACCGACTTCCGCGCCGACATCCCGAAGATCGACGTGCCGACCCTCATCGTGCACGGCACCGCCGACAGGATCCTGCCCATCGACTCCACCGCGCGGCCGTTCCACAAGCTGCTGCCCTCCGCCGACTACGTGGAGATCGAGGGCGCCCCGCACGGCATGCTGTGGACCCACGCCGAAGAGGTCAACAAGGCGCTGCTCGACTTCCTCGCCAAGTAGCAGTCCCGGGCGGCGGCGGGTTGCCGCGCGCTGTGGGCCGCCATCGCGCAAGCGGTGGCGGCCCGCTCCACGACCGGCCGAGCACCGGCCGGACCGGAAGGCTCCCGCCATCACAACCCGAAACCCCCAGGTCACCGACGGGTCACCTGGGGGTTTCGGGTTGTGCGCACACACTGTGCCGTTGTCGTCCTCACCGCCTGGAGGTGCGCCCTTGCCGCTCCCCCGGCCGGTTCCTACCGTCCGGAGAAGGGGTCCGTGGCCAGGACCTCATCGGTGGTCAGCACGTGGTGGGCTATCAGTTCGTACCGCCTCAGCATCTGCTCGTACGCCTCGGGACCGCCCTCGGGAGCCGTGGCGTCCTTGACGAGCGTGACCTCGTATCCGAGCTCCATCGCGGTGCGCGCGGTGGACTCCACACACATCGTCCCGATCATGCCCGCGACGGCCACGTGTTCCACACCGCGCCGCTTGAGCTGGATGTTCAGGTCCGTGGTCGCGAACGCGTCGAGGTTCTTGTGCGGGGCGACCGCCACCTCGTCGCCTGCGGGCGCGAGGTCGGGGTGGAACTCGGCGTTCCAGCTGCCGGCCTCGAACATCCGGTTGTCGAACATCATCCGGTGGACGCCCGCCGGGTGCCTCCAGTTGCCGTACTCCTCCTCCGTGAAGGACATGGGGGAGAAGAATGCCGGGAAACCCCTCGCCCGGAATCCGGCGAGAAGCCGCTTGAGATTCTCGAAGGTTCCGATCCTGTCGTATTCCTCCTTGAACCCCGGGTATCCCTTGCCCTTTTCCGAGAACATCTCGTTGACTGTGTCGATGAGGACGAGACCGACTGGCACCGAGACATTCGAGGTTTGCGACATTGCAACGTTCCTTTCGTTCGGCGCACCCTCACGGTGCGCACACGACGGAAAGCAGAACAGGCGGGAGGCGCCCATTCGAAGAAGGCCGAGAAAATCCTCTTGGCCTCAGGCTCTCACCAAAACCACCCGACGGCATCGGTAGCTTGACCACCCGCGGCGACTCCCCGCCCCGGCACCCGGGCCGGCGCCCGCGATGGCGATGAGCGTTCCCTTTCAGGGATGCGCAGGGGACGTCGGGTCCCCTGCGCATCCCTTGGGCCGGAGGCTCACCCGGAGGATGTGGCGGCGGTCCGGCCGCCGGTCCTGCGCGGGTGGACCCGGTGGAAGGGCAACAGGGCCAGGGAGCGGACGGCCACGGCGCCGATGATCACTGTGGCGACGGCGACCACGGCCCAGCTCAGCGGGGTGCGCCATGGTGCTCCGGTGCGGGACAGCAGCCGGATACCGTAGGTCGCGCTCGCGGCGGTGGTGAAGGTCAGGGCCCAGAAACCGAGCGCGAACGGCAACCGCAGGTAGCGGCCGGCAAGGAAGAGGTGGGGCAGGAGCAGCGCGGCCAGCGTGCCGAGCAGCATCTCGTGCGCTGTTCCCGGCCGTCCTTGCGTGATCGTCCACCAGGCGTTGCCCGCGACCGCGGGCGGCGCGGAGAAGATCGCCAGCGTCGGCAGCAGCGGCCGGGGAATCTCGGGACCGGTGACGAAGCGGGTCAGGAGCAGCGCCCCGATCAGCAGCCAGAAAAGGATGCCCGAGGCGAAGAGAACCCTCGCCGCGCCGCGGTGGCCGACTGTCGCGAGGGCCTGTGCGGAGATCAGGGACGCGGCGACCGTGGGCAGCAGATGACCGCCATGAAGCGTTGCCGCGTCCCGCGGCACGGTCAGCATCCTGGCGACGAACCACGCTCCGAAGCCGGCGCTGAGAGCCACCATGAACCACACGAGCCCCTCCCCCGCCGCCGGGAACCATGCCGCCAGGCGGGCTGAGAGCAAGGAACCGACAATGGGAACGAGAGCCGCGAACGGACCGAGGACCGGATGGCGCAGGTCCTCGGCGAGGTCCCGCGGACGAAGCCCGGGCGCGGCATAGCACACCATCGTCACCACCCACGCGGTCGCCGCTGTCAGCCAGAGGAGGTTGGCGATCAACACCGGCGCGCCCAGCCCGACGGCGGCCGTCCATGTGCCTGCCAGGCCGGACAGGCCGAAGGAGATACCGAAGGCGTTGAGCGGAGGCCGCCTTCCGGCGAGCGGGGCGGTGCCGGCGGAGACCGCCGGTCCGGACATGACTGTGGACATACGGGACTCCAGTGGTGTGCGGGCGAGGCGGGGCATGAAGGCGGCGGGTTCCGCCGGTCGACGTCCTCTTGGCGCGACGGGCACGCGGCGTCCGGCGGCAACGGACCCGGCGGTCCCGCGGCCGGGCCCGCGGGAAGCGCCACCGTGTGGTCGGCCGGCCCTGCCGGCCGCGTCCGGCGGCCGCTCCTGGCTCAGTCGACGAAGACGGTGCGGGTTTCGAGGTACTCCTGAAGGCCGTGGATGCCGAACTCACGCCCGAAGCCCGACATCTTGAAACCTCCGAACGGGCTGATCGGGTCGTCGACGAACTCGTTGATCGCCACGCGACCGGCGAGTACGCGGTTCGCGATCGCACGGGCCCGCTCGCGGTCCTCACCGTAGATGTACGCGTGGAGGCCGTACTCGGTGTCGTTGGCGATGGCGACCGCCTCGTCGTCGTGCCCGATGAGTTCACCGGTCGCCGGATTGTGGATATCGGCGGTCTCCCGGCCGTGAGAGTCGACGAAACGACCGTTGATGAAGTGCCGGCCAACGGTTTTCATGGTGATCCTCGCGATTCGTGTCCCGGAGATTCCTGCGGCCTGTTGCCACAGCACGGCTCCGTCCCGTGGAGAGCGTCGGCATCCCGCCGCTGCCGACGCCCCCATTTTTTCCGCGACGCCGGAATCACGGCATCTGTCACATGACCAGTACACGATTCACCCCGGCCGGGGCACTCCCGGTCATCCGACCGGGGCCGGCCTTCACCGGCGTGCCGTGAACGGCGTCCTCCCGCCGGTCGATAAAAGGTGGCCGGCGCATTCCGTGAACCTTCCGTCCGGCGGTGGCCGTCGGCTCACCGGTTGCCCGCGGCAGCCGGACACGGGGACTGCCACGAGCGAGAAAGCCGATGGCCCGGACGAGGTGGCGGACCTCATTGCGGGCCCTCGGCCGCCAGATCAAGGTGGCCCGCACGGAGCCCGGACCGAGCCAGGACGATCGAGCAGCGCGTCACCGCCCGGCGGCCCGTCAGGACTTGACGACCCGCTGGCCGCCGCCAACGGTGAGCGCCATCATTCAGGAGAGTGTCCTGCGCCGGCCGTTCGGCGGCCCGGACGTGCGGCGCACGCAGCGCCGCCGGTCTCCCGGGCCTCCCCCATGCGGTCGTGGACGTCTAGGACGAGGTCCCCTGCCGGCACCCACACCCGCCTTCCCCACCCACAAACCCCCAGCTCAGCGCACCCTCCCCCGCGGCTTCAGCCCGCCCGGGGGGAGCTGCGGGGCCGGCAGGCGGTCGCCCTCGTAGCCCCGGACGTCACCGAAACGGGTGCCTTGTGTCCAGTCCTCGCGGGCTGCGACGATTTCGTCTGCTGACCGGGCCACGAAGTTCCACCACATGACCAGCTTCTCGGCGAAGGGTTCGCCGCCCAGGAGGAGGAGTGTGGAGGGGACGTCGGCGGTCAGGGGGAGGGCGCGGCGGCCGCAGCCGAGGTAGAGCATGGAGCCGGGGGGCAGGGGGACGCCGTCGACCTCGGCCTGGCCGGACATGGCCAGCGCCGCGTACTCGAAGTCGGGCTCGAGGGGGAGTCGCGCGTCGGTGCCGGAGGCCAGGGTGAGGTCCGCGCCGACGATGGGGGTGTACGTGGTGCCGGTCGACGCGGCGCCGTCGACCTCGCCCAGGATCACGGTCGCGTGCAGTCCACCGCCGCCGGTCACCTCGGGAAGCCGGGCGTGGTGCTCGAAGGCGGGCGCGGTGTGCCGGTGGGCGTCGGGCAGCGCCACCCACAGCTGGGCCCCGTGCAGGTAGCGGGCGTGGTCGCGCGGCGACTGCTCGGAGTGCGCGATGGCCCGCCCGGCGGTCATCAGCCCGAGCTCCCGGGGACGTACCGTCTGCTTGCTGCCGAGGCTGTCGCGGTGCAGCACCTCGCCCTCGTGCAGCCAGCTCACCGTCTGCAGCCCGATGTGCGGGTGCGGCGGCACCTGCATACCGGGTTCCTGGGCGATGTCGTCGGGACCGTAGTGGTCGACGAAGCACCAGGCGCCGACCATCCGGCGCCCGAGGTTGGGCAGCAGCCGGCGGACGACCGTGCTCTCCCCCAGCGGGACGTTCCTGGGGGCGAGCAGTTCGCGGACCGGGGCGCCGGACACGTCTTCGCGCCCGCCGCACAGGGTGGCCGCGGGCTTCACATCGAGGTTGCTCATGCCCCGATCATGCCCCCGCGGCCGGTGCGTGCGCCGGATCCCGTCGCCGTACGCCTCCCGTCGCCGTACGCCGCGCGTCCCGCGAGGCCCGGGCCGTCCTCAGAACGGCGGCTCTGGCAGTCCCGCCGTGACGTCGATCAGCTTCTCCGGTATGTCGGCCAGACACCCCCGCAGTTGCTCCCCCAGCGCCTTCGCCTGCGGGTCCGCGCGGGTGGAGGCGGCCACGCCGTCGCCGAGCAGACCGTGCAGCACGAAGTTGACCGCGCGCAGGTTCGGCAGCTCGTGGCGGCTGACCGGAAGCCGCGCCGTCTCCGGCAGCAGCGCGCGCAGCCTCGGCACGTCCAGGTAGGTCCGCAGCCAGGCGTACGCCTCGTCGTCGCGCGCCCACAGCCCGACGTTCGCGTCGCCGCCCTTGTCGCCGGAGCGGGCCCCGATGAGTGTGCCGAGCGGCAGCCGTACGGTCCGCTCGGACGGGTCGTACGGCGCGGGGCGCGTTCCGGGCGCCGGCTCGGCGTCCACGGGTGCCGGCGCAGGCGGCGGTACGGCGTCGGCGCGCGGCGGGCGGGCGGGCGATCCCGAGGTGGGCGGGCGCGGGACGGGCAGCCGGGTGCCGTCGGGAAGGACGGTGACCGCGTGAACCTCCTCGGCCGGTACGAGCGCGGGCCAGTACACGCCGAACTCGGTGGCCCTGGGCGAGGCGTGCTCCAGGTAGAGCCCGGGGTAGCCGGCCAGCGCCGTGCCGGCCACGGCGGAGAAGAAGCGCCGCCCGGCCGTTTCGGCGTCCGGCGACTTCACGGTGACGGTGAGCCGGTCGGCCTCGCCGCCGTGCTCGCGCCGCAGGTCGTACGCGGTGAACCCGCCCGGTCCACCGGTCGCGTCGCGCACCGCGGCCTCGGCGAAGTCGGCCTTGGCGTCCAGGTCGAGGCCGGTCAGGACGAAGGTGGCGGAATTGCGGTAGCCGCCGCGGTGGTTGAGGCACACCTTGAGGGCGGCGGGCGCGGGCTCGCCCGTGACGGGGCCGACCGCGACCCGGTCCGGGCCCTGCTGGGCGAGGCGTACGGTGTCGAGGCGGGCCACGACGTCGGCGTTGGCGTAGGCCGGGTGCCCGGTCTCGTACAGCAGTTGGGCGGTGACGGTGCCGACGGTGACCGCGCCCGCCGTGCCGGGGTGCTTGGTGATGACGCTGGAGCCGTCAGGGCCGACCTCGGCTATGGGGAAGCCGGGGTGGACGGGGTCGGGGATCTCGGTGAAGAAGGAGTAGTTGCCGCCGGTGGCCTGCGTGCCGCACTCGATGATGTGGCCCGCGGTGACGGCCCCGGCCAGCGCGTCCCAGTCGTCGAGCGCCCAGTCGAAGGCCCAGGCGGCGGGGCCGACGACGAGTGAGGCGTCGGTGACGCGGCCGCAGACCACCACGTCGGCGCCGGACCGCAGCGCCTGGGCGATGCCCCAGCCGCCGAGGTAGGCGTTGGCGGTGAGCGGTTCGACGCCGGAGCCGTCCAGCGGGACGCCGGTGTCGAAGTGCGCGAAGTCGTGGCCGCGGGCCCGCAGTTCCGGCAGCCGGGGCAGCAGGTCGTCGCCCTCCACGTGCGCGACGACCGGGTGCAGGCCGGCGGCGGCGGCCAGTAGCCGCAGTTTGGCTGCGAGGCCCGCCGGGTTGAGGCCGCCGGCGTTGGCCACGATCTTGATGCCGCGGTCCAGGCAGACGGCCAGGACGTCGTTCATCTGGGACAGGAAGGAGACCGCGTAGCCGCCGTCGGGGTCGCGCTGCCGGGCCTTCCACAGCAGCAGCATCGTCAGCTCGGCGAGGTAGTCGCCGGTGAGGACGTCGATGGGGCCGCCGTCGACCATCTCCCGCGCGGCCGAGAGCCGGTCGCCGTAGTAGCCGGAGCAGTTCGCGATGCGAAGCGGGGTCTGGCGTGCGGTCACCGTACTCTCCCGTCACACTACTCTCCAGGATCACCGGGCGGGACGATCATCTTGCCGGTGTCCGCGCGGCGCAAGACCCCGCGCCCGCACGCGCGCCGTCCGCACGCCGGTCGCGGGTCGGTCGCGCGCCGGTCGCGGGCCGTCCGCACGCCCCGCCGGCCGCGCGCCGCACCCGCCCCGCGGCCGCCCGCGTGGCGGCGGATGGTTCAATCGCCGCATGACCAGCCCAGGCACCCGGCCCGACGACGAACCACACGGCGACGGCCGCGCGCACGGCGACGGCCCCGGTCGGGGAAACGCCCCCGGTCACGGCGACGGCCCCGACGACGCCCCGCTGTCCGCCGACGAGGTCATCGACATCGTCGACGAGCACGACAACGTCGTGGGCACCTCGCCGCGCGCGCGGGCGTACGCGCTCGGACTGCGGCACCGTGCCGCGTTCGTCCTGGTCAGGGACGCCGAGGACCGGATCTTCGTGCACCGCAGGACCGCCCGCAAGCTGGTCTTCCCGTCGATGTACGACATGTTCGTCGGCGGTGTGCTCGCCGCCGGCGAGAGCTACGACGAGGCGGCGCTGCGCGAGGCCGAGGAGGAGCTGGGCGTCACCGGACTGCCCCGGCCCGAGCGGCTGTTCACGTTCCTGTACGCGGACGGGCCGCGCACCTGGTGGTCGGCCGTCTACGAGGTCCGCTGCACCACGCCGGTCAGGCCACAGCCGGAGGAGGTGGCCTGGCACGCCTTCCTCACCGAGGAGGAGCTGGCCGCGAGGCTGGCGCGGTGGCAGTGGGTGCCGGACGGGCTGGAGGCGTACCGCAGGGTGCTGGAGTGGCGCGCGGCGCGCTGAGCCCCCTGGCGGGGGTCTACGCGCCGGCCGCCAGAAGGGATTCCGCGACCGCCGTGCGCACGTACAGCACCGAACGCCCGGCCCGGTGCGCCGAGACGATCCCGGCGTCCCGCAGGGCGGTCAGGTGCTGGTTGACGCCGGGCGCGGACAGCCCGGTGCGTCCGGCGAGTTCGCTGGTGGACGCCGGTGAGGCGAGTTCGGCGAGCAGCAGCGCACGAGTGCGGCCGAGGACCGCGGCGACCGCGTCCGGCACGACGGGCCGGTCCCGCTCCCACACCGAGCCGCGGCCGCGGCTGGGGTAGAACAGCTGCTTGGGGGTCGGGGTCGTGGCCGTGGTGGACACCCACGACCAGGCGAACACCGACGGGACCAGCACCATGCCGTGGCCGTGCAGGTGCGTGTCGCCCGGGCAGATCCGGTCGGCGACGGTGAGGGTGCCCGCCGTCCACCGCACGCTCGGGTGCAGGTCGCCGAGGACCGCCTCCGCCCCGTCCGCGGCCAGCCTCCGGGCCTGGTGGAAGACGTCGGCTTCGAGGACGGTGCGCACCTTCGGCCAGTACGGCGCGAGCGCCAGGTCCCAGTACGCGGCGATCTCGGAGGTGAGCCGCGCCAGTCCCGCGGCCGGGTCCTCGCGCATCGCCTCGACGCGCCCGGTGCGCAGCCCGAAGGCGTCCAGCTCGCGCCGCACCTCCGCGGCCGGGGTGGCGGCGACCTCGCGCAGCTCGCCGGCGAGGGCCCCGCCGCCCGCGCCGGGCGGCGGGGTGATGAAGTCCGGGGTGTAGCCGGAGGGCGGCACCAGGTCCATGAGGAGTCCGCGGTCCAGCCCGGCGGCGGCCAGTCGCGGCGCGGTCTCCTCGTACCAACGGCGGTGGACACCGCGGGCGGCCGGGTTCCGGAACGCCCGCACGCTCGCCACGACCTCCCACAGCGGGGAGACGGCGAAGCGGGTGCGGGCCATGTCGCTCGCCGAGAACGCGAACCGCAAGCTCGCCGCCACTGTCATCCCCCGGATTCAGCCGTGCCTTAATCAATGCCGTCAACGGGGACGGCCGCAGGACCATTCCCGCATGACGACCGCCACAACTCAACCCCCGCGCCCCGCCCCGCCTGCCGGTGGCCGGGTACGCGGCGCCGTGACCAGGCACTTCGGCGGGCTGCCCGGCCCGTTCTGGGTGGTCTTCAGCGGCACGGTGATCAACCGGGTGGGCACGATGGTGGTGCCGTTCCTGGTCTTCTTCCTGGGCTCGCGCGGGGTGCCGGACAGCGGGACGCCCTACGTGCTGGGCGCGCTCGGGGCCGGCGGGCTCGTCGGGCCGGTGCTCGGCGGGTGGTTCGCGGACCGGGCCGGCCGCCGGCCCGCGATCCTGACCGGCATGCTCGCCACCGCGGCGAGCCAGGCGCTGCTGTTCGCCTCCCGCGGCCTGGTGACGCTGACGATGGCGGCGGCCCTGCTCGGGGCGGCGGCCGCGCTCCACGCGCCGGCGGTGGCCGCGGTGATCGTGGACTCGGCGAGCCCGGCGCGCCGCCAGGCCGCGTTCGGCCTGTACCACTGGGCGATCAACATCGGCGCCGCCACGGCGGGCGCCTTCGGCGGCTTCCTCGTCGGCCACGGGTTCTGGCTGCTGTTCGCGGTGGACGCGGCGACCTGCCTGGGCTTCGCGGCGGTGGCCGCCGCGGCGCTGCCGCGCGAGGCGCCGCGCCGGGCGGCGCGGGGCGGTTCGCGGCCGGCCGGCGGGTACGGGGTGGTGCTGCGCGACCGGCTGCTGGTGGCGTTCGTGACCGTGGCGGTGGCCGGCGAGTTCGTGTACGCGCAGACGGAGTTCACCGTGCCGCTGTCGATCCGCGACCGCGGTCTGCCGGCCACGGTCTACGGGCTGGTCGCCGTCGTGAACGCGCTGCTCGTGGTGACCCTCCAGCCGTTCGCCAACGCCTGGATCCTGCGCTTCGACCGGATGCGGGTGTGGGCGGTGTGCTCGGTGCTGATCGCGGCGGGCGTCGGCCTGACCGGCGTCGCGCGTTCGGCGGGCGGGTACGTGCTGACGGTGGTGGTGTGGAGCGCGGGAGAGGTGTGCGCGGGCGGCATCGCCACCTCGGTCGTGGCCGATCTGGCGCCGGCCGACGCGCGGGCCCGCTACCAGGCGGCCCTGACGTGGGCTCGCGGGGCGGCCCGGTTCCTGGCCCTGGCGGCAGGACCCGCGCTGTACACGGCGAGCGGACCGGCGGCGCTGTGGTGGGCGGTGACCGGCGTGGGCCTGGCGGGGGCGCTGGGCGCGCTGCTGATGGGCCCGAAGCCGGCCCACCGCGACCGGACCCGGTCCGACGGGGGTTGACCGCGCGCCCGTACCGCCCCCCGGCGCCGGGACGGTACGGGGGCCCGGGCGGGGGCGCCCTGGGCGGCCGGCGCGGCGCCGGACCGGTCGTCAGGAACCCCAGGGGCGTCACGATCTCGGCGGGCGCCGCGGCCCTCGTGGGGCGTGACGGGCCGTCAGGGAGCCAGGATGTCGAGCTCGCGCAGGGCGCCCACACAGATCTCCCGCATCAGGTCCTCCGCCGCGCGGGCGTCGTGCGCGCGGACCGCCTCGGCGACGCGGACATGGAGGGTGACGGCCTCGGGATCCGGGGCAGTGAACATGACATGGTGTTCGGTCCGGCCGGCGAGGACCTCGGCGACCACGTCGCCGAGGCGCGCGAACATCTCGTTGCCGGACGCCTCCAGGACCACGCGGTGGAAGGCGATGTCGTGGACGAGGTACGCGGCCAGGTCCGCCGCCCGTCCGGACGCGGCCATCTCGGCGGCCAGTACGGTCAGTTCGCGGCACTGCTCGGGGGTGGCGGCCCCGGCCGCGAGCCCCGCGGCGACCGGTTCCACGGCGGTCCGCAGCATGGTCAGGGAACGCAGCTGGCGGGAGCGGTCGGCGCCTGCGAGCCGCCAGCGGATGAGCGCGGGGTCGAAGGCGTTCCACTCCTCGGTACGGCGGACCGTCACGCCCACCCGGCGCCGCGACTCGACCAGGTGCATCGACTCCAGCACCCGGACGGCCTCGCGGACGACCGTGCGGGAGACGCCGTAGCGGCTCTCGAGTTCGTCGATGCGCAGCACCGTGCCCGGCGGGTACTCCCCCGAGGCGATGGCCGGGCCGAGTTCGGACAGGACGCGGGAGTGCAGACCCCCCTCGCCCGGGGCGCTCCCGTCGGCGGGTCCCCGTCCACCCCGGGCCCCATCGCCGCGTGCACGATCGCTCCGGGCCCCATCGCCGCGTGGCAGGTCGCTCCGGGCACGATCACTCCGGGCCCGCCCGCCACGGGCCCGTTCGTCCGCTGCCCGCCGGTCGCGCGGGGCCTGCTGCTGCCGCATGTGCCAAGCCTAGATGCCCACGCCCTCAGCACAGTCGTATGACTTTTACATCACAGAGTCTTGAATACGTCATACCTAAGGTGTTCAGTACCGCGTAGGCCCGGCGACCCGGTCCTCATCAGCCGGTTCGCCCGCGGCCGCGCTCCCGTACGGAAAGCGCGCCCGCGATCCCGTACGAGAAAGAGGCACGTCCCATGACCACCGCACCCGCCCCCTGCCCCGTGATCGTGGTCATGGGGGTGTCCGGCTCGGGCAAGTCGACGGTCGGCGGGCTGCTGGCCGAGCGCCTGGGCGTGCCGTACGCGGAGGCGGACGATTTCCACCCGGCGGCCAACATCGCCAAGATGTCGGCCGGCCATCCGCTGGACGACGCCGACCGGGCGCCCTGGCTGGACGCCATCGCGGACTGGATCGCCGAACGCCGGGACCTCGGCGGGGTGGTGAGCTGCTCGGCGCTGCGCCGCCGTTACCGCGACCGGCTCCGGCAGGCCGCCTCCGACCTCTTCTTCGTCCATCTCGACGGTCCGACCGAGCTGATCGCGGCCCGGCTGGCCGCCCGGATGCAGCACTTCATGCCGGCCGGGCTGCTGCGCTCCCAGATCGAGACGCTGGAGCCGCTGGAGCCCGACGAGGCCGGCGCCGTGATCGCCATCGACGGCGGCCCGCAGCAGATCACCGACCGCGCGCTCGCCGCGCTGCCCCGGCGCTCCGGCGGGCGCCCGTAGCGGGCCGCCCGCTCCAGCCCCCACCTCCTCCGCCTCCCCCTCCGCTTCCCCCCACACCCCACCCTCGTACCGCCCGTCCCCTTGGAGAACTCCGTGTCCGCACTCAACGGTGAACTGCTGGCCGCGGCCGCCGCACCGCCGATAACCGACGTCGGCCACCTGCGGCTGTCCCTGGCCGCGCTGGCCGGCATCGCCGTCATCGTCCTGCTGATCACCCGCTGGAAGATGCACGCCTTCCTGGCCCTGACCATCGGTTCCGGAGTGGTCGGGGTGGTGGCGGGCGCGTCGCTGGCCGACACGGTGACCACCTTCACGACCGGGCTCGGCAGCACGGTGGCCGGCGTGGGCACGCTGATCGCGCTCGGCGCCATACTCGGCAAGCTGCTCGCGGACTCCGGAGGCGCCGACCAGATCGTGGACACCGTCCTGGCGCGGACGAGTGAGAAGCGGCTGCCGTGGGCCATGGCGCTGATAGCCGGCCTGGTCGGGCTGCCGCTGTTCTTCGAGGTCGGCATCGTGCTGCTGATCCCGGTGGTGCTGCTGGTGGCCAAGCGCGGCAACCACTCGCTGATCAGGATCGGCATACCGGCGCTGGCCGGCCTGTCGGTGATGCACGGTCTGGTCCCCCCGCACCCGGGGCCGCTGGCCGCGATCGACGCGATCCACGCCGACCTGGGCACGACGCTGGCGCTGGGCGTGCTGGTGGCGGTGCCGACGCTGGCCATCGCCGGGCCGCTGTTCGGGCGGGTGGCCGCCGGCTGGGTGGACGTGCACCCGCCGGAGCGGATGACCCCGGCCCGCGCCTCGGACGACCTGGAGACCCGGCCGTCGTTCGCGGCCACCGTGTGCACCATGCTGCTGCCGGTCGTGCTGATGCTCTCCAAGGCGCTGGTCGACGTGACCGTGGACGACAAGAGCAGCCTGACGTACCGCGTCTTCGACGTCATCGGCACCCCGCTGATCGCGCTGCTGGCCGCCGTGGTGCTGGCGATGTTCACCCTGGGGCGGGCGGCCGGCTTCACCAAGGAGCGGATCTCGGCCACCGTGGACGCCTCGCTGATGCCGATCGCGGGCATCGTGTTCATCGTGGGCGCCGGCGGCGGCTTCAAGCAGACGCTCATCGACTGCGGTGTCGGCAAGATGATCCTGGACTGGTCGCACCACTGGCACATATCCGCGCTGCTGCTGGGCTGGCTGATCGCGGTGATGCTCCGGGTCGCGACCGGCTCGGCGACGGTCGCCATCATCTCGGCCTCCGGCCTGGTGGCGCCGCTGGCCGCCGGCATGTCGGGGACGCACACCGCCTTGCTGGTGCTCGCCGTCGGGGCGGGCTCGCTGTTCTTCTCACACGTCAACGACGCCGGCTTCTGGCTGGTCAAGGAGTACTTCGGGATGGACGTCCCGCAGACGCTGAAGACCTGGTCGGCGATGGAGACGGTGATCTCGGTGGTGGCGCTGGGGTTCGTGATGCTGCTGTCGGTGATCATCTAGGCGGCCGTACGGCGGGGCCGCCCCCGTGCGGCCCCGTGCGGCCCCGTGCGCCCGCTACCAGCGCGGGACCGGCGGAGCGGTCCAGTCGGGGTCCACCTTGCGCATCGCGGCGGCGTCGTCGCGGTCGCGCATGGTGCCGTCGTCGTCGAGCCAGCGGCGGTGCAGCGCGGCCAGGGCCTCGCGGTCGAGTTCGACGCCCAGTCCCGGCCGGTCGGTGACGGGGAGGCGGCCAAGGGTGAAGACGTGCCGCTCGGTGATGACGTCCTCGGTCTGCCAGGGGTAGTGCGAGTCGCAGGCGTAGTCGAGGTTGGGCACGGTGGCGGCGACGTGCGTCATGGCCGCCAGGCTGATGCCCAGGTGGGTGTTGGAGTGCATGGACAGGCCCACCCCGAAGGTGCGGCAGATCGCGGCGAGTTGCTGGGTGTTGCGCAAGCCCCCCCAGTAGTGGTGGTCGGACAGCACCACCTGGACGGCCTTGCGGGTGAACGCCTCCTCGATCTCGGGGAAGGTGGTCACACACATGTTGGTGGCCAGCGGCACCTCGGTGCCCGCCGCCACCCGCGCCATGCGGTCGGTGGTGCTGGCGGGGTCCTCCAGGTACTCCAGGACACCGGCCAGTTCCCGGGCGACGTGCAGTGACGTCTCCACCGACCAGGCCCCATTGGGGTCCAGGCGCAGCGGCCGGCCGGGGAACTCGGCGGCCAGCGCGCGGATCGCGGCGATCTCCTCGTCGGGCGCGAAGACGCCGCCCTTGAGTTTGAAGGACGAGAAGCCGTACGTGTCGGCGAAACGGCGGGCCTGCGCGACGACACCCGCCGGGTCGAGGGCGGCGCCCCAGTCGTCGGCCTCGCCCTGGCCCTGCGGATGGGCGGCGAGGCGGTAGAAGAGGTACGCGCTGTACTCGACGTGGTCGCGGACCTTGCCGCCGAGCAGGGCGTGCACGGGCAGCCCGAGCGCCTTGCCGAGGGCGTCGAGGCAGGCCACCTCGAAGCCGGAGACGACCGACAGGCGCAGCTTGTCGGCGGTCTGCACCCCGCGCAGGCCGCCGACGTCGACGGAGTCCGAGACGCCGTCGGGGACCCCGCAGACCTCGTCCGCGAGGGTGAACAGGCCGTTCACATCGGTGACCTCGTGGCCGGGCAGGGCCTCGGCGAGCGGCCGGGCCAGGTCGAGGTAGCGCGTGTCGCCGTACGTCTCGCCGACCCCGGTGGTGCCGTCGGCGGTCACCACCTCGATGACGAGCCGGGGGGTGTACGGCTGGTGGACGCCCTGGGTGTTGAGGAGCGGGGGGTCGGCGATCAGGATGGGAGTCAGCCGCACCTCGGCCACGGTGAGACCCTTGGCCGCGGTACCCGCACCCGACGTCTGCATATGTGAATGTGATTCACCCATAAGTCCAGAGCGTAGGCGGGGCGGACCACGGCCGTCAATGCGCCCCCGACCCGCGCGCCGACCCGCGCGCCGACGCCGCCGACACGCCCGCGGAGACGGGTGGGCCAGGAACCTGGACGGCATACCGACCAGTCGGTACGATGCGGGGGTGTCCACGCCGGGGCGCCCGTCACATGACGACCGGGACGGGCGGAACGAGCAGAACGGGCACGACGACCGAGCCGGCCGTGACGACCGAGCGGCGGCCGGGCGGCGACCGAGCTGCGACCGAGACGGACGAGGGAGACAGTGACCGCATGAGCGACTCCGACGACCCCCCCGGCCTCGACCTCGGCCGGCTGCGCGCCCACCTGGAGCGGGAACGGCCCGGCCTGGTCGCGGGCGAACTGCGGGCCGAACTGCTGGAGGGCGGCCGCTCGAACCTCACGTACCGCGTCACCGACGGCACCTCGCGCTGGGTGGTCCGCCGCCCTCCGCTCGGCCACGTCCTGGCCACCGCGCACGACATGGCCCGCGAGCACCGGGTGATCAGCGCGCTGGCCCCCACCGCCGTGCCCGTGCCCGGCGCGGTCCTGCTGTGCGAGGACCCCGACGTCCTCGGCGCGCCCTTCTACGTCATGGAGTTCGTGCCCGGCGTGCCGTACCGCACCGAGCGCCAGTTGCGCGGGATCGGCCCCGAGGCGACCCGGCGGGCCGTCCTCACCCTGATCGACACGCTGGTGGACCTGCACGCGGTGGACCCGGACGCGGTGGGGCTCGGGGACTTCGGGCGGCCGCAGGGATTCCTCGACCGCCAACTGCGCCGCTGGGGCAAGCAGCTCGACGCCTCGCGCAGCCGCGAACTGCCGGGCGTCGACGAACTGCACACCGCGCTCGGCCGCGCGCTGCCCGCCCCGCCCGCGGCGACGATCGTGCACGGCGACTACCGGCTGGACAACGTGCTGATGGACGGCACGCGGCTGACGGCCGTCCTGGACTGGGAGATGTCCACCCTCGGCGACCCGCTGACCGACCTGGGGCTGCTGGTGATGTACACCGAGCAGCGCGCCACCGACGGGCTGCCGGCCCCCACCACCGGCGGCGCGCCCGGCCACCCCTCGCCCGCGGAGATCGTCCGGCGGTACGCCGAGCGCTCCGGGCGCGACGTCGCGGCGGTCGACTGGTACACCGCCTTCGCCTACTTCAAGCTCGCCGTGATCCTGGAGGGCATCCACTACCGCTGGACCCTGGGCCGGACCCTCGGCGCCGGCTTCGACCGGATCGGCGAGGTCGTCCCGGTCTTCATCGACCGCGGCCTGCGCACCCTCGACCGGCTCTGAGCCGGAACCGACCCTTGAGGACCGATCACCATGGACTTCGGCTACGACGCCAGGACCGAGGACCTGCGGGCCCGGCTGGCCGCCTTCCTCGACGAGCACGTGTACCCCGCCGAGCCCGTCTTCGCCGAGCAGCGCGAGCGGGCCGCGGGCGACGACCGCTGGACGGCGCCGCCGGTGGTCGAGGAGCTCAAGGCCGAGGCCAGGCGGCAGGGCCTGTGGAACCTCTTCCTGCCGGGCGAGCACGGGGCCGGGCTGACCAACCTCCAGTACGCCCCGCTGGCCGAACTCACCGGCCGCAGCCCGCACCTGGCGCCGCCCGCGCTCAACTGCGCCGCGCCCGACACCGGCAACATGGAGGTGCTCGCCGAGTTCGGCACCCCGGCGCAGCGCGAGCGGTGGCTGGAGCCGCTGCTCGACGGGCGGATCCGGTCGGCGTTCGCGATGACCGAGCCCGACGTCGCCTCCTCCGACGCCTCCAACATCGAGACCCGCATCGAGCGGGACGGCGACTCCTATGTGATCAACGGCCGCAAGTGGTACATCTCCGGCGCGATGTACCCCCGGTGCGCGGTGTTCATCGTGATGGGCAAGACCGACCCCACCGCCGAGCGGCACCGCCGGCAGAGCCAGGTCCTGGTCCCCAGGGACACGCCCGGCCTCGAAGTACGCCGCGGCATGCGGGTGTTCGGCTACGACGACGGTGACCACGGCGGCCACGCCGAGGTCGTCTTCCGCGACGTGCGCGTGCCCGTGGAGAACCTGATCGGCGAGGAGGGCGGGGGCTTCGCCATCGCGCAGGCCCGGCTCGGGCCCGGCCGTATCCACCACTGCATGCGCCTGATCGGCATGGCCGAGCGCGCCCTTGAGCTGATGTGCCGCAGGGCGGTCTCCCGGGTGGCCTTCGGCAAGCCGCTGGCCGAGCAGGGCGTGGTGCGGGAGTGGATCGCCGAGGCCCGTGTGGAGATCGAGCAGTTGCGCCTGCTGGTGCTCAAGACGGCCTGGCTGATGGACACCGTCGGCAACCAGGGCGCGCACACCGAGATCCAGGCCATCAAGATCGCCACTCCGGTCGCCGTCCAGCGGATCGTCGACCGGGCGATCCAGGTCCACGGCGCGGCCGGTGTCGGCCAGGACACCCCGCTGGCGAGCCTGTACGCGGCCGCGCGCACCCTGCGCCTGGCCGACGGCCCGGACGAGGTGCACAAGCTGTCGCTGGCCCGGCGCGAGCTGAAGCGGTACGCCTGAGCGCCGGTGGCGGCGTCCCACGGCCGCCGTCAGGGGATGACGACCACCCGTCCCACGGTCGCCCCGTCGCTCACCCGCCGCACGGCGTCCGCCGCGCCCGTCAGCGGGACCCGCTCGCTGACCAGCGGCTTGACCAGGCCCTCGGCGGCCAGGTGGGTGAGTTCGTCGTGCGCGTGGCGGACGGCGACCGGGTCGTGGGTGGTGTACAGGCCCCAGTGCAGGCCGAGGATCGAGTAGTTCTTGACGAGGGCGTGGTTGAGCGCGGGCGCGGGGACGGTCCCGCCCGCGAAGCCGACCACCACGATGCGGCCCTCGAACCCGACGCACTTGGTGGACTTCGTGTACGCGTCGCCGCCCACGGGGTCGTAGACGACGTTGGCGCCGCGCCCGGAGGTGGCCTCCTTGACGACGGCGACGAAGTCCTCGGCCCGGCGGTCGACCACGATGTCCGCGCCCAGGTCGCGGGCCGTCCTCGCCTTGCCGGGGCCGCCGACGACACCGATGACGGTGGCACCCGCGGCCTTGCCGAGCTGGACGGCGGCGCTGCCGACCCCGCCCGCGGCGGCGTGCACGAGCAGCGTCTCGCCCGGGCGCAGCGCCGCGCGGCGGTGGAGCCCGAACCAGCCGGTCTGGTAGCCGATGTGCAAAGCGGCGGCCTCGGCGTCGTCCAAGGCGGCGGGCGCGGGCAGCACTCCTGCCGCGGGCACGACCGCGTACTCGGCGAACGCCCCTCCCGGCAGGGCGGCCGGGCCGATCACCCGCTCCCCCACGGCCGGCCTCCCGGGGCCCTCCTCCGCGCCCTCACCGAGGGCCACGACCTCGCCGCACAGCTCGACGCCGGGGGTGAAGGGCAGCGGCGGCCTGGTCTGGTACTGGCCGCGGCAGAGCAGCGCGTCGGGGAAGTTGACGCCTGCGGCCAGCACCCGCAGCAGCACCTCCCCGGGACCGGGTGAGGGGTCGGGGACGGTCTCCAGCCGCATCACCGCGCCCGGCTCGCCGTTCTCGTGCACACGCCATGCCTTCACGTACGGACTCCCGGGGGGTCAGGGCCGCCGCACCGAGTGCAGCAGCAGGTCGGAGAACTCGGCGGCGACCCGCTCGGCGGACAGCGGGCCGTCCGCGCGGTACCAGGTGCCCAGGTGGTGCACCGAGCCGAAGAAGAAGTCGACGACGAGGTCGGGGACCAGGTCGGGGCGGAAGACCCCGTCGCGCTGCCCCTCCTCGACGAGTGAGCGGAACATCTCGTGGTAGCGGCGCCGCTCGGCCCGCACGGCCTTCTGCTTCTCCGGGCCGAGCTGGTGCATGGAACGGAAGAAGATCTTGGTGTCGTCCAGGTTCTCGATGCTGGTGACGACGACGTCGGCGGCGGCCTCCGCGAGCCGGTCGCGCACGTCGGCGGGACGGGCGGCGATCGCCTCCAGCCGCTCGGTCTGCAGCCGCAGCACCCGGCCGTAGATCTCGTGCAGCAGGTCGTCCTTGGAGCCGAAGTAGTGGTACAGGGCGCCCTTGGTGACACCGGCCGCCTCGACGATCTCCTGGACGGA
The DNA here is from genome assembly GCF_020400825.1 of Streptomyces sp. HPF1205. Classification (GTDB taxonomy): domain Bacteria; phylum Actinomycetota; class Actinomycetes; order Streptomycetales; family Streptomycetaceae; genus Actinacidiphila. Next base: position 263,837 of record NZ_JAINVH010000004.1, read on the forward strand.
GGTGCGGTCGTAGCCGCGTTCGGCGAACAGCCGGGTGGCCTCGGCGAGCAGCCGCTCGGGCACGGCGGCGGCCGCCGCGCCCGTGCCGCCGCGCGCGCCCCTGCTCGTCGTCGCGTTGCGTGCCATGGCCTGCCCCTCTCCTCGTGCCTTCCGGTGCGATGCCTTCCGGTGCGGCGCCCGGAACCGGCGGGCCGGGACCGGGATTCCAGCCGGCGTCGCGACCGGCGTTCCGACCGGCGTTCCGACCGGTAGGGACCCTATCCGGCCCTGGCCTTCAGTTCGCGCCGCGGGATCTCGCCGGTCGCGGTCATGCGCCCTCCTTCGCCGCGGCCTCGGCGCCACGAGGCGCCTCGGTGTCGGCGTCCCGCGGCGCCTCGGTGTCGCGCAGCTCCTCGTACCTCCGCTGGAGCTTGTTCATGCCGCGGAGCCAGCGCTCGGGCTGGGCGGCGCGGGCCTCGTAGTGGTTCGCGACCTCGGGGTGCGGAAGGATCAGGAACCGCTCCTCGGCGATGCCGGCGAGCACCGCCCGCGCGACGTCCTCGGGCTCGATCGCGTTCGGTGCCAGCACCAGGTCGCCCGCGGTCCCGCTGGCCTCCAGCATCGCGGTGCGCACCCCTTGCGGGCACACGGCGTGCACGCGGATGCCGCGGTGCCGGTAGGTGAGCGAGAGCCACTCGGCGAAGGCGAGCGCGCCGTGCTTGGTCACCGAGTACGGGGCCGCGCCGATCATGGTCAGCAGCCCGGCGGCCGAGACGGTGGACACGAAGCGGCCCGAGCCGCGCTCCAGCCACTGCGGGAGCAGCGCGCGGGCGGCGCGGACATGGGCCATCACGTTGACGTCCCAGGCCAGTTCCCAGGCGGCCTCGTCCGCCTCGGGACCGCCGCCGGTGCCGACCCCGGCGTTGGCGCAGAAGACGTCGATGCCGCCGCCGAGCGCCTCGCGCGCGGCGGGCACCACGTCCGAGGCGTCCCCGGCGACGACGGCCGCGCCGATCTCCCGCGCGACCTCGCGGGCGGCGTCGGCGTCGAGGTCGTTGACGGCCACCCGGGCGCCCTCGGCGGCGAACGCGCGGGCGAGCGCGGCGCCGATACCGCCGCCCGCCCCGGTGACGACCACCGCGGCGCCACGCAGCGCTTCCACGGCCACGGGCTGCCTCCTTCGACTCGACGGCGGGTCCTCTCGACGGCGGGTCCTCCGCCTTCCCGCCCGCTCCGGCGGGCGGACCCCCTCGCATACTAAGCGGTCGGTCATCGCGGTGGAAGGGGCGGACCGCGCGCCGCGCCGCGCGCACCGTCCACGCATGTCCGGCGTATCCGGAGCGTATTCACCTTCCCGGGGGATGGACGCGAGAACGACAGGTCGGGATGATGCGGTCAGAGAGGACAAAAGCGGCGGCAGGGACCGCGCGAGGGGGCAGCCATGGCCATGACGGTGACGAGTGTCCAGCCGTACTGGGACCTGACTTTCGACGCGGACGGCGACCCCGATCCCCGCCTGCGCGACGCCCTGCTGTCCTCCGTGCACGAGCGCGCCGACCTGGTGGTCTTCTCGCACGGCTGGAACAACGACCTGTCGACGGCCTGCGAGCTGTACGACCGCTTCTTCGCCCGCTTCCCCGCCCTGCTGCCCGGCCCCGCCGCCCATGGGTTCGGCTACGTGGGCGTGCACTGGCCCTCGATGCGGTTCAGCGACGAGCCGATCCCCGACTTCCCGCACACGGCCCTGGCGGCGCCGGCCACCGGCCGGCCACGGGACCCCGGCCCGGCAGAGCACCCCGGCCAGGCCCTCGACGCCGCGACCCGCGCCGGCCTCGCCCGGGTCTTCCCCGGCCACGACACCCGTATCGAGCGGATCGCCGGCCTGCTGGCCGAGCGCTCCACCGACCCGGCGCGGCTGCGGGAGTTCGCCGCCCTGGTCCGCCAGGTCACCGGCGTGGGGGCGCCGCCTTCGGAGGACGCTTTCGCGCGGGACACCGGGACGCCGCCCGGCGCGCGGTCCGTGCTGGCCGCCGAGGACCCGGTGACGCTGTGCGGGGCGCTGGCGGACGCCCTGGAGCGGGCCGGCGCGCCGGTCGAGCCGGCCGAGCCGGGCCCCGCGCTGCTCGGCGGCATCGGCAAGCGCGTGTGGGGCGGCGCCAAGGAACTGCTGCGCCAGGCCACGTACTACGAGATGAAGCGGCGCGCGGGCGGCGTCGGGCGGTCGGGGCTCGGACCGGTGCTCGGCGAGATCGCGCGCAAGGCCCCGGAGCTGCGGGTCCACCTGGTCGGGCACAGTTTCGGGGCCCGGCTGGTGTCCTTCGCCCTGTCCGGGCTGCCGGACGCGGTCCGGGTGAGCTCGGTGACGCTGCTGCAGGGGGCCTTCTCCCACTACACGTTCAGCGGACCGCTTCCCTTCGACACCCGGGGCGGCGTGCTGCACGGCGTGCGGTCCCGGGTGACCGGGCCGCTGGTGGCCTGCCACTCACGCCACGACCAGGCCCTCGGCGTGCTCTACCCGGTGGCCTCGCGACTGGCCGGCGAGGACCGCTCCCTCCTGGGCCTGGACGGCGAGGACCGTTCCCTCCTCGGCCTGGACGACGAGCGGTGGGGCGCCATCGGGCACGACGGCTTCAAGTCCCTGCCCGGCGCGGCGGCGCTCTCCCTGGCCGACGCGCTGGACGGGCCCTTCCCGCGGACCGGCTGCGTCAGCGTGGACGCCTCCGACGTGGTCTGCCACGGCGGACCGCCCGCGGGCGCGCACAACGACATCTGCCACGAGGAGCTGGCCCGCGTGGTGCTCCTTGCCGCCGGGCACGCCGTCCGCTGAGCCCCCGCCCTCGCACCTCCCGAGCCCCCGCCCTCCCCGGCGCCCCGGCGACCCGCACCCCGTACTCCCCGTGCCCCGCCCGGGACTCCCGGGGACGGTGGCGCGCGAGCGGGCCGGGTCACCGCCGTCGCGGACCCGGCCCGCTCACCCGTCCCACCGCGTGGGCGTCGAAGCCTCAGCGGTGCGACGGGAACTCCACCACCTGCTGGAAGGTCGGCCGGTTCTGCCAGCTGATCCGGTCGTCGGTGACGCCGCCCAGCGGGCGCTGGACGATCGAGTCGGCGCACCACTGGTCGCCGGCCGAGCAGCCGCCGTCGTCCCCGGGGTAGACGGTGGCCGCCGGGGTGGCCGCCGCCTGCTTGAGGGTGGACAGCAGGACGTCCCGGCAGGCCGCGAGCTGCCCGCCGCCGCAGTATTCCTGCGCGAGCGGACCCTGTACGGGGTCGCCGAGCACCCGCCGCAGGTCCTTGTCCGCGTAGGACCACCAGCCGTATTGGAACGAGCTGCCCGCGTGCGCGCCCGTCGGCCCGTGCCCGGCGGACGGCGACTCGTCGATCGTGAGGTCCGCCGTCAGCGCCGTGTACAGGTCGCTGCCGAGGCCCGGCTCGAACTCGCCCTGGATCAGCAGCGGCCACCAGGCGTCCATCACCCGCACCGCGTCCGCGTACGCGTACGTGTGCGACCCGGGTGAGGTCTCGTGGCGCTTGCTGCCCGCCGCGGCCCAGGCCTTCAGCTGCTGCACGGCGGCGGCCTCCTGCGGGTCGGTGACGGTCGCGGTGCCGATGACCCGCAGCAGGTCGGGCAGGAGGTCCTCGCCGCGCAGGTCGGTCAGGGCCGCGTCGGCCATGGCCTTCACCAGGGCGGCCCGGGTCACCCCGCCGGCCTGGACCAGTGCCTTGACCCGGTCGTCGAGCAGGTCCCCGCGGTGCACCGAGCCGTCACCGAAACCGGCCGCCGTGTAGCCCGGCGCCTGCTTGTTGTTCCAGGAGATGTAGTAGTCCTGGTCGACGGACTGCGGGTGCTGGGCCGGCGGGGTGTAGTCGGCGGTGTTGGCCGTGGGGTCCCAGCCCTGCCAGTCGTACTGCGCGCGGGCCCACACCGGGAAGGAGGCGTCCACGCCGGGCGCCCGCACCGGGTTGGTGCCGCTGTTGTAGTAGGCGGTCTGCCGTGAGTCGGCGTAGAACCAGTTGAAGGTGTAGTTGATGTCCTGCGCCGCCCGCTGGAAGGAGGCGGCGTCGTGCACGAAGCCGGGGTCGTTGAGTTCCTGGAAGCCGATGATGGAGTCGGCCTCGTGCCGGTAGGAGCTGCGCAGCTGGGTGTACGCGACCGGTTTGCCGCCGATCGTGGCGCGGTACTCCACCGGTCCGTACGCCGTGCGCCACACCTGCATGCGGTACGAGCCCGCCGGGGTGGAGTCCGCGGTCGTCGGCGTCCAGGAGTTGGTGCGCTCCAGCTTCTCCATCGGCACGCAGGTGCCGTGGAAGAGGTAGTGGGTACTGTCCTGGCACAGCTCGACCGCGTAGGTGTCGGTCACGTCCTGGGAGGCGGACGTGGCGCTCCAGGCGTAGTCCTGGCCGCGGCCCAGCTCCACGTACATCCCCAGGCCCGCGAAGGACGCGCCGCGGGCGCTGATGCCGGGGCCCTGCAGCTCCTGCAGCATCAGCAGCTGCGGGGCGAAGTAGCCGGTCTGCGGGCCGAAGACGGCGACGGGGTGGCCGCTCGCGGTGTGCGCGCCGCTGACCACGAGGGCGTTCGACATGCCCTTGTGGGTGGAGAACAGGTTGGCCGGGAGCAGGCCCGGGCTCTTGGTGACCGCCTGGGTCGCGCCGCCGGTCGCGTCGTACACCAGCGGTTCCGGCACCACCGAGCCGGGGTCGGGCAGTGCCTCGCCCTGGGGGTCGGCGGGCCGGGTCAGGTACGGGAAGCTGCTGCCGTCGTGGACGGTCGAGGCCGCCTCTGGGTCGTCGCGCTCGCGGAAGGACTCCCACACCTTGGTGCCCTCGTCGACCCCGTACTTCTGCTGCGCGGCCAGCAGCGACAGCGCCGACTGCACCTCGCCCCCGCCGCCGGTGCCGAACAGCGCGCCGACCACCGAGGCGAGCGCGATCAGGTCGGTGAGCTTGAACGGCTCGATGGTGCCGGCGTTGGTGATCGGGTCGACGTGGCCGGTCAGGTCGTACTCGCCGGGGAAGTAGCGGCCCGCCTTGGCGGCGGTGATGTAGGCGTTGATCCCGTCGATGTACGACTGCGCGTCCGCGAGCGCCTGCTTGCCGCGGCTGCCGCTGTTGGCCGAGAGCCAGTCGATCTGCGCCTGCAGGTCGTCCTCGGTGTACGGGGCCTGCCGCCAGAACTCCTGTTCAAGGCCGCGGTTGGCGGCCGCGCCGCCGGCGAACGAGGACAGCTCGCCGCGGCCCACGTGCCGGAAGAGATCCATCAGCCACAGCCGGTCCTGGGCCGCGGCGTACCCGGCGCCGAACTCCGTGCCGGAGCGGGTGGTGCCCGCGATGTGCGGCACGCCGGTCTTCTTGTCCCGGGTGATGGTCACGTCCGAGCGCGGGCTGATGACCGAGGCGACCTGGCCGGCGGGCACCCCGAAGGAGGAGCTGTTGAAGAAGTCGCTGATCGTCGTGTCGGTCAGGCCCGGGTAGCCGTCGGCGAGCGAGGCGTACGGGGCGAGCTGGTCCATGGTGTGCGCGGGACGGGTGCCCAGCACCTTGTTGGCCAGGATGTCGGCGAGCGTGGCGTTGCCGTTCTCGCCGGGTGGCAGGATGTCGGCGCACTGCCCGGCGCAGTAGTCGGTCGTCGCGTCCGCGGCCTGCGCGAGTGCGCCCGGCGCCACCGTCATGGCGCCGAGCGCGAGCAGCGCGGCCGCGGCAGCGGCTTTGAGCGTGCCGATCCGTCGTGGGGTCCGCAGCGGCATGTGTGCTCCTTCCGGATACCGGTGGGCGGAGGTTACCGCCGGTAAGTCGGTCCCGGAAGACGAGCGGTGCGTCAAGTCCTGGGCAGCGGGCCCCGTTCCGGACGCTCCCGCGTCCGCCCGCCGGACCCCGCGTCCGCGCCGGGGCGGGTGGGGGCGGCCGCGGGTGCGGGGGCGTCCGTACCGGTGGGCGCGTCGGCACTGCTGAGAGCCGCCGTTCCCGTAAGGGCGTCCGTACCGGTGAGGGCAGCCGCACCCGGGACGGCGTCCGTACCGTTCAGGGCGTCGGCCGTCTCGCGGTCGGCCGGCAGGAACGCCTCCAGCTTCAGCTCGGCGATCGTCACGTCCGCGGCGGTGGCGAACTTCGCGACCGTGGTCATCAGCCGCAGTGTGCCGCGGCGGACCGTCTCCAGTTCCATCGGCACCGTGAAGCCCAGCAGGGCGTCCGCGTCGGGAGCGGAGTCGGGCACGTAGCCGGCGAGTTCGTCGTGGAGAGCGGACAGGCGGTCGTCGGGGTCGCGCCGCAGTTCCTCGCGTACGGCCTCGATGACGTGCCGGGCCCACTGCGGGAAGTTGCGGATCCGCGGGGCGAGGCCGCCCGGATGCAGGGCGAGCCGCAGCAGGTTCATGCCAGGGCCGAGCAGTGCCGGGTCGCAGCCCTCGGTCATGACGGAGAACGCCGCGTTCACGCCGACGACCCCGCCCCAGCGGTCCACGACGATGGCCGGGTAGGGCATGTGGCCGGCCAGGATGTGGCCGAGCGCCTCCAGCGCGGGCGCGAGCGCCGGGTCGGCCAGGTCCCGCTGGGGATGCGCGGGCGCGTAACCGGCGGCCAGCAGGAGGCCGTTGCGCTCCCGGGGCGGCAGCGCGAGGGAGTCGGCGAGGCGGGCGACCAGCGCGCGTCCGGGGGCGGAGCGGCCGTTCTCGATGAAGCTGATGTGCCGCTGGGTGGTGCCCGCGCGCACGGCCAGTTCCAGTTGGCTCAGACGGCGGCGGGTGCGGCTGGCGCGCAGGGCCTGGGCGAAGTCCACGGGACCGTTGTATCCCGGGGCCGCCGCACGCGGCGATTCCCCGCCGGGAATTGCGGGTGCGCGAGCCGGCCGCGCAGGCTCGGCCGCATGACCAACGCATCCGCCCACCCGGGCGCCGCCCCTGCCGACGGCCCGGTCCGTATCGGCGTCTTCGTCCCCACCACCGAGGCCCAGTGGACCGACGCGGCAGGTCCGCGGGAGGTCGTCGGCTTCGGGGTGCGCGCCGAGGGGGCCGGCTTCGACTCGCTGTGGGCCACCGACTCCCTGCTCACCCCGCGGCTGGAGGCGCTGACCGCGCTGGCCGCGCTCGCGCCCGTCACCGAACGCGTGACGCTGGGCACCGCCACGCTGCTGCCCGCGCTGCGGACGCCGGTGACGGCCGCGCAGACCATCGCCTCCGTCGACCTGCTCTCCGGCGGCCGGCTGGTGCTCGGCGTGGGCGCCGGCTTCCCGGGACGCTTCGGCAAGCCGGTGTACGCGATGGCGGGGACCCCCTGGCCGGACAGGTTCGCCCGGCTCGACGAGACGGTCGCGCTGTGGCGGCGGCTGTGGACCGGCCGGGGCCCGGTGTCCTTCCACGGCTCGGTGCTGCGCTTCGACGACATCGCCCCCGCCACCCGCGCCTTCCGTCCGCAGGGCCCGCCGGTGTGGCTGGGCGGCGCGACCCCGGCGGCGCTGGCCCGGGCCGGACGGATCTACGACGGCTGGCTCCCGTACCCGCCGGACCCGGCCGACTACGGTACGGGCCTGGCCGCGATCGGCGCCGCGGCGGCCGAGGCGGGCCGGGCCGACGCGCCCTTCACCCCGGCGCTGTTCGTCAACGTGCTGCTCACCGGCGCGGCCGACGGCGGACGCGCGGCCCTGGACGCGTACGCCAGGCGCACCTACGGGCGGCCGATCGAGGAGATGGAGCGCATTCAGGCCAACGCCGCGGGCACGCCCGAGGTCGTGGCGGAGAAGCTCGGCCGGTACGTCGCCCAGGGGGCCAGGCACCTGATCATGCGCATCGCCGCCCCCGACATCCCGGCGCAGCTCGCCCAGCTCGACGGGCTGGCGCGGCTGCGGCCGGAACTCGACGGCGCCGTGTCAAGGGGACTGGCCGCTACCGGCGGGTAGTGCGAGGATCGCCCCCGCGCGGGCCGCGCCGGAAGGGGATCCGGCCACCGCCCGAAGGCGCGGCAGGCGAAGGGGAGGACGGGTATGGGCGAGCCGCACGACCTGACCGCGGTGGAGCAGGCGGCGGCGATCCGGGCCGGCTCGCTCTCGCCGGTCGAGCTGACCGAGCACTACCTGGACCGGATAGAGCGCCTGGACGGGCGGCTGGGAGCGTTCCTCACGGTCACCCCGGACGTCGCCCGCGAGCAGGCCGCGCGCGCCGAGGCCCGGGCGCTCACGGCCCGCCGCGAGGGGCGCGAACTGCCGCCGCTGCACGGCGTGCCGGTACCGGTCAAGGACCTCACCTTCGTCGCCGGAGTGCGCTGCACGCTCGGCTCCGCCGCCTACGCCGGCCACGTCCCGGACACCGACGACGACGTGGTGACGCTGATGCGCGCGGCCGGAACCATACTGCTGGGCAAGACCAACACCCCCGAGTTCGGCCTGCCCGGGTACACCGAGAACCGGTTGGCGCCGCCCGCCCGCACCCCATGGGACCTGGAGCGCTCGGCGGGCGGTTCGAGCGGAGGCGCCGCCGCCGCGGTGGCCGCGGGACTGGCCCCGCTCGCCCAGGGCAGCGACGGCGGTGGCTCGATACGCATCCCCGCGTCGGTGTGCGGCCTTTTCGGCATCAAGCCGAGCCGGGGCCGGGTCAGCGCCGGTCCGGTGCGGCACGACGTGAGCGGGCTGAGCACGTCGGGGCCGATCGCCCGTACGGTGGCGGACGCGGCGGCCCTGCTCGACGTCCTCGCCGGCCCGGTACCGGGCGCCCCGTACACGGCCCCGTCGCTGCCGCCCGGCGAGACCTTCGCCTCGTACGCCGGCCGGGACCCGGGCCGACTGAGGGTGGCGGCCCTGGCCGACCCGCCGGTGCCGGGCGTGGCGCTTCACCCGGACTGCCGGGCGGCGCACGACGCGGCCGCCGCCCTGCTGCGCGACCTGGGGCACGAGGTCGACGAACTGTCGCTGCCGGTGGACGGCGCGATACGCGAGGCGTTCGGCACGGTGTGGGCGGTGATGTCGACGGCGGACCCGGTGGCGCCGCAGGACGAGGAGCGGCTGATGCCGCTCACCCGGTACTTGCGCGCGGCCGGCCGGGGCGTGTCGGGGCCGGCGTTCGCCGCCGCGCTGCGCACCTTCCGCTCGCTCGGACGCCTCGTCGCGGACGCGCTCCTGTCGTCGTACGACGTGATCCTCACCCCCACGCTGGCCCAGCCCCCGCCGCTCGTCGGCGCCCTGCGCGACGACCGGGACCCGGCGGCCGAATTCGACGCGATGGCGCACTTCACGCCGTACACGCCCCTGCACAACGCGACCGGGCAGCCGGCGGTGAGCGTGCCGTTGTACTGGACGGGGAGCGGGGCGGGGAGTGCCGCCGGGGGTACGGGGACCTCCGGGGGCACGGGAACGGCCGGGGGCACGGGAACGCCCGGGGGTACGGGAACGCCCGGGGCCGGGCTGCCGATAGGGGTGATGCTGGGCGGGCGGTACGGCGACGAGGCGACGCTGATCTCGCTGTCCGCGCAACTGGAGCGGGCGCGGCCGTGGGCCGGGCGGCACCCGGAGGTGTGGCGGGCATGAGGGCGGCGGGCGTCAGGGCGGCGGGCGCGGCGCCGTCACGTCGGCGGGCCCTGGCCCTGTCACGTTGACACGCCCGGTCCCGCCCAACCATGCTGAGCAAGCGCTTGGAAACCCGCGTCGGCACCGGCGTCCCCGCTTCCGCCCCGCCGGCGTCGCACCGTCCCGGCCGCGACACGGCGTCCGCATCCCAGGAAGGCTCCCCATGCCGCAGCAGCCCCGCGTCTTCGCCTCGCCCGACGAACTGCGCGCCGCCGTCGGCGAGCAGCTCGGCCGGACCGAGTGGCTGGAGATCGACCAGAAGCGGATCGACCTGTTCGCGGAGGCGACAGGCGACCACCAGTGGATCCACGTCGACCCGGAGCGCGCGGCGCAGGGGCCGTTCGGCACGACCATCGCGCACGGCTTCCTCACGCTGTCGCTGATCCCGTCGTTCACCCCGCAGCTGCTGCGCGTCGAGGGCGTGACGATGGGTGTGAACTACGGCGTGAACAAGGTGCGCTTCCCGGCCCCGGTCCCGGTGGGCTCGCGGCTGCGCGCCACGGCGGAGCTCGCGGAGGTGACCGAGGTCGGCGGGGGTGTCCAGTTGGTCACGCGGGTGACCGTCGAGCGCGAGGGCGGCGACAAGCCGGTGTGCGTGGCGGAGACGGTCGCGCGGTTCTATTTCTGAGACCTGGCGGGGGCACGGGGCATCGGCGGCTGGAGCGGCTCGGCGCGGGGTAGTTTGCGGCTCGGCGGCTGGAGCGGCTCGGGCACGCGGGGTGTTCGGGCACTCGGGTGCTCGGGCACTCGGGCGGCCGACGGGCGGCGGGGCCCGTCAGCGGCTACCCCGGCGCCCGTACCATCCGCAGGACCAGGTCGGCGTACAGCTCGCCGACCTCGTCGGGCGTCCTGCGGCCGCCGGGGTTGAACCAGCGGGCCACGTCGATGCACAGCGACAGGACCGCGAGCGTGGTGCCGGACACCTCGGGCACGTCGAACTCCCCGTCCCTCACGCCGTCCTTGATGATGGAACGGATCGCGTCCTCGCTCTGCCGGCGCAGGACCACGATCTCGGCGTAGTGGTCGGCGGCGAGCGCCCCCAGTTCGTACTGCACCACGCGGCCGGTGGTGTGGTGCTCGGCGTGCCAGCGCACGAAGCGGCGTACGGCCGTCGCGAGGCGTTCGGCGGCCGGCGCGTCGGCGTCCCGGGCCTCGGACAGCATGGCCAGCGAGCGCAGGTGGCCGACCTTGCTGATCTGGTAGAGCAGCTCTTCCTTGGTCTTGTAGTGGATGTAGAGCGCGGCGGGGCTCATGCCCGCGCGGCCGGCGATGTCCCGGGTGGTCGTGGCGTGGTAGCCCCGCTCCGCGAACGCCTCCACCGCGGCGACCACCAGCCGCCTGGCGGCGTCGGGAGTGATGTCACCCCAGCCCTCGCCGCTTGTGGACGCCTGCGCACTCATCGCTCGCTCCTCCCGCCGGTCCCTGCTCGATGCTCCTGGTCGATCGACAGGCCCACACCTTACCCGGCGGGTGAGCAAGCGCTTAGATACTGAGCGGTAGCTTAGACATATGAACGGATGAGCCGTCCGGACTCCCGCGTACCCGGCACGCGAGCCGGCGGCCGGCCGGTACGCCTCAGAACGCCGACACGCCGGTCAGGGCCCGTCCGATGAGCAGCTTGTGGATCTGGCTGGTGCCTTCGTACAGCGTCATCACCCGCGCGTCGCGCAGCAGCTTGCCCGCCGGGTACTCGTCGATGTAGCCGTACCCGCCGAAGACCTGCAGGGCGTTGTTGGCGCAGCGCACCGCGGCCTCACTGGCGTAGAGCTTGGCGGCCGAGGACTCGGTCGCGAAGGGGAGCCCTCGGTCGATGAGATCGGCGACCCGCCAGGTGAGCAGCCGTGCGGCGTCCACGTCGACGGCGATGTCCGCGAGCATCTCCTGGACGAGTTGGTGGCGGGCGATCGGCGCGCCGAACTGCTCGCGCTGCCCCGCGTACGCCACCGCCGCCTCCAGACACGCCCGCGCGATGCCCACGCAGCCGGCCGCGACCGACATCCGCCCCTTGGCCAGTGCGGACATGGCCACGGAGAAGCCCTTGCCCTCCGGCCCGAGCATCGCGTCCGCCGGCACCCGCACGCCGTCCAGTGCCAGCTCCGCGGTCGCCTGCCCGCGCAAGCCCAGCTTGCCGTGTATTTCCCGGCGGCTCAGACCCGGGCTGTCGGCGGGCACGAGGAAGGCGCTGATCCCTTTGTGGCCCTCGCCACCGGTGCGGGCGAAGAGCAGAACGACATCAGCCCATGTGCCGTTGGTGATGAACATCTTGCTGCCGCTGATGACGTACGAGTCGCCGTCCCGGCGGGCGCGGGTGGTGAGGCTGGCCGCGTCCGAGCCCACGCCGGGCTCCGTGAGGCCGAAACAGCCGACCGCGTCGCCCGAAGTGAGCCGGGGCAGCCAGGTCCGCCTCTGCCGTTCGGTGCCCCAGTGCGCGATCGACTTGGCGACAAGTCCGAGGGAGACCGAGACGATGCCGCGCACCGAGGAGTCGCCGCGGCCGAGCTCCTCGGTCACCAGGCAGTAGGCGAGGTGATCACCGCCCGAGCCGCCGTACTCCTCGCCGATCGTGAGACCGAGGAAGCCGAGGTCGCCCAGCTTCTTCACGACGCCTCGGTCCACACTTTCCGCGCGATCCCAGGCCACGGCGTTCGGGACGATCTCCCGATCGGTGAAGTCCCTGGCCAGCGCCTTGACCGCGGCCTGTTCCTCGGACAGTTCGAGATCCACGGTGTCGTCCAGCCTTCCGGAAGCCGCAATGGGTCCCACGTAAACTATCATCGCTAGTTTTTAGCGGACAGCCTCTACTATGTGCCGCATGGCCCGCCCTCGCAAGCCCTTGCTCAGCCGCGACCGCATCGTGGCCGCCGCGCTCGCGCTCATCGACGACGAGGGGCTCGGTGCCCTGTCCACCCGCCGTCTCGCGGCCGAACTCGGGGTCAGCGGCCCCTCGCTGTACAACCACTTCGCGACCAAGGAGGCGATCCTCGACGCGGTGGCGGACACCGTCGTCTCCCAGGTCGATCTGTCGATGTTCGGCGACGGGCGGGACTGGCGGACCGCTCTCCTGGAGTGGGGCCGCTCCTACCGCGCCGCGCTCACCGACCACCCGCGGATCGTGCCCTACCTCGCCGTCGGCCCGGGGCTTCGGCCGGCCGGCCTGCGCATGGCAGACGCCGTCTTCGGCGGCATGGTGGAGGCGGGCTGGCCCCCGGCCCAGGCAACCCGTATCGGCGCCCTCATGCGCTACTTCGTCACCGGGTCCGCCCTCGGCTCCTTCGCGGCCGGCTTCGTCGGCGACGCCTCGGCCTACGATCCCGCCGACTACCCCCACCTCGGCCAGGCCCACCTGCTCGCCGCCCACCGCCGGCAGGTGGACGAAGGAGCCTTCGAAACCGGCCTGCGCGCGTTGGTGGACGGACTGGCGCAGCAGTACGCCGCGCTGGGCGCGGCTCGGGGCCCGGCGCCGTCGGCCTGAACACACGACGCGCACGCCGTGTCCGGGGGGCGGGTAGGCGCCGAGGGGCGCATCCCGCGGCCGGATCGGGGGGCGTCGGCGGCACGGGCGGAGGCGTGAGCACGGAGGGGCGGCTTCGGAGCGGAATTCGGAGCGGAATTGGAAGGTCGGCGGCGCCTCGGTACTGCCAGGATGACGTCATGTCGACACCGGACTCAGGCACCGACGGCTTCATTCAGGTCAACTACCGCAAGTACGACGGCACCCTGCACTGGAACCTGCGCATGCGTCCCCTCGGCGAGGACGAGCACGGCGTCTGGCTCGGCCTCCCCGCCGACAGCGTGATGCGCAAGGGGCACAGCCCGGCGGTGCCGCTTCCGGAGGCCCACGTCATCCTCTTCCCCCGGGACGCCTGGTGGACGGCGGCCTTCAACGCCGCTCCGCGCAGCACGAAAATCTACTGCGACATCACCACGCCCCCCGCCTGGCCTTCCCCCGGCGAGGTCACCGCCGTCGACCTCGACCTCGACGTCCTCCTCAAGCGCGGCGCCGTCGATCCGATCCTCGTCGACGAGGACGAGTTCGCCGAGCACCAGAAGCTCTACGGCTACTCCGACGACGTCATCGACGCCGCCCGGCGGTCCGCGAACTGGCTCCTGAGCGCGATCGCCGACCGCACCGGCCCCTTCGCCGGAGCACACCGGCCCTGGCTGACCATGGTGGACACGGCCTGAGGCCCGGGCCCGGGGCGCCGCCGACGCCCCATCACCAAGCCAAACCGCACCGCACCATCACCAAGCCAGACCGCACCCACGGCACCATCACCGAAGGGCGCCACGCCACCGCGGTCCCGGGTTCAGAACACCACCAGCGCCCTCCCTCCCCGCCCGGCGGTCATCGCCTCGAAGGCCGCCGGGATCTCTTCCAGGCCGATCCGGTCGGTGACCATGCCGGACAGGTCGAGCCGCCCGGCCCGCACATGCCCGGCCAACTCCGGCAGGTCGCGGGCGGGATCGCAGTTGCCGTAGACGCAGCCCGACAGCGTGCGGGCGAAGTAGAACAGCTCCAGCGCGGAGAAGGTGACCTCCTGCTCCTGTCCGCCGATGCCCACCACGGTCGTCCGCCCGCCGCGCCGGGTGGCCGACCACGCGGCGCGGATCGTGTCGGCACGGCCCACGCACTCCACGGCCGCGTCGGTGCCGTGCCCGCCGGTGAGCCCGCGTATCCGCTTGGCCGTGTCGGCGCCCGAGACGACGAAGTCCGTGGCGCCGGCCGCCCGGGCCAACTCCTCCTTGGCCGGTGACACGTCCACCGCGACGATCTGCCCGGCGCCCGCGATCCGCGCGGACTGCAGCACCGCCAGCCCCACCCCGCCGACCCCGAACACCGCGACCGTTTCCCCCTCCAGAATCCGGGCGCTGTGCCGCACCGCGCCGTACCCCGTGAGCACGGCACAGCCGAGCAGTGCCGCGTCGGTCAGCGGCACCCCGGCCGGCAGCGGCAGCACCGCGCCGGCAGCCACTACCGTCTCCTCGGCGAAGGCGGCCGTGCCCAGACCCGGGTACAAGGCGCTGCCGTCACCGGCCAGGGTCGCGTACGGCCGCTGCGCCGCTGCTCCCGCGTTCGCGCACAGCCACGGTTCGTCCAGCCCGCAGAAGTGGCACGCACCGCAGGCCGGCGCCCAGTTGAGCACCACCTCGTCGCCGGGCGCCACATGCCCTACCCCCTCGCCGACGGCGACCACCGTTCCCGCCCCCTCGTGCCCCAGCACCGCGGGCGCCGGCTGCCGCAACGTCCCGTTGGACAGCGACAGGTCGGAATGGCACACCCCCGCCGCCGCCAGCCGCACCCTCACCTGCCCGGGCCCGGGCTCGGGCAGGTCGATGTCGGTCACGACGAGCGGGGCTTTCACTTCGGGCAGTACAGCGGCGCGGACCACGGCATCTCCTGAGCGGCTGGCGGTGAACGGTGAGCGGTGAGTGTGGAGGTGAAGGTGGGAGGCGGAGGTGAGAGGTGAAGGTGGGAGGCGGACGCGGGAGGCGGAGGTTGGAGGTGAAGGTGGAAGTGGAAGTGGGGGCAGTGGTGAAGTCGATTCGTCTGCTTGTCGTTCGGCTGTTGGCCCACCGCCCGGACGGCGAACGGCTGCCCAGGCCCGTGCGGCTCCGTCAGGGTGCGCCCGGTTCCACCGGGGTGCCCGGGCCGGTGCCGGGCGGCATCGGCCCGGGCACACCCTGATACGACCAGGCGCTCCGGCTGCGAACCGTCCGGGCCACCCCCGGCCGTCCGGGCAACCTCCGGCCGTCCGGGCGGCTCAGGCGGCTCAGGCGGCTCAGGCGGCTCAGAACTGCAGCGACTTGGTCTGCAGATACTCCGCGAGTCCGTGGACGCCCAGCTCGCGGCCCACGCCCGACTGCTTGTAGCCGCCGAAAGGTGCCAGCGGATTGAACCGCCCCCCGTTGATGTCCACCTGGCCGGTGTCCATACGGCGGGCGAAAGCGACCGCCGTCTCCTCGTCGGGGGCCCAGACCGCGCCCGCGAGCCCGTACACGGTGCCGTTGGCTATGCGCAGGGCGTCCTGCTCGTCCTGATAGCGCATCAGGACCACGACCGGGCCGAAGATCTCCTCTTGGGCGACGGTCATCTCGGGGGTGACGTCGGCGAGCACCGTGGGGCGTACGTAGTACCCGGTGGGTAGCCCCTCAGGCATCTCGGGCCCGCCGGCCGCCACGCGGGCGCCCTCCTCCATGCCGCGACGGATGTAGCCGAGCACCCGCTCCCGCTGTCCGGCGTTCACCAGGGGCCCGATCCGCTCGCCGGGGACGTACTTGGCGGTGGCCGCCACCGCAAGGTCCACCGCTTCGTCGTAGCGTTCCGCGTCCACCAGGATCCGGGTCCAGGCGCTGCACGTCTGCCCCGAGTTGGCGAACACGTTCGCCACTCCGACATTGACCGCCCTGGCCAGATCGGCGCCGGGCAGGACGACGTTCGCCGACTTGCCGCCGAGTTCGAGCGCCACCCGCTTGACGGCGGACCCGGCGATGCTCCCGATGAGGCGGCCCACCGCGGTGGAACCCGTGAAGGACACCAGATCGACCCCGGGGTGTTCGGCCAGCGCCTGCCCCGCTACCGTTCCGAGCCCGGTCACCATGTTGAACACTCCCTCGGGCAGTCCCGCTTCGTGCAGGAGCTCCGCGAACAGCTGGGCGACCAGCGGGGTGTCCTCGGCCGGCTTGAGGACGACCGTGCAGCCCGCCGCGAGCGCGGGAGCGACCTTGGCGACGACCTGGTGCAGCGGGTAGTTCCAGGGGGTGATCGCGCCGACCACGCCCACCGGCTCCTGGAAGACCCGCGAGTTTCCGGCCCGCTCCTCGAAGGCGTATTCGGCGACGAGGGCGGCGTAGGAGCCCATGACGGCGACGGGGAGGTCGGTGTGGACGGCCGTGGCGAAGGCGAGCGGCGCGCCCAGCTCGGTCGAAACGGTGGCGGCGATCTGCTTCCGGCGGGCAACCATCAGGTCGCGGGCCGCGGCGAGCACCGCGGCCCGGTCGGACGGCGCGGTGGCCGCCCACCCGGGCAGGGCGGCGCGGGCCGCGCGTACCGCGTCGTCCACGTCCAGAGCCGTGCCGGCCGGTACCCGGCCGACGACCCGCTCGGTTGCCGGGTCGAGCACGTCGATCCGCTCTGTGCCCCGCGCGGGGCGCCATCGTCCGCCGATGTACATGGCGTCACGCGCCCGGTGCGCGCGCACCGTGCCTTCCGCCGTCGTGCCTGTCATGCCGTCCACCCCACTGCCCTCCGGAGTCGCCGCTCTGTGTCCTGTTCCCCAAACTAGCGCCGATAGTTTTATGGAACCAGCGGGCCTCGGGTGTGCCGTGGGTCACGGCCCCTGGCCTCGCCGTTCCAGCCGCACGCGCCCTCCCTGCCCGGGCTTCAGCGCACGGCCTCCACCTGTATCGGGAATCCGTTGAGCACCGCCGTGCCGGAAAGCGGGTCCAGCCGGCTGCCGTCGAGCAACTGATTGACGTTCGCACCCGGCTCCCGCGCGGCCCGCGTCTGCCGCGTCCCTTCACGGTCGTGGCCCCAGCCGTGCGGCACGCACACCACTCCCCGGCGCAGCGCCTCGGTGATCTCGGCGGGAAGGACGATCTCGCCGCCGTCGCCCTTGATCCGCACGGGGTCGCCGTCGGCCACCCCGAGCCGCTTGGCGTCATCGGGGTGCATCTGCGCGGTGCAGCGGTTGCTGCCGCCGGTGAGGGCCGGAAGGTTGTGCATCCAGCTGTTGTTGGAACGCAGATGGCGCCTGCCGATCAGCACGAGTGCCGGTCCCCCGGCCCCGCCCGCTACGGCCTCCCGCAGTCGCGGCACGTCGGCGACGATCGGCGCGGGGGCGAGTTCCACGGTGCCGGACGGCGTGCGCAGCACCTCCGCGATGCGCGGCCGCAGCGGGCCGAGGTCGATGCCGTGGGGGTGCCGCAGCAGTTCCGTCAGGCTGAGACCGCCGGGTTCCGCGCCGAAACCCTCGCCGTAGGGGCCGAGTCGCAGCATCAGGTCCAGCCTGCGCTCGTAGCCTGTGCGGCCGGTGAGGACGGCGGCCAGTGCGCCGGGATCCTTGCCGTGCACGGGCGAGTGCGGGTCGGCGGTCTCCTTGCCGAGCCGGTGTGCGATCGCCTCCTCGTCCACGCTTCCGGGGCGCTCCTGCGGCCCGCTCCTACCGAGGACGGCCAGGATCAATCGGGCGAGGATCTCGGGTTCGTCGAGCCGGCCCGCTTCGAGGGGAAGGGCGGGCGGGCTGTAGCGCACGGTGTTGCGAACGGCCAGCGCGCTGAAGGCGAAGTCGAAGTGCGCGCTCTGGGCGGGCGGAGGCGGCGGCAGTACGACGTGGGCGTGGCGCGAGGTCTCGTTGAGGTACGGGTCGACGCTGACCATGAAGTCCAGTCCGGCCAGGGCACGGTCCGTCCTGTCGCCGTCGGGTGCGGAGAGCACCGGGTTGCCGGCCACCACGATGAGGCCGCGCAGCCTCCCCTCGCCCGGGGTGTCGATCTCCTCGGCGAGCGCTGCCGCGGGCAACTCGCTCTTGATCTCCGGATGGCCGGAGACGCGGCTGTGCCAGCGGCCGGTGGTGAAGCCCCTGCCGGGCTTCGGCGGTCTGGGTGCGCGGGCGGTGGCGGACAGCGGGAAGAGCGCTCCGCCGGGGCGGTCGAGGTTGCCGGTCAGTGCGTTGAGCACGTCCACCAGCCAGCTCGCGAGGGTGCCGAACTCCACGGCGGTGCTGCCCAGCCGCCCGTAGACCACGGCTCGCTCCGCCGCGGCGAGTTCCCGGGCCAGCGACCTGATGTCGTCGGGCGGGACGTCGCAATAGGCGGCCACCGACTCGGGCGTGAAGTCGGCGGCCAAGGCGCGGACGTCCTCCGTGCCGGTCAGGTATCGCCCCAGGTCACCGGGGTCGGACAGATTCTCGGCGAACAGCACGTGCACCATGGCGAACAGCAGCGCGGCGTCCGTGCCCGGCCTGGGCGCCACATGTCGGTCGGCGGCACGTGCCGTCCTCGTGCTGTTCGGGTCGATCACGACCAGGCGGCCGCCGCGCCGGCGCAGCGCCTTGAGCTTCCCGGGGAAGTCGGCGGCCGTGGCGAGACTGCCGTTGGACACCAGGGGGTTGGCGCCGATGAGCAGCAGATGGTCGGTGCGGTCCAGATCGGGCACCGCAATCGCGTCGGGGTCGCCGAACAGGTAGCCGCACGAGACGTGCTTGGGCATCTGGTCGAGGGTGCTGGCGGTGAACACATTGCGGGTGCCCAGCGCCCTGACCAGCTGACCGGGGTAGAGCCCGCCGGCAATGGTGTGCACGTTGGGGTTGCCCAGCATGACGCCCACCGCGCCACCGCCGTGCCGGCGGATGACCGGGCCGAGCCCCTCGGCGATCGCGGCGAACGCCTCGTCCCACCCGGCCTCGACCAGCCGGCCCGCGCGCCGCACCAACGGCCGCCGCAGCCTGTCAGGGTCGGCGTCCAGCTCGCCGAACGAAGCCCCCTTCGGGCAGATGAAGCCCGCGCTGAACACGTCCTCCCGGTCACCGCGGACACGCGTGACCCGGCCCCCGTCGATGGTCAGGCTGAGACCGCAAGTGGCCTCGCACAGCGGACAGACGCGCAGTGCTGTCCCGGTCCCCGAACTGGTCATCTGGTCCTCCCCTGGACGTGCGGCTTCGGTGGCGCGCGTTCGTCTTCGACATTACCGGCGCGTACGGACATCGGTTCCGGACCCTGTGGAAAACTCCGCGACGCGCCACCGCGCCCAGTCGGGGACCGCGCCCGGACAGGCCCGTACCAGCCGTTTCGCCCCGGCGAGGATCCGCGGACCGCTGTTCGGTCAGTTCCCGTTCCTGTTCCCGTTCCCGGGCGCAGACGCAGGCGCAGGCGCAGGCGCAGCCGTCGAGGATGCGTTGCGGGCGTTCGGCGCTGCGGAACCGGACGAGCGCGCGGCGCGGTGCGCCGCCGGTACCGGCGGGCTCGGCCGACCTGACATCGCGCTGTCAGTCCCGCACGGCCAGGGCGTCGAAGATCCTGCGCAGTTGGGCCAGTGTCTCGGCCAGTGCCGTCCGTGGGTCCTCGGCCCGGACGACGGCCAGAGCGGCGTCGCTGAGTCCGCCGTAGAGCAGTGAGGTCAGCGGTTCGGCCGGACCGGGGGCGACGGCGCCTTTCCTGATCGCGCGCTCGACACCGCGTCGGGTCATCTCGCGGCAGTTGTCGGCCAGGTCGCGCATGGCCTCCCAGCCGAGCGCCCCTGGCGCGTCGTAGAAGGTGATGCGCTGGACCTCGGGATCGAGCGATGCCTCCAGATAGGCGCGGCAGCCCTCGTACAGCGCGCGCCACGGGTCTTCGGCGGCCGTGAGGTAGGCGGCGGAGATCACGTCGGACAGGCGCAGTTGCTCGCGGGCGTAGACGGCGGCGAACAACTGCCGCTTGCCGGCGAAGTGGTGGTAGAGCGCGCCTTTGGTGACGCCCGCCCGCTCGCAGACGGCGTCCAGGGAAGTCGCCGCGTACCCATCGGCGGCGAACAGCGCACGGGCTGCGGTGAGCAGGTCCTCGACGGTGGCGTCCGACCGCTCGCGCTGGCGCTGCCTGGTTCCCGTCCCGCTCTCGCTGCCTGAGCGCGCTGCTGCCACGACCGGCCCCTCCATGTCGTACGGATCCGCTTTCCACCCTAGCCAAGGGCAGGCCTTGACACATACATACCTACGGTATGTATGTTCCGTACCGTCAGTATGTTCATCACGTCGAGGAAACGGATGCCGTGGCATGTCCTCCGCAACCCCACCCCCTTCACCTGTCTCGCCCACGCCCTCTTCCCCGGTCATGCCGGACCCTCCGCCCGCCTCCGCCGCCGTGGACTCCCGGGCCGGGCTCGTGCTCCTGCTGAGCGCCGGCGCGACCTTCGTCGCCTTCCTCGACACCACCGTCGTCAACGTGGCCTTCCCGGACCTGGCCCGCAGCTTCCCGGCCGACCGCGTCTCCGACCTCTCCTGGGTGGTGAGCAGCTACGCCGTCTTGTTCGCGGCACTGCTCACCCCCATGGGGCGGATCGCCGACGCCTTCGGCCGCAAGCGGGTCTTCCTGCTGTCACTCACCGGCTTCACCGCCGCCTCCGCGCTGTGTGCGACCGCGACCGGCCTGCCGTGGCTGATCACCGCCCGCGCGCTGCAAGGGGCGGCCGCGGCCGGCATGATCCCGGCCGCCTTGGGACTGCTCCTTGCCACGACTTCGCCCGCCCGGCTCGCGGCGGCGATCGGCGCCTGGGGCGCGGCGGGCTCGATGGCCACCGCGGCCGGCCCCGCACTGGGCGGGGTGCTGGTCAACGCCTTCGGGTGGCGGTCGGTGTTCCTGATCAACGTGCCGATCGGCATCCTGCTGGTCGCGGCAGGCGTGCGCGGGCTTCCCGAGCCCGCAGGCGCCGGGCGGCGCCTCCCCGATCCACTGGGCACAGTGGCGTTCACCGCGGGCATCGGCCTGCTGGTCCTGGGGCTCACCAAAGGCAGCGACTGGGGCTGGACCTCGGGCGCCACCGTCGCCGGCACGGCGGGCGGCGCCGCACTGACCGCTGCCGCACTCGTCCGTTCCGCCGGCCACAGGGCGCCCGCGGTCGAGACAGCGCTGCTGCGCGACCGTACTTTCGCCCTGTCCTCGGCCATTGCCGCCTTTGCCGGCGCGGCCCTGTTCGCCTGGCTGCTGAGCAGCCCGCTCTTCTTGACCACCGTGTGGCACTACTCCGTACTGAAGGCGGGGTTCGCCGTCACACCCGGCGCGCTCACTTCCGCGCTCGCCGCGGTCGCCGTGGGCAAACGGGCCAAACCGCACCACCTGCCGGCCGTCGTCGGCGTCTCCATGGTGGCTTTTGCCGCGGCGAGCATATGGACGTACCTGCAGTTGGGCCCCGAAACCCGCTACCTGGCGCTGTGGCTGCCGATGGGATTGATCGGCGGCGCGGCCTTCGGGGCCGCCCTGACCGCTCTGTCCACGGCGGCCGCCGTGTCGCTGCCGCCGCTGCGGTTCGCTTCGGGCGTCGGGATGACCACCACGGCACGGCAGGTGGGCGGCGCCCTCGGGGTCGCCGCGACGGGCTCGATCATCGCCGCCCACTCGGTCGGCGGGCCGCGCGCCTACCAGGACGTCTACCTCGCCTGCGCCGTCCTCGCGGCGGTCGCGGCTCTGCTCGCACCGGCCCTCGCCCGCACGATCGTCAAGGAGTCGTGACATGACCGCGTTCGACGACACCTCCCGCGCCGCGACCGACACCGCGACCGGGATCGACACCGCGACCGACACCAAGGCCGGCCGATGGGCCGTCGCCGACCGCTGCGGTGAGGACGACGTCTTTCCCGCCGAGGCCGCCGACCCGCACTGCCTGCGGCCGGGCGAGGGCACCCGACTGCTGCGGGGTGCCCCGTGGAAGCGGTTCGCCGTGCTCGGGGACAGCCTCGCCGAGGGGTTGGGCGACCCGCTGCCGGGCTACCGCACGGCTCCGTGGGCGGACCGGGTGGCCGCGGCGCTGGCGGGCACCGTGCCGGAGTTGGCCTACCTCAACCTCGGCGAGCGCGGACTCACCGCCTCACAGGTGCGGCGGCGCCAGGCCGACCGTGCCGCCGCCTTCGCACCCGACCTGGTGACCGTGGTGTGCGGCGGCAACGACCTGCTGCTGCCCGGCTTCTCCCCGGAGGCACTGGACAGGGAACTGGACCTGCTCTTCTCCCGGTTCGCGGGCCCCGATACCACGGTCTTCTGCTACGCGCTGGCGAACGTGGCCGCCGCCGTACCCCAACTGCGCGGCGGTCCGCTGGAGGACGGCGTGGCGCTGCTGAATTCGGTGACGCGGGCCGCCGCGCGGCGGCACGGCGTATTGGTCGTGGAGATGTACGACCATCCGGCCGTCGCCGACCGCGACCTGTTCAGCGCCGATCTGGTCCACGGCTCGGCGCGGGGCCACGCGGTCTTCGCCGCCGCGGCGATCCGGACGCTGGCGGCCGCCCTGCCCCGGGCCTCGAGCTCCTCCGCCTCGACCCACCTCTGACGGGCCGCCCGCCGGGCGTCCCCTGTCCGGCGGGTTTTCCACAGGCACCGAAGTGAGGGTTGCCGCCCTGATTCCTATGGTTCAGCATAGGAATCAGGAGCGACGTGCAAGGGAGCACATCATGAAGGTCACGGACAGCGCGGTCAGCGGCCTCGGGGGCGGTCAGGAGGGCAAGGACCTGGCGTACTCCCCGGGCTTCGGCAACGAGCACAGCAGCGAGGCGGTGCCGGGCGCGCTCCCCGAGGGGCGGAACTCGCCGCAGCGCGCGCCGTTCGGCCTGTACGCGGAGCAGTTGAGCGGCACTGCGTTCACCGAGCCGCGGGCCCACAACCGCCGCAGTTGGCTGTACCGCATCCGCCCGTCCGCGGCCCATCCTCCCTACCGCCGGATCCCGAACGGCGCGCTGAGCAGCGCTCCCTTCCACGAGGCGGAGCCGGATCCGAACCGGCTGCGCTGGAGCCCTCTCCCGCTGCCCGACGACCCCACGGACTTCGTGCAGGGTCTGGTCACCATGGGCGGGAACGGGGACGTGCTGCGCCGTGAAGGCATCGGCATCCACTGGTACGCGGCCAACACCTCCATGGACACGCGGGTCTTCTCCTCCTCCGACGGCGAGTTCCTGATCGTCCCGCAGGAGGGCGCCCTGCTCCTGCGGACCGAGCTGGGCCTGCTGCGAGCCGAACCCGGGCATGTCGCGCTGATCCCGCGCGGCGTCCGCTTCCGGGTGGAGCTCCCGCAGGGGGCCGCACGCGGGTATGTGTGCGAGAACTACGGACGGCCTTTCCAGCTTCCCGACCTGGGCCCGATCGGGGCCAACGGCCTGGCCAACGCCCGGGACTTCCTCGCCCCGGTCGCCGCGTACGAGGACCGTGAGGAGGACATCGAAGTCGTCAACAAATTCGGCGGCAACCTCTGGGCGGCGGTGTACGACCACTCCCCCCTGGACGTCGTCGCCTGGCACGGCAGCCACGTGCCGTACGTCTACGACCTGCGCCGGTTCAACGTGCTGGGGTCGATCAGTTACGACCACCCGGACCCGTCGATCTTCACCGTGCTCACGTCCCCCTCCGACACTCCTGGGCTCGCGGGCGTCGACTTCGTGGTGTTCGCGCCCCGCTGGCTGGTGGGCGAAGACACCTTCCGCCCGCCGTACTTCCACCGCAACGTGATGTCGGAGTTCATGGGCCTGATCGAGGGTGCCTACGACGCGAAGGCGGAGGGCTTCGTCCCCGGCGGCGCCTCGCTGCACAACATGATGTCGGCGCACGGCCCGGACCGCGCCACCTTCGAGCGGGCCAGCACCGCCGAGCTCATACCGCAGAAGGTGGACGACGGGCTGGCGTTCATGTTCGAGACGCGCTGGCCGGTCGTGCCCACCCGGTTCGCGCTGGAAGCGGGGCACCGCCAGCAGGGCTACGACGCGGTGTGGGAGGGACTTGCGAGAAACTTCCGGTCGTGACCTCCTTCGCCCCTGACTCCCTGGTCCTCAACAGCAAGCTGCCGCTGTGGTATCAGGTCTCGCAGTCGCTGCGGGCATCGATACTGGGCCGGCATCCGGACGCGCCGCTGCGGCTGCCGACCGAGGACGAGCTCGCCGCCCACTACGGCGTGAGCGTCCTCACCATGCGGCAGGCGCTGAAGGAGCTGGAGGACGAGGGGCTGATCACCCGGCATCGACGGCGCGGCACGTTCATCGAGCCCACCGCCCAGCGCGGGGCGCCGGTGAAGCTGCTGGGGTCCGTGGACGCGATCGTGGCCCAGCAGTCCGGCGGACGCACGGCGGTGCTGCAGCACGGGCCCGCACCACTGCCGCCGGAGGCCGCCGAGCACTTCCCCGGACTCACCGAGGCCGTCGCGTACCGGCGGCTGCGCTGCGACGAGTCCGGCGAACCGACCAACTGGGCGGAGAACTTCGTCCGGCCCGAGCTGGCCGCGCGGATCGATCTGGCCGATCTGGAGCGTTGGCCGATGACCAAGGTGCTCAGGGATGTGCTGGGGGTGCGGATCAGCAGGATCACCGACACCGTGGAGGCGCGACTGGCCGCGCCGGAGACGGCCAGGCTCCTCCAGGTGCCGTTGCTCAGTCCGATACTGCACTACACGGGGGTGACCTACGACGACGAGGGGCGGGCGGTGGACGTGGTGCGGATCCACTACCGCGGCGACCGGTTCTCCTTCACGGTGACGATGGAGGCACCCTGAGCGGCGTCAGTAGCATGCGTGCGGTGAGCGACGACGCGCCTTTGCTGCACGATCTGATGCCATGGTCCGTAAGCCCGCCGCGGATCGGCCGGGGCTGGCCTCTGGCCCCCGATCCGGTCTGCCTGAAGGCGCGTTGGGCCCTGCTCACCGGGGCGGCGGACGAGGAGACCAAAGCCGCGCTGATGCGCCGGACGCGGGCCAGGACCCTTCACACGCCCGTCGCCCAGCTCCCCGGCCATCGCACGCCCACCACGGCGCTGGCGGGGGAGGACGGTCCCTGCCCGGAGCCGGTGCGGGTCGGCCACGGTCCGTACGACCAGCAGTGGCTGATCCCGGACCACCGGCTGATCGACGCGGCCAGGCCCGAGCTGTGGCGTGTCGCCGACGACCGGCAGGTGTTCGCGGTGGAGCAGGCGTTCCACCCGGAGGCGGCGGAGCCCACGGTGGTGTTCTCGGCGCTTCTTCCCGACGGCCGCTCGCCCGGCGGCAGGCCCGGCCGGATACGCCCGCTGTACCGGCAGCCCGGCGGCGCCGACCCCAACCTGGCCCCCGGCTTGACGCGATGGCTTGCGGACCGGCTGGGCGCGCCCGTAGGCGCGGAGGACGTACTGGCCTGGGTCGCGGCCGCGGCGCGGCGAACGCCCGAGGGCTGCGTCGTACCGCTGACCGCGGATCCCGAGGTCTGGCGGGACGGCCTGGTGCTGGGCCGGCGGTCGCTGTGGCTGCACACCAGAGGCACGCGGTACGCCGATCCCGCCGCGGGCCTGGACCGGGAGCGGTTGCGGCTGCCCGGCGGGAGCCGCCCCTACGTGCGGGCGCCTCTGCCGGCCGCCCCGAAGCCCGGCGAACTGGCGTACGACGTGGAGGAACGCGCGCTGCGGATCGGCGAGGGCCAGGTGTCCCCGGTGTCGCCGGGCGCGTGGGAGTGCACGGCGGGCGGGGTGCGGGTACTGGAGGCGTGGTACGAGGAGCGGACGGCGCCGGGCGAGCCGGGCTCGCTGGAGGCGCTGCGGCCGGCCCGCTGGTCCAGGACCACGACGTCGGAGCTGCTGGAACTCGTCAGCGTACTCACGCTGCTGGCCGAACTGCGGCCGCGGCTGGCAGCTTTCGCGGAGCGGTTGGACGAGGAGAGGGGGGCGGCCGTGGGGGTGGGAGAGTTGCGTGCCTGCGGGATCGTTCCCGTGCCCGAGGCGAGGCGGCGGCCCGCCTCCGTGCTGGAACACCACGAGGAGGGCCCGGACGGGCAGTTCGCGCTGCTGTGAGCCGGCGCGGACCGCCCGGGTCCTGAAGGTCCGTGCAGGGACACGGACGTCGCGCTGTGCGGGCACGGCGGGCACACCGAGGCGCCGCACGAGGCGGCGCCGAGCCGGGACGGTGTGGCCGCCGCATGGGCGAGCCGGAGCGCCGGGTGGATCAGCCGTGGTTGCCGAACAGCGACCGCCGCAGCCGCCGCAGCGGGGCGAACAGCGAGACGCGCGCTCCCTTGTTGGCCCTGGCGTGCACGGTGTTGCGCGAGGTGAGCTCCCGCATGAGCACGGTCGCCTCCTCGGCCTCGCGCTGCGGGATCGCGGGCCCGGCCAGTACCGCCAGATGCCGATCCAGTCGGGCGCTGGACACG
The DNA here is from genome assembly GCF_020400825.1 of Streptomyces sp. HPF1205. Taxonomy (GTDB): domain Bacteria; phylum Actinomycetota; class Actinomycetes; order Streptomycetales; family Streptomycetaceae; genus Actinacidiphila. The sequence continues at coordinate 290,201 of NZ_JAINVH010000004.1, forward strand.
CTCGAACCGCCGTTGATGGCAGGCACTCTCGGCCTGCTCGGCATCGCTATCTGTTCCATGACTCTCCCCACCCTGACGAGGGCACCCGGCTCGGGCAGGGTAACCCTATCTCCCCGCCACGTCACCTGTGCATCGCGGGGCGGACCTCGGCGCCGTATTCACCTTGCTGTCAAGGCTGTTGACGTTCCATGGGACTTTGTTCGACCGGCCCCGCACCCCGGGATCGGCAGGGTGCCGGGTTCGGGCGGCGGTTCAGGCCACCGCGCCGAACGGCGGCAGGTAACCGCCGTGCTGCCCCGCCGCGGTGGGATGGTACGACTCCTCCAGCGGAAGGGTCAGGCTGTGCAGCCAGGGCGATCCCGAGCACAGTTCATGGCCGGTGAAGGCACGGCGGACGTCGGCGAAGGCGAAGCCGTGGTCGGCGGCCCGCTTGGCGAGGACACCGTCGAGGTCGTCGGCGGCCGCGTCGATCGCGTTGCGCGACGTGTCCGTGAGGCCCAGCAAGCAGTCACCGGGCACTTCGTAGAAACGCGGGTAGCCGACGACGACCACGTGGGCGCGCGGCGCCCGGACGCGGATCGCCGCATAGGTGGCGTCGAGCCGCGCCGGAAGTGTTTTGTCGACATAGTCGCGCGCTTGGGCGACCCGGCTCAGACAGGTGGCCTGCGAGTGCAGCACACAGGTCGACATGACGTCGGCGAACCCGGCGTCATTGCCGCCGACGGTGACGCTGACCAGGCTCGTGGCCGCGCCGAGGCGGTTCAACTGCTTGTCGACGACGTCGGTGGTCGACGCACCGGCGCACGCCGCGAAGGCGAACGAGGTCGCGTGATGGGCCGCGGCCCACAGCGCGGGATAGGCGTTGGGACTGCGCCGGCAGTCCCCTGAGGCGCTGTCGTACGCCCCGGCGCCCAGTCCGGAGGAATACGAGTCACCCAGCGCCACGTAGACGGGACCGGCGGACCGGGCCGGACCGGCACCGGCGAGGGTGAGACCGGAGGCGAGGAGCAGCGCGGACAGGGCCGACGCGAAGCGGGGCATCTTCACGGGAAACCTCCCCTGGCAGGGTCGAGGCATTTATGTCCCAGGCACACCGTCAGGAATCAACCCTTTAGAGCGAATTAAGAAGTATGACAGTATGAACGGCAAGGTCTCGCACGGCGCCCCGGTACGAAAAGCGGTGGGCGAATCGGAGGCGAGTGCCGGATCATGGCCGCATGTCCGCGACATCCCATGAGCCGAGGAGGCACGTGGCGCCCACCGGAGCCGACAGGTCCGCCGGTTCGCCGGACCCGGCGAACGCACAGAGTCCAGCGAGTCCAGCGAGTCAGGTGAAGCAGCGCACCGCGGCCGACCGCCCGGATCGGGAAACGACCGGAAGGACCGCGGGGAGGAAGCCCGGTCAAAGGGTCCGGAAGGCCGCGGGGCGCGAGGCCGGGCCGACCGACCCGTACCGTGCACTGCCCGTCCACGTACGCCTCGACGACAGCGACTCGCCGTCCGACGTGGTGGACGCGCTGTTCCTGAGCCGGTTCACCTCGGGTGAGCAGCCGTACGCCCGGGGCGCCTCACTGGAAGCCGTCAAGGCCGGACTCACCCTGCTGCCGCCCGACGCGGCGGTGCTGCGCCAGGCGCGCGACAAGGACCGCAGCGCCACGCTCGCCGAGGGGCAGGGCTGGACGATCCTCGTCTCCCGCTGGAACCGCGGCGCCGACGTCACCGTGGCCGCCGTCAGCGACGAGCTGGCCGAGCAGGTCCTGAAGTCGTCGGTGGACGATGCGGAGGACGAGCCGGAGCCGCAGCCGGACAACGTCACCATGGGCTTCTGGTACGTCTCGCCGCACCGCGGACCGCACCGCACCACCCGGCAGATCGCCGCCGCCACCTGGGAGGAGCTGCGGGTCAACTACACCGCGCCCGTCGCCGAGGCGATGGACGGCCTGATGAAGCTGACCGCGGACGACATCTCGGGCCGGCTGCTGCTCCTGCACGGTCCGCCCGGCACCGGCAAGACCTCGGCGCTGCGCACCCTCGCCCGCGCGTGGCGCGACTGGTGCCAGGTCGACTGCGTACTGGACCCGGAGCGGTTGTTCAACGACGTCGGCTACCTCATGTCCATCGCCATCGGCGAGGACGAGGGCACAGGCGGCCGCTGGCGGCTGCTCCTCCTGGAGGACTGCGACGAGCTGATCCGCGGTCAGGCCAAGCACCAGACCGGCCAGGCGCTCTCCCGGCTGCTCAACCTCACGGACGGCCTCCTCGGGCAGGGCCGCAACGTCCTCGTCGGCATCACCACCAACGAGGATCTGGAGCGGCTGCACCCCGCGGTAGTCCGGCCGGGCCGTTGCCTCGCCCGGATCGAGGTCGGGCCGCTGACACACGACGAGGCGGTGTCCTGGCTCGGCACGTCCGAGGGCGTCGGCCGCGACGGAGCGACCCTCGCCGAGCTGTACGCGCTGCGCCGGGGCACCTCGACCACCCTGCCCGTGACCCCGCCCGCGGCGGACGGCCTCTACCTCTGATACCTCTGATACCTCTGACGCCTTTCACCTGCCGGCCGGGCCCGACGTGCCGCCCGGACACGGACGGCGCCCGGACGGTTCCCGTCGGCCGTCCGTCGGCACAGGCCGGGAAAGGCTCGTGCCCGGGAGCGTGCTACTCGTCGCCGTACGCCGCGCGAAGTGCCTCCTCCACCGCGGCTCGGGCGGCGTCGCGGTCGAGGCCGAGCCGGCGGGTCCGGTCCACGTACGCCGTCGCGGCGGCGGCCACTTCGCGGGCCCGGGCGTCACCCGCCGCCACATAAGTACCGTGGCGACCGCGGGTCTCGATCACGCCGTCCGTCTCCAGGGCGCGGTAGGCCTTGGCGACGGTGTTCGCGGCAAGCCCCAACTGCTCGGCGAGGCCGCGTACCGTCGGCAGCTTGTAGCCGACCGGGAGCCGGCCGGTGCGGGCCTCCTCCGCGATCCGGGCGCGCAGTTGCTCGTACGGGGCGGTGGCCGCGTCCGGGTCGATGGTGATCTCCAGGCTCATGGGCGTGATCCTGGCACAGCGGGCGGTGCCAGCGGGACCGCCCGCCGCGGACCGGCCGGGTCGTAGGCGATGACGTCCCCCTTCTCGTGCAGGTGGAGCAGAAAGGGCAGCCCCGCTCGGTAGGCGTCGAGGCCGGCGCGGCAGTAGGCGACCATGTCGTCGGGCAGTGCGTCGAGGGGGTGCCAGACCAGCTCGGAGCACTTGTCGGGCTCCCGGTTGACGGGCTCGCCGCCGATTCCGTACGAAGCGACGAAGAACCAGCCGATCCGTGCTCCGCCGTCGGGCGCCCGGTGCTGCATCACCACGGCGGCGGTCAGGTCCTCCGGCGTCAGCTCGACCCCTATCTCCTCGCGTGCCTCACGGATCATTCCGCTTCTGACGTCCTCGCCGTCCTCCACGTGGCCGGAGGGCACGTGCAGCAGCCCGTCCGCGTATCCCGTGTTGGCCCGGCGGGCGAGCAGGACGCGGTCGCCCCGCCGCAGCACGAGATGGACGTCGACGATCTCGCGGTGCCGGCGCGGCGCCGGGCCGGCCGGGCGCACCACCGCCGCGTACCGCTCGTCGTCCACCGGGCGTCCCCACAGGGCCGGGTCGTGGCCGAGCTGCTCGATCCCGAAAGTGCCGCCGAGGGGCGCGGCCAGTTCGCCGAGGGTCCCGGCGGTCAGGCCGACCGGGGTGACCGCCCCCCAGCGCCCCTCGATCAGGACGAGCCGGCCACCGGGCCGCAGCAGGCCCGCCCAGTACCGCAGCACGGCGGCCGGGTCGGGCAGCGCCCACAGGAGATGGCGGACCAGCACCACGTCGAACCCGGCCTCGACGGGCAGCGCGGTGGCCTCGCCGACCAGCACCCGGGCAGTTGTGCCGGCCAGCTTCTCGCGGGCCAGCGCGACCATTGGCTCGGAGCGGTCCACCGCCGTGACCCGGTGGCCCTGCTCCGCGGCGAGCAGGGCCAAACTCCCCGTGCCGCAGCCGACGTCGAGCACGTCGGACGGCGGGTCGGGCAGCCACGAGCGCAGGCGGCCGGCCCAGGCCGCACGCACTCGCGGATCGCGCAGGCCGTGGTCGGGCTCGTCGTCGAAGCGGGCCGCCGCCGCGTCCCAGAACTGCCGGTCGTCACTCCCTGTGGTCATGGGAACAGCCTGCCACCCACCACTGACAACGGCCCCCGGCGGCCGCTGACGGGGGCCGGCGGGTCCGGCACGGCCGACGGGAGCGGAACGCGGGCAATCGCCCACGGACCGCTCAGACCTCGCCCAGCCCGCGGTAACGCGCGCGGCGAGCGGCCGTCCGCCGGTCCGGGTCGAGGGCTCGCAACCGGGCGAGTTCGCGGCCGACGACGGAGGCGAGGCGGGCGAGGAACCGGTCCGGATCATCGGCGGCGTCCGGGTCTTCGGGGACGACGGCGTCCACGATCCCGTTCTCGAACAGTGCCGGGGCACCGATGCCCTGGCGTTCGGCCAGTTCGGCGGCCTTGCCGGTGGTGCGGTACAGGATGGCGGAAGCGCCTTCGGGCGGCAGCGGGGACAGCCAGGCGTGCCGGGCGGCGAGCACCCGGTCGGCGGGGAGCAGGGCGAGGGCGCCGCCACCTGCGCCCTGACCGAGGATCAGGCACAGCGTCGGCGCCGGGAGGGTGACCAGGTCGGCGAGGCTGCGGGCGATCTCGGCGGCCAGGCCGCCCTCCTCCGCGGCCCGGGACAAGGCTGCGCCCGCGGTGTCGATGACGGTGAGCAGCGGAAGGCCGAGGTCCGCGGCAATCCGCATGCCCCTCCTGGCCTCGCGCAGACCGGCCGGTCCGAGTGGCGCGGGCGCGGCCTGGGCCGGCAGCCGGTCGTGCCCGAGGACCACGCACGGCGACGGGCCGAAGCGGGCCAGGGCGAGCAGCAACCCCGGGTCCCGCTCCCCCGCGCCGGTGCCGCTGAGCGGAGTGACCGCTGTGGCGTACCGCAGCAGCCCTCGCAACCCCGGTCGTCCGGGACGGCGGCTGCGCCGGAGGGAGTCGGCGGTGTCATAGGGGGGTGTCCCGCCTCCGGCCGGCAGCGGCGGGGCAGAGACGGCCGGGGTCTCGTCGTCCGCCGCGTCCGGACGCTGCTCGCCGCACAGGACGTCGAGCGCTGCGGCGGCGACGGCGGCCAGCGCCGTGGCGGGGAGTACGGCGTCGATCAGCCCGTGGGCGTGGAGGTTCTCCGCCGTCTGCACCCCGGGCGGGAACTCCTCGCCGTAAAGGGCGTGGTGCACGCGCGGGCCCAGGAAGCCGATCAGCGCGCCCGGTTCGGCCGAGGTGACATGGCCGAGGGAGCCCCAGGAGGCGAGTACCCCACCTGTCGTCGGGTGCCGCAGGTGGACCAGGTACGGCAGGCCGGCCGCCTTGTGGTCGGCGATGGCCGCGGTGACCTTGACCATCTGGAGGAAGGCGACGGTTCCCTCCTGCATCCGGGTGCCGCCGGACGCCGGGGTGGCCAGCAGTGGCAGCCGCTCCCTGGTCGCGCGTTCGACCGCGGTGACCAGCCGGGTGCCGGCGGCGACCCCGATCGAGCCGCCCAGGAAGCCGAATTCACCCGCCATCAGCGCCACCGCGCGGCCGCCGATCCGCCCTTCGCCTGTGATCACGGACTCGTCGAGTCCGGTGCGCCGCCGGGCCGCGACCAGTGCCTCGCGATAGTCGGGATCGGCGGGGAGCGCGGTGAACGGCTCGTCCCAGCCGCGCCAACTGCCGGGGTCGACGAGCGCCTCCACCACATCGCGGGCGGTGGGCCCGCGGCCGGGACCGGAGCCGGGTGCTGTCATGCGGCCACTGTCCCACGTTGCCTGGATGACGTCCCGCGGGGGCCGGACGCGTCGCAGCGCGCCGGATCCGATCGCCGGCCATGGCGAAGAGTCCCACGTCGGTCGTCTATGCCGCCGAGTCCGACAGGGTCGCCGGGCGTACGGCCTTGGGGCCGAACTTGGCGCGGGCCCGGTCGGCGACGGCCTCGATACGGCGGGCCCGGTCGTCGGCCGGATCGAAGGCGAGCTGCCTGGAGGCGAGTTCGGCGGGGATCAGTCCTTCCGCGCGCAGGGCGACCGCCCGGACCCTGGCCCGTTGCAGGCCGAGTGAGGCGAGCAACCGGTACGCGAGCGCGGTCAGCGCCGGGCTGTGGCCGGTCGGCTCGGGGAGGGCACGGGTCCGGACCGTCGAGGAGCGGTCGGCGTAGTGGACGGTCAGGGTGAGGGCGCCCGCAGCCTGGTGGCCGGCCCGCAGCCTGGTGCCGAGATCCTCGCAGAGGGCCAGCAGGGCGCGACGGTGCCGCGCGGGGTCCAGTTCGTCGCGGCCGAAACGGTGTTCCGCGGCCAGGGCGCGGGCCGGGGCGTTGGGGGTGACGGGAGTAGGGTCCACGCCCCTGGCCTGGGCGTACAAACGGCGACCGGCGCTCACGCCGACTATCCGCTGCAAGGTGCCGAGCGGAGTGGCGGCGATCCGGCCGAGGGTGACCAGGCCGTAGGTGGCCAGGGTCTTCGCGGTGGCGGGTCCGACCCCGTACAGCGCGTCGGGGGGCAGCGGGTCCAAGAAGGCGGCGACGGCGTCCGGGGCGCCGGGGAGGACGAGGATCGGCTCGGGCGGTGCCTCCCTTGCGGCGAGGCGGGCGAGCAGCGGGTTGGCCGCGATCCCGATCACGCAGTCGGCGCCGCACTGGGCCAGGGCCCGCACTCGCAGCAGCAGGGCGAGTCCGGCGGCGTCCTGGCCGAAGTAGCGCAGACTGCCGCGTACGTCGGCGAGCGCGGCGTCCGGCGGCAGGGCCTCGACGACCGGGGTGAACCCGGAGAGCAGGTCGAGCAGTTGCTCATAGGTGTCCGCCCCGGGTGCGGCGCCGGACGCGGTCCGGAACCGTATGTGAAGCACGTGCGGCACATAGGGTGCGGTCCGCGCGTCCGGCGTGGCCCCCGCATAGGTTGCGGTTGTGGTTGTGCTTGCGGTCCGCGCAGAGGACTCGGAGTGACTGTTCATCCCGCGCTCCCCGGACTCGAATGCCATAGTTTGCGGCCGGTCGCCGCGCCGTCGCCCGCGGGCCGCAGATCGGCCCACGGGTGAAGTTCGTAGCCGGTCGGCAGGCGGATGCGGCGGTCCTCGTCGGGGTGACCTGAATCATCGGGGTGACCGGAATCATCGGCGGTCCCGGCGCCTCCGCCCGGGGCCCCGTCCCCGGTGCCCGGCTCCTGCGCGAGCCGCCGCGCCACCGCCTCCAGGCCGCCGGTGCGGCGCAGTTCGAGGAGTTCGGCCAGGTTCCAGGCGGCCGCACCCACCACGCTGAGGCTCTGCGGCCCGCGTTTTTGGACCACGCCCCGGACCAGCAGCAAGAAGGAGTGGAAGACGGTGTGGGCGCATGCCTCGTGGCTGTCGTCGAAGAAGGCGCAGTCCACCAGGCCGGTGCCGTCGTCGAGGGTGGTGAAGATGACCCGCCGGCCGGAACGGATGGGGGGCGTCTGAGTGGCGCCCTTGGCTCCGGCGACCAGCACGGTCTGCCCGTGCCTGATGTCCCGCAGCCGCCGGGCCGGGACCGCGCCGAGCTCCTCCAGGAAGGAGTGGTGGTCGCGCATCAGGTGGCGGGTGGCGTCCATGCCGAGGACACCCAGCTCGGCGCCCAGGCGTTCGCCCGCGTCCATGTCGGGCAGGCCCGCGGGCCCGGCGCGGCCGTCGTCCCCGCCGAGCGGGAGCTGGCCCTCGTGGGCCCCCTTGGCCCGCCCCTGCCTGTGGAGTTCGGCGATCTGCAGCAGCAGGTCACGTCGGTTGGCGCCGAACGCGTCCAGTGCGCCGACCTGGGCGAGCCGTTCGGCCAGCGGCCGGCCGGGACGCGCCCGCTGCCACATGTCCTGCAGCGAGGTATACGGCTGCCCCGCGACCAGGCGTCGGGTCTCCGCCTCGCTGATGCCGTGCACATCCGCCAGGCCCAGCCGCAACCCCCAAGTCCCGGACACCAGTTCGATTCGATAATCCGCGTCGGACTTGTTCACGTCCAACGGCAGCACCGGCACCCCGCGCCGCCGGGCGTCCGCGAGCAACAGCCGCTTGGGGTACATGCCGGGGTCGTGAGTGAGCAATCCCGCGTAAAAGGCGGCGGGGCGGTGCGCCTTGAGCCAGGCGGACTGGTATGTGGGCACCGCGAAGGCGACGGCGTGCGCCTTGCAGAAGCCGTAGCTGCCGAACGCGGCCAGGATTTCCCAGGTGCGCCGGATCTCCTCGGCCGAGTAGCCGCGAGAGCGCGCCCGGGCGCCGAACCAGGCCATCACCTGGCCCTGCCGGTCCGGGTCGGACAGGGCGCGGCGCTGCTCGTCGGCCACCGCGAGTCCGCAGCCGGTCATCACGTCGAAGATCCTGATCACCTGCTCGTGGAAGACCACGACCCCGTACGTCTCCTCCAGCACCCGCGCCAGGTCGGGATGCGGGTAGCGGACCGGCGCACGGTGGTGCCGGGCCTCGATGAAGGGGCGCACCATGTCGGCGGCGACAGGACCCGGACGGAAGAGCGATATGTCGACCACCAGGTCGTGGAAGGTGGCAGGCTGCAGCCGGCCCACCAGGTCGCGCTGGCCCGGGGACTCGATCTGGAAGCAGCCGAGGGTCTCGGCGGAGCGGATCAGCTCGTACATCGCCGGGTCGTCGTCGGGGACCCGGGTACGGTCGTCCAGGTCGAGGTGCTCGCCGGTGGCCCGCTCGACCTCCTTCACGGCGTGGGCCATCGCGGACTGCATCCGTACGCCCAGGACGTCCAGTTTGAGCAGTTTCAGCTCCTCCACGTCGTCCTTGTCGAACTGCGACATGGGGAAGCCCTCCCCACTGGTCGGCATGACGGGGGTGCGGTCCAGCAGGGTCGCGTCGGAGAGCAGCACCCCGCACGGGTGCATGGCGACCCCCCGGGGCAGGCCGTCCAGCGCCTCTACCAGCTCCCACAGCCGTCCGTGGTCCTCACCGGCCACCGCGCGCAGTTCGGGGAGCTCGGCGAGGGCGGCGCGGGCGTCCCTGGCCCGGATGTGCGGGAAGGACTTGGCCAGCCGGTCGACGACCACCGGGTCCATGCCGAGCGCGGCACCCACGTCGCGGACCGCGTGCCGGACCCGGTAGGTCTCGGGCATCGCCACGGTGGCGACCCGCTCCGCGCCGAAGCGGTCGAAAATCGCTTTGTAGACATCGATCCGCCGGGCGGACTCCACGTCGATGTCGATGTCGGGCAGCTCCTTGCGGTGGACGGACAGGAAGCGCTCCATGAGCAGGCCGTGCTCCAGGGGGTCGGCGGTGGCGATGCCCAGCAGGTGGTTGACCAGCGATCCGGCCCCTGAGCCGCGGGCGGCCACGCGTACCCCCATCGCCCGCACGTCGTCCACGACCTGGCCGACGGTGAGGAAGTACGGGGCGAAGTCCAGCCGGCGGATGACGTCCAGTTCCGCCTCCAGGCGGCGCCAGTACGCGGGCTTGCGGTCGTAACCCCTGCGGACCAGGCCGGCGGCGCAGCGGGAGTACAGCACCCGGTCGGCGCCGCGGGCTCCGCCGCCGACCATCTCCGACTCGGGGAAGTGCGGACGGCCGATGCCCAGGTCGTCACCCGGATCCACGGCGCAGTCCCCGGCGGTCTCCTCCGTCGCCCGCAGCAGGCGGTGGGCGCCGCCGCGACCCTGTCCGGCGGCCTCCGCGACCCGCTCGGCGATCCTGGCCATGTCGGCCGCCCCCTTGAGCCAGCGTTCACCGCTGTCCAGCAGCTCGGGCTTGCGGGCGTCGATGGGCGTCAGCCGGCGGGCGGCGTCCAGGATGTCGGCCACCTCCCCCTGGCCGGGGTCGGGGTAGCGCACGGCGTTGCTGAGCACCGCGGTGACACCCTGGTCGGCGGCGAAGGCGACGGTACGGGCGGCCAGCCGCAGCGAGCCCGGCCCGGTGCCGTGCCGGTTGTGGCAGACGGCCTCCAGCCTGAGCGCGCTCCCGTAGACCTCCCGCCAGGGCGCGAGCAGCCGCGCGGCGCGGTCGGGCCGGCCGGCCGTCAGCGCGCGGCCGACCTCGGAGTCCGGCCCGAGCAGCGCGAACAGGCCGTCCCCGGCCAGGTCCGTCCAGTCCAGCCGGGGCCGCGGACCGCCCGGAAAGGTCCCCCGGTGGGCGGCCGAGATCATCCGGCACAGGGCGGCCCAGCCGGCCCGGTCCCTGGCGAGGAAGACGGCCCGGGGAGCACTCTCGTCGATGAAGGCGCCACCGCGCACGGGAGTACGCGGCGTGGTACGGCGGGCGCCGGTACGGTCGCCGCCGACGCCTTGGCCGCGGCCGGTACGGTCCTGCGGGCGGTCCTCGTAACCGGGAACGGCGAGGTTCGCGCCGAACAGCGGTCGCACTCCTGCCCGCTCGCACGCCTTCGCGAACCGTACGATTCCGGCCACCGTGTCCCTGTCGGTCAGCGCCAGTGCGTCCATGCCCCGCTCCGCCGCCCGTTCCGCGAGGTGTTCCGCGTGTCCTGCCCCGTAGCGCAGCGAGAACCCGGATACGGCATGGAGGTGTGTGAAACCGCCACCACCCATCCGTGCCTCCCGCAGTGCGACCTCCCCCCGTCGACCAGGTCCCCTCTCCTCTCCCCACCATAGACCAGATTTCGAACGCGCGTACGATCAACATCATCGGTCACTACTGGTGGGACCTGCGGGAATGCGGACGAATGCCGGTCGCACGGGACAGCGCTCAGGGACGACGGCGCCGCAACACGGGTGGAAGCAGGCAGAGCCCGGGCCGATGGCCTGATCCATACGGCCGAGGACGTACGGGAGGCGGGCAGGGCGGCGCCCCCGGCGGCAAAGGCGGCCGGCCCGACCGCAGCCCATGGCGCGGGAGGCGGCGACCCGGTATCGCGTCCAGGCATCGCCCGGAACGGCCGGCAGAGATGTTCGAAGGCGGCGGCGCGGGAATCCACCGCTACCACTGGCCGCCGGCGTCACCGACGTCCGGCCGGTGGTCCGCGGGCACCACCGGGCGAGCCCCCTCCTCCTCGGCGGAGCCCGATCGGCGGGCGGGGCCCGCTTCGGGCGCAGGGTCACGCAGCAGCAGGAGCCACGCGGCCAGGAGGCCGGCGACGCCGACCCCGGCCAACTGGGCGCGATAGTCGACGAGCGCGACCAGCCCGGCCCCGATCGCAGCGGCCAGGGCGGTGGGGCCGAAGACCACGGTGCCGGCGGCGGCCGCCGCTCGGCCGACCAGTGCGGACGGTATGTGCTGCTGGACCGCGGTGAAGGCGGCCACGACGACCCAGGGCAGGCCCACGCCGATGGCCAGCGTCCCGGCCAGGACCGCGGGGAGCGAGGGCGCGGCCCGTACGGCGGCGCCGGTGGTGAACAGCAGCAGACCGGTGGCGGCGAAGGCACGCTCGGGAAGGCGGCGCATGACCGCGCCGGCGACCAGTCCGGCAACGATCGAACCACTGCCTTGCACCGCGTAGAGCACCGCCACGAACGCGGGCGGGCGGTGCAGTCCGGCGTCGTTCATCTCGTAGATGGCGGAACTGCTGATTCCGGAGAGCAGCATCGCCACCGCGCCTGCCGCGACCAGCCGACGCAGCAGTGGATGATCACGCAGCACCCGTATCCCCTCGGACGTCTGCGCCCGCCAGCCGACCGCGGACGGGGCCGGGGGGACCTCCCGGATCCGCAGGGCCGAGAAGGCGAAGGCGGCCAGGACGAAGGTGGCGGCGTCCAGGATCGCGACGGCCCCGCCGCCGTACCTCAGGAACAGTCCGGCACCGGCGAGCGGGGCCAGCAGCTTCATGGCCTCGTTGACCGTCATCCGCAGACCGTTGAAGTCGCCGCGCAGGTCGGCCGGGACGGCGGTGGTCACGATGCCCGCCTCGGCCGCGTCGGAGAGCACGGAACCGGCGCCGACCACGACCAGGACGAGGAAGAGCAGCCAGACGTCCCGGCCGGCACGAACGGCGAGCAGCAGCGGGAGCACGGCCCCGAGCACAGCGTTGACCCGGATCAGCAACGGCCTCCGGCGCACTCTGTCGGCGACCGTGCCCAGCAGGGGGCCGACCAGGGTGGGCGCCCAGACGCAGAAGGTCACCGCGGCGGCCAGGCTGCTCGATCCGGTGAGCGACTTCACCCAGACCCCCGCGACAAGCAGCATCGCCGAGTCCCCGAAACCCGAGACCAGGACACCGCCCATGTAGATGGCCGTCGTCCGGTTGCTCAGCACGTCCCGCACGCTCATGACTCCCAACATATTGCTTGGGAGTTGTCGGCGGCAACGGGCCGGTGGGTGCGGCGGAGGGGGTGGGGGCGGAGACGGGCGGAACGAGGCGGACGGGCGGAGATGACCCGTGGACGGGAGGAGACGGTCTGGGTGCGGCAGGAGCGGCGCGGTCTAATGGGGCCATGACCGCGACCGATCCCCTGCTGCGCGCCCTTGCCCATCCGATGCGGCTGCGCATGGTCTCCCTGGTCTGGAACGCGCCGCTGTCGGCCGCCGAGCTGGCCCGGGAACTGGGCATCTCGCACGCGCTGGCCAGCCAGCACCTGCGACGTCTCGACGCCGTGGGCCTGGTGGAGCTGGCAGAGGTACGGACCAATCGCGGCGGCAGGGAACGCCGTTACCGGGCGGTGCACGGGTCCCCGCTCTCCGACCAGCGGCACGAGGCGGCGCCGCTGATCGCCGAAACGCTGTCGCACACCATGCGGGAACGGGCGGGACGCCGCGCCCACGGCGCGGAAGGGGTCACCTCGGACGCCGAACTGTGGGTCGCGCCGGAGGTCTGGGAGGACTTCCGGCGACGGCTGGCCGGGCTTTTCGACGAGTTGCACGCGGCGGCGCGGACCCCGCACGCGCCCGGCACGGTCGGCGTCGGGGCCACGGTGATGGCGTTCCCCCTCGCAGAGCCGGAGGCTTGACCGTTCCGGGTTCCGGGTTCCGGGTTCCGGGTTTCGGCGCGGCGCGGCGCGGGCGCCGGGGCCGACGACGCGGGCCTCACCACTCTTCCGGGTGAAGAAGACGAGGGACCGAAACATCGGCCGGGGGGTTCGCGTTGATCCGTACACCAGCGCGATTCATCGCCGCATCCGCAGCCGTCACGACCTCAGATCCGGAGCAGTCATGAGCCAGCCACCCGCCACCAGCCCTCTGTTGAACCTCCTGAAGGAGCACAGGACCGGAGTGCTCGCCACCTTGAAGAGGGACGGCAGGCCGCAGTTGTCCAACGTGTCGTTCGCCTACGACGACGCGACGAGAACCATCCGCGTGTCGGTGACCGAGGACCGCGCCAAGACCCGCAACCTGCGCCGGGACCCGCGGGCGAGTTTCTACGTGTCCACGCCCGACCTCGGCGCCTACCTGGTGGCCGAGGGTGATGCCGAGCTCTCCCCGGTGGCCGCCGATCCCCACGACGCGACCGTGGAGGAGCTGATAGAGGTCTACCGGGCGGTCGCCGGCGAGCACCCCGACTGGGACGAGTACCGGGCGGCGATGGTCGCCGACCGCCGGCTGGTCCTTCGGCTGCGCGCGGACCGCGTGTACGGGTGGGGCCGTACACAGGGGCGTACGAGCGGCCCGCTGACCTGACGCCCGTGGCAGGAAGGAGCCACCTCGGCCGCTCCCCCGGAAGGAGCCGCCTCGCCGCCTGCCGGATGGGCCCTGTCGCGGTGTCCGCTACCGACCCCCTGCGCCCCCGCCGCGCGGGGGCGGCGGGGGCGCAGGAAGCGGACAGTCGGCGGTCGGACGCCATGCGATCACCCGACCCGGCCGTCAGCGGCCAGCGGTCAGCGGTCAGCGGTCAGCGGTCAGCGGTCAGCGGTCAGCGACGACCAGCGGGCACTGGTCGGCCGTGAGCCGTCGGCCGTGAGCCGTCGGCCGTGAGCCGTCGGCGACGACCAGCCGTCAGTAGACGCTCACCCCGTAGGCGCTGAGCGCTTCGGTGACCGGCTGGAAGAAGGTCGTGCCGCCGGACGTGCAGTCGCCGCTGCCGCCGGAGGTCAGGCCGAGAGCTGTGGTGCCGTCGTAGAGGGAGCCGCCGCTGTCGCCGGGCTCGGCGCAGACGTTGGTCTGGATGAGGCCGTAGACGACCTCGCCGTTGCCGTAGTTGACGGTGGCGTTGAGCGCCTGCACGGTGCCAGTGTGCACGCCGGTGGTGGAGCCGCGACGGGAGACGTGCTCTCCCACGTAGGCGTTGGCCGCGCTGGTGATGTCCTGGCTGCCGACCGTCCCGGAGTGGGCGACGGAGGAGTCGTAGCGGACGATGCCGTAGTCGTTGCCGGGGAAGCTGGTGCCGACCGTGGGACCGATGTAGGTGCCCGAGCTGGTGTAGTAGTCCGGGTAGCCCTGGGTGCAGTGGCCGGCGGTGAGGAAGTAGTAGGTGCTGCCGCTGCGGACGTTGAAGCCCACAGAGCAGCGCCACTGGTCGGTGTAGATGGGATCGCCACCCGAGAGCAGCTTGCTGAAGGTGCCCTTGACGCGGGTGATGTGCACGGCGCTGCCGTAGCTCGAGGTCGCGTTCTTCAGTCGGGCGAGCTGGGCGGAGGTGACCCGGCTGTCGACGCTGACGTTCAGGACGTGGCTGCTCGGGTCGACGGACCAGGCGGTGCCCGCGATGTCCGCGGTCTTGACGGCGTTGCCGGCCTGGGCCACCTGAGCGGCGAGGGTGGCGGGGGACGCCGACTCCGAGGGGGCGGCGGTGGCCGAAGGAAGGGCGAACGCCGTGGCAGCCAGCAGGCTCGCGGCGACCGCGACCAGTCGTATGCGGCGGGGGGTCTTCACACGTTCCTCCTGTGGGGATGGAGGTTGATTGTCGATGTACTGTCAGACGAACACCGATAACCGAACGCATCATGCGCCTGACAAGTACTCAGGGGAGTATTCAGGTCTCACAGGAAACACACAAGGGGGCCTTTCGGCCGGGAACGCGGCCGCACAGCGGCGCCCCGGCGGTCGGGAGACCTCCGGGGCGCGTGAAATGACGGTGTCTCAGCCGATGAGACCCTGGGAGACGACCGCGCGCTCCCCCGCCTCCAGGGCGAACGGCAGGGTGTTGCCAGGCGGCGGGAACGGGCAGATGAAGGCGTCGGCGAAGGCGCAGGGCGGCAGTTGGGCACGGTTCAGGTCCACGGTCAGCGAACCGTCCGCGGCGGGCGGCGGCGTGTACAGGAAGCGGAACCGGAAGGAGGTCTTGCCGCTGGTCGCGTCGGCGAGCACGGCCCACAGCCGGCCGTCCTCCTCGACCGTGACCGACAGCCGGTGCTCCTGGCCGTCGAGGGTGAAGGACAGTTCGCCGCCCAGGCCCAGACCCCGTTCGCGGCCGTCCGCGTTGGGGACGCGAACCGTGCGACCGCCGTCGTCGTACGGGTGGAAGACACCGGGCACCGTCCAGCGCGCATTCCACGGGAAGGCATCGATCCCGGAGAAGGCCCGCCGGGCCGGGGACTCGGGGTCCCAGACCCGCACCGCCGGCAGCCCCTCGCGGACGATCGCCAGTACCTTGCGGCCACCGGGCAGGATCAGCGGGCGGCCCTCGGCCTCCAGGACCGCGATCGCCCCGTCGGCTTCGTGCACGATCCGGCCGTCCTCCTGCCGCCAGACGCCCGGCAGGCCGGGGATCACACCGTCGTCGGGCAGGGCGTCCAGCCAGTGGGTGCCGGTCAGGGCCAGCGGCCCGTGCGGCGCGGAGACGTGCGCGGCGCGCCGCTCGCGCCACTGCCGCCAGTCGGCCTCCGCCGTCGGACGTATGTGTGTGCTCATGGGAAGGGAGCCTTTCACACGAGTGCCGGAGGTACGGGCGCCGCGGGGAGCGGAACAGCGTGGTGGCCGGTCGACCGGACGAGTGACGTCGGTGCGCGCCAGACCGTCCACGCCGGGTTGCGGGCGCTCCCCCGGTCCTGTGCGCTCCCCTGGTCCTGTGCGCCGCGCCGGCTTCGTAAGCCGCACCGGTCCCATGAGCCGCGCCGGCGCCGCGTGCGCGCCTCCCGCGGGTCGCACCCGCACGTCCTGCCGCCCCCGCGGTGCCTCCCTCGGGCCACCCGCATCACCGCGCCGCTTCTCAGCAGCCACCGCAATCGCAGCACTCAAGGCACTCGCAGCATTCACAGCAATCGCAGCAGTCGCAATCCAGGTCGCAGTCGCGGCACCAGCCGCCGCGGCGCTCCCCGCTCCAGGGGTCATTGTGCTCGCGGCAGCACAACTGGCAGGTGCAGCACAGTCCGGTCCATACCAGGCAGCCGGCCAGTGGCCCTCTGCGCCGCGGCGGTTCGGGCGGTGGGAAGCCGCCGGGGGCGCCGGGCCCGCCGGGCGCGTACGGGTTTCCGGGCGCGTACGGGCTCCCTGGACCGTAGGGGCTGCCGCCGTACGGGTTGCCGTCCGACGCGACGGCGGCACCGTGGTCGCCGCCCGGCGCCCGGTGCGAGCACGTTCCCCCGCCGAACGCCCGGTCCACGGACCGCCGCAGCTCGTGCACCAGCAGCATGTGGGCGAGCTTGCCCGAGGCCGTGCCCGTGAACTCGACGTCCTTGAGGGCCAGGTGGACGCCGTGCACGGCGTCGTCGCACAGCCGGCGCGCCTCGGGGAGTCCGGTGCCGGTCGCGGTGAGCGGGTTCCAGGCGCCGGACCGGGCGTCGGCCGCCAAGTCCTCGACCGCGTCGAGGAGGTGGGCGAGCCGGCCGAAGAGGCGGCCGGCCTCCTCCAGCGCCGCCTTGTTGCCGGGACGTCCGGCGAGTACGGCGGTGTGGCCGAAGGCGGCGGCGGTGGCGGCCTCGGTGGGTTCGGTGACGGCGAGCAGGGGCGTGCCCGGGCGGGCCGCCGCCTCGACAGCGCCCTGACGGCCGACCGCGTCGAGCAGTACGGCCGTGTCGAAGCCCAGCGAGCCGCCGGTACGCGCGCCTGCGGTGTCCCAGCGCCGCACCACGCCCCTGGCGACCGCGGCGACGGGCCGCCGTCCGAAGACGCCGTCGCCGTCCTCGACGTGGTCGCGTACCTTCGCCGAAGCCAGGGCCAGGGAGACGGCCGCGGCCAGCCGGGCTCCCTCACCGGTGGCGACGGGGGCGGTGCGCATGCCGCGCAGCGGACAGGGTCCCGCGGTACGACGGCCGTCGGGGGCGGGCGCGGACTGCGCCTCGACCAGGACGGAGATGACGAGCCCGTCGTAATTGGTGGCGACACGCGCGAACTGACCGTGTCCATCGCGCAACGCCAGACACAGGCCGCACAGATGGGCGACCCATGAGGCCGCCATCCCCTCGGACATGCGGTGCCGGCACGGCCTGATGATCCCGAACATGGTGCTGCTCCCCCGTTGACGCCGTGACCTGGGCCGCTGCCGGTGCCGCGGCCGCCGGGTCATGCTATCGGGGGATGTTCGGAGCCGTCCTGGAACGTCCGGTACGGCCGTACGGCGGCGGTTTTCACCCGGACGTGGCCCGGCGTTCCCATCGAATCGTCAGCTTGCCTGCCTCTGTGTCCGGCTGACGCTGCGCCACTATCTTGTGTGCCAGTACCGTCACAAGTCGCCCATGCGGCGGCTATCCGCTTGGCGCACCCCCCATCTCATGGATGACGATATGACAAGCGGACGGTACTGACCGCGTGTGAGAGAGGAGGCGTCCATGGGATCGGTTCGACGGGCGAGTGCCTGGCTGGGCCTCGTCGACGACAACGGCGGCGAGGGTTACTACGACGAGGAGTACGCCGACTACGGCGATGGCTCCGAGCGTCAGCGTCCCGATACCTGGGTGACGGACCCGCGGGTGCGGGTGGCCACCGAGGCCGCCGAGGAGCAGGGACGCCGGATCGCCACGGTCACACCGGACGGCTTCCGGGACGCACGCGGCATCGGTGAGCTGTTCCGCGACGGCGTGCCGGTGATCGTCAATCTGACCTCCATGGAGCCGAGCGACGCCAAGCGGGTGGTCGACTTCGCGGCCGGCCTCACCTTCGGTCTGCGCGGCTCCATCGAGCGCGTCGCCACCCGCGTCTTCCTCCTCACCCCGGCCGACTACTCGGTGATGAACGCGGACGCCCGCCGCGGCGGGGACGGCTTCTTCAACCAGAGCTGAGAGGTTCGACCAGAGCTGAGAGGTTCGACCAGAACCGAGAAGTTCGACCAGCGCCCAGAAGGCGGTCGGTCGGCACGCGCACGCTCAGCGCACCCGGCTGACGTCTCCGTTCGCCGGGCTCCTTCGCGTTCCGCGGGGCCGCCTCACCCGCGGAACGCGTCGAGCCCGGTGAGTGCCTTGCCCAGCACCAGCTGGTGCATCTCGACCGTGCCCTCGTAGGTGAGCACGGACTCCAGGTTGGTCGCGTGCCGCATCACCGGGTACTCCAGGGAGATGCCGTTGGCCCCCAGGACGGTGCGTGCGGTGCGGCAGATGTCGATGGCCTCGCGCACGTTGTTGAGCTTGCCGAAACTGACCTGTTCCGGACGCAGCGTCCCGGCGTCCATCCGCCGCCCGAGGTGGTGGGCGAGCAGGATCCCCTTGTGCAGTTCGACCGCCATGTCGGCGAGTTTGGCCTGGGTGAGCTGGAAGCCGCCGATCGGCCGGCCGAACTGCTCCCTGCCGATCGCGTACTCCAGCGCCGCCTCGAAGCAGGACCGGGCCGCGCCCATCGCGCCCCACACGATGCCGTAGCGTGCGTGGCTGAGGCAGCCGAGCGGGCCGCGCAGGCCGGTGACGCCGGGGAGGACGGCGTCGGCGGGCAGACGGACGCCGTCCAGGACCAGTTCGCTGGTGACCGAGGCGCGCAGACTCCACTTGTGGCGGATCTCGGGAGCCGAGAAGCCGGGGACGCCGGTGGGGACGACGAAGCCGCGGATGCCCTCCTCCGTCTGCGCCCAGACGACGGCGACTCCGGCGACCGAGCCGTTGGTGATCCACATCTTGCGGCCGGACAGGACCCAGTCGGAACCGTCGCGTTCGGCGCGGGTGCGCATCGCGGCCGGGTCGGAGCCGTGGTCGGGCTCGGTGAGGCCGAAGCAGCCGATGACCTCGCCCGCCGCCATCGCGGGCAGCCATTGCTGCTTCTGTTCCGGTGAGCCGAAGCGGTGGATCGCGTACATCGCGAGCGAGCCCTGGACGGAGACGAGGGAACGGATCCCCGAGTCCGCGGCCTCCAGTTCCAGGCAGGCCAGGCCGTACTGGACGGCGCTCGCGCCCGCGCAGCCGTAACCGGTCAGCGTCATGCCGAGGGCGCCGATGGAGCCGAGTTCGCGGGCGAGTTCGGTCACGGGGAGTTCGCCGCGTTCGTACCACTCGGCCACGTTCGGCAGCACCCGATCGGCGGCCCAGGCGCGGACGGTCTCGCGGATCGCCCGGTCCTCGGGGCCGAGCAGGTCGTCCAGCCCCAGCGGGTCACGAGGGTCGAAGGGCGGCGCGGCCTTGGGTGCGGACATGGCGGGGACCTCCGGCCCAAAAAACTAGCAGTGGTAGTCGACGGCTCGGCGCCGACGTTACGGCTCAGGCCCCGGCGCGTCCAGACCGTACCGCCGCGGCGGGCGTGTCGCGGGTGGGGGTCTGTGCCTGGCGGGCCACCGCGGCCGGCCGGGCGTCCCTGACCGGGCCGCAGTCCATCGTCCGGGGAAGCCGCAGCGCCGCTCCCGCGCCGAGCAGCAGCAGGCCGGCGCTGACCAGCAGCGTCAGGTGCATTCCCGTGACGAAGGAGTGCCGGGCGGCGTGCCGCAGGGCGGCCCCCGAACCGCCGCCGATGCGGCCCGCGACGTCGTACGCCTCCCCCAGCGACTGGCCGGCCGCCGCGGTGTCGGCGGAGCTCACCCCGGCGGCGTGCGGCCCGTAGGCGGCGTTCATCACACTGCCGAGCAGTGCGATGCCCATGCCGGCACCGAGTTGGTACGAGGTCTCGCCGATCGCGGCCGCGCCGCCCGCCTGGTGGGCGGGGGCCTCGCTGAGCATCGACTCGTACGCGCCGAACAGCGTGGTCTCCAGCCCGAAGCCGAGCAGGACGAAAGCGACGGTGAGCAGGACGGGCCGGTCGTGCTGGCCCATGGCGGTGAGCACGAGAACGGCCAGCGCGGTGAGGGCGAAGCCCGCCGAGACGGTCCGGCGGGGGCCGAAGCGGTGCAGCATGCGGGAGCCGGCCAGGCCCGCGGCCATGGCGGCGAAGGTGAGCGGCAGCAGCCGCAGGCCGGTGCTGAAGGGACTCAGGCCGAGGACCAGTTGCAGGTACTGGACGGCGATGAGTTCGAGTCCGACCAGCGCGAGCATGGCCAGCACGATGCAGCCGACCGAGGTGGTGAAGGCGGCCCGGGCGAACATGCGCATGTCCAGCAGCGGGTTGCTGCGGCGGCGCTGGCGGCGGACGAAGGCCGTGAGGAGCGCGAGACCCGCCGGCAACGGCACGCACACCGACAGGTCGGCCGGTCCGGCGCCACCACCGAGCCGCTTGACGCCCAGCACCACCCCGAGCAGGCCGAGCGCGGCGGTGAGGGCGCCGAGGACGTCCCACGGCCCGTCCTCCTCGCCGCGCGACTCGGGCAGCAGCAGCCGGCCGACCGGGAGCATGACGGCCATCAGCGGCACGTTGACCAGGAAGACCGAGCCCCACCAGAAGTGCTCGACGAGGAAACCGCCCAGTACCGGGCCGACCGCCGCCCCGACGGCGGCGACCGCGCTCCACAGACCGATCGCCAGCGCACGTTCCCGCCGGTCGGGGAAAACCTGACGGAGGATCGACAACGTGGCCGGCATGATCATGGCTCCGCCGGCCCCGAGCAGCGCGCGGGCCGCGATGAGTACGTGGGGGCCGGGCGCGAAGGCGGAGAGCGCGGAGGCGAGCCCGAACAGGGCGTAGCCCATGAGCAGCACCCGGCGGCGGCCGATGCGGTCGCCGAGGGTGCCGAAGAGGATCAGCAGGGCGGCGGCGGTCAGTGGATAGGCGTCCACGATCCACAGCAGGTCCTGCGCGCCCGGCCGCAGGTCCTCGGTGAGCGCGGGCACCGCCACGTGGAGGACGGTGGCGTCCAGCGCCACGATCAGCAGGCTCACACAGAGCACGAAGAGGACCGTCCACCGGCCGGCCGGCCGCACCATAGGCCCTACCTCCCACGACGTACGAAGTGGCCAGGGTACGCGACACCGTCTTCCCCGTACGTGGCCCAGCTCACGGGCCGGCTCACTGCCCGGGGCGCGGCGGAGGCGGGGCCGGAGCCGGGCCGGAGCGGGGTCGGGGCGGGAAACGAGGGGGAAAGGCCAAAGAAATAAGCGATAAATAAGAAGAGGGCGGCGCGGGTATCAGCATCCGAACATAAACTTCAGCGTCTCCCGCATTCGTCCCAAAGACCCCCCGCCAAAGGGGTGGTGAGACGCGCTCCACATCACATCGTCATTACAAAGCAGCCCGTTCGGCCGAACTATGCCATCACACGCTGTAACGTCGATTGAGTGCGTACCGATGAGAGTCTCCACCGCACGGCGGAGCGCCCGACCGTCCGCGAGGTGCCGCGGATGAGCCGAACCCGCGTCTGGCTCTTCGGCTTGACCCTGGCGGCCTACGTGGCCATCGTCGTGGGCGTTCTCACCACCTCCAAACTGGTGACGCTGGACTGGCAGGTCATGCTCTGGCGCCCCTACAAGCAGTGGCCGCAAATCCACGCATTCCTGGACTATTTCGTGGTTCTCGGCCAGCGCGGTCCGACCGCCGTGATGGTGCTCGCCTGGCTCGGCTGGCGTGCGTGGCGTCATCGCACACTCCATCCGCTGCTGGTGCTCGGCACCTCGCTGCTCTTGCTGAACATCACCGTGGGGGCCGTGAAATACGGCCTCGGCCGGCTCGGTCCGCATTACGCGACCGAGGTCGGCTCGGCGGAGATGTTCGCAGGCGGAGATATATTTCCATCCGGACATACCGCCAACGCGGTGGTGACCTGGGGCGTATTGGCATATCTGGCGACAACTCCGCGGGCCCGCCGGCTGGGCTCCGTCGTCAGCGCTTTCCTTGCGCTGGGGGTCGGCGCGACGACCGTCTACCTCGGTACGCACTGGGTCAGCGACGTGCTGCTGGGCTGGGCCGCGGGACTGCTGATCCTGCTCGCCCTGCCGTGGTTCGAGCCGGCCATGGCCCGCGCGGAGGAGTTCATCACCGCCGGGTGGGAGCGGCTGCGCGAGCGGCGCCGCTCGCGGGCCGCACTCGTTCCGCTGCCCGCGCCCGCACTGGTCGCCCAGCGGGACACGCCGCAGGAGGACGAGCCGGGCCGCGAGACCGCGGGCGCGGGCAGCCTCGGCACGGCGGCCCCGGCCGTCGTGGGGAGCGGGCCGGCGAACGTCGCCGCACAGCCGGTGGCCAACGCCGCACACGCCCCGAGCCGCCCGCCCACCGGCCGCGGCGAGCGCACGCCGCCCAGCCCGGCCGGCAGCCGCCGCCCGCCGGTGGACCGCCAGTTCCGCCCACCGCCCCCGCTGGTCCATCAGCAGGTACGCGGCCGGGGCATCGCCGGCTGACCGCCGCGGCCCCGGGCACCGGCCGACCGCCGCACCCGGGGCCGCGCGTGGCGGCCCGGCTTCTCTCAGCCCAGCCAGCAGCGCCGTACCGTGCCGCCGTCGACCGTGAAGTTCAGGCGGCCCACGACGTACTCCATGGTGACCACCGCGCCCGGCGGCAGGCTGCGGACCGTGGTCCAGCCGTGCTCGCGGGCCCGCCGCTCGGCCTCGTCGCGGGGCAGGCCGAGGTACGCGTCCAGGTCGTCGTGGGGATTGCCGCCGGGGAGGTCGGATCGCGATGCCATACCGTCACCGTATTCCGGCGATTACTCCGCGAGCACTGAATTTGCTGTGCACACAACTCCCGCACATCTCCCGCCCAATGCCCGCCGCTACCCCCGGCTGGGCCTACCGAAACGCCGCCGGGCCTTTCGTACGGCGGCGCCCAGAACGTCCCCGGCCGTGAGAAAGATGCCCACCGCACGGCCCAATCCGGCGCGGGCGGTGGCACGCGCCTTGGCGGCCGGGCGCTTGCGGGCGTCCAGCAGCTCCTGGAACAGGGCCACATGGTGGTCGGCGATGACGGCGGGGTCGTAACGTTCGGAGGCCTCCAGCGCGGCGCGGCCCATGGCGGCGCGGCGCTCGTCGTCCTCGGCGAGGGAGAGCAGGGCGGCGGCGATGGCGTCGACGTCCCGGGGCGGTACGAGCAGGCCGGTGACGCCGTCGCGGACGATCTCACGCGGGCCGAGCGGGCAGTCGGTGGCCACCACGGGCAGGCCGACCCGCATGGCCTCGACGATGGTCATGCCGAACGACTCCATGGTGGAGGTGACGGCCAGCACCGACGCTTTGGCGAGTTCCGGCTCGATCGGGGAGACCGCCCCCATGAGCGTCACGTTCTTGCCGACGTCGAGTTCCGCGATCAGGGCCTCCAGTTCGGCGCGCTTGCGGCCGCTGCCGTACAGGCGCAGGCTCCAGTCCGGGCGGGCCGCGCCGACCACGGCGAACGCGCGGATCAGGTCGTCGTACCGCTTGGCCTCGGCGAGGCGGCCCGCGGCGACCACGACGGGTGCCGAGCAGTCGGAGGGGGCGACGCGCGCGGCGGGCACGCTGTTGGGCACGGCGGCGACCCTGACGCCGGGCATTCTGCGGCGGTAGACGGCCGCGTCGGCCTCCGTGGTGGTGGTCACCGCGTCCAGGCCCGGGTAGTGGCGGCGCAGGGCCAGCACGAGCCTGGTGGAGTGGGTGTCCAGCGTCAGGTGCTCCTGGGCGACCCGGACCAGGCGTCGCGGGGCCTGCCGGGCGAGGTGCACGTTCAGGCCGGGCCGGGTGCCGACCACCACGTCGGCGTCGAGACCGGCCAGGCACTCGCCGATCAGGTCGTCGGTGAGCGCGCTGTACTCGCGGTGGCGGCGGTCGGACGTGGGGAAGACGGCGGAGGGGCGCCCGCGCCGCGGGTCGTCGCGGACGCTGTGCGGGCTGTCCGGCCGCAGGTCGGCCAGCGGGCGCAGCCGGACCCGGGGGTCGAGCGCGAACCGCGGCCGCTCGCGTTCGCGCAGCACCGACACGATCTCCACCTCGTGGTCGTCGGCGAGCTGCTCCGCGAGATTGAACGTGGTGCGGATGGTGCCGCCGATGCCGTAGGCGGTGTGTATCAGAAAGGCGATGCGCATACTCGTCTACTCGTCCCAGTGCCCGGCCCCGATCCCGCGCGTGCCGTCACCGGCCGACGGGCTTTGCGCAGACCCTAGCAACATTCGAACGGTCACGGAGCGTCATGCCGGTGACGGGAACGGCGGCCGGGACCGGCGGGCGGGAGTGGTCCGGATCGGCCGCCGTCCCGGTCACCGGGTTCCGGTCACCGGTCCCGGTCGCGTGGAGGCGGTACGTGAAAGGTTCAGGGGATGGCGAGGACCGTGCCGACCGCCAGGCTGTCCGGATCGGGGCCGATCGTGGCCTTGTTGGCACGGTAGAGCGCCGGCCAGCCGCCCTGGACGTGGTACGAGGCCGCGATCCCGGACAGCGACTCACCGGGCTTCACGGTGTGCGTGGACCCGGTCCCGCCGGCGTCGGCGGCGGACGCGGCACCTGCGCCGTCGGCGAGGCCGAGTCTGCGCGAGCAGGACGGCCACGCCTGCCAGCCCTGGGCCCGCTGGACGTTCCGGGCGACCGCGACCTGCTCCTCGGGCGTCGCCAGGTCCGCGCGCGGCGCGTATCTGCGGCCGCCGAACTGCTCCCAGGTTGCCTGGTAGAACTGCAGGCCGCCGTAGAAGCCGTTGCCGGAGTTGACGTGCCAGTCGCCGCTGCTCTCGCACTGGGCCAGCTGGTCCCACACGGCCTCGCGGCGCTCCAGCGCCCGCGGCGGGGCACCGGCCGCCGAGTCGAGGACGCCGCCCGCCGCGCCTGCCGCCGCCAGGTCGGCCACGGCACCACCGACGACCGTCGGCAGCGCACCACCGGCCAGGTCCGGCACCCCGGCGCCGGCCACCGCAGGCGCGTCGCCACCTGCCAGGCCGGGGACGGCCGCGGCGGCCGGCGCCGGCAGCGCGCCGGTGGTCACGGCGCCGAGGGCGCCGTTCGTGACGGCAGAGGCCGCCCCGACGGCATGGAGAGGCGGCGCCGCGGCTTGGCGTGGCCGCGCCGCCGCGTGCGCGGGCTGGACGAGGAACGGCAGCAGCGCGGCGGCACCGAAGGCGGCGAGAGCGGAGACGGTGCGGCCGGCGACTTGGCGATTGTTCGACAGTTCGATCATCGGGCCACGCTAAGCAGCCCCCCACCCCGTCCCCGGGCCAACACGTCCTGCGACGCGGCCCGCCCCACCCGGGTGGACCACAACCGGGCCCGGGCGGGGCGGAAGCACGGGATGAGGATGAGAAGCGGACGGGAAGGGGACGAAAAGGAGACGGGAAGGGGGCGCGAAGGGGAGCGAACGGCCCGTCAGGGGCGCGAGGGCACCTGGCAGCCGCGAGTCACGCCCTGTCTCAGTGCGGCCACCAGACCGACTCTGCGGGAGCGTTGACCAGGCCGTCACCCCGCACCGCCCCGGTCAGGGGCACGCGGGAGGCGGTACGGGCGGGGCTTTTGGCCACGAGGGCGGTACGAGAGGTGGCACCGCGGGTGCGGGTGGTGCGGCGGGGCGCCGCGGGCCGCACGGTGGTCCGCCGGGCCGCGGCCTCGGTTCCGGAACGGGCGGGGGCGGGCGCGGCCCCGTAGGCGCCGGCCTTGCGGGCGCACACCGGCCACGCGCCCCAGCCGTCGGCGCGCTGCACCTTTGTCGCTATGGCGATCTGCTGCTCCCGGCCGGCGCGGTCGGCGGTGGGCGCGTAACGGCCGCCGCCGTAGGAGCGCCATGTGGCTGCGGAGAACTGCAGGCCGCCGTAGTAGCCGTTGCCGGTGTCGATGTGCCAGTTCCCGCCGCTCTCGCACTGGGCGATGCGGTCCCACACACCGCTGTCGGCGGCCCTGGCCCCGCCAGCGGCGGCCAGTACGGTCAGCGGGGCCAGCGCGGCCATGCCGGTGACGAGCGCGGTATGCCGGTATTTGCGCCTCACGTGGAATCCTCTCCACGAACCCGGGGGTCCCCCCTCGTACGTCAGGAACGGGCGCCGCTCCCCCACTGGAGCGGCGCCCGTCCGAACCCCGGGCGGTGCACTCTGCACACGGCGGGCGAATCTAGGCAGCGCGGCGGTCCTGGGGCAATCAATTCCTTTTCGCCGCAGGCCAGTTGCGGATTACCGCTGGTAACACCGCCTGTGGCGCGGGCGTCTCCGTGCCGTCATACCGTCACCAGCAGGGCAATACGGGCGCAAATCGTGAGTCACCTCACAGCGGCAAATCGCCGTTCCCGGACGCTCGTTCGACGCACCGTGAGCGCCGCGCCGGGAATCTCACGCACGGCGACGGCGCCGGGCGACCGGCTCCCCCGCAAACCGTGACTCCTGCCACAGACGCGCCGTTGTCACTATGCGCCGGGGCAGGCCCGGCATTCGGGCTTCGTGACCGCAATTCATGACCGCACCACCGCATTCCAAGGAGACTCCCGTGGCGCCCTTGCTCGACGTGAGCGACGAGGTACGAGCCGAGATCGGCGACGAGGAGACCGAGCGGCTCCTCACCGGTGAGAACGCCCCGGGGACGTACGACTGCACGTCCTGCCGCACCCCCGGCGACACCGGGCAGGAGCGGACCAGCACGGTGCTCTTCGTGGGCGGCGAGACCGCGGTGCTCGCCTTCGCGCACGCGACCTGCATCCCCTCGCAGGTCGTGCCGGTCTCCGAGGAGCAGTTGCAGGGCGCTGTGCGCAGCATCTCGATCGGGGCGGGCGGCGCCGCCCCGGAGGGCAGGGAGGACGGCGGGGCCGGGTCGCACGACCGGGACCCGGCGGCGGGCCTCGACCCGGCGCCCCGGCAGGCGGTTCTGGGCATCACCTGCGGTCTGATCATCGTCGAGCAGCAGTTGTGCCCGGCGTTGGTGGTCGAGCCGACGGGGCCGGTGGCCCGGGTGGGTGCCACCGGCGGGGGCGACGACTTCCTGCCCCTGCTGATCGAGCAGGGATTCGTACCGCAGCTCGACCTCGACCGGCGGCCGGCGCCGCTGCCCGGCTGGTCGGTGCTGCTGGCCATGGGCAAGCTGCACGCCGTCCTCCAGCCCGGCACCGGCGGCGGCCAGCCCTCCGCCTGGTGGCAGGCGCACCAGCCGCTGCAGGTCAGCGACGGCTGGCGGGCGGCGGCCGCGCGCGGCAACGAGGTGTACGTGTACGCGGGGCCGGCCGGCGCCATCGGCCGCCAGCCCCGGGAGGACCTGATGCGCGACGCGCTGTCCCGGGCCTGCGCCCGCGGCCTGCTGGTGGCCGCCACGATGCCGCTGGCCGGGACCTGACACCGGGCCTGACACCGGGGCGGGGCGGCTCGGCCCCGGGCGGCCCGGGCGGCCGGAACCGGCCGGGCCGCCGCCCGAACCGGGGGCGCGTACGTGGCGGCGTACGCGCCCCTTCGCGTGTCACGCGCACCTCGCCGCGCGCCCGTACTCCTTTGACGGGGTCAAAGAAGGTGATTCAGCCGTACGGCCCGCATCCCGGCGCATCCGCCCTCGTTGGCAGTTACGTGCACACCTTCGACGCCTCCGCCCGAGCCCCCTACCAGCGCTACATCCCCCCGATGCGCACCGCCGAGGACGCCCCCCGGGGCAGCGGCTCGGGCACGCCGATCTACGACGCGCTGTATTCGGAGTACCGCAGGCTCTTCCGTACCCTGCCCGGCGACCGTACGGGAGAGGAGGCGCTGGAGTTCAACGCCTTCGCGGCCTGGCACGTCCAGCACCCGCCGTTCGACCAGGAGGGCCGCCACCGCGGCAACGGCCCGGCGGCGCTCCCGCCCGGCCGCCCCGACAACAGGCTGCGCTGACCGCGGGCCGCACCGACGAGGGGCCGCCGGCACCGGGCCCTGCTTGCGGCGGTCCGCGCCACGCACACCGGGCGGGGCGGCAGCCGCCGCCTGCGCGGGGAGGCGGCCGGCTACTTCTTGCGGCCGCGCTTCTCCCGCACCCGTACCGACACCTGGATGGGCGTGCCCTCGAAGCCGAACTCCTCGCGCAGCCGCCGCTCGATGAACCGCCGGTATCCGG
The DNA here is from genome assembly GCF_020400825.1 of Streptomyces sp. HPF1205. Taxonomy (GTDB): domain Bacteria; phylum Actinomycetota; class Actinomycetes; order Streptomycetales; family Streptomycetaceae; genus Actinacidiphila. Next base: position 318,248 of record NZ_JAINVH010000004.1, read on the forward strand.
CCTCCAGGAACCCGGAGGCGAACAGGACGAACCGCGGCGGCCTGGTGCCCGCCTGCGTCCCGAACAGGATGCGCGGCTGCTTCCCGCCCCGGATCGGGTGCGGATGGGCGGCCACCAGCTCACCGAGGAAGGCGTTGAGCCGCCCCGTGGGCACCCGGGTCTCCCAGCCGGCCAGCGCGGTCTGGATCGCGGGGACGAGCTTCTCCATGTGCCGCCCGGTGCGCGCCGAGACGTTCACCCGGGGCGCCCACTGCACCTGGACCAGGTCCCGTTCGATCTCCCGCTCCAGGTAGTGGCGGCGCTCCTCGTCGAGCAGGTCCCACTTGTTGTAGGCGATGACGACCGCGCGGCCCGCCTCCACGGCCAGCGAGACGATCCGGGTGTCCTGCTCGGCCAGGGTCTCGCTCGCGTCGATCAGGACGACCGCGACCTCGGCCTTCTCCAGCGCCGCCGCCGTACGCAGCGAGGCGTAGTAGTCGGCGCCCTCGGTGAGGTGGACCCGGCGGCGGATACCCGCGGTGTCGATGAACTTCCAGGTGATCCCGCCGAGTTCGATCAGCTCGTCCACCGGGTCGCGGGTGGTGCCCGCGGTGGCGTCGACGACGACGCGCTCGGCGCCGGCCACCTTGTTCAGCAGCGACGACTTGCCGACATTCGGCCGGCCGATGAGGGCGACCCGGCGCGGCCCGCCCGCCTTCTCGCCGAAGGTCATCGCCGGGGCCTCGGGCAGCGCGTCCATGATGGCGTCCAGCAGGTCGCCGACGCCCCGGCCGTGCAGCGAGGAGACCGGGAAGGGCTCGCCGAGGCCGAGGTTCCACAGCATGGCGGCGTCGGCCTCGCCGGACGGGCCGTCGACCTTGTTGGCGGCCAGCACCACCGGCCTGCCCGCGCGGCGCAGCAGCTTGACGACCGCCTCGTCCGTGTCGGTGGCGCCGACCGTGGCATCGACGACGAAGACCACCGCGTCGGCGGCCTCGATGGCGAACTCGGCCTGCGCGGCGACGGAGGCGTCGATGCCCAGCACGTCCTGCTCCCAGCCGCCGGTGTCGACGATCTTGAAGCGGCGGCCGTTCCAGTTCGCCTCGTACGTGACCCGGTCGCGGGTCACGCCGGGGCGGTCCTCCACGACCGCCTCGCGGCGGCCGATGATCCGGTTCACCAGGGTCGACTTGCCGACATTGGGGCGGCCGACGACGGCGAGCACCGGCAGCGGACCGTGGCCGGCCTCCGCGAGGTCCTCGGCCACCTCGTCGAGGTCGAAGCCCTCCTCGGCGGCCATCTCCAGGAACTCGGCGTATTCGGCCTCGCCGAGGTCGCCGTGTTCGTCGTGCTGGTCCATGAGGTCTCTCCGTCGGTCAACAAGGGCTGCCGTTCGTCGGTGTGGCGGCAGCGGGGTGGTTCAGCGGCCGGTGGCCTGCCGGGCCTCGGCCAGGTGCGCGGCGAGCCGCTTCTGGATCCGGGCGGTCGCGGCGTCCAGCGCGGACCTGGTCCGCCGCCCGGAGCCGTCGTCCGCCGCGAAGGGCTCGCCGAAGACGATGTCGATACGGGCACGCAGCGGCGGCAGCGAGGTCACCACGCGCCCCCGGCGGGCGCTGCCGAGCACGACGACGGGCACGACCGGCGCTCCCGAGCGCACCGCGAAGTACGCCAGGCCCGCGCGCAGCTCGGCGAAGTCGCCGTCGCCCCGGGTGCCTTCGGGGAAGATGCCGAGGACGCCGCCGCGGCCGAGGACGCCGAGGGCGGCGGTGATCGCGGCCCGGTCGGCGTGGTGGCGGTCCACCGGGATCTGGCCGATGGCGCGCAGGAACGTGCCGAGCGGCCCGGTGAACGCCTCCTTCTTCACCAGGAAGTGCGCGGGGCGGGGCGTGGCGCCGAAGAGCATCGGGCCGTCGACGTTGTGGCTGTGGTTGACGGCGAGGATGACCGGGCCCTGCGAGGGCACCCGCCAGTCGCCGAACACCCTGGGCCGGTACAGGCCGCGCGTCAGGCCGACGCCGAGACGGCGCGCGAATTCGGCCCCGCCCACTCCCGGCAGGGAATCGGGCTCACCGGTCACGGACGGCCCGCTTTTCCTCGACCAGCGTCACGACGCGCTCGACGACCTCGTCGAGGGACAGCCGGGTGGTGTCGACCTCGATCGCGTCGGCGGCCATGGCCAGCGGGGAGGTGGTCCGGCCGGAGTCGGCCGCGTCCCGCCTGGCCAGTGCGGCCTGGGTGTCGGCGACGCTCACCGCGCCCTTCAGCTCACCGCTGCGGCGGGCCGCGCGGGCCTCGGCCGAGGCGGTCAGGAAGATCTTGACGGGGGCGTCGGGGAAGACGGTGGTCCCTATGTCGCGGCCCTCGACCACGATGCCGCCGGACGCGGCGGCGGCCACGGCGCGCTGGAACTCCACCATCCGGGCCCGCACCTCCGGGACGGCGCTCACGGCGCTGACCGCCGAGGTGACGTCCTGGCCGCGGATCGGGCCGGTCACGTCCTCGCCGTCCACGGTGATGGTGGGGTCGGCCGGGTCGGTGCCCGAGACGATGGCCGGCTTCCCGGACGCGTCGGCGACGGCCACGGGGTCGTCGACGTCCACGCCGTTGTTCAGCATCCACCAGGTGATCGCCCGGTACTGGGCGCCGGTGTCCAGGTAGCTCAGCCCGAGCTTGGCGGCGACCGCCTTCGACGTGCTCGACTTGCCCGTGCCGGAGGGGCCGTCGATCGCGATCACCGTCTGTGTCACTGCAGGGGCCTTCCTGAGGTGGTGGTCGGGGGGTCGTGAGTGCCGTCGTTCAAGGTTACCGGGCACCTGGGGGTGCGCGGTCCCCGCTCGGGCCGCGCCGACCGACCGGCGCGACGGGTCGCGGCAGGCCGCCCGCCCGTGGAAGGGGGCGGCCTACTTCCGCAGCGCCCAGCCCCGCTCGCGCAGGGCCGCGGCCAGGGTCGGGGCCGAGCGCGGCTCGACCATCAGCTGGACCAGGCCGGCCTGCTGGCCCGTGGAGTGCTCGATGCGGACGTCCTCGATGTTGACGCCCGCGGCGCCGGCGTCGGCGAAGACGCGGGCCAGCTCGCCGGGCTGGTCGCCGATGAGGACGGCGACGATCTCGTACGGCTTGGGAGCGGCGCCGTGCTTGCCGGGCACCTTGGCGCGGCCGGTGTTGCCCCGGCGCAGGATGTCCTCGATGCCGGCCGCACCGCCGCGCCGCTTGTCCTCGTCTCCGCTCTCCAGGGCGCGCAGGGCGGCGACGGCGCCTGCGAGGTCCGCGGCGATGTCGGTGAGGACGTCGGCGACCGGGCCGGGGTTGGCGGCCAGGATGTCCATCCACATGGCGGGGCCGGAGCCCGCGATCCGTGTGACGTCGAGGATGCCCTGCCCGCACAGGCGCACCGCGCTGTCGTCGGCGTGCTCCAGGCGGGCCGCGACCATGCTGGAGACCAGCTGCGGGGTGTGCGAGACGAGGGCGACCGCGCGGTCGTGCGCGTCGGCGTCCATGACGACCGGCACCGCCCGGCACAGGGCCACCAGTTCCAGGGCGAGGTTGAGCACCTCGGTGTCGGTGTCGGGGGTGGGGGTCAGCACCCAGGGGCGGCCCTCGAAGAGGTCGGCTGTGGCGGCCAGCGGGCCGGAGCGCTCCCGGCCGGCCATCGGGTGGGTGCCGATGTACGCGGACAGGTCGCAGCCCAGCGCCTCCAGGTCGCGGCGCGGGCCGCCCTTGACGCTGGCCACGTCCAGGTACGCGCGGCCCAGGCGCTGGGCGAGGGCGTCGGCCAGCGCGGGCGCGACATGGGCCGGCGGTACGGCGACGATCACCAGGTCGACCGGCGCCTGCGGCACCCCGGCGGTCCCGGCGCCGAGCGCGGCCGCGGTGCGTACGGCCGAGTCGTCGTGGTCGGTGAGGTGGACGTCGACACCGCGGGCGCTGAGCGCGAGGGCGGCGGACGTGCCCACCAGGCCGGTACCGATGACGAGGGCGGTCCTCACGGGGGCTTCCTCACTGGCTGGTCGGGGATCGCGCGCCGGGGTTCCGCCGGCGCCGTTCGCGAACCAGGGTAGTGAAGCGGACGGGCGCGGCGGGCGGCCGACCGCGGGGCGAGACGCGCGGGGCGAGATTCGCGGGCGGGGGGGTGCGGTGGCCCGCGGCGAGCGGGGCGGGGGGCGTGCGGCGCGCAGGGCGGGAGCGCGCGATGGCGTGCGAGGCGGGAGCGTGCGGTGGTGTGCGGGGCGGGAGCGTGCGGTGGTGTGCGGGGCGCGCGCCGGCCCCGCCTTTCCCCGTGTCCCCCGGGGCCCCGCTGATCCCGCTGATCCCCTTGTGCTCCTGGTCACCGTTCGAAGCAGCGGAAACCCCGGCGCCTGCTCGGGCTTCATGACGATAATCGCCCTCATGCGCGATCCTCTGGGGCACGACCTCGTCCGGGAGCACACGGTTTATGCCTGCGTCATGGGCTCGCGCGCGTTCGGTCTGGCCACGCGGGACAGCGACACGGACCGGCGCGGGGTGTTCGTGGCGCCGACGCCGCTGTTCTGGGGGTTCGAGAAGCCGCCGACGCACGTGACGGGCCCGCGGGAGGAGGAGTTCTCCTGGGAGCTGGAGCGCTTCTGCCTGCTCGCGCTGCGGTCCAGCCCCGGTGTCCTGGAGGTCCTGCACTCGCCGATCGTGGAGCGGGTGGACGCCACCGGCGAGGAGCTGCTCGGCCTGCGCGACGCCTTCCTGTCCCGGCGTCTGGACGCGTCCTTCCGCGGGCACGCCGCCCAGCAGCTCGCCCGCATCGAGGCCGACATCCGCACCCGCGGCGAGCCGCGCTGGAAGCACGCCATGCACCTGATCCGGCTGCTGATCAGCTTGCGTGACGTGCTGCGCACGGGCCGGCTGACCGTGGACGCGAGCGAGCACCGCGACCGTCTCCTGGCGGTCAAACGCGGTGAGCGCACCTGGCCGGAGGTGCGGTCCTGGATGCGCGCGCTCATGGACGAGGCCGACGCGGCCGCCGCCCGTACGCCACTGCCCGCCGACCCGGACCGCCCCCGCGTGGAGGACTTCCTGATCCGGGTCCGCCGCGCCTCCGCTGCAGAGGCTCGCGCCCGGCCCGCTCCCCCGGCCGCACCCTCAGCCGCGTTCCCTCCTCCCGCCGCCCTGCCCGCCCTGCCCCTCGTCCCACTCCCGTCCCAGCGCCCGTAGCTCCTCCCCGTACTCGATCCGGCCGGCCCACGCCTCGGGCCAGGCCGCGGCGCCCAGGTGAGCACCGGCGAAGGCGCCGGTCAGGCAGGCGATCGAGTCGGAGTCCCCCGAGGTGCACGCGGCCCGCCGCAGCGCGGTGACCGGCTCCTCGGGGAAGAGCAGGAAGCACAGCAGTCCGGTGGCGAACGCCTCCTCGGCGACCCATCCGGCCCCGGTGGCCAGGCACGGATCCGCCTCCCGGTCCGCGTCGCGCAGCGCGGCGTCGAGCCGGTCGAGCACCCGCGTGCACTCGTCCCAGCCGCGCTCGATGAAGTGGGCCGGCGAGGGGTCCTGCGCGTACGCCCACAGGTCGCCGAGCCAGTACTCGTGGTAGTACGAGCGGTTGGCCGCCACGTACTGCCGCAGCAGGCCGGGCAGTTCACCGGGCCGGGCGCCCTCGGCGAGCAGCCGCACGGTGTACGCGGTCAGGTCCGAGGCGGCCAGGCCGGTGGGGTGGCCGTGGGTGAGGGCGGCCTGCAACTGGGCGACACCTGCCCGGGCCCGCTCCCCCAGCCCCGGCAGGAGCGCGGCGGGCGCGACCCGCATGTTGGCCCCGCATCCCTTGGAGCCCGTCTGGCTCGCCTCCTGCCAGCGCCTCCCGGGCCGGGCGAGGAGGTCGCAGGCGGTCATGCAGGTACGCCCCGGCGCCCGGTTGTTGTCCGGCGAGCGCGACCACGCGACGAACTCCTCGCGCACGGGTCCGGCCAGCCGCGCCGGCGTGACCGGACCCGCCGCCGCCGTCTTCCGCAGCGCGCGGGCGAAGGCGAGCGTCATCTGGGTGTCGTCGGAGACGAACGCGGGCTGGGCCAGGTCCATCTCGCGCCACGGCCCGAACTTCGCCTCGATCATGGCGACGGTGTTGAACTCGGTCGGGAAGCCGAGGGCGTCGCCCAGAGCCAGACCTGTCAGGGTGCCGGTGGCCGCGCGCTTGTGCGGGGGAACGGTCGTCATCGGGCCATCCAACCGCGTCGCGCGCCCGCCTCGCGGCGGTTTCGGCGGCCGCGGTGGCCCGGCCGCCCCCGTACCGGTCCCGGTCCCGGCGCCCCGGCGGCGCCACGGCTACAGGTCGACCTCGCGCATCAGCATGCCGACCTCGGTGTTGGTCAGGCGGCGCAGCCATCCGGACTTCTGGTCGCCGAGCGCGATGGGTCCGAAGTTGGTGCGGACCAGTTTGTCGACGGGGAAGCCGGCCTCGGCGAGCATGCGGCGGACGATGTGCTTGCGGCCCTCGTGGAGGGTGACCTCGACCAGGTAGTTCTTGCCGGTGTTCTGGACGATCCTGAAGTGGTCGGCGCGGGCCCAGCCGTCCTCCAGCTGGATGCCGTTCTTCAGCTGCTTGCCCAGGTCGCGCGGCAGCGGGCCCTGGATGGCGGCGAGGTAGGTCTTCTTCACTCCGTACCGGGGGTGGGTGAGCCGGTGGGCCAGCTCGCCGTGGTTGGTGAGCAGGATGATGCCCTCGGTCTCGGTGTCCAGCCGGCCGACGTGGAACAGCCGCGTCTCGCGGTTGGTGACGTAGTCGCCCAGGCACTGCCGCCCGTCCGGGTCCTCCATGGTGGACACGACACCGGCCGGCTTGTTGAGCGCGAAGAACAGGTACGACTGGGTGGCCACGGTCAGGCCGTCGACCTTCACCTCGTCGCGCTCGGGGTCCACGCGCATGCCCTGCTCGGTGACGACCTCGCCGTTGACCTCGACCCGCCGCTGCTCGATCAGCTCCTCGCAGGCCCGCCGCGAGCCCATGCCGGCCCTGGCCAGCACCTTCTGCAGCCGCTCGCCCTCCTGCTCGGCGCCGGGGAAGGTCTTGGGCAGGTTCGGCCGGGGCTTGTCGTGCCGGTTCCGGTTGCGCTCCTCGATCTGGGCGTCCAGCTCGCGCGGCCGGGCCGGCACGGTCCCCCGTCCCCGGTTGCCGGTCGCCTTGGGGGTCGTGCCCTTGGTGCGGGGCATGCCGCCGGGCTTGTTCGCGCCGGACTGCCCGGTGTCGCCCACGTCGTAGCGGCGCTCCTCGGGGCGCGGCTTCCTGGGGCGCTGCGGGGCGCCGTCGCGCCGGTCCTGGGCGCCGCCCGGGGAGCGCCGGTCCTGGGCGCCGCCCGGGGAGCGCCGGTCGCGTGCGCCCGCGCCGCGGCGGTCGGGGCCGCCCCCGCGCCGGTCGCCGCCACCGCGGCCGTTGCGGTCGCCGCCGCTGTTCCTGTCACTGCTTCGCATCAAATGTCCGTTGTCGAGGTGTCGTCCGGTGCGTCCGGGTCGAACGACGGCACCCCCTCCTGGGACTCCGCCTCGACCGCGTCCGCCTCCGGCAGGAACGGGGCGAGCTCGGGCAGCTCGTCGAGGCTGCGCAGGCCCATGCGTTCCAGGAAGTAGTTCGTCGTCCCGTACAGGATCGCACCTGTCTCGGGTTCCGTCCCAACCTCCTCGATCAGCCCGCGCTGGAGCAGGGTCCGCATCACGCCGTCGCAGTTGACGCCACGCACCGCGGAGACCCGGGAACGGCTGACCGGCTGCCGGTAGGCGACCACGGCGAGCGTCTCCAGCGCGGCCTGGGTGAGCCGGGCCTGCTGGCCGTCCAGCACGAACTTCTCGACGGCGGGCGCGTACGCGGGCCTGGTGTAGAACCGCCAGCCGCCGGCCACCAGCCGCAGGTCGAAGCCGCGGCCCTCACGGGTGTAGTCCTCGGACAGGTCGCGCAGCGCCTTGGCCACCGCGCGGCGCGGCCGTTCCAGCACCTTGGCGAGATGCTCCTCGGTGGCGGGCTCGTCGACGACCATCAGGACCGCCTCCAGGGCGGGCTTGAGGTCCAGCTCCGCGGTCGGCGAAGAGGAGGGGGGCTGGGCGGACCGGTCGGCCGCGGTGACGGCCGCCGGCTGGGCGAGGTCGGTCATTCCTGCTCTCCGTTCGTACCCGGGGTGCGGGCGGCGCCCCGGGTGTCCTTGGCGTCCTGCGCGTCCTCGGCGCCGGTGTCCCTCGCGTCATGGGCGCCGGCCTTCCCCGCGTCCTTGCCGTCGGCGTCCCTCGCGTCCTTGGGTGCGGCCTCCTGGTCGAACTCGTCGGTCACCAGGGGTACGCCGGTGTCCTCGGCGGCGCCGGTCCAGCGGATCTGCAGCGCTCCCAGTGCCTCCGCCTGGTCGAGGGCCACCGCCTTCTCCCGGTACAGCTCCAGCAGGGCGAGGAAGCGGGCGACGACGGTCAAGGTGTCGGCCGCGTCCTCGGTGATCTCCTGGAAGCTGGCCGAGCCCCTCGCCCGCAGCAGTGCGATCACGTGCTCGGCCTGCTCACGGACGCTGACCAGGGGGGCGTGGATGTGGTCGACGTACACCTGCGGCTTCGGCTTGGGCTGCATCGCCTTGACCGCGAGCCGGGCGAACCGCTGCGGGCCGACGCTGAGCACCACCTCGGGCAGCAGTTCGGCGTGCTGCGGCTCCAGGCCGACGGTACGCGGGGAGCGCAGCGCCTCGTTCTCCAGCCGCTCGGCGAAGATCGCGGCGATCCGCTTGAACGCCCGGTACTGCAGCAGCCGCGCGAACAGCAGGTCCCTGGCCTCCAGCAGCGCCAGGTCGGCCTCGTCCTCCACCTCTGCGGAGGGCAGCAGCCGGGCCGCCTTGAGATCCAGCAGCGTGGCGGCCACCACGAGGAACTCCGTGGTCTGGTCGAGGTCCCAGTCCGGGCCCATGGCGTGGATGTAGGCCATGAACTCGTTGGTCACCTTCGAGAGCGCGACCTCGGTGACGTCGAGCTTGTGCTTCGAGATGAGCTGGAGCAGCAGGTCGAAGGGTCCCTCGAAGTTCGCCAGCCGCACGGTGAACCGCGCCCCGCCGCCCTCCCGGGCCTCCTCGGGCTCCCCGGCTGCGTCCCCCTCGGGCCCCGCGCCCGACTCGGGCCCCGGCTCCGGCACCTGTCCGGGCGCGGGTTCCGGCGCGTCGGACCCGGCGGGCTCACCGGACACGCCGGACACGCCGGATGGGTCGGATGGGTCGAACGCGTCGGCTGAGTCGGATGAGTCGGATGAGTCGGATGAGGTGAACGAGTCGGGTACGTGTGCCGCGCCGGGTACTTGGGCGGCGTCCGTCACGTCCGCGGTGTCCGGCTCCGCACCTTCCGGTTCGGCGAGCGCCGGCTCGGCCGCCGGCTCCGCCGGTGCCGCGCCGCCGCGGCCGAGGCGGCGGCGGGGGGTGGCGGGCTCGTCGGGTGTGGTCGGCATGGTGGTCCAGGGTGCGGGGGTCGGACCCGCAGGCTATCGCGCCCTCGGGTGCTCCGGGCGGACCGCGTCCTCAGCGGCCGCGCAACCGCCGGACCAGGATGCTGGCGTCGCCACGCGACTCCAGGTCCGCGAGGACGACGGCGACCGCCTCACGGACGATGCGGCCGCGGTCGATGGCCAGCCCGTGCTCGCCGCGCAGCACGAGGCGGGCGTGTTCGAGGTCCATCAGCTCCTCGGCGGAGACGTAGACGGTGATCTTCTCGTCGTGCCGCTCGCGCCCGCTGGGCCGGCGGTTCTGGCGCGGGGCCTTGCGCCGCGGGGCGGCCTGGGGCTGCGGGGTGGCGGTGACCGGCGGCGGCACGGGCCGTTCCCGGTCCGCGGCGGACGGGCCGGTGGAGCCGACCGGCGGGACCTGCGGGGTGACGGTGGCCGTCACGGTCGGCGGCGCGGCGGCGGCCGAGGGCACGCCGGAGCGCTCCCCGGTGAGCTGCCTGCGGGCGGACACGGCGTCGCGGCCGGCGTGCTCACCGCCGTCGCCCCGCTGGGCCGCGCCGGGCCGGGATTCGGCCGCGCCGTCCCTGCCCTCCTCCTCGTCCGGGACCGGCCGCAACCGCGTGTCGCCCTGCGCCGCCGCCTTGTCCTCGCCACCGGCGTGCTGCCGCGGGGTGGGTGCCTGGAGCGCGGCTCCGCCGGTGGTCCGGAACAGTTCGTCGGCGCCGGGCAGACTCACTCGGCGTGGCACCGGGCGAGCACCTCCCTGGCGAGCTGGCGGTAGGCGGCGGCACCGACGGAGTTGGACGCGTACGTGGTGATCGGCTCACCGGCGACGGTGGTCTCGGGGAACCGTACGGTCCGGCCGATGACCGTGTGGAAGACGTGGTCGTCGAACGCCTCGACGACCCGGGCGAGCACCTCGCGGCTGTGCACGGTCCTGGAGTCGTACATCGTGGCGAGGATGCCGTCGAGTTCGAGCTCCGGGTTGAGCCGCTCGCGGACCTTCTCGATGGTCTCGGTGAGCAGGGCGACGCCGCGCAGCGCGAAGAACTCGCACTCCAGCGGCACGATCACCGAGTGCGCGGCGGTCAGCGCGTTCACGGTGAGCAGGCCGAGGGAGGGCTGGCAGTCGATGACGATGTAGTCGTAGTCGGACATCAGCGGCTTCAGGGCGCGCTGCAGCGCCGACTCGCGGGCCACCTCGCTGACGAGCTGGACCTCGGCGGCCGACAGGTCGATGTTGCTGGGCAGCAGGTCCATGCCGGGCACCGCGGTCTTCAGCAGCACCTCGTCGGCCGCCAGCCCGCGCTCCATCAGCAGGTTGTAGACCGTGATGTCGAGTTCCATCGGGTTGACGCCGAGGCCGACCGACAGCGCGCCCTGGGGGTCGAAGTCGACCAGCAGCACCCGGCGGCCGTACTCGGCCAGGGCCGCGCCCAGGTTGATGGTGGAGGTGGTCTTGCCGACCCCGCCCTTCTGGTTGCACATCGCGACGATCTTCGCGGGACCGTGGTCGGTGAGCGGGTTGGGGATCGGGAAGTACGGAAGGGGGCGGCCGGTGGGGCCGACGCGCTCCCGGCGCTGGCGGGCGGCGTCCGGGGCCAGGGTGGCGGCGTACTCCGGATCGGGCTCGTACTCGGCGTCGGGGTCGTAGAACTGACCGTCCTGCAGGTCGTCGTTGTCGTCGTAGTGCGTCATGGCGTAAGCAGGTTGCGTCCCGGTGGTCGTATCGGGTCGGCGGGACTCGAAGGTACGGACCGCGACGGAACCGACGGTCGTTCCTGGTTGACCACCCCCGGGAGCAAATGTCGACTCATTCACAAGTCGTCTTACCTCCTTGGTGACCAGGAAACTTCTAGACAGGTCAGCGTGGTGACTACAGCCGACGTTTCGCGACTCTATGGCGTGTCGGTGGTTCGCAGCAACACAATCCGCCGGACACGGCACGATGTGTCGGTAACCGAACACCCGCCTGTCAAGGGCGTAAGCGCGTGAACGGCCGGGCTTTGTCCCTCAAGCCCCGGCCGTTCACGCGGAGTTGACCCCAGGCGCGAGGTCAGCCCAGCAGCGTGTGCAGATCGACCGGTTCGAGGCCGTGCGCCTCGGCCACCGGACCGTAAACGACCTGGCCCTCATGGACGTTGAGGCCGCGGGCGAGTGCCGCGTCGCGCCGCAGCGCCTCGTGCCAGCCGCGGTCGGCCAGTTCGACGATGTACGGAAGGGTCGCGTTGGTCAGCGCGTACGTGGAGGTGTTGGGCACGGCGCCGGGCATGTTGGCGACGCAGTAGAACACCGAGTCGTGCACGGTGAAGGTCGGCTCGGCGTGCGTGGTGGGCCGCGAGTCCTCGAAGCAGCCGCCTTGGTCGATGGCGATGTCGACGAGCACGGAGCCGGGCTTCATGCGGGAGACCAGCTCGTTGCTCACCAGCTTGGGCGCCTTGGCGCCGGGGATGAGCACGGCGCCGATCACCAGGTCGGCCTCGGTGACGGCCTGTTCCAGTGCGAACGCGTTGGACGCGAGGGTCTGCACGCGGTTGCCGAAGACCTTGTCGGCCTCGCGCAGCTTGTTGACGTCCTTGTCGAGAAGGGTGACGTGGAAGCCGAGGCCGAGCGCGATGGTGGCCGCGTGCCAGCCGGAGACGCCGGCGCCGATGACGACCGCGATGCCCGACTTGACGCCGGGCACACCGCCGGGCAGCACCCCGCGCCCGCCCGCCGAGCGCATCAGGTGGTACGCGCCGACCTGCGGGGCGAGCCGGCCGGCCACCTCGGACATCGGGGCGAGCAGCGGCAGGTGGCGGCCGGGGGTCTCGACCGTCTCGTACGCGATCGCGGTGGTGCCGGACTCCAGCAGCGCGTCGGTGCACTCGCGGGAGGCGGCCAGGTGGAGGTAGGTGAAGAGGGTCTGGTCCTTGCGGAGCCGGTGGTACTCCTCGGCGATCGGCTCCTTGACCTTCAGCAGCAGGTCCGCCTCGGCCCACACCTCGTCGGCGGTCGGCAGGATGACGGCGCCGGCCGCCGCGTACTCCTCGTCCGGGATGGAGGAGCCGCGGCCCGCCCCCTGCTCCACGACGACGCGGTGTCCGCCTCGTACGAGTTCGTGCACTCCGGCCGGGGTGATGGCCACGCGGAACTCGTTGTTCTTGACCTCGCGGGGGATGCCCACCTTCACGTCGATCACGGTCCTTGACTCAGGGAGACTGGAGGTTGTCCAGACATGCTGCGAGAAGGCACGACACGTCGGACCTGACCGCGTTGTCCGCGGTGAGGCCCAGTCTAGTGAAGGAAGAGCCTGTGTCCAGCCTTACAAAATGGTTGGTTCGGCCGGGAGCATTGGCAGTTTCGTAGGTCGACGGTGGCGTGTGGCGGACGATCACGCTGGTCGGAGGGCGGGGGCGGGGCCGGCCCGCGGCCGACGGGCGGCGGGGCAGAAACAGGGGCAGGACAGCGGCAGGACAGGGGCGGGACGGGTGTGGGACAGGTGCGGGACAGGAACGGGAAGCGTGCCGGAAGCCGGTGAGAACGGTGGGGAGCCGGTGGATCGGGCATTCGGCCGCCCCCCGCTTCCGGCGGCTCAGAAGGCCGGGAGCTCCCCCGGGCGGAACAGCTTGGCCGCCGCCGCGCGCTGCAGGCGGGCGCCACCGGGGTCGCCGAGCCGGTCGAGCGTGTCGGCCAGCCGCAGCAGCACGGCCGCCTCCAGCCTGCGTTCGCCCGCCTGCCGCGCCCAGTACAGCGCGTCGCGGCAGGTGCGCAGGGCGTCCTCCGGGTGGCCGGCGTACTCCTGGACGCGGGCGACCTCGGTGAGGGCGCGGGCCTGTGCGGGCAGGTCGCCCAGCCGGCGGTGGACCCCCGCCGCGGACCGCCACTCGCGCAGCGCGGGCCCGTACCGGCCCAGGTACGTCAGCAGCGAGCCGATACGGGCGTGCAGTCTCGCCTGGTGCGCGAGTTCGCCGCGGGCCTGCCGCAGCGCGAGGGCGCGGCCGAACCAGTCCGAGGCCCGCGGCAGGTCCTGCAGCTCCAGGTACGTGCACCCGAGCGCCTCCAGGGCGCGTCCCTCGGCTTCGGAGTCGTCACCGGCGCGGGCCGCGTCCAGGGCGTTGCGGTACGTCTCCAGAGCCCGCCGCGGCCGCCCGGCCTCGGCGTCGATGTCGGCGATGTTGATCAGCGCGGCCGCCTTCTCCCGGTGCAGTCCGCGCCGCTCGGCCACGTCCAGGACCAGGCGGTGCAGCTCGTACCGCTCGGCGGCCGTCGACCCGCCGCCCGGGTACGCGAGCAACGCCCGTACGACGGCGGCGATCAGCCGCCTTGCCAGCGTGTCGAGTCCGCCGTCGGCGACGGCCACCCGGGCGGAGGCCAGCAGCGCGGGCAGGCGCTCGCGCAGCCACAGCGCGGCGGCGTCCGCCGAGTCGAACCTGAGGTTGCGGGGCAGCCCGTCCCCCGGCGGCTCCCCGGCCAGGGCGGCCCGGCAGGAGTGGAGCTGCCGAACCGTCCGCTCCAGCATGCGGGCCCGCGCCAGTTGCACCTCCTCGGGCCGGTCGTGCGCGGCGAGTTCCGCGCGCAGCATCGGCTCCAGGCATCGCGGCACCCGGTAGCGCCCAGGTGCCGCGCGGGCCAGCAGGCCTCCGGCCACGAAGTCGTCGAGGGTACTCTGCGCGGCCTGCACGGAGCAGCCCGCGAGCGCCGAGGCGACCTGGGCGTCGACCACCGCTGCCGGAGCCAGCACCAGCAGGCGCAGCATCCTGGCGGCCGGGCCGGGCAGCTCGGCGTGCACGAGGCGGAAGGCGCGCAGCAGCTCGCCGGGCGCGGAGGCGGCGGGCGGCGCCGAGGGTGCGACCGGCGAGGACCCCTTCGGCTCCGCTTCCCGGGGCTCGCCCGACGGGGCGGGCACGGGGGCGTCGGACACGTCGCGCAGGCGCCTGGCCGCCTCCGCCATGGACAGCCGGGGACGGGCGGCGAGCCAGGCACCGACCAGGCGCAGCGCGGTGGGGTGGCCGCCGGCCTCCTGGACCAGGGTCTCGGCGGCGCGGGGGTCGTTGGTGACGCGGGTCGAGCCGAGGGTACGGGCGAGCAGGGCCACGGCGGCGGGGGTGTCGAGCCCGCCCAGCGTGCAGGGCCGCACGTCGGGCACCGTGGACAGCGGTCCGCCCGAGGTGACCACCACCAGGCTGCCCGGCGAGGACGGCAGCAGCGGGGCGACGTGTCCGGCGTTGACGGCGTCATCGAGCACGAACAGCACGCGCCTCCCCGCGACGGCCCGTCGCAGCGCCTCGACGGCGCTTTCGCCGGTGTCGCGACCGCCGCGCGCGAGAGCGCCGGCCTTGTGCCCCGGGGCGCGTCCCGTGTCGCCGCCGCCGTCGGCTCCGCCCGGCCCGCGGCCCGCCTGCGCCGTGGACTCACGGCCGCCGGACCCGGCCGCACCACCGGGGCCGGCGGTCAGGCCGCCCGGCGCCTTACCGCCGGCGACCTCGCCGCTCGCCGCCTCGCCGTCGGGGGCGCTGGCGTCGGTGTCCCGCGCCGGGACGCGTCCTTGGGGCACGGTCGGTCGGGCGGCGACACTCTCACCCGCACTCTCACCCGCGCCCTTTGCGGCGGCCGGCGCCGCGGCAAGGGTGCGGAGCAGTCGGCGGGCCGCCTCCTCGGCGGTGACCGGCTCGCCCTCGGGTGTGGTCAGGGAAACGAAGCACTGGCCGTCGGGATAGTCGTCCGCCACCGTGCGGGCGAGGGCCAGCGCGAGGCAGGTGCGCCCGGCACCCGGGCGGCCGGCCACCAGCAGGACGCGTGCGCGGTCGTCCGTACGCCCGCCGGCCGCGGCGAGACCGGGGCGGGCGATCTCGGCCCGCAGTTCGGCCAGTTCGCGTTCGCGGCCCACGAAGTGCGCCGGCAGGGGCGGCAGCGCGGCGGTGTCCGGGCGCGGGGGCAGGCGCGAGGGTACGGTGGCCGCTGTCGCGGCGGGCCCGCCGGGGCGCGCGTGTCCGGCCGGAACCGATGCCGCGGCTTCCCCCGCGGGGGAGGCGTCGAGCGCCTGGTCCGTCACGGATCACGCTCCCGGCATGGGTGAGGTGGGTGGCGGACCGAGCCTAGTTCACCAACGGCCCGTGGCCCCCGGCTCCGACGCGACCCGCTCGGTCAATGATCACCCCATCGGATCATCGCCCGCACCACCCGTGCCCCCCGCTCCCGCGCCACCGCGTCCCGAGCCGGCCGCTCACGGTGTGAACGGCCGGGCCGGCCAGGGCGCCTCCGCCGGGCGCAGCGCGTCCAGCCCGTCCCCGGCGAGCGCGGCCTGCAGGGCGAGCACCCCCACGACCAGGCAGTTGTTGTGGAGGTCGCCGGCCAGCACCGCGCGGACCAGGTCCGCGGGCGCCACCCTGGTGATCTCCATGTCGGCTTCCTCGTCGGAGACCTCGAAGCGCTCGCCCTCCACGGCGGACACGCCGCGCGCGAGGAAGATGCGTACCGCCTCGTCGCTGCCGCCCGGCGTGGTGTACACGTCGGCCAGCACCCGCCAGTCCTCGGCCTTGAGGTGCGCCTCTTCGTACAGCTCGCGCTGCGCGGCGCTCAGCGGATTCTCACCGGGGACGTCCAGCAGGCCGGCCGGGATCTCCCACAGCCGCTGCCGTACGGGGTGGCGGTACTGCTTGAGGACCAGCACCCGCCCTTCGTCGTCCAGGGCGACCACGGCCACGGAGCCGGGGTGGGTCTGGTAGTCGCGGGCGGCCGTCGAGCCGTCCGGCATGACCACCTGGTCGGTGCGGATGCCGGTCTTCTTGCCGGTGAAGGGGGTCTCGGACGCCGTGACCCGCCATTCCTCCGGGGTGTCCTCGATCATGCTCAGCCTTCCTGCGCGACCGGGGTGCGGGCCGGGCCGCCGGCCCGGATCCCCTGAGGGGCGGCGGACGCGTCCTGCGCGGAGCCGTCGCCCGCACCGTCGCCGGAGCCAATGCCCGAGCCGTCGCCCGCCGCCTTGATCGCGACCGCGGCGCCGACCAGGCCGGCGAACAGCGGATGCGGCCGGGTCGGCCGGGACTTCAGCTCGGGGTGCGCCTGCGTGGCCACGAGGTAGGGGTGCACCTCGCGCGGGTACTCCACGTACTCCACCAGCTTGTTGTCGGGCGAGGTGCCGGAGAAGACGATGCCGGTCTTCTTCTCCAGCTCGGCCCGGTAGGCGTTGTTGACCTCGTAGCGGTGCCGGTGCCGCTCCTCGACGTAGGGCTGGTCGCCGTACACCTGGCGGACGATCGAGCCCTCGGCGAGCTTGGCGGGGTAGGTGCCCAGCCGCATGGTGCCGCCGAGGTCCCCCTTGCCGCCGACGATGTCGAGCTGCTCGGCCATGGTGGAGATCACCGGGTGGGCGGTGGCCGGGTCGAACTCGGTGGAGTTGGCGTCGGCGATGCCCGCCAGGTTGCGGGCCGCCTCGATGACGATGCACTGCAGGCCCAGGCACAGGCCGAGCAGCGGGACACGGTGCTCGCGGGCGTAGGTGATGGCCATCACCTTGCCCTCGACGCCTCGGTCGCCGAAGCCGCCGGGCACACAGATCGCGTCCACGTCGCCGAGCTGGGCGGCCGCGCCGGCCGCGGTCTTGCAGTCGTCGGAGGTGACCCACTTGACGTCGACCCGGGCGTTGTTCGCGAAGCCGCCGGCCCGCAGCGCCTCGGTGACCGACAGATAGGCGTCGGGCAGGTCGATGTACTTGCCGACCAGCGCGACCCTCACCTCGTGCTCGGGCTCGTGCACCCGCTTGAGCAGGTCGTCCCACTGCGTCCAGTCCACGTCGCGGAACGGCAGGTCCAGCCGGCGGACGACATAGGCGTCGAGGCCCTCGGTGTGCAGCACCTTCGGGATGTCGTAGATGGAGGGGGCGTCGATCGCCGCGACCACGGCGTCCTCGTCCACGTCGCACATCAGCGAGATCTTCCGCTTGATCGCGGACGGCACGTCGCGGTCGGCGCGCAGCACGATGGCGTCGGGCTGGATGCCGATGCTGCGCAGGGCGGCCACCGAGTGCTGGGTGGGCTTGGTCTTCAGCTCGCCGGAGGGGCCGATGTACGGCAGCAGGGAGATGTGCACCACGAAGACGTTGTCGCGGCCCACCTCGTGCCGCACCTGGCGGACGGACTCCAGGAACGGCAGCGACTCGATGTCGCCCACGGTGCCGCCGACCTCGGTGATCACCACGTCCACGTCGTCGGTGGCCATCCGCCGGATCCGCGACTTGATCTCGTTGGTGATGTGCGGGATGACCTGCACGGTGTCGCCCAGATACTCGCCGCGCCGCTCCTTGGCGATCACGGAGGAGTAGATCTGGCCGGTGGTGACGTTGGCCGAGCCGGCCAGGTTGACGTCGAGGAACCGCTCGTAGTGGCCGATGTCGAGGTCGGTCTCCGCGCCGTCGTCGGTGACGAACACCTCGCCGTGCTGGAACGGGTTCATGGTGCCCGGGTCCACGTTGAGGTACGGGTCGAGCTTCTGCATCGTGACACGCAGGCCGCGCGCCTTCAGCAGCGCGCCGAGGCTGGAGGCGGTCAGGCCCTTGCCGAGCGAGGACGCCACCCCGCCGGTGACGAAGATGTGCTTTGTCGTCGGGGATTTCGGCGCAATTGCCAAGAGGGGGCTCCCGTGGTCGCGAGGTGAGGTCGCAACGCTGCTCCCGCTGGGAGAGCCGTCGCGGCGGTTCAGTGGTTCTGCCCACCGGCCCACGGGCTACCAGGGTATCAGTCCGGGCGGCGGGACCGGCCGGGCGCCGCGGACTTTCCGCTGCTGACAGGGGTGCGAACCGTCCCGTGACGGGGTACGAGCGCAGCGAGCAGCGGGTACACCCGACCGGCCGAGCGAAGATCGCAGAGACGCGCGCACGCGTCGCCCCGAAGACGTATTCTGCTCGAACGCATTGCGCGAGCCGCCGGCACGGCACCATCCCCGCCCCCCTCCGGATCAAGAGCTCGCCAGCAGAAATCCCAGACCGCGAAGACCGTCCCGTCGGGGCGGCACTGCGTTTCGACTGTCCGACTGGAGTTGCACGTGGCAGGGCGTATCGAGGACTACGCACTCATCGGTGACATGCAGACCGCTGCCCTGGTCTGCAACAACGGCACGGTGGACTGGCTGTGCCTGCCGCGCTTCGACTCGCCGGCGATCTTCGCCGGGCTGCTCGGCACCGATGAGCACGGCTTCTGGCGGCTTGCCCCCGCGTACCGCAACGGCACGGAACCGCCGGCCGCGACCCGCCGCCGGTACCGCGGCGACTCCCTGGTGCTGGAATCGGAGTGGGACACGTGGCGGGGCACGGTCCGGGTGATCGACTTCATGCCGCCCCGCGACGGCGCCCCGCAGCTCGTGCGGATCGTGGAGGGCGTCAGCGGGCGGGTGCCGATGTACTCCGCCCTGCGGATGCGCTTCGCGTACGGGCAGGTCACGCCGTGGGTGCACAAGGTGGGCGACCGTACGGTGGCCGTGGCCGGGCCGGACTCGGTGTGGCTGGACACCGAGGTGGACACGTACGGCAAGGACCTGACCACGTACTCGGAGTTCACCGTGGGCCCCGGGGACCGGGTGGCCTTCACCATCAGCTGGGAGCCGTCGCACAAGCCGCAGCCGTCGCTGCCGGAGCCCGAGGTCGCGCTGATCAACACCGAGGCGTTCTGGCGCGAGTGGGTCCGGCAGTGCACGTACACCGGTCCGTACCGCGAGGCCGTGGTCCGCTCGCTGATCACGCTGAAGGCGCTGACGTACGCACCGACGGGCGGGATCGTCGCGGCGCCGACGACATCGTTGCCCGAGGACATCGGCGGGGTGCGGAACTGGGACTACCGCTTCACCTGGCTGCGGGACGCGGCGATCACCCTGTCCTCGCTGCTGCGCACCGGCTACCGCGACGAGGCCCGCGCCTGGCGCGAGTGGCTGCTGCGCGCGGTGGCCGGCGACCCGGAGAACCTGCAGATCATGTACGGGATCGCGGGCGAACGCGAACTGGGCGAGAACGAGTTGCACTGGCTGCCGGGCTACGAGAACTCCCGCCCGGTGCGGATCGGCAACGGCGCCGCGCACCAGCTCCAGCTCGACGTGTACGGCGAGGTCACCGAGGCGCTGCACCTGGGCCACATGACCGGTCTGGCCCGCAACGACTACGCGAGCATCCTGCAGCTGAAGCTGATCCGCTACCTGGAGAAGCACTGGACGGAGCCCGACGAGGGCATCTGGGAGGTGCGCGGCCCGCGCCGCCACTTCGTGCACTCCAAGGTGATGGCGTGGGTGGCCGTGGACCGCACGGTCAAGCTGATCGAGTCCGGCGAGGTGGACGGGCCGCTGGAGCGGCTGACGGACCTGCGCGAGGAGATCCACCGCGACGTGTGCGAGAAGGGCTTCGACAAGGAGCGCAACACCTTCACCCAGTCCTACGGCTCGCGCGAGCTGGACGCGTCGCTGCTGCTGATCCCGCAGATGGGCTTCCTGCCGCCGGACGACAAGCGGGTGATCGGCACCATCGAGGCGATCCAGCGGGAGCTGTCCACCCCCGACGGCTTCGTACTGCGCTACCCGACGTCCAGCGGCGGGGAGAACCTGGACGGGCTGCCCGGTGACGAGGGCGCCTTCCTGGCCTGCTCGTTCTGGCTAGCCGACGACCTGGCGATGATCGGCCGCGTCGAGGAGGCCCGCCGCCTGTTCGAGAAGCTGCTGGCGCTGCGCAACGACCTGGGTCTGCTCGCGGAGGAGTGGGACCCGCGCCGCCGCCGCCAAGTGGGCAACTTCCCGCAGGCGTTCAGCCACGTCCCGCTGATCGACACGGCGCTGCGGCTGACGGCGGCGGGCGCGTTCCGCGCGTAGCGCCCCCGCGCAGGGCGGCGGGACGCGGCGGCGCGGGCACGGGCGGCGACGCGGGCACGGGTCGCTGAGCCGGCACGGACTGTGACGCGCGGCGGTCCGTCCCCGCTCAGCCGCGTGTCACCTCGTCGTAGACGCTGAGCACTTGGGCGACGGTGTCGTCCTCGGTGGGCCAGGTCGCGGCCTGGGCGCGGCCGGCCGCGGCGAGGGCGAGCCGCCAGGCGGGATCGGCGAGCAGTGCGGTGACGGCGCGGGAGAGCGCGGCGGGGTCGCCGTAGGGCACGAGGACGGCGGCGTCACCGACGAGTTCGGGTGTGCCGCCGACCGCGGTGGCGACCAGCGGCACACCGGCGAACAGCGCTTCCTGGGCGATCAGGGCGCGCGCCTCCCAGCGGCTCGGGAGTACCACGAGGTCGGCGGCGGCCAGCAGTTCCGGTACGTCGTCCCGGCGGCCGAGCAGTACGACGGGCAGCCGCTCCTCCTCGATCCGCCGTTCCAGGACGGGCCGTTCGGCTCCTTCTCCGGCGACGGCGAGCAGCGGCGGCACGTCGAGTCCGGCCCAGCCGGCGGCCGCGTCGAGCAGCACATCGTGGCCCATGTCGCGTTCCAGGCGGCCGACGGCCAGCAGCAGCGGCCGGTCCACCGCGCCGATTTCGGCCCGGGTCTTCTGGATCAGCCGGTCGGCGTCGGCCGGCGGGCGGGGCCTGACCACCGGGCGCGGCACGGCCGCGGGGGCGAGCCGCACGTCCCGCGCGCCATGGCCGCGGGCGCGGTCCACCAGGTCCGAGGAGACACCGAGGACCACGGTCGCGCCGCGCACCGCCCGCCGTTCCAGCCAGCGCAGCATCATCGCCCTCCCGCCCTCGGCGGGCGGTTCGGCGCCGTGCCAGGTGACGACGAGGGGGACGCGGCGCCCGCCGAGCGCCATGGCGGCGAGCAGCGCGGCGCGCAGGCCGTGCGCGTGGACGACTCCCGCGGTGGAGAACGCGGCACGCAGCGCGCCGATGGCGGGCGCGTCGGCGGCGCCGCGGCGGCCGATGTCGACCGGCACCAATCGGGCGCCGGTGGTCGTGAGCGCGTAGTCGGCCGCGGCGCCGGCCGGGCCGCAGACGGTGACGTCGAGCCCGCGGGCCACCAGCCCGCCCGCCAGCGAGCTGACGTGCGCGCCGGCGGCCGTGCCCAGCACATGGACGGCGTGCAGCGGTCCTGGCGGCGGGGTCGGGGTCCTGCGGCTCACGCGGCGTACGGCTCCTGGTTCGGTGGTGGTGCGAGGGTGCCCCTGGCGCGTGGCCGGGCGCGTCGCGGGCCCCGCGGACTCGCACCAGGATGCCAGGCCGGACTCGGAGCCCCGGGGCCACGGGGGCGGTCACGCCCGCCCACTCTGTTCAGGGATCACCCGAACGGGTGCGCCCCGCGGCTCCCGGACCCAACGTGCCCTATGCCAGGGGCATTCCACAACCTTCCCTGCGGGGCGACACGCGAACCGGCCGCGGTGGGCGCGGCCACGGCGCGGGCGTGCGGGGCCGGAACGGGACAGCCGTCGGCCACGGCGCCGGCCGCGCCCGGGTCGGCGCCGAGGCGTGCGCGTGTCCGAGACGGGCCCGCCGGGCGAGACCGTCGCGGAGCACGGCGGCCGTGCCTCGGGAAAGCGCGGCGCCCGCGCCCCACGGGGGCCCGGCCCGGCGTCCCGCTCTCAGCGGGCCGCGCGAGCTGCCGCCAGGAGCTCCTCGGCGTGTGCGCGCCCGAGCTCCGAGTCCTCCAGCCCCGCGAGCATCCGCGACAGTTCCCGTACCCGGGCCTCCCCTTCGAGGACGGTGACACCGCTGCGGGTCACCGACCCGTCGTTCGTCTTCTCCACCAGCAGTTGCCGGTCGGCGAAAGCGGCGACCTGGGGGAGGTGGGTGACCACGACGACCTGGGCGGTGCGGGCCAGCCTGGCCAAGCGCCGGCCGACCTCGACCGCGGCCTTGCCGCCGACGCCCGCGTCCACCTCGTCGAACAGGTACGTCGGCACCGGGTCGGAGCCGGCGAAGACGACCTCGACGGCCAGCATCACCCGGGACAGCTCGCCGCCGGAGGCGCCCTTGGCGATCGGCCGGGCGGGGGCGCCGGGGTGCGGGGCGAGCTGGAGTTCCACCTCGTCCACCCCGGTCGGCCCGTAGGCGACGGTCCGGTCGCCGACATCGACGCCCTGGTCGGGGTCGGAAACGTCGGTCTGCCGCAGGGCGACGGTGACGCGGGCGTGGGGCATGGCGAGTTCGGCGAGCTCGGCGGTGACGGCGGCCGCGAACCGGTCCGCCGCCTCGGCCCGCGCCTCGGACAGGGTCCGGGCCAGCGCCCCGAGCTCGGCCCGCAGCGCGTCCCGCTCGGCGGTCAGCCCGGCGATCCGGTCGTCGTCGCCTTCCAGTTCCAGCAGCCGCGTGGCGCCGCGCTCCGACCAGGCCAGCACGTCGTCGATGTCCTGCCCGTACTTGCGTACGAGGTGGCCGAGGACGGCCCTGCGTTCCTCCACGGCCGCCAGCCGCAGCGGGTCGGCGTCCAGGTTGTCGGCGTATCCGGCGAGGTCGCCCGCGACGTCGGCGAGCAGGATGCCGATCTCGCCGAGCCGCGCGGCGAGCGAGGCGAGCACGGGGTCGTGCGCGCTGACCGCGTCGAGGGCGCGCTGGGCGCCGGCCACCAGGGTGCCGGCCTCCACGGCCTCGGGGTCCTCGGGGTTTCCGGCCAGTGCGGCGTGGGCGGCGCTCGCGGCCGACGCCAGCGCCTCCGCGTGCCCGAGCCGCTCCGCCTCGGCGGCGAGTTCGGCGTCCTCACCGGGCTGCGGCTCGGCCGCGGCGATCTCCTCGACGCCGAACCGCAGCAGGTCCGCCTCCTGGGCGCGTTCCCTGGCCCGGGTGGTCAGCTCGTCAAGTTCGGCGGCCACCTCGCGCAGCCGCCGGTACGCGGACCCGTACTTCTCCAGCGGGACCGCCACCGCGTCCCCCGCGTACCGGTCGAGCGCCTCGCGCTGCCGGGCGGGGCGCAGCAGGCCCTGCTGGTCGGTCTGGCCGTGCACGGCGACCAGGTCGTCGGCGAGTTCGCCGAGCAGCCCGACCGGCACCCCGCGCCCGCCGACGTGCGCCCGGGACCGGCCCTCGGCCGACACCGTACGGCTGACCAGCAGCGCGCCGTCGTCCAGCTCGGCGCCCGCCTCCTCGGCCCTGACCAGGGCGCGGGCGCCTGGGTCCAGGGTGATCCGGCCCTCGACCACGGCCTGTTTCTCGCCGATCCGCACCAGGGCGGGGTCGGCCCGGCCGCCCAGCAGCAGCCCCAGACTGGTGACGACCATGGTCTTGCCCGCTCCGGTCTCACCGGTCACCGCCGTGAACCCGGGCGAGAGCTCCACCACGGCGTCCTCGATGACTCCCAGCGACCGGATCCGCATTTCCTCCAACACGGATACGACCATACGAGGTTTGCCCCGCCCTTCGCGACGGGCGTCGCCCCCGTATCGCCGGGTACGGTGCCGGGCCCGCGGTCCGCGGGCCCGGCCGGCTACGCGGGGGCGCCGCGCCAGCCCGCCACCGGCAGGGCGAACTTCGCCACCAGCCGGTCGGTGAACGAGGCGTGGTGCAGGCGGGCCAGGCGGACCGGGACGGCGCCGCGGCGGACCTCGACCCTGGCGCCCGCGGGAAGCTCGACCGTGCGGCGCCCGTCGCACCACAGCACCCCGTTCGGGGTCTGCGGCTGGACCTCGACGGCCAGCACCGAGGCGGGCGAGGTGACCAGCGGCTTGGCGAACAGGGCGTGCGCGCTGATCGGCACCATCAGCAGCGCCTCCACCTGGGGCCACACCACCGGGCCGCCGGCCGAGAAGGCGTAGGCGGTGGAACCGGTCGGGGTGGCGCAGACCACACCGTCGCCGCCGAACCGGGACACCGGCCGCCCGTCGACCTCGGTGACGACTTCGAGCATCCGTTCCCTGGACGCCTTCTCCACCGACGCCTCGTTGAGCGCCCAGTCGGTGTGCACGACCCGGCCGTCGGTGCGGACCAGCACGTCGAGCGTCATCCGCTCCTCGACCTCGTACTCCTTGGTGGCGACCCGGTCCACCACCTTGTCGAGGTCGTCCCGCTCGGCCTCGGCGAGGAAGCCGACCCTGCCGAGGTTGACGCCCAGCATCGGCACCCCGGAGGCGCGGGCGGACTCGGCGCCACGCAGCAAAGTGCCGTCGCCGCCGAGCACGATGATCAGCTCGCAGCCCTCGACGGCCTCCGGGCCGATCTCGTCGACCAGTTCCACGGAGTCGGGCAGCGGCAGGTCGGCGGCCTCCTCGGCGAGCAGCCGCACCCTGATGCCGCAGCGCTGCAGCCCGAGCACGACCCGCTCGGCGCTGCGGACGGCGGCCACCCGCCCGGTGTGGGCGAGCAGGAAGACGGTACGGTCCTGGGTCGGGCTGTTCATGGTCACCGGGGCCCCTCCGCCACAGCTCGGTCGACGTCGGCCGGGTCCAGCGCGGGCGCGCCGGCGCGCAGCCAGAGAAAGTACTCCACGTTGCCCGACGGCCCGGGCAGCGGGCTGGCGGTGACGCCCAGGACGCCGAGGCCGAGCCCGGCGGCCTGCTCGGCCACCTTGCGGACGCTCTCGGCACGCAACTGCGGGCTGCGTACGACACCGCCGCTGCCCAGCCGCTCCCTGCCCACCTCGAACTGCGGCTTGACCATGAGCACCAGGTCGGCGCCCGGCGCCGAGCACCGCACGAGAGCGGGCAGCACCAGCCCGAGCGGGATGAAGGACAGGTCGCCGACGACGAGGTCGACCGGCCGCCCGTCGATCGCCTCTGGCGTCAACTCCCGTACGTTGGTGCGGTCCTTGACGGTGACGCGCGGATCGTTGCGCAGCGACCAGGCGAGCTGCCCGTAGCCGACGTCGACGGCGACCACCTCGGCCGCCCCGGCCCGCAGCAGCACATCGGTGAAACCGCCGGTCGACGCCCCCGCGTCGAGCGCCCTGCGGCCCTCGACGGCGAGCCCGCGCGGGCCGAACGCGGCCAGCGCGCCGGCGAGCTTGTGCCCGCCCCGCGAGACGTACTCCGGCTCGCTGTCGTCCCTGGCGACGACCACTGCCGCGCTGGTCTCCACCTGTGTGGCCGCCTTGGTCGCGGTCGTGCCCCCCACGGTCACCCGGCCCGCGGCGATCAACTGGCTCGCGTGCTCCCGTGAACGGGCGAGGTTCCGGCGCACCAGCTCGGCGTCGAGTCGGCGTCGTGCCACCTGCGTGTCAGCCCCTGTTCTCGTCCAGGGCGGCGAGCACTTCCCGCAGCCCCCGGTGCACATCCTCGTACACCTCGATGTGCCCTTCGACGGGGAGCCCGTCGGCGTCCCTCAGCCGCTCAACCGCAGCGTCCACCCCGGCATTCCCCGTCATCTCCAGCGCCACCCCCAACGGCTCGGGAGCCGCGGGAGTTCCGCCCGCCCCGGGACCACCCGCTTCGGGCCCGGCGTCCGGCGCGGATCCGGGCCCGGGCACGGGTACGGGGGCGGTCTCCGGCGCGGCCCGGGGTACGGGCCCGGGCCCGCCCGGAGCAGCGGGCCCGGGTGCCGGCACGGCGGGGGTGGGCTCGGTGACGGGCGCTGCCTCGGTGACGGGCGCGGGCACGAGCGCGGGCGCGGGATGCCGCGGGGCCGGCAGGTGGTCGGGGAACTCACTCATCGCCGGACCCGCCCGGGAGCCGATCGGACTTCTTCGCGGGGGCCGCCGTTCCTGCCGCGGGGGCCGCCTTCTTGGCGGCGGGCGCGGCGGCGTCCTTGGCCGCCTTCTTGGCCGCTGCCTTGGCGGCCGTCTCCTTGGTAGCCGCTTCCTTTGACGCGGCCGTCTTCTTGGCCGCCGTCTTCTTGGCCGCCGTCTTGGAGGCCGCCGCCTTTGACGCGGCCGTCTTGGTGCCGGCGGACTTCTTCGCGGGCGCCGCCGTTCCGGCCGGGGTCGTCGCCTGCGTGGGAGCGGTGGTCTTCGCGGCCGTCTCGGCGGTCGCCGCAGCCTGTGTGGCCGCCGCCTTTTGCGCCGGGGTGGCGGTCGCGGCCGCGGCAGCCGTCTTCTTCGCGGTCGCCGTCTTTGTCGCGGTCGCGGCCTTCTTCGCGGGCGCCGTCTTCTTGGCCGCGGTCGCCGTCTTCGCCGTCTTCTTCGCGGTGGCCGTCCTCTTCGGCGTCGCCGCCGGGGCCTTCTTGGCCGCGGCTGCCCGCTTCGTGGCCGTGGTGCCCTGCGTCGAGGTCGTCCGCTTGGCCGCAGGCGCCTTCTTGGCGGGCGCCGCCTTCTTGGCGGTGGAAGCCGCCGCCTTGCGGGCAGGAGCCGTCTTGGGCGTCCGGGCCGCGCTCGGGCGCTTGACGCCCGAGGCCGTCGTACGACGCGGGTTCGCCGTGCCGACGCGAGCCGCGGCGGGCTCCTCGGGGGCGGAGGACGCGGGCCGGGTCCCGGGCCGGGACGCGGGCTCGGGTTCGGCCTCGGGTTCGACCGGCACGTGCACGACCTTCGGGGCCGGCTCCGGTTTCGGGGGCGCCGGCTTCTCGGGCCCGGTGGCCTCCAGGTTGCGGACCTTGCGTTCGAGGGCCTCCAGGACGACGCCCACCTTGGTCAGATCGTCGGCGATCCGGCCGACCCGGCTCATCGTCTTGTCGATCTCCTCGCGGACGAGGCCGACCAGCAGGTCGCGGTTGGCCCGGCCGGAGGTGACGATCTCGTCGGCGAGCGTCTGCACCTCGGAGGGGATGGCCGCGCCGATGCGCCGCTGGAGCGCGTCGACGTCGATTCCGGCCTGGTCCATCAGGTCACGCGCCGCCTCCGTGGTGCGGCGCCGGGTGGCCTCCGTCAGTCCGCCCGCGATCTGCAGACAGGTACGCAGCGCGTCCCGCATCGCTCTCACTCCTCGCCTCGCCATGACGTCCGTCGTGACCGTGCTGTGGTCACTGACGCTACCCCTTCCCTGCGCCGCGTCCCGATGACAGGCCCCTGCGGTACCGTCATCCGAACGCACCGCACGACCCGGGGAGACCGTGAGCGATGGCCACCGTCGAGGAGTGCCGTACCGCGCTCGACCGGTTCTCGGCGAACCTCGCGCGGGCGCAGGGCGACATGAAGGCCGCCACCGCGCTCGACCGTTCGCTGAGCTGCCGGATCAGCGACCTGGACGTCACGTTCGTGGGGCGGCTGGCGGGCGGCGGCATCCGTGACGTGGTCACCGTGGACGGCGTGCCCGCGGAGAAGGCGCAGATCCGGCTGACGACGACCGGCGACGACCTGGTCGCGATGGTGGCCGGCGAGCTGTCGTTCGCCAAGGCGTGGGCGGCCGGGCGCGTCAAGGTGCAGGCGAGCCTGCGGGACGTGCTGCGGTTGCGCTCGCTGCTGTAGCCCGCCGCCGGGCGGCCGGCACCACCAGCGGGGTCCGGCTCTCCGGGTCCTCGATGATCCGGCACCGCACCCCGAAGACCCGCTCGACGAGTCCGGCCGTCAGGACGTCGGCGGGCGCTCCCTGCGCTTCGATCCGCCCGTCCCGCATGGCGATCAGGTGAGTGGCGTACCGCGCCGCCTGGTTGAGGTCGTGGAGTACGGCGACGAGCGTGACGCCACGCCGCTCGTTGAGTTCCGCGCACAGGTCGAGCACGTCCATTTGGTGCTGGATGTCCAGGTAGGTGGTGGGCTCGTCGAGCAGCAGCAGCGGGGTCTGCTGGGCCAGCGCCATGGCGATCCACACCCTTTGCCGCTGCCCGCCGGACAACTCGTCGACATGGCGACCGGCCAGGGCGGCCACCCCTGTCGCGGCCATCGACTCGGCGACGATCCGCTCGTCCTGCCGCGACCACTGCCGCAGCAGCCCTTGGTGCGGGTAGCGGCCGCGCGCCACGAGGCCGGCCACCGTGATCCCCTCCGGCGCCACCGAACTCTGCGGCAGGAGCCCCAGGGTGCGGGCCACCGCCTTGGCGGGCAGTGACCCGATGGCCGCCCCGTCCAGCAGCACCTGCCCCTGCCGCGGCTTGAGCAGGCGCGCCAGCGCGCGCAGCAATGTCGACTTGCCGCAGGCGTTGGGGCCGACGACGACGGTGAAGGAGCCGTCGGGGATCTCCACGCCGAGCCCTTCGGCGACGACCCGGTTGCCGTAGGCGAGGGTGACGTCCTGCGCCCGCAGCCGCGATCCGCCGCCGGTGGCGTTCTCGGGCGATGTGTCGATGTACTGACCGGTCATGCGGCGCTCCTGGGTTCCGGATTGCTGACGGGCGTTCGGCGGGTGTGCGCCCGGGCGCCCGTGTCGTCGTATCGGCAAAGGGATCGAGTGTGGGGGGTACGTGCGGCGGCTCTCAGATCCGGCCCGCGCGGCGCTCGGCCACGAGGAGCCACAGCAGGTACGCCCCGCCAAGGACGCCGGTGGCCACGCCCACCGGCAGACCGCCGGAGCCCGTCGCGTGCTGGGCGCACAGGTCGGCCGTGGCCAGGAGGGCCGCGCCCATGAGGGCGGACGGGAGGAGGCAGACGCCTGGGGACCGGGTGAGGCGGCGGGCGAGTTGGGGGGCGGTGAGCGCGACGAAGGCGATGGGGCCGGCGGCGGCCGTGGCCGCGGCGGTGAGCAGGACGGCGGCCAGGACTACGGTGACGCGGACGCGTTCGACACGGACGCCGAGGGCCCGGGCGGTGTCCTCGCCCATCTCCGTCATCCGCAGTGCCCGTCCCTGGGCGAGGAGGACCGGCATGAGCGCCGTGCAGGCGCCCAGCAGCGGCCACACCTGGTTCCAGTCGCGGCCGTCGAGGGAACCGGTGAGCCAGACCACGGCCCGGGCCACGTCCACGAAGTCGGCCTTGACCAGCAGGTAGCTGTTGACGGCCGACAGGACCGCGGACGCCCCGATCCCGACCAGGACCAGGCGGTAGCCGTGCGCGCCCTCGCGCCGGGCCAGCAGGAAGACGGCGAGCCCGGTGAGCAGCCCGCCGGCCACCGCGCCGGCCGAGACCTGCCACGCCGGTCCCTTGAGGAGCACGATGACGGTGAGCGCCCCTGCCGCCGAGCCCTGCCCGAATCCGATGACGTCGGGGCTGCCCAGCGGGTTGCGGCTCACCGTCTGGAACGCGGCGCCCGCCATACCGAGCGCCGAGCCGATGAGGAGTGCGACCGCCACGCGGGGGAGCCGCAGGTCGCGGACCACGAACCGCTGCCCGGCGGTGCCGTGTCCGGCCAGCGTGCGCAGGACGTCCAGCGGCGCGATCCGGTAGTCGCCGGTGCCGACCAGGACGACGGACACGCCGGACGCCACCAGCAGCAGCCCCGCGCACACCAGCGTGGCG
This sequence comes from Streptomyces sp. HPF1205, assembly GCF_020400825.1. Lineage (GTDB taxonomy): Bacteria > Actinomycetota > Actinomycetes > Streptomycetales > Streptomycetaceae > Actinacidiphila. The sequence goes on from NZ_JAINVH010000004.1 coordinate 347,754, forward strand.
CGTACGTCGACCCGTACCGAGAAGCCGCCCTTGCGCACGGTCGGCCCGGTCACAGCCGCACCGTCCTGCCCCGGCGGACGAGCGCGATGAAGACCGGCCCGCCCAGGACGGCGGTGACGATGCCCGCCTGGAGTTCGGCGGGGCGGGTGACCAGCCGTCCTACCACGTCGGCGCCGAGCAGCAGGACGGGCGCGAGGACCGCCGCATAGGGCAGCACCCAGCGCATGTCGGGGCCGGTGACGCGGCGTACGGCGTGCGGGACCATCAGCCCGACGAAGACGATCGGCCCGCAAGCGGCGGTGGCCGCCCCGCACAGCAAGGTGACGGCCGCCAGAGCCAGGACGCGGGTACGGGCGGGGCGGGCGCCCAGGCCGCGGGCGGCGTCGTCACCCAGGGCGAGGGCGTTGAGCGGACGCCCCGTGGCGAACGCGAGCAGCGCGCCTGCCGCGATGAAGGGCGCCACCCGCCACACGGTCGCCGCGTCCGCGCCCGCCAGCGAACCGATCTGCCAGAAGCGCATCCGGTCCAGGGCGGCGTTGTCGGTGAGTTCGACCGCGCCGGTCCAGCCCTGCAGCAGGGCGGTGACCGCCGTGCCGGCGAGCGCGAGCCGGACCGGCGTGGCGGACCGGCTGCCGCCGATCACGTACACGACCGCCGACACGATGGCGGCGCCGGCCAGCGCGAACCACACATATCCGGTCAGCGAGGTGACGCCGAAGAAGCTGATCGCGGTGACGACGGCGGCCGCCGCGCCCGCGTTGACGCCGAGCAGTCCGGGGTCGGCGAGCGGGTTGCGGGTGAGGGTCTGCATGGTGGCGCCCGCGAGGCCGAGCGCCGAGCCGGCGAGCAGGCCGAGGAGCGTACGGGGCAGGCGTACCTCGCGGATCACCACGTCGTCGTCCGTGCCGGTGTGGTGGAACAGGCCGTGCCAGACATGGCCGGGCGGCACGGTCCTGGCGCCCAGGGCGATACTCGCGGCGGTGACCGCGGCGAGGAGGACGACGGCCAGGAGGAGCCCGGCGGTCCGGCGCGCGTTCACCGCGGTTCGGGGGGCGGCGGACGCCTTGGCGGGGCCGCGGGCCGGCACGGGCGGTGAGCCGCGATCAGGGGAACTGCGATCAGGGGCGTCGCAATCAGGGGAACTGCGATCTGGGGAGCTGCGGTCGACCAACACGCGACTTAGGTTAGCCTAACCTTGCTTCGATGATCCCGAGCAGAGCGGCACTTCCATGCGTCCTTCACGTTCCACCCCCGCGTCCGGACTGTCCCGTCGCGGCCTCCTGGCGGCCGGCGGCTCCCTCGGCGCCGGCGCGCTCCTCGCGGCCTGCGGCTCCTCCTCCGGTCCGGACTCCGGCGCGCCCCCGGGCAAGGGCGCCCCGGCCACCGCGTCCGGACCGTGGACCTTCACCGACGACCGGCCGAAAACGGTACGGCTCAAGCGCGTCCCCACCCGCCTCGTCGCCTATGTCGGCGCGGCGGCCGCCCTGCACGACTACGGCATCGAGTGCGCCGGCGTCTTCGGCCCCACCAGGCTCAAGAACGGCGCCGCCGACGCCCAGGCCGGCGACCTGGACGTCCGCGACGTGACCGTACTGGGCAACGCCTGGGGCGAGTTCGGCATCGAGAAGTACGCCGCCCTTAACCCCGGCCTGCTCATCAGCCACATCTACCAGCCGCCCGCCCTCTGGTACGTCCCCGACCAGAGCGCGGGCAAGATCCTCGCCCTCGCCCCGAGCGTCGGCATCAAGGTCGCCGGCGTGCCGCTGACCACCCCGCTGCACAGGTACGCCCAACTCGCCGCGTCCTTGGGCGCGGACCTCGCCTCCGCCGCCAACTCCGCCCAGAGGACGCGCTTCGAGAAGGCGTCCGCCGACCTGCGCACGGCGGCTCGCACCGCCCGGGCGGCCGGCGTCAAGGTGCTGGCCGCCTCCGCGAGCACCGAGTCCTTCTACGTCTCCACCCCTGCGTCGGCCGCCGACCTGACCTACTACCGCGGCCTAGGCGTCGACTTCGTCGTCCCCACCAGGGTGCGGGGCGGATTCTTCGAGACGCTGAGCTGGGAGACGGCCGACAGGTACCCGGCCGACGTCATCATGCTCGACGACCGCACGGCGACCCTCCAGCCCGCGGACCTCACCGGTAAGCCCACCTGGAACCGGCTGCCCGCGGTCGCCGCGGGCCAGGTGACCGGCTGGCCCAGCGAGCCGATCTTCTCGTACGCCAAATGCGCCGACCGCATGGAGGCGCTCGCCAAGGTCCTCACGGCCGCGAAGAAGGTGAGCTGACGCCGTGTCCGCCGCCCCCGCCGCCTCCCGTACGCCCTACGAGTTCTTCGACGCGGCCGTCGTGCGCACCCGGCGGCTCTCCCCCAGCATCGTGCGGGTGGTGCTCGGCGATCCCTCGCTGGCCCGCGTGGTCAGCGAGGGGCGCGACCAGCGCTTCAAGCTGTTCCTGCCCCGGCCGGGCCAGAACGCGCCCGTACTGCCCGAGTCCCTGGGCGCCGACTGGTACGCCCGCTGGCGCGCCCTCGACCCCGGCGTGCGCGGCGTCATGCGCACGTACACGATCCGCGACACCCGCAGCGACCCGCCCGAACTCGATGTCGACTTCGCCCTCCACGGCGACCTCGGACCCGCCTCCGCCTGGGCCCGCCGCGCCCGGCCGGGCGACCGCGTCGCCGTCCTGGCCCCCGTCCGCCGCGGCAACGGGGGCGTCGACTTCCGCCTCCCGCCCGGCGCAGACGCCGTCCTGCTCACCGGCGACGAGACCGCGCTGCCCGCCGTCGCCGGCATCCTGGCCGCCCTCCCCGAGGGCATCCCCGTCCGCGCCCTCCTGGAGGTGGCGCACCCGGACGACCGCCTGCCCCTGCCCACCAAGGCCGACGCCGACGTCCAGTGGTTCGTACGCCCCCGGGCTGCACCCTCACCCCTGCCGGCGGCCCTGGCCTCCACTCCCCTGCACGGGCGCACCCCTTACGCCTGGCTGGCCGGTGAGGCGACCGCGGTCCGCGCGCAGCGCCGCCACCTGGTCCGCGACCGTGCCCTTCCCCGCCAGGCGGTGACCTTCACCGGCTACTGGCGCCGCGGCACCACGGAGGACCAGTTGCTGGCGCGAGCGGCCCGGCCGGCGGAGCGGACGGAACCGGAAGCGGCAAGGAGCCCGGCCCCGGCGGCCACCGCGAAGGCCTGAACCGGAGTGAACGGCGGCGGGGGGCGACGACGTCCGGCCCGCCGCCTGTGCGGCGAGGCGCTGCCCGCCGCACAGGCGGGGGACGGCGGGCGGCGGACGGCGACCGGGCGGCGAGCCTCTCCGCCGGGTCACCCCCGCGGTCAGGTCACGCACCCGGCCGGGGTCAGAGCCCCACCCGCCCAAGCGCCTTGCCCGCGTCCAGCCCGCACCCGCCGTCCCCCGCGTACGTCCATGCCGCCGCGCACAGGGCGCGCAGTCCGTCGACCGGATCGCCCGCGCCCTCGATCGCGAGCCCGTCGGAGGAGGCCGTGGCGGTCCACCCGCCGCAACGGAAGCCCTCGTCGGCCGAGCCCGGCACCTCAGGGTGCGGCCCGAGGAGCCCGCGAAGGTCCGCGGCCACATACGTGGGCCGGTGCCGCGGCTCGGCGGCGAGCAGCTCGGCCGCCCGGGTCACCCCGGTGAGGACGAGCAGGGAGTCCACCCCGCCCGCGTACGCGCCCTCGATGTCCGTGTCGAGCCGGTCGCCGACGACCAGCGGCGTGCGCGCCCCGGTCCGCAGCACGCTCTCGCGGTGCATGGGCGGCAGCGGTTTGCCCGCGACCCGCGGCGTACCGCCGGTGGCGATCCGCACCGCCTCGACAGCGGCGCCGTTGCCCGGCGCGATCCCCCGGCCGCCGGGAATGGTGCGGTCGGTGTTGGAGGCGAACCACGGCACGCCGCGCTCCACCGCGTACGCCATCTCCGCCAACTGCGACCAGCGCAGGTCGGGCGAGTAACCCTGGACGGCCGCCACGGGATCGTCGTCCGCCGAGCCGACCGGCCGCAGGCCGCGCTCGCGCAGCGCCTCCATCAGCCCCTCTCCGCCGATCGCGAGCACCTTGGACCCGGCCGGCACCTCCTCGGCGATGAGCCGGGCCACGGCCTGCGCGGAGGTCACCACCTCCTCGGGCGCGGCCGGGACACCGAGCCGGGTCAGGTGCTCGGCGACGGTGTGCGGCGTACGGGCCGCGTTGTTGGTGACGTACGCGAGCCGCATTCCCTGCCCGCGCGCGGCCTTCAGCGACTCGACGGCGTGCGCGATGGCGTCACCGCCGGCATAGACGACCCCGTCGAGGTCGAGCAGGGCCGTGTCGTACGCCGCGTCCAGCGCTCGCCGGCTGCCGTCTGTCCTGGTCCGCACGGTCATGAGGGGCTCGCTCCCGGTGTCTCGTCGATGAACCGATCATCCCTCATGGCCGACACCGGCCGAGCGGCGGACATAGCATGCGCGAATGAGCACCTACGGTCCGGACGCCCCGCACCCCCCTGGTCGCCCGGCTTCCGTCCCCGGCCTGCGCCTGGCCCCCTTCCGCGGGCTGCGCTACGTGCCCGAGCACGTCGGCAGCCTGGCGGCGGTCACCTCGCCGCCGTACGACGTGGTGGTACGTCCCGAAGGCCGGCGCGTACTGGAGGACGCGGACCCGCACAACGTGGTCCGGCTGATCCTCCCGGACGCCGACTCCCCCGTCGACCGGCACCGCAAGGCGGCCCGCGCCCTGGACCGCTGGCTCGCCGAAGGCGTACTGACCGCCGACCCGCGGCCCGGGCTCTACGTCTACGAGCAGCTCGACGGCGACGCCCGCCTTCAGCGCGGTGTGATCGGCGCCCTGCGGCTGACCCCGCCCGAGGAAGGCGTCGTCCTGCCGCACGAGGACGTGATGCCCGGCCCGGTCGCCGACCGCGCCGCCCTGATGCGCGCGACCGCCGCCAACCTGGAGCCTCTGCTGCTCGCCTACCGCGACGGGAAAGGTGCCGGGGGCAGTGAGGGGAACGGCGACGTCGGCGCCACCGCCCGTATCGTGGACCGCACCGCCACCGAGGCGCCGCCGCTGCTGTCCACGACGACATCCGACGGCGTACGCCACCGCCTGTGGTCCCTGACGGACCCGGCCGACATCGCGGCCGTCCAGGCCGACCTCGCCCCCCGCCAGGCCCTCATCGCGGACGGCCACCACCGGTGGGCCACCTACCGCGAGCTGCAGGCCGCCCAACCGCCCGGCACGGCCTGGGACTACGGCCTGGTGCTCCTGGTGGACAGCGCCCGCTACCCCCTGCGGGTGCGCGCCATCCACCGCGTCGTGCCCGGACTGTCCCTGCCCGACGCCCTGGAGTCGGCCCGACGGGTCTTCCGGGTCCGCCCGCTGCCGGGGCCCCTGGACCGCGCCCTGGCCGCACTGGCCGAGGCCGCCGCCGAGGGCAACGCCTTCCTGCTCGCAGGTGACGGCTACCACCTGCTGGACCGCCCCGACCCGGCCCGCGTGGACGCCTGCGTACCCGCCGGCCGTCCGGAACCGTGGCGCCGCCTGGACGCCACGGTCCTGCACAGCGTCCTCCTGGACCGCGTCTGGCGGATCCCGGACGCCGGCGACCACATCCGCTACATCCACGACGCCACCGCCGCGGTCGCCCTGGCCGAACGCCACGGCGGCACGGCGGTCCTGATGCATCCGGTGCGCGAGGACATCGTCCTGGAACTGGCCCGCAAGGGCGTGATGATGCCCCGCAAGTCCACGTCGTTCGGCCCGAAACCGGCCAGCGGGCTGGTCATGCGGAGCCTGAAGCTGGGCTGAGGGACCCAAGCGGCGCGCGCCCGCGCCTCCGCGGCTGTCACCGGTGGAAACGCCGGAGGGCGGCATTCGCGGGGCCGGGGTCCCGTGAATGCCGCCCTCCGGGGGCGGTCCGGCCGCTGTGCCGCGACCGAACCGGTTGTCAGTCCTCGTCCCGCGCCTCGCTGGGCGCCGGCGCGCGGAACGGCGAGTCGAGGAACGAGGCGGGCTCGGCGTCCTTGCCGCCGCCCTTGTGCTCGTCCTTCTCGCCGGGCCGACCGTCGTCATCGGCGTCGGAACCGTCGCCGGCCCCGTCGTCCGTGTCGGTCACCTCGTCGTCGGCCGGGTCGTCGTCGGTCACGTCGTCGTCAGCGAGGTCGTCGTCGGCCAGGTCCTCGACCTCGTCGTCGTCCCCGTCGTCGTCACCGTCCTCATCGTCGTCCTCGTCGTCCTCGTCGTCGCTCGCGTCCTCGGCGTCCGATACGGGCTCCGACCCAACGTCTTCGCGCACGTCGTCGGCCTCGGATTCGGCGGCCTCATCGTCAAGGACGTCCACGAACTGCACGCCGTCGAGCTGGGCGAGTCGGTCGGACGCGTCGGTGGAGCCGTTGTGGTCGGCTTCCAGCGCCTTGGCGAACCACTCGCGGGCCTCGCTCTCCCGGCCCACGGCGAGCAGGGCGTCGGCGTAGGCGTACCGCAGCCGGGCGGTCCAGGGGTGGATCGCGTTGGAGGCCAGCTCGGGGCTCTGCAGGGTGACCACGGCCGCCTCCGCCTGGCCCATGTCCTGCCGCGCCCCGGCCGCGACCAGCCGCATCTCGACCTGACCGGCCTTGTCGAGCTTGTGCACCTCCGGTGCGCCCGCCATCTCCAGGGCACGCTCGGGGCGGCCGAGGCCGCGCTCGCAGTCGGCCATGACCGGCCACAGCTCGACGCCCCCGGTCATCCGCCGGCTCGCGCGGAACTCCGCCAGCGCCTCGGCATACCGCTCGGTGGCGTACGACGCGAAGCCCGCCGCCTCCCGGACGGCCGCGACACGGGACGCCAGCCGCAGGGCCACCCGGGAGTAGGCGTAGGCCTGCTCGGGCTCCTCGTCCAGCAGCCGGGCAACCATCACCAGGTTGCGGGCCACGTCCTCGGCGAGCGTCTTGGGCAGGCTCATCAGCTCCTGCCGCACGCTGGGGTCGATCTCCTGCCCGGTCACCTCGTCGGGGATCGGCAGGCGCTTGATCGGCTCCCGCTCGTCACGGCGCTCGTCACGGCCGCCACGGTTCTCGAACCGTCCGCGCCCCTGCACGACGGGCCTGCGGCCGGACGACCGCTCGCCATCGCGCCTCGGCGCGCGGGGCCGGTCGTCACGACGGTCGTCCCGCCGGAACCCGCGGTCGTCGTCCCGACGCGGGGTACGGGGACGGTCAGCGCGGGACCGGTCATCACGGCGGTCGTCGCGGGGACGGTCGTCACGACGGAAACCACCACCGGCCGGACGGTCATCGCGGGGGCGGTCGTAGCGCGGCCGGTCGTCACGACGGTCGAAACGGGGGCGGTCACGGTCGTCACGACGGTCATCACGGCGGAAGCCCCGGTCGTCGTCGCGCCGCGGGCCACGGGGACGATCGTCACGACGGTCCTCACGCGGGCGGTCGTAGCGCGGTCGGTCGTCACGACGGAAACCACCACCCGGGCGGTCGTCACGACGGTCGTCACGACGGTCGTCACGACGGTCGAAACGAGGACGGTCACGGTCGTCACGGGGGCGGTCGTCTCGGGGACGGTCATAGCGGGGTCGGTCGTCACGACGGAAACCGCCGCCGGCCGAACGGTCGTCACGGGGGCGGTCGTCTCGGGGACGGTCATAGCGGGGTCGGTCGTCACGACGGAAACCGCCGCGGTCGTCACGGGGACGGTCATAGCGCGGTCGGTCGTCACGACGGTCGTCACGACGGTCGAAACGAGGACGGTCACGGTCGTCACGGGGACGATCGTCACGACGGTCGTCGCGGGGCCGGTCGTCACGACGGTAACCACCACCGGCCGGACGGTCATCACGGCGGAAGCCCCGGTCGTCGTCGCGGCGCGGGCCACGGGGACGGTCGTCGCGCCGGTCGTCACGGGGGCGGTCGTCACGGCGGTAGCCGCCACCGCGCTGGCCGTCGCGGCGCGGGGCGCCGGCACGGTCGTCACGCCGATCCTCGCGACGGTAACCGCCGCGCTCCGGCCGGTCTTCGGGCGAGTTGGACATCGACATGACTCCTGTGGGTTGGGTGGTGCTGTCGTGCAGGCCTCCCCCTTGCGATAGGGAGGGCGCGCTCTTGGGGAGTGGGCGGGAATACAAAAGACCCCCGGTCCCAGCGCTCAGGCCAGGACCGAGGGTCCATAAAGATTGTTCGGCGGCGTCCTACTCTCCCACAGGGTCCCCCCTGCAGTACCATCGGCGCTGAAAGGCTTAGCTTCCGGGTTCGGAATGTAACCGGGCGTTTCCCTTACGCTATGACCACCGAAACACTATCGGGTCGCCCGCGGAGAGCGGGACATCGACAGAGTCCGAGCGAACAAGCACACTTTTCAGTTGAGTGTTCTTCTGTTCACCGGTGCGACTGTTCGCAACCCGGGAACCAAACAGTGGACGCGAGCACAGCAATA
>NZ_JAINVH010000040.1 GCF_020400825.1 Streptomyces sp. HPF1205
GCCGTGGGTCGGCGCCACGAGCATGAACGCCGCTGTGAGGAGGGTGGCCGCCGCGGCGGCGAACCGGCCGCGCTTGGGCGTCGCCTTCCTCGGACTTGCTGGACTCGCCGGACTTGCCGAACTCGTCGGACTGCTCGAATGCATCGAATCTCCTGGTGTCGGCGCCGTCGGCGTCGGCACCAGGCGGCGCCGGCGCAGAGGCGGTGCGATGCGGGCGGGGAGGTCCGCCGCCCGCCGGCGCGTCGGTGGGGGGAGCAGGTGAAGCGATGACGCCCCGTACGGTCCGCACGGGCGGGCACCGGACGGGACGGGCCCGCCCGGTGCGTTCCGCGGTGCCGTACCGGCAGACGTGCAGGGATGTGCGGGGAGGCACAGGTGCAAAGGACGTGCGGGAAACGCGGGCAGGGGCATTCGGTTGTCGAACCGATTCGCCAATGCCCGCCCCGGATCGTACGTTCTGCCGCGGCAGGCGTCAATGAATTCGGCACATACGCCTGCCCGCCCGCAGGTTGAGGAGCCGGAGGGGTGAGCAGCCTCAAGATCGAATCGATTCCGCACCGCGCGGGGGGCAGCCCGAGCCCGCCTCCCGGCCCGCTCCCGTCTCGGCTTCGCCCCCGGGCTCAGCCCCGCCCCGACGCGGCCCCGTTCCTGCGGCCGTGGTCGTCGGCCAGCAGCAGGTAGGCGCTCGCCGTCCAGGTGTACGCGCGGTCGCGCAGGCCCTCCCCGCTGAGCGCGTCGAAGTTCTCCGCGAAGCCGGATTTCTCGCACAGCGACCGGAAGCGGTGGCTGATCTCGTCGGCCAGGCCCGTGTGGCCGGCGCGGCGCAGGCCGTCCTCGACGAGCACGGTGGACGGGGCCCAGATGGGGCCCCGCCAGTAGCCGTCGGCCTCGTAGTGGGGCGAGTCGGGATGCTCGGTGGCCAGGCCGTACGGCGTGAGGTGGGAGGCGATGCGTTCGGCGAGGGCGTCGCCGATCTCGCGCGGCAGCCGCTCGCCGAGCACGATGGGCATCAGGTCCAGCAGGCTGCGGCCGGTGGCAGGCGCGCCGTCGTCCGGTGAGCCGCCGCGGAAGCGGGTACCGGACCACAACTGGTCGATGAGGGCCTCCTGCAGCGAGTCCGCGGCGCGCGCCCATTCCCCGGCCTCCTCGTGCTCGCCCAGCGACCGGGCGAGTTCGGCCAGTTCGGTGAGCTGGAGTACGAGGAAGGCGCTCAGGTCCGCGGTCACGGTGACGCGGTGGGCGTCGAAGGTGGTGGCGTTGTCCCAGCCGCTGTCGTTGCCGTGCTGGTAATGGGGCAGCCGTCGGCCGGGCGCGGTGCGGGCGGTCAGCCAGAAATCGGTCCACCGCCTCAACTGGTCGTAGCTTTGGCTCAGTTGGGCGTGCGTCGGCGGGTGCGCGAGGCGTTCGCGCATCCGCCGCAGAGCCCAGCCGTGCACCGGCGGCTTGACGAAGTTGTAGAGCACCTCGGAGTGGGTGACCGAGTCCGGCAGGGCCCCGGTCTCGTCCTGGTGGTCGAAGGGCAGCCGGAACTGGTGCCAGGCCAGTTCGGGCAGTGCCGGGGCCAGGGCGAGGGCGTTGAAGCAGTGGTCCCAGCTCCAGACCTTGTCCATCCAGTGCTTGGACATCAGGACGGCGGGGCGGCGTACGAGACCGGCGGGCCGTACGGTGGCCGACCACAGGACGTACGCGGCCAGTTCGGCGGCCGGTGCCATGCCGGCCGGCCCGGCGGCGACCGCGTCGGCGAAGCCGCGGAAGGCCTCCTGGCTCCGCGCGGTGACGGCGGCGAAGTCGTCGCCGGCCGCGTACGGCCGCCGGGCGCTGTCGATCTCCTCGACGGCGGCCTCCCACTCGTCGGACCCGTCGGCGCCGGACAGGGTGACGCTGCGGTCCGCGCCGCCCAGCGCCTCCGCACCCTCGGCCACCGCGTCGCCCCGCAGGGGGGTGACGCGGTAACGGCGGCCCGTCTCGTAGGAGGTGAACTGGTAGGAGCCGTCGACGGGGTCACGGTAGAAGTAGGTGCCGCTGAACGGCGTCAGCTCGGTCGCGGCGGCGGATATCCGCATGTCCAGTCCCCGGCCGCGCAGCCGTACGGTGTCGGCGCCCTCGTAGACCAGGTCGACCACCCCGCCGTCCGCCCGCCAGGTCAGGCAGGTGGGCGTGGCGTGCCAGGTGGCATGGGCGCGGGCGCCTGATCCCGGGTGGGCCGGCGTGAGGCGCAGCACCGGGTGCATGCCGTTCTGGTGCGAGACCAGATGCAGGTCGGGGGCCTGCGTGTGCTGGGCGATGACCGGTGAGATGCCGAACCAGGACCCGTAGTGGCTGAACGGGATCTCCTGGACGCTGAAGGCGGGGCCGTTGGGGGTGACGGTCATCGACGGGGACTCGATCCTTCGGAAGACGGTGAGGGGCGCGAGCCGCCCGGAGAGCGGCCGGCCCCCGCGGGGCGGGTGGTGCGGAAGGCGGCAGCGGGTGGCCGCGGTCGTGCGGTTCAGTCCTTGACCGCACCGGCCGCGACACCGGCCGCGACGTAGCGCTGGGCGAGGACGAGGATGGCGGCCGCGGGCAGCGAGGCCACGACGGCGGTGGCCATGATCGCGTTCCACTCCTGGTTGTTGTTGCCGATGTAGCGGTAGATGCCCAGCGTGATGGGCTCGTGCGCGCCCCCGCCGTCCAGGGTGCTGGCGAAGATGAAGTCCGACCAGGACCACAGGAAGGCGAACAGCGACACGGTCACCACGGCGTTGCGGCTCATCGGCAGGACGATCGACCAGAAGGTGCGCAGCGTCCCGGCGCCGTCCGTCCTGGCCGCCTGGAGGAGCTCGCCGGGGATGCCGGACATGAAGGCGGTGAAGATCAGGACGGCGAAGGGCACCGCCAGGGTCGAGTCGGCGACGATCAGGCCGGGCACGGACTGCAGGAAGCCCAGGCTGAGATAGATGGCGTAGAAGCCCATCGCCATGATGATCCCGGGGATCATCTGGGCCACCAGCATCAGGAAGCTGACCAGACCCGCGCCGCGCGGCCGCAGCTTGGCCAGGGCGAAGCCGGCCGGGGCGGCGAGCGCGACCGTGACCGCGACCGTGCCCAGGCCGATGACCAGGCTCGTTCCGAGGTAGGGGAGCTGCTGGTCGAGCACCTGCCGGTAGCCCTGGAGGGTGCCGTGCCGCGGGAAGAGGTACGGAGGGGACTTGCGCATGTCCTGGTCGCGGGTGAAGGAGACGTTCACCATCCAGTACACGGGGAAGAGCATCACGGCGGTGAACAGCAGCGCCAGCGCCGTCTTCCACCAGGTCCGGCGCCCCCGCCTTCGCGGTGCCGGGGGATACGGCCGGGCGGCCAGGTCGGCGGGAGCGCTCATGGGTTCGTCTGCTTTCGCTGGGTGCGGATGTACACCAGTCCGAAGACCAGGGCGATCACCACCAGCAGGTTGGCGACCGCCGCGCCCGGGCCGAACTCCGGCAGGAGGTTGCCGAAGCCGAGCCGGTAGGACCAGGTGGCCAGGGTCGTGGACGAAGTGCTGGGGCCGCCCCTGGTCATGATCCAGATGATGTCGAAGACCTTCAGCGTGTAGACCAGCCCCAGCAGCAGGGTGATCGCCGAGACCGGCCGCAGCAGCGGGAAGGTCACCCGCCAGAACCGCTGCCAGGCGTTGGCCCCGTCGAGCGCGGCCGCCTCGTACAGCGAGTCGGGGATCGTCTGCAGGCCGCTGTAGAGCACGACCAGGTTGAACGGGATCCCGATCCAGATGTTGGCGATGATCACCGAGGCCAGCGACCACGTGGGCGAGGTCAGCCAGTCCACCGGCCCGATGCCGAGCCCGCCGAGGGCGGTGTTGACGATGCCCGACTCGCTGTTGAGCATCCACGACCAGGTGGACGCCGACACGATCAGCGGCAGCAGCCACGGGATCAGGAACAGCGCCCGCAGCGTCGCCGACAGCCGGAAGTTCTGCGCGAAGAACACCGCCAGGGCCAGCCCGAGGGTGTACTGGAAGAACAGCGACACCGCCGTGAAGACCACGGTGTGCTCCAGCGCCGGCATGAAGGTCGGGTCGTCGAAGACCTGGCGGTAGTTCGCCAGGCCCGTGAACGGCGCCCCGCCCTGGACGAAGGAGCGGACCGTGTAGTGGCGCAGGGACAGGTCGATGTTGCGGTACAGCGGATAGGCGTAGAAGACGCCCAGGTAGATCACGACCGGGGCCAGGAAGCCCCAGGCGGCCCACGCCTGCGAGGACGGCCCGCGGCTGCGCCGCCCGGCGGTGGCGCCGGGCGGCGGGACGGCCCGGGCCGTCCCGGGCCGGCCGGGCGCCGCGGAGGCGTCCGGGGTCTGTGCGGTGGTGTTCATCGGTGCTCTGGTCCTTCGGTGGACGGGCCCCGCCGGCCCGGCGGCGGGGCCCGGCGGCGGCCTTGGTCGGGCGCGGGCGCTACTTGACGGCGGACTGCGCCGCGGACATGGCGTCCTGCGGCGACTTGGACCCGGTCAGCGCCGCCTGCACCGCGCCCCACAACTGCTCGGAGATCTTCGGGTACTTCGTACCGAGGTTGTCGCTGGTACGCCCCTTGGCCGCCTGCACGGCCTGCACCCACACCTTCAGCTCCGGGGTGGCGGCGACCTGCTGCTGCTGGACTTCTTGCGTCGGTGCGACGTACGACAGCGTCGTGTCGGTGTTCAGCAGGTTCGTGGGACTGGTCAGGCAGGACACGATCTTGTCCGAGACGGCGTAGCGGCCGGTGTCCTTCTGCACGGGTACGGTGACGAACTCGCCGCCGGTCGGGGCGGGCGCGGTGCCGCCGGAGGCGGCGGGGATGGCGATGGTGCCGTAGCCGAAGCCGGTCTTCTTGGCGTTGGCCAGTTGCCAGGTGCCGTTCTCGGCGAAGGCGTACTGGCCGGCGGCGAACTCCTGCCAGCTCGTGGTCTGGGTGTTGTTCAGCACCGAGTTGGGCGCGTAGCCCTTCTTCAGCCAGTCCTTCCACAGCGACACGGCCGCCACGGCCTTGTCCGAGCTCAGGTCGGTGAGCTGCGCTCCGGCCCCCCAGAACCAGGGCAGGAACTGGAAACTGCCCTCCTCCGTACCGATCGCGGAGAACGTGATGCCCTTCTTGCCCGCCGCCTTCACCTTGGCCAGGGCCGCGTTCAGCGACGCCCAGTCCTTGACCGAGGCCGGGTCGACGCCGGCGGCCTTCAGGACGTCCTTGTTGTAGTACAGCGCCAGGGTGTTCGCCCCGATCGGCGTCCCGTAGGTCTTGCCGCCGCTCTGGCCGGCGGCCAGCAGGTTCGGCTCCACCCGCGAGGTGTCGACCTTGTTCTCGTCGGTGGTGGTCAGGACGCCCGCGTCGGCGAGGGTGGAGACCACCGGGTTGTCGACGATCAGCACATCGGGGGTGTTCCCCTGCTGGGCGGCCAGCAGGGTCTTGTTGGTCAGGTCGCTCGTGTCGAATCCCGTGCGCTTGACCTTCACACCCGCCTGGGTCCCGCACGCGCTGAGCAGTTTCGCCCAGGCCGAACCGCCGTCGAACTGCGGGTACGGGTCCCATATGGTGTAGGTGCCCCCGGACGCCGACGAACCCGACGAACCCGACGACCCGCCCGACGACGACCCGCAGCCGGTTGCGGCGGCGGCCACCGCCACCACGGCCAGTGACGCGACGACGGCCCGCCGCCTTGCGGTTGTGTTCATGCCACCTGTCCCTTTCGCCACGTGCCTGCCCCGCGACAGGGAGCACCGGCACGACCGCCGCTTCGGCCGCGGCGGCCTCCCGCACCGACCACGCGAATCGGTTCGACCGTGAACGTAGGCCCACGGGCGCGGCCCGTCAAGACCTCGCGGCGCCCTCTTGTTCCATCGGCGGCGAACCGATTCGCCAGCGGTATCATTGCGCCCTGCAGGTGCTACTGAGGAGTCGCATGAACATCGGGGAGATCGCGCGGCGGGCGGGTGTGTCGCGCAGTACGGTGTCGTACGCCCTCAGCGGCAAGCGTCCCGTGGCGCCGGCCACGCGCAAGCGCATCCAGGATGTGATCGACGAGCTGGGCTACCGGCCGAACGCGACCGCCAGGGCGCTCAAGGAGGGCAGGACCCGCACCATCGGCCTGGTCATCCCGCCCGCGGGCAACCGGCTGACCCATATGCAACTGGACTTCGTCGGCAGCGTGGTCGACGCCGCCGCCCGCGCCGACCTGGACGTCCTGCTGTCCCCCTCCGGCGGCGACCACGACCGGTCCTTCGAACGCCTGGTCTCGGAAAGCCGGGTCGACGGGGTCATCCTGATGGAGATCCGGCTCCAGGACGCCCGCGTGGGCAGACTCCAGCAGGCCCGCCTGCCGTTCGTCGGCATCGGCCACACCGCGGGCGACCAGCAGATGTGCTGGATCGACATCGACTACGCCGGCCTGATCCAGCACACCGTCCGCCACCTGGCCGACCTCGGGCACCGCACGGTGGCCCTGGTCAACCGCTCGCCCGAGCTCGTCGCCGCCGGCTACGGCCCGGCCCACCGGGCCCGCGAAGGCTTCGACGCCGCCATCGCCGAGCGCTCGCTGCAGGGCGTCGAGGTCCCCTGCGGCGACGACGCCCGCTCCGGGCAGGAATGCCTGGAGACGCTCCTGCACGCCCACCCGGACCTGACCGCCGTCACCACGATCAACGAAGCCGCGCTGCCCGGCATCCAGCGCGCCCTGGACGACGCGGGCCTGGCCGTGCCCCACGACTTCTCCGTCACCGGCGTCGCCGCCCTGCCCTGGGCCGAGGACTTCCGGCCCCCGCTGACCGCCGCCGACGTCCCCGCCCTCGACATGGGTGACAAGGCCGTGTCCCTGCTGATCGAACGCATCGCCGCCCCCCACACCCCGCCCCGCCACATCCTTCTCGCCCCGCCCATCTCCCTGCGCTCCAGCACCGGCGCCGCATCCGCCCACCGCCAGGCCCGGACGGCCGTCCCGGCGCGCCGTACGGCGACCGCCTCCCGGGACTGACCCGCCCCGCCGCGCTCCCACCGACGTCGCGCAATCGATTCGACTGCGATGGCCGCGCACAGTGGCGGCCCGGGGCGGGCCACCGTCCACGCCTCCAGCGGTCCTCATGCCCACGGGGACCACGGGGACCACGGGCTGAGTCGACCCGGACCCACGTGACCGTGTACCGAACGTCGGTCGGTGACGGCCGTGCGGTCCGGGGCGGCGGCCGGGATCCGCACCGGATCCCGGCCGCCCTTCCCGTAACGTGTCCTCCATGGCGACCGCGACCGTCCGTGAGTGGCACGACGAGGAAGGCTGGGGCGTGCTCGACTGCGCGCAGACCCCGGGAGGCTGCTGGGCCGGGTTCGCGGCCGTCGAGATGGACGGCTACCGCGCGCTGGTGCCGGGCCGGCAGGTCACTCTGGCGGAGTGGGAAGGTCCAGGGGCCGATCAGGACGGCTACGACTACGTGGCGGTGCGCGTCATCCCCTGAGCCGTACCGCCGCCCCGGCCGCCCCGGGCCGCGGGGGCCGCGGGTTCAGGGTCCGGTGGTACGCGTCGTGAGGTCCTCGTCCGTGATGGGCCGCAGTACCCGGCACGGAGTCCCCACCGCGACCGTCATGGGGGGAATGTCGCGGCTGACGACGCTGCCTGCGCCGATGACCGACCCGTAGCCGATGCGGACGCCCGGCAGCACGACCGCGTTGCTGCCGATCCAGACCTTGTCCTCGATGACGATCGGTTCGGAGAACCGCCCGAAGTCCGCCCGCCGCGAGGGGTGCACCGGGTGTCCGGTGGTGGTCAGCGTCACGCTGGGGGCGATCATGACACCGTCGCCTATGCGGATCTCGACGTCGTCGACGAACGTGAGGTTCACGTTCCCGAAGAAGTCGTCACCGATGTGGACGTTGCTCCCGAACCCGGCGTGGAACGGCGGCAGGAGCACCGTGCGCTCCCCGACCGAGCCGAAGATCGCCAGGAGCAGCGCCCGGCGCCTGTCCGTGTCGCCCGGTGGCGTGTGGTTGTACGCGAAGATCTCCTCGGTGCGGCGCCGGGGAGCCTGGAAGGCCGCTTCGGACTCCGTGTAGACAAGTCCCCCGCGGATCCTGGCCAGGACTTCTTCCTCATCGGTCTGCGACACAGAACACCCCGTTCCTCGGTCCGACGCCTATGCCTACGCCTACGACGCCCACGACGCCTACGACGCCTACGACGCCCACGAGGCTACGTGCGAGGGGCGTGCGCTCACCGGCGGGGTCGGCCGGCGCACAGGGCGTGGTCGATGAGGGCGTTGGTGGCCCTGTTGAGGGTCGGCAGGTCCGCCGGCGCGGACGTGGTGGTGATGGAGACCGTCACGGCGCGCCGCCCGTCGGCGGTGACGGCGGGGCGGGTGTAGACGCCCACGCCGTCACCCTCGTGCGCGTAGTACGAACCCCCGCACGAGAGCGGTATCGCCCGCAGCCCGAGACCGTAGTCGCCCAGCGGCTGTTCCCTGACGTCCTCCGGGTCGTCGGTCCGCCGGACGGTCCGCCGCATCTCGTTCCACTGGGCGGCCGGCAGCAGCCTGCCCTCGGCCAGTGCCCGGAAGAAGGTGTCGAGGTCCGCGGTGGTGCTGACGACGCCCGAATCGGCGGTGTGCTGGAAGCTGTTGTCGGTGAGGTCCAGCCGTGAGCCGTCGGCGGTGGTGAGCGTCACCCGCGCGTGCGGTTCGGGGAGGAAGGGGTTCGCGCCCGGAATCGACGTGTGGCGCAGGCCGAGCGGCGCGATGACGCGGTGTTCGACCAGCTCGCGCCAGGTGGTCCCGCCGGCCTTCTCCGCGACCATCGCCGCCAGCAGGTAGTTGGTGTTGGAGTACGCCCAGCGCGGACCGCCGCCGGGGATCGGGGTGAACAGCGGCGGGTGCCTCATCGCGATCGCGACGAGGTCGGCGGGCGGGGTGTCGTTGTACCGGTTGGCGTCGGGGTCCCGCAGGAGTCCCTGGACGGACGGATCGTCGGTGTAGTTGTACAGCCCGCTGGTCTGCCGCAGCAGGTCCCGCACGGTGATCCGCCGTCCGTCGTTGCCGTGGCCCGCCACGACGCCGGGCAGCCAGTGCTCGACGGTGTCGTCCAGCGACAGCCGCTTCTCGGCGGCGAGTTGGAGCACGACGACGGCCACGAAGGTCTTGGTCGTACTGGCGATCCGGAACTCGGCGCCCCACGGCACCGGGGCCGCGGACCCCGCGCCCGCCGTACCCGCGCGGGCCTGGATTGGACCGTCCGGCGTGTCCACCCGGGCCACCACGCCGACGTCCCCGCCGCCCGCCAGCCGCACCCGGGCCACGTCCCGCCGCAAGGATGCGGCCGAGTAGCGGGAGTGCCCGGCCGTGTGGGGCCGGGGCGCCGCGCCGGGCACGCCGGCCACGGCCGCCGTCGGGCCCACGGCCAGCAGGGCCCCTGCCAGAACGGCCCCCTTCAGCGTCCTCGTCCGCACCGTCATGAAGCTCCCTCTCCCTCGTCGCCGCCACCGGGCACCAGTCAAGCGGGCCGGGGACGTACGCCGACATGGAGCAGGCCACCGGCCCCACCGGGGGCAAACCCCCGGCAGAGCCCACCGGCCGTCCCCTCGGCCCGAGCGGAGCCCCCGAACGGCTGCCCCCGCGCTCGGCGGGGCGGCCCCGGCCCGCCCCGGGCCGGGGCGGGAGCGGGTGCGGGGCGGCTCATGCGGAGGCGCCGGTCCGGGCTGTTTACACGCTGCTGAGGGACTGTTATGTTCGCAACAATATGGGAGCGCTCCCATGTTGATTGTTCCCCCCACCACGCCCCGGGGACCCGGCTTCGGTGGCCCATGGCCCCGGGACGCTGCCGGAAAGGTCACCCACCTTGAAGAGGCGAAGTACACTCTCGCTCCTCACCGGGCTCGCCACGCTGCTCGCGGCCATAGGCGTGGTCGTCCTCAGCCAGGGCTCCGCCCAGGCCCACGGCGTCGCGATGATGCCCGGTTCCCGTACGTACCTGTGCTACGAGGACGCTGTCACGTCCACGGGCGCGCTCAACCCCACCAACCCGGCCTGCGCCGCCGCGGTCGCGCAGAGCGGTACGACTCCGCTGTACAACTGGTTCGCCGTGCTCGACTCCAACGCGGGCGGCCGCGGCGAGGGTTACGTGCCCGACGGGACCATCTGCAGCGCGGGCAACAAGGCCCCGTACGACTTCTCCGCCTACAACGCGGCCCGCGACGACTGGCCGCGCACGCACCTGACGTCGGGTTCGACGATCCAGGTGTCGTACAGCGACTGGGCGCTGCACCCGGGCACCTTCCGGGTGTACGTCACCAAGCAGGGCTGGTCGCCGACCACTCCGCTGGCGTGGGCCGACCTGCAGCAGATCGGCAGCGTCACCGACCCGCCCCGCCAGGGCGGCCCGGGCACCATCGACGGCCACTACTACTGGGACCAGGCGCTTCCCTCCGGCCGCTCCGGTGACGCCATGCTCTTCATCCAGTGGGTCCGCTCGGACAGCAACGAGAACTTCTTCTCCTGCTCCGACATCGCCTTCGACGGCGGCAACGGCGAGGTCACCGGCATCCACCTCGGCGGCGGGACCACCACCGGCGGGACCACGTCCGGCACGACGTCCGGCACCACGAGCGGTTCGACGTCCGGGACCACGGCCGGCACCACGTCCGGTACGACGTCCGGTTCGACGTCCGGCACCACGTCCGGTACGACGTCCGGTTCGACGTCCGGTACGACGGCCGGGACCACGTCCGGTTCGACGTCCGGCAGCACGACCGGCGGCACCGGTGACGGCTCGTGCATGGCCATGTACACGGTGAACAGCGCCTGGAGCGGCGGTTTCCAGGGCCAGATCGAGGTCATGAACCACGGGACCTCGCCGTCGAGTCACTGGACGGTCAACTGGACGCTGAGCGACGGGACGAAGATCTCCCAACTGTGGAACGGCAACCTGACCACCAGTGGGAACTCCGTGACCGTGACCAACGCCGCCTACAACGGCACGATCGCGCCGGACGGCAACACCACGTTCGGCTTCACGGCCACCTCGGCAGGTGTCAACACGCCCAACGGGCCGATCACCTGCTCCTTCTCGTGACCGTCTGAACCGGCCCGGGTGGCGGGGCGCGACCGCGCCCCGCCACCCGGCCCCCGGGGAACGCCCCCCGTGGGACGGGCGGGACAATGCACGGCATGTCGCTGCGCGGAACGGACGCCTACCGGGACGGCGACGTCCTGCCCGCGCTGGTCCGGCGGGCCGTCGCGGTCTCGCGCGCGCACGGTTTCGCGTACTCCTGCAGGCCCGAACAGGGGCGCCTGCTCCAGGTCCTGGCCGCCGGAGCGGCCCACCGCATCGCCGAGACCGGGACGGGCTGCGGAGTCGGCCTCGCCTGGCTCGCCTCGGGCGCGCCTTCGGGCGCGCGGCTGATCAGCGTCGAGCGCGATCCGGAGCGGGCCCGCGCCGCGGCGGACATCTTCCGGGACGACGACCGCGTCGAGGTCGTCCAGGGCGACTGGCGGCGCATCGAGGAGCAAGGCCCGTACGACCTGCTCGTGCTCGACGGCGGTGGCCAGGGCAAGGGCGACGGCGCCGCGGACCCCGCCCGGCTGCTCGCCGCCGGCGGTACGGTCGTGATCGACGACTTCACCCCGGCCACCACCTGGCCGCCCCGCTTCGGCGGCGCCCCCGACCTGCCGCGGCTCCACTGGCTCGAACACCCCGCGCTCAAAGCCACGCAACTGCGCCTGGCACCCGACCTCGCCGTGATCGTCGGCACCCGGCTTCCCGCCGGCTGACACCCGGCAGCACCCGGCGCCACCCGGCGCCCACGCGAGAAACCCTCACCGTCGCCGGCCCCGCCGCGGCCGTCAACCGCCCTGTGCGGGCCACTGCCTGACGTCGCCCCGGACCGCGGGCGACCTGCCGCCGGGTCGTCGTCCGACCACCCCCGCCGATCCCCGGTCCCCCCGCGGGCTCCGGCGCGCCCCTCCTCGCGGTCCGACCCGCCGAGCGGACGGGTGAGCGACGTCACTCGAAGCGGCGCCGGCAAAGTGCCGCGCGTTACAGGCGCTTGGGGAATCCCGAAGTAAGGTGCATGAACGGCTAAATGGAACACATCCCGGTAATCACCCGCATGTGATCCATTTCGCAGCTCTCAGCGGGTCGGAGAAGGGAACGGGCCGTGGTCGCCTATGTGTGTCCGCCTGCCGTCGTGCAGGGGGAGCATGCCGTGCACACCGAGCAGATCCTGGCGCAGGTGCGGGACCGGCACCCGCGGGCGCCGTGGCTGCCGCGGATCGACGGCATCGCCGCGAGCATCGGGATCACCTCCCGCGGCTGGATGCTTCCGCTGGAAGCGGCCGTCGCGCCGGGCCGGGGCGGCCTCCTCGGCACTTCCGCGGCCGAGGCCCGGGCGGCGCTGGCGGGCGGCGGCCTCACCGACGAGGCCGTGGCGCGCGCCGTCGCCGCGCTGGAGGGGGTGCCGGCCCCGCAGACCGTCCAGGAGCGCACCGCCCCGGCGTGGGCGGCGGTCCAGGACTACGGCGAGCGCGCCGCACGCGAAGCCCTGGGCATCGCCGGTCTGGCGCCGGGCGACGTGGACTGCCTGATCACGAGCCACTCCACGACCCCCGCCCTGCCGGGCCTGGACGTGGCGCTGCTCAACCGGCTGCCGCTGCGCGACGACGTCCTGATGCTGCCGGCCACCCAGTGGGCCTGCATAGCCGGGACCCGCTCGCTGGCACTGGCCGCCGACCTGGTCGCCGCCGACCCGGACAGGGTCGTGCTGGTCGTCATATCGGAGGCGCTGAGCACCACGTACCACAGCGCGGACGACACGCTGGAGTCGCTGATCGTGCGGCTGCTGTTCGCCGACACCGCCGTGGCGGCCGTGGTCACCGGCCGCCGGCGCGCCGAGTCGGTGCTGCGGGTGGACGCGGCCTGGCACCACAGCCTGCCCGGCACCGCCGACCTGCACCGGCTGGAGACCCGCGCCGACGGCACGCACTTCGTGATGGACCGCCGGGGCCCGCGGGCCGTGCAGGAGACGGTCGCCGCGATGTGGCGGTGGCTGCGCGACCGGCACGGGGACGACCGGCCCGGATGGCACCCCGGCCTGCTGCTGGCGCATCCCGGCGGCACGCGCGTGCTGGAGTACATGGAGCAGACGATGCCCGCCGGGTGGCCCGCGGGACTGCTCGCCCACAGCCGGGACAGCTACACCGGCGGGAACCGCGGCGGGGCAGCGGTGCTGGACATCATGCGACGCGCCTGCGACGCCGGCCCCGAGCCCGGGGAGGCGACCGTCCTGTACGCGGCGGCGCCGGGGCTGACCGCCACGGCCCTGGACGGGGAGTGGCTCCGAGGCGGCACACCGGCCCGCCGGTCCTGACCGGCCGGCTCACGGCCCCCGGTCCGTGCGAGCCGGCCCCGGCCGGGCGAGGGCCGGGTCAGCGGTCCAGTTCGGCCCAGACCGTCTTGCCCGTCGCGGTCCACCGCACGCCCCAGCCGGTGGTGAGTTTGTGGACGACCAGGAGGCCGCGGCCGGTGTCGTCCAGGACGTCGCCGCGGTGCAGGCGGGGGCGGCCGTTCCCGCTGTCCGTGACCTCGCACAACAGGCGCCGTCCCGCCCGCACCAGCCGCAGCGCGACCGGCCCGGCGCCGAACCGTACGGCGTTGGTGACCAGTTCGCTGACCACCAGCAGCATGTCGTCGCGGGCCCGGGTCCCGATGTGCCAGCGCCTGAGCTGCGTCGACGCCAGGGCCCGGGCCCTGGCGGGGCTCCGGGGCGTGGGCGGCAGGTGCCAGGTGGCCGTGTCGCGCTCGCGACGGCCGGACACGCGGGCGAGCATCAAGGTCACGTCGTCGCGGCGGGGATCCCGCGGGGCCAGCGCGGTGACGATGCGGCGTGCGGCCTGCCGCAGGTCGTCCCAGGGATGGATGCCCCGCACCATGTCCGTCAGCCGCTCGATGCCCTCGTCGATCGACGTCGCGGGGTCCTCGACCAGGCCGTCGGTGTACAGGGCCAGCACGGACCCGGGCGGAGCCGCGGCCCGGTGGACGTCGAACGGCTCGCGCAGCGCGAACTGGGTGCCGAGACCCGGGTGCGGCGGGCCGGTGAGGATACGCGCGGTTCCGTCGGGCCGCACCAGGACCGGGGGCAGGTGCCCGGCGCTGGACATGACCAGGTCGTGTCCTACGGGGTCGTAGACGACGACGCAGCAGGTCGAGCCCAGCGCGCTGTAGCCGGCGGCGAGCCCCGCGTCGGTGTCGTCCAGGAGCGCGACGGTCTGGTCCAGGCAGGCCAGCGCCTCCGCGGGTCCGAGGCCGGCCGACAGCAGCGCGCGTGCTTCCGTGCTGAGCTGCCCCATCGTCGCCGCGGCGCCGAGACCGTGCCCGACGACGTCGCCGACGACGAGCGCGGTGCGCCCGGCCGGCAGCGGGAAGGTGTGCGCCCAGTCGCCGCCCACGCCCGCGCTGTCCGGGGTGGTGGGCTGGTAGACGCTGGCGACCTCGATGGTCTCGCTGTCGGGGCGGGGGAGCAGGCGGCGCTGCAGCGCCAGGACCTGGGCGTGCTCACGCTGGTGCTGGCGGGCGAGGTCGACGTGGTGCGCGGTCTTCTCGACGAGTTCTTGCAGGTCGAGCAGCTCGCTGTCGTGCCAGGGGCGGTCGGGGCGGCGCCAGACCTCGGTCAGGCCCAGCACGATCGGGTCGTCCGGGCCGTCGGGGCCCTCGACGACCAGCGGGATGCAGGCGACGCTCAGCGGGCCGTCGCCGGGCACCAGGGCCCGGATGAGCCGCGGGTCGCCGAGGACGTGCTCGATGGCGTCCCGGTCCGGCAGGACGACGGGCTCGGGCGTGTCGTTCCGCTCGACCGCGCCGGCCAGCAGCCGGCAGGCCTGTGGCGGCAGGTTGTCCCCCGGGGTCAGGAAGTCCTGCGGCCAGGCCCGGTCCGGGACCAGCGCGGCGCGTCGCAGCCGGATGCGCTCGTGGGCCTGTTCCGCGACGGCTTCGCCGGTCCACACCGCGTAGTCCAGGTCGACGGCGGCGACGTCCCCCCAGGACAGCAGCGAACGCGCGAGGGACTTGGCGGTCTCGCCGATGTCCAGCGAGGTCCCGATCGCGGTGGCCGAGGCGTACAGGTGCAGACGTTTGGCCATCGCGATCAGGGAGACGGTCAGCCCCCCGCCGGGCCCCGGCGCGGGCAGGATGCTCAACGACACCAGCAGGTCGGAGCCGTCCTCCCGGCGCAGCCGCTGCACCCGGGCCACGTGGGCCTCCCGCGTCTCGGCGACGTGCCGCAGCCGCTGGGTGACGGTCGGCACGTCCTGGGGAGGCAGCAGTCCGGTGAAGGGGGTGCCCGGCTCGGCACGCAGGCCCTCGAAGGGGACCGCGGGCAGGCTGCAGTCGACGATGCGCAGATCGCGGTCCAGGGTCACCGCCCCGAGGATCTGCTCCTGCCCGCTCGTCCCGGGCCGGGACGCGGCCTGCCCGCCCTCGGGCCGCGGCTCCTCGGCGGACTCCTCGGCGGGCCCGTCCGCGGGCTCCTCGGCAAGCTCGTCCGCCGGTTCCTCGGCGGCGCCCGGAGCAGCGCCCGGAGCGAAGTCGGCCAGGGCGCTGCTGACCAACTCGACGGGCGACGGGGACGGTCGTATCGGGTCCATGCGCTCTCACTCGCCGATCCGGTGTGTGCCGGACTGCTTCCCGAGTCAGTGCGGTCACACCCCGAGATACCGCTCCCTTCCTGCATAGCACATATGCCGTTTTCATCCCATAAAGGCGCCGTCGATCAGGGGTCGCGAGGGCCGGACACGGCGTCCGTGCGCAGTGCGCGCCGAATCGGTCACAGAGCGTACGGACCCGGTGTGCCCGGGCGCGGGGAGCGCCCGGGCGGGCGCCGCGCCGCGTCGATTGCCCTCGGATCCCGCGTGCGGTGGGTCGAGGCGCCGGGGACGCTCCCCTGTGATGTACGCGCTCCCGTACGGCCTTGGCCGTCGCGCCCCGGGTACGGCGGTCCGGATGTCGGTGCCGGCTGGCAAGCTGCCCGACATGGATGCCAGGTGGATGCAGCGGCGTGTGTACGGCGCCGATCACGACGATCCCGATCCGGGCCCCCGGCCGGGCCGCGACTACGTGGAACTCACGGGCGGCCCGCTCGACGGCCTCCTCCTGGACGTCACCGGATGGGGCGCCGCGGACAGGGCGGAAGGCGCAGCGCTCACGACCGAGATCGGTTCGTACGGAGCGGGCGGCAAGTGCTGGTACGGCCCCCGCCGCGCCGACCCCCTCCACTGGGACTGGCAGGCCGACTCGCCCTGACCGGGGCCCGCCCCGTGATCCCCGCGGGTGCGCGACGAGTCCACCGGGGACCACGGGACGGCCCGCACGGATGCGCCGCCGGGCTCGCCGCACGGCTCGATCCCCACGTATTCACACACGAGTCAACGCCGAATCCGACAAAAACCTTGACGGCCCATCAGGTCCTTCCTACGCTCGCAGCCGGTGCGATGGGAGCGTTCCCACGCCCCTTGAGCGGAGAACGTCCCCGCACCCTCCCCACCGTCTCCGTGCTTTCCCCCCACCGGAGGTCACCGTGACCGACCCGCACCGGAGCCTGCCCACCGCGCGCCGCCGCCGGCGCGACCGCCGCCCGCCGCGCCGCTGGACGATCGGCGCCGTCGCCGCCGCCCTGACGCTGTCCCTGTCCGCGCTCGCCGGAGGTTTCCAGACCGCCCACGCCTCGACCGCGCCACAGGCGGCGCCACAGGCGGCGGCTCCCGGCCGGGGAGCGGCGGTGGCCCGCGACGCGGGAGCGGCCGCGGCGCCCGCCGCCCAGCCGTCGGTGGCGTCCATCGCCACACCGCCGATGGGCTGGGCCTCGTGGAACACCTTCGCCGCCAAGATCGACGCCAATGTGATCAAGGGCCAGGTGGACGCCATGGTCTCCTCCGGCATGAAGGACGCCGGGTACAGTTACGTGAACATCGACGAGGGCTGGTGGCAGGGGACCCGCGACTCCGCGGGCAACATCACCGTCGACCCGGGCGACTGGCCCGGCGGCATGAAGGCCATCGCGGACTACATCCACAGCAAGGGCCTGAAGGCGGGGATCTACACCGACGCGGGCAGGAACGGCTGCGGCTACTACTACCCGACCGGCCGCCCGGCCGCCCCGAACAGCGGCAGCGAAGGGCACTACGACCAGGACTTCCTGCAGTTCTCGCAGTGGGGCTTCGACTACGTCAAGGTTGACTGGTGCGGCGGCAACGCCGAGGGCCTCGACCCGGCCGCCACGTACAAGTCCATCAGCGACGCGATCGGGCGGGCCACGGCCCAGACCGGCCGGCCGATGGTGCTCTCCGTGTGCGACTGGGGCAACGGATCCCCCTGGAACTGGGCGCCGGGCATCTCCAACCTGTGGCGGACCAGCCAGGACATCATCTACTACGGGCAGAGCCCGTCCATGAGCCGGGTGCTGGCCAACTTCGACGCGGCGCAGCACCCCTCAGCCCAGGGCCCCGGCCACTACAACGACCCGGACATGCTGATCGTGGGGATGCCGGGCTTCAGCGGCGCGCAGAACCGCACCCACCTCGCCCTGTGGGCGATCTCCGGGGCGCCGCTGCTGGCGGGCAACAACCTCGCCACGATGAGCGACGACACCAAGGCGGTCCTGACCGATCGTGAGGTCGTCGCGATCGACCAGGATCCCCTCGGACGCCAGGGCACCAAGGTCGCCGAGGACCACACCGGGCTGCAGGTGTACAGCAAGGTCCTCAGCGGCGACGGCCGCCGCGCCGTCGTGCTGCTCAACCGCACCGGCTCGGCCGCCGACATCACGGCCCGCTGGTCGGACCTGGGCCTGACCGGCTCCGCCGCCGTACGCGACCCGTGGACCGCCACCGACCTGGGCAGCTTCGCCACCGGCTACACGGCCAATGTCCCCGCGGGCCAGGCCGTCCTCCTCACCGTCACGGGCGTCGACGGGGGCGGCGGCCAGCCGCAGGCCCGGCAGATCGTCGGCGGCCAGTCCGGCCGCTGCGTGGACGTACCGAACTCCGCCACCGCCAACGGCACCCAGGTCCAGCTCTGGGACTGCAACGGCCGGTCCAACCAGTCCTGGACGTACACCGCCGGCAAGCGGCTCACCGTCTACGGGAACAAGTGCCTGGACGCCAACAACCAGGGCACCAGCGCCGGGACCGCGGTCATCATCTGGGACTGCAACGGCCAGCCCAACCAGGAGTGGAACGTCAACTCCGACGGGACCCTCACCGGCGTCCAGTCCAACCTGTGCCTCGACGCCAACGGGCAGGGCACGGCCAACGGCACGAAGCTCGTCCTGTGGACCTGCAACGGCCAGCCCAACCAGCAATGGAGCCTGCGCGCCGCCTCCTGACGACCCGCCGGCGGGACGGGGGCGGCCCGGACCGGAGACCCACGCGCGCCGGACGCCATCCCCGGCCGTCCGGCGCGCGTCACCCGGCGGCGTGCTGCGTTCGGCGTAATGAACGGGGCGGTTCCGCGGGCGCCGGCACCCTTGGACGTGTGTGGTCACGACGCTGTGAGGGGCCGGGCACGGCGCCGGCGGGGCAGGTCCCCGGGCGGACCGGGCGCGCTCGCCGGACGGTCCACCCCCGTGCCGCGGGACGGCGGCGATGACCGCGGGCGGACGCAGGCCGCAGCAGGAGGTGGCCAGGCTGCGGCTGGGCACCGAACTGGAGCGGATCGCGGAGCAGCTGAAGTCCCTGGCACGGGCGCAGGACGAACTGCACGACCTGTACGAGGCGGTGCTGAGCCGGCGGGTGCCGCTCACGGCCCTCCTGGAGCTGATCGTGTCGACGGCGATGGACCTGGTCGGCGCCCGCTACGGCGCGCTGGGCGTGCTGGACGAGGACGGCCGGAACCTGGCGCTGTTCGTCCCCATGGGCCTGTCGCAGCGGCAGAAGGACCGGCTGGCCGGTGTGGACCTGCCCCGCGGGCGGGGCCTGCTCGGGCATCTGATCACCCATCCGGAACCCCTGCGCGTCGACGCCATCGGCGCCCACCCGAGGAGGGTCTGGAACGCCTCGCACGCGTCGCCGCCGCGAACGCCGCCCGGTCCCTGGACGACCTCGTACGCGCACTGGCCGACCGGCACCCCAGCGACGGTCACGACGACATGGCCGTCCTCGCGGTGCGCACACCGGAGTGACCCGAGCGGACCGCCCGGCCGTCGCCGACGGTACGGGTGCCGACGGTACGGGTGCCGACGGTACGGGTCAGGAACCGCCCGGCTCCGGGAGGCGGTCCTCGTGCCCCGCCGCCGTGGCCGGCCCGCCGGCCGGGGGAGCGGTGAGGTAGCCGAGGACGTCGGTGAGGTCGAGCATGCGCCGCAGGACCTCCGGCCGGTTGTCCAGGTGCAGGGTGGCGCCGACGGCGCCGGTCCTGCGGTGGACCGTCAGGAGCGCGGACAGTCCCGAGGAGTCGATCCACGTCAGCCCGCTGAAGTCCAGGCGGACGTCGCGAGGCGGCGGGCCGGCCGCCAGTTGCTCGTCGACCGTTTCCGTGAGGTCGTCGCTGGTGCCGAAGTCGAGGTCGCCGTTCACGCGCACGGTGAGCGTGGCGCCCTCACGGCTGACGGCGAGGGTGAACGCGGTGGGCGGCTGCTCGGTCATGTGCGCGCGCCGGGAGCGGGGTCGGGGGCCGGGCCGGACGGCGCGGCGGGGGTGGGGCCGGGGTCGGGACCCGGGGCCGAGGCGGGGGGGGGACGGGGGGAGTGCTCGCGCAGGCTCACCGTGCCCCGCCGGATCAGGTCCGCGGTGCGGGGGAAGTCGCGGAGCTGCCCGGCCAGGATGTCAAGACCGGTGACCAGGGAGTGGGCGGGGACGTGCCGGGCCTGGAGTATGTCGGCGGTCCAGGTGAGGAACGTGGTGAACAGCTCGGGGTCGTCGACGTAGAGGGCGGCGGCCATGAAGTCGACGATGTGGGCGATGTCCTCCGCGGTGTGCTCGCGCTGGACGTCGCTGTAGCCGCGCATCGCCGGGAAGCGGTCCTCCAGGTCGGCGAGGGTCTGCCTGACGAGTCGGGGGCGGGACCGGACGACCAGCGTGTACTCATGGTCGGCCAGGTGGGGCAGGACGTCGACCGCCTGCCGGGCCGGGGGAGCGCCGTGCCTCGTCAGGCCTTCGTCGAGGACGGCCGCGGCGGCCGGCGCGGTGGGCGCCCACCGGTCCGCGCGCAGTTTCCTCGCGTAGCGGCCGTCGGGGCCGAAGGCGCGGCCGCCGGCCAGCACGGGGAAGCCGACGGCCTGGCAGGCGGTGATGGCCGCGTGGGCGGACGGCAGGCGGGTCGGGATCGACCCGGACAGCAGGACCGCGTCGGGGTTGGTGCGGTGCAGGTGGGCGACCAGGTGCGGGGTTGGGGTCTGGGCGCCGAGGTAGTCGACGCGCCAGCCGCGCAGGGACAGGACCTCGGCGACCAGCCGGGCGGGGAAGGCGTGCCATTCGCCGTCGACGCAGCTCACCGTCACCCGGCCGCGCGGGGGTGTGCCGCGCCGGCGGCGGTGGGCGAGGGAGGCGATGACGCGCTCGTTGATCGCGGTGGCGGCGTGCTCCTGCGCCACGGTGATGCGGGCCGCGGCCCATTCGGTGCCGACCTTCGCCTGGACCGGGGCGATCACCTCCAGGAGCAGGGTCTCCTCCGCCACCCCGTCGGCCAGCGCCGCGTGCACGGTCTCGGCGGCCCCGTCCTCGTCGCCGTCGACGACGGCGTCCCACAGCCGCTGCGCCAGGTCGGCCGTCGCGGCTGTCGCGGTGGCATGACTCACTGCTTCCTCCTGCTGTCGGTGCCGCTCGGGTGCCGGGCAGCGGCGGTCGGCGGGCCGGTCGCGAGCGTGCCGGGGGCGACGGCGGACGGGAGGGCGCCCGACGGGCGGGGAGAGCGGCCGGGGGAACCGGGGGAAACGGACACGATCACAGGCACGCAGTGCGCGTACCCCACCTCCTTCCCGTCATGAACAACAGATGCTTTTTGCAACCGTCGCTTATCGGCCCCCGCCTCGGCAACCCGTCCGCCCGGCCGAGCGGCGCGCCCTCGCCTCGCCCCGATGCGCATGGGCAACCAATGGTTGCGCGTTTCGGGTGGGCTCGGTACCGTTATACGCAACCGATGGTTGCGATATGAGGAGAAGCGCGATGGAGTACGGCAGCATCGAGCGGGAGATCCACATCGACGCCGCGCCCGAGGTGGTCTACGAGGTGGTCAGCACGCCCGAGCACCTGCGGGAGTGGTGGCCGGACGACGTGGAGCTCGAAGCGGTGCCGGGGGCGACCGGAGTCGTACGGTTCGGGGGCGAGGGCCCGGCGGCGGCGCACGTCGTCCCGGTCACGGTGGTCGAGGCCGACCCGCCCCGGCGGTTCGCCTTCCGGTGGGTGTACGAGGGGCGGGAGGCGACGCCGGCCAACTCGCTGCTGGTGACCTTCGACCTGGTCCCCTCCGGTACGGGCACGCTGCTGCGCTTCACCGAGACGGGCTTCCGGGAGAACGGCTGGGAGGCGGCGGTGCTCCAGGAGCGCTACCGGCAGCAGGTCACCGGGTGGGACCACTTCCTGCCGCGCCTGGCCCCGTACGTCGCACGTCTGGTGGCGGCGCGGTGAGCCCCGTCGTCGACGACGAGCTGTGGTCCGCCGTCGGGGATCCGACCCGGCGGCGGATGCTCGACCTGCTGCTGACCGACGGCGGCGGCACGGCGACCACACTGAGCGAGCGGCTGCCGGTCACGCGGCAGGCGGTCGCCAAACACCTCGGCGTGCTGCACCGCGCGGGGCTGGTCCACGTCACACCGTCCGGCCGCGAGCGCCGGTACGAGGTGGACGCGGCGCAGTTCGCGCGCGCGGTCGCGCAGTTGGCCGCGGTCGGGGCCGCATGGGACGCCCGGCTGCAGCGCGTCAAGCGGATCGCCGAGGCGATCCAGCGCGGCGAACGGGGCTGAGCCCGGCCGAACGCGGGCCGCCGCCGCGGCCGCGCGCGCGACCGCGTACGGATCCACGAATCACCTACACAACACGTACCAACGCCGTCGCATCGGTGGCGGCGCCGACGAGCCGCGCCCGAACGCGGGCGCCCGGCAGGGGAAAGAGGCAGCGAGATGGTGGACATCCTGCACAGGATCGGGGTCGTGTCGGCTCCCGAGGACGTGTACCGGGCCCTGACGACGGTCGACGGGCTGGCGGGCTGGTGGACGCGGGACACCGATGGCAACGGCGGGGCCGGGGGAGTGCTCCGGTTCCGCTTCGAGCCCGGCGGGTTCGACATGAAGGTCCTGGAGGCGCGGCCCGCCCGCCACGTGCTGTGGGAGGTCGTCGACGGCCCCGAGGAGTGGGTGGGCACACGGGTCGGCTTCGAGCTCAGGCAGGAGGGCGACTTCACGATCGTGATGTTCCGGCACGAGGGGTGGCGGGAGCCGGTGGAGTTCATGCACCACTGCAGCACCAAGTGGGCGACCTTCCTGATGAGCCTGAAGCGGTTGGTCGAGACCGGCAAGGGCGAGCCCGCGCCGCACGACGTCAGGATCAGCGACTGGCACTGATGCCCGTGTCCCGTGCCGCCGGCCGGGAAGGCGGCCGGCCCGGGGCCGACGGGGGCCGGCCACCCGGCCGGCCGGGAGTGTTCGGCGAGGCGGTCCGCCGGCCGCTCGGCGAGGAGTCACGTGCTCAGGCCGTGACGGGGGCGTCCCAGGCGATGCGGTGGTCGTACTGCCACGCCATCTTCTCGGGGGTGGCCAGGCGTGCGACCAGCGGCAGGACGGCGTCGCGCACGAGGCGGCCCACGGGGCCCGCGGCCTTCTTGCTGTTGGTGCGGGCACCCTCGGCGATGACCCGCTCCACCCTGGCCCGGCGGGCGCGCTCGTAGGCCACGAAGGCCTGGTCGTACGGGAGGTCGCGCAGCGCGCGGGCGAGTTCGACGGCGCTCTCCGCGGCGAGCGAGGCGCCCTGGCCGGAGCTGGGCGACGTGGCGTGCGCGGAGTCGCCGACCAGCACCATCCGGCCGCGGTGCCAGTGCGGCACGTGCGGCAGGTCCTCCATGGGCCCGGCGGTGACCAGGTCCTCCGGCGGGGTGCGCCGCAGCAGTTCCAGCGCGGGTACGGCGTCGCCGTCGAAGACCTCGGCGAGCCGGCGCAGCCACTGCTCGTTCGGCGTCTGCCGTACCTGCCGCCACGTCAGATAGGGGTGCGGGAGGTTGGCGAACCACACCCCCGTGCCGTCGTCGAAGGACTGGTACCCGAAGAAGGCGCGGCGGCCGAAGGCCATGTACATGCGGTCGCCGGTGGGCGGCAGCCCGGCGCCGTCGACCCGGGCGCCGAAACCGAGCAGGCCCGAGTAGCGCGGTTTCGGCGCCTCGGGATCGATCAGGCGCCGGACGGTGGAGTTCAGGCCGTCGGCGCCGACCAGGACGTCGGCCTCCTCGCTCGTGGTGCCGTCGGCGAAGACGGCCCGTATCCCGGTGGCGGTCTCCTGGACGCCGACCACCTCGTGGCCGTGCCGGACGTCGACCCCCTCGCTCAGGGCGAGGTCGTACAGCCGCCGGTAGAGGTCGGCGCGCCAGGTGAACTGCATGGGCTGGCGGAACTCCGCGATGGTCCGGCCCCGGTGGTTCTGCAGCACGATCGCGTTCATCGGGGCGCCGACCCGGTCCAGGCCCACGAAGTCGAGGGCGGCCCGGCCGTTGGGCGCGACGCTCAGCGCGCCGCCGACGCCGTCGGCCGTTCCGGTGTGGGACTCGTGCACGGTGGCCTCGATCCCGGCCCGGCGCAGCGCGAGAGCCGCCACGGGGCCGGCGATGCCGCCGCCCACCACGATCGCGGTGCGGGTGGAGGTCATGTCGGTACGTCCTTTCGGGAGGGGGCCGGCGGTGTGCTCGACCGCCTTGATAGTTGCAATGAAACTAGTCCCACGTCAACTAGTTACGCCGGGATCAGCTCCGGTAGGCTCTCCGGCATGCGCGGCTCCCCTCTCGGCCTCACCGTCCTGTCGCTGCTGCACATGCGGCCGCTGCACCCGTACGGCATCCAGCGGCTCATCAAGCAGTGGGGGAAGGACGAGGTCGTCAACGTCAGCCAGCGGGCGAGCCTGTACCGGACCATCGAGCGGCTGCTGGACGCCGGGCTGATCGCGGTCCTCGGAACCGGCCGCGACCAGCAGTACCCGGAGCGCACGACGTACGAGGTCACCGACGCCGGACGGGCGGCGACACGCGAGTGGCTGCGGCAGATGCTGGCCGCGCCCAGGGCGGAGTACCCGGAGTTTCCCGCGGCGCTGTCGTTCTCGATGATGCTGCTGCCGCGGGAGGTCGAGGCCGACCTGACCGCGCGCGCCGGTCAGGTCCGCGACCGCCTGGCCGAGTTGGGGGCCGCCGAGGAGCAGTCGCGGCGGCTCGGCCTGCCGCGCGTCACCACCCTGGAGGACGAGTACCGCCGCGCCGTCCTCACCGCGGAACTCGACTGGCTCGACGCGGTCACGGCCGACCTCCGCTCGGGCGCGCTCACGTGGGACTTCGAGACGCTGGCGGCTCTGGCGGCGGCGTCCTCCTGAGCGGCCGGCGGCCCGCGGGGAACCGGCCCCGAACCCGCTCCCGTAACCCATGGGCGCCCTCGGCCGGGGCGCGCCTCGGCACCCGACGCCGTTCCGGGCCCGCGCTCCCGTCCG
This sequence comes from Streptomyces sp. HPF1205, assembly GCF_020400825.1. Lineage (GTDB taxonomy): Bacteria > Actinomycetota > Actinomycetes > Streptomycetales > Streptomycetaceae > Actinacidiphila. Next base: position 24,635 of record NZ_JAINVH010000040.1, read on the forward strand.
GTTGTCAGTTTCGCTTGACATGAGGCCTCGCGTCAAACGAAACTGACGTCATGGACGTGGAAGAACTCGCCGAACGCATCCGCTCGACCGACCCGAGCGTGGGACTGCGTGCTGTCGGCGCGCTGCACCGGCTGGCCGAGCAGGTGGAGGCCGCCGCCGTCGCGCGCGCCCGTGACCAGGGCTGGACCTGGGAGCAGATCGGTGACGCCCTCGGCGTCACGCGCCAGTCGGTCCACACCAAATACGGAAAGTGAGACGACCGTGTGGGAACGCTTCACCAAGACCAGCCCCCTCGGCGCGGTGGTGACCGCCGCACTGGACGAAGCCAGGCGGCGCGGCGACCGGAAGGTCGGCACCGACCACCTTCTGCTCGGCCTGCTGCACGACCCGGAGCAGGCCGGCGCCCTCGGCGTCACGGTCGAGGAGGCGCGCGCCGCCCTCACCGATCTCGACCAGGCCGCGCTGGCCTGCATCGGCCTCGACGTACGAGGGCTCGAACCGGCCGGCCTCCCGCGGCCGAAGCGGTCCGCGCTCTCGCGCAACACCCTGACCGCGGGCGCCCGGACAGTCCTGACCCGCGCCGTGGAGTCCAACGGCGGGAAGACCAAGGGGCTGGAACCCGAGGACCTGATGCGCTCGGTGCTCACCTGCGCCCCTCCCGAGCCGGCGGCCGCGCTGCTCGCCCGACTCGGCGTCGACCCCTCCGCCGCACGCAACGGCCTCGACCGGCCCGGCACATGACCCGCACACGGCGCAGCCCGCCCGCCCCGCGCGTACCCCCGCGGGGCAGTGTGGCGCGGCGCACATCCGCCCACCGATGACTCCCGCCACCTCGGACGGTCCTATGAGCGACGACACCGCCCGCGCGACCTCACGGACGTGCGGGCGGCCGGAGACCGGGAACACCGGCACACACGAACGGGACACACCGACATGACCGACGGCGTCAAGGGCCCTGCCAGCTACTTCCCCTCCATCGAGAAGAAGTACGGCCGCCCGGTCTCGGAGTGGAAGGACCTCATCCGCTCCTCGCCGCTGACCAAGCACATGGAACTCGTCACCTGGCTCAAGACGGAGTACGGGATGGGCCACGGCCACGCCAACGCCCTTGTCGCGCACACCCTCGTGGAGGGCGATGCCAAGTAAGCCACGCAAGCGGGGGAGCGGGCCCGCCGCGCGGGCGACGTGGCCCGGGCCCGCGACGGGGGCGGGCCGCGGCCCGCCCCCGCGGCCACGTCGCGTCCGCCGTCCGCGGCAGCGTCCTCGTGTCGCCGCGCGGCCTTCGCGCGGCCTTCGCGCGGCGGCCGACGGTTCCGGTTCCGGTTCGGCGGCGGGCTGTGGTGACGACCGCGAACGACGACGACGCGGGGGACTCCGAGAAATCACGAACGGCCCTTCCCCGAAGGCTGTTTCCCGGGAATTCACCCGTTGTGGCGACGTAACAGGGGCGCGGGGCCCGCATGCGGGTCCCGGTCACGCCGTCCTCCGCTTCACCTCCCGGGTTTGCACAACCCGGCGCGCGCACCCGCCCCCCGCGCGCCGTACCGGGCCGGGACCCGCGGCTGTTTGGCTGGTTCCCGCGCAGTGGACGCCTCGCCGTCGAGGGGTGTCGAGGGACGCTGCGCCGCCCGGTCGCGTACGCCCTCCCGGAGGCAATGTGCCCGCTTCGGACAGCAGCACCACCGGCCCCCTGGCCGACGAGCCGGTAAGCGCCTTGCCGCCCCCGGCGCTCGCCGGCGGGGCGGGCCTCCGGCTGCCCGCGACCCGGCCGCGCAGTGCGGCGGCGCCGCGCCGCGCGCTCCGTGGGCGCCTCGGCCGCGCGACCGCGACGTCCCCCGGTCACCGGCTGCCGCCCGGGGCCGTCGCCGCCCGGAGGCGGCCGGTGTCCTGGAGAACGTCCGACCCGGCCGGACGGCCGGGCGACCGAGTGGAGAGTACGCAATGAACGTTCCCGCGAGCACCCCCGCCGGCGCCGCCCGTCCGCTGCCCGGCCCGCCGAGCCTTCCGGCGTCCTTGCGCGCCCGGCGTACCGGGGTGATCCCCGGCCTGAAGTACCGTCCCGTCGCCCCCGCCGACCCGGCGAAGGCCGAGGAGGTCGACCGCAGGCTGGAGGCGTGGGCGCGCGAGCTCGACCTCTTCCCGCCCGCCTGGAAAGGTGACTTCGCCGGCTTCCAGTTCGGGCGGGCCGTCGTACTCCAGCACCCGCGGGCCCTCGACCTGGACCGCCTCACCGTCGCCGGTGAGCTGCTGCTCGCCGAGAACCTCGTCGACTCCTGCTACTGCGAGGTCGAGGAGGGCAGGGGCGGATCGCGCCGGGACCTGGGCGCCCGGCTGCTCATGGCGCAGTCGGCGATCGACCCGCACCACGGCACGGCACGGTCGCAGGAGCAGTGGCGGCTGGGCATGCGGGCCGACGGACCGCTGCGCTCGTACCACTGGGCCATGAAGGACTACGCCGAGTTCGCCACCCCCAGCCAGACCGGCAGGTTCGTGCACGACATCGCCCGCCTCCACATGGGCTACCTCGCCGAGGCCGCCTGGGCCGAGACCGGCTACCGGCCCGAGGTCTGGGAGTACCTGGTGATGCGGCAGTTCAACAACTTCCGCCCCTGCCTGTCGATCGTCGACGCCGTCGACGGCTACGAACTGCCCGAGGCGGTTCACGCCCGGCCGGAGATCCAGCGGATCACCGCGCTGGCCTGCAACGCGACGACCCTCGTCAACGACCTGTACTCCTTCACCAAGGAACTGGCCGACGACCCCGCTCACCTCAACCTGCCGCAGGTCGTCGCGGCCAACGAGGGACGCGGGCTGAAGGCGGCCTACCTGGAGAGCATCGAGATCCACAACCGGATCATGGAGTCCTTCGAAGAGGAGGCCGCCCTGCTGTCGGCCACCTCGCCGCTGGTCGAGCGGTACGCCCAGGGGCTGTCGGACTGGGTGGCCGGCAACCACGAATGGCACGCGACCAACACCCACCGCTACCACCTGCCCGACTACTGGTAACCCAAGGCCACCACTGGTAACCCAAGGCTCCACCACCTCACCGCTCGTGACGCACTGCCGGCATCACCGCACCAAGAGGAGAGTCACCGTTGACCGTCCAGAATCCCGGAACCACGACGGCTGTGCCGATCCCGGCCCAGTCCACGTACCAGGCCCGCATCGCGGACTACTGGAACCGCGAGCACAACCCGGTCAACCTCGAACTCGGCAAGATCGACGACCTGTACCACCACCATTACGGCATCGGGGACGCCGACTGGTCGGTGCTCGACGAGACCGACGCCGAACGGCGCCGAGAGCTCGTCACCGCCGAGCTGCACCGGCTGGAGCACGCCCAGGCCGAGCTGCTCGCCACGCACCTGGGTCCGCTCACGCCCGCCGACCGCGTCTTCGACGCCGGCTGCGGGCGCGGCGGCGGCAGCGTCACGGCCCACCTGCGCTACGGGTGCCACGCCGACGGTGTGACCATCTCCGCCAAGCAGGCCGAGTTCGCAGCCGAACAGGCCCGCGCCCGCGGCATCGACGACAAGGTGCGCTACCACCACCGCAACATGCTCGACACCGGCCTGGCCACCGGCGCGTACGCGGCCTCGTGGAACAACGAGTCCACCATGTACGTGGAGCTGGACCTGCTGTTCGCCGAGCACGCCCGGCTGCTGCGCCGCGGCGGCCGCTACGTGGTGATCACCGGCTGCTACAACGACACCTACGGGCAGGCGTCCCGCGAGGTGTCGCTCATCAACGCCCACTACATCTGCGACATCCACCCGCGCTCGGAGTACTTCCGGGCCATGGCCCGCCACCGCCTGGTCCCCGCGCACGTCGAGGACCTCACCGCGGCCACGATCCCGTACTGGGAACTGCGCAAGCAGGCGGACCACCTGGTCACCGGCATCGAGGACACCTTCCTGACCGCCTACAAGAACGGCAGCTTCCAGTACCTCCTCATCGTCGCCGACCGGGTCTGACCACCCGGTCGCCCTTGCGGTGACCTTCCCCGACGCGCCCCGGCAGCAGCCTGCCGGGCGTCTTCCGGCCGCGGCCGGTGGTGCTCTCACCACCGGCCGCGGTTCTTTGTGTGCGCCCGCTGTCACCGCGAGAGAGCGCGCAATCCGCCATCCCTAAACCCAGATGAAAATCATCTGAACACTCCGATAGCATATTCGACTCGTGGTGATCACCCTTGTCACCAACCCGTCAACCGAATAAAGCATGCCATTCGGCATGAAAGTGAACTTTCCCGGCATTACCGAACAAATCGACCAGGCAATTGATATCTATGGCATCGCGGGTGTTTTCCCGAATAAACAGCGGAATCAGGTTCGCCGCATTGCGTGGGCCGCGGGCGGTGCTGTGGCTCACGGCGGGCGTGGTGACCCTCGGATTCCTCGTCGCGCTGGAGATCGCCGCACGTCATTACGGCCTGCCTGGACCGATCACCACCCAGGCGCGGGAAGTGGTGTTCGCCCCCAAGTCGGGGTTCCTGCTGTACGCCAGCCTGGGTCTGACGATGGTGGTCCTCACCTGGCGGCAGCGGTTCGCCGCGCTCGGCGCGGCGGTCGCGATCGACGCCGCCTTCCTGCTGGTGCGGTGGGGTTTTCACGCCAAGTTGGCGTTCGGCAACGGTGCGTTGTGGGTGATCCTGGGGTGCGCCGTCATCGCCGTCACGCGCCGCACCGGCCGGGAGCGCGCGCTGCTGCTGAAGGGCGTCGGGCTGGGCCTGCTGCTGGTGACCGGACGCAAGACGGGTGACACCTGGCTGCTCATCACGTCCAAGAGCCGCCCGAACGTGCTCGATCCGTACGCGGCGACCGCCGACCACGCGCTGGGCGACCCGTCATGGCTGGTCGGCCGGATCGTCCGGGCCGGCGGCCCGGTCGGCGCCCACGTCCTCGACTACGTCTACATACAGCTCGCGGTGGCCGCGGTCGTCGTCGCGATGTACCAACTGCGCAATGTGGCGGACGAGCGCCGCTTCCCCCGCCACCACCTCGTGCGCACCTTCCTGGTGATCGGTCTCATCGGGCCGGCCGTCTACATGATCTTCCCCACGGTCGGACCGGTCTTCGCCTACGGCGCCGACGGCGGGCACTGGGCGATGGCGAACCTGTGGCCGGACACGCCGCCGCCGATCGGCGCCCCGCACTCCATGCCGTTCGACGACATCACCCCGCGCAACTGCATGCCGAGCCTGCACACGGCGTGGGCCACGGCGATCTTCATCCATTCCCGCAAAGGCCCGCGAATCCTGCGATTCGCGGGCGCGTTCTGGCTCGTCGCCACGCTCACCGCGACGCTGGGATTCGGCTACCACTACGGCGTGGACCTCGTCGCCGGCGCGGTGTTCGCGCTCACGATCGAGACGGCGCTGCGCTCTTTCGACCGCGGCTGGGACCCGCGGGGAATCCGACTGACCGCCTATGGCGCGACCGTCTTCGTCGCGCTCCTGGTGTCCTATCGCTTCCTGCCGGAGCAGATGGCGGACCACCCGTGGCTGTTCGGGCCGCTGCTGCTCGCGGCGATGGGCTCGGTGATCTACGGCTACGTACGCCTCACCGCCCAGTGGGAGCCGCAAGTCCCACCCGTGCAGCAGCCGCGGCCCCAACCCGAACTGGTGTGAGCCGCAAAGGACCGGACGCCCGGCCCGCGATCGCCGCGGGCCGGGCGTCCGGTCAGGCGGCCGTGCCGGTTCAGCCGAAGACCCGGCGCCGGATCTCCCGCCGGTAGTCCTCGAGCGTGTTGTCCAGATGCGCGGTGACCGCCAGTGCGGCCGCCTCCTGGTCGCCGTCCCGGATGGCGCGGTAGATGGCCGCGTGCTCCGCCACGGCCTCCTCGGCGTGTCCGCCGACGGTGCCGTGCAGTCCGATCGTGCTCGACTGGCGCTGCAGCCTGCGGGCCTCGCGTACCGCGTCGACGAGGAACGGGTTGTGCGAGGCCGCGGCGACGCTGATGTGGAAGTCGTCGTCGCCGCGGTCGAACAGCTCGCGCCGTCCCGTCTCATGGCCCTCGCGGCAGGTCTGCGCCGCGGCCGCGATGGCCCGCAGTTGCGCCGGCGTCGCCCGGGCCGCGGCCAGCCGGCCGGCCGCCACCTCCTGGATGCGCCGGAACTCGAAGAGCCGGTAGACGTGTTCCAGGTCGGTGGGGAGGAAGAACCGCCCCCACCGCGACGAACCCGGCATCCCCTCGTCGTCCGCGACGTACAGACCGCGGCCCTTCTGGACGCTCACCCGGCCCAGGGCCGAGAGGATCTTCACCGCCTCACGTACGACGGTCCTGCTGGTGCCGAGCTGCGCGGCCAGGTCGTTCTCGGTGGGCAGGCGGTCGCCGGGCCGCAGCCGCGACTCGGCGATGAGCTGAAGGATCCGTTCGGCGACGAGTTCGTAACCGGGCCGGTAGGCTCGTGCGGCTTCGCCGCCGTTCCCGTCCGGGGGCGCGGTGGGCCCCGCGGGTACGGGACCTGCCACCGGTACGGGCCCTGCCGCGGGTACGGGATTGCCGTCCAACGGCCAGCCTCCTCGATCGTGGACCGCACCGGCGCGCGACCGTGCCGACAGTACCGGAAGCATACTACCGACTGCTTCCGATGCACAGGATGAGTCGTACTTATTACACCTGTTGATGTTGCCTGAGTCGTCGCATTGCACCCGTATTGCGCCGCTATGTGCGGTCGTATCGCGGAAAGATCTTGAAAATATGCGTGCTCATCGTGTTGACGGCGGGACCCCGTACGGCTTCTTATGTGTGACCAAGACACGGCAGCCGCCTCTCGCCGGGCGAGGCCGGGGCGGTCTCTGCGCCCGTGTCCCCCTGGTTGACGGGCCCACGACGTAGTGGAGTTGTTCATGAGAGGGAAGGTCCGCGCGGACGGCGCGAAGGCATCGAGGAGGGCCCGCAGACGCGTCGGGCTCCTGGCGGCAGGCGGTGCGCTCGTCCTGGCGGCCACCGCGGCCTGCGGCGGCGGCAGCGGTTCGGGCGGCTCCGGCGGCTCCCGGGGATTCCATCCCGTCAAGCAGACCGGGGGCACGCTCACGGTGTGGGTGGACTCCACCCGGCTGGCGGCGGCGAAGCTGTACCAGCAGCAGCACCCCGAGGTGAAGATGGACATCGTCACCTACGACGGGGACGCCAACGGCTCCAACTACCTGCGCACGAAGGTCAGCCTGTTCAACCGCACCCGCAAGGGCTGGCCGGACGTGGTCTTCAGCAGCCAGAACAACGAGGCGACGTGGGCCGTGCAGGACGGTTTCACCGCCCCGCTCGACAAGGGCCTGATCCCCGCCGCGACACTGGCCGGGTGGGCGCAGGGCGCCAACGCCCCCTGCACCGTGGACGGCACGCTGTACTGCCTGCGCAACGACCTGTCCCAGGCAGTGCTGTGGTACAACGCGTCGCTGATGAAGCAGTGGCACTACCAGGTGCCCAAGACCTGGGAGGAGTACCAGGCGCTCGGGCAGAAGGTCGCCACCGAGCACCCGGGCTACCTGGTCGGCTCGGCCGGTGACACGTGGACCCCCGAGGTCTACATGTGGGCGAGCAAGTGCGGGGCCAACCAGGTCACCGGCCCCAAGGCGGTGAAGGTCGACACCACCGGCCCGAACTGCACGCGGATGGCCTCGCTGCTCGACACCCTGATCAAGAACAAGACGATGTCGCTGAGCAGCGTCTTCAGCTCCGACTTCGACAAGAACGAGGCGGACAAGGTCCTCATGCTGCCCGGTCCGTCCTGGTTCGGCGGCTCGGTCTTCCAGGGAACCTTCAAGACGCCCAAGAACCAGGTGGCGGTCGCGCCGATGCCCCAGTGGTCCGGCGACACGCAGCCGTCCACCGGCAACGTCGGCGGCGGGACCTGGCTGCTGTCCGCGCACAGCGCCAACCTCAAGGCCGCCACCGCCTTCATGACGTGGGTGACGACCTCCGACGACTACCAGGGCAAGCTCGCCCCCGGCTACCCCGCCTACAACGCCGCGGCCAAGACCTGGCTCGCCCAGCAGGCGTCCTCGGGCTACTACTCGGGCGACATCACCGGCACCCTGCAGGCCGCCGCGAACCAGGTGTGGCCGGGCTGGGGATACGGGCAGTTCAGCCAGGAGGCCGTCTGGGCGGCCACGGTGACCCCGAAGCTGACGGCCGGCAAGACCGTCACCTCGCTCCTGCCCGCCTGGAAGAGCGCGATCGTCAACTACGCCCGCGCCGACGGCTACAAGGTGGCGCAGTGACATCGCCGCCCACCGACGCCGGCCGGGCCACGGCGGTGCGCCGATCGCGCACCCCGTGGCCCGGCCGGGCCGGCCACGTCTTCGTGGCCGCGTACACGGTGCTGCTGATCGCCTTCGGCGTGGTCCCCACCGGGTACGCGATCTACTACGCCTTCACCGACGGCGGCGGCACCTTCGCCGGCCTGTCCAACTTCACCACCGCCATCGACGACTTCCGGTTCGGCCCCGCGGTCGGGCACGTCGCCCTCTACCTGATGTGGTGGCTGGTGTCCCTGGTCGTCTTCGTCGTCGGGCTCGCCCTGCTGCTGCACCGCATGGCGCTGAAGGGCGTGAGCAAGGCCCTGCGCTTCCTGTACTACGTGCCGGGCGCGCTGGCCGGGGCGGCCGGCGTGATGGTGTGGCTGTTCGTACTGGACCCCACGGTCAGCCCCGTCGGCTTCCTGCTGCGGGCCCTGGGCTACCACTCCTTCGGCGAGGTCATCGCCCCCGGGCACCTGCCGATCCTGTTCACCCTCATCGCCTTCTGGACCGGTGCGGGCGGCTGGATCGTGGTGATGTACGGGGCGCTGAACAACATATCCGCCGACATCCTGGAGGCCGCCCGGATCGACGGCGCCGGAGCGTGGGCGACCGCCTGGCGGATCCAGATCCCGATGCTGCGCAAGTGGATCGTCTACATGGTCATCCTCGCCTTCGCCGGCGGGACCCAGCTCTTCGTCGAACCGCAACTGCTGTCCCAGGCCAGCAACGGTGTCGCCGGCCGGGACTACTCCCTGAACCAGCTCGCCTACGACTTCGCGTTCCAGAACAACGACGTCAACACCGCGGCCGCCGTGTCGGTCGAACTGCTGTGCGTCGGCCTGGTCGTGGCGGGTATCTTCGTCGCCAGATCGGGGTTCTTCGATGCGGACTGACACAGCGCGACCCGCGATCGCCCTCGCGTCCGGCGGCGGCCGGGGCGTGCAAGGGCGGGGGCACGCCAGGACCGGCCGCCGCGCGCGGCGCCGCGTCAACCCGCTCCCGGCGCTCGTCCTCCTGCTGTTCGCTGCGTTCTTCGTCCTGCCGGTGCTGTGGCTGCTGCTGGCCGCCACCAAGACCGACGACCAGCTCGTGCACAACAACCCGCTGTCCTTCGGGTCCCTGCACGCGCTGCGCGCCAACTGGCACGCCCTCACCGGCTACCAGGACGACGCGATCTTCACGTGGCTGCGCAACTCGGCCGTCTACTCCTTCTTCGCGCTGCTCATCACCGTGTGCGTGGCGGTACCGGCCGGCTACGCGCTGGCGATGACCGAGTTCCGGGGCCGGCGCACCCTGCTGATCGCCACGCTCGTGGTGATGCTGATGCCGAACGCCACCCTGGTGGTCCCGCTGTTCCTCGAGGTCAACGCGGTCCACCTGATCGGCTCGATGTGGTCGATCGTCCTGCCGTACTCGTTCTACCCGTTCGGGGTGTACCTGACGTACATCTACTTCAGCACCGCCCTGCCCCGGGAACTGCTGGACGCGGCGCGGCTGGACGGCTGCTCGGAGTTCGGCGTCTTCCGCCTGGTGGCGCTGCCGCTGGCGGCCCCCGTCATCGCCCTGGTCGGCTTCTTCGGCTTCGTGGCGAACTGGACGAACTATTACCTGCCGTACGTCATGCTGCCGCAGAGCAACCAGTTCCCCGTCCAGGTGGGCCTGGGCACACTGCTGGACTCCGTACCGCAGTTCAACCCCACGGCCGGGTCCCTGGAGGTCCAGCGCCCCGAACTGGCCCTGGCCACCCTGCTGGCGATCACCCCCGTCCTGATCGTCTTCCTGTTCGCTCAGCGCTTCCTGGTCGCCGGAATGCTCGCCGGCGCCACCAAGGACTGATCCGCACACCCCGCCGCGCGGTACGCGGACGCGGCGACCGCCCTCGCCCCGAGCCGGGCGCGGGGCGCGCCGCCATGCCTGGATTGGAGAACCTCTGATGCTTCCCGTCATCACGGCTTCCGTGCCGCTGCTGGAGCCGCCCGGCTGGGCGACGGCGCAACGCGCGCTGTTCGATCTGCTCGACCGGGCCTGGCGCGGCTTCGCCCGCGACTTCACCGGCCCGGACGGACGCCTGCGCTACACCGGCGGCCTGACCACCCGCGACGGCGTCGACGACTTCTACGAGGTCTTCTTCAACTGGCCCCAGCTGTACCTGCTCGGCGGCGCCGACGACCTGCTGGAGCAGGCCGAGCGCCACTGGGAGGGCGTCACCCGCCAGCTCACCGAGATGGGCATGCTCCACGACGAGTACGAGCGCGGCTACGACTGGTTCCACCAGGGCGAGAGCCTGCTGCTGCTGTACTTCCTGTGCATGGCCGCCCCCGACCGGTGGCGGCGGCGCGCCGTGCGCTTCGCCGAGCTGTACGTCGACCCCGCCCACGGCAACTACGACCCCGAGCACCGCGTCATCCGCCGCCCCCACAACGGCAGCGACCCGTCCCGCGAGGGCCTGTTCGACGGCGACGCGTACCCGTGGCTGCCCAAGGAAGCGGACATGTACGGCTTCCCGCTCGACTGGATCCTGCCGCCCGGCACACCGGAACCCCCGCTGGACGCCGACCCCCGGCTCGGCGAGGAGATGCGCCGCCGCATGGGCACGGGGGACACCGCCGTGAACCTCTCGGCCACCGGCCTGGTCCTCAACGCCTGGATCCTCACCGGCGAGCAGCGCTACGCCGACTGGATCACCCGGTACGTGGACGCCTGGCGCGAACGCGCGGCCGCCAACGGCGGCGTCCTGCCCGACAACGTCGCTCCCGACGGCACCGTGGGCGGCCTGCTGGAAGGCCGCTGGTACGGCGGCCACTACGGCTGGTCCTGGCCGCACGGCTGGTACAGCGTCGGGCACGCCGCGATCGTGGCCGCGCTGGCGGGCGCCGGCGTCACCGGCGACGACTCGTACCTGGACCTGGTGCGCCCCGCGCTGGACGAGATGATCTCGCGCGGCAAGGTGATGGCGTTCACCGAGGCCGACTCCAGCATCCGCTCCAAGTGGATTCCCCAGCTCGCCGAGGACGTGCACACCCCCACCTTCCACGTGCCCTTCCGGTACAAGGACGAGGGCTGGTTCGACCACAACCCGATGCTGATGGCGGTCCCCACCGCCCTGTGGCACCACACGGCCTCGGCCGCCGACCGCGCGCGCATCGACCACCTGCGGACGGCGGCCGGCCACGACTGGCGCACCGTCCGGTCCTTCCGCAGCAAGGAGGAGGCCGGGCACGAGGAGCCCTGGCTGGCCTACCTGGCCGGCGACAACCCGGACTACCCGGAGCGGATCCTGGCCGCCGCGCAGGCCCAGGTCCGCCACCGCCTGGCCCGCATGGAACGCTACCGCGGCACCGACGTGCCCGAGGCGGACATCCACCTGTGGCAGCAGTCCAACCCCGTGGTCACCGAGGCGCTGGTCCAGCTCACCTGGGGCGGCCCCCAAGTGGTCTACAACGGCGGCCTGCAGCAGGCACGCGTGCGCTACTACGACGCGGCGGCCCGGCGTCCCGGCCTGCCCCCGTCCGTCGCCGCCCTCGTCTCCAGCGTCGACCCGGAGGCGACCGTCGTGGAGCTGATCAACCTCGACCCCGAGCAGGCGCGCAGCCTGATCGTCCAGGCCGGTGCCTTCGCCGAGCACACCATCCGCTCAGCCGACCACACCGTGTGCGACGACCCCTCCTGGATCGGCGACATGTACGACTACGGCCACCGCGCGCCCGTCGTGACGTCGGCGTCGGTGGACGTCGACGGGCCGTGGCTGCGGGTGGACCTGCCGCGCTCCTCCCGTGTCCGCCTCACCCTGAGGCTCGGCCTGCGCACCCGGACCCCGTCCTACCGGGGCCCCTTCGACGACGGCGTCAGCTAGGATGGAGGCGCACCCGCGACGGGTGCACACAGGCTGAACCACCGGGCCGATCCGCGGGTGATCGCCGGTGACCCCACGGCGGGTCGCCGGCGGTCGACGGCAGTCACGGTCAACGGCGGCCCGCGACAAAGGGGGAGAGCGCAGATGGGCGATGCCGACGTGTCGCCGTCCTCCCTGGCGGAGAAGATCGACGCCCTGTTCCGGATCGTGCGGCGGCCGAACCGCGAGCCCTTCAGCAACGAAGAGGTCGCCCAGGCCTGCCGGGAGAGCACCGGGGAGAGCTTCTCGGCGACGTACCTGTGGCAGTTGCGCACGGGACGGCGGGACAACCCCACCAAGCGCCACCTGGAAGCACTCGCCCACTTCTTCGAGGTACCGGTCGCGTACTTCTTCGACGACGAGCAGGGGAAGGCCGTCGCCCGGGAGCTCGAACTGCTGGGCGCGCTGCGGGACGCCGGGGTGCGCAACGTGGCCCTGCGCGCGGTCAACCTGTCGCCGGCGGGCGTGAGCACGCTCAGCGACATGATCGACGTCCTCGCGCGGCACGAGCGCGCGCTGGGCGGCGGAAGGGAAACGGGCGGAGCGGGCGACGGCGCCGCCGGCTGATCCGCTACGACCTCCAGACGACGACCACGGCGAAGAGGAACGGCGCGTGCGGACGGGGAGGGGCGACAGGCGCCTGTGGCACAGGTGCCGGAACCTGGTGGACGGGCTGCCGCTGCCGAACCCGTTCGACACCGCGACGTTCGTCGGCGTCCTGGCGATGACCCGGGGACGCCCCATCCGGCTGGTGCCGGTGACCGCCCGCCCGCACCTGCCGTGCGGGCTGCTGGTCAGCACCGACGACACCGACTGCATCCTCTATCCGGCCGACACCACGCCATTGCACCAGCAGCACATCCAGCTGCACGAGGCCGCCCACATCCTGTGCGGCCACCAGGAGGCGTCCGCCGTGGCCGCCTCCGCGGCCGAGGTCCTGCTGCCGCACCTGCCCGCCTCCCTCGTCGCGCGGGTCCTCGGGCGTACCGTCTACACCGAACCGCAGGAGGAGGAAGCCGAGTTGGTCGCCTCCCTGATCCTCCACCGGGCGGCCAGGCTCGCCCGGGCCGACGCAGCCGCGCCGCCGCCCGCGGGCCCGGAGGAGGCCCGGCTGCGCTCCTTGTTCGTGCCCGGCTCCCGGGCGCCGCGGGAATGACGGCGCAACTGGCCGCACGGCTCACCGATCTGACCGTGTTCCCCGCGGCGGTGGCGTTCCTCGGCTTCGCCGTGCACCGGCTGGCGATCATCCGGGGCGGGAGGGCCGATTCCGCGCAGCGCGACGTGGCCGGCTTCGCGCTGTGCACGGGCGCCGCGCTGCTGCTCGACGCCCCTTCGGTGCTGGCGCTGCTGGACCGCTGGTTACCACCGCCCGAGGGCGGGCTGCTGATCGACTGCCAGCTCAGGGAGGCGGCGGTGGCCTTCCTCGCGCTGATGGCGCCGGCGCTGGAGCGGCCGGCGGGCGGGCCGCTGCCGGCGCGGCGCCGCCGCCGGGTCCGGCTCGCCGCGGCGGTCCAGGCGACCGGGCTGGCGCTCTTCCTCGCCTCGGGCGTCACGGTCCGCGGGCCGTACGTGGTGGCGGCGGCCGGCCGGGGCTGGGTCCTGGCCTCGTACAACGCGCTGTTCACCGGCTACGCCTGCTGGTGCCTGGCCGTCCTGGTCCGGGCGCTGGCCGGCCATACGCACCGGCTCCCGCCCAGCGCGCTGCGCACGGGACTGCGGCTGACGACGCTGGCCGCCGCGGTCGCGGCGGTGTGGACGCTGTGGACCCTGGACGACGTGGCCGCCAACCTCGCCCACGGCCGCCAGCGCCTCGACGAGGACCTGGTCTCCGCGACGCTGAGCGCGGTGACCGCCGTGCTCTTCACCTGCGGCGCGACCGCGACGCTGTGGGGTGAGCGGATCGTCGCGCCGCTGCGCGCCGCTCGCCGGTTCCGGGCCCTGACGCCGCTGTGGTCGGCCCTGCACAGCCAACTGCCCGAGATCGCGCTGGACCCCGGGGCCGCCGTGCGCCGGCCCCGGCTGCGGGAGGCCGAGTTCGCCCTGTACCGCAGGGTCATCGAGATCCGTGACGGCTCGCTGGCGCTGCGCTCCTACCAGCAGCCGGAGGCGGTCGCCTGGGCCGGCGAGGCGCTCGCCCGCTCGCCCGCGGCCGACGCCGAGGCGGTGCTCGAAGCCGCGGTCATCGCCGCGGCGCTGGCGAACCGGCGGGCCGGCCGCGTGCCGGGGCCGGGGCCGGAAGGCCCGCGCCCGCCCGCGCCGGCGGAGCGGCCCGGGCAGGCCCTGGAGACCGTCGAGGACGAGGCCGCGTGGCTGATCCGGGTGGCGCGCGCCTTCACCGGCTCCCCGGCGGTCGGCGCCGTCCGCCGGCGCATGCGGGAGCGGACCGGCGAGGAACAGCTCACGTGAATGCGAACGACGTAAATATTCATCTGAGTTGACACCCGCGATCGCGGCCCGCCATCGTGTGAGGCGTCAGCCGGTGCCGGGGGGCACGGACCGTGCGAAGCCCCCCGCACGGGACGACCCGACGAGGGGGGAACGGTGCAGAACGGCTTCGCGCGTCAGGCCGGCAGGACTTTCCACACCTCCGGCACGAGCTGGGCGCTGGAGGTCTTCGCCGCCTGGCTGTCGGCCGAGGGTGAACCCAGGGCGCTCGCCGTGACCGGCCCGCCCGGCATCGGCAAAACCACGCTGCTGGCCGCGATCGGCGCCTTCCTGTCGTCCGCGGACGGCGTCGTCGTGGTGCCGGGCGCGGTCACGGACGCGAGGTCGGCGCGCCACGTCGCCGACCGGGTCCGGACGGTGGCCGGCCGGTCCGCCGCGGGGACGCGGGTCGTGCTGCTGCTGGACGGCACGGACCGGCTGGACGAGGCCGGGGTGCGGGAGATCGCCGCCCTGCGCGCCGAGCGGCCGGACGTCCGGGCGGTGATGACCGCCGGGTACGAGGGGCAGCTGGCCGACACGGTCGCGCTCCACGTACCGCCGCTCGCCACGACGGCCGAGAAAGCGGCGCGGGCAGCGGGGGGAGTGGGGGCCGCGGGGGGAGCGGACGCGGTGCGCGGGAGCGAGGTGGCGCGGTTCTTCCTGCACAGCCTGCGGCGCCTGGCTCCCCTCACCGCACTGGGCGAGGCCGGCGCCGGCCTCCTCGGGCGGGTGTGCGCGAGCTCCCTCGGCATCCCCGCCGACGTCGAGGCGCTGGCCGAACTCGTCGCCGTCCACGGGCCGGCGGCCGTGGACGCCGCGATGAAGGACGACGCCTCGTGGTACGAAGCGGTCGGCCTCCTGAGCGCGGGCGATGCCGACCGCCCCGCGCTGTCCGCCGACGAGATGGCGGTCCTCGCGGCCGTCGTGGCCGCCCCCGGGGGGGCCGCCGTCGGCATGCTCCGGGAAGTGCTGCCGGGCCGTGACATCGGAGCGCTGACCCGCTCCCTGGTCGCCGGCGGCCTGATCCACGGCCACACCGCGCCGGTCGGCGACGCTCCGGCCGGCCGGGCGCCGGGCGGCGGGTCCGGCCGATTCCACGTGCGGGTGACCGGCCTGCCGGCGGCTGACTGGTGCGCCAACCGGCCCGAGGTCCCGTCAGCGGCTATCCGGCGGGCCCGGAACGACTACCTGGCGTCCCGGGTCGCGCGGATGGTGTCCGCCCTGGGCACGCCGGGGCAGCGGGCGGCCCTGGCGGAATTCCGGTACGAGCGGCGGAATCTGCTGCGCGCCGCGGCGGAACTGCTGCGGGAGGGCGGCCACGAGGCGGCGGTCGCACTGATGCTGGACGCCCTGCCGCTGCTGCAAAGGACGTGGGCCGAACTCGACCTCCTGCCGCTGGTGCTGACCGCGATCCGCCACTACGCCCCCGCGACACCGGCCGCCGACGTCGCGCTGCGGACGCTGGCGGTCCGTGTGCTGCTGGCCGCGGGGGAGCAGGAGAGCGCCGGGGTGTGCTTCGAGGCGCTGGAGGCTTCCCTCGCGGCACTCGGGCGGCCGTCCCTCGACCCCGGCTCGGCGCTGCTGGGAGTGCTGGTGGCCGAGCGGCAGGAGACCGCCGACGCGCTCACCGTCCTCGCCCGGTGCGTGCGGGCGGACGCCGAGGCCGGCGACATGACGCGGCTGCCGCAGTCCGCGTCGGCCTGGTTCGCCTGCCTGCTGCGGGCCGGGGAGCCCGAGCGCGTGCGGTCCGAGTCGCGTTCGCTGCTCTACGAGGCCATCCGCGGCGGCGACGACTACACCGCCGGGGTGCTCCTGCTGTGGCGCGCCGCCGCGGACGCCGCCGGCGGTGCGGGGGAGCGGTCCGCGCACGTGCGGTCCCCTGTGGAGCGGGCGCTGGCCAAGTTGCGGCCGCTCGGCCCCGAGGCGGTGGTCTCGGCGGTGTCCCTCACCGCCGGCGCCCCCCACCCGGCCGCCTTCCGGCAGGAACGGTCCTGGACGGCCATGGTCCTCGGCGCTCTCGCCGGGACCGACCGGTCCTGGACGGCCGCTCCCGCCGGATGCCCGCCCGTACTTCCCCGACTCGCGCAGCGGCTGGCGGCGCACATGGAGCCGGACGCCTTCGACCGCTGGTGGAAGGCGGGTGAGGGCTGGGACCTCGTCGACCTGCTGTGCCACGTGCTGTGCGAACCCGGGCCCGAGGCCGGCGCACCCGTGGCGGGGACCGCCCCGGGTGCCGGGCGCGGCGGCACGCCCGCGGCCCACAGGCCCGGGCAACTGCCGGGGCTGACGCCTCGTGAGGCCGAGGTGGCGGGCCTGGTCGCCGCCGCGCTGTCCAACAAGCAGATCGCCCACCGGCTGAACATCTCCGAGTGGACGGTGATCAACCACCTGCGCCAGGTGATGCGCAAACTCGACTGCGCCTCCCGGGTCCAGGTCGCCAACCTGGTACGGGCCGCCGCGCACGGGCCCGCGCCGGCCGCGGGCCCGCAGGCGCCACCGGCGGTCGGCTCCTGAGACCGCCGGCCCGGTGGCGGCCGAACCCGGCCGCCACCCGCCCCGTGTCAACGCGGTAGGCCGGCGCCCACGGCTGCTGCGCCGACGGCCGTTGTGCCTACGGCTGCTGCGCCGGCGGCCGGGTCCGGCGCGCCGCCGCCCGTTCCTTCCGGCGTGGCCAAGCGGCCCTGCTCGCGCAGCGCCGCGAACACCTCGGTGAGGTCCTCGGCCGCCGCCCGCAGACCGTACATGTTGCTCACCGAGCTGGGGTTGATGACGACCTCGTCGACGCCGACGGCGTGGTACCTGCCGATCTCCCGCGCGATGTGCTCGGGGCTGCCGTAGAGGTAGACACCCGCCTGGACCAGCTCCCGCGCCCCGGACACCGGGTCGGAGGCGTCCACGTCGAGCCCGGCCTTGCGGAGCATGTCGGTGTAGTGCGGGGCCTGGAGGTGGCTGATGCTGCCGTACTGCGCCAGCAGCATCGGATTGCGGCCGGGGCGGCGCACTCCCGCGTGGACGACGCAGACGATACGGGGCGGCCGCTGCACGCCGCGGGCCCCCTCGGCCACGGCGGGCATGATCACGTCGGTGAGGTAGTTCAGCGGCGTCAGCCAGGTCATCGCCAGGTCGCAGGTCCGGCCGGCGGTCCTGGCCATGCCGGGCCGCAGCACCCCGGCGCCGATCTCCACGGCGGCGGTGCTCATCGGCGGCAGCCTGGTGTGCACCGAGAACATCTCGCCGTCGTGCGACACCGCCTGGTTGTTGGCCAGCCGCCGCGCGATGTCGACGAACTCGCCCACTGCGGCGGCCGGCCTCGCGTAGGGCTCGCCGCGGACGCCGCGCACGAAGGACGGGTAGGCGGCGCCGTATCCGATGGCCACGGGCTCGCGCATCAGCGCGGCCAGCGAACGGGCCTGCAGGGCGGCGTCGTACGGGTGGCGGAGCACCATCAGCCCGACCGCCATGCCCACCGAGATCCGGCAGCCGGTCCCGGCGAGATAGGCGATCGCCGGGTGCGACTCGATGCGCAGCGACTGCCCGAGCCACAGGCGGGCGGCCCCGGTCTCCTGGACCAGCCTGCCGAACGGCACGATCGCGTCCGGGTCGGTCGGCTGCTGCGGGAACATGAACGACACGCGGCCGGGCATCAGCCGGCCTCCCCGGACACGGTGGGGGCCCAGCGCGGGCCGCCGGCGTTGCGGTGCGGTGCCAGCGGGTCGGCGCCGCCCTCGACCAGGCAGTCGGCGACCGCCTGGTGGAGGTCCGCCCCGTCGAAGACGTGCGCGCTCACGCCTGCCGCTACCAGCGCCGTGCGGTGCTGTCCGAAACTCATCCGCTTCCAGCCCGGGCGCACGTCCCTCGGTTCCCAGGCGTAGGACACGCCGTCGGCCACCGGCTCGGCCAGCAGCGGGCGCTCGCGGTTCAGCCCGGGCAGCCCGCGGACGGCGGCGACCGCCGCGGGCGCCGCGTCCCAGGACTCCTTGCCCAGGTACAGCACGATCGCGTCGCGGCGGGGATAGCTGCGGGCCTTGGCGAGGACCTTCGCGCGGTAGGGCACGGCGCGCGCCTCCAAGGCGGTCAGCACCGCGTGCCACAGGGCCGGAGCCGACGGCGCCTCGTCGACGTGGACGTACACCCGCAGGATGTCGCCGTCCGCGCCGGGACCACCGGCCGAGCCGTTGACCAGGAAGAATCCCGGCGACAGCGCCGGCCTGACGGCGGGCAGGTCGAGATGGGTGCCGCTTCCCGTGCCCGGCAGCGGCCGCGGAGCCTCGGCCACGGGTATCCGCAGCCTCATCCGGCCGACGTCGATCAGCACGTGCCGGCCGAACGGACCGTCCAGCGGGCCCGAGCGCACGACGGCCGCCGTCCTGCTGGTGCGGTGCGGGGTCGCCGCGCGCAGCACGTCCTCGAAGGCGGTGTCGCGGCGCACGTCGCGCGGGAGGTCGGCGCGGTTGCCCGGCGTGCCGGCGTGCCAGTGCCGGTAGAGCGCCGCGGCCAGGTCCCGCCGCAGCTGGGACGGGCCGTCGTAGGAGATCGTCTCGTCCCCGACGGTCACGGCGCACTCCGCGCGGTCGATGCGCAGGGCGTCGATGGCGCGGACGAGCCGCTCGGGCAAGTGGAGCGAAGTGGTCGTCATGGCGTCAGTCCCGGTGCAGTCCGATGATGGAGGCGAACCGTTCAGGCTCGGTGAGGGCGTTGCGGCCGATCCCGGCCATACCGCGTTCGGCCGCCGTGAGCATGGCGCCGTGCGCCGCGCCCGCCAGCAGCCGGTCGAAGAAGTGCCAGCCGGCGTAACCGGTGGCCCGGACCGGCAGCCCGGGGTCGGGGTCGGCGACCTCCCGGTACCCCGCCCAGAACTCGCCGATGTACCCGCGGGCCGCCGCCAGCTCCCGCTCGCCCGCGGCGACGATCACCTCGTGCGCCTCGCCCGGCGCCAGACCCTCCGCCACGTCCAGCGTCGCGAAGGCCCGCAGCGCGGCGTGGTGCAGGAACTCCCCGGCGAACCCCCCGACGTCCCGGGCCGGATCGGAGTAGCGGAACTCCTCCCAGTCGATGACGTGCACGGCCGGGCCGTCGATCAGGAACTGGTCGAGCCGCAGGTCGCAGTGGGCCGCGGTGACCGGAGCCGCGGCGGACATGCCGCGCAGCCGCTCCAGCGCCTCGATCAGCACCCGGTCGTGCTGGAGCATCACCCACGCCTCGGCCTCGCCGCCGCTGCAGTCGGCGTACTGCTCCACGGTCAGCGCGTAGAAGGCCGCGGCCGCCTTCTCGCCGCCGGAGTCCGCCACGTCCACCGGGACACGGGGCAGCCGGTGGATCTCGCCGACGACGCGGCCGAGCCGGCGGGCGAGCTCAGGCTCGAACTCGTCGTCGGCCAGCAGCTCCGACCCGGTACGGGTGCCGTCCAGGTGGTCGTACACCACCAAGGACCGCTCGCGGTCCGCGCCGTGGAAGCGCACCGTGCGCAGCTCCCCGGGCGAGCCGCCGCCGATGGCCTCCTGGAAGGCCAGCAGACGGCTCATCCGCGCGTCGACCTGGGCGGCGTCCCCGCGCAGCCTCTTCACGAAGAGGTCGCCCGCTGCGGTCGTCGGCACCCGCCAGTTGTCGTTGCGTCCCACGTAGCCCTGTACGTCCTCGACGACCGGTACGGCGCCGCTGAGCGCGGCGACCGCTCGCGCGAACTCGTCCGGGCGGTCCAATGGCGCCGCCAGGACGACACGGCTCCTGGGCCGTGTCGCCGGGGCGGCCTGCTTCGTCGCATCCATGGGCGGAACGCTAGGAAGGCGCGGCGGGCCCGGGACACCGCAGGTTCCAGCGGGCCGCCGCCGGTGTGGCGGCGGTACGGCAGGATCCTGCCGGCAGGGCCCGGACCGGCGGCGGCAGTACGGCCAGGCCCTGCCGGCGGCCGCGGGTCCCTGCCGGGTCCTGCCGGAACGGTGCCGTGGCAGGCGGGCATGTCCTGGTCAGGCAGGTTCCCGTCATGGCGGGCGGCGCGCGCCCGCTGGTTCAGTGACCCCTGTCCGGGCCCCGGCGGCGTGCCGGGCGCCCATGCCGACATCACGAGAGGACCACCGCCATGAACGAACTGTTCGCCGGCTACGCCAACTACGCCTCCACCGAGGCGATCCTCCAGGAGCGGGCGACCACCGCGGCGCAGCCCGCCGAGGAGTCGTCGATCACCGTGACCATCTCCTGGACCTTCTCCTGGACCGTCACCTGGACCGCCTGACCGGCCGGGAGCGGCCCGCGTGAACGACCTGTTCGCCGGCTACGCCCACTACGCCTCGACCCACGCGATCCTCCAGGAGCGCGCGACCGGGGCCGGGGCTACCGCCGAGGAGCAGATCTCCTGGAGCATCACCTACACCGTCAGCTGGACCTGGTCCAACTGACACCGGCAGGAGGCCGACCGCCATGAACGAACTGTTCGCGGGCTACACCAACTACGCCTCCACGGAGGCGATCGTGCGGGAGCGGTTGCGGGGTGCCACGACGGCGGTGGAGGGCGAGTCGCCCATCACCGTCACCATCGACACCACCTTCACCGTCACCTGGACCGTCACTGTCAGCTTCTGACCCACCGGAGGCGGATTGCGACGAACCCACCGGCCGCGGGGTATACCGGCCACGCCTCCGCGGAGGCGATCGTGCGGGAGCGGGCACACGGTGCCACGACCGCCGTGGCGGGCGCCGCGCCCGGGGTGAGCACCATCGGCGTCAGCACCTGCGTGACCCGCGCCTGATCCAGTGGGGCGGATCACCGGCACCCGGCCGCGTCGCGGCCCGGCCTTCGCCGTGACGCACGCGTCGTGCGGGCGCGGGACGCCCGTGCCCGCACGACGCACCCGGCGGCGGTGACCGCGGCGCGGGCCGCGGCGGGTGGCCATCGGCACGGCCGCGGCGATCGTCACCGCGCCGGCGCGCCCGACACCGCGTTCACGCAGAACAGCGCGCCCCGCGCCGCCCCGGCGTCGGGCGCCGGCCAGCCCGTGACGGCGTACGTGACCTGCTCGCCGGCCAGCAGGGTGACCCGGCCCCGGTCGGTACGGGCGGCGGGATCGAGCCGGTCCGCCTGCAGCAGCAGGTCCCGCACGAGAGTGCGCGCCGTCACCGTGATCCGCGCGGTGTCACCGGCGACGCCGACCTCGACGTCGTAGTCGGCGGCGCGATGGGCGAAGTCCTTGTCGGCCGCCGCGAAGTGCACCGCCCGCGACCCCTCGCAGTCCGCGATCCAGAACTCCTTGCCCGGATCGGCGTCCCGGAGCAGGCCGGCGGGCACGGCGATCCGCGCCACCGCGCGGGCCGCCGCCACCACGCGCACCCGGGCCCGCGCCGCGACCGTGCCGTCGGCGCGCACCCGCAGCAGTTCCACGGACGCCGACCAGGCTGCCGCGCACTGGTTGACGACCGCGAGTTCCAGGCCGTCCGCGCCCGGCTGGAAGCTCAGCAGGCGGTCGGCGTACAGCCGCTGGAGTTCGAAGTACAACGGTTTGGGGCGCCCGTCGCCGTCGATCGCGGCCCATGAGGTGACCGGCCAGCAGTCGTTGAGCTGCCAGACCACGCTGCCCGCGCACAGCGGCCAGTTCGCCCGCCAGTGCTCGATGCCGGTGGCGACGGCGCGGGCCTGGTTCAGCTGGGTCAGGTAGTGCCAGGTGTCGAAGTCCCGCGGCACGCCGAAGTGGGGGGCCAGACCGCGGGCCAGCTTGCCGTTGCCGTCCGCCGCCTTCTGGTGGTGCAGCATGCCGGGGGAGTCGGGGGTCAGCGGCCGGTCACCGACCGAGCGGACGATCGTGGCCATCGCGGGCGGCGCCTGCCAGCCGAACTCGGCCACGAAGCGCGGCACGACCTCGCGGTAGCCCTCGTAGGGGCGCCTGTTCCACTCCTCCCACAGGTGGGTGGTGCCGTGGCGGGGGTCGTTGGGGTGGATGTCCTCGCTGCCCGACCAGGGGCTGCCGGCCCAGTACGGGCGGGTGGGGTCGAGTTCGGCGACGACGCGGGGGAGCAGGTCCAGGTAGTAGCCGCGGCCCCAGGTGGCCCCGGCCAGCGGCTCCTTCCAGCCCCAGTCCTCGTGGCCCCACAGGTTCTCGTTGTTGCCGTTCCACAGCACGAGCGAGGGGTGCGGCATGAGGCGCACGACGTTCTCGCGGGCCTCGGCCTCGATCTCGGCCGGCAGCGGCCCCTCCTCGGGGTAGGCGGCGCAGGCGAACAGGAAGTCCTGCCACACCATCAGGCCCAGTTCGTCGCAGGCGCGGTAGAAGGCGTGGTCCTCGTAGATCCCGCCGCCCCAGACGCGGACCAGGTCCACGTTGGCGGCCCTGGCCTGTTCCAGGCGGGCACGGTAGCGGGCGGGCGTGACGCGGGAGGGCAGGGCGTCGTCGGGGATCCAGTTCACACCGCGGGCGAAGACCGGCACGCCGTTGACCTTGAGGGTGAAGGCGCTGCCGTTCGCGTCGGCGCGGGTGTCGAGTTCGACCGTGCGGAAGCCCAGCCGGCGCTGCCACCGGTCGAGGACCTCACCGGTGCCGGCGTCGCGCAGGGTCACGGTCGCCTCGTACAGGTTCGGGGCGCCGAGGGTGTGGGGCCACCACAGGTCGGGCGACGGCACCAGCACACGGACCGCGGCGGTGTCCTGTCCGGCGGCCACGACCGTCTCGGCCCGGACACCCGCGACCTCCAGGACCACGCGAAGGTCGCGGCCGGCGCCGGAGGGCGCGCGCTCGACGGCGACGTCCACCATGACGGCCCCGTCCCCGCCCCGTCCCGCCGCCCCGTCCCCGTGCCGGTCCGCGTCGAGGACGGTGACGTGCGGGGCCACGGACGCGAGCCGGGCGGTGCTCCACCGCTCGATCCGCACCGGCCGCCAGATGCCGGCGGTGACGAGGGTCGGCCCCCAGTCCCAGCCGAAGCTCGACGCCATCTTCCGTACGTAGTTGAACGGTTCGGGGTAGGCGTTGGGCCGCGGGCCGAGTTCCTCGCGCAGCGCCTCGGCCACGGTGCGGGCGGAGGTGAAGGCCACGCGCAGTTCCGTGTCGTCGGTGGTGACGAGGCCGGTGACGTCGAAGCGGTAGCCGCGGTGCATGTTCGCGGTGGAGCCGACCGGGCGGCCGCCGACCGAGATCTCGGCGAAGGTGTCCAGCCCGTCGAAGACGAGGTCGGTCCGCTCGTGGGCGTCGTCGGCGGGGGAGAGGAGGGTCGTGTACGCCCAGTCGGTGTGCCCCACCCACGACACACGCTTCTCGTTGGCGTCGAGGTAGGGGTCGGGAATGGCGTGCGCGGCGAGCAGGTCGCTGTGGACGCACCCCGGAACCCGCGCGGCGAAGACGGTCCCCGCCACTTCCGCCGGCACCTGCTCCGGGCGGCCCGGTGAGGCAAGCGCGCGCAGCGTCCACGGATGCGGCAGGGCGGAGGCGACCAGCATGAGGACTCCAAGACGAACTGATGGCACGGACGCGAGCCGCGGCCCCGCCCGCCGCCCTTGCCGGCCGACCGCCGGCCGAGCCGCGCACCCGGCGTGCGGGCCCGCGGGAGTCACCGTTCGGGCCCGCGGGGCGGCGCCCGACGGATTGGCCCGGGCCAATCTACGACGTCCCGGGCCCCGTTGTCCATTAACCGGTCTAGTCGTACTGCCGCTGCCGCCGCTCGCGCCGCCCTCCCGGCGGGGCCGATGCGCCGCCGCGAGCCCGGTGGTCATCCCGCACGACGAGGATATCCGCTGCTCCCGGCCCTCGGGTGGCACGGTTGGCCGCCGCCGGCAGGTGAAGCGGTACATGTGACGGCGTCCCCGGACGGGAGGGGGTTCACGGTCCGGGATTCCGGTGGGGGTGGTTGCTCGACTCAATCGGTTAAGTGACGAATGAGGCCGCCGGACGCGGTACGGCCGGGATCCGGTGGGGATCCCGGCCGCTGGTTCGGTCCGCTGGTTCGGTCCGCTGGTCCGGTCCGGTGGTCCGGCCGCTGGTGCGGCTGGGGTCGGCCGGGGTCAGCCGGTGGTGCAGGCGGTGCCGTTGAGGGTGAACTGGGCCGGCTGGGTGTAGGTGCTGCCGGTGTAGGTGCCCTGGAAGCCGAAGGACTGGCTGCCGCCGGCGGGTATCTGGGCGTTGTAGTCGACGTTGGTGGCGGTCACCGAGCCGGAGGCGGGGCTGATGGTGGCGCTCCAGGCGCTGGTGACGGCCTGTCCCGAGGGCAGGGTGAAGCCGACCTTCCAGCCGTTGACGTCGGTCGAACCGGTGTTGGCGACGGTCACGTTGGCGGTGAACCCGCCGGGCCAGGTGCTCGGGGTGTACGTGACCTTGCAGCCGGACCCGCCGGTGCCGCCGGTCGTCGTACCGCCGGTGGTCGTGCCGCCGGTCGTGGTGGTCCCGCCGGTGGTCGTGCCGCCGGTGGTCGTGGTCCCGCCCGTCGTCGTGCCACCCGTGGTCGTGCCACCCGTGGTCGTGGTCCCGCCGGTGGTGGACCCGCCGGTCACCTGCGTGCCGCCGAAGGTCACGACGAGGCTGCCGTCGGAGGCGAAGTGCCAGCCCAGCGCGCCGTTGTAGGTCGAGCACCGGGAACCGTTGCTGCCGGTCCAGAACTGGTTGGAGCTGTCGGCGTCCCCGACGACCTTGTCGTTGGTACCGCTCACGCCGAACCGGCAGGAGGTGTTCGTGCGGAACACCGAGTTGCCGCTCTCCCAGTGGAAGTTCCGCTCGCCGTTGTTGACGCTGACGTTGTTGCTGACGGACATGTTCCCCGGGTTGCTGTTGTACGTGAACCCGTCGTGGCCGTTGCCGTAGGCGATGTCGTTGCGCACGATGTGGTTGACGGCGATCTTGTCGCCGCCGAGCTTGAAGCCGTTCCTGTCGCCGTTCGCCGCCTGGGTGCCGTCGCTGAGGGTCCCCTGGGAGTAGGAGAGCGAGTTCTCGATGGTGACGGGCCCGATGGGACCGGTGTCGGTCTTGGTGTAGAGGTCCCAGCCGTCGTCGATGTTGTTGTGCGAGACGTCGTAGCGGAACACGTTGCCGGTGCCGACGGTGAGTTTGGCGGCGAAGCCGTCGGCGTTCTCACCGGCGGAGTCGCGGTTGTCGTGCGACTCGGAGCTGACGATCAGGTTGTTGGCCGGCCACTGGCTCTGCGGTGTGTCGGACGCGGCCCGGGAGATCTGCAGGCCGGTGTCGCGGTTGTAGGCGGTCACCACGCGCTCGACGATGTTGTTGCTGCCGCCGACGAAGATGCCGTTGTCGCCCGCGTGCTCGACCGTGATGCCGTACAGGTGCCAGTAGTTGCCGTTGAGCTGCAGGCCGCGGTTGGAACTGCTCTCGCTCTGGGCGGAGAAGTCCAGTACCGGTGTCTCGCCGGGGTAGGCCGATATCTCCTTCAGGGCGCCGGAGGACCCGTTGTTGCCGGTGGCGACGGTGACCGTGGACGAGAGGTTGTACGTCCCGCCGCGCATGTAGATCGTGCCACCCGCGGTGATCTTGGTGATCGCGGCGGCGAGTGTCGTCGGGGAGGACTCCGTGCCCGGCGCGCTCGCGCTTCCGCCGGGTGCCACGTACAGCGCGTTGCCGTTCAGCGCCGGGGTCGCGGCCTGCGAGACGGAGCCGGTCATCGCGACCAGAGTGCCCGCCGACGCGAGCGCGGCCACCGCGAGCGCGGCGAAGGCCTTCCTTCTCGTGGCTCTGCCGGCTTTTTCCGGCCGCGACGGGGCGGCCTGAGTTTGCGTGATCATGCTGGACCTCTCTCCGGAGGTGTTGTGGGGGGTGACTGCCGTGGGGGGCAGTGTCAGGCGTGACCGTGATTGTGCTCGAACGTTCACGCCCGTGTTATACGCCGGATCGGCAATTCTGATTGCCCATCAGATACGCGATACATCATATCTTAGGAAGGGATTGCCGGAGGCGTCAACGCTTTCGTCACGAGGAGCACCGAGGAGTACCGAGGAGACGGGCGGGAGCCGTACGGACCGGTCCCGGCTCACCGGGAGCGGGGTGTCGTACGCCGCCGGACGTCGGTCATGAGTTTGTCCAGCAGCGCGGTGAGGGCGGCCCGTTCACCCTCCGACAGGGAGCTGACGAGGGCGGCCTCCCGGCCCAGTACGCGGTCCACCGACCGCTCGATCAGCGCGTGGCCCTCGGGCGTGAGCTCCACCAGAACGGTTCTGCGGCCCGTGGCTCCCGGTGCGCGCCGGACGAGGCCGTCGCGTTCGGCCCGGGCGACGCGCTGCGACACCGCCCCGGCGGTCACCAGGGCGCGCCGCGCGATCTCGCGGGTGCTGAGGGTGTACGGCGGGCCTGAACGGCGGATGACGGACAGCAGGTCGAGCGTCGCGGCATCGATTCCCGCCGCCCGCAGCACCCGGCTCCGGTCGTCGGCGAGGAGCTTGGCCAGCCGCCACAGGGGGGTGACGATCTCAATCGACTCGGTCGGTGTGCCCGGCCGTTCACGCCGCCAGGCGGCCGCGATCCCGGCGGGGGAGTGGGCGGGGTCGAGCTCCTCGTCCGCGTCGGCCTCATCCATGGCGGTGCGGTCCCCTGTCCTGCTCGCTGCTATGTTCAGACCTAAACGTAGCAGCGAGCAGGAGGAACCGTGACCCGCACCGTCCTCGTCACCGGAGGCTCCAGCGGCATCGGCCGCGCCATCGCCGGCAGGTTCGCCGCCGACGGCGCGGAGGTCGTCGTCACCGGCCGCCGCGCCGACGCCGTCGACCGCGCCGCGCGGGAACTGGGGGTGCGCGGCGTCGTCTGCGATGCCGCGGACCCCGGACAGGTCGCCGAACTGGCCGGGCAGGTCGGCTCGTTGGACGTCCTGGTCAACGCGGCCGGCGGTCTGCCGGAGGCGGGAGCCGGCGACGGGCCGGATCTCGAAGCGCTGCTCGCGCACTGGCACTCCAGCCTCGCGCAGAACCTGCTCACCGCGGTGCTGACCACCGCCGCCCTCCAGGACGGGCTGGCCGACGGCGGCGGTCGCGTCATCAGCGTCGGCTCCATCGGGGCCGAGCGCCGCGGCGGCTCCTACGGCGCGGCCAAGGCCGCCCTTGCCGCGTGGAACGCCTCGCTGTCGGCCCGGCTCGGCCCCGAGGGCGTCACCTGCAACGTCATCTCCGCGGGCTACATCGCCGGCACCGGCTTCTTCCGCGGCGGGATGTCGGAGGAACGCCACCGCGCGCTCGTTGAGGAGACCCACGACAAGCGTGCGGGCACGGTCGACGACATCGCCCAGGCCGCCTTCTTCCTCGCGTCCGAAGGCGCCCGCCACATCACCGGCCAGACCGTCCACGTCAACGGCGGCGCCTTCACCACCCGTTGACGTCCCGTCACATGGCCGGCGGACGGGTGGATCGGCCGCGCCGGCTCAGCCCAGCGCCCGCACGCGGGCGGCGCTCTCGGCGAGGTTCTGGCGGCAGAACGCGAGGTGCTCCTGGCCGTAGCCACGGGGGCCGCACTCGACGACGAGTATGAGCGCGAGATAGAGCTGGTAGAGGGCGAGCCGGTGGTCGAAGGCGGGGCCGGAGCCGAGAGTGCCGCCGGCCCGCGTGTAGCCGGCGGCGAAGTCGCTGTCCGGGCCGGTGTCGCCGCCGAAGGCGAGGGAGACCAGTTCGGCTGCCGGATCGCCCCAGAAGGCGCGTTCGTGGTCGATGAGGCCGGTGATACGGGCGGGCCCGCCGTCGTCGGCCGCGGTGACGAAGACGTTGCCCGGCCACAGGTCGAAGTGGACCAGCCGGGGTTCGGTGACCTGGTCGAGGGCGTAGCCGCCTTCGGCGACCCATGTGCGGACGGCGTCGGGAGCCAGGCCGAGAGGGGATTGCCGGCGTTCGGCGTCCTCCAGGAGCGCGTCCACCATGGCGGCGAAGGCCGTCCGCCAGCCGGCGGCGGACAGCCCGGCCTCCGGGGCCGGGTAACCGAACACGCCGTCGTGCGGGGTGATCGTGTGCAGGCGTGCGGTGACCGCTCCGAGTTCGCGGCGCAGCGCCTTCTGGGTCGCGGGCGGCAGGTGGTCCGCCGCCTTGTCCCACGGCGTGCCGTCCAGCAGGGAGACGACGAGGAACTCCCGGTCCGCGTGGATCAGGGCGGGCGACGGCACGCCGCCGCCCGGGAGGTCGGCCACGCGCCGGTAGACCATGGCCTCGGTGGCCATGATGCCCCGTTCGTAGCGCAGGACGTCGACCCCGGCCGGCGGGGCGATCTTGACGACGGCGGGCCGCCCGTCGTCCAGCAGGACGCGGTAGGCGGTGTTGAACCACCCGTCCGCCAGCTCGGCCTCCACCCGGCACCCGGCGCCGGTCCTGGCGCGCAGCAGGGCGTCGAGTTCGGCGGGGGACAGGCTGCGCTTGGTCTGGCTCTGCACGCTCGCACACTTTCGGACACGGGGGGCTCGGACGTGCTCCCAGGGGCTTGGAAGCGCTCCCATGGTCCCGTCCCGGCCGGGGCCCGTCCAGGCCCGGTGTGGTTCCGCGCCTGCCGCCGGGACCACGGGTCGCCGAGCGCCTGGCGCCGGAGGTTTTCCTTGCGGTAACCGAATAGTTCTGTATCCGATGTATTCTGGGGGTGTACGCGCGCGGCGGCGCGGACCGTCGCCGTCGCGCCGAGGCGGGCCGAGGAGAAACGGCCGAAGGAGGGATGGGAGTCCGTGAGCGTGCGCGCCACTGGTGGCAGGACAGGTGGAGCGGTGGCGGGATGGCCGGCGCTGCTGGTGCGGGAACGCCCGCGCCCCGATGCCGTGCGCAACCGCCCCGACGCCTGGTGGCTCGCGGTCGCCACGGTGTGCTTCGGCGCGTTCATGGGGCAGCTCGACGCCAGCATCGTCACCCTTACGTACGGCAGCCTGCGCGCGAGGTTCCACGCCCCGCTGGCCGGTGTGGAGTGGGTGTCGCTGGCGTACCTGATCACGCTGGTGGCGCTGCTGGTGCCCGTCGGGCGGCTGGCGGACGCGCGGGGGCGCAAGCTCTTCTACCTCTACGGATTCGTCGTGTTCACCGCCGCGTCCGCGGCGTGCGGCCTGGCGCCGTCCCTGGGCGCCCTGATCGCCTTCCGGGTGGTGCAGGCGGCCGGGGCGGCGATGCTGCAGGCGAACAGCGTGGCGCTGGTGGCCACCAGTGCGCCGCGCGAGAGGATGCGCACCGCGCTGGGGGTGCAGGCCGCGGCCCAGGCGCTGGGGCTGGCACTGGGGCCCACGGTGGGCGCCGCGCTCGTGGCGACGGCGGGCTGGCGCTGGGTGTTCGGCATCAACGTGCCGATAGGGGTGGTCGCGCTGGTGGGCGGGCATTTCCTGCTGCCGCGCACCCGCAGCCGCAATCCCGTCCCCGCGTTCGACTGGCAGGGCCTGGGGTGGCTGTCGGTGGCGACGACGTCCCTGCTGCTGGGCGTGTCGGCCGCCTCCGGGCTCCGGCTCCCGCCGCCGGCGGTGGCGGCGCTGTTCGCCGTGGCGGTCGCCTCGGCGGTGGCGTTCGTACTGCGGCAGCGCCGGGCGCCGGTTCCGCTGCTGGACCTGGGGCTGCTGCGCCTTCCCTCGGTCGCCCCCGGACTGCTGGGCGCGCTGAGCGGCTACCTGGTGCTGTTCGGCCCGCTGGTGCTGGTGCCGGTCGTGCTGGAGCGCGCGGGTGGCTCGGAGCTGCTGACCGGCCTGGTGGTCAGCGCACTGCCGGCCGGATTCGCCGCGGCCGCCACCGGGGCGGAACGCATACTCCCGCGTTCGGTCGCCGACCGCGGCAGATGCCTGCTGGGCGCGCTGGCCGCCGCCGGCGCCCTGGCGGGCATGCTGCTCGCGCCCGTGACGCCGGGATGGACCGCGGCGCTGCTCGGCCTGCTCGGCCTGGGCCTCGGCGTCTTCACCCCCGCGAACAACACACTCATCATGCGTGCCTTCCCGGTGGCCGCGTCCGGAACCGGCGGCGGCCTGGTGAACATGACCCGCGGTCTGGGCACCGCGCTGGGGGTCGCGCTGGTGACCCTGGCCCTGCATCTCGCGCCGGCCACCGCCGCCGGCCCCTCGGCCCACCACGCGGTGACGGTGCTGCTGGCCGCCGCCGCGGTGATGGTCCTCGCGGCCTGGCTCAGTCCCCGCGGTACCAGCCGTCCGCGCCGTCCCCCTCGGGCGGCCCCGGGCGGTGGCCGGACGGCCGCGTAGCCCGCGCGGCCACCGTGGCGTACCGGCCGGCGGCCGCGTCGTCCCGTCCGGTGGGCGTGCCTCCCGGCCCGGCGCCCGAGACCGGCGCTCCGGGAGTGCTCGTACGCGGACGCGTACGCGGTCGCGCGCTCGTACCGGAGCCCGCGCTCGTACCGGAGCCCGCGACCGGTCCGCCCGCTGCCCGCGGGACGGGCCGGTCGACGCCGCCGCGGTCGTAGGCGGGCCGGCCGGTGAGCAGGCGCTGGACGAGGAACCCGGCGGCCAGGGTCAAGGCGCCGCCCGCGGCGTCCGCGAGGAAGTGGTTGGCGGTGGCGACGATCACCGTGAGCGTGGCGAGCGGGTAGCAGGCGCCCAGCACCCGCACCCAGGTACGGCGGGCCAGGGCGGCCAGCGTCAGGCCGCTCCACGTGGCCCACACGATGTGGACCGACGGCATGGCCGCGTACTGGTTCGACACGGACGAGACATGGCTCGAACCCGAGCCCCACGAACCCCAGGTGTCGTGCACCACCACGGTGTCGACGAAGCCCTGACCGGTCAGGAACCGCGGTGGCGCCAGCGCGAAGAACTCGAAGCCGACGAGCGCCAGGAGCGTCGCCGCGTACAGGGCGGTGCGGGCACCGCGGTACGAGGCGGGGCGGCACGCGTACAGCCAGACCAGCACGCCGAGCGTCACGACGAAGTGCAGCGTGGCGTAGTAGTAGTTCATGCCGACGATGAGCCAGGTCACGTGGTTCACCGCGTGGTTGACCGCCAGTTCGGGGTCGAGGTGCAGCGTCCGCTCGGCGTGCCATATCGCGTCCGCCCGGTGCATGGCCGCCGTCCGGTGGTCGGGCGCGAACCTGCGGATGCGGCTGTAGGCCAGGTACAGGGCGACGGAGAAGGCGAGTTCGACCCGGAACCGGGGCCGGCCGCGTGGGCGCAGCCGGGCGGGCAGCAGACCACCGGCGCGAGGACGCGTCGAGGGGACGGAGGTGCCGGCGGCGGTCACGCCGCGGGAGACGGATGTCGTCATCGCGTCCTTCCTGGCCGGCGTCCGACGCCCGTCCGGCCCACGTCCGGGGGGCAGGGCGCGGCTGACGCGCCGGGCCGTTCTTCGCGCTTTTTCCTCCGCCTTCTCGCACGAGGCGACCCGAAACGTCGTGCTTCCCGCCAACTCCCGCGGGCGTGCGGCCGGTCGGCCGCCGCCGCGTCCCGGTCCGCGTCCGACCGCGCGTCCCGGTCGGGGCCCGTCCCGCCGCGCGCCACGGTGGCCGGCCGGCGGGAGGGACCCGCGAGAACGCGCGGCGGCGCGGTGCCTCGTGCGCCGGCCCGTCGACGAGGGCGGACGGCCGCCCGCAGCCGTTACCCTCGTGCCATGCCCCCGCAGCCGCGCCCCAGGGCCGCCGTACCCGTGGCCGGGACCGACGCCCCGGCCGCCCGAGCCCTGACCGACGCCGTGACACGGCTGCGCCGCGCCCTGCGCGCCTCCATCCGCAGCGACTACCCGTGGGAGCAACTGCCCATGGCGCAGGTGGAACTCCTCCAGGTCCTCGGTGAGCACTCCCCGGCCCGCATCGGCGATCTCGCCGCCCGCCAGCGCCTGGCCGCGAGCACCGTCAGCGGCCTCATCGGGCAGATGATCACCTCGGGCCTCGTGGCCCGCGAGGTCGACCCGGCCGACCGGCGCGCCTCCGTGGTCACGCTCACCGAGGCCGGCCGCGAGCAGCTCGCGGCCTGGACCCAGGCCCACGAGCGCCGCATGGAGGCGGCCCTGTCCTCCCTCGGCCCGGCGGACCGCGCCGCCGTCCAGGCCGCGCTGCCCGCCCTCTTCCACCTCGCCGAGCACCTCGACCCCGGCGACGACGGGCCGGCCGACTGACCGACCTGCCGACTGACCGCTCGGCGGTACGGGCTCACACCGCCGGTGTGAACGCCTTCCAGCCCTCGGCGGGCTGCTCACCGACGTCCAGGGTGCGGAGTCTGGCCAGGAGCGCGGGGTCCTGGGCGTCCAGCCAGTCGACGAACTGGTGGAAGGAGACCATGCGGACGTCGTCGGCGCCCAGGGACGAGATGTGCTCCAGGACGTCCTGGACGGCGTCCATGTAGATGCCCCCGTTCCACTGTTCGAAGTGGTTGCCGATGTACAAGGGGGCGCGGTTGGTCTCGTACGCGCGCTGGAAGCCGGCGATGTACGAGGCGGCGGCCTGCCGGCGCCAGCCGGGGTAGTTGCGGGGGTCGGAGCTGGTGGCCGCGTGGGACTGGTTGGCCAGCATGTTGTAGTCCATCGACAGCACCTCGAAGCGGTGCCCGGGGAACGGGATGAGCTGCAGCGGCAGGTCCCACAGGCCGTGCTTCTTCCCCGGCCAGACCTGGTTGCCGCCCGGGGAGCTGGCGTCGTAGCGGAAGCCCAGCTCGGCGGCGGTGGGCAGCCACTGCTTCTGGCCGAGCAGGCAGGGGGTGCGGCCGCCGATCAGTTCCTTGTCGTAGTCGAAGGGCAGCGGGTCGAGGTCGTGCCAGCCGGTATTGGTCCTCCAGGAGGTGACGAAACCTTTCGCCTGCTCGATCTCGCTGTACCAGTCGGCCGGGCTCCAGTTGCCCACGCTGCCGTACCCGTCGCAGAAGTGGCCGTTGAAGTGGGTGCCGATCTCGTGGCCCTCCAGCCAGGCCAGGCGCAGCTGCTCCAGGGTCGCCCTGATGTGCTCGTCGCTGAAGTAGCCGATGGCCGAGGCCCCGACGGGGTTGTTGGGCGGGTGGTACAGCTCCTTCCTCGATTCGGGCAGCAGGTACAGGCCGGACAGGAAGAACGTCATCTTGGCGTCGTGCTCGCGGGCCAGGGAGCGGAAGCGGGCGAACAGGCCGTTGTCCAGCTCGCCGGCGCCGTCCCAGGAGAAGATCACGAACTGCGGCGGCGTCTGCCCCGGCTCCAGCCGCTCGGGGACGGGCTGGAACGGCTGCGGACCGGTGTCGCACGTCGAACCGTCGCCGAGCAGCCTTCCCGCGGGCGGCTTCGCGGGCCGCGTGCGCAGCGGCTTGTGCGGCGGCTCGGCGCGATGAGGGCTCGGAGCGGCATCCGACGAACCGCCGCCGCTCCCGCACCCCGCCACCGTCCCGAGGGCGGCCCCCGCCGTCAGACCGAGCAGGCTCCTGCGGGTCATCGAGTGCATGCGGTCCCCGATCCGGCGTCGGTCGGCGCCCACGACGCCGAGGTTCTGGGCACGATGCCACCGTGCATAATGCATATGAAATACCCGGATATGGGGCCTGTCTGTATGGCAATCGGATGAAAGGCTTATATGCTCGGGTTCGTGACGGACGCTCACCCCGCCGACAGGGTCCTCGCCGGCGCCGGGAGCGGCGCGGGCGGCAGGAAGAGGGTGCCGCGCAGGCTGCCGCGGGCGGTACGGCAGGCGACCACGGCCCAGGCGGTGACGAGGAGGACGTACAGCGCGACGGCCACGGCCTCCAGGGCGGTCGCGTGCAGGCGCACCGCCAGAGCGCTGGTGCCGGTCACGCAGGTGCCGACGGGGAACGTGAAGCTCCACCAGGTCAGGGTGAAGGGCAGGCCGTTGCGCGCGGTGCGCACGGTCAGGGCGGAGGCCAGCGCCAGCCACATCATGGCGAAGCCCCAGACGGGCACTCCGTACAGGAGCCCGAAGACGGCGGCGCCGGTCGCGTACGGGCGCGGGAGCGCGCTGCCCGCCACGCCGCCCAGCAGGTTGGCGGCCGTGACGGACTGGCCGAGCGGTCCCAGCACGATCCACACGGTGGGCGTCATCGGCGCCGGACCGGTCTTGTGGCGGACCAGCCGGGCCCAGATCTGCGGGATGATCACGAGGCTCGCGAACAGGCTGATGCCGAACATCGCGTAGCAGGCCAGCAGCATCGTCAGCCGCGCCTGGCCGGCCGGCAGGCGCGGCACGAGCGCGGCCCCGGTCGCCGCCGAGACCATGGGCGGCACCACGGGCATCAGCCAGCCGCCGAAGGCCGAGTCGTCGGCCACCGGGTGGTCGGTCATCGCCCGGTACGGGATCCACACGCACGTGACCAGGCCCAGCAGCGTGCCGCAGGACCACAGGGCGACATCGGTGTACAGGGCCGGCCGCAGGCCCATCCAGTCCCGGCCCAGCGCCAGGGCGCCGGCCCCGACCGTCATCGGCGCCATCGCGGGCGCTCCCCAGAAGTGGGCCGCGACCGGGTGGTGGGCGTGCGCGCGGGCCTGCTCGCGGTACCGGGTCCAGTGCACGGCCCACGCGGCGGTGAGGACGACCAGCAGCCCGGCGGCCACCGCCCACACCGCGGTGGCGGCGGTACGCAGGCCAGGGACGCGCACGGGCAGCGCGGCGGCGGCCGTGGCCACGATGCCCGTGCCCATGACCGACGCGTACCAGTTGGGGCCCAGGTTCCGGAACAGGTCCCCGGGGCGGTCGAGGTCGCCGAGCAGCCGGTGCGGCCGTCGACCGGCCGTCGGCGCGTCGGCGGGGGAGACGGTGGTGGAGACGGTGGTGGGGACGGTGGATGTCATACCGCCAACCTCGCGCGGCGCCCCGGCGGCCGGTAGGGAGCGATCTTGGATGGATGCATAGGCTGGGCTTATGCCTCTTTCCGAGCGGGTCGCCGACCTGGGGCCGTTCGACCTGCTGCTGTCCGTCGCGCGCCTGGGCAGCGTCGGCGCCGCCGCGCGCGAGCACGGCATCACCCAGCCCGCGGCGAGCGCGCGCATCAGCCATCTGGAACGGCGGCTCGGGATGCAACTGCTGCGGCGCTCGCCCCGGGGGTCGCGGCTGACCGAGCAGGGCGCCCTCGTCGCCGACTGGGCGCGCACCGCGGTGGAGGCCGCGGCGGTCCTCGACGCCGGGGTGGTGTCCCTGCGCGGCAGTGTGGAGAGCCGGCTCCAGGTGGCGGCCAGCATGACGGTCGCCGAGTACCTGCTGCCGCACTGGCTGCTGGCACTGCGGGCGGCCGCGCCCCAGGCCGCCGTCGCATTGACCGTCGGCAACTCCGACGACGTCGTGCGGGCCGTCCTGGAGGAGCGGGCCCGGCTCGGGTTCGTCGAGGGACCGGACCTGCCGTCCGGCCTGGTGGCCCGCACCGTGGCGAACGACGAGCTCACCCTGGTCGTCGCGCCCGGGCACCCCTGGGCCCGGCGCCGGTCGGGCGTCGAGGCGGCGGAGCTGGCGGCGACCCCCCTGGTCAGCCGGGAACGCGGCTCCGGGACGCGCCGCTACCTGGAGCGCGCGCTGGGCGGCGGCGCGCGGCTGCCGCTCGTGGACCCGCTGCTTGAGCTGCCCTCGACCACCGCGATCAAGAACGCCGTCGCCGACGGCGTCGCGCCCGCGGTCCTCAGCTCGCTGGCGGTGGCGGGGGACCTGGCCGCCGGCTCGCTCCGCGCCGTACCGGTCGCCGGCCTCGACCTGACCAGGCCGCTGCGCATGATCCGCCGCCGGGGCGGCGGGCTCTCGGGCCCCGCCCGCGACCTGGCCGCCATCGCCGCCCGAGGCACGCCCGCCGACCGGTGACGTGAGGGCGCACGGCCCCCGCCGGATGGCGCCCGCCGGACGCGGCCCCCGCTGGACGCGGCCCCCGCCGGACGCGGCCCCCGCCGGACGCGGCGGGCCGCGGCTTGTTCGGTGGAGGCGTTCCCGGCCCGCCCGGCCCGCGGCCCCTGCCCGTCGACCGCCAGGCCCGCGGCCCTGGCGCCGTGCTTCTCGCCCGGCCGTCGGTGGAGGCGCCCCCGGCCCGCCCGGCCCGCGGCCCCTGCCCCTCGCGCTGACCGCCAGGCCCGCGGCCCCTGGTGCCGCGCTTCTCCCCTGCCTTCCCTGCAGGCGCCCCCGGCCGCCGGGGCGTCCGGCTACGCCCGGGTACGAGGGCGAACCGTCGCCTTGCCGGGCTCCCCCCCCGCCGAGCGGCAGGGCACTCCGCACCGCACGCGCCGAGCCGACCAAACGCCCGTTCCGTTCCGGGCTCCACGTCACGGGATGTTCCCGGGACCCGGCCTGTTCCCGGGACCCGGCGCCGTATATCGTCTGACGATATCGGGATCCGTAATCGAGGCGCCGGAGTGTGCGCGGTGACGACGTCTTCCGCCGGTGCGCGGGCGCCGGAGGGGTTGGTGCGGCGGCTGGGCGTGGGCGACGCCGTGGTGATCGGCCTCGGGTCGATGATCGGCGCCGGGGTGTTCGCCGCCATGGCGCCGGCCGCGCGGGCCGCGGGCTCCGGGCTGCTGCTCGGCGTGGCGCTGGCGGCCGTGGTGGCGTACTGCAACGCCACCTCCTCGGCGCGACTGGCCGCCCGCCACCCGCGGTCGGGCGGCACGTACGTCTACGGCCGGGAGCGGCTGGGCGAGGTGTGGGGCTACCTGGCCGGCTGGGCGTTCGTGGTCGGCAAGACCGCCTCGTGCGCGGCGATGGCCCTGACCGCCGGTTCGTACGTGTGGCCGGGGCAGGAGCACGCGGTGGCGGTGGCCGCCGTGGTGGCGCTGACCGCCGTCGACTACGCCGGCGTGCAGAAGGCGGCCTGGCTCACCCGGGTGATCGTCGCCGTCGTCCTGACCGTCCTCGCCGCGGTCGTCGTCGCCTGCCTGACCTCGGGCCACGCCGACGGCGGGTACCTCGACGTCGGTTCCGACACGGGCCCGCGCGGTGTGCTGGAGGCCGCCGGCCTGCTGTTTTTCGCCTTCGCCGGATACGCGCGGATCGCCACGCTGGGGGAGGAGGTCCGCGACCCGCGGCGCACCATCCCGCGGGCGATCCCGGTCGCGCTGGGCATCACGCTGGTCGTGTACGCGGCCGTGGCCGTGTGCGTGCTGGCCGTGCTGGGGCCCGTCCGTCTCGCCCAGGCCACCGCCCCGCTGTCGGACGCCGTCAAGGCCGCGGGCGCCGGCGGTCTCGCGCCGGTCGTGCGCGCCGGTGCGGCGGTCGCCGCGCTGGGCTCCCTGCTCGCCCTGATCCTGGGGGTGTCGCGGACCACCCTGGCGATGGCGCGCGACGGCCACCTGCCCCGGGCACTGGCCGCGGTCCATCCCCGCTTCGGGGTGCCCCACCGGGCCGAACTCCTGGTCGGCGCGGTCGTGGCGGTGCTCGCGGCGAGCGCGGACGTCCGGGGCGCGATCGGCTTCTCCTCCTTCGGCGTACTGGTCTACTACGCCCTCGCCAACGCCTCGGCGTGGACGCTCGGCCCCGACGAGGGCCGTCCGCCGCGGCCGATCCCGGTGGTGGGCCTGGCCGGCTGCCTGGTCCTGGCCTTCGCCCTGCCCCTGGCATCGGTGCTCACAGGCGCCGCGGTGCTGCTCCTGGGCCTGGCGGCGTACGCGGTCCGCCGGGCGCTGACGCGCACGACGCGGTAGCCGCGGGGGCGTCCGCGTCAGGCGCCGGGAGCGGTCCCGGGGTCCTCGTCCGCGAGGACTTCCCGGGCGAGTTCCCGCAGCGCCCTGCGGTCCTCGGCCAGGGCCCGCTCGCCGGCCGGGGTGGCGCGGTAGACCCGGCGGGCGCGGCCGTCGACGACCTGCTGTTCGGACACGAGCAGTCCGTCGGCCTCCAGTCTGTGCAGCGTCGGATAGAGCGTGCCCGGGCTCACGCGGTATCCGTGGCCGGCCAACTCCTGCGTCATCCAGGCGCCGTGGATCGGCTGTTCGGCCGCGTGGTGCAGGATGTGCAGCCGGATCGCGCCCCGCTGGAACTCCCGCACCCGCCCCACCTCTCCTCGACCGCCCGTGCCGACCGCGCCGGCCGGCCCGGTACCACGGGGCGATTTTACGGAACGCGGGGGGCGCGCCGTCACCCGCGGACACCGGACGGCCGGGCGCTCCCCGCGCCGGTGTTACGGCCGTCGCCCCGTGTCGGCCCTGGCGCCGGCCCGGTCACCGGCCTCCGTGTCCGCTTCCGCGCCGGACCGCGCGTACAGGTCGTTCTCGACGCCGACGACCCCGTCGACGCTCTCGCACAGGCGCACGGCGACCGGGATGACGGCACCGGGGTCCACGGCGCCGCTGAGCCGGACCCGGCCGTCGGTGACGTCGACGCTCACCGCGTCGGGGTCCTGCCGCAGTGTGCGGGTGAGGATCTCCGTCGTGATCTCCTGCCGGATCATGCTGTCGGCGCGCAGGAACACCCGCAGCAGGTCGCTGCGGCTGACGACGCCCACCACCTGCTCGGCGTCGTCCACGACGGGCAGCCGTTTGACGTGATGGCGCGCCATCGTGCGGGCCGCCTCCACGACGGACCACTGCGGTCGCGCGACGACGGCGGGACTTGTCATCAGCTCCGCCGCGGTGGTGGCCCGCGCGCGGGCCCGCTCCCCGGGCGGCAGGTGCGCGGCCGACAGGTGACCGGCCGGATCCGGGCGGGCGGCCTGGATGGCCATCAGATCGGCTTCCGAGATCACGCCCAGCGGATGGCCGAGATCGTCGACCACCGGGACCGCCGTGATGTCGTGCTCCGCGAGATCGAGGGCGATGTCCTTGACCCCGGTTCCGGGGCGCACGCAGACCGCCGGAGCGGTCATCAGATCTGCGACCATGCGGTTCAGCACTGCCGTCTCCCGTCGTGGAGTGGACGTGGACCGGTCTCACCTCCCACTGTCCGCCGCCGCCACCCGCGGCGCAGCCCGGCGGCGGGGCCGGAACGCTCGCGGGGATGTGGCGGGGCGGGGCGGGCGCCCCGATACCGCCCCGACGGGCCGGCCGGCCCGTCACGACTGCCCGAACGGCCCTTCCGCCGGGCGCCGTGCCGCGCTGCGATGGGAGTGGCGGGGAGGACGGAAGTGACGACGCGGAGCAGCGGCCCCCGTACCGCGCACCGCGCTACCAGGACCCGCGGAGACGGGTTGTCCTCCTCGCCCCCGCGCCCGCCCGCCGCTCCCCGTTCACGGTGGCGCCGCGGGTGGCGCGACCGCTTGAGGCGACAGCGCCACCGATTCCGGAGGTGACGGAAATGACCCATCCCGTACGGCGTGACCGGGCGTCCAGGCAGCCCGGGTCGCGGATCCCCGGCTGGAGCGGGGACCCGCTCGCGGAGTTCGACGATCTGTTCGGCCGCATCGGCAGCCTGCTGGAGTCCACGGTCGGCGGGGCGGTGCCCGAAGCCCGGGGGTGGGCGCCGCTCGCCGACGTGTCGGAGACGGACGACGCCTACCTGAT
This sequence comes from Streptomyces sp. HPF1205, assembly GCF_020400825.1. GTDB lineage: Bacteria > Actinomycetota > Actinomycetes > Streptomycetales > Streptomycetaceae > Actinacidiphila. The sequence continues at coordinate 64,407 of NZ_JAINVH010000040.1, forward strand.
CGAGGCCGACCTCCCCGGCGTCAAGCAGGACGACGTCGACATCGAGCTGAGCGAGCGGGAACTGGTCATCACCGGTGAGCTGAAGGAACGCGAACGCACTGGCGTCCTGCGCAGGACCACCCGCCGCACCGGCCGGTTCGAGTACCGGACCCTGCTCCCCGGTGAGATCGACGCCGAAGGCGTGAGCGCCGCCCTCAAGGAGGGCGTGCTGACCGTGTCCGTCCCGAAGGCGGAGCGGACCAAGCCCCGCCACATCCCGATCACGAGCGCGGACTGACGGACTGACGCGCGGCGGGCCACCCGCGCCGGCCGGCGGACCGCCGGCGCGGGTGGCCCGCGTACTCCCGCGCGGTGCCGCGTACTCCCGCGCGGTGGCCCGCGTACTCCCGCGGTGGCCTCGGACTCCGGCCCGCTCCCGCGTACTCCCGTGCCCCCCGCGCCGGGCGGCGCTCCCTCACCGGTCCGGCTGCTCGCCCAGAGCCGCGCGCGCCGCGGGCTCCAGCAGTGCCGAGAACTCCCCGTGGATCTGCAGCATCATGTCGTCCACCGACACCACCCCCGCGATCCGCCCGCCCTCCATCACGGGGAACCTGTGCACCTCGGCGCGGCGGAAGGCGCGGCAGACCGTCGCGATGTCGTCCGCCGCCCGGACCGTGAGCACGGGTGACGACATCAGCCGCGACACGGGTGTGTCGGGCGCCGTGCCCGCCGCCAGGACGCGCGCGACCAGGTCGCGATCCGTGACGATGCCCACCAGACGTCCGTCGCGCTCGACCGGCAGGCAGCCGATGGCCTCGGCGGTCAGGCGCCGGGCGGCGTCCCGGACGGAGGTCTCCGGGGCGACGGTGACCGCGGGAGTGCGCATGATGTCCGCGACCCTCATCGGAGGGCTCCCTTCCCGGGCGTACGGCGGTCGCCTGAGGCCGGCGTTCCGCACGGGCCCGCTGTCTTCAGACTCGCGCCGCCCCCGCCCGTACGCAAAGGCGGACCCGGTCGGTCCCGGCCCGCCCGCGTGGCGCCCCGGCCGCCCGTGGGCGAGCCTGAGGTGAGGGGGCCGAGGAGGGAAGGTCCGTCGTGGGTGAGAACGCCGCAACCGGCGATCAGCGCTTCGACCCGGCAGCCGTGGGACGCCGTGCCGCGCAGCGGCGCACCCAGCTCGGCCTGAGCGAGGGCACCCTGGCGACCAGGGCGGGGATGTCACCCCACTACATGCGGCAGGTGCTCGGCCAGGGGCCCGACTTCGACCGCGGCGGCTTCCTCCGCATCGCCGCCGCCCTCGGCCTGACGTACCACGAACTGCTCGAAGGACGCCGCGACATGCCGCCCGGCCAGACCGGGCCCGCCCCGCGCCCGGTGCTGGCCCGGCTGAGCGAGGGGCAGTGCTGGGACAGGCTCGGCACGCACGGCGTGGGCCGGATCGCGCTGCCCGTCCACCCCGGCCCGGTGGTGCTGCCCGTCAACTACGCCGTCGACGCCCACTCGATCGTCTACCGCGCCCAGCCCGGCGCGGTGACGGCGCCCGATACCGGAACCGAGGTCTCCTTCCAGGTCGACTGGCTGGACGACCGGACCAGCCAGGGCTGGACCGTCCTGATCACCGGCACGGCGGAACACGTCGACGACGCCGACGCGGTGCGGCGGCTCGCCGACCGGCACGCCGTGGAGCCATGGGTGGGCGAGAACCGCACCGTGTGGATGCGCGTGCGGCCGCACACGGTCACCGGCCGCCGCATCACCACCATGTGAGGGCACGAGGGAGGCGCACGCCGCCTCCCGGCATCCGGCCGGACCACGCGACAAGGCGGTGACCAAGGATGACGAAGCACGTGCTGGTAGGGATCGACGGGTCCGCGCAGAGCCTGGCGGCGGCCTCCTGGGCCGGCGACGAGGCCATGGCGCGGGGCACCGCGGTGCACCTGCTCAACGTGTGGCAGGCGCCCGCCGGGAACGTCCAGTTCTCACCCGACCCGGAGGGACTGCGCCTGTGGGAGGAGGGCCGGCTCGTCGAGACCGCCAAGGAGCTGTCCGACCGCCACCCCTCGCTGACCGTCACCATGGAACAGACGTACGGCACGCCCATGAAGGTGCTGCTGGAGGCCGCCGCCAGGGCGGACATGGTCGTCCTGGGCTCCCACGGCTTCGGCGTGGTCGCCGGGTTCCTCTACGGCTCGGTGGGCCTGCACGTGCTCGCCGGGTCCGATCGGCCGGTGGTGATGGTCCGCTCCCAGGCGGGCCGTGGCCTCACCGGTGCCCCGGTCGTCGTCGGTGTCGATCCCGGCGCCCCCGCCGACGCGGTCATGGCGTTCGCCTTCCAGGAGGCGGCCGCCCGGGCCGTACCCGTGCGGGTGGTGCACGTGTGGGACGTCCACAGGACGTACGGGTACGGCGCCCCCGTCCTGGATCCCGGGTGGGTACGCGACCTGCGTGAGGAGCGCGTCCTGGCGCTGGGGAACCTCCTCGCCCCGTGGCGCGCCCGTCACCCGGGCGTCGAGGCCGTCGGCGACGTCGTCCCCGGCCGGGTGGCGGAGACCCTGCTGCAGGCGGCAAGGACCGCGGACCTCCTGATCGTCGGCCGGCACAGGCGGCACGCCCTCGCGGCCGCGCACATCGGACCGGTCACCCACGCGGTCGTCCACCACGCCGGATGCCCGATCGCGGTGATCCCCCACGACTGATGCCGAACGGCTGATCCCGTACGGCTGATCCGTACGGCCGACCCGGCACGACTGCCCCCGCACGACTGCCCCCGCACGACTGCCCCGCCACGACCGACCCGGCCCGTCGCCCGCGGCCCGGATCAGTCCGGCGGCATGTACGGGCGGCGGAACACCGGCGCCTGTCCGGTGCCGTGCGGGCGTACGGCCGCCAGCGCCCGGGCGACCGCGGACTCCAGCGGGACACTGGTGTCGACCGCCACGGCCCCCTCCCACGGCTGTTCGTTCGCCGCCATGGCCGCGGCCACCTCAGGACCGGCGTCGGACGCACCGGGAGGGCGCGTCCGCAGGCGGGCCGCCGCGACGTCGCGCGGAACATGGCAGCGCAGGGCCACCAGGTCGGCGCCCGCGCTCTCCGCCACCCGCTCGGCGGCCTCGCGCTGTACCGGGTCGGACCAGGTGGCGTCCAGCACCACCGACTCGCCCGCGCGGAGCAGGGCCGCCGCGCGCTCCAGCAGGACGGCGTACGTTTCGGCGGTCCGCTCTGGCGTGTACAGGCCCTCGCCGTAGCCGGCCGCGGCGGACTGCTCCACCGGGATGCCCGCCAGTTCCTTGCGCAGGCGGTCGCTGCTGAGCAGGGTGACGCCCAGACGGTCGGCGAGCGCCCCGGACAGCGTGGACTTCCCGCTGCCCGGAAGACCGCCGACAAGGGTGAGGCCGACGGCGGAGGTCCGCAGATGGCGCAGCGTCGCCGCGACGAGCCGGCGCACCGCCGTCTGGGCGCCGGGCATTCCCTGCTCCGCCTGGATCAGGGACACCTTGGCACGCACGAACGCGCGATAGGCGACGTAGTGGTGCCACAAGGACGGCGGCGCCGGGTCGCCGGAGTACTCGCCGTACCTTGCCAGGAAGAACGCCGCGGCGTCGAAGGCGTCGAGCTGCTCCAGGTCCATGGCGAGGAAGGCGGCGTCGTCGAGACCGTCGACGTAGCGGAGACGGTCGTCGAACTCCAGGCAGTCCAGGACCCGGGGCCCGTCGTCGAGGCAGAAGACGTCCTCGGCGAGCAGGTCGCCGTGACCGTCGACGATCCGCCGCTGGGCGATGCGCGCGTCGAACAGGGACCCGCGTCCGGCCAGGTAGCGCCGTACGAGGCGCTCGATCTCCGGCACGCCCTCCGGCGGCGGCCCGCCGCCCGCCAGGTCCCGTACCTGCTCGAAACTCGCCTCCCACCGCCGCGACAGCGCGTCGCGCGTGCCTTCCGCGTCCACGTCCGGGCCGCGGGGCGCGTCCGCGTGGCGTGCGGCGAGCAGCCGGGCGACGTCGCGCAGCACGTCGTCCACGGGCGCGCCCTCCCGTACCAGCCGGGACAGCCGGCGCCCGGCCGGCATGCGGCGCATGACCACGACGGGTTCCGGCTCCCGCCCGTCCGGGCCGCGGAACTCCCCGAGCCCCAGGTAGACGTCCGGGGCGAAACGGCGGTTGAGGGCGACCTCCCGCTCGCACGCGGCGCGCCTGGCCGCCACGGTCGTGTAGTCGAGGAACACCAGGTCCAGCGGCTTCTTGGCCTTGTAGGCGCGGTCCCCGACGAAGAACAGCACCGCGCTGTGGGTCTCGCGCACCTCCGCGCGCACTTCCGCGGGCACCTCCGCGGGCACCTCCGCGGGCACTTCCGGGGGCGCCGTCACCGCGGCGCCGACGCCCGGGCCCGGCCTTCCGGCCCGGCCCGCGGCTGTCCCCGGCCCGCCCCGGCCGTCCGGCTCAGTCATGGGGCACCACCGCGACCGGGCAGCGCGCGTGATGCAGGGCGGCCTGGGTCACCGGACCCAGCCGCGGCGCCAGCGGCGGGCGGCGCCTGCGCCGGCCGAGCACCAGCAGCGCGGCGCCGCCGGCGGCGCGCAGGACGGCCCTGGCCGGGCTCTCCAGGCCGACGTTCTCCGCGATCTCGACCTGCGGGAACTTCTCCCGCCAGGGGCGGCAGGCATCGGCCAGCCGGCGCCGCGCGTCCCCCGCGACCTCCTCGGTGACCTCGTGGTCGACGCCCCAGGGGGTGTAGGCCCGCAGCGGCACGCTCCGGCCGTGGACCGCCCTCAGGGGGACGCCCCGGGCCGCCGCGGCGGCGAAGGCGAACCCCAGCAGCTCCTCGCAGGGAGCGCGCAGCTTCACGGCCACGACGACATCGCCCACCCTCCCCTCGGCGCTTCCCGCGGCCGAGGGTCCCTCCCCGGGCGCCTCCGCGCGCACCAGGACCACAGGACGCTCGGCCCGCGCCACCACCGGCAGGCTGACGTCGCCGAGGAACCAGCTCTCGACGGTCTCCAGCCCCCGCGACCCGAGAACGGTCAGTTCGGACTCCGAAGCCGCCCGCACCAGGGCGTCGCAGGCGTCGTCGGGGATCAGATTGCCGATGACGGTCAGCTCCGGATGGTCCGCCCGGATCCGCGCCCGCGCGTCGAGCACGGTCCGCCTGGCCCAGTAGTTCTGGTCCACCTCCGCCGGGACGTGGGCCGGCTCCGGGGCCAGCATGGGCCACGCGTGCATCAGGCACAGCGTCAGACCGCGCCGCTCGGCTTCGTCGGCGGCCCAGCGGGCGGCGGCCAGGCTCTCGGGCGACCCGTCGAGGCCCACCGTGACCACGGGCTCCATGGCACCGCCTTCCGTCTCCTGAGGCTCCGGGACCACGGCGGACGCCGCCCGCCCGCCCGGATCGCGGTACGGGCGCTCGCGCCGCCGTTCCTCCTCCGAGGAGTACCCCAAACCCGCTCCCGCCGCATGCGGAGCCGGGCGCGCGAAGTCCCGGGTGACCAGCGGTCCTGGGCGACCAGCCGTCCCGGGTGACCAGCGGTCCTGGGTGACCATCTCACCCGGGTGACCAGCGGTCCTGGTTCACCGCGCGGTTCCGTCCGACCCCGCGGCCCGCAGCCACCCATGCCCCGAGGACCCCGCAGTCCCCTGGGACCCTGACCCGCCGGGTCCCAGGGGCCCCGGACCCCCCGGCGCTCGCGGTCCCCGGCGATCCGGCGCGCCGCCGGGGTCAGCCGGCGGTGATACGGCGGCCGGTCAGGCGTACCGGGCGGATCCGCAGCCACTGCTCGCGGTCGCCGCCCGCCCAGGGCGTGGTGTGCGCCCTGGCCCGCAGGTCGCGGACCTCGGCGGCGTCGGTGACCTCGGCCGCGGGGCCGAGGACGAGCACGCTCCAGCCCTCGCTGAGGGCCTCGTCGATCCGGTCGACCTCGAAGGCCACCTCCCGTCCGGCGGCCAGGGCGGGCGCGGCGGCCGCGGCGGTGCGGAAGACGATCGCCTCGTCCACGACGTCGTAGTTGACCGGCACGATCGCCGGGCCCGCGTCCGTGGTCACCGCGACACGGCCGACGCCGTGGCCGGACAGCAGCCGCAGGCACTCGTCGGGCGGGAGCTCGCTGAGCGTCGGCGCGGCCGCGGCCTCCGCCATGCCCGGCGGCAGCCCGGCCGAGCCGCCGCGCAACTGCTGGACGGTGGTCTCCAGCGCCTCGGCGACACGCAGCCAGAACGCCAGGCCCGGCAGGGCCGTGGGCTGCTCCTCGACGTACTGCAGGTACCCGGGGGCGACACCCGCCCGCTCCGCCACCTGGTCACGGCTCAGCCCGAGTTCCTCGCGCCGCAGCACCAGACGCCGGCCGACGTCGCCCACGGGGGCGGACTCGTGCGTCATGTCCTCACGCCCCTTCGCCGGTCCGCAGGCTCACCGCTTCGTGCGGCTGCTTCCCGAGGACGACCTTGATGGCGCCGGTGTCGGCCGCCCGGCCGAACACCTCGTACGCCTCCTCCATCTGCCCGAGTTCGAAGGTGTGCGTGACCAGCGAGGACGCCGGGAGCCTGCCGTCGGTGAGCATGCGCAGCAGCGTGGGCGTGGAGTAGGTGTCGACCAGGCCGGTGCGGATGGTGACGTTCCTGCTCCACAGGTGCTCCAGGTGGAGCGTCGCGGGCCCGCCGTGGACACCGATGTTCGCCACGTGGCCGCCGGGCCGCACCATGCGGGTGCACAGTTCGAAGCTCTCCGGCACGCCCACCGCCTCGATGACCACGTCCGCGCCGAGACCGCCGGTGAGGTCGGCGACGAGGGACTCGCTCTCGGCCACCGTGGCGGTGGCGTCCGCGCCCAGGCGCTTGGCGGCCTCCAGGCGGCTCGGCGCGAGGTCGACCGCGATGACGCGGGCCGGGGAGAAGAATTGGGCGGTGGCGATCGCGGCCAGCCCGATCGGGCCGGCGCCGACGACGGCCACGGTGTCCCCGGGCCGCACCCGTCCGTTGAGCACCCCCACCTCGTACGCGGTCGGGAAGATGTCGGCCAGCAGGACGGCCTCGCGCGCGTCCACCGCAGCCGGCAGCGGGTGCAGCGACATGTCCGCGAACGGCACGCGCACGTACTCGGCCTGCGTGCCGTCGATCACGTGGCCGAGGAGCCACCCGCCGCCGCCCAGGCACTGCCCGTACGCGCCTTCCCGGCAGAACCGGCAGCGTCCGCAGCCGGTGATGCACGACACCAGGACCCGGTCGCCGGGCCGCGGGCCCGTGACCGCGCCGCCGGTCTCGACGACCTCGCCCACCGCCTCGTGCCCGAGCACGGTGCCGGGCCGCACGTCCGGCACGTCCCCCTTGAGGATGTGCAGGTCGGTGCCGCAGATGGTGACCGCCTCGGTACGCACGATCGCGTCCGTCGCCTCCTGTACGGAAGGGTCGGGGACGTCCTGCCAGGCCGACCGACCGGGACCGTCGTAGACCAGCGCTTTCATGAAGATCCTCCTCGCCGGGCGCCGACTCGCGGCCCCGGCCGGAGCGGGCGCGCCACCCACTGCCGGGGGCGCGACCGCCGCGCCCGCCGGGCACGGGACCACCACCCCTCCACCCTCACCCCGGTCCCGCCCGTCGCGCATGGGCCCCCCGACCCCGGCGGCGGGGCCGAGCGGCCCTGCGGCCCCGAGGACCGGCACGGCCCGCGGCGCCCCGGCGCGCCTACGCCGTGGGACCGCGGTCGCGGGCCGCCGCCGGCCGGCCGGTCGCCAGGGGGAAGTGGATGGTCGAACCCGGGTGGAGTTCGGCGGTCTCGTCGCGGCAGGAGACCTTCACCGGGCGGTGCACGCCGGTGCCGGCGGTCACCCGCACCCGGTGGCCGCTGATGCGCAGCGCCAGCGTGTGGTTCCGGTAGCGGACGGTCAGTTCGAGCACCCCGAGGTCGCGCGGCCAGAACGGGTTGAGCACCAGCCGGTCGCCCCGCGTCTCAAGACCGGAGAAGCACCGCTGCAGGAGGTCCACGCTGCCCGCCATGGCCGCGAGGTGGATGCCCTCCGAGGTGGTGCCGCCCTGGATGTCGGTGACGTCGGACCGCAGGGCGCGCTGGAAGAACTCCACCGCGCGCTCACGGTGGGCGCGCGCCAGCACCCAGGCGTGGACGACCGCGCTGAGCGTCGAGCCGTGCGAGGTCCTGGCCAGGTAGTAGTCGATGGTGCGGGGGATGGCGTCGGGTGCGAGCGCGTATCCCATGCGGTGCAGGATCTGGCCGAGTTCGTCGGCCGACAGCAGGTAGAACAGCATGAGGACGTCGGCCTGCTTGGACGCCTTGTAGCGGTTGACGCTGTCGCCCTCGGCCTCCAGGATCCGGTCCAGCCGGTGGATGTCGCCGTACCGCCGCCGGTACGCGTCCCAGTCGAGTTCCGCCAGCCGCTCGTAGCCCTCGAACTGGCTGAGCACGCCGTCGTCGTGGAAGGGCACGTACATCGCGCGGGTCAGGTGGCGCCAGCGCACGAGTTCCGCGGTCCGCAGCTCCAGCGCGTCGGTGAGCTCGGCCCGGGCCTGCTCCGGGAGCGCGGCCAGGGCGTCCAGGGCGCGCAGGATCACCCACACCGCCATCACGTTGGTGTAGGCGTTGTTGTCGATGCCGCCGGTGTCACCGGCCGTGTAGCCGCAGTGGAACTCGTCGGGTCCCATGACGCCTCGGATGACGTAGCGGGCCCGCCCGGCGTCCCAGACCGCCGCGCTCGCCCAGAAGCGGGCGATCTCCAGGAGCATCTCGGCCCCGTGGTGGGTGAGGAACTCCCGGTCCCCGGTCACCTGGTAGTACTGCCAGATGTTGTAGGCGATGGCACTGCCGATGTGGTGCTGGCGCCAGGTCGGGTCCGGGTTCCAGCGGCCCGAGCGGGGGTTGAGGTGCAGCCGCTGGCTCTCCTCGCGGCCGTCGCTGCCCGACTGCCAGGGGAACATCGCCCCGCGCAGGCCGGCCTCGCGCGCCGCCTGCAAAGCCTCGGGCATACGCCGGTGGCGGTAGCGCAGCAGGGCGCGGGTGAGGTCCGGCAGACGCAGGTTGAGCACGGGGAAGACGAACAGCTCGTCCCAGAAGACGTGGCCCCGGTACGCCTCGCCGTGCAGGCCCCTGGCGGGCACGCCCACGTCGAGGTCGGCGGTGTTCGGCGAGACGGTCTGCAGCAGGTGCAGCAGGTGCAGGCGGATGGTGCGCCGGGCGTCCTCGCTTCCGGTGACCGAGACCCGGAACCTCGGCCACAGGCGGCGCCAGGCCCGTACGTGGTCGCGGTGCAGCGCGCCGAACCCCCCGAGCCGGTCCAGCCAGCGGGCCGCGTCCGCGGCGGGCTCGCTGATGGCGCGGTCACGTCCGGTGAAGACGGTCACCACCTTCTCCAGCCGCACCGTCCCGCCCGGCGCCACGTCCACCGCAAGGACGTGGCCGGTCCATCCGGCGCCGTCGACGGGACGGCCACGCACGCCAGAGTGCCGGTGCTCGCCGTCCCACACGGTGGTACGGGCGGCCATGGCCACCCCGATCCCGGACTGGCCGGTACGCACCTCCAGCAGGACCGAGTCGCCGGACAGGTGGACGGCACGCACCGGCTCCAGGTGCCGGTTCGGCAGGTCGCGGTAGCGCTCGACCAGCGAGTTGCGCACCCTGCCGTCGAGGACGGACCTGAACTCCAGCGTCCCCGACCAGTCCTCCGCCACGACCGTCGTCTCGGCGGCGCAGGCGTGCGGGAAGGCCATGTCGGCGAACCGCCGCCAGGTCACCGCCGTCGTACGCCCCCGCTCGTCACGGAACCGCAGCCACCGGGTCAGCACGGCCTCGCGCAGATCCAGCCACTGCCGGTACTCCAGGAGGTCCGCGGTGTCGGCGTCGAACCACGGCCCGCCGTCGATACGGAAGGTCAGCGCCGGCCAGTGCGGCAGGTTGACCAGGCTCTCGTTCTCCACGAACTGGCCGGCGACACGGGACGACAGCCGGTTGTAGACACCGGCCGCGTACGTACCGGGGTAGTGCGCCCCGCCGGCCGTCGCCTCGGCGGCCGCGCCACGGGTCGCGAGGTACCCGTTCCCGACCGTGCACAGCGCCTCGCGGAGCGGCTCGTCCCCCGGGACGTACCCCTCGTAACGCAGCTCCCAGGCGCTCTCCGTCACGGCCTCCCGCCCCGGTCGGCGCGAGTACGGAGCGGCTGGGGGCGGTCGGCGGGTCCGGCGGTCGCCATGCCCTCATCGTGAGGGCGGGTACCCGGTGCCGCAATTCGGGGCGGGCAGGGCCGTTGGTCCCGCCGCCGGGCCCCGGACGGCCCTGAGCGCGGGCCGCGCGGCCGCCGGACAGTGGAGGGGAGGCAGCGCCGCGAGGAGGCAGCACGATGCACAGCACGATGCAGGGCAGCGCGACGAGCACGATGAGGCACCGCACCGTGGGCGACCTGATGACCCATACGGTCCACCGGGTGCGCCCGGACACGTCCTTCAAGGAGGTCGCCAGGGTCCTGGCCGATCACGACATCACCGCCGTGCCCGTCGTGGACGACTGCGACCGCCCCGTCGGCGTCGTCTCCGAGGCGGACCTGCTGCGCCGGGAGTCCGGCCGGCCGGACCCGGCCGGGCTGCTGAGCATCCTGGACACCCCGGGCCAGGAGCCCACGGGCCCCGTCCCGACCACCGCCGACGGCCTGATGACCGGCCCCGCGATCGTCGCCCACCCCGAGTGGTCCGTCGTCCAGGCGGCCCGCGTGATGGACCGCGGGCACGTCAAGCGGCTTCCCGTGGTGGACGAGACCGGCGCCCTGGTCGGCATCGTCAGCCGCGCGGACCTGCTGCGGGTGTTCCTGCGCCGCGACCACCTCATCCGCGAGGAGATCACCGGCGACATCCTGGACCGCACGATGGGGATCGGCCCCGACGAGGTGACCGTCGAGGTCACCGACGGCCGCGTCCACCTGCGTGGAACCGTTGACCGGCGCAGCCTCATCGAGGTCGTCGTGCGGCTGTGCGAGGGCGTGGACGGGGTGGTCGAGGTCACCGCCGACCTCGGCTACCGCACCGACGAGGCCGTGGCGATCGCGGCCCGCGGGAGTGACCGGATCGAGCAGTGATCCCGGCCCCGCGCCGCGGCGGCCCTCCGGCGAGGCGCGGCCCCGCAAGGCGCGGCCGTTCGGCGAGCCGCGGCCGTTCGGGAGAGGAGAGGCGCATGTACGGGTCCGCGGGGGCGGTACGGGACGTCATGACCCGCACGGTCGTGGCCCTGGGGCAGGACGCGGGTTTCAAGGAGATCGCCAGGACCATGAAGCAGTGGAAGGTCACCGCCCTGCCCGTGCTGGAGGGCGAGGGCCGGGTCGTCGGCGTGGTGTCCGAGGCGGATCTGCTGGCCAAGGAGGAGTTCCGGGGCAGTGACCCCCGGGGTACCGACGAACTCGGGCAGCTGGCCGGCCGGGACAAGGCCGGCGCGGTGACCGCCAGGGAGCTGATGTCGGCGCCCGCCGTGTGCGTCCACGAGGACGCCACCGTGGCCGAGGCCGCCCGGATCATGGCGCGCATGCGCGTCAAGCGGCTGCCGGTGATCGACGGCGAGGGCAGGCTGCGCGGCATCGTCAGCCGCTGCGACCTGCTCGACGTCTTCCTCCGCGACGACGAGGACATCGCCGCCGACGTGCGGCGCGACGTCCTGGATCTGCTGTTCCCGGAGGAACCGTCTCTCACCGTGGAGGTGCGCGACGGCCTGGTCACGCTGCGCGGCCGCGTCCCGGATCCCGCGCTGGCCACCATCGCCACCCGGCTGGCCCGCACCGTAGCGGGCGTGGTGGACGTCCGCAGCGACCTGGCGGCGACCGCCCCGGCCCCGTAACCACCGCGGCCAGGCGCCCCGGCCGTTACCGTGGAAGGTGGTCCCTTCGTCGGTGGGCCTGGCGCATGTGGAGGATCCGGTGGTCGAGGACGTCGGCGCGCGGGGCGGGCGGCTGCCGCGGCTGCGTCTCGACCAGCTCCTGGACGAGCTGCAGGTCAGGATCGACGCGGTGCGCGGCAGGCAGGACCGCGTGCACAGCCTGCTGGAGGCGGTGCTGTCGGTCGGTCGCGAGCTGGATCTGCCGCAGGTGCTGCGGCAGATCGTCGAGTCGGCGGTGGCGCTGGTCGACGCCGAGTACGGCGCGCTGGGCGTGGTGGAGGACACCCGCTTGTCGGAGTTCCTGACCGTCGGGATCGGCCAGGACGAGCGCGAGGCGATCGGGCCCCTGCCGTCGGGCCACGGCATCCTGGGCGAGCTGATCCGGCACCCCGAGCCGCTGCGGCTGCGGGAGATCGCGGAGCACCCGGCCTCGTACGGCTTTCCGCCGAACCATCCGCCCATGCATACCTTCCTCGGGGTCCCCATCCGGGTACGGGACGAGGTCTTCGGGAACCTGTACCTGACGCAGAAGCGCGGCGGCGGGGAGTTCGACGCCGAGGACGAGACGGTGCTGCGGACGCTGGCCGTCGCCGCCGGTGTGGCGATCGAGAACGCCCGGCTCTACAAGACCGCCCGTGACCGGCAGCTGTGGATGGAGGCCAACGCGGACATCGTGGCGGCCCTGCTGTCCGGAACGGACGAGATGGACGTGCTCCGCGACATCGTGCACCGTGCCCGGAGCATCGCCGGCGCCGACCTCGGGGTCCTGGCGCTGCCGGTCGAGGACAGCACGGACCTGAGGGTGGTGATCGCCGTGGGAACCGACGCGGACGACCACCGGGGCCTGAGGCTGCCGCGCGAGGGCTCGTTCATCGGAGCGGCGATGGCCGCGGGTGAGCCCATCACCACGGCCGAGATCCAGAAGGACCCCAGGGTGACGGCGGGACCGCCGAGGTTCGGCGGCCTCGGACCGACCGTGGCGGTGCCCATGGTGACCGACGAAGGGGCGCGCGGCGCCGTGCTGCTGGCCCGGGCCGAGCAGCGGCCGCCGTTCACGCAGGACGAGTCCGTGCCCCTGCTGGGCTTCGCCGGGCAGGCCGCGCTGGCCCTCCAGCTGGCGGAGCGCCGCCGGTCCGCCGAGCAGCTCACCGTACTGGAGGACCGCGACCGTATCGCCCGCGACCTGCACGATCTCGCCATCCAGCGGCTGTTCGCCACGGGGATGACGCTGCAGAGCACCCTGCGCTTCGTCGATCACCCCGAGGCGGCCGAGCGGCTGATGCGCGCGGTGGACGACCTCGACGAGACCATCAAGATCATCCGCTCCACCATCTTCGGACTGCGGGCCAAGGACGCCACCAGGGCGCCCGCGGGCCTGCGGGCGAGGGCCGCCGCGAACGTGGAGGACGCCGGCCGCGCCCTCGGGTTCGCCCCGGCGCTGCACATGGAGGGGCTGCTCGACACGGACGTGCCGGCGGACGTCGCCGAGGACGCCGTGGCGGTGCTCACCGAGGCCCTGTCCAACGTCGCCCGCCACGCGCGGGCGACCGCTGTCGACGTCACCCTGGCCGTCACCGACGGGACGCTGACCGTGGCCGTCACCGACAACGGCATCGGGCTCGCGCCTGACGGGCACCGCAGCGGACTGCGCAACCTCGCGGTGCGGGCCGAGCGGCTGGGCGGGGCGATGGAAACGGGTCCGGGGCCCGGCGGCGGCACCCGCCTGGTGTGGACCGTACCGCTGTGCCGGGAGGAGCCGGGGCGGCCGTAGCCGGGGCGGCCGCAGCCCCGGGGCCGGTGGCCGCGATGCCTCGCCACCCGGGCGGGTCCGCGCCGGCCGGCCTGTTCACGGGGCGGGTCGGCGTCGGCGCCGGGCGGCCCCGCCGCTCAGGTCCGGCGCTCTCCGCGCGCGTCGGCCGCCCCCGTGTCCGCGGGCCCGGCGTCCAGCACCTCGCGCACGGGCCGCCGGGGGGAGGCCGGGCCCTCGGGTCCGTAGCCGAACCGGATCAGCATCTGCACGTGCTCGTACGCCCCGCGCGGGTCGCGCAGCGCCCAGCGCAGGTCGGGCCACTCCACCGCCTGGCTGAACAGCGAGGCCCGCACGCCGTGGTCGGTCGCGACCAGCAGGACGTGCTCCAGGGCCTGTCCGGCCCGCAGCCAGTCCGCGGGGCCGTCGCCCGCGGTGGCCAGCACGCCGATCACGGGGTGCTCCTCGAAGGCCGCGGCCGGCCGCGGGGCGCCGGGGCGCCGTCCGCCGAAGTCGCGCACCGGCACCTGGCCGGTCAGGTCGCGCTGCCCGAGAGCGGCGGCGGGCATGCCGTCGGAGGCGTCCTCGCGCGTCCAGGAGCGGCCCTCCTCGCCGCGGTCGTGGTCGGCGGCCGTGTACAGGTCGGCGTCCGCGGTCAGCCGCAGTATGCGGGCGGCCTCCGCCGGGCCCGGAAGGCTCAGGTGGGCGCCTTCCTGCGCCGCGGCCCGCGTCAGCTCCGCGAGCACCTCGGGCTGGACGGGCTGTTCGCTGAACGGGAAGCGGCTGCTGTGCCGGCGCCACACGGCGTCGTACAGGTCGAACCGCTCCGGCGAGCCGGGCATCCCGGGGCGCGGGCGGCGGTCGGCGGAGCCGGGTCCGGCGAGTCGTACGGCCGCCAGGAGTCCGGGTTCGGCGGGCCGGGGCAGGATCCGCAGCACCGGCTCCCAGCCGAAGTGCGAGACGGCGACGCGCAGGTTGAACACCGCGGCGCCGACCGAGACGTGCAGGCCGCGCCCGGTGGCGTCGGTGTGCGGCAGGCCCCGGTCGACCGCCGCGCGCACCTCGATGGTCGAGGTGTCGGGGTCCAGCCGGTAGCGCCAGGGCTGGGTGTTGTGGATCGAGGGCGCCGCGACGGCCGCGGAGATGAGCTTCTCCAGCGTCGCCGCGTCCAGTGCCGCCGTGGTCATCGCCGCCTCCTTCGGATGGTCCCGCTCTGCCAGCCTCCTGGACCGCCGCCGGCGCGGGCAGGGCCCGTCGGGCACCGCTGCGGGGGCCGAAGGTCACCGGATCGGCCGGGTCGGACAGCGGCCGGTACGGAGAGGGGCGGGGACGGACAGGGCGCGGCCGGGACGGACGGGAGCAGCGGGGGCCGGGACCTCGGCCTCAGCCGAGTCCGTGCCCGGGCGCGTGCGGCCCCTGGGTGGCGATGACGGCGGCCTGGATGCGGCGTTCGACGCCGAGCTTGGCCAGCAGGCGGGAGACGTTGTTCTTGACGGTCTTCTCGGACAGGTAGAGGCGTTTGCCGATCTGCCTGTTGGTGAGGCCCTCGCCGATGAGGCCGAGGATCTCGCGTTCGCGCGGCGACAGGGCGGCCAGCGCCTGCTGCTCGGGTTCGGCGGGCGAGGCGTCCTGGCGCAGGCTGTTCATC
>NZ_JAINVH010000041.1 GCF_020400825.1 Streptomyces sp. HPF1205
CCGCCGGCGACGACCAGGGGGACGGCGAGGGAGACCAACAGTCCGGCGAGCGCCGCCGCGGCCTTCGCGGGAGTTGCCCGGAGGCGCCCGAGGGCGCGTGCTCGTCTGCGGACCGCGTCAGTGTTCATGGTTGATCGACCTCCCGGTCGAGTCGGGTGTGGGGGGACACGTGCTGTGGAGCGAGGAGGAGCGGGCGGGCCCGGGGACGGGCGTCCTCGGGCCCGGCACCGTACGGGTGCCCGCCGGACTCAGGGTTCGGCGGGCACCCGTACGGTGGCCTGTGACGTGCGTCAGGTGCGGGCGGCGCCGTTCGGCGCGAAGCTCGTCGGCGACGAGTCGTCGCAGTTCCAAGTGCCCTGGACGGCAGGCGCGGAGGGCGGTGCGACGACGAGCGCGGTCGCGGTGAACGCCGTCGGCCCCGCGACGAGTGAGGCGCCGAGCCGGCCTCGGGGCCGTCTGCGTGGGATGGGCATGGGTAACTGCCTTTCGGTGTGGGGGGAGGGTCCGCCGTCAGCCGCGGGTGGTTCTGTTCGAGGCGGACGGGGCCGGGCGCGTGTGGCCGCCGTCCCCCGCCCCCCGGAACCCGGACGAGACCTTGCCACTCGGCGGGACGCTGCTGTCGTGGACGGACCCGGAGGCAGTCCTGAGGGCGCTCGTGTTCGAGCCGGACGGATTGGCGCCCGCGGCCGGAGTGCCGGTTCCGGCGCGTGGATCCGCGGGACCGGGGACCGCGGTGCCGACGGCGCCGCTCCTCGTGCCGGGGCCGGTCGTTGCGGAACGGATGTGCCCGGCCGGCGCCGCGGCCTTCGCGACGGCGGCAGCCACGGCATCGAGCCGTAACCGGTGTTGAGCGGACATCCGCGGCCCTCCAGGATGTGTCGACGCGTCATGCTGATGGGGCAGCACGACCAACACATGGGATGTCGTTGTAGCACACGGTCGCCACGGGGGGCTAGAGGCGCGTTGTCAGCGCTCACATCATCGAGGGGTGTCCGGGAATCGTGGGATCACGACCGGCGGGGGCGCCCATAAGGGGCTCGTCCGACCGGACCGCCGCGTTCCCGGCGTGTTCCGCCACGCCCGTGGACGCCCTCATGGCGTACGTCGGCCGCCTTCCCGCCCTTCGTCCTCCGGCCGGACAGGCGCCGCGCGTCCGGCGGCCTGCTGGCGGCAGGTGATCCCCGCCTCCGCCGAGGCCGGAATTGTGAACGCTCACAGGGGGTTTCGCGGGTTTCGCGGGTTTCGTGCGTTTCGTGGGTTCGGCGGGATCGCGGGTTCGTCGGGACCCGTGGGTCCGGCGGGGCCGGGTGGCGCGCGTGCCGCCGGTCCGGTCCGGTGGCCGGCTCGGCCGAGTCCGGCTGGCCCCGCCGTACCCGCCGTACCCGGCGGATTCGCCGGCGGGGCGCGCGGGACGACTCCTGGCGCCGCCGTTGCCACGGTCCTACTGTCCTGTCCATGACGTTCTCGATCGTGGCCAGGTCCGGCCCGGCCTTCGGTGTAGCGGTGGCGAGCAAGTTCCTGGCGGTCGGCGCCCTGGTGCCGGCCGCACGGGCCGGAGCCGGGGCCGTGGCCACCCAGGCGGCGGCGAACCTGCGCTACCGCCCGCAGGCGTTGGCGCTGCTGCGTACGGGCGTGCGGCCCGCGGACGCGGTGGCGGGTCTCGTGGCCGCGGACGGGGAACGCGCGTACCGGCAGGTGGGAATCGTCGGCCCCGAGGGCGACGGAGCGACCTACACGGGCGAGGAGTGCCTGGACTGGGCGGGCGGGACGGCCGGCGACGGCTACGCGATCCAGGGCAACATCCTCACCGGCCCCGAGGTGGTCGAGGCCATGGAGTCGGCCTGGCTGGCCTCCCGCGAGCAGGCGCTCGAACGGAAGCTGCTCGCCGTGCTGGCGGCGGGCGACAGCGCGGGCGGCGACCGGCGCGGCCGGCAGAGCGCGGCCCTGTACGTGGTGTCGGCGGGGGCGGGGTACGGCGGTGGCAGCGACGTCGCGTGCGACCTGCGCGTGGACGACCATCCCGACCCCGTCGCGGAGCTCGGGCGCCTGCTGGACGTCCACGAGCTGCTGTTCGGCACGCCGGACCCGGACACCCTGCTGGAACTGTCGGGCGAACTGGCGGACGAGGTCCGCGGCCTCGTCGCCGAGCGCGGTTACGCCACGCTGGACATGTGGGCCGGCGTGGAGAACCTCGAGAACAGGCTGGTGCCGGGCAGGATCGACCCCGTGGTGCTGGCCCGCCTGCGCGAGGGAAGGACCGGCGAGTAGGCCCGGCGCCGTTGGCCGCTCGATCGGGCCGTCCGGCAGGTTCGGCCGGGTCCGCCGGTCGGTCGGGCCGGTGCTTCCGGCCCGACCGGCTTCGTCCGGCGCCCGCGTACACAGTGCCGTTCCGCGTCCGGCCCGCGACGCCGGGTGGTCTCGTCGTCGGAGGAATTGCGGGTCGCCTGCCGGTGGCGGAGCCTGGGAGGGTTCGCCGGTCCGGGACGGGTTCGGAACGTCCCGATGCCGGCCGGCACCCGGCGGCCGGCGAGGCGTGGCCCGGAAAGTCCCGCCGCTGCCGCACGCATGCCGCGCCGCCGCCTCCGAGGAGAAGCCGCCATGGACACATCGCTCCGCGACAGGACCGCCATCGTGACGGGCGCGAGCAAAGGGATCGGGCTGGCGATCGTGACGGCCCTCGCACAGGCGGGAGCCACCGTCATCGCCGGGTCCCGCACCTCCAGCCCCGAACTGGAGGCGCTGTCCGACGAAGGCGGGGTGACCTGGGTAGCCGCTGACCTCGGCCGCGCCGACGAGGCCGAGCGGCTCGTCGCGGCCGCCGGCGGCCGCCTGGACATCCTCGTCAACAACGTGGGCACGGCCCCCGCGCGCACCGGCGGCTTCCTCTCGGTCACCGACGCCGACTGGCAGCACACCCTCGGCCTCAACCTGCTCAGCGCCGTGCGCGTCACGCGCGCGGCGCTGCCACTGATGCTCGACGCGGGGACGGGGGCCATCGTGACCGTCGCGTCCGTCAACGCCACCCTCCCCGACCCGCTGGTCATCGACTACAGCGCGGGCAAGGCCGCCCTCGTCGCCTTCTCCAAGGCCCTCTCCAAGGAGGTCGGACCCCGCGGCATCCGCGTGAACACCGTGAGCCCC
Organism: Streptomyces sp. HPF1205; assembly: GCF_020400825.1. Classification (GTDB taxonomy): domain Bacteria; phylum Actinomycetota; class Actinomycetes; order Streptomycetales; family Streptomycetaceae; genus Actinacidiphila. Next base: position 3,142 of record NZ_JAINVH010000041.1, read on the forward strand.
GGCCCCGTGGAGACCGACCTGTGGCTGGGCGGGGAGGGCGTGGCCGCCACCGTCTCGACCGCGGCCGGCATCTCACCCGACGACGTGGTGGCCCAGGCCGCCAAGAGCATTGTCACCGGCCGCTTCTCCAAGCCGCAGGAAGTCGCCGACCTGGTCCTGTTCCTTGCCGGCGACAGCGCGCGGAACATCACCGGCGCCGACATGCTCATCGACGGCGGCTTCATCCCCACCTGGTGAGCGCCCGCCCCCGCGGCCGCGAGCGGAACGTCGCGGCGCTTCCCGTCCGGATTCACCTCACCGACGGAGGAATGCCATGCGTGAGATGAACGCGGTACGCGCCCACCGCCGCGGCGGCCCGGAACAACTCGTCCACGAGAAGGCCCCGTGCCCGCGGCCCGGCCCCGGTGAGGTGCTCGTCGCCGTACGCGCCGCGTCGATCACGGCGGGCGAACTGGGCTGGGACGCCACCTGGACGGACAGCCTCGACGGCTCGGGGCGTGACCGTACGCCCATCATCCCCTCGCACGAGTTCTCGGGCGTCGTCGCCGCCCTCGGCGACGACGTCACCGACTGGCAGGCGGGTGACGAGGTGTACGGGCTGATCCCCTTCACCATGGACGGCGCGGCCGCCGAGTACGCCGCCGTTCCCGCCGACGTCGTCGCGGCGAAGCCGGAGTCCCTGACCCACGACCAGGCCGCGGCCGTGCCGCTGGCGGCGCTCACCGCCTGGCAGGCTCTGGTCGACCACGGCCACCTGCGCCGCGGTCGGCGCGTACTCGTCCACGGCGGAGCGGGAGGCGTGGGCTCCTTCGTCGTCCAGATCGCCGCGGCACTGGGCGCCGAGGTGGCGGCGACAGCGGCCGGCCGCGATCTGGACTTCGTACGGTCCCTCGGAGCCGACATCGCCGTCGACTACGCGCACGACCGGTTCGAGGACCGCGTCCACGACGTCGACCTCGTCGTCGACCTGGTCGGGGGCCCCACCCTGGACCGCTCCTGGCAGGTGGTGCGCCCGGGGGGCACGGTGGTCGGCATCGCGGCGCCGCCCGACGCCGAGGAGGCCGCACGGCACGGCGCCCGCGGCGTCTTCTTCGTGGTCCGACCCGACCGGGCCGGACTCCGGTCCATCACCGACCTCGTGGAGCACGGCCGCCTGGCACCGCCGATCGACCGCCTCCTGCCCCTGAGCCAGGCGCGCGCCGCCTACGAGGCGCTCGAACGGGAACACCGGCGCGGCAAGATCGTCCTCCAGGTGAGCGACTGAGCGGGCTTCCCCGGGTCCCCCGCCCCTGCCCCGCCCCTGCCCCGCCGCGGCCCCGCGCCGGCCGGGCGTTCCGGGCGGAAGCCGTCAGCGGGCCACCGCCCCGGGGGTGACAGGGCCGCCGGCGGCTTCCGGGCGGGTCCCGGCGGCGCACGGGTCGGTGAACCGGTCGGCGGCCCGGTCCCCGGCCCGGTCGGCGGCCTGGTCGCGGGCGGCGAGGGCCGCGGTGAGCGCCTCGTCGAGGATCCGCCGCAGTCGCAGGCCGTCCGGGGCGACGGCGGTGACCAGCACGGCGGGCCCGGCGAGCGGGGTGAGGGCGGCCCGCGCGTCGCCGCTCCAGGTGCGCGGCGCGGCCGGTGCGTGCGCGAACGCCGGATCGGCCAGCAGCAGTTGCCCCACCGCCCGGTGGCCGCCGAGCGTGCCTGCCACGCCCGGAACGCCGGGCCCGAAGGACAGTTCCTGGTCGAGCAGCGGCCGGCCGCCGTGATGGACGGTGAGCCGGGAGGTGAGCCTGCCGGGCTCCTCCGCGTGGCGGCCCAGGATCTGTTCCTCGCGCAGCAGCAGCCGTGCGGTGGGCGCGAGGTCCACCCGGGTGGTCGTCCGCAGGTCGCTGCCCTCGGCGCAGATGAGCGGTTCCGGCAGCCAGTGCAGCGTCCCTGCGTCGGCCACCGCCAGACGCACGTCGTACACGGCCCGCTCGCCGTGCGGTCCGGGCAGCGCCACGGTGGCCGCCGACGCGCCGACGACCAGCCGGGCCCCCGGGCCGACCTCGCCCTCGACGGTCAGCCGGTCCCCGCCCAGCGGCGCGCTCATCGCGCCGACCACGGTGATCCCGGCTGCGTCCGGCACGCCGTGCACGGGGGTGCGGCGCAGGGCCAGCGGACCGCTGCCCGCGAGCAGCGGCAGTACGGTGCCGCCGCCAGGGCCCGCCGCCGCCCGGAACCGGGCGGCGGCGCACACCCCGGCTGCCGGGCCGGCGCTCACGCCGTCACCGGCCGCCAAGCGGCGAGCCGCTGCCCGATCCACGCCGCCACCGGCTCGACGCCGCCCTCGCGGGCCACCGCGGTGAACACCACCGGCAGCGCGCCGCGCTGCGCCGCCGCGTCCCGCGCCATCCGCTCCAGGTCGGCCCCGACGTGGGGCGCCAGGTCGGTCTTGTTCACCACGAGCAGGTCGGACGTGGTGACGCCGGGACCGCCCTTGCGCGGGATGTCGTCGCCGCCGGCGACGTCGATGACAAAGATCTGCGCGTCCACCAGGCCACGGGAGAACGTCGCCGTGAGGTTGTCGCCGCCGGACTCCACCAGCACCAGGTCCAGCGGGCCCGCCGCCGCCTCCAGCTCCTCGACGGCTTCGAGGTTCGCCGAGATGTCGTCACGGATCGCGGTGTGCGGGCAGGCGCCGGTCTCCACCGCCACGATCCGCTCCGCGGGCAGGACGGCCGCCCGCAGCAGGAAGTCGGCGTCCTCACGGGTGTAGATGTCGTTGGTCACGACGCCGATCGCCAGCTCGTCGCGCAGCCTGCGGCACAGCGCGGCGACCGTCGCCGTCTTCCCCGATCCCACCGGCCCGCCCAGCCCCACTCTCAGGGCCCGGGAACCGGCGGAGGCGGCGGCGGAGAAGGTGTACCGCTCGGGATACGTCTCCGGGTGGTCCAGGTGCATGGTCGGCTCCGATCGTGGACGTGTCCGGCCGGCCGTCGGCCGTCCGCTGTTTTCAGGACGCGAACAGGCGCACCGGCCAGGCGGCGTGCTGCTCGGCGGCGATGTCGAGCAGGGGCGAGGAGGCTGCCGGGAGGACGCCCGGGCCCTCCGCCGCCGCGCGCCGGGCGGCGCGGGCCGCCGCGGCCGCGACCTCGTCGATCTCCGGGGCCAGGCGGGCCTGCACGGCGGCGGCCCGGAAGGGGTCCAGCCCGAGCAGGCGCACGGCCGCGGCCGCGGGGCCGCCGACCGACTCGTAGGCCGCCGCATAGGCGGCGTCCAACGGGCCGAGCCCGGCGGCAAGGGCGGCGACCCCGAGGACGACCGGCTGGTGTGCGCCCCGCGGGAAGGCCGCGGCCAGAGCGTCCAGCCCGGGGTGCGGCCACACCGCCCGCGCGGCCCTCAGCAGCTGCCGGCCGAGCCGGCGGGAGACCGTACGCAGCGCCGCCGACGGCGTACGGGCGTCGGCGGCCGCGTCCAGGGCGGCGGCCCAACTGGTGCCTGTGCCCGCATCCATGGCGGCGGCCCAACCGGTGTCTGCGGCCGCATCCATGGTGGCGGTCCGACCCGGGACTGTGCCCGCATCCATGGCGGCGGTTCGGCCCGGGTCTGCGGCCGCATCCATTGCGGCGGTTCGGCCCGGGTCTGCGGCCGTGTCCGTGCGGGCCGGCCCGTACGCGGCCGTCGCCGCCGCCGCGAGGGCCGCGGTGACCAGGCCGGTGGTGTGGAGCCGGCCGCGGCAGAAGGCGGCGAGCGTGGCCGCGTCCCGGATCCGGCCGTCGGTGACCGCCGCCTCGGCACCGCCGGAGTGCGCGTGCCCCCCGGCGGGGAAGCGACCGTCGGTCAGGAGCAGCAGCGCGGCCCGGCCGCCGCCGGCACCGCCGCTCACCGTTCCTCCTCGTGGCCGGGCATCGGCTCCCACCGGCCTAGAAGAGGAAGTACCGCTGGGTCATCGGCAGTTCGGCCGCCGGGGCGGGTTCGACCACCTCGCCGTCGATCCGCACCGTGAAGGTGTCCGGGTCCACGTCCACCCGCGGCATCGCGTCGTTCTCCCGCATGTCGTGCTTGCGCACCGCCCGGGTGGAGCGGATCGCGGCGAACCGCTTGCCGAGTCCGAGACGCTCGGGCAGACCGTCCTCGACCGCCGCCTGAGTGACGAAGTTGACGGAGTTCGCGGCGGGGGCGGCGCCGACACCGCCGAACATGGGGCGCGGCAATACGGGTTGCGGGGTCGGGATGGACGCGTTGGCGTCGCCCATCTGCGCGTACGCGATCTGCCCGCCCTTGATGACCAGTTCCGGCTTGACCCCGAAGAAGGCCGGGTCCCACAGCACGAGGTCGGCGAGCTTGCCCGCTTCGACCGAGCCGATCTCGGCGTCGAGGCCCTGGGCGATCGCGGGGTTGATGGTGTACTTGGCGACGTAGCGGCGGGCGCGGAGGTTGTCGGCACGGCCGTCCCCGGGAAGCGGGCCGCGCCTGCGCTTCATGACGTGCGCGGTCTGCCAGGTGCGCAGCGCGATCTCGCCGATCCTGCCCATGGCCTGGGAGTCGGAGCTGATGATGCTGATCGCCCCGAGGTCGTGCAGGACGTCCTCGGCGGCGATGGTCGAGGGCCGGATGCGGGACTCGGCGAAGGCGAGGTCCTCGGGCACCGCCGGGTTGAGGTGGTGGCAGACCATCAGCATGTCGAGGTGCTCCTCGACGGTGTTGACGGTGTGCGGCCGGGTGGGGTTGGTGGAGGACGGCAGGACGTGCGGCTGGGAGACGACGGTGATGATGTCCGGCGCGTGCCCGCCGCCCGCGCCCTCGGTGTGGTACGCGTGGATCCCGCGACCGGCGATCGCGGCCAGGGTGTCCTCGACGAATCCGGCCTCGTTGAGCGTGTCGGTGTGGATGGCGAGCTGGGCGCCGCTGTCCTCGCAGACCCGCAGGCACGCGTCGATGGCGGCGGGGGTGGCCCCCCAGTCCTCGTGGATCTTGAAGCCGACCGCTCCGGCCCGCAACTGGGCGTGCATCGCGGCCTGGTTGACGGTGTTGCCCTTGCCGAGCAGCCCCACGTTGACCGGGTACGCCTCCAAGGCGGCGAACATTCGCGCCAGGTGCCAGGCACCGGGGGTGATCGTGGTGGCCTTGGTGCCCTCGGCGGGGCCGGTGCCGCCGCCGATGACGGTGGTGACGCCGCTGGACAGCGCCTGGTGCATCAGCGTCGGCGAGATGAAGTGCACGTGCGCGTCCACGGTGCCCGCGGTGAGGATCCTGCCGTTGCCCGCGACGACCTCGGTGTCGGGGCCGATGACCAGGCCGGGATGGACCCCGTCCATGGTGTCGGGGTTGCCGGCCTTGCCCAGCGCGGTGATCCTGCCGTCGCGGATGCCGACGTCGGCCTTGACCACTCCCCAGTGGTCGAGGACCACCGCCCCCGTGATCACGGTGTCGGGGGCGCCCTCGGCCCGGGTGGTCCTGGCCTGCCCCATGGACTCGCGGATCACCTTGCCGCCGCCGAACACGGCCTCGTCCCCGGCCAGGCCCGGCCCGCCGGCGAGGTCGCGTTCGACCTCCACGAGCAGGTCGGTGTCGGCGAGCCGGATCCGGTCGCCGGTGGTGGGCCCGAACAGGTCGCCGTATACGGACCGGGGAAGCTCAGGCATCGGGCGCCCCGCTCGTGTCGAGGGCGCCCGCCGTCTCGCCGCGCAGTCCGGCCACCACGCGCAGGCCGCCGATCGGGACCAGTTCGACCTCGGCGGGGATGCCGGGCTCGAAGCGGACGGCGGTGCCGGCGGCGATGTTGAGCCGCTTGCCGCGGGCGGCGGCGCGGTCGAAGCGCAGCCCCGGGTTGGCCTCCGCGAAGTGGTAGTGCGAGCCGACCTGCACGGGGCGGTCGGCGGCGTTGAGCACGGTCAGGCGGGTGACAGGACGGCCGGCGTTGAAGGGCACCGGCTCGTCGGCGGGCAGGATCTCTCCCGGGATCACGGTCGCCGCCTCTCAGACGATCGGCTGGTGGACGGTGACGAGCTTGGTGCCGTCGGGGAACGTCGCCTCGACCTGCACGTCGCGCACCATCTCGGGGACGCCGTCCATGACGTCGCCGCGGGACAGGACGGTGCGGCCGGAGACCATGAGCTCGGCGACGGTCCTGCCGTCCCGGGCGCCCTCCAGGACGTGCGCGGTGATCAGCGCGACCGCCTCGGGGTGGTTGAGCCGCAGCCCGCGCTCGCGCCGCCGCCGTGCCACGTCGGCGGCGACATGGACGAGCAGCCGCTCCTGCTCGTGGGGAGTCAATCGCACGGCCACACCTCACCGTCGTCAGGGCCAGGACCCGGCACAGACCGAGCAGGTTAGTTCGGCGGCGTTACGGACGCGTTAACCCCTGTTACGGACAGTGTTCCCGTCGTGCCGTCGTGCCGTCGTGCCGGGAGTGCCGGGCCCCGGCCCCCGCGAGTCGACGAGCGCGGCCGCGAGACCGATCGGAGACGCGGGGGACCAGGACACCCGGTCGTCGCGCGGGACGTCCCCGCGCGGGCCCGCGTCAAAAGGCGCCGAGGCCGTCCGGGGTGCCGTTGCCCGTGGGGCCGTCGTAGCCGGGGCCCGCGGCGCACTGGTAGTCGCCGCCGCAGTCCGTGCCGGCGGCGTTCGTGCCGGTGGTCACGTCGGTCAGGCCCGCGGTGACGCCGTAGAGCGGGGAGGCGTCGGCGAAACGGGCCGGGTGTCCGGCCAGCGCGATCACGGCGGCGAGCATCGGTGACGACGCGCTGGTCCCGCCCACCACGGCCCAGCCGCCGCCGTCACCGCCGGCCGCGTCGGTGTTGTAGACCGCCAGTCCGGTCTCGGGGTCGGCGTCCATGGAGACGTCGGCCGTCATCCGGCCCGGGCAGTTGGCGTCGTGCTGCCAGCCCGGCTTGTCCACCCAGGCCGAGCAGCCGCTGCCCGCTCCATTCCACGCGCTCTCCGACCAGCCGCGGGCCGAGCCGGGGTCCTTGGTGAGCGTCGTGCCGCCGACCGCGATCACGCTCCGGTAGGCGGCCGGGACACTGGGAATGCCGTAACCCGCGTCCCCGGAGGACGCGACGACGGCGACGCCGGGGTGCGTGTAGTCGGCGGCGAACGCCGCGTTCTCCTTGCTCTCGTCGGCCGCGTAGCTGTTGGAGATCTCGGTGGCGCCCAGCTTCGCCGCAGTGTCGACACTCGCCGCGAAGTCGGCGCCCGATGCCTTGTCGGCCTCCACCAGCAGCAAGTGGCACTGCGGGCACAGCGCGGAGGCGGCGTCCAGGTCCAGGGCGGTCTCCGTCGCCCACCCCTCGTCCGGCGGGAGCGCGCCGCCGTCCCCGCGCTCGTCCGCCGTGCGGAAGCAGCCGTCGGCCGAGGTGCAGGCGGGCAGGCCGAACGTCGTGCGGTAGACGGCCAGATCGGCCTCCGCGTCCGGGTCGTCGCCCGCCTCGACCACGGCGATGGTCTGGCCCGCCCCGCCGGTCGCGGGCAGGCCGTAGGCGGCGCGCAGGTCGGCCGGCCCGTACCCGGGCGGCAGCGCTGCCCGCGCCGCCGTCCCGGCGAGGGGCCCGCGTACCCCCAGGCCGGCGCGCAGGTCGGTGCGGATCCGCGCCAGGCAGCGGGCGAAGCCCGGCTCGGCCGGCCCGCACACGTCACGGACGTTGGACGGGCGGTGCGGTGCGGCGGCGGTGGCCCCGGTGGGAACCGCCGCCAGGGCGGCGGTCGCGGTCGCGGCGGCCACGGCGTTCGCGATCCGGCGTGCGGACGTCATCGGCTGCTCCCTGCGGCGATGGTGTAGGCGTCGGTGACCGTCTGGGTGAGGGATCCGCCGGCCGCGTCCGTCGCGCCGATCTTCAGCGAGGGGGCGGTGGTCCCGCTGTTCTTCCAGGTGGCGTGGTACGTGCCGCCGGTCCCGGCGAGCGTGGCCGGCTGCCAGGTGGCGCCGCCGTCGAAGGAGACCGACACCGCGGCCGAGGTGATGGCGGCCCGCGAGCCCTGGCCGTCGTACGACAGGTGTCCCACGGTGAGGTCCATGGTCTGGTCGCTCAGCGCGCTGGTGCCGGACTGGTCGGTGTCCAGGCGGTAGTTCACGGTGAGGGCGGGCATGATCCGGCAGGACGTCTCCGGGCACGGCACGTCCGCCGGCAGGGCGAGTGCCGGGTCGGCCGGCCCGGGGTCGCGGAACGCGAGGTCGGTGTGCGTCCGGGTGGACTGGCTCGCGCCCGTGCCGGTGAGATCGGTGTCGAAGACCGCGCGGTAGGTGGTGGCGCTGTCGGTTGCGGGCACCTGCGCGCCGAGGACGTCGGGCTGGTCGGCGACCTTCGTGCCGTTCTGGTAGAGCGCGAAATTGGTGTGGCCCGCCTCGCTGCCGATGTGGTCGGGCTCGCTGTCGCCGGTCGGGAACCAGAGGCTGAAGCTGCCGCCGCCGGCGCACGCGGTGCAGGTGCGCAACTGCTGGTCGTGGTGGGCGCCCAGGCCCGGGGCCAGCGGGCCGTGGGCCCAGTCGATCCGCCGGGTGGAGCCGGCGGCGAAGACCTGGATGTCGGATTCGAACGTGGTGGCCCGCGGCGTCAGGTCGCTGTAGACCCACTGGCCGCCGTCGGCCGTGCCCACGTATTCGGTACGGGTGCCCGGCATGGGCGAGTGGCCGGAGTCGACGGCGGGCTCCAGGACGGCCTCGCCGACCGCCTCCACCGCCCTGGTGTAGTCGTTCACGGGCAGGGCGAAGAAGGCGCCGGTGGAGGTGCCGGCCGGGTCCGCGGAGAAGTGGTGCTCGACGGTGGCCAGTTGGCCCTGCAGCACGTCGAAGGACTGGTTCGCGGGGACGTCGTCGGAGCCGAACGCCACGTCGTAGCGGTACGCCCCGCCGGCCGGCGCGGCGCCGCCCCACTGGACGACGTAGCGCGAACCGTCCGCCGCCGCCTGCTGCGCGTTGACGTACACGTCCTCGCTCGCCGGGTCGCCGACCTGGACGCTGTCGAAGGACACCTGGCCGGTCGGGCCCTTGCGGAACCAGGTGAGTTTCAGGAGGTCCGCCGTGGCGGGCCGCGGTGTGGTGACGGTGACGCGCCGGTCGGCGGCGCTCTCGTCGGCGGCCACGGTGGTGGTGTCGGCGCCGGCGTCCACCGTCGTGGTGAGCGCCACTTCGCGGAAGGCGGTCTCGTCGCCCTTCGCGTCCCGGTCGACGAAAGCCGTGTAGACCGCGTAATGCCCCTCGGGCACCTGGACGTCGCCCTCGCCGCCGTCCACCGGGACCGCCGCACCGAAACGGCCGACGTCGTCGGTGTTCAGCACGATGCTCCCCATGGGGGTTTCGGCGGGCGCTCCGGCGAGGCCCGTGGCCTTGATGCGGAGCGTGTGCAGCGGGAAGTCCGGGCGGACCGGGGCCTTCGGCGCGGCGGCGCCGGCCGGCCGCAGGGAGCGCAGGGTCCTCGGCAGGTCCCGCCCGCGCACCGCCCTGGCGAACTCGGCGTACGACGCAGGGGTGAGGAATCCGGTGGCGGTGGAGCCGCTGACGGACGTGAGCCGCACGCCGGGCGGCGCGGGGGCGGGCGTCCCCGCGGCGGAGGACCAGGTGAGGCGGACGCGGCCGTCGGCGGTGCCCTGCCGGGCCAGGGCGGTGAGGTCGAACAGCGACAGATCGAGCTGCCGGCCGACCTCGGGCATGACGTCGGCCGGGACGGCGTACCTGTCGCCGTCCCCGACGCCGAAGGACAGCAGCGCGCCGTGCGCCCCGCCGGGCAGCACCCGGTAGGCGAGGACCCGCCCGCCCGCCATGTCCACCCGCACCCGCCGGCCGTCGACCAGGGTGACGGTTCTCGACACCGGCGCGGCCACCGGCCGGACCGTGGACGGGGCCGCCTGCCGCGCGTGCGGTACGGCCGCGGTGGCGGGCCGGCCGGCCAATGGCGCCGCGGTGACCAGCGCGGCCGAGACCGCGAGCACCGAGGCCGTGCGGCCGCCTCTCGATATGGTCATGTCTTCCTCCGTGGGGATATCCGTGGGGGGATACCTGGCGCCCGCACCCACGCCGGACGCCAACTCGTCGCGATCCCGCGGAGATTACTGTGACACATGTTACGTCTGAGGCAACCAGGCGTAACCGGCCGCGAGTTGTGCCGCAGAGGTCACCCTTGCGCCTCGGACGGCCTCGCGGCACTCGCGGCCGGCACGTCCTCGACCACGGGCGGCACCTCGGGAAGCGGGTCGCCGTCGTCCGCGACGCCGCCGTCGAGCCGGTCCCACAGGCGCAGCAGAGGCGTGGCCATCACGGTGGTGACCACCGCCACCATCACCAGCACGGTGAACATCGACGGGGACACGATCCCCTCGGACAGGCCGACGTTGATCGCGACGAGCTGCATGAGCCCGCGGGCGTTCATCAGCGTCCCGATCCGCAGCGCCACCGCGTTCGACTGGCCGCCCAGCCGGGCGGCCGCCCAGCACCCCCCGAACTTCCCGACCACGGCGGCGAGGGTGCATCCCGCCGCGAACAGCAGCAGGGCCGGGTCGCCGAGCAGACCGGTGTCGGTGTTCAGGCCCGAGTAGGTGAAGAACAAGGGCAGCAGCAGCACCCGGCTCAAGGGCGCGGTCGCCTCCACCGCCTGGTCGATGCGCGGCGACCGGGGGAAGGCCGCGCCCAGGCTGAACGCGCCGAACACCGCGTACAGACCGACCCGGTCGGTGTACCAGGCGGCCAGGCACAGCACCAGGAGCAGGGCCAGCATGAGCTGCTCGGGGGCGAGGCGGTCGGCGGCCCGCAGCGCCGGCCCGCGCCAGCGCACCAGCGCGGTCAGTGCCACGACAAGCCCGGCGGCGCCCGCGACGGCCAGGAGCACCGTCCCGGCGCTGCCGCGCGCGACACTCACCACGCCGGCCAGCATGATCCAGGCGGCCACGTCGTCGAGCGCGCCGGCCCCCAGCGAGACCGTGCCGAAGGTGGTGCCGGTCAGCCGGTTCTCGGTGATGATCCGGGCGAGCATGGGGAACGCGGTGATGGCCAGGGTGACACCGACGAACATCACGGTCACGTGGCGGGACACCCCGGGGGGCGAGGTGTCCACCGAGCCGTGCGCGGCCCAGGTCAGGGCCGCGCCCAGGGCGAGCGGGGCGGCGATGCCCACGGCGGAGATCGACGCGGCCGAACGGGCCATCGCACCTATCCGGTCGAGCCGGAACTCGTACCCGGACTGGAACATGAACAGCGTCAGGCCGAGCTGCCCCGCGACGTACAGCACCGGGCGCAGGGCGGTGGGGAAGAGGTGGTCCTCGACGGACGGCAGCAGCAGCCCGAGCACCGACGGGCCGAGCAGCACGCCGGCGATCATCTCGGCGACGACAGGGGGCTGGCCGAGCGGCCGCAGGAGCGCGGTGACGGCCCGGCAGACGAGCAGGATGACGGTGGCGGCCAGTAGGAAGGCTGTACCCAGTTCGGTCGTGGACATGGGAGGCAGGCCCTTCAACGGGGTGGCCCGCGGCGAAGCGGTGTACGGCCCGCGGCGGGCCCGGTGGGGGGATGGCGGTGCGCGGTACGTGCGGTGCGGGGTGATGAGCCGTCAACGGCGGGGGTGAGGGGCCGTCAGCGGCCGCGGTAGGGGCAGCCGCCCGGCGCCGGGCCCCGGCCCCGCGGGTCGGGCCGCGCTTCGGGTGCGAGCGCGTCCAGCGGGCGGCCCTGGGTGTCGTGTGCGGCGAACCAGGTCCGGGCCGGCCGCAGCCGCCGCGCGTGGAGCACCATCACGGTGCCCAGCACGAGCTGGAGCAGGCTGCGGCCGACGTCCTCCCAGCGGTCGCGTATCCGCATGCCCGCGAGGACCGCGGTCGTACGGCGGCGCGGCAGGGGCCGGTCCCTTGCGACCAGCAGGCACGGAGCGCGGTGCGGGATGGGGCGGGTGTGGGAGACGGACGAGTGGAGGGTGAAGCGGCGCAGCACCTCGCGGGTGACGGCCCGCATCACCAGGGGGGCCAGCCGCCAGGCCGGGCACGGCCGGTTGGCGGCGACACCGAACGGGATGTGGTGGGCGTCCTTGGCGGACAGCAGCTCCCAGCGGTCCGGGTCGAAGACCTCCGGGTGGTCGTAGCCGGTGGCGTGATAGGCGGGGTAGTCGAAGCACAGCACGGTGCCCGCCGGGTAGCCGACGCCGTCGCCGAGGTCGATGTCGGCGCTGGTGATCCGGTGCGCGATGCCGAACAGCGGGTACATGCGCAGCGTCTCGTTCATGACGTTGCCCAGGTAGCGGTCGTCGTCGGGGCGCGCGGCCACGCGCCGCTGCACGTCCTGGTGCTGGGCGAGCGCCAGCAGCAGGTGGGCCATGGCCTCGGACATCTGCACCACGGCCGTGTTGAAGAAGGTGCCCTGGAGGTAGTGGGCGCGCTCCAGCGGGGTGGCCAGTTCGGCGGGAAGGGCGTGCGGGACCTCGCCCGCGGCCAGTTTCCCCAGCAGGAACGCGGTGAGCCGCTCACGGCGGCGCATGTGCCGCAGCCGCGTGTTCTTCAGGGAGTCGACCACGTCCTCGGCGTTGGCGACGATCAGCGCGCGGGCGTGCGGCGGGCAGGGCCCGCGGAACACCAGCTCGTAGAAGAACTCCGCCCACACCGGCATCATCAGGTCGCGCAGCCGCAGCAGCGCGGCGCCGCCGGTCACCCGCTCGTCGAGCACGCGCGCGGCGCAGCGGGCGGCCGCCGCCGACAGGTCCGCGCTGCGTCCGGCCAGGACGGCCGCGGTGGTCCGGGCCACCGCCTCGTAGCGGGGGCCGGGCTCCAGGTGCTCCTGGTGCACCTCCGGTCCGGGGGAGAGCCAGTACCAGAACAGGTCCGACAGTCCGGCGCCCTTGCTGCGGCCGTCGGCGGCCGGGTGCGCGTACAACTCGGCGAACCGTTCCGGCCCGACCGGCCCGCCCGGCACGGTGACGCCCTCGGGGCCGTTGACCTTCTCGAACACCTTTCCGCGCAGCGTGATGAGCGCCTTGGGCAGCCAGTACGGGCTGGACAGCGCGCCCGCGGCGGCGACGGCCCCTGCCAGGCCGCGTGGACTCACCGGCACGGCACCCCCTTCGGGCCCCGGACGACCACCTGGTCGCGGCCGACGTCGGAGCAGTCGCGGGCGCCGCACAGCGTCAGGACGTGCGCGGTCTGGCCGGTGAGCTCGGCCAGCACCCTCGCCACCCCGGCCTCGCCCTCGGCGGCCAGCCCCCACAGCACCGGCCGGCCGACGCCCACCGCGCGCGCGCCGAGCGCGAGGGCGGTCACCACGTCGGCACCGGAGCGCACCCCGCCGTCGAGCAGCACCGGGATCCGGCCGCCCACCGCCTCGGCGACCGCCGGCAGCGCCTCCACGGCGGCCGGTGCCGCGTCGAGCTGCCGGCCGCCGTGATTGGACACGATCACACCGGCCACCCCCTCGTCGGCGGCCCGGCGGGCGTCCGCGGGATGCAGGACGCCCTTGAGCCAGACCGGCAGGCCGGTGGCCGCCCGCAGCCGGCGCAGATCGGCCCAGGACAGGGCCGGGCTCATCGCGATCGGGAGGCGCTCGCCGGGGGCGGCGCCGGCCAGGCCGCGCATGTTCTCGGTGGCGTAGCCGGGCGGCAGGTCGTGGAAGCCGTTGCGGTCGTCGCGGGGGCGCCGGCCGAACGCGGGGGAGTCGGCGGTGACCACCAGGGCGGAGCAGCCGGCCCGCTCCGCCCTGGCCGCCAGCTCCCGCGTGACGCCGTGGCTCGGCTGCAGGTACATCTGGAACCACACCGCGGCGTCCGCGTCCACCTCACGGGCGGCCGCCGTGACGTCGGCCACGGCGGTGGTGGCCGCCATCGAGGTGATCAGTACGGTGCCGGCCGCCGCCGCGGCGCGGGCGGTGGCGCGCTCCCCGTCCGGGTGGGCGAGCCGGTGGAAGGCGGTGGGGGCGACGAGCACGGGCGGCGTCGAGGGGGCGCCGGGCAGCCGCACCGACAGGTCCGGCGGCCCGGCGCCGCGCAGCACCCGGGGGAGCAGCGCGAGCCGGGCGAAGGCGCGGACGTTCTCGGCCAGCGCCGTCTCCTCGCCGGCGCCGCCCTCGAAGTAGTCCCAGTGCACCGGGTCGAGCCGTGTCCTGGCCTTCTCACGCAGGTCGCCGAGGAGACCGGCGGACGCGGTCACGACGGGCTCGCGACGGCTGGCCGGCCGAGTCCCTGCCCGGACAGGAAGCGGACGAGCGGGGCACGGTGGACCTCCTCGCTGTCCCACTCGTTCTCCAGGTTCTCCGTGATGTGGTGCTCCGCGGCGCACTTGCCGTCCTGCCACAGCCGGATCACCGGGTGCAGGTAGCGGCTGTCCAGCCCGCCGGTGTCCGTCTGCGCGCGGCGGTCGACGGAGATGTCGAACGGATTGACCTTGTCGTGGTCCGCGCCGTACTCCAGCGTCACCGTCAGATACCGGTCCACCGGCCCGAAGACCCCGTCCGCGACCGACCGGTGGAGGTGGTCGAGGGGGAGTTCCTCCAGGTACGCGGCGCCGGCGCCGGCCGGCCCGTCGGCCGCCGCGGGGGCGGGCAGGAGCACCGCGTCGCTCATGAAGCCGAACATCTGCCACAGCGCGGAGGTGCGGTTGACCCGCTCCAGCACCGCGTCGGCCACGGCCTCGGCGGTGACCGGCAGTTCCCGGCGCGGCCAGGCCACCTCCTCGTAGCGCTGCTCCATGATGCGGTGCAGCGCCCGCACCGCGTAGCGGAATCCGTGGATGAACCCGCTGGTGGACTTCTTGAAGTCGCGGGCCTGGGTGATCGTGCCGGCGAAGAACAGGTCGGGCACGTTGACCGACTCCCAGGAGTCCGTCTGGGCCGGGAACCTGTCCTTGATCGTGAGCTCCGGGCGGCATTCCTCGTCGAACAGCGAGGCGTCGAAGCGGAAGCCGGTGGCCAGAATCACTCGGTCGTAGGGTATTTCCTTCACCACCTCGGCGACCCGTGCGAATTTCACCGCGACGAGGTACCTGCCGTCCGGGTCCGGCCTTCTGATCGACAGCACCTCGCCGTCCAGCAGGGCGTTCTGGGATTTGAGCTGGTAGGTATCCAGGAAGTTGTTGTTGACCGCCCGCAGGTGCCCGACGAAATGCGTCTGCCAGGCCAGCCGGAGCGACCCGGGGCCGACCATGTGAATGACCGCGGCGGTCTCGATGAGATTGTCCGCGGTCTCGAAGGCGGAATTGCCGCGGCCGATGACCAGGACCCGCAGGTCGGTGAAGTCCGCGGGATCGACCGACACCTCGGTGTACGACTCGGCCAGTTCCACCCCCTCGATCGGCGGGATGTACGGGCGGGTCACGCCGCTCGCCATGATCACGCGCCGTGCCCGCAGCACGGATCCGTCCTCGGCCTCGGCGACGAATTCCCCGCCCTCGGCAGGACGGCTGATGCGTGTGATGCGGGTGCGGTAGTGGATGCGCAACCGGTGAGTGGCGGCGAAGTCCGCGAGGTAGCCGACGAAGTCGTCGGCAGGGGGGAAGTAGCGGGGGGTGACCGCGGTGAACAGCGGCCGGTTCTCCTCGGAAAGCAGCGAGTTCCAGTCGGTGCGCAGATTCAGTTCCGGGTCGTCCCAGCCGGTGTGCACCTTGTTGTTCGATATCATGGTGCGGTGCCGCGGATATCTCGTGAAGAAGGTGCCTGGGGCTTCTCCTGCCTCTACCACCAGATAGTTTCGGCCAGCCCGTTCCAGGAAGTATCCGGCCTGGAGTCCCGCGGGTCCAGCGCCTACTACTAAGTAATCCAAGAGTGCGTCGCCTGCCATGTTCCCTCCCAGTTTCCGATAGGGGTGCGCGACACCATAGTTTCGAGTTCAAGGAGTCCTCCAGATGTCGCCGATGTGATCCATATCACACCGCTGTGGTGATTGGATATCGCGCTGTGCGGATAACTCCGCCCTGACGCGGATCGAAATACCGGCCGTGCCGCCACGACCGCCGGGACGGCCTTGGCCGTCCACGGCCGCCCGCCCGGATCGGAGGGCCCGATGAACCATCCCGTGCGACCGGTCTTTCCCCAGCCCCTGCTCGACGCGTTCGCCCGCGATCCGGACCGCCCGGCCTTCGAGTTCGGGTTACGCCCGGTCCCGCGCGGCGAGGTCCTGGAACTGGTCCGCCGCTGCGCCGCGGCGCTCGACGCGGCAGGCGCCGGCGCCGGCCGCGACCGGACCGGCGTGGCCGTCACCACCGCCGTCACCCCCACCGGTTTCGCCGCCCAGATCGCCGCGCACCTCCTCGGCTGCCGCGTCACGGGACTCAGGCCCGGCCTGACTCCCCGTCAACTGGACGACGTGCTCGCCCAGGGCGTCGACCTCGTGCTCGCCGACGACACCACCCGCACCGAAGCACTGGCCGGTGCCGCGAAGGCGGCCGGCGCGCGGATCCTCGACGTCGAACGTGACCTGGCGGGCGGACCGCCCCCGGCCGGCGGCACGCCCGCCGCACCCCTGCCGGCCCCGCGCGGCCGACCCGGCGACATCGCCCTGATCACCCTGACCAGCGGCAGCACCGGCCGCCCCAAGGGCTGCGCCCAGACGTACCGCTCGCTGAGCGAGCACTGGTCCTGGCAGGAGCGCGAGCACTGGGGCGATGCCGCCCGCGAACTGGCCGCCGCCTACCGCAGGTTCCTGGTCTTCGGCACCCTGACCAGCGCGGTGATGCTGGAGCACCTGGCGCTGTGCCTGATCGGCGGCGGAACCGCCGTCATCCCCGACTCACCGGTGTCCTTCCCGTACACCTGGCGGCGGCACCGCGTCACCGCCTGCCTGTGCACCGTCCCGCGCCTCTACCAGGTGCTCGACACCCTGCGCGCCGAGGACGTCGACACCAGCGACATGCGGGCGCTGCTGGTGGCCGGCTCGCCCCTGCCGCCGCACCGCCTCGCCGAGGCCGCCGAGCGCCTCGGCCCCGTCGTCCACCAGGGCTACGGCCAGACCGAGACCGGCCTGCTCACCCTGCTCACCCCGCTGGACCAGCAGCGGTACGGCGAGCGCGTGCGCGACACCGTCGGCCGTCCGATGCCCGGTGTCGACATCGAGGTCCGCGACGGCGCGGGCCGCATGGTGCCCGCCGGCGCCCCCGGCGAGATATGGGTCCGCACGGCCGGCGCCATGTCCGGCTACTGGCAGGACCCGGAGCAGACCGCCGAGGTCCTCCAGGACGGGTGGATCAGGACCCGCGACCTGGGGACCCTCGACGCGGACGGATTCCTGCGGCTGGTGGGCCGCACCCGCGACGTGATCTTCGTCAACGCCGTCCTGCACTACGCCGGTGCCATCGAGACCGCGCTGGCCGCCCACCCCGCCGTCGACCAGGCGTACGTCGTCGGCGCCCCGGACGAGCGCACCGGCGAGGCCGCGCACGCCTTCGTCGTGCCCGCCCGGCCCGGCCGCCTTCCCGACCCGGACGAGCTGCGTGCCCTCGTCCGCGCCGAACTCGGCGACGGGGCCGTGCCCGCCACCGTCACGGTCGTGGACGGCGTCCCGGTCGCTCCCAGCGGCAAACCCGACAAGAAGGCCCTCCTGGCAAGGATCCGCGGGGGCCACGGGGACGCGGGCGCCGGCCCGGAGCCGGTCGCCTGACCGCGGGCGTGCGGCCCGCCGGCGCGCGGGCGAGCCGTCCGCCCGCCGGCGTGCGGGCCGTACGCCGTCCGTGAGGTGCCGGGCCCTCGTGTCGGCCCGCACGGGTGACCTCCGCCCAGCGCCGCTGTCCCGTCCGGCCGGACGCGGACGCGAACCCGGACGCGCGCCCGGACCCGGACGCGGACCCGGACGCGGACCCGGACGCGGACGCGGACCCGGACGCGGACGCGGACCCGGACGCGCGCCCGGACGACGTCGCCGGACCTACGTGGTGGCCGCGCACGCGGCTACGTGGTTGCACGGATGCCCGCGCCCCGCCGTGCTGGCTACGGTGATGCCGCTGGAGCGCTCGGGAAACCGCCGGCCTTCCGGGGGCGGCCGCGGCGCAGCGGTCCCGCCGGCCCGCCGCGTGCCCCGAGCCCCGCGTACCACGACACGTTTCCGGCCCGGCGTTCTCGCCCCGCGCCCTGGAGGGACCCATGCGTCCACGCCCGTCAGCCCGCCGCTTCCCCCCGCCGGCCGCCGCCGCGTACACCGCCCTGCCGGCGGCGGCGCTGCTCGCCGCGCTGCTGGCCGTCCCCGCACCGAGCGCCGCCGCGTCCGGCGACGTGGTGAACAGCCACTGGATCGGCCTGGGATACAACCAGAACCCGCAGCCGCCCACCGGCACCACCTGGAACAGCGCCGACTGGGACCGCATGGTCTCCCGCACCGACTGGATCGAGCCGGGCCTGGTCCGGGTGAACCTCAATCTGCCGTGGTTCTGGACCGGGGACGACTCCGGCGGCACCTACGACTTCACCAGCGACGCCTACCTCAACGCCGAGAAGGTGATCAGGCATTACGTGGACGAGGGCGTGCCGGTCGTCAGCGGCCTGTTCGGCGTGGGCACCCTGACGTACACCGCGCCCAACACCGCCGCCATCCAGGCGACCGTGGTCAAGCACCTGCAGGACGACGGCGCCGCGCCCACGTACTGGGCCGGGATCAACGAACCCAACGTCGACAACGGCGTCAAGTCGTATTCCTACGCGGACTGGCAGACCGCGACCACCAATCTCGTCGCCGCCTTCGGCGCCGCGGGCGTGGACCCCGGGCGTACCGCCGTGTCGGGCGCGGACACCGCGGAGGCGGGCGTCTCGGCCTACCTGGGCGACCTGGGACACCAGACCGCGCCGGCCTGCCGGAGTTCGTGCGACTCGTCCCTGGTGTGGAAGGCCGCGGGACTGAGCACCTTCACCACGCGGGTGTTCGCCGCCGACGGGGGCGACAGCGCCGTGACCTTCCAGACCTCGCCCGACGGGGTGACCTGGCGCGACCTCACGGTGGCCGCGCCGACGCCCGTGCCCACCGTCACCGGCAAGAACGGCGGCGGCATGTGGGAGTACACCTACACCGCCTCGGGCATCACGAACGCCAAGTACCTGCGCCTGTCGGTGGCCTCCTCGCCCTACGAGCACTCCGTCGGCTCCATGGACCTGACGGGCACCGGCACCGCCGTCAGCGACCCGCTCGACGACCTGACGCGCACCCAGACCGCGCTGGACACCGGCACATGGTCGAGCGGCGTCGACTGGTGGCTGCGCTCGGCGCGCAGCGGCCTGGTGTCCGCGAGCGACGCCCACTTCTACAGCCAGGAGCTCTACGGAGCCGCGCCCGATTACGTCGAGCCCGTGCTGGCCGAGGCGGTGTCGCAGATACGGGCGGCCGCTCCCGGCGCCCCCGTCCTGCTCTCCGAGACCGGGATGAAGGCCCTGGAGGACGCCGACGGGAACAAGGACTACGACTTCGCGCTCGACACGGTGCAGCCGCTGCGCATGGCCGACCTCGCCGTGCAGGAGGCCCGTGCCGGCGTGGACGGCGCCGCGGCCTGGTGCCTGGACGGCTACCCGGCGGGCTGGTGCGGCATGTGGGGGCGCGGCGACGACGACCCCGGTACGGTGTCGGCGCACTCGACGGCGCTGCGGCCGTGGTTCTACACGTGGAGCCTGATGAGCCGTGGCCTGCCCGGCGGGTCGGTCGTCCACGCCCCGGCCGAACCGGCGGGCGTCCGGGTGCTGGCCGCGCAACTGCCCACCGGCGGATGGACCTTCGTCCTGGTCAACCGCACCGGCACCGCGCAGAGCGTGCGGCTCACCGAGCCGACCGGGACGATCGCCCTCGCCAAGTACGTCTACTCCAGCGGCTCCCGGCCTGCCACCGACGCCGACGGCTTCCCGGTCCCGGTCGGCACGCTGACCGCCGACTTCACCGGCGGCCACAACCTGACCGTCGGCGGCGACAGCGTCGCGGTGTTCACCACCAGCCCGTGAGGCGAGCCCGGGTCCGGGACCGGGTCCGGGACCGTGTTCCGGGACCGGGTCCGGGACCGTGTTCCGGGACCGGGTCCGGGACCGTGTTCCAGGTCCGGGTTCCGGGTCCCGGGCCGGTCGCGGCCCGGCCCGGCGTTCGAGCCGGCTCGCCCCAGGTCACGCGCCCCTCGGCGGCCGGGCCCCGTCCTGCCCGCCCCCGCCGCCCGTCCGGCCCCCGCCCTCGGGCTCGGCAGGCGGAGCGAACAACCGGTGCGGGGGGCCGGCCGCGGCCTCGCGGACCATGAAGCCGGCGAGGGCCGAACGGGACGGCAGGGCGGTCTTGCGGTAGATCGCGGACAGGTGCGTCTCGACCGTCCGGTGGCTGACCCGCAACTCGGCGGCCACGGCCTGGTTGCTCAGCCCCTCCGCCACCAGCCGGGCGACCTGCAGTTCACGCGCCGTCAAGGCGGCGATCCGCGGCGGCGGCCCGGCCCCGGTGCCGGGCACGCCCGGGTCCAGCAGCTCCGCCATGTCGACCAGCAGCCGCGCCCCGCCCTCTTCGGCCAGGCGCCGGCCCCGGCGCCACATCACGGCCGCGCCCGCCCAGTCGCCGTCCGCCTTGACCAGCGGCGCCGTCCGCAGCAAGGAATACGCCTCCCACAGGGCGGCCCCGGAACGCGCGTACAGTCCGGCGGCCTCGCCGAAGAGCCGGGCGGCCGCCGCGGTGTCCCCGCGGCGTTCGGCGAGCACCCCCTCGGCGCGCAGGGCGGCCGCCCGCTGGCCCCGCAGCCCCAGCGAATCCGCCTCCGCCGCGGCCCGTGCCGCCCACCGGGTGGCCTCGGCGGTGTCGCCGACCGCCAGCGCCGCGTTGGTGAGCGTCTCCAACTGGGCCGGGCGGATGGTGGGCTGGAGCCGCTCCAGGCCCGGGCCGCCACCGGCCCGCAGCAGCGTCTCCCGGGCGCGGTGCGGGTCGCCCGCGACGTGCACCGTCTGGGCCAGCATGCACCGGGCCAGGGACGCCCACCAGACACTGCCGGGGCCCGCGGCGGCCACGGCCTCCTCGGCGGTGGCCACCGCCTCCCGGTCCCCCAGCGGCCGCGCCAGCAGCAGCACCAGCGCCTTGAGCGACAGCACGAACGCCAGCAGGTCGCCGCTGCCGAGGGCCCGCGCGATCGACTCGGCCTCCCGCGCGGACTCCAGTGCCGACGGCAGCCGGCAGGTGTTCAGCCGTACCAGCGCCCGGCTCGTCAGCAGGTGCGGCAGGACATGCAGCCGGCCGCCGCGGCGGGCGACGGCGATACCCCGGTCCGCGTGCCGCTCGGCATCGGCGTAGCGTTCGAGCAGGGTCTCCGACCAGGCCAGCCACACCAGCGACTCGCACAGGTCGGTGAGGCGCGGGTCGGTCAGCCCGTCGGCCAGCGCCGCCGCCGCGTCCGCGAACCGGCCGGCCGCCTCGATCCGGCCCTCGTACGCCTCGCCCAGCGCGGCCAGCGCGAGCGCGGCGGCCTCGTCCGTGGCGTCGCCCTGGCAGCGGGCGAGGCGCACGGTCCGCGCCACGTCGTCGCGCACCTGGGCGTACGAGCCGGTCAGCAGGGCCGACATGCCCAGCGCCAGCCCGAGGGACACCGCCTGGCGGGGCGGCGGCGCGGGCCGGTGGGACAGCTCCCGGCGCAGCAGGGCGGTGGCCTCGGGAGAATGGCCCAAGTGCCGTTCCATGGCCGCGCACAGTGCCACGGCGTCCGCCCGCAGCAGGGCGTCCTCCGCGCCCGGCGCGCCGATCAGCGCGTGCAGCAGGTCGCGGCTGCCGCGCAGGTCGCCGCCGACGCCCAGGGCCCTGGCGCGCGCGAGGGTCAGTTCGCCGCGCCGCCGCGTGTACGAGGACGTGTCGGGCATCAGCCGCAGGACGACCCCGAGCAGGTGGGCGGCGGTGGCGGGCGCGGTGGGAGCGAACCGGTCCGCCGCCTCGACGAGCACCTCGGCCGCCACGGAATCCCAGCCGGTGAGCGACTTCTCGACGTGGTGGGCCCGTTCGGTGGCCGGAGCCCCGCCCCGCGCCAGCTCGCCCGCCGCGCGGCGGTGCGTCCGTGCCCGGCGCCCGGCCGGCATGCTCTCGTACACCAGCGCCCGCAGCAGCGGGTGGCGCAGCGTCCAGCGGCCCCCGGAGCCGGCCCGCAGCAGGTCACGCCGTGCCAGCTCCGCGGTGCACGCCTCGACGACGGCGGGGGAGACGCCGGTCGCCGGCGCCAGCATGCCGTCCGTCGCGTGGTCGCCGAGCACGGCCACCGCCTCGGCGATCAGGCGCTGCGTCCCGGTCAGCGGGGCGAGCTCGTCCAGGAACAGCGCCCGCAGGGCGGCGGGGACGCCTTCGGCGAGGGCGCCGCCCGCGGCGCCGCCGCGCGGGCGTGACCCGTGCCGGTAGGCGTGCAGCAGGGACAGCAGGCACAAGGGGTTGCCCTCGCTGGCGGCGTACAGCTCCCTGGCGTCGGCGGACGGGATGTCGGCGGCCCACGCCGCGATCGACTCCCGTTCC
The DNA here is from genome assembly GCF_020400825.1 of Streptomyces sp. HPF1205. Classification (GTDB taxonomy): domain Bacteria; phylum Actinomycetota; class Actinomycetes; order Streptomycetales; family Streptomycetaceae; genus Actinacidiphila. The sequence goes on from NZ_JAINVH010000041.1 coordinate 25,476, forward strand.
GGCAGCGGCCGCAGTGCCAGGGCCAGCACCGTGCCGATGCCGGCGCCACGGGCGAGCGCGGTGCTCAGCCGGGCGGGCGTCTGCCGGTCGCGGCGGGCGACGGCCACCAGCACCCGCCCGGCGACCGGATGCCGGATCAGGTGGTCCAGGAGCTCCAGCGCCGCCGGATCCGCCCAGTGCAGGTCGTCCAGCGCCAGGACGAGACCGTCCTCGCCGAGCCGCGCCAGCAGCGCCGCGCAGGCGCGGTGCACGGCGAAGCGGTCCGCGCCGGGCGCCGCCGCGTCCGGGACGCCCCGCAGCAGGGGGGCCGCCGCGGCCAGGGCCGGGTCGTCGTCCGGCCACGCGGGGTCCGGGGCGGCGGCGGGCGCGTCGGCGAGGGCGTCGGCGAAGACCCGGAAGGGAAAGTGCCGTTCGTACTCCGTGGCCCGCCCGCACAGCACGGTCAGGCCCCGCTTCCTGGCCCGCGCGCACAGTTCGGTCAGCAGCCGGGTCTTGCCGCCGCCGGCCTCCCCGGTGATGTCGACGACCGAGGGAGAGCCGTCCTGCCCGAGGGCGTCGAGCACGGCGTCAAGGCGCCGCAACTCCTCGGACCTGCCCACCAGCGCGACCGTGCCCCCCTCCAGCGTCCCCGCCCCGGGCGCCTCCCGGTCCGCGGCGCTTGCTCTCACGGCGGTCCGCGGGCCGTGTCAGGCGACGGGCGGGGCGGTGTAGACGACGGCTTTTCCGCAGTAGCTCGGCGGCAGGGTCATGACCGGGTCGCGGCAGACCTGCACGACGACGTGGTCGATGCTGCCGGTGCGGGCCGCGCCCAGGACGAAGGCGAAGCTCACGGTGGCGTCGTCGACGGTCTCGGAGGCGCGGTCGACGGCGGTGGCGCCGCTGTACGCGGTGAAGGTGACGGTGCTGGAGTAGCCGTCGTCGCGGCAGGTGAACGCCGGTCCTGTGGACAGGGGGAGGTCGGTGAGCCGGCCGGAGACCTCGACACCGGACACGGGAAGGGGAGAGGTGGTGGGGCCGTAGGTCCAGCCGAGGGTGCCGCTGGTGGTGCCGTAGTGGCAGGAGTCGCCGGAGTCGGCGGCGAACGGCTGGTCGATGGTGGCCGCCTGCGCGGCCTGGGGGAAGGCGAGGACGGCGGCGGCCGCGGCGGCCGGGAGTGCGAGGAGAAGGCGCGTGGGGGGCATGTGGTGCTTCCCTTCCTGACTGGCCCTGGGGTCGGCGTGTTCGCGTCGGGAGGTGCATCGATACTTCACCGTCGCCGCCCGCGCGGTGTCAACGAGCGCGGCCCGGCGCCATCGAACTGCCGGTCCGCTGCCGGGGCTTCGGGTCCCCGCCGGGCCGGAGCCCGGACCGCCGCGTGCGGCCGACGGCGCTCACTGGCAGCCCGTCACCGGCGGCCCGTCAACGGTCTCGTCACCGGTCTCGTCGCCGAAGGCCCGTCACGGACGGCGCGTCCGCCTCCGGCCGGCCGCAACTTTCGGCGGCCGGCCCGCCCTCCGCCACCCCGCCGCCGTGGACCCCTCCCCGCCGTCCCCGCGTCCACCTGCGAGAACGCGGGACGACCACCGGGGAGGACGCGTCTTTCCGGCGGCGAGTTCTCCGCCAAAGCCGGATATCCCGACCAAGAGATGATTTCCGGTGACAGGCAATCGGATTTTGCAAACCCATGGGAAAACGGATCGTTGACCATGCATCTTGACGATCCTTAGCTTGGCGAACGGTCCGGCCCCACAGGGCAGGACCGGGACGGTCCCACCCCGACTTTCCCATCGTTCCCCCCACGGCACCGCACGGGCCCCGTATTCATTCTGGAACTCGGAGAATGCTGTGAAAAAGCTGGCAAAGCTCGGTGTGGCACTGCTCTCGGCGGCCGCGCTGCTGACCTCGGCGTCGCAGACCGCGCTGGCCGCCGGAAGAGCGGGCGACGGCGCGGGCGGCGGCGCGGCCCGCGGCGGCGGGCCGTCGCGGACGACCGGCGGCAACCCCGGGGGAGCCCTCCGTACCGGCGTGTACCCCGACCTGTTCGCCAGGGCCGGTTACTCGCGCCCGGCGATCGACGCACGCGTCCAGGCCGCGTATCAGCAGCTCTTCCACGGCGCCCCGGGCACCCAGGCCAACCGCTACGACGGACAGTCGATCTACTACCGGCTGACACCCGACATGGCGTACGTCGAGGACATCGGCAACCAGGACGTGCGCACCGAGGGCATGGGCTACGCGATGATGATCGCGGTGCAGCTCGGCCACAAGCAGGAGTTCGACGCCCTGTGGAACTTCGCCAAGACCAAGATGCAACTGACAAGCGGCCCCGAGCAGTACTTCTTCGCCTGGCACACGGACACCACCGGCAAGGTGCTGAGCACCGGTGTGGCCCCCGACGGCGACCAGTGGATAGCGGCGGCGCTGTACTTCGCGTCCAACCGCTGGGGCGACGGCGCCGGGATCTACGACTACGGCACCGAGTCGGAGCAGATCCTGCACGCGATGTGGCACGAGTCCGACCACGGCGGTGTCGACATGTTCACCCGCACCGATTACCTGCCGCTGTTCACACCGCCGGCCACGTTCCTGAATTTCACCGACCCCTCCTACTGCCTGCCCGCCTTCTACCGGATGTTCGCGCTGGCCGACCCCTCCGACAAGGACCTGTGGGACAAGGCGTACACGGCGGGCGAGAACCTGCTGCAGAAGGCCGCGGACCCGGCGACGGGACTGGTGCCCGATTACGCGAATTTCGACGGCACGCCGTACCTGAACTCCTCCGAGACCCCGACGGACAACGCCTACGACCACAACTTCCAGGAGGACGCCTGGCGGGCCGTGGCCAACGTCAACGTCGACGCGGCCTGGACCGGCGTGCAGCCGTGGCAGACCCGCTGGTCCGACACCTTGGAGAAGTTCTTCGAGGGCCAGGGCGTCAGCACCTACGTCAGCCGCTACCACCTCGACGGCACTCCGCTGACCTCCGGCCAGAACACCTATGAGCCGGCGCACGCCCAGGGACTGGTGGCCATGAACTCCACCTCGGCCGTCTCGGCGACCGACAAGGACAAGAAGGCCTTCGTCCGGGACTTCTGGAACACCCCGGTCCCCTCCGGCCAGGCCCGTTACTACGACGGGATGCTCTACATGCTCGGCATGCTCTACGACAGCGGCAACTTCCGCATGTGGCTGCCGCGCTCCCACCACGACTGAGTACCCGCCCACCCCTCGGCCCGGTGTGTGCGGGCGGCCGCACCGGCCGCCCGCACACACCTTGCCGTCGCACGACGACCGCGGTCACCGGCCGGACCGCGAGCGGTGGGGCCCGGCCGTGTCCGGCTCGGCGTCGCGCGCCCGGCGGCCCATCTGCTCCCAGAACCGCCGCATCCGCGAGACCGGGACGCCGTGCTGCCACCGCGCCTCGCGCCTGAACCTGGCACGCATCCACGCGTACGGCTGCCAGCGTTTGAGGAGCTCGCCCTGGCGCAGGCAGAACACCTCGGTGAACTCGTAGCGCAGCGGCGGCGTCTTGGCGGGGTAGGGGCACATCCGCAGCCGGCAGTCGTCGGTGCAGTAGTCGCCCGGCTGCACGTCGAGCTCCACCGCCCTGACGGGATGCAGCCGGGTCCGGTCCCGGCTCAGGCAGGACGGCAGGCGGGACCACTCGTGCTTGCCGCTCTCGTACAGCGCCATCAAGTCGGAGGGCCGGTAGTCGCGTTCCGACAGCATCACCAGCAGCAGCACGTCGGCCAGGAGCTGCTGCGCGGCGGGATCGAGCGAACTCCAGCCCGTGGACGGGGGGATCCACAGGTTGTGCGCGCGCTGCTCACCGGGCGAGCTGACCTCCGTGCCGACCTCGGAGGCCACGCTGACCTCGTCGATCCACAAGAAGCGCTCGGGGCGGCGGGTCTGCAGCGCGCGGACGGCCAGCCGCCCGGCCGCCTCCACCAGGGGGTGCTCCGGGCCCGGCTCGTCGGACGCGAGCCATTCACCGACCAGGGCGCGCGGATTCGCGCCATGGCCGCGGATCGGCCGGTCCTCGCTCACGTCGTCGGGGAGTTCCCACAGCGTCAGCGCCTGCAGCAGCGTGAGCCGGGTGTACCAGAAGTCACTTTCCCGCAGCAGGATCCGGGCCTGCTTGACCAGGAACTTCCGCGCCTCGCGGTTGTCCGTCCCCACTCCCGTGCGCTTGTTGGCCGCGAACTTCATGCCCTTGGCCAGGGCCAGCCCCACGGCCCACCGCTCGCCCCGGCCGTGCACGCCCGGGTGCGGCGCCTGCGCGCCCCACGGGTCGTGGAAACCGGGCGGCGAGGGCTGCGCGGGCGCCGCGTGGCGGGTGACGTCCCGCACCCAGTGCTCCAGGTCCGCGCTGGGGCTGCCGCGATGACGGGTCAGCGGAGCGGAGACGACCAGCATCGGCAGCACCCAGGCCCGCAGCGTCGTCGCCCACCACCGCTCCCGCTCCCCGAGGGTCTCCCGCGCCGACCGCCAGCGCTCCTCGAAGGCCAGTTTCCGCTCCAGCACGCGCTGCCGGGCCCGGCGCTCGCGTTCGCTCCCGTCCGCGCTCACCAGCGGCTCGCCGTCCCGCGCGGCCTCGCCGGGACGGGCGGGCGCCGGCGAACCGTCCCAGGGCGTGCCCAGTTGCGGGTACACGTCGCGGTACGCGGCATCGTGGCCGGCGCCGATCTCCTGCGCGATGACCAGGCGTACCTGCTCGTCCGGCTCCTGCCTGCCGATCTCGAAGAGTTCCAGGTAGGCCGGCCGGCCGCAGTGCTCCTCGGCCAGCCGGCGGGCCACGGCCCCGCACTGCTGCGCCAGGGCCACCTTGGCCTCCCGCAGCCGCGCCCGGTCGTCGCCGCGTGAGAGCTGCGGCCAGTTGCCGCGGATCTCCCGGACGAGTTCCTCGTGCGCGGGGCCGAGGTCGGCGCTGTCGATGTCGACGGCCGCCCCGTAGGCGTCCAGCGCCCGCATCCGAGGGCTGCCGCGGTCGTCGAGCGTCCGGTCCACGACGTGCGAGCCGTCGCCGGACACGCGCCGGGCCCGCTCGTGCTGACCCTCCAGCCGCTCGGCCTCCTCCGCCTCCTTCAGCAGATCGCGGGCCTCCTGCCGCAGCAGTTCGCGGACCGTGACGACCGGGCACGGCGCCGACGGCTCCTCGTCGTCGCACAGGCACTGGCCGTCCAGCGAGCGGGAGTACAGGGTGAGGGCGATCAGCATTTCCCGTCCTCCGTCGTGCAGCCCCCGCGCGAGGTGGCCGGTGTCCTCCCGTACGGCAGGCAGGAGCCCGGTGCCGCCCGCCGCCGTCCGCCCCGGACCTCGCCGGGGGCGCCGCGCCCGCCCGGCCGCCGGTTCCCCACCGGGGGTCCGGGCCGTCGCACGCACCCACATCCCCCACTGCACCTCGAGGACGGGCGGCCCGCCCGCGGACGGTGCGAGGACCCGGTGCAGCAGGCGGGAGCCGAGGTAGGCCTGCATGATGCTGTGCTGGAAGTGGATGCCCTCCCCCTGCTCGCGCACCAGTCCCATCCGCACCCCCCAGGTGGCGGCGAGCCGGACGTCCATCCGCGGGCCCCGCGGGCGCTGCGCGCCGCGACCGCCCGGGGACGAAGGCCCCGGCCGCCTTCCCGCGGCTCCGGAAGGACCGGCCGGCCTGCCGCCCCATCCGGTGGCGGCGACCGCGGCCACGGCGCCGCCCGGCGGGGCGAACGGCGGGGCGAACGGCCCGCGCTGGTCCCCGTCGGCCTCGGGCGGCGGCCGCAGCCGGTCGACGGCGCCGTCCAGGGCGCGGACCACGCGGTCCGTCCACTCCTCGTCCGGCTGGCGCCAGGGCGTGCCGTCGGCGTCGTCCCCGCCGTCCCCCGCACCGACCTGGACCGGTCCCTGCTCCCCGACGGAAGGGTCGAGCGCCCGCAGCGGCACGTACGCGCTGTCGGCGGCCAGGCCAAGGCAGGCCAGGGCGGACAGGTACTCCACCGCCGCCAGCCGCGTGTCCTGGTCGATCGGGAGCTCAGGACTGATCACACCGTCGACCAGGGCGTCCAGCCATGCTTCGAGCAGGTCGGCCCGCAGCGCCCACGTGTCCTGCGACAGCGGGTCGGCCGCCACGCCGGGCCGCCACAGCGGCTCCAGCCGGCCCTTGTGGTGCAGGTCGCGGGTGATCTGCAGATACAGCGGCGATTCCGCGACGCGGGCGACCTCCACGATCCGGTCGAGCAGCACCGGGTCGGACCGCCAGATCCCCGCCTCCCGCACGTAGCGCAGCGCGACCTCGTCGCTCAGCGGCTCCAGGTCGGTGATGGCCGCCTCCATCGCCCTCAGCGGGCCGTGCGGGCGCGAGGCGATCACCAGGGGAAGCCCCTGCTCGCCGGCCAGGCGGATCGCCTCCCGGATCATGGTGTCGCGCTGACCGGTGACCCTCTTCCCGCTCAGCGCCTCCTCAAGGCCGTCGGCGAGCACCACGATCTTGTCCGAGCGGGCCCTCAGCCAGCGCCAGGACCGGTCGAGTTCCGCGTCGGTGAGCACCTTGCCCTGCACGAGCGTACGGAAGCGCTGCCGGGCGAGCTCGCAGAAGTCGAGGTGGTCCGTGGCGTCCCGCAACTGGACGGGAACCGGGATCGCGCCGTGCGCGGCCAGGAGTTCGGCGAGCCGGACCATGAGCGCGGTCTTCCCGGCCCCGACCCGGCCGACGACCACGTGCGGGCGCCGCGCCTCCCGGTCGCGCAGGTTGTTCATGATCGCGTGGCAGAGCTGGTCCCGTCCCACCACCTCGTCCAGCAGCCGGCCCGCGGTCTGGACGTACCGCTTGGCGTCGCCGCGCATCCGCCGGGCGTAGTGCCGGCGCACGATGAACATGCGGGCGACCAGGAACGTCGCGGTGCCGATGGCCAGCGTGACGACGGGCATGACCAGGGTGCTGCCCGTGGTGCAGGCGCCCGGGTACTTGGTGCACGGAACACCGAACGGCTTCCCCTTGAGCGACGAGCCCGGCGAGAAGGCGTGGATCCAGACGTCCCAGAAACCCCATGCCAGGAAGGCGAGCATCACCAGCGCCATGCCGGCCAGCACCAGCCAGGTCCACCACGGGTTGTACCAGTGCCGCGGCCTCACCACACCGCGGTGCAGCAGCCAGCGGCGGCGTACGGCCCAGAACGCGGCGACGAACGGCCGGCGCAGGTGCGCCCACCCTTCCCGGAACAGCCCGCCCTCCGCCGGACCGGTGACGACCTCGGACTTGCGTGGCTGGGGTGAGCGCTGGTCCATGGCGGCGGAACTCCGTACCTGCGACGAACCGTGTCCTTCCACCAGGAAAACAGCACAGTTCACCGCCCGCCACCCGGGCCCCGGGCCGTCCCCGGGCCGCCCGCCGGCCGGGTCCGCCCCGGGGCGGGCGCCCGTCAGCGCGTCATGGCGTCCACCTGATGTTCGGGTTGATGTGACCGGTCCAGTTGAAGACGGCCATGTTGTCCCAGCCGTCCCCGCTGCCGTTGATGTCGGCCGGGTCCCAGCCGTTGCCGGGGACCGCGTACCAGGTGGGCTCCCAGTAGAAGACACCGATGGCGCCGGCGCCGCGGGCGGTGTTCTGCACGGCGGTGAACTCGTCGGCCTGGCCCTGCCAGGTGAGCGGGTAGCCCGAGCAGCCCGAGGTCACCGAGTTGGCGGTGCCGTCGGCGTCCGCGGCGGTGAAGGGGTAAGCGGTCTCGGCGAGGATGACGTCCTTGCCGTACCGGGACCTCATGTCGGAGACGACCCCCGCCATGTTCGACAGGGTGCCGTGCCACATGCAGTAGTACGACAGGCCGGTGATGTCCCAGTTGACGCCCTTGGCCCTGATGCCGTCGTAGAACCAGCGGGCGTGCGCGTCGCTGTCGGCGTCCGCGGTGTGGATGATCACCTTCGTGTCGCCGCTGCACGCCTTGGTGGCGTTGTAGCCGGCCTTGAGGAGCAGGCTGAGGTTGGTGAAGTCGTTGTTGACCACCTTGCCGTCGTTCCACAGCATGCCGGTGTTGATCTCGTTGCCGATCTGCACGCTGTCCGGAGTGGTGCCCTGGGCCTTGAGGCCGGCGCACACGTCGTACGTGTAGTTGTAGACGTCGCTCTGCAACTGGCTGATGCCGTGGCTCGACCAGGCCGCGGGCTTGTACTGCTTGCCCGGGTCGGCCCAGGTGTCGGAGTAGTGGAAGTCGACCAGCAGCTTCAGGCCCCTGGCCTTCACCGCCTTCGCGTACTGCAGCACCTTGGCCTTGTTGTTGTAGCCGCTGGCCGGGTCGTTCCAGATCCGCAGCCGCACGTAGTTCACGCCGGCGTCCTTCAGGATGTCGAGCGGGTCCCTGGCGGTGCCGTTCGTGTCGTAGTACTTGGCGCCCAGGTCCAGCGCCCGCTGCGTGGTCGACATGTCGGCGCCGCGCATGCTGAGCGAGTTCGCGGCGTGCGCGCTCGTGGGCGTGGTCAGCACGGACGCCGGCAGGGCGACGGCCGCCAGGAGTACGGCTGTCCTCACTCCGCGTAGGGGTTGGTACATCGCTGCTCCGATCTCGGTGGGGGGACGGTGGCGCGCGAGATGTGCTCAGGAACTGCGTGAAGCCCTTCACCCACGCCCGTCCGGCCCGCCCCGCCGGCCGAACGGGCGCGCGCTGCGATCGCCGCGTCGCCCCGACCGCGGTTGTGAACGTTCACAGAAGCGGTCGTGCGGCAGCCCGGAACGCTTGCCGGCGGGCGTGAGGTGCATCACGCAGCTTCGTGACCGGCCACCCGCCTGTCAACAGGCGGTCGCCGATCCCGGGCCGGCGAGTCGCGGCTGTTTGAGGAGCGCGAGGCGCGGCGCGATGCTGGGAGTAGTGCCCTGACGTGTGCCGGACGCGTCGTGCGCGACGGCCGGCCGAGGACGAGCGTGGGAAGCCCGATGGGAGCCGAGTCCATGACAACCGGGTGGGCGGGGGAGGCGGGCGTGCCCGGGGACTTCGCGGTCGTCATCGACGCCCAGGGGCTGATCATGGCGTGGAGCGAGGGGGCCCGGCGCCTGCTCGGCTACCGGCCGGAGGACGTCCTGGGCCGGGAAGCCGCCGACCTGCTCGCGGCAGAGCTCCCGCGCGCGGCGCGGCGGCACGTGGCGGCCGGGAAGGCGTGCACGAGCGAGGTGGCCCTGCGGCACCGGGACGAGAGCCGCGTCGTGGTACGGCTGCGGGCCGTGCCGCTCGCGCACGCGCCGTCGGGTACCTCGTGGCTCGTCACGGGCACGCACGTGTCGTACCCGAGCGGGCCGTCGGACGTGGCGGCGGCGCGGCTGTGGGACCGGACCCTCGCGCAGCTCCCGCTGCCCGTGGCGGTGTACGACCGGGACGCCCTGTTCGTGTCGTGCAACGAGATGATGTGCCGCCTGATGGGCAGGACCGAGGACGAGATGAAGGGCCTGCCGCTGAGGGAGATCGAGCCGGGCTGGCCGTACGAGGAGTACGACCGGCTGCAGCGGGAGGTGCTGCGGACCGGCGAGGGGCTGTTCCGGGAGCTCTACCGCAAGGGCCCCGGCAGCACCCGCGAGCAGGCCGTGTCGGTGTTCCTGTCCCCGCTGAAGGACGAGTCCGGCGCCGTGCGGGGGCTGTCGGCCATGGCGGTCGACACCACCGAGCAGTACTGGGCGCGGCGCCGCCTCGTCCTGCTCAACGACGCGAGCGTCCGCATCGGCACGAGCCTCGGCATCATCAGGACCGCCGAGGAACTGGCGGAGGTGTCGGTGACCGGCCTCGCCGACTTCGTCGCCGTCGACCTGCTGGAACCCGTGGCGGACGGGGGCGAGCCGGAACCCGTCAGGAGCACCGGGGACGTCGTCTTCCGCCGCGCCGCCCAGCGCTCGGTGCTGCCGGGCTGCCCCGAGTCCGTGGTCCCGGTGGGCGGTACGGACGTGTATCCCTCGGGCTCCCTGCCGGTCCAGGTGCTGATCAGCGGCCGCGGCACCCGCCACCGCACCGGAGAGCCGCCCCTGCGGGAGTGGGTGCGCGCCTCCCGCGCCCGCGACGAGTCCTTGCGCCGGCACATGATCCACTCGGTGATGATGGTGCCGCTGCGTGCCCGCGGGGTCACCCTCGGGCTGGTGCACTTCCTGCGCCACCGCACATCGGCCTACTTCAGCCGGGACGACGTGCTGCTCGCCGAGGAGATCGTGGCGAGGGCGGCGGTCAGCGTCGACAACGCCCGCCGCTACACCAAGGAGCGCCGTACCGCCCTCGCCCTCCAGCGCAGTCTGCTGCCCGAACGGCTGCCCCGGGTCGCCGCGCTCGACGTCGCCTACCGCTACCTTCCGGCGGGCTCGGGCAACGACGTCGGCGGGGACTGGTTCGACGTGATCCCGCTGTCGGGAGCGCGGGTCGCCCTCGTGGTGGGCGACGTGGTCGGCCACGGGATCCGCGCCTCGGCCACCATGGGCCGCCTGCGCAGCGCGGTGCGGGCCCTCGCGGACGTCGACCTGCCGCCCGACGAACTGCTCACCCACCTGGACGACCTCGTCCTGCGCCTGGACCGCGAGGAAGGACCCGACGTGCGGGACCGGGCCGAGGACGCGTCGGGGGAAGTGGGGGCGACGTGCATGTACGCGGTGTACGACCCGGTGTCGCGCCGGTGCTCCGTGGCCCGTGCCGGACATCCCCCGCCCGTCGTGGCCGGCCCCGACGGCAGCGTGCGGCTGCTGGACCTGCCGGCCGGTCCGCCCCTGGGCCTGGGCGGCCTGCCCTTCGAGTCCGCCGAGACCGTGCTGCCCGAGGGAAGCCTCCTCGCCCTCTACACCGACGGTCTGGTCGAGTCCGCGGACCGGGACATCGACGTCGGCCTCGACCTGCTGCGGGAGGCGATGCTCGGCGCGAGCGCCACGCTGGACGAGTCCTGCGACCACATCCTGCGCAAGGTCCTCCCCGAGCAGCCCACGGACGACATCGTCCTCATCCTGGCCCGTACCCGTGCCCTCGACGCCGACCACGTCGGCGCCTGGCACCTCCCGCTGGACCCCGCGGCCGTCGCCGGAGCACGCCGGACGGCGGGCGAACAGGTGGCGGACTGGGGACTGGCCGAACAGGCCTTCTCCGCCGAGCTGATCGTCAGCGAACTCGTGACCAACGCGATCCGCTACGGCGACGCCCCCCTCCAGTTGCGGCTCATCCGCGACAAGACCCTCATCTGCGAGGTGTCGGACGGCAGCAGCACGGCGCCGCACCTGCGGCGCGCCCGCACCTTCGACGAGGGAGGGCGCGGACTGCTGCTCGTCGCCCAGATCGCGGAGCGGTGGGGCACCCGCCAGACCCCGACGGGCAAGACGATCTGGGCCGAACTGCCCCTGCGATGACGGTGGGCGGCGGCTCCCGCGGTGCCCGGCCGCCTTCGGGCCGCCCGCCACCCGCCGCTCGCCGCACGCCGGCCGCTGTCCGCCACCCGTTGTCCGTCGCTCTTGCCGCCCGGGGGCGGCGGCCGCGTCCGATCAGCGGTGCTCGGGGTTGTCCGCGCCGCTACGGCAGCCGGCGTCCCACGCGGTGCGCTGGTTGCCGTGCGCGGGGATGCCGCCGGCGTCCTTGAGCATGCGGGCGAGGTGGAGGAGGTTCCAGGTCATGAAGGTGGTGTTGCGGTTGGTGAACTCGTTGTCCGGGCCGCCCGAGCCCGGGTCGAGGTAGGACGGCCCGGGACCGGCCGCGCCGATCCACCCTGCGTCGGCCTGCGGCGGGATCGTGTAGCCGAGGTGCTGGAGGCTGTAGAGGACATTCATGGCGCAGTGCTTGACGCCGTCCTCGTTGCCGGTGATCAGGCAGCCGCCGACCCGCCCGTAGTAGGCGTACTGGCCGCAGTCGTTGAGGAGGCTGGAGCAGGCGTAGAGCCTTTCGATGACCCGTTTGGTCACCGAGGCGTTGTCGCCCAGCCAGATGGGGCCCGCCACGACCAGGATGTCCGCGGCCATGACCTGCCGGTACAACGCGGGCCAGGCGTCGGTCCGCCAGCCGTGCTCGGTCATGTCCGGCCACACGCCGGTGGCGATGTCCAGGTCGACGGCCCGTACGACGTCGACGGCCACGCCCCGCTCCCGCATGATGCCGGCGCTGCGGTCGACCAGGCCCTGGGTGTGGCTGAGCGCGGGACTCCTCTTCAGGGTGCAGTTGACGTACAGGGCCCGCAGGTCGTCGTAGCGGGCCGGCGGCGTGTCGGGGTCGGCGGGCGCGGCGGTCAAGGGGGCCTCCCGGGTCGAGGCGCGTCGCGGGGTAGGGCACGGGCCTGCGGTCATCGTGCGCGACGGCGCTCCCGCCGGATCGGCGGTGGCGCCGCGGCCCGCCGAAGATCACTCCGTCGGCGGTGCCGCGCCGCGGCCGTCCGCGCGCACGCGGCCCGGCCCGCCGTGCACCGGCCCCTCCCGGCCGGCTACGGCTGGGCCAGGATGTCGCTGATCCGGTGGGCGTACAGGATCCGGCCGCAGGGGGTGGCGCTCTTGGCGTCGCAGGAGGAGTCCTCGGTGTCGGCGCGGTGCTCGGTGAGGGACCACAGCAGTTGCGGGCCGCCGGTGGCCTGTCCGTGCTCGACGTACATGTCCTCGGCGCCGACGGCGGTGCGCAGCTCGGAGCCGGCCACCGCGAGGGTGCCGTCGGTGCCGACGGCCGCGCGCCACAGGCTGGCGTCGCTGTAGCGATGGCTCTGGTTGAGGTACCAGTGGCCGTCGTAGCGCGCCGCGCCCTGGATCTGCTTCTCGGGCAGGTCCCAGACGCCGGCCGGCGAGACGACGCCGCCGTCGGCCGACAGGCTGCCGTCGGTGTCGTCGATGGGCAGGGCGCCGATGCGGCCGTTGCCGGTGTGGGTGGCGTCGGTGGTGCAGTACTCGCCCATGACGAGCTGGTGCGGGCTGCTGCTGCGGTCGATCGACAGGTACGACGCCTTCGGCGCGCCGCTCGCCGCGCAGGTGCCCGCGGAGGTGTTGGACTGGGCGGCGACGAAGTCGTACGACGCGGTCTGCGGCAGGACGTACCGGTAGCCGTAGGAGTACCAGACGTTGTTCTGCCGGCCCATCTGGCTGCCGTCCTGCACGTCGCTGGTCAGCCCGTCCGGGGTGGGGTCGTCGGTGGCGGGGTTCTGGTCCGGGTCCAGGTCGAGGATGTCGCGCAGGTCGAAGACGCGCAGCCCGTGCAGGGTGTCGGCGACGTAGAGCCGGTACTTGTACCAGGCCATGCCGCCCGCGTGGATGTCGATCGGCTGGTACGAGATGTGGCCGTAGGAGTTGTAGAACGGGTAGGCCAGCAGGACGTGGCGGTACTTCCCGGTGTCCGGGTCGAGCACGGACAGCCGCACGCCCTTCTCGTAGCAGGCGTTGGAACCCGCCGACGGGCAGTAGGTGTTGTCGTCGTACCAGGAGACGACGACGGGACGCTTGGTGCCCCAGTACTCGTCGGCCTGGGCGTCGGACACGCCGGTGACGGCCTGCGGGATCCACTCCTTGCCGACCGCGTCGCCGCTGTCCCAGCACCACTTGACGGCTGGCGGCAGGGGCGCGATGCCACCGTCACCGGTGCCGAACGGGTCCGTGGCGCACGCGGAGCCGCTCGTCGCGGTCCTGTTGGCCTGGTCCATCAGGTTCTGCACGCCCTGCGTCGGCAGGGCGGCGAGGAGGTCGTTCACCCGCCCGCTCAGGTCGGTGCCGGCCTTGAGGCGGAAATCGGAGGCGGTGACCGCCGGGGCGGCCGCAGCGGCCGTCACGGCGCCCGAGCGTGCCGCGGGCGGTACGGAGTCGGGTACGGAGGCAGGGCCGGCCGCCGCCCTCGCCGGCGCGGCCAGCGCCGTCGCCGACAGCAGCGCCGCGGCGAGCAGCACGGCCCGGCGGATCCGGCGGGCTCCGGTCACGTGCGGAGCTTTCATCGCTGACCTCTCCGTTCCGGCCGCTCGGGCGGCCCGCGGCGTCAAGGCCCGCGTACACGGTCCGACGGGCATGCCCGGACCGAGCGGGACCGTGCTTCACCCGTCGCCGACCATCCTGCCATCCCAAGGCATGGCCATGCCATGAACTCGGTGAACTCCAGCCCCTCCCGCCCCGGATCCAGCCCCGGGTCGCGGCCGGGACGGGACGTCGGGCGGGCCCCGCCCCGGAGCGTCCGCGGATCCCCACCGGTGACCCCCAGCGCCGCGGCGACCCGCGGGCCGCGCGAGGGCCCGGTGCGGGCGTCTCAGCCCGTCGCCTGCTTCACCAGCGCGGCGATCCGGGCCTCCACGTCCGGTGTCACCTCGGTCAGGGCGAACCCCGTCGCCCACATCGAGCCGTCGTCCAGGTGAGCCTGGTCGCTGAAGCCGAGCGTGGCGTAGCGGGTCTTGAACTTCTCCGCGCTCTGGAAGAAGCAGACGACCTTGCCGTCCCGCGCGTAGGCGGGCATCCCGTACCAGAGTTTCGGCGCGAGCCCCGGCGCGCTCGCCGTGACGACGGCGTGGATCCGCTCGGCCATGGCCCGGTCCGACGGCTGCATCCCGGCGATCTTCGCGAGCACGTCCTGTTCCGCCTCCGCCGCCTTGTCCGCGCGCGAGCCGCGGCGCGCGGCCTTGCGCATCCCCTGGGCGTGCTCCTTCATCGCGGCGCGTTCCTCGGCCGTGAACCCCTCGTACGAGCTGTCTTCGCTGCTGGTCACAGCAGGTTTCCCCCTTGACGATCGTGAGATGTGCCTGTCGGGAGGGACCTTATCCCAGCCCACCGTCAGCGGACTCGAAGCGCCGTTCGACCGGGCGGGTCGGGGGTCTCAGCGGCGGGCGGTCGCGGTGATGCGGGCGTAGCCCAGGACGTGGCCGGACATGGTGAACGCGGTGACCGTCGGCGGAGTGTCGGCCGGCAGCCCCAGGCTGGGCAGGTCCAGCGCGTACACCGTGATCCGGTAGTGGTGCGCGATGTCGCCGGCCGGCGGGCAGGGGCCCAGGTAGCCCTTCGCTCCGGCGTCGTTGGTACCGGCCACCGCGCCCGCGGGCACACCCGTGGTGTCCAGGCCGGTGTCGGCCGCCGGGATGTCCCAGCTCACCCAGTGCCAGAAGCCGGCTCCGGTCGGCGCGTCCGGGTCGAACATGGTGACGGCGTAGCTGCGGGTGCCGGCCGGGGCGCCGTGCCATGACAGGCGCACCTGCTGGTTGCCGCCCGTGCAGCCGAAGGCGTTCGCCCAGGCGGTGGCCGGGAAGGAGCCTCCGTCGCGCACGTCGGGGCTGGTGACGGCGAACCGCGCGGCGCCTTCCGGGATGCCCGCGCGGATCCGCGTGTGGCCGTAAGCGGGCTGATGGGGGGTCACGCCGTGGGCCGCGACGGTCCCGCCGGTGATGACGGCCGCGGTGGCCGCGACGGCGGCGCCGATGCGATGGGCGGTCCTCATGTCGTCCTCCTGCTTCCGTGTGTGTGCTCCCCACGATCGGGCGAGGCGGGCGGGGCGAGGAAGGCTGTACGGAACCTGGCATCGGCAGTGCCAGGCTGCCGGGTGGACGGCGGGTGGCGCGGCCGTGGAGCATGGGCTCGTGGCGGACGACCCGGGACAGCGGCGCGACGGCGCCGCGCCGCGGCACGCCGGCGGCGAGGGGCCCCGGCGGCCCGAACTGGCCCAGTTCCTCCGGGCGATGCGCGCCCGGATCGGCCCGCGGGAGGCGGGGCTCCCCGATGTCGGCCGCCGCCGGACACCAGGACTGCGGCGGCAGGAGGTCGCCCAGCTCGCGGCGGTCAGCGTCGACTGGTACATCCGCCTGGAGCAGGGCAGGGTGGGCGTCCCGGGGACGGCGGTGCTGGACGCGGTCGCAGCGGCCCTGCGGCTGTCGCCGGCCGAGCGGCGGCACCTGTACCTGGTGGCCCGGGGCGAGGCACCGCCGGTCGCCTACACCCCCGCGCCGGTCACCGCGTCGCTGCGCACCCTGCTGGACGGCATGCCGGTGTGGCCCGCCTACGTGGTCGACTTCCGCACGGACGTCCTGGCCCGCAACGCCGCCGCGGCCGCGCTGTTCGGGGAGGACTTCGGCACGGGACGGGCGGCCAACGCCTCGCGCCTGCTGTTCGACCCGTCCTCGGCCCTGCGCGCCGCGCAACTGGACTGGGAGCGGATCGCCCGCGAGGCGGTGGGAAACCTGCGGGCCAACCACGCCCGCCATCGCGACGACCCCGGGATGTCCGCACTCGTCGCCGAACTGCGCCTGCTGAGCCCGCAGTTCGGGATCTGGTGGGACGACCACACCATCGGCACCCGCAGCCACGGCACGAAACGGCTGCGCCACCCGAGCGCCGGAGAACTGACGGTCCGTTACGACGTCCTGGCCACCTGCGACGGCTCCGAGCAGTACCTGCTCGCCCTGACGCCCGCCGATCCCGCGACCGAACGCGCCCTGCGCCGCCTTGTCACGGACCGCGACGAGCGGCTCGGGGCACCCAACGTGCACGCGATCGGCCCCCGGGCGAGCGGCCTGTGACGCGGTGACGCGGTGACGCGAGGGCTCCGGGGCCCGGTGACACGGTGACGCGAGGGCGGCTCAGGACCTCGGGCGTCGGTGACGCGCTGACCGGTGACGCGCTGACCGGTGACGCGCTGACCGGTCACGCGCTGACCGGTCACGCGGTGGCCGGGCGCCGCCGGTGCCCCGCGCACGCCGCCCGTTCCGCCGGCTCGGCCTCCTCGGCGGACCCGACCTCGCGGGTGAGGGGTACGCCGGGCATGGCCGGCCGCCCGCCGGGCGCGCGGGGCCGGGACAGCGGCGCCCGGAACCGTAAACCGGTTGCCGGGCCGCGGGTGTCCTCGATCGAATGCCCCCATGATTGGTGGAGACGGTGGAGACGGTGGAGACGGCCGTGCGGACCATGTGGCGCGGAACCGCCGTTACTGGGACGAGCAGG
Organism: Streptomyces sp. HPF1205; assembly: GCF_020400825.1. Lineage (GTDB taxonomy): Bacteria > Actinomycetota > Actinomycetes > Streptomycetales > Streptomycetaceae > Actinacidiphila. Next base: position 42,298 of record NZ_JAINVH010000041.1, read on the forward strand.
CATCCGCGTGGCACGGGCCGCTCGCCCGCGATCATTGGTCCCAGCGGGAGCCGCGGTGGGGGCTGTGGGCCACCCCTGAGTCGCGGGTCTCCATGCTCCCCGAGGGCGTGGCCGGGATGCGCGCCGTCGAACTGGGCTGCGGCACGGCCTACGTCTCCGCCTGGCTGGCCAGGGCCGGGGCCCGCCCGGTCGGGATCGACCTGTCGCGCGAGCAGCTCGCGACCGCCCGCGCGATGCAGGCGGAGTTCGGCATCGGCTTCCCCCTCGTACTGGGCAGCGCCGAGGAGGTGCCCCACCGCGACAACACCTTCGACCTGGCGATCAGCGAGTACGGCGCCTCGTTGTGGTGCGACCCCCACCGCTGGATCCCGGAGGCGGCCCGGCTCCTCGTCCCCGGCGGCCACCTCGTCTTCCTGCGCCGCTCACCGCTCTACGCCCTGTGCGCGCGGCCGGAGGGGCCGGCGTCCGCCGCCCTTTCCCGCGGACAGTTCGGCCTGGAGCGGCTGGACTGGGGCGGCCGCGTGGAGTTCGTCCTGCCGCACGGCGAGATGCTGCGCGTGCTGCGCTCCTCCGGCTTCGTCGTCGACGACCTGATCGAGATCCAGGCGCCGCGGGTCGCGCCCCGGGACTACGCGGAGGTTCCCGCGGACTGGGCCCGCCGGTGGCCCAGCGAGGAGATCTGGAAGGCCCGGCTGGCCGGCTGAGGGCCGGCCGTCCCGGCGGCGGGCCGGGCGCACGGGCGTGGGCGGGCCGGCCGTACCGCCGAAACCCGCCCGTGCCGTCAGCAGCCGCGGATCACACCGGGGGAGCAGGGGGCGCGGCGGCGTCCGGCAAGGACGGGGCGAGGACGCAGAACTCGTGGCCGTCCGGATCGGTGAGGCACGTCCACGGCACGTCGCCCTGGCCGAGATCGAGGTCGGCGGCGCCCAGGGCCCGCAGCCGGGCCACCTCCGCCGCCTTGTCGTCACCGGGGTACGGGAGCAGGTCGAGATGGAGGCGGTCCGGCACGGTCTTCACACCGGGAACGCGGAGGAATTCCAGGTACGGGCCGGTGCCCCCGGCCGAGCGCAGCACCGCGTGATCGCCGGTCACCTCCAGCAGGGTCCAGTCCAGTGCCGCGTCCCAGAACCGGGCCATGGCCCGGGGATCCGCGCAGTCGACCACCACCGCGGCGATCGGCCCGGTGTCCCGGTAGACCTCCCTGGGCTCCAGCACGCAGAACTCGTTGCCCTCCGGGTCGGCGAGGACCGTCCACGGCACGTCGCCCTGGCCCACGTCGGCGGGCCTCGCCCCCAGGGCCCTCAGGCGCGCGACCAGCTCCTCCTGGTGCGCCGCCGAGGTGGTGGCGAGGTCGAGGTGCACCCGGTTCTTCACCGCCGTCTTGGCCTCCGGGACGGGCACGACGTCGATGCCGACGGCGACCGGGTCCGGCCAGACCAGGCCCCCGGCGGGCCCGACGTAGGTGGTCACGCCGGGGCTGTAGGCGCACCAGCCGAGCGCCCGCGCCCAGAACCGGCCGACCGCCGCGGCGTCGACAGCCTTGATGTTCACCTGGACGGGTCGCAGCGCCATGCCGATGATCCTACGGGCGGCGGGTGTCAGGTGGCCGGTCCGCCGTCGTGCGGCCGCGCCGGGAGCCCGTCGGGGCCGGGGAGGCCGGGGAGGCCGGCGAGGTCCGTGGGGCCGGCGAGCCCGGCGAGGTCCGCGCCGCGGCGCAGCACGTCGCGGAGCATGGCGGGGGTCAAGGTGCGGGTCGCCATGTTGCGGTGGCTGGGGTGGTAGCTGCCGACCAGGTGCAGCGGGCCCCGGCCGGCGCGGTCGTGGAGCGCGACCTCGGCTCCGTGGCCGAAGACCGGGCGCGGCCGGGGCACCGCCCACCCGGCGGCGGCCAGCACCGGCAGCAGCGCCTGCCACGCGAAGGCGCCGAGCACCACGACCGCCTGGAGGGTGGGCCGCAGCAGGTCCAGTTCGCGGGCCAGCCAGGGCCGGCAGGTGTCCCGTTCGGCGGTGGTGGGCCGGTTGCCGGGCGGGGCGCAGTGGACCGGCATCGTGATCCGCACCCCGCGCAGTTCCATCCCGTCGTCCCGGTCGGTGGCGGTCGGCCGGGAGGCCAGCGCGATCCCGTACAGGGCCGCGAACAGCGCGTCGCCCGAGGGGTCGCCGGTGAAGACGCGTCCGGTGCGGTTCCCGCCGTGCGCGGCCGGCGCCAGGCCGACGATCACCAGTGGCGCGTCCGGCGGGCCGAAACCGGGCACGGGACGCGCCCAGTAGTCCCAGTCCATGAACGCCCGGCGCTTGACCCGCCCGGTCTCCTCCCGCCAGTCCACCAGCCGCGGGCACGCCCGGCAGCCGGCCAGCACCGTGTCCAGTTCGCCGAGGTCCCCCGCCCGCGCGGCCTCCCGCGCGGGGAACCGCGAGGACGCGGGCGGGGTGCGTCCACCGGGCACTGCCTGCTCCACCGTGCTCCTCTTCCGCACGCCGTGGCGTGCCTCGCCGCCCGACCCGGCCGCGCCCGCGGTGACCGGCCCCGCGTGATCCCGGCGGTCCCGGGCGCCTCGACCGGTCCGCATGGCCCGGCCCCGGGCCGGCCCGATAAAATGGCCGGGTCCAGACCATCCGCTCCGCGCCGGCGGTACGGAGCCGCCCACCCGCCGCGGCCGGGGCGGCCGACCGATCGGGAAGGGCGTCGCCATGACCGGACGGATCACCTGTCGCCGAGTCTACGAGGAGACCTCCTCCCGCGAGGGCAGGCGCGTACTCGTCGACCGGGTCTGGCCCCGCGGCATGCGCAAGGAGGACGCGCACCTGGACGAATGGCTGCGTGACGTGGCCCCGTCGAGCGAGCTGCGCAAGTGGTACGGCCACGAGCCCGGCCGCTTCACCGAGTTCCGCCGCCGCTACCTGGCCGAACTGCGCGACGCCGACCACCGCGAAGCGGCCGACCGCCTGCGCGAGCTGGCCGCGCACGACAAGCTCACGCTCCTGACCGCCACCAAGGACGTGGACCACAGCCAGACCGCCGTCCTCGCCGCATGGCTGACCGGGCAGCACGGGAAAGGGTGACGGGCACCTGCGGACGCCCCGGTCACCGACCATGGCGCGGGCGTCCTGGCCGCGGCGACGGGACGGCACACGTTCGTCAGGGGGTCCTTTCGGCCGGGTCGTTCGCCTGCCCGGCGTGCGCCGCGCCGGCGGACTCGGTGTGCGAGAGCGCGGCGAGGAGCCGCAGCTTCTCGTCGCTGTCGCTGCCCTTGTCGGGGTAGTAGACCACCAGGAGGACGTCGTCGACGGGGAGCTTGTCCCGGTGGAGGCGCAGGTCACCGACGACGGGGTGGTGGACCGTGGCCGTGCCTCCGTCCAGACCGCGGACGTCGTGGCGGGCCCACAGCGTGCGGAACCGCTCACTGGACAGCGCGAGTTCCCCGACGAGCTCGACGAAGCGGGGATTGTCCGTGTCGTCGCCGACAGTGGTGCGCAGGGCGGCGACGAGATCGGCCGTGGCTTTCGTCCAGTCCTGCTGGAAGGCTTGTTCCTCGGGATCGAGGAGGACGGAACGCAGCCGGTTCCGACCCGGCCGCAGCTGGGGGTTCAGCGCGACGGCCATGGGGTTGGAGGCCAGGACGTCGAACGCACGCCCTTCGACGAACGCCGGGATCTGAAGGTGGGCGAGCAACTCGTGCACCCGCGCCGGTACGTGCTCGGGCCGCTTGCGGCGCGGCGCCCTGGGGCGTGCCGACGCGAGACCGAGCAGATACGTCCGCTCGATCTCGTCGAGCCGCAGGACGCGTGCGAGTGATTCGAGGACCTGAGGTGAGGGGTTCTTGTCACGTCCCCGTTCCAGGCGCAGGTAGTAGTCGGGGCTGATTCCGGCGAGCAGGGCCACCTCCTCACGGCGCAGGCCGGGCACGCGGCGGGTCCCGCCGGGCGGCAGTCCCGCCTGAGCCGGGGAGACCAGCTCGCGCCGGGCGCGCAGGTAGCTGCCGAGCCGGTTGCCGGATTCCTCGTCGTTCATGCCAACACCGTAATGCGGTGCGGGTGCCTCAGCGGGGGCCCTGTCAGGACCAGGGAAGACGGGGGCTCTGCCACACCCGGCGGATCCCGTCAAGACTGCGGTGGCACGTGAGACAGACAGTGGACATCGCTGTCCGCGCCGCGGGCCCGCACGCTCTCGGCGCGCTGAACCGAAGGGAAGATCTGATGGACCTCTCCAACCGCACCGTCTTCGTCGTCGGCGGGACCTCGGGCATCGGGCGGGAGCTGGCCCGGCGGTTCGCGGCGGCGGGCAGCACGGTCGCCGTCGGCGGCCGCAACCCGGAGGCGCTCTCGGAACTCGCCGGGGAAGGGTTCGGCGCGTTCGGCATCGACGTCACGGACAGCGCTTCCGTCGCGTCCGCCCGCGACGCCGTGCTCGCCCGGTACCCCGGGCTGGACACGGTGGTGACGATGTCGGGAGTCATGCTCCTGGAGGACCTGCGCGACCCAGCACACTTCGAGGTGGCGGAGACGACGATCGACACCAACCTGGTCGGCACCGTCCGGGTCGTCGACGCCTTCACCCCGCACCTGGTCCAGCGGGGCGCCGGCACCTTCGTCACGGTCACCTCCGGCATCGCCTTCCTGCCGTTCCCGCCCATGCCCAGCTACGCCGCCTCGAAGGCCGCGGTGCACGCCTACTCCGAGGCGCTGCGCGCGCAGCTCGACGGCACCGGTGTCGGCGTCGTCGAGCTCGTTCCCCCGGCGGTCGCCACAGCGGGCCAGGAGAAGGTGAACCCGCACGCACTGCCGCTCCACGACTTCGCCACCGAGGTCATGCACCTGCTCGCGCAGGACCCCACCCCCCACGAGATCCTCGTGAAGGGCGTCCTCATGCACCGCTGGGCCGAACGCGACGGCACCTACGACGACCTCGTCGCGCAGCGCTCCCGGGCCCTGACCATGCTCCCCGGTCGCGAAGGCTGACAGCCTCCCCCCGGATCGCCGGCCTCCTCCGGCGCACGGGCCCGTCCGTACGATGGAACCGCCCTCGGGCCGGGGCGCGGTCGCCCGCTCGGGTCGCCGGGCCGTGGGTCAGTGCCGGTGCGGGCCGCGGTGGTGGACCGGGCCGTGGGCGTCCTCGCCGTGCGGCTCCTCGGTGTCGGCGGGCGGACGGCTGGTGATCTGCAGCAGTTCCGCGTCGTCGTTCTGGCCGAGGTGGTCGACCTGCAGTGTGGCGTGGGTGATGTCGTACGTCGCGCGCAACTGCCGCTGCAGGGTCCGGCGCACGGCGTGGCAGTCGCCGCCGGGCACGACCAGGACGTGTGCGGACAGGGCCACCTGGCCCGAGGTGATCTGCCAGATGTGCAGGTCGTGGATCTCGGCGACCTGATCGGTGGCGGCGAGGCGGTCGCCGACGGCGTCGGGGTCCATCCCGGCCGGGGCGGCTTCCAGGAAGATCCGGCCGGCGTCGCGGACCAGGCCGGTGCCGGCCTTGACCATCAGGACCACCACGACCAGGGAGGCGATGGCGTCGGCGCGGCTGAAGCCGGTGGTCACCATGACCACGCCCGCGATGACGGTGGCGACGAAGGCGAACAGGTCGGTGAGGATGTGCTGGAAGGCGCCCTCGACGTTCAACGAGGTGCGGTTGGCCTTCGACAGCGCCCACGTCGCACCCAGATTGACCGCCACGCCGACCAGCGCGGTGGCGAGCACCAGCCCGCCGGCGACCTCGGGCGGGCTGACCAGGCGGCGGACGGCCTCGTAGACCAGCCATGCCGACAGCACCAGCAGCGTGATGCCGTTGGCCTGCGCCGACAGGATCTCCGCCCGCTTCAGGCCGTACGTGTAGTCCCCGCGGGGCGGGCGGGCCGCCAGCCGCATCGCCACCAGCGCCAGCACGATCGAGGCGGCGTCGGTGAGCATGTGCGCGGCGTCCGAGAGCAGCGCCAGGGAGTGCGCGAGGAACCCGGCCGCGACCTCCCCCGCCATGAACGCCGTGATCAAGGCGAGCGCGATGACCAGCCAGCGCCGGTCCGCGTCGGCGGCGACGCCGTGGGAGTGCCCGGCGTGCCCGCCGCCGTGCCCGTGGCCGTGCGCGCCGTCCAGGTCGTGCTGCTCGCTCATGACGTCCTTCGTCCGCTCGGTGGGGGTACGGCTGCCGCCAGCCAACCGCACGGGTGCCCCGACCGCCAAAGCCTGCAGTGAAGACCGTTGTCATACCCGCGCCCGCGAGGCGGGAGGGGCGACTGGACGGCGGGGCGGGCCCGCCGACGCGCCACCGTCTCACCGCCGCAACGCCGTCGGCGCGCGCGGGACGAACCGCGGGGGAGCCGTTGCGAGGCGTCAAGTCCGGGCCGCCGCCGGTGCCATATATCGCTGATATAGGTGAATTCTGACAAATGCAAGGATATGGCGGCCGTGGCAGGGGATTTCCTGGGCATGACGCCGGAGGGAGGGGCCATGGCGTACACCAGCGGCGGCCGGCGTCCGAGCCGTCGGCGCACGGGTCGGGCCGTCCTGCTCGTGGCGATGATCGTCCTGCTGCACGCCCTGTCCACCGCCGGCCTGCGCTACGCCGCACTGCCCGACGGCGACCGCCCCCACCAGGCCCTCACGCTCCCGCACCCCGCGGACCGCGTCCCGCCGCGGCTCGGCCTCCCCCCGGAGGGCGAGGGTCACCACTCCCATCCGGCCGAGGGGCCGTGCGCGGCCGCGGCCGTCCACGTGCAGACCGCCGCGACCGGCACCGCGTGCGCCCTGACCGCCCCGGCCGCCTGGGGCGGCACCGGGACGGACACCGCCGCCACCCACGCCTCACCCGCGGCGCCCGGCTCCGCCCTCACGTCCTTCCACGGCACCGTCCTGCGCTGCTGACGGGGCCCGGCCGCCCCCCGCCACCGACTCGTCCGCACGACGCGGAACGACGGCGGGGACGCGGCCGCCGCAGCCCCCATCACCCCGCCTCGCGCAGGAAGGACCCGTCGTGCCCAGCGACCCCTACCGGGCCGTTGCCGCGCTCGTGCGCGCCGAAGCAGCCCGCAGCAACTCCGTCCCGCTGACCCCGCGCCTCCCGCACCAGTCCACCGTTCCCCCCGACGGCACGCACGAGCAGGCCCAGGGGCACACGCGACCCGACGCCGAGGAGGACAAGGCGCCGCCGGTCCCACGCAACGGGCCACGACGGTACGGGCGGCTGCGCGCGGCGCTGGCCGCGCTGCTGCGCGACGCGAGCAGGCGGCGCACGTAACGGCCCCGCTCGCCCCGGGCCGGGCTCGCCCCGCGCGGCGGCATACGGATGCGGCGGCGGGCAGGGCGGCCATTGTGTTCGGAGCTTTCAGGGCGCCCGGCCCGGTCAGTGGCGGCGGGGCGCGTACATGATCACGGCCATGCCCGCCAGGCAGATCGCGGCGCCGATCAGGTCGAAGCGGTCGGGGCGGTAGCCGTCGGCGACCCGGCCCCAGGCGAGGGAGCCGGCCACGAAGACCCCGCCGTAGGCGGCGAGGACGCGGCCGAAGTCGGCGTCGGGCTGCAGCGTGGCGACGAACCCGTACACGCCGAGCGCGACCACGCCGGCACCGATCCAGAGCCACCCGCGGTGCTCGCGCACGCCCTGCCAGACCAGCCACGCGCCACCGATCTCGAACAGGGCGGCGACGACGAACAGGGCGGCGGAACGCGCGACGGTCATGGCCCGGGAGCCTACCGGCGGCCAGGGGGCGCGATCACGAGCGGGCCGCCGCTCGCCGTACGACAGCACGCCCCCTCGCCCACACGGGCAGGTGCCGCGGGGGGAAGGTGCGACGCGCCCGAGCCACCGGCTGACGGGGACGAGCGCGCCCCCGCGGTCATTTCCGGCAGCGGCGGCCGGCCACGACGGACGCCTCCGTTCCGGCAAGGCCGCAGCGGCCCGCGGTGGCCCGCGGCGGCGCGCGGTGGCCCGCGGTGGCCCGCGCAAAGCAGCGCCCGTTCGGGGGCCGTCACCGAGGCGCGGCGTCCGGTACCGGTTCCGCGTCGGGCGCGCTGTCCCGCGGGGACCGTATGGCCGAGGTCAGGAGCGCGGCGACGCCCAGGAGGACGGCGACCGAGGTCATGGCCCGCAGGACGGTCAGGTGGTCGGCGAGGAGGCCGACGGAGGGCGGTCCGGCGAGGAAGGCGCAGTATCCGACGGAGGCGATGACGCTCACCCGGCCGGCGGCGTACCGGGGCTCGTCGGCGCCCGCGCTCATGCCGACGGGGAAGCCGAGCGAGGTGCCGAGGCCCCACAGGACCACTCCGGCGAACGCCAGGGGGGTCGCCGGGGCGAGGACGAACAGCAGCGAGCCTGCGATCCCGAGAACGGCCAGCGCGCGCAGAACGGGGACGCGGCCGTGCCGGTCGAGCAGCGCGGGCCCGAACCAGCGCCCGAGGGTCATCGCGGACAGGAACACGGCGAACGCGAGGGTTCCGGTCACGGCCGCCGTGCCGTAGCCGTCGATGGTGGCGATGCCGACCCAGTCGTTGCCGGTTCCCTCGGCGAAGGCGAAGGTGAGGACGAACAGGCCGATCAGCAGCGTGCGGGGTTCGCGCCAGGCGGCCAGCGGGCCGCGCGCGGCGGCCCCGCCGTGCTCCTCCGGTGCCCCCGCGTCGTCCCCCGCGTCGTCGCGCAGGAACATGCCGGTCCCCCAGGGCACGACGACCGCGACCACCACCGCGACGAACAGCAGGTGCGCGGTGACCGGTATGTGGGCCGCGACCAGGGCCGCGCCGGTGAGGGCCCCCGCGACGGTGCCCAGGCTGAAGCCGGCGTGGAAGCGGGACATGACGGAGCGGCCGAGACGACGCTCGACCACCGCCGCGTGGACGTTCATCGCCACGTCCCAAGCGCCGTTGGCGAAGCCGAGGAGGAACAGTCCGGCCACGACCGGGGCGAGACCGCCGAGGTACCCGAGGGCCACGGTGGTCAGGCTCACGGCCATGAGCGCGGCCATGGCGGTGACGGTGCGCCTGGAACCGAGTCGGTCGACCACCGGCCCGGCGAGCGGGAGGGCGACGAGCGAGCCGGCGGCGATGGCGAGAAGCACGAGACCGAGGCGCGCCGGGGACAGATGGAGGTGGTCGCGGACCTGTGGGATGCGCGAAGCCCAGCCGGCGAACGCGAAGCCGGAGCCGGCGAAGGCGATGTACGTGGCCATGGTGGCGCGGCGCAGGCCCCGCGGCGAAGGGACCGCCGTGGCGACGGCGGGGGCGGACGACATAGGCGCGATCTCCTGGCGGCTGGACGGCTGGCTGCAACCGTACCCACGTCGCCCTCCCGCCCGGCCCTCCGGGCGTCGCCGTTCTCCAGCCGCACGCGCCGCCCCAAGGCGCGCTCCGACCCGTCGAGTCGATCGATGCGCCCGCGCACCGGACGCCCTCTCGAAGGGGGGAGCGCGTCGCCCCGTGACAGCCGCCGCCCGGGCCCCCGGCACGCGCGGGCACCACCGGCCAGGCCGCGCCCGGCCGGTGGTCGACTCCCGCCGGAGCCCGGAGCCCGGAGCCCGGAGCCCGGAGCCCGGAGCCCGGAGCCCGGAGCCCGGAGCCCGGAGCCCGGAGCCCGGAGCCCGGAGCCCGGAGCCCGGAGCCCGGAGCCCGGAGCCCGGAGCCCGGACGGAGGTGCCCGGCGGGCGGACGCCCTACCCGGCCACGCGGTCGAACGCGCCGTTCGCGACGGAACCGGGGTCGGTCTGCAGCAGGTCGATCTTCCTGCCCCCGTCGACGACCGCGATCACGTAGTGGGCGACGACACCGGTGCTCCGCACCGCCGTCAGGGTGCCGGTGCAGTCGGCGGCCAGCGTGTAGGTGTCGTTGGCGGTGAACGTGGTCACCTCCGACCTGTTCGCCAAGGTGACCTTGATGCCGGTGGCGGTGCCGTCGCCGTGGAAGACCGTCATCGACTGGAGGTTGAACGGCCCGGTGTTGGAGGTGCCCATGATGTTGCCGGCGTAGGCGCCGCGCAGGGTCGCCACCGAGCATCTCTCGTGCACAGGGGCGGCGTGGGCGGGGGAGGTGGCGGTCAGGACGGTGGTGGCGATCATGGCGCCTGTGGCGGCGGTGACCGCGAGTTTGTTGATCATGACGTCCGAAACGAGCGACCGGCGGCGAGGTCACCTTCGGTGCCGCCATCCGGGCGGCCCGCCTTACTCCAGGGGGCCGGGCGGGGCGTCGGGGACGGCCGTGCGCAGCGTGGACAGGAGGTCGAGGAGGGTGGCGCGCTGGGCCGGTGTGAGGGCCGAGGTCGCCGTGGCCAGGGCCGCCCGGTCGATCTCCTCGGCTTTCGCGTGGACCGTGCGGCCCACCGGGGTGAGCGTCAGCAGGAAGGCGCGGCGATCGGTGGGGTGCCGGACCCGCTCGACCAGGCCCTCCCGCTCCAGCGCGTCGACCAGGGAGGTGACGGTACGCGGGGCGATGCCCAGCGCCTCGCCGAGGTCGCGCATGCGCAGCGGCTCGGTGGTCGTGGCCAGCGCCCGCAGCAGCCGCAGACGGGACACGGACAGGCCGTGGCAGCGCAGTTGGGCGTCGACGTACGTGCGCAGCCGCACCGTCGTACGGAAAAGGTCGTCGACCAGGACGTCACTGCTGCGGGTCTCCACCACGGTGTTCCGCCTCACTCCCTCTACGAGCTCCACCTGTTGTGCGTCGACTCATAGTGAGTAGACTCAGCATATCGGCTGTGCGCCGACCCAACCGTATGTCCGCCGACCGCCGCGGACCGCCCCGGGCCCGGGGAAGGAGCAGCATGCCCGGCCGCCGCCTCGATCAGCGCCTGGTCGTACCCGTCATGTTCGTCGCCACGTTCTTCCTCGTGGTGCTGGACGGTGCGATCACCACCGTCGCGCTGCCGTCCATCGCCCGCCAGTTCGGCGTGTCGGCGGCCGGCAGCGACAGCGTCGCCGTGGTGTACCCGGTGTGCGTGGGCATCTCCATCCCGCTGTCCGGCTGGCTCGGCGACCGCTTCGGCGGCAAGCCGGTGCTGATCGGCGCGATGGGGCTGTTCACCGCGGCGTCCGTGCTCTGCGGGACCGCGGACGGCCTCGGCCGACTCGTCCTCTACCGGGGCCTGCAGGGCCTGGCCGGGGGGCTGCTCATGCCGGTGGCCGGCGCGATGCTCTTCCGCACGTTCACGCCGGCCGAGCGGGTGCGGGCCTCGCGCGTCATGACCATCCCGCAGCAGGCCGCGCCGGCCATCGCGCCCATGCTCGGCGGCGTGCTCGTCGACGACCTCTCCTGGCGCTGGGTCTTCTACGTCAACCTTCCCCTCGGCGTTGCCACCTGCCTCTTCGGCCTGCTCTTCCTCGACAACCCCCGCCATCCGGCACCCGGCAGGCTCGACGTGCCCGGCCTCCTGCTGTCCGCCGGGGCGATGTCGCTGCTGATGTACGGGGTGTGCGAGGGCGCCCGGCAGGGCTGGTCGTCCCCGGCGATCGCCGGCAGCCTCGCCGCCGCGGCCGTACTGGTGGCGGCGACCATCGTCGTCGAACTGCGCACTCCCGCCCCGGCCTTGCGGCTGCGGCTGTTCAAGGACGCCGTTTTCAGGGACACCAAGGTGATCGGCCTGATAGGCGTGGTGCCGTTCATGGGCGCGATGTACGCGGCCCCGCTGTTCATCCAGGAGGCCCAGGGCGGGTCCGCCCTGCGCTCCGGCACCAGCACCTTCACCGAGGCCATCGGCGTGGCCCTGACCGTGCAGGTAGTGGCGCGGCTGTACGACAGGGTCGGCCCGCGGTTGATCATCGCCGGCGGACTGCTGTTCGTCACGGTCGTGCTGGGGTGCATGACGAACGTGGACGCCGGTACGGGGGCGTGGGACATGCGGCTCTACATGTTCCTGCTGGGGCTCGGCATGGGCGCGGTGTTCATGCCGCTCACGGTGGCCTCGGTCAGCACGGTCGGCAAGGAGGACATGGGCCAGGCGACCACCCTCGGCGGCGTGGTGTTCCAGCTCACCACGGCACTGGCGCCCGCTTTGGTGGCGTCCCTGCTCATCGCCGGCACCCCGCACGGCCTGCGCACCGCGCCGCCCTCCACGTACCGGACCGTCTACCTGGTCCTCGCCGTGATGTGCGCGGCGGCCACGCTCTTCACGCTCAAGCTGGAGGACGCGCCGGCCCGCGGCAATCCGCCCCGGCCCCGGAGCCCGCGTGCGCCGCGCGTCCCGCGTCTGCCGCGCCGCAGGCGAGCGGGGGCGGCGGCCGAGGCGAGTGGACCGCGAGGCTGAGGCTCGTGGCGCGGCGCTCGCCCTGCCGTACACATTCCGCGGCCCGGCGCATCCGTAAGCCCATTTTCGGTGGAACGGCCCTGACCGGGGTGCCGGCACCCTGCGGCACACGACTGCCCGGACCGCCGGGTCGTCCGGGTGCGGGGAGTAGGCCGGTCCCCCGTGACCTGCGGCTACGGAAGCGTGGACGGGGCACGCCCGGCGCGTGGCCGGCGACCCGGGCGATGGAGCGGTGCGGTGCCGGACCGCGGAACCGTGCAGCACCCTTGAGTTGGGCCCCGCCATGTGTCAGTCTCATGCCACCTGCCGCCTGGTGTACAGGGGGCACGTGTGCCATTCATCTCCATGCGATCCCCCCACGGCGAGGGTTGTGAGCGCTCACAACGACGCGACCCTCATGCAGGAGTGCCTCATGACCACAGCAGTGCGTCCCCCCTCCGCTGCCCGCGTCCGCGGACCAGGAGCGCGCGTCACCTGACGGTGGGATCCGACCACGGCCATCGCCCGTAGGGCCCGCCCGCCCGTACGCATGGCCCTCCCGCCGACCGTCGCGCCGACGTCCCGTCGACCGCGCTCGCCGACGGCGGCACCCGCGCACCGCGCCGATGGCGCGCGGGTGTCCTGACCCCGGGCACGGCGCCGAATGTCCGGGCGCCCAACGCGGCCGGTGTGCGGTGCGGTTCCTCGTGTACGCCCCGGCCGGTGGGCCGCGGACGACGGTCGCCATCCGCTGCGTGGATGCCTCAAGGGATACGGACGGCCACACCACAGGCCCCCGTCGCCCGTCCGGACGGCATCGGCGGCTGAACGGCGGCGGCTCGACGACGGGGGGCGGGGCGATCGCGCCCGGAACCGTGTGCCGGCGGCCGTGCCGGCGCCGCCGGCACTCGGTTCCGGACGGGGTCCGCCGCGCCCGGTCCGGCCAGGAGCGGACGCGCGGTTCTCCGGCTGAACCACCAGCAGCCGCCCGCCGGTCCGGTGTCCCGGCGGGCGGACCTGCCCACACGCGCTTCAACGCGAGCACCACAACCCCGCGACCGAAGGAGAACACTCATGCATGACCGTACGTATCCCTCGTCCGCCGGCCTGCGCCGGGTCAGACCGCTCGCCGTGCTCCTCCTGGTCCTGGCGATGGCGGCGGCCGTGTTCGGCGGCCGGGCCGCCGCGAGCGGCCCCGCCACGAACACGGCCGCCGCCCACCCCGCGGCCGCGGCGGCTTCCTCGTTGCCCTGCGACATCTACGCGGCGGGGGGCACGCCCTGCATCGCGGCGCACTCCACGACCCGCGCGCTGTTCGCGGCGTACAGCGGGCCGCTGTACCAGGTCCAGCGCTCCTCCGACCACAGCTACAAGGACATCGGCCTGCTGTCGGCGGGCGGTTACGCGGACGGGGCCTCGCAGGTCTCGTTCTGCTCGGGCACCACGTGCACGATCACCAAGATCTACGACCAGACCAGCAAGCACAACGACCTGCCGATCTCCTCGGGCGGTCTGTGGAAGGGCCCCGGTCCCAACGGGTCGGACATCGGCGCCAACGCCTCGGCGCTGCCCATCACCGCGGCCGGTCACCAGGTCTACGGCGTGAAGGTGACCTCGGGCGTCGGCTACCGGGTCGACCACGCCGCCGGAGCGCCCACCGGTTCGCAGCCCGAGGGCATCTACATGGTGACCTCGTCCAACCTCACCAATCAGTGGTGCTGCTTCGACTACGGCAGCGGTGAGAACTCGCACACCGACACCGGCAACGCCACCATGAACGCCATCTACTGGGGCAACGCCTGCTGGTTCGGCGGCTGCGTCGGCACCGGCCCCTGGGTCGAGGCCGACCTGGAGAACGGCATGTACCACACCGGCACCGGCTCCAACAAGGACCCCAACAACCAGGGCGTCCACTACCCGTTCGTCAGCGCCTGGGAGAAGAACAACGGGACGAGCAACTTCACGCTGAAGTACGGCAACGCCGCCAGCGGGAGTCTGACCACGACCTACTCCGGTGCGCTGCCCAAGGGATACTCGCCGATGAAGACCGACAGCTCGCTGCTGCTGGGCACCGGCGGCGACAACAGCAACTCCGACCAGGGCGAGTTCTTCGAGGGCGCCATCACCGCCGGCTACCCCACCGACGCCACCGAGAACGCCGTGCAGGCCGCGATCACCGCCGCCGGCTACGGCTCGACCACCGGCCCCAACACGATCTCGGTGACCAACCCCGGCACCCAGAGCGCGACCACGGGCACCGCGATCGCCGGCCTCCAGATCCAGGCCACCGACTCGGCCTCCGGCCAGACCCTGACCTACTCGGCCAGCGGACTGCCCGCGGGCCTGTCGATCAGCTCCTCCGGCCAGATCACCGGCACCCCGACGACCGCGGGAACCTACTCGGTGATCGTGACCGCCACCGACTCCACAGGGGCGACGGGCACCGCGTCGTTCACCTGGAACGTCAGCGGGAGCACGACGACAGGTGGCACGACGACCGGGGGTACCACCACTGGCGGTACGACTACCGGGGGTACCACCACCGGGGGTACCACCACCGGGGGTACGACCACCGGCGGCACCACGACCGGAGGCACGACCACCGGGGGCACGGGCGGCGGCACCTGCCACGTCGCCTACACCAGGACCAGTGAGTGGCCGGGGGGCTTCACGGCCGACGTCACCGTCAGCAACACCGGCACCGCCGCCGTCAACGGCTGGTCCGTCGGGTTCTCGATGCCGGGCGACCAGAAGATCACCAACGGGTGGAACGCCACCGTCACCCAGTCGGGCCAGGCCGTCACCGCCGTGAACATGAGCTACAACAGCACCATCGCCGCGGGCGGCAGCACCTCCTTCGGGTTCCAGGGCACCTTCACCTCGAACGACGCCTCGCCCACCGCGTTCACGCTCAACGGCGCCGCGTGCAGCTGATGCACCAAGGCGCCCGCACGACCGGTGTGCCCGAAGTACCTGACCCGGGCACCGGACCGGTGCGGTAACCGGGCGCGGAGACCGGCAACGGCCTCCGCGCCCGGCCGCTTGCCCGCGCGCCCGGGCTCCTTCCGCCGGGACGCCCGCCCGCGCGATAATCGGCAGCCACCCCGGCGACGCGCGCCGGGACCGGGGGCGGCGCCGGCCGCGGACGAGGCATGGAGGCGCCAGCGATGAACGCCAGCGACGCGGGCCGCGCGTACCCGATCCGCTTACCCGGCGAAGGCGAGGGCCACCGGCTGCCCGGCCCCGCCGAGCGCGTGGCCGTCGCCTTCGAGGGCCCGGACGCGGGTGTCGAGCAGTTGACCTGGGGCCAGTGGTCCATCTGGGAGGCGATGTCGCGCCACGGCTCCTGGATGCCGCTGGGCGGTTCGAAGCCCCTGGAGGCCGGCGTGTCCCTCCGCGACGTCGCGGAGGAGCTGCGGTACCTGATGACCCGGTACCCGTCGATGCGCACCCGGCTGCGGTTCGACTCCGGGCCCGAGCCCGCGCAGGAGCTCTTCGGGTCGGGCGAGATCCACCTGGAGGTCCACGACGCCGACGACGGTACGAAGCCCGGCGCATTGGCTGCCGCCGTCGAGGCGCACTACAAGCACGCGCCCCTCGACCTCGCCGGCGACTGGCCGGTCCGCATGGCCGTGATCCGGCGGCACGGCGAGCTCACGCACATGGTCGCCGTCATGTGCCACCTGGTGACCGACGCCGCCGGCGCCCGGGTGATGCTGCGCGAGGTGGCGGCCAGGACCACCGCGCCGCCCGTGGGCACGCAGCAGCTGGAGCAGGCCCGCTGGCAGCGCTCCGCCGGCCGGCGCCACGACGACCGGGCGCTGCGTTACCACGAGAAGCTGCTGACCTCGATCGCGCCGCGCCGTCCCTCCGGCTCGGCGGACCCGCGCACTCCGCGGTACTGGAGCGCGGAACTGCGCTCCCGGGCGCTGCGGCCCGCGGCCCAGGCCGTCGCGCGGCGCACCGGAGCCACGGCGTCCACCGTCCTGCTGACCCTGTACGCGGTCGCGCTCGCGCGTGTCACGGGCGTCCACCCGGTGGTGGTGCGGCCCCTGGTGGGCAACCGCTTCCGCCCGGGACTCGCGGACGTGGTGTGCATGCTCTCGCAACTGGGCCTGTGCGTACTCGACGTGGCCGACGCCACGGTCGACGAGGCGGTGGCCCGCACGCAGCGCGCCGCGCTGAGCGCGTACAAGTACGGGTACTACGACCCGCGGCGGCTCGCGGCACTGGTCGACCGGATCGCACGGGAACGCGGCCCCGGCTTCGACATCAGTTGCGTGTTCAATGACCGCCGCGACGAATCCCCCGGCGACCCGGCGGGCGACCCGGCGGGCGACCCGCTCACCGGGGACCGGTTGCGCGCCGCGCGCGACGGCAGCGAGTTCCGCTGGGCCGGCACGACCGACAGGCCGTCCGAGCGCCTGTTCCTGACCGTCGAGGAGGAACCGGAGGGCATCGTCCTCGGCTTCGCCGCGGACACGCACCACTTCCCCCCGGGCCGGTTCGAGACGCTGCTGCGGGACATCGAGGACCTCGCCGTCGAGGCCGCCCTCGACCCCGCGGCGCCCACGGGTGTGACGCCGTCCGGCCGCGGGGCCTGAGCCGCTCCCGCGGCGCGTTCCCCGGCGGACGGGCCCGCACCGACGGGCCGCCCTGCGGCTCAGCGGAGGCCGGCCAGCACCTCGTTGAAGGCCTCCGTGGAGCTGGGGTGGGTCCATATGGAGTCGCGCAGCGTGCTCGCGCTCGTGCCGCCGCGCATCGCCAGCGCCACGGTGTTCACCAGTTCCTGCGCGTCCACCCCGAGGATCGCCGCGCCGAGGATCGCGTCGGTCTCCGCGTCCACCACGAACTTCATCATGCCCCGGGTCTCGCCGACGATCTTCGGGCGGGGCACCGCCATCATGTCCGCGACCGCCTTGGCGGCCACGCGCACCGGCCGGCCGGCCGCGCGCGCCTCGGTCTCCGTCAGGCCCACCCGGGCAAGGGGCGGAGTCATGAAGAGCGTGTACGGGACCGCCACCCG
Organism: Streptomyces sp. HPF1205; assembly: GCF_020400825.1. Taxonomy (GTDB): domain Bacteria; phylum Actinomycetota; class Actinomycetes; order Streptomycetales; family Streptomycetaceae; genus Actinacidiphila. The sequence goes on from NZ_JAINVH010000041.1 coordinate 59,514, forward strand.
GTCGGCCGTGGACCGCTTCCCCGTACCGCTGAGCTGATCGGCCACGATCCGGTAGTCGTCGAGGGAGATGTACGTGAACTGGGGTCCGCCGTTGACGTCGCCGACCGCGAAGATGTGCGGGCGGCTGGTGCGCAGGTGCTCGTCCACCTCGACGGCCCCGCGCGCGGTGGTGCGCACGCCCGCGGCCTCCAGCCGCAGCCCGTCCGTGTTCGGCGCGCGTCCGGTGGCGGCGAGGACCGCGTCCGCCGTGACGGTGGCCGCGACACCGTCGTGCTCGTAGTGCACGACGGCCCCCTCGCCGGTGTCCTCGACACGGGTGGCGCGGGCCGAGGTGACGAAGGTGATGCCCTCGTCCTCCAGGATGCCGCGCACGGCCCGGGCGACGTCGTCGTCCTCGCGCGGCAGGACGCGCGCGGTGCTCTCCAGGACGGTGATCTCGGTTCCGTAGCGGCGCAGCATCGCCGCGAACTCCAGCCCCTGGTAGCCGGCGCCGAGGACGGTGAGCCGGCGCGGCAGGTCCGGCGAGGCGATGAGTTCAGTGCCGGTGACCAGGTGCGCGCTGTCGCGCAGGCCGGGGATCTCCGGGACCACGGTCCTGGCACCCGTGTTGATCACGACGGTGTCCGCGGTGATCTCCAGCCGGTCGGCGCCGGCCACGACCTCCACCCGGTGGTCGTCCAGGAAGGCGGCGGTGCCGGTCACCACGGTCACGGAGTCGAGGGTGTCGAGCATACGGAAGTTGTTGTCACGCATGCCGGAGGTCAGCGCCGCGGTCGACGCCACGGACTCGGCGTACCACGCGCGCGGATCCGCGCCGTCCGGCCGGGCGGAGGCCCGGTGGATGAGCGCCTTGGTGGGGACGCAGCCGATGTTGATGCAGGTGCCGCCGTACATCGCGGCGGACTGCTCCACCATCACCACGCGCCGCCCCGCACGGCCCATGGCCGCCGCGAGGGTCTTGCCCCCCTTGCCGAAGCCGATCACCAGCAGTTCCGCGTGCATTGATTCCATACGGCCATGATCCCCGCGACCGGCCGAGACTCCAAGGCGGAAAAGGATCAGTTATCGTCGAGATGGGCTCACGGGCCCGGGCTTGGGCCCGGGGCACGCGGGCGGGGAGGAGAGGGCCGTGGACGCGATCAGCACGCTCATCCGTATGGCCCGCCTGGAGGCCGGGGTGGACGTGCGCTGCCTGCTGGCGGGCGGCCACGTCCTGGACAACCCGCCCAGTCCGCCGGGCGAGGTGCCGTTCCACGTCCTGCTGGCCGGCCACTGCGTCGTGCGGATCGGCGAGCGGGCCGTGGACCTGCGCGCGGGCGACGTGCTCGTACTGCCGAGCGCCGGGCGGCACAGCGTGCGGGTGCACGCGGACGCGCCCGCGGTGCCCGCCGAGCGGCACGAGGGCGCGTCGGTGGCCACGCTGCGCAGTCCGTCCGCTCCGGACGTGGACCTCTTCTGCGGCCGCTTCGCCTACCGGCCCGGCGCCGGGGAACTGCTGTTCGCCGGGCTGCCCGACGTCCTGCACGCGTCCTTCGGCACCGGCGCCGGATCGCCGTTGCGCCTGCTGGGGGAGCTGATGCGCAACGAGGCGGCGCTGGACGGCCCCGGAGCCGGAGCGCTGCTGGCCTCGCTCTGCGAGGCGCTGCTGGCACTCGTCCTGCGCGGCGACGGCGGCGGCTCACCGGCCGGGTCCGCTCCCGTGTGGACCGGGGCCGTCGACCCCGGCCTGCGGGCGGTCATCGACGCCGTCGTCCGCGAACCGGGGGAGCGGTGGACGATCGCCCGCCTGGCCGAGGTCGCCGGCGTCTCGCGCGCCACCCTGGTCCGCCACTTCTCCGCGGCCACCGGCATGGGAGTCGCCGACTTCCTCACCCGGACCCGGATGACGGTGGCGGCCGACCTGCTGAGCACCACCCGGCGCAGCCTGGAGGACATCGCCGACAGTGTCGGCTACCGCTCGCCCTCCGCCTTCGGGCGGGCGTTCAGGACCGTCACCGGCACCACTCCCGCCAGTTGGCGGCGCGCCGCGGCGACCACGCCAGGACGGTGAGCGGCCGGCCGGCCGCCGATCGCCGACCGCGGGCCGCGGGCCGGGAGGACGACAGCACGGACGCCGATGACGACTCGGCCGACCGGCTCTCCGCCGGGGTGGCGCGAGCCGGCGTCCGGGTGGGCGGCCACGGCGCTCACTACTGGTGCAGGGCGTCGTCGGCGTCGTCGGAGACCTCGACGCCCAGGCCGAACAGCCGCTCCTCGCTCCACCACTGCGGTGTCTCGTCGACCACCGCGGTCAGCTCCAGCAGCGTCACCTCGTTGCGGCCGAGGACCAGGTCCACGTCGGCGCGCCCACCGGCGACCGGCACGCTCCGGTGCGAACGGCCGGGTTCCGCGGCCTCGCGCAGGGCGTCGAGCAGGCGGTCGCCGGGCGCCGCCGGCCGCCCCATCTCGCACCACGCGGCCCAGCAGTTCCCGGCGTCCTCGCTCACCCAGCGGCGGCGCGCGAAGGCGGTGCCGTCCGCCCCCGGGGCGCCGACGGGCAGGGACAGCCGCACGGTGTGGCCGTCGACCGGCTCGCCGCCGGCCGGGTCGGCCGGCGCCCAGGCCAGCACGGTGACGCGCCCGTCGCCGTGCCGCGTCACCAGGTGGTCCTCGCCCTTGGCGAGCACCTGCTCGCCCATGCCGGCCATGAAGGCGTACAGGTGGTACGTCGGCTTCTTGATCTGACGGTGCGTCAGCAGGCCGAAGCCACCGTGGAACAGCGTGGTGGGGATGCCCACCTCCTCGAAGACGTCGCTGAACGTCCAGTACGAGAAGGAGTCCGCGACGTCGCCGCCGTTCGCCAGCACCGGCGCGAGGTACGCCGCGTGGAACGCGGTGTCGTGGATCTGGTTGTCCGGCCGGTAGGAGGAGTTGAACTCGGTGATGTGGACCGGCAGCTCCGCGAGCCGCGTGCCCGCCAGCTCCCGCCGCGGGGCGGCGAACTGCTCCAGCAGCGCCGATGCCGGCCTGAGCGTCTGGTGTGTGCCGAACGGCACGTCCTGGACCGGGCCGGAGGAGTAGGCGTGCCGGCTCACGAAGTCGATCGGCAGGTCACGGGCCTCGACGAACTCGGCGAAGCGCTGGATCCACCCCTCCTTGTAACCGGGCGCCAGCGAGGGGCCCCCGACCTGGAGCTGCGCGTCGACCTCCTTGACGGCCAGCGAGGTCACCTCGTACAGGCGGTGGTACGCGTCCTGGCCGGCGGACCAGAACGGACGCAGGTTGGGCTCGTTCCACACCTCGATCGGCCACCGGCGCACCTGCTCGACGCCGTAGCGGTCGATCAGGTGCTTGATGACGGCGCGGACGAGGTCCGCCCACTCCTTCTCGTCGTGCGGCGGAGTGATGTTGCCCTTCCACCAGAACACGGTGTCGTCGCCGGAGGCGAGCCCGGACGGCATGAAGCCGAGTTCGAGGAAGGGCGCGATGCCCAACTCCAGGTAGGCGTCAACCACTTGGTCGACATACGTGAAGGAGTGCCGCACGCGCCGCTCGCCGGCGTACTCGTACGGCCGGTGGATGCCCATCGCGTCGCTGAGCAGGCCGTGCCCGCGGATGTACCGGAAGCCTATCTCCCGCTGCACGAGGCCGAGCGAGTCCTGGTAGTCACGCCGCAGCGCGAGGTCGAGCCGGCCGGTGCCGACGCATTGGCGCCAGGCGTCGGAGAGGCGGGCTGTCGACTGTTCGGGAACGACGATCCGCATGGTGGCGGTTCCTTTGCTGCGGTGCGGGGTGCGGGGTGCGGGGTGCGGGGTGTGCGTGCGACGTGGTGCGCGTGCGGCTCGCCGGGGGCGGCGGGTGGATCAGGCGCGCTCTCGCTTGACGTGCTGCGCACCCTAGGGAGCGGGGCAAATCGGTGTCAAGGTGCCGGGCGCACCGCCTCCCGGCCCTCCGATCCTGTCAGTAACGATTGCGCATCTTGCGAAAACTTTGGGGTTGCCACCTGTTCATTTTCGGCTGTAGACATTGCCACAGCTTCGCCGATGGCCATTAAGTTGCGCAAATTATCCCCCGTTGGTTCACTCATGACAGATCAGGGAGTTTCCACGATGACGAGGAAAACTCGCAGCGCGACGGCTGTCGCGATCGGCCTGGGCATCGCGCTCGCCGCCACTGCCTGTGCCGGCGGCGGCAGCGACAACAGCAGCAAGGGTTCGTCCGGCGGGAAGGTCTCGTTCACCTTCTGGGAGAACGCGTCGCCCGGGCCCGGCGCGGACTACATGAAGGCCGCCGTGAAGGCGTACGAGGCGCTGCACCCGAACGTCACCATCAAGATGCAGTACGTCCAGAACGAGGACTTCGACGGCAAGCTGCAGACCGCGCTCAACTCGAACTCCGCGCCGGACGTCTTCCTGCAGCGCGGCGGCGGCAAGATGCAGGCCATGGTCGACGCCGGCCAGCTCCAGCCGCTGACCCTCACCGCCGCCGACCAGACGAACATCGGCACGGCGGCTCTCGCCAGCGACACCATCGACGGCAAGGTCTACGCGATCCCGCTCGACACGCAGCCCGAGGGCATCTACTACAGCAAGGACCTGTTCCAGAGGGCCGGCATCACCTCGACGCCGACGACGATGGACGAGCTCCAGGCCGATGTCGCGAAGCTGAAGGCGATCAACGTGGCGCCGATCGCGGTCGGTGCCAAGGACGCCTGGCCGGCCGCCCACTGGTACTACAACTTCGCCCTGCGCGAGTGCAGCCAGGACACCATGATGGGGACCGTCAAGTCGCTCAAGTTCGACGATCCGTGCTGGACCAAGGCCGGCGACGACCTGGCTTCCTTCCTGAAGGTCAGCCCCTTCCAGAAGGGCTTCCTGACCACCCCGGCGCAGCAGGGCGCCGGATCGTCGGCCGGTCTGCTCGCGAACCACAAGGCGGCCATGGAGCTCATGGGCAACTGGGATCCGGGAGTGATCGAGAGCCTGACCCCGAACCAGAAGCCGCTCCCCGACCTCGGCTGGTTCCCCTTCCCCGCCGTGGCCGGCGGCCAGGGCGACCCGAGCGCCATGATGGGCGGCAGCGGCGGGTACTCGCTGTCCAAGAACGCGCCCAAGGAGGCCTTCGGGTTCCTGGAGTTCCTCGTCACCAAGGACCAGCAGGAGGCCTACGCCAAGGGGTTCGTCACGATCCCGGTGAACAAGGCCGCCCAGGGAATCGTCACCGAGCCGTACAACATCTCGGCGCTGCAGGCGTTCAACAAGGCCGCCTACACCATGCAGTTCCTCGACACCGAGTATGGCCAGAACGTCGGCAACGCCATGAACACCGCCGTGGTGAACCTGATGGCGGGCAAGGGCTCCGCCGCCGACGTCGCCAAGGACACCAACGCCGCCGCGGCGAAGGGCTGAGTAGGCAGACATGAGCGACACCCTGGGCACTGACGCGGCCACCGGCCGCCAGTCGCAGGGCACGCCTGGAGTCGGGGACGCGGCCAACCCCGCGTCCCCGACTCCGCCGCGAGCGGCCGCCCGCCGCCGCGGCCGTGCCATGATGCGACTCGAGATCGCGGTCATGTCAGGACCGGCGATCATCATGTTCCTGGCGTTCGTGATCTTCCCGGTCGCGCTCGCCGCCTACTACGGCTTCTACCGGTGGCACGGCTACGGGGCCCCCACGGACTGGGTCGGCCTGAACAACTACAAGCTGATCCTCACCGACCCCGCGTTCCAGCAGGTCCTGCGGCACAACGCCCTGATCATGGTGCTCTCACTGCTCATTCAGGGCCCGCTGGCGATCGTCCTCGCGCTCCTGCTCAACCAGAAGATCCGCGGCCGCTCGCTCATCCGCGTCCTGATCTTCGTGCCCTACGTCATCTCCGAGGTCATCGTCGGCACCGGCTGGAGCCTCATGGCCCAGAGCAACGGCGCCATCAACGACCTGCTGCGGCACATCGGCCTGGGCTCCCTGCGGGCCGACTGGCTCGCCAACCCCAAGCTGGCCATCTGGACACTGATGGTCATCATCTCGTGGAAGTACATCGGCTTCGCGGTCATCCTGATGCTCGCCGGCCTGCAGTCGATCCCCGAGGAACTCTTCGAGGCCGCCCGGATCGACGGGGCCTCCTACTGGCAGATCCAGCGCCGCATCACGCTGCCGCTGCTGGGGCCGACCATCCGTATCTGGGCGTTCCTGTCGATCATCGGCTCGCTGCAGCTGTTCGACCTCGTCTACATCATCTGGGGCCAGTACGTCTCGGGCACCGCGGGCACCTCGACCATGGCGATCTACATGGTCTCCCAGGGCCGCGACGCGGGCAACTACGGCTACGGCAGCGCCGTCGCGGTCGTGATGTTCCTGATCTCGCTCATCGTCGCGCTGATCTACCAGCGCTTCGTCCTGCGCCGTGACCTCAAGGGCGCAGTCACCGAAGGAGCCGCCTGATGAGCGCGACGAGCGCCAACTCCTGGTTGTCCTCCGGCGCGGACCCGGACGCGCCCGCCGGCCGCCGCAACCCCCGCGACAGGCCGGAGAAGTGGGGCAATCCCGTCACCTACTTCATCGCGCTGCTCTTCGTAGCGGTCTGCGTCGCGCCGGTGCTGTACATCGTGATCGGCGGATTCCGCACCAACTCGCAGATCACCACGAACCCGGCCGCCCTGCCGCACCCCTGGGTGACCACCAACTACGCCGGCATCCTGAAGTCGACGACGTTCTGGGGCGAGTTCGCCAACTCGGTCATCGTCGCGCTGGCGAGCACCGTCGGCATCGTCGTCCTCAGCCTGATGGTCAGCTTCGTGATCGCGCGCTACGACTTCAAGCTCAAGGGCGCGATGTACTCCCTGTTCGCGGCCGGCCTGATGTTCCCCCTGGTCATCGCGATCACTCCGCTCTACATCGTGATCAAGGACCTCGGCCTGATCGACAACCTGCTCGGCGTGATCCTCCCGCAGATCGCCTTCGGCCTGCCGACGACCGTCATCATCCTGGTGCCGTTCCTCAGGGCCATCCCGAACGAGATCGAGGAGGCCGCCGCCATCGACGGTTCGAGCCGGCTCGGATTCTTCTTCCGCATGGTGGTGCCGCTGTCGCTGCCCGGTGTGGTGACCGTCGGCATCCTCGCGTTCATCGGGAGCTGGAACAACTACGTACTGCCGCTCTACATCCTCAACTCGCAGGCGAACTACACCCTGCCGCTCGGCGTCCAGGCGTTCTCCTCCCAGTACTCCTCGGACACCGCGAAGGTGCTCGCGTTCACCTCGCTGGCCATGCTGCCCGCCCTCGTCTTCTTCTCGATCTTCCAGAAGCGGATCGTCGGCGGCCTCACCGGCGCATTGAAAGGCTGAAACCGGCGGCGGATCCGCACCCTCCCGCCTCACTCCTGCCCTTGCCGCTCCCCCGGCAGGGGCAGGCCGCTGACCGGCGGTACCGCCCGGCCCGCGGCGCGTCCCGCGCCGTCCCACAGACAAGGACCACTGAATTGCCCCGCGCCCACATCGAGCTCGACCGGCAGGCCGTGATCGCTCCCGTCCGACGCCGCACCTTCGGTTCGTTCGTCGAGCACCTCGGCCGCTGCGTCTACACCGGGCTCTACGAGCCGGAGCACCCGAGCGCGAACGACGACGGGTTCCGCATGGACGTCGTCGAACTCGTCAGGGAGCTCGGCAGCACGACCGTCCGCTACCCGGGCGGCAACTTCGTCTCCGGCTACCGCTGGGAGGACTCGGTCGGCCCGCGCGACAAGCGCCCGGTGCGCCGCGACCTCGCCTGGCACTCGCTCGAATCGAACCAGGTCGGCCTCGACGAGTTCGCCAAGTGGCTGACGCTCACCGGCTCCGAGCTGATGCTGGCGGTCAACGTCGCCACGCGGGGCATCCTGCCCGCCCTTGACCTCCTGGAGTACGCCAACCACCCCTCGGGCACGACGCTGTCGGACATGCGCGTCGCCAACGGCACACCGGAGCCGCACAACGTGCGCATGTGGTGCCTCGGCAACGAGATGGACGGACCGTGGCAGACCGGCTTCATGACGGCCGACGACTACGGCAAGATCGCCGCCCGCACCGCCGCCGCGATGAAGACGGCCGACAAGGACCTCGAACTCGTCGTCTGCGGCTCCTCCGGTACCGCCATGCGGACATTCGGCGACTGGGAACGCGTCGTCCTCGAACACACCTACGACTACGTCGACTACATCGCCTGCCACGCGTACTACCAGGAGCACGACGGCGATCTCGGCTCCTTCCTCGCCTCGGCCCTCGACATGGACTACTTCATCGACAGCGTCGTCGCGACGGCCGACCACGTCGGGTACAAGAAGCGCTCCAACAAGAAGATCAACATCTCCTTCGACGAGTGGAACGTCTGGTACCTCAAGGAGCACCAGGAGTCCCAGCAGGTCGGCGAGGAGTGGAGCCACGCGCCCCGGCAGCTGGAGGACGTCTACTCGGTGGCGGACGCCGTCGTCGTAGGCAACCTGCTGATGACGCTCCTCAAGCACAGCGACCGCGTCACCTCCGCGTCCCTCGCCCAGCTCGTCAACGTGATCGCACCGATCATGACCGAGCCCGGCGGCCCGGCCTGGCGGCAGACGACCTTCTACCCGTTCTCGATCACCAGCCGGCTCGCCTCGGGCGAGGTGATCCGGCCCGTGATCGAGGCGCCGGCCTACTCGACCGCGCGCCACGGCGAGGCGTCCGTCATCGACGCCGTCGCGACCGCCGACACGGACCGGGCCGCGGTGTTCCTGGTCAACCGCGACCTGAACGAGGCCGCGCAGGTCACGATCGACGTGCGGGGCCTCGGTTCGTCACGCGTGACCGAGGCGGTCACCCTCGCCGACCCCGACGTGTACGCGAAGAACACGCTCGCCGAGCAGAACCGGGTGACCCCGACCGCGAACAAGAGCGCGGCACTCGCCGACGGCGTGCTCACCGTCGAACTGCCGCCGGTGTCGTGGACGGCGATCGCCCTGCGCTGAGCGGCGGCACGAAGCAGGACCCGCGCCGCGGCGAAGTCCGGCCGCGGCGCGGGACCAGCCGGCGGCGACGCGCCGGAACCTCCCCGAACGAGGGCGGACGCCGGCGAACCCGAGGCCACGGGGAAGCGGCCCGGAACCGGCCCGGGACCGACCTGGAACCGCCCGGGACCGACCTGGAACCAGCCCCCTGGAAGCGACATGGGACGGGCATGAATCGAGACGAACCGGCGCAGCATCCGCCGAACCCGGTCGCCGAGCGCCGCGAGGTGATGTGCGCGCTGCGCGACGGAACTCGGCTGCGTACCGTTCTGCTGGTGCCGCACGGGAGCGGACCGTGGCCGGCCCTGCTCACCCGGCACCCCTATGACGTGACCGGTGACGAGGACGCCGGCCTGCTCGACGTGCGGCGGCTGGTTGCCGCCGGATACCTTGTCGCGCTCCAGGACGTACGCGGACGCCACGGCTCCGAAGGCGTCTTCGACCCCATCGTGCAGGAGGAAGCCGACGGCGCCGACGCCGTGGCGTGGCTCGCCGCCCTGCCCGAATGCACCGGCAGCGTCGGAATGTGGGGCGCGTCCTACGCTTCGGAAACCCAGTTCAGCGCCCTGCTGGGCGGCGCTCCCGCGCTGCGGGCGATCGCTCCCGCCCTGTCGCCGGCGATGTCGGCCTTCGACGGGTTCCGGTTCCGCGGCGGGGTGCCGGAGATCGGAAGCACCCTCGCGTGGTCGCACTACGCCATCGCCCCGGACCTGATGACGCGCATCGGCTCCGCCGCCGAACGGGAGGCCGAGCGGAAGCGGTGGGAGGCGACCGAGCGGGCGATCGCGAACGGGGACGCGTTCCGGGCCGGAGCCCTGCAGGCGCCGGCCGACGCCGAGGCGATCGTCGTGTGGGGCCTGGACCGGCTGCGGGAACCCTTCGAGTCCGCGCAGCACCGGGCCGGGAAGATCGCCGGGCGGATCGAGGCGATCGATGTCCCGGTCCTCCTCGTCGGCGGATGGTTCGACGTCTTCCTCGGATCGACCCTGGAGATCTACCGGCGTCTGCTGCGCCGCGCGAAGGACACCGGCGCGCCGGCGCCCCGTCTCCTTGTCGGCCCCTGGTCGCACGACAACATGTCGGGCCGGACGGCGGGCGTGGACTTCGGGCCGGGCTCGTCCGTCGACGACCTCGGCGGCGGCGTGGACCTCACCGCGTACCACGTGCGCTGGTTCGACGCCGCCCTTCGTGCGGGTGCCGCGGACACGCCGCCGGTCCGCGTGTTCGTGACGGGCTCGAACCGGTGGGTGACGTCGGACGAGTTCCCCCCGCCCGGCACGCGGACGCTCCCGCTGTACCTGAGCGCCGGCGGGTCCCTCACGGCGGGCCCGCCCGAGCCCGGCGAGCGGCGCCTGATCAGCGATCCGGCGTCCCCGGTCCCGACGCGCGGCGGCGCGGTACTCCTCTTCGCGCCGTACGAGTCGGGGCCCGCCGACCAGGCGCCGGTCGAGCGGCGGCAGGACGTGGTGTCGTGGCGCACCGAGCCGCTCGGCGAGGAGCTCACGGTCATGGGCCCGGTCGGCGCCGTCGTCCACCTCACGACCACGGGAACGGACGCCGATGTGGTCGTACGCCTGTGCGACGAGCATCCGGACGGGCGCAGCCTTGTCGTCGCCGACGGCGTGCAGCGAGGATCGGCGCGGCTCGTCGACCCCGTCACGGGCCGCGGCGCGAGGCGACCGGTCGAGCCGGGCCGGAACCAGGAGTTCGCCGTGGACCTCTGGTCGACGGCGCACACGTTCCTGCCGGGCCACCGGGTGCGCGTCGACATCGCACCGAGCTCCTCGCCCCGCTGGGACATCGGCCGGAACGTCTTCGAGCCGGCCGGGGGGAGCGCGGAGCCCACCGTGGCGCATTGCACGGTCCGCCACGGCCCCGCCCACCCGAGCCGCCTCGTCCTGCGGGTGGTGGCGACACAGCAGCGCTGAAACGGCGGCGTGGACCGAGCGGGACGTGCCCGCGCGCGTCGTCGGTGGTTACGCCCCGGCCGCCGAGGCGGGGCCGGTGGAGGCACGCACGACCAGCTCGGTCGCCAGCTCCATGCGGGCGGGCGGGCGGGTGCCGCCGTCCTCGCTCCGGGAGAGCTCGATCAGCAGCTTGACCGCCGTGGCACCCAATTCGGCGCTGGGCTGCCGGACGGTCGTCAGCCCGGGACTGATGTACTGCGCCTCGGGCAGGTCGTCGAAGCCGACGACGCTCACGTCCTCGGGAATGCGCAGGCCCCGGGCCTCCAGCGCGTCGTAGATGCCCAGCGCCATGGAGTCCGTGCACGCGAAGATCCCCGTGATCCCCGAGTCACCGTCGAGCAGGGTGTGCGTGGCGGTCACCGCCTTGGCGCGGTTCCAACCGCCGTAGGCCACGGACACCGTGGCACCTCCGGCGGACGCCGTGTCGGCCGCCGCACGGAAGCCGTCCACGCGCGCCCGGCTGAACAGATGCCGGGCATGGCCCGCGACGACCCCCATCCGCGTGTGCCCGAGGGAGACGAGGTGCTCGGCCGCCATACGGCCGCCGTCCCAGTTCGCCACGCCGATGCTCGCCACCCCCGACGGCGGCGCGCTCATCGGGTCGATCAGCACCACGGGGACGCCCGCGGCGGACAGCGCGTTGAACTGCCGCGAGGCCGGGTCGACCAGCGTCCCGATGGTGCCGACGGTGCGCCTTCGCAGGACCCGCGACACCCAGTCGGTGTCCGGCTCGGCGAGGGTCAGCACGACGTCGAGCCCGGCCGCCGCGGCCTCCCGGCCGACCCCGGCGATCACCAGGTTCGCCCATGACCCCTCGAGGTGGGTGACGACGAGATCGAGCACATTGGACAAGCCGCTCTCGTCCCGCACGTTCTCGATCTTGGATCCGGCCCTGCGGGTGTAGCCGACGGCCTGCACGGCTTCCATGACCTTCGCGCGCGTCTCGGCCGAGACGTCGGTTCCGCCGCGCAGCACCTTGGACACGGTGGGCACGCTCGTACCAGCGGTTTTGGCCACCAGTGACAGGGTCGGGCGCGATCCGGCGGGTCGGGGGGACATGTGGACAGGTTATCCGGCGAGGACGCCTTCCGGGACGGCGGGGCGGCGGCCGCGGCGGCTGACGGACCGCCAGGACCGCGCGGGTCCGGCCGGCCGCCGCCACCGGTATCCGCGGGGGAGAGGGGCCGGCGGCCGACATGCCGGATTGCCGGTTGCAGGGGGGTGTACCGCAGCGGAATGCTAAGGTCATGGCCGCCTTGTTGCTCACACGCGCGGCGCCGGCAGGAATGAGGTACGAGCCCCCATGGACGATGAGCCCGTCGCCACAGGAGATGCGAAGGGCGGAGCGGTCTCCACGGACTTCAGGATCGTGGTCGACGCCCATGGTGGGATCGTGGCCTGGAGCGCCGCCGTCGAGGGAGTGCTCGGCTACAAGGCGCACGAACTGCTGCGTGTGAGCGCTGACAATCTCTTCGCCGCGGAGCTGCCCGCCTCCGCCCGCGGGCACATGTCCGCCGGCCTGCCGTGGACGAGCCAGGTGGTGCTGCGGCACCGGGACGGGTACCGGGTCGCCGGGCATCTGCAGGGAACGCCGCTGGCCCACCCGACCGGGGAGAGCCACTGGCTCCTGAGCGGGGCGGCGGCGACGTACTCGGCCGGTCCGAGCGACGCGGCCGCCGCGCGATTGTGGGACATGACCCTGGCGCAGCTGCCCCTGCCCGTGGCCGTCTACGACAGCGACGCGCGGTTCGTGACGTGCAACCAGGCCATGAGCATCGCCATGGGCATGCCTCCGGAGGAGATGCGGGGCCTGACCGTGTCGGAGATCCAGGCCTCCCACACCGAGATCGACCGCCTGCAGCGGCAAGTCATCAGCACCGGTGAGGCAATTTACCGCGAGCAGGAACCCAGCCGGGCGACCGGCGAGGTCCGCGATCACGCCTGGTCGATCTTCATGTCGCCGCTGAAGGACGGGGCAGGCACGGTGCAGGGCATGTCGGCCCTGGTGGTCGACACGACCGAACAGTACTGGGCCCGGCGCCGCCTGGCGGTCCTCAACGACGCCGGCGTGCGTATCGGCAGCACGCTGGACGTGTCGAAGACCGCCGAGGAACTCGCCGAGGTGGCGGTCGGAGGGTTCGCGGACTTCGTGACCGTGGACCTGCTGGAGTCCGTCGCGCAGGGCGACGAGCCGAATCCGGTGTCCCCGGCCGGGCCGGTCGTCTTCCACCGTGCCGCGCAGCGCTCGGTGCTCCCCGGGTGCCCCGAATCGGTCGTGCCGCCCGGCACGGCCGATGTGTACCCCCTGGGCTCCCCGCCGGTCCGGGCGCTGGTCACCGGGCTGGGCACCCGGCACGGCATGGGCGACCCGGCAGTCCGCGAGTGGATGGCGGCATCCCCGGCCCGCGCCGAGAGCATGAGACGGCACGGGGTGCACTCGCTGATGCTGGTGCCGTTACGCGCCCGGGGGGTCACCCTCGGCCTGGTGATCCTCCTGCGGCACCGAACCGACGACGCCTTCGGCCGGGACGACCTGCTGCTCGCCGAGGAGATCGCCGCCAGAGCGGCGGTGAGCATCGACAACGCCCGACGCTACACGCGGGAGCGGCGCACCGCCCTCGCCCTGCAGCGCAGCCTGCTGCCCGAGCGGCTGCCGGCACTGGCGGCCGTGGACCTCGCCGCCCGCTACCTCCCCGCGGGGTCGGGCAGCGAGGTGGGCGGTGACTGGTTCGACGTCATCCCGCTGTCCGGGGCGCGCGTCGCCCTGGTGGTGGGCGACGTTGTGGGACACGGCATCCACGCGTCGGCCACGATGGGCCGGCTGCGGACCGCGGTGCGGACCCTCGCCGACGTCGACCTCGCCCCCGACGAACTGCTCACCCAACTCGACGACCTCGTGCTCCGGCTGGACCGGGAGGAGGGCCCGGACGTCCGGCAGCGGGTGGGAGAGGCCACGGGAGAGGTCGGGGCGACCTGCCTGTACGCCGTGTACGACCCGGTCACCCGCCGCTGCCAGATGGCCAGGGCCGGCCATCCGCCGCCGGCCGTGGTGGACCCCGACGGCACCGCCCGGTTCCTGGACCTGCCCGCCGGCCCGCCGCTGGGGCTGGGCGGCCTGCCCTTCGAAGCGGTCGACGTCGAACTGGCCGAGGGCAGCGTACTGGCCCTGTACACCGACGGCCTGGTCGAGGCCGCGGGCCGGGACATCGACGTCGGCCTCGACCTCCTGCGGGAAGGCCTGCGCGACCCCGCCGACTGCCTGGACGACACCTGCGAGCACGTGATGCGACAGGTGAAACCCGCCCCGGCGGCGGACGACATCGTTCTGCTCCTGGCCCGCAGCCACGCCCTGGACGCCGACCGGGTACGCACCTGGCAACTGCCCTCCGATCCCGCGGGCGTCGCCAGGGCCCGCCGGATGGCGGTGGAACAGGTGGCCGCCTGGGGACTGGACGAGCTCGCCTTCGCCACGGAGCTGATCGTGAGCGAACTGGTCACCAACGCCATCCGCTACGGCCACGCACCCATCCAGCTCCGCCTCATCCGCGCCAACGCGCTCATCTGCGAGGTGTCCGACGCCAACAGCGCCGCCCCGCACCTGCGGCGGGCACGGATCTTCGACGAGGGCGGACGCGGGCTCCTGCTCGTCGCCCAGGTCGCCGAACGCTGGGGCAGCCGGCAGACCGCCACCGGCAAGGCCATCTGGGCCGAGCTCCCGCTGCCGGGCTGAACGGAGCGCCACGGCGCACCGACGGCCGGGCCCGCCCGCACACGTGCGCACGCGTGTGACACGCGGACGACGCGCTCGGCCTGCCGGGGGCGGCAGGCCGAGCGCTCGCCGGGAGCCGGGACGGCGGCTCAGCGCCGACCGGCGGCGGCCGCTGTCGAGCCGGCCACCGTCACGGGGGCCACCGTCACGCCGGCGACCACTTGTAGGTGGCGATGGCGTGGGCGGCCAGTGAGTCGCTGAAGGTCTGGCCCTTCCAGCTCGTGCTGAACGACTGGGCGGAGGTGGACTTGTTGTAGACGACCAGCGCGATCGAGCCGTCGGGGTTCTTGAACGCGACGTCGTCGAGGTTCGCCGAGGTGGTCGACGCGATGCGTACGGCGCCGGGCGTGACGAACTTGCTGAAGTGGCCGACCGAGTAGTACGCGGCGTTGTAGGTCACGTTCCCGGTGCTCTGGTTCACGGTGATCAGCGGGGTGCAGGCTCCGCAGCCGCCGGGGATCACCGGGCCGTTGTTCTGGTCCTGGGCGATGTTCCACATGGTCGCGGCGCGTGACCAGTTGCGGGTGGACTGGATGAAGGTCTCGATCGCGTTCTGCGGGTCGATGCCGTCGGAGCACTCGGTCTCGTAGTTGTCCTTGCCCGGGAAGTCCGTGTGCATCGTCGAGATGGCGGCGAGGTTGCCCGCGTAGCAGTGCCAGGAGGTGCCGGCCAGGTACTTGCTCGCGCCCGCGTCCCTCATCAGCGGCTCCGCGTAGCCGGAGAGCTGGTCGGTGTTGAAGTCGGTGCCGAGCACCTTCGGCGACAGGTTCGCCTGCGCCAGCGCCGGTCCGAGGTTGTTCGCGACGAAGTTCGCCTCGCTCTGCTCGCTGAAGTCCATCCCGGGATAGGCGGTGGCGTACGACGGCTCGTTCTGCGGGGTGATCGCGTAGAACGGGACGCCCTGCGCGGCGTAGGCCTGGAGGAACTTCACGAAGTACTGCGCGAGGGGGCCATAGCTGGAGGAGAGCAGCGTCCCGGTGTGGTTGCTGTTGTTCATCTGGCCGTTGGACTTCATCCAGCCCGGCGGGCTCCACGGGTTGGCCATGAGCTTGACGGCCGGGTTGAGGGCCGCGGCCTGCTTCAGGTCGGGGATGATGTAGTCGAGGTCGTGCGCGATGGAGAAGTTGGCGAGCGTCGGGTCGGGCCGGGTCCACTTCTGGTTGTTCGCGCCGTTGCAGGCCCACAGTTGGACCAGGCTGCCGTTGGCGGTCGCCGCCCCGGAAACGTCGAGGCACAGCCCGGACTGCACGCCCTTGATCGAGCCGTCGATGCCCAGCGTCCACTTCTGGTTGTTCGCGCCGTTGCAGGTGTAGAGGATCACCTTGGTGCCGTTGCTGGTGCCCTGGCCGTTGGCGTCCAGGCACTTGCCGGCGATGCGCAGCTCCGACGCGCTGGTGTACGTGTACTGCTGGTTGGCGTTGCCGGCGGCGCAGTCCCAGATGTACTGCTGCGTGCCGTTCGCGGTGTTGCCGGTGTCGTCAAGGCAGCGACCGGAGCCCACGCCCACGGTCGTGCCGGTGGACGCCGACAGGTTGTCGTCGTACGAGTACGGCTTCGCGGTCGCGGAGAAGTCCGAGGCGCCCATGGGGACCCGCAGCCAGCTGATGCCGATGCCCTGGCTCGGGCTGAACAGCGCGTTCATCACACCCGTGTGCGCGGTGCCGCTCAGCTTGGTGGACAGCAGCCACGCCGAGGTGTCCGTCATCGCGGCGCCGAACCCGTCCATGGTCTGGTACGTCTGCGTGTCGTCGACGCTGATGGTTCCCGAGCCGGACGAGCCCGAGAAGCCCAGGTCGCCCTGCGGCGCCAGATGCTGGCTCAGGTCCGAGGTCGTCAGCCACTTCTGGACCACCTCGTTGGATGCCGAGGCCGGCGACACCGTCAGCATGACCGCGGTGGTTATTCCGAGCGCGCCGACCAAAAGGGCGCGAAGAGTTGATCTTGGCATTCTCGTCAGAGCCTCTCCGTGTGTTTTCAGCGCTCACAACGTGCCGGGCCCCGGCCGGGTGTGCGGCCGGGGTTTCCCAGGTGGTGGATACGGTCGGCGGGTGGGTCAGTTCTGCAGGGTGAGCAGGCCCGGGCGCCAGGGCAGGAGGTTGTAGTCGCCGCCCGCGCTGGGGTTCTTGCCCTGGTAGAGGAACTGC